>JAEUUO010000026.1 GCA_016787575.1 Saprospiraceae bacterium | reverse complement strand
GATGCTTCCATTGAGTGAATTTGAAATTTCTGCATCCGGCAAACTATCTATCGTAATGTATAATTTCTTTGTCAGCTTGTTGTTTGATGACGAACTGTAAACGGTCAACTTAACATCATACGTTCCCGGATTGTCATAACGCACAATCGGATTTTGTAAAAACGAAACTGATGGATTGCCTCCTGTAAACAACCATTCCCATTTCTTTACATTGTTAGTAGACTTGTCTATGAATTTAATAATTTTTGGTGCACAGCCTGCAGTGGTATCTGCATCAAAATCAGCAACCGGCAAACTCACCACGCACACCTTTTTAGTAATGGAATTTGATCCACAATCATTGACCACGGTAAGTTTTACATTATAACACGTATCACGATCAAAAACGTGAATCGGATTTTGTTCTTCACTGGTTTCGCCATCTCCAAAATCCCAGAAGTATTCTACCCCTCTTGCAGAATAATCTGTAAAGAATACTTCCTTTCCATTTATTCCATAATTGAAATTAGGGGCGGGTTTATCATTGACTTCAATATAATTTAATTTTGTAACAGACATTTTGCATCTGGAGTTACTTGCTTCCAGAGATACTTCGTATTTTCCAGCAACCAGATAAACAACTACCGGATTTTTATCGGTTGAAGTTCCGGGAGTACCTCCTGGGAAGGACCATTTTAAATCGGAAGCATTCGAAGAATTGTCTTGAAATCTTACAACCATTGGTTGACACCCGTAAACTTTATCTGATGTAAAATCTGGCATTGGTATGCCGGAACCCGGGCAAAAAGGCATGCAAGCACCGGCAAGGCCTTGCATTTCAATAAAATCTTTTACTGCGTCTTTAGAAAGGAAGCTCCAAATCACACTGGTATTTGCCAAGCTTGCACCATCCATGATGGTACCACCACCCGGTCTATCGTGAATGCAATTAAAATTATGCCCTAAATTATGCGCTTGCAATGTTAAATAAAGCGCCTGAGTCCCTTGACCTGGTGCAAAGCAACTACAAACATTGTATTTCGTTGCAAAACAAATTCCCGGTTGATCAGCAACTCCAACAGTCCCTGGCAATTGATATTTTGCAGACCAGCAAGTTCCAACAACGTGATTTTGTCCTAAAAATATAATATTGGCGATCTGACCAAAACGGGTTAGTTGGGTATTGATATTGGTAATTCCATTAAATGGGTCTGTCGCCATCATATCTGCAATAAATGTTGCAGATTGAACAAGCTCGATTTCGTAAACAAACTCGTCGTCAAAAACAGTTTGGACATCCGCTAAAGTCGCTGACATAAAATTATCCACATTTGCAGGTCCACCTTGTTTAAGAATCATACTAAAATCGGCAGCAAGTCCAATGAACAGCGTTAAGCACGGCCGGTTTCTGGATACACCTGTAACTTTTACTTGTTGTTGTACCTGATGTAGATTTTTAGTGAGCTCAGTAGATCCACAACTTACACCTGGAACAGGAAGTACGTCACTGGTTTTATACAAAATAAAACGCTGACCATTTTCTTCGCTTGAAAAAATATGATCTACGTCCTCTATTTTATCCAAAAAGTAGCGATTGGTGCGATCATCAATCATCAAGTGTAAATAACCATCGGCTATAGTCATTGACACCAGTGAATTATTCAATCCATTTACGGTCCCTTTAAAAGTCCGAAGATCTGTTCGTTTAGGCAGTTGTTTGATTGCATCCAATCCCCCTGTTGTGCGCATACGATCGGTACTGTTTAAATTATATTCAAACAATTCCAATTGAAATGCTTGTTCGGGAGTTCTTAAAATGAGCTTAAAAATATTTCCCTGGGTATTGTTTAAAATTTTCTGAATATCACTTACCTGTGTCTGCAATAAACTGTAATCAGCTAAGTAAGAAAATTTTTGATGAGACAATGGATATTCAAAAGGTTTAAAGACAACCGATTGAGAAACCGCCATCCCAGAAATAAAAAGAGTTAAAATCAGAAGTAATTTGTATTTCATGTATTATTAATATTAAAATTTAACGTAAAATAGGTAGTTCCACTTACTTAATTATAAGTTTTCAGTAATTTAACAATAAATTATTGGAAGCGAACCGAACAATGCATTCGGTTCGAATTCCATTTTTCTTACATCAATCTACCAAGTCTTAGAAACTAATCACCCGCTTTAATTCAGCACAGTGTTCTGATTTACCTTACTGTAATAAAACTGTGCCAAATTTAATGCATTCTCCAAATTATAATCAGTGAATCAGCACTGAAACCGAATAATTTCTTTCCGGAAGGCTGATTGCGCAATAATATAATCCTGGCTGAAGGATCATTGGCAATTGCATTAATGAGCGTGTTTTAGAAAAACTGCATACTAATTTTCCATCAGAAGTAAACAACTGTAGAAGTTTACCCACCAATTCCTCATGCAATTCAAGTTGATTTGAATTTTCATGATAAATAATTTTTGGCACTGACTCCTGCAAGCTAATATGGGTCGTTATGTTTTCTAAGTTTCTGCGATAAACTCTCTGTTCGGTACCAATAAAGAGGTAATCTGCAGTTCGAAACATACATTCAACACTGGCATCTGACATCCCTTCATTAATTTCAAACCATTGATTTTGAACGTTAGGAGAACTAATGGAAGGACAGAAATAGACTCCTTTAGGGCCCACGGTTCCTGTCCAGCTTCCCAAAGCGCGGATACCTGCAACCAGACTGAGATTTTTTCCAAACTCAAAACTTGAAACGGCTGCATTTTGCAAACCAAGACTTTGCTGTTTTGGTTGATCCCAACCTGATAGGAGGTTAACATTAAATTGATTTGGATTTTGACTAAAGCTACCAACAAGAACTTCTTCTTTTCGAAAGCTTGGAAACAGTTTAAGCACGCTGTGATAACTCGTTTGGATCAATTTAGGATTTGGATCTTTCAAGTAACCAGTATAAATCGCTCCATAATGTATTTCATCTGACCCTACCACATAGCTAGTCTGATCAGGCATCACCAGTACACTCAACAAAGGAATGTTATTTAAGGCTAATTGCTTCCAATGCAAACCATGATCTTCAGAATACCATAAACCATTGCTCGTTGCAGCATAAATATTTAAATGATAATCTAACGCAAATTCATTGATACGATCTGCATCAATTGCATTTTTAGTATGATGCCATACTAAATCATGTAAGGATGCTATATGGATTTCTCGTTTGGTTGCTGCTATGAGCATTGAATTCGTGGAACACAATGCTTGAATATCAGGATCTGTAAATCCAGCACTCAACTCATCCCACGAAAATTGCGTGTCCTCTTCATATCGATTCATAAAAATTCCTTCCGAACTTCCGATACAAATTCTGTTACCGGCATAAATAATATCATTGACTAAAGCCTTCCGCGGAATTTTTAAATCTTCCCATTGCCCAAATACATTCGAGCAATAAAAACCAATCAATGCAAGGAATATTTTCATCAAATGTTAAATTACATCAACAAATATAATTGATGACTTTGTGTAGACATAGTAATATTTCACGATAAAATGTACTATTTGCTAATTTGGTGGTTAAACCATTCCAAAGGATTAAAGCCAGTTTGCTTTCTAAAGAAGCGTGTAAAATAGCTTGCACTTGAAAATCCCATTTTGTCTGATACTTCTTTCAATGATAATTTCGTGTGAATTAATAAATATTTTGTCTGTAGAATAATTACTTCAGCAATGTGTTCAGATGCATTTTTACCTGTGACCGATTTTAATACCAGGTTCAGATAATTAGGAGTCAGATTCAAAGCACTTGCATATTCCTGTACCCGTTGCATTGGAATTCCATTTTTAAACAATAAGGACCTAAACCGGCTTGTGATTAATAATGAAGTATAATGATGATTAACAAATTCAACTTCGCGGGAGGGCGCCATTCTTGATGCTATCAGGAATAACATGTTAATTCCAGAAATTATTAACTTTCCGGAATGTTTCTGTTCATTTTTGATTTCCAATTGAATGAATTGAAAAATCGATTTAAAAAACATGTAGTTCCTTTGGTTTAATTTTATCTTGACGGCTGCATAGTCCCCCATTACAAATGGAAAATTAAAAATTACATCTTTGTGTTCTGTATGTTGTTGTAAATAATTTTGATCAAAAACTAAGACTAAACCAGCAAGCTTGATAAGATCAGTTGGAATTTCACAAAACGGTGAAATAAAATAAACGAATTGTTTCTGTTTGTTACTTTTTAACTTAGATCGGCTTAAAAATATTTTGTGATACGCCCATGCATTTTTAATTAATCCTTCGTCAAATTGCCTGTGTAATGAAATATCTGGCAATTGGCTGTTGCTTGTTTTTACGGACCTCATATTAATCCGTAAATATAGGAGAAGACATAGGAAATTCTTTAAACTGTTTTATACAACATCGCTAGCCTCCTGAATTCCTGATTATTTAAAATGACTGTGATCGTTTTAATCACAATTGCAAATGCAAGCTCCTATCGTTTCAAAGATTCATGAATTTTACTGGAGTGTATGGTTTTAGGTGCATATCCTTTTTCGGAATGCGTAGCTCTTAGTGCTTCCTTTTTATGATACACTTCATAGGATTCATACCCTTTTCTGACTGCTTTAACTTCCCAATCAAAACTGAAGTTACCTGTTCCTTTTTGCAATTCTTTTACCCGAAATCCATCACCATTTTTTTCTACAACCGCGAGCCCAAAAGTTTCTGCAGATCCGGGGGTAAGTTGTACAGTAATGGATTGTGGATTAATTACTTTTTTAAAGTGATCCGAAAAAGAAACAAATACTTCACCCTGAACCAAATGTCCGGTGCCTCGTTCATAGGCGGCTGCCTCTGGACCTTCTATACACGCATACCATATTTCGCGATCCTTATCTGCAGGATCATCCATTCTGAAATTTTTTATATCAGCAAAAATTGTCCCAAGTCCATTCGTACTTAAATACATACCAGCCGAACTTCCTCCATTTGCATCCCCAATACCCAACCATGGATAATTGGGTCCGTTAGTAGAATAACCAGCGTAAATATTATATTGATCGGTGTTAGAATTATACAATATAAATTCACCTGCCGAATTAAAACTTTGCAATTCCGCAACTGAGCGATTGGTTTTAGTCGAAAATAAACCGATGTATGGTTGTGTTTGATCGCTATTCAAAGAAGAAAAATACATTCGGTCCTTTCCATTTTTATCGTACGTAAATATCCCACCGCCATAATTGGTTGCCACATCCATTCCAACAAAATCTTTATTGCCACTGTAGAAATATAAAAAACTATCTCGTAATTCTGCACCAGCATATTCTAATGGAGAGTCTTTGACTTTACGATCAATTGTAAATCCGGTTCCATAATAATAACCGCCTCGATCTGGTGTAGCTACATCAAAACGCAATTCAAATGGATTTAATGCAGCTCGTATTTCTTTTGTGCTTAGATCATTATTCCAATATTCGGATTCTGCATAAGGACTTCCAATTGTAAAGCTATTTAGTCCGTAAAGGTATTTATTACCATAAGACAATACGTGCGTATTGGCACCTTGAAAAGATCGTGCTTGCATTCCACCTATCCCTTGAATGTATTGGATACCTACCGGTGAAACGGCTGTACTGTCACTTCCTTTATATGCTGCAAAGGAATTTTGGGTTTGCACCAATGCATTGGCTGCATTGACCCTTTGAATTCCAATGGGATCTTCCAGCACAACATCATTGCCACTTCGTTTCCATACTCCTGATGATGGCGCAGATCCTATTGGTAAATGTTTCCATTCTCCTTGCGAAAAAACCAATACATCGCCGGAATCTGGTGCAGTTGCCGATATTGGAAATCCGTTTAATTTTACCACTTTTGGATTGGGCAAACTTCCGCTCAAATCACCTCCTGCAGCTTGATTGATTATTAGATCATTTGTTGGATCTGTATCTACTATTGTTGGCTGCCATTGACTTCCATTCCAAACCAAAGCTTGGTTTGCAAGTGGGTTCACATCCATAATGGGTCTGTTTTGCAATGCACTCACTTTCGGATTGGGCAAGGTTCCTGATAAATCCCCCCCAACAGAAGAACCATTTTTTAAATCATCATTTGGATCCGGATCTCCGGTATTGCTAATTTTATTTCCTTCTATTAAAATTCCTGAACCCGCAGTGAGTTGAGTATTCTCAGAATAAAGAGCATAAGGCACACTTAAAAACGGCGATACATTGGATAATTCATAATTAATTCCTCCATTTGGATCAATTTCGGTTTTTAAAAACAAACTCCCATCTGCCCACTTTATCATTTCAAATTTGCCGCTTATTGGAAAACCATAACCCAGTAATAAATTGACCAAACCAAATTCATTGGTAATCGCCCGATGCTCTTCTGCATAAACAAGGGTTCCGCTGGCACCTCCTTGCAAGATTGAAATCTTGAAATTTACATTTCGTGACACCAATGGTTTGCCCGTATTGTCCCGCACAATGGTTTGAAAATTTAAACCTTTAGGAATTTGGGCTACACTGCTATTTAAAACTATCAAGCTGATAGAAAAAATTAAAAATTGCATTGGTTTAAGCATGATGTTGGATTTACAAATTGAAAATAGGTTCATTGGAATTGAATTATAATTTGGAAATTAAAAATGCCTGCTTTTGATGCGAATTATCAAAACTAAAGTTGATCAAGTAAATACCCGAGGTCAAAGAATTTAAGTTTACGGACAGGCCATTGACCATCCCGTGCAATAATAAAACATCTTGCATCGAATAAACTTCATAATAGATCTTATCTATCTTTTCAGTCAAAAGTTTTAATTCATCGCTCACCGGATTGGGATAAATCCGAATGGTTGTAATTCCGGGATCTTTCGTTCCTGTTATGGTCAATGGATCCGGCTGAATGACCCCTGAAGTAGAAACAATGGATGATTGGATTCCTCTTATTGTTGCTGTTGAAACCTCTCCTAATGAATAGGAGGCAGAATAGGATCCATTCTTAAAATAAGCTCCAGCAGCATCAATGGCATATTGTCCTTTTAGATTTAAAGTGCCAACTAAAATACAAATCGAAAGGCAAAAAATGGTTTTCATCTTTCAATAGTACTACATTTTGAGCAAAATTGAAATGATAATTCTCAACCTGGTTAAGGATTGCTATTTAAATACTAAAGACCAAAATGGTTCAAAGAATTACTTCGATTCTGAAAATTTAGAACACCTCGATTGGGTATGACAATTGGTTGTTTACAATTAAAATTTTTATATCAGAGCATTTACTTTCGTTTCCTGTCAAATGGTCAAAAACTATTGTTTACAAACAAAAGCTTGAGCTAAAATTTTCTGACCATTTTGCAAACTCACTATATAATTTCCAGAAGGAAGACTTGAAGCGTCCCATTTTGTCTGAAACAATCCGCTTGCAGTCCACTGATTTTCAAAAACAGTTTGAATTTTTTGACCATTGCTGTTCAGTATGTAAAGACTTAACAATTCCGCCTCCGCCAAATTAACTTGTAACTGAGTCGTTAATTGAAAAGGATTTGGATGAATATCCAGAAGCTCTGTTTTTTTGCTTATATGGTTGTCAAGTCCGGTAAGTTGATGCTCAAGAATCAGCACCCCCCCGGAATCTGCCTGCAATTGATTGCCTAAAGTAAGTTCAATCTGACACAAAGATCCTATTGTTGAAAATACAGCATTGTATCCTCCAAAAGGTTCCAATCCGGTAATAATATGTTTAGAAATATGATTTGGAACACGATAACGTGTTGCATTGAACGTTTCGCCCCATATTTTAGGAAATAATACAAGGGTGTTTTTAAATGAAGCTCCTTCAAATAAGTTTCCTGTATCGGATTGAATTAAAAGTGTTTGATCAACATTCACATTCGCATCCGCACCCTGAATTACATTGAGAAAACGCACATCCTGTGGATTTGCCGGATCTTCAATGGTTAATTGGTGTGTAGTAAATTCTTCTTGAGCCAAAACATGAATATCTTCTGCAACGGAAGGTTTTAATACTGCATGGTCCGGTAAAAGATTGGACAAAAAAACTTGCTGTCCACCGGGAGTCATCACACGCATGGATTTTCCAGAAACTTTTGGTTCCGCAGTTAACTGGATGTAAAATCGTTTGAAACGATCTGGTACTTTTGATTTTGCACGATCATAAATAACGATATGATCTGGTTTCAACCAGACAATGGATCGACTTGCAAATTCAATATCTGTTGAAGCATTGTTTGCACTGAATGGATTGGGCCGATTGTATAAATTGGTTGCATCACCAGTAGCATAAACAAAATCTGGATGGATGCTCGTAATCACAACTGGATCTCCTGCATTAACTCCTTGTGTCCACTGCCCTCCTCGCTCAATTGTAGGTGCTTCATACCATTGAAGATTTGCAGGTTGCGTATTTTGCAAACCAAGCGTATTGTGAAAGGCAGAGGTATAACCTATTCCATCATTGGTATATCCGCTGCGTTCTTTGATTAACCATTCCCCTTTTCTAAAAAATTCAAATTGATTGCCATCGCCACTTTGATGGTTGATGGTAGTCCAATGACATTGCCAGTTAAACCAGCTTGCATTTGTTGTCCAATCTGTTCGCGATAAAATTTTATTAAACGCAAGATCCACAAAATTTAAATTCATATCCGGTCTTGGATCTACCGGAGTTTTAGCTGCCGGATCAAATAGTAAATAATAATAAATAGCATCTGTTGCATAACTACCAGGCCAGGTATTTAATATTCTATTGTTTAAGAATCCAGAACCTCCTTGTAACACATTTTTTGAAAACCACCTGCATTGATTTAAGCGAACTGGGTTTGTATTTGATTTCATGTCTATTAATCCGATCGGTGCAGCTAACTGCAATAACTCCGGAGTTACCCAGGTTCGAAGCAAATCTCCATAATTTGCTACTGGATAAATAGGGCCGTAATAAGTGGCTTGCGGTGGAATGTAGGGTGCAGGTGCAATCTGATGCAACATCCCTTCTATCAAGCGACTCCAATAACTACTTTCCAATAATTTTGCTTGCTTTCCTATACTATTTTCATCAGCCCATCCTGCCGTTTTTAAAGCCAACATTTGTTGTGCCACCCAACCAATACTCAAACCATAAAGTGAACCTTCAACTGACAATCCACCACTTCCAAATCCCAATCCTTGTGTTGAACGGTTGTAATCAGTAGCAACAATTTCTGGTTTTTCATACTGTGCATATTGGCCATACAACCAGGCACCGGTAGCATTATAAATATAACTGCGCAAACTGTTACCAAGTGCAGAAAAATGCAATTGTGGATTGATTTCAGGATCGTCAGCTGCATCAATTGAAAGTGACATCATGGTCATATTGCGTGCATGGCCAGAATAGTAATTATTTAAAATCCATCGATTGGAAATGTCAATTTGTTTGTCATTTATCAATCCAATTGGAGTTGGATGATTGTATGCTGTTAGTTGTTCTTCACACCATCGCAAAAACACCGATCTGATTTTAGCTTTATCTTGTTTTGTCAGGATGTCTTGTCCCTGGGAATCTTTTGCATTGTAAATCCAATCAACAGTTAGCGGGCAGCCTTCGCCATAAACTCTCGAACGGTCATAAGTCATAAAACCGGGATCCCTGAAAGGAATACCTGCAGACGGACCAAGTATAGCCTGATCAATTACATACATCAATAAATTTCTAGCCCTTTGTGCATGAATTGATCTTTGCCTTGGGTCAGGATCAATCAATGACCAAAACGCAAAAAATTCTGCATAGGATTCGGTAACATAACCAGACCAGGTTATACTCCCATTGTCTGGCCAATTAGGATTCGGAATTCCAGCCGGAAAAAATTTTGTATCGTAGGTTTGAATAGCAAGATCCAAAACCTGTTTAAAAGCAGGATATATTGGATTGCCTGAATGAGCCCAGGATTGTAATCTAGGAAGATCTTCCTCAGTAATTAATAATCGGGGATGTTTAGTTACTGCTTGTGGATTATCCGGCATGGTTTTAAATGACCAGGCTTTTGATTCCAAACTGGATTTATTTGCATTATATGCTCGTATTGTCCAATAATAAATGGTATTGTATTGTAAGTTTTCTGCAACTCTGCTGATGCTGGTTACCTGATCATCCTTAAACACTAAATTAGTGAGATTTGGATCAGAATAAATTCTAAGTGCATAAGCAGTAGCTTCCGAATTGAGATTCCATTTCAACCGAGTCCCTAAAACCTGAAAGCTAGCTTGATCCGATGGAGAAATCAGCCCGGGCACTTGCAAAGTCTGGGAATTTAAATGGGTGTATATAACTAAAAAAATAAGCGATAGAGGGAATTTAAGAATGATCCGGTGCCACATGCTGCGCATTTTAAAAAGATTAATGAAGTGAGTCTTGTTAAAAAGATCATACGTAAAAAAAGGAATCGAGGTTGTTTGTTATTGGATTAGTGCATCATCCTTTCGGAATAAAGATTTTCAGGATTTTGGGATTCAAGAGATTGTAACATTGCAAGATTGAAACATTTCTCCAAGAGACTTCCTTTCTGAAGACTTCCCTCACTACTAACTGCTATTTCCAAAATGGTACAAACTTACTTACCCTTTTCTGGTATGATTGATATTTCGGATATTTTCCAGCACTGATTTCTTCACTAAAATTTGCACTTCCTTGAAACAACAACATCAGCAACAAACAACCAATGATACTCCAATTAAACCAAAGTCCAGTTGCAGAAATGCTAAATAAATAAAAGCAAATCCAAATCGCTTGTTCTGCAAAATAATTTGGATGGCGGCACAGCGCCCACAATCCTGTATCTAAAAAGCCTTTATCCAAATCTTGGCTTAGAGGCGCACCAGATTCAATTAGTCTTCGTTTTGCGGTCTGAAATTTCCATTGTTGTTGATCAGCAATAGATTCAAAAATAATAAAACAACACATGGAGATTCCAATCAAATAATCCCACAATCCAATTGGCTTGTCACTATTTTGAAGCGATACCACAGAAGGCAGCGTAAAAAGAAGAATCAGAATATTTTGATAAATCGAAATAAAAAACAAATTAAACAGAGACCACTTCCAAGGAGTTTTGAATTCAGGTTTCTGTTTCAAAACTTGCCATCGATAATCTTCTTCCCCGGCCCAAAATTTCCAATGGTAAGCACCTTTCCTTGCAAAATTGTAAGTGAGACGTAAACCCCAAATAGAAACCAATACTGCCATCAAAACGAGTCGAGGTGCATAGTGTCCGTAATCCGCCACTACCCAAACATAGATTATAGGTAACAGACTCCAGAGTTTATCAACCTGACTGTAATTTTTAATCAACTCTGAAATTATGAAGCAGAATAAAATAGAACCCAGGCAAATTTTAATTAAAGTAGCAAGGGCCTCTGATTCAATGAGACCGAGTGGTTTACCATAAAAATAAGCATAAACCGGAACAAGCATTAATGTAATTAATAATAAACTGGCAGTTTTAAGAATATTCATTTTCAAATTTGTTTGAGTCAATTTTCAATCAAGCAAAGGTAATTATCTTTATTTTTACTGATTGCTACTTAGGTTCAGATGAATTCAAAAAATGATGCGCAACCTGAGGTATAAAATAAATCGCTTTCAGACTTCGTTATATTAAAAATCCTCGTGTAAGTGAAACTTTATGTTTATATTGTGAAAATCCAAAAGTAAGGGTATATTGTCAAAGACGGCAATAATTTTATAACATAAAATAATTTCAACATGAACACAAAACCAGGATTGACCATAATGGTCCTTTTAATTGCCCATTGTTTAAACGCACAGCATGTAAACTTTGGTCTAAAAGTCGGCTTAAATGTATTTAACATTCAGAATGACAACAGCACTACTTATGATCCAAAGGCAGGATTAAATGCAGGATTGATAGGGCACATTCATTTATCAAGGCATTTTGCATTGCAACCAGAATTAATTTATTCTCAAAAAGGAGCGAAATTCACAGTAGCCAATGTTGATAGACGATTGAATTTAAATTATTTAAACATCCCTATCCTATTTCAGTTTATGTTTAATAATGGTTTTCGCATACAAGCCGGCCCAGAAATTGGTATTTTATTACAAGCAAAACAGAAAACAGGTAATACAAACTTAGATGTAAAAGATGATCTTAAATTATTTGATTTAGGTTTAGCTGCTGGCGTAAGTTATGTTCATCCTCCAACCGGTTTCGGGATTGACCTCCGATATGTAAAAGGATTAGTGAATATAAATTCTGAAGGCACTGAAACTTCTAAAAACCAAGGGTTTCAAGTGGGTGTGTTTTATCTATTAAAACACAGATAGTGCTCGACAGATAAAATTAAATACCTAATTAAAATATTTATCGAATCAGTTAGATAGAAATTTAGCTGATTCGATAATATTTTAAATTCCTTAAAATAATTTACTTATCTGTAATCATGCTTTGAGAAATGGTAGTTATTTTCTTAATGCCTTCACAACGCAATCTAAAAATTAAACAAATAAAGAAGGCATTTAAATAGGAAATTAAAATACCACCAGGCTTTCCATAGAAAATCCCACAAAGAGTTTCGCAATACAAGATATTAAGGGATATAAAATTGCCTCAAGTAATTTTATATGAAAATAGTTTTTTTGAATATTTTAGCAAGTTAGTGCGGGCCTTGCCTGAATCAAATTCCATACACTAGAAAATCAGAAGAAACACTCAAAAGAAAAGACATCGCATGTATATATGTATCTATTGGTGAGAACATCGAGTCTAGAAAAAAAGTAACTGAAAAAAAATTATAAAGAGTTCATTAAATTTCAAAGAATAATTTTGATCAAAGTTTTTCCAAATAATGCAATGTTAAATGTATCCCAAGGTAATTTTTAAGATACTAGCGAATTTATAGTAAATAACAATCCAGATCGACCCAGCGGAAAAGAAAAACAGGAATTGCAGAAATTATTGAAGAAAGATTAAAAAACATATGTGCATTTTTAAGTGAATTTTTTTTGTGGAGGCAGCACTTCAACCTATTTCTTCAAGTTAACGGATTTAAAATTAATCATACTTTTAACTTTAAGAAACAACATATTAGCTGACTAGTGAAGCAGTATAAAAAAAGCCGGCTATTTAGACCGGCTTTCATTTTTGTGGCGGAGGCAGGACTCGAACCTACGACCTTTGGGTTATGAGCCCAACGAGCTACCAACTGCTCCACTCCGCGATATGAGGGTGCAAAGATACGATATTTTCGGCAATTTCTTGAAAAAGATCAAAAGCACACGATTGGAAAACCACAAACTTTTCCAATTGAAACCGTTCGTTGTATTTATAATCTGATACTAAATTTCGAAAAGCGCACTTAAATCAACCATTTCAAGTACTTTATATGGCTTATTAGAAAATTTGCCTGATTTTATTTCTTAGCCACAAATAATTGACTTCCAGCAATTCTATTTTAAGGCAACCTCCGCTTTTCATTGAATATGATGCTGATTTTGAGAATGTTGCACTTTAAAATCTATTCTGAAAGAACCTTCCCTCTTGATATGAAATATTTTTTGAAAGTCCTCCATTGCTTTGCGGAAAATCAAGTAAAAAATTGATCGTCACAAACCAATAGATTTAATAATCTCCTTCTTTGGTTGGCCATTTATTATCATTACTTACAAATTGAGCTTTTCGAACTCTCGTTATTGCATCTCTAGGCCACATATAAAAATCCTAAATTAGATTCCAATCATCAGTACAAAGTTCTTTTTCTCTGACCCACACTTTATTTTCAGTGTTGTTTTATATAGTTTGGTTTGACTATGTAGGCACTTGCAGCACTTAGCCAATGTCAACTTCAGATAAATCACGAAAAATGAAGGAGAAATTAACTTATAATTTTAATATCATATTTTTTTAGCTTAGATATGAAAAAACTATAACCCATTTATTTTTGCAACATCAATTCCCGCAATTTCTTTATTGCGGTGGTTCGGGTGGTTATATCCATTCGCATATAAGCATTATTTATATGTCTTTTAAGTGTGTTAATTGAAATAAACAATTCCTGGCTGATCTGTTGATTGGTTTTACCAGCATAAATTAATTGGAGTACTTCAAATTCTCTATGCGACAACGGACTATTGATAAGTGCATTTATTTTATCTATATTTAGTTCTGAACTTTGTCCATTGTTATTACTTGCAAAATTTGACAACGATATTTCAAGGGTTGCCATTAATGACTTTTCATGAAATGGTTTTACCAAATAACCTGAGGGTTTTACAATTTTGGCTCTTTCCAAAGTATTTTTATCTGAATACGAACTTAAAAACACAAAGGGTATGCCCATTTGCTCTTGTATAAATTTTCCAACGTCAATTCCATCTCGATTTCCTTCTAAATTTATATCAAGCAATGCGATATCCGGTTTCTCATGTTCCAGTTTTAAAATGGCTTCTTCATAATCATAAGCGATTCCAACCACTTCATAGTCGTGATTGTTGAGATACATTGCTATGTTCTCTGCAATTAAAGGTTCATCTTCAACTATGAGTACACGTACTTTATAATTTATTGCTTCCATTTGTTCGCTTGCTAAATTTAATCTGGATACTTGTACCCGCATCCCGTTTAATTTCCATCACGCCTTTTAATTTCTGGACAAATGCTCTAACCATTTTATATCCGAAACTATTTGCTCCAGCTACATCAATGGATTCCGGAATACCGATTCCATTGTCATAAACTTCCAGACAATACGTATTTAGGACCTCATTCAATGAAACCCGAAGCAGGCTATTGTGGCTTCCGGCAAACGCATATTTTAAGGAATTGGTTACCAACTCATTGATGATCATACCAATGGACACCACTTGATCCATGTGCAATTGCATGGGTTTAACTACTACTTCAATTTGAACTGGTTCGCCTTCTTTTTGATAGGCTGTCCATAAATGATCTACCAAATTTTGCACGTAGTTGGGCATATCCACCATATTCATTCCCGCTGATTCATATAAATTCTGATGGATAAATGCCATGGATTGCACCCGATGCTTGCTTTCGTTTAACAAATTCTCATATCGTTCATCTTGTGCATATTTAGATTGCAAATCCAATAAACTAGATATAACTTGCAAATTATTCTTAACCCGATGATGCACTTCTTTATTAACAAACTCCAGATCATTGGTTTGTTTCATTATGATTGCATTTTTTTCCTGTTGCTTTCGAAGTAAATAAAAAATCAACAAAGCCAAAGCAAGCAATAAAATGATCCCAATCCATAAAACAGTTTGAAAATTGCGTTCATCATCCAAAGTAGCTTTGCGCAGGTCATTTTCGCGAAGCAAGGATAAACTCAGTGCCTTTTCTTTCTCCAATTGTTGAGCCTGCAGAGCTTTTTCCCGAACCGATGCTTCGTTCAATTCTTGTTCCTGGGCTAATGAAAAATCTTTCAGAGCACTTTCCCGACGAAGCCCGTCTTTTATCAGTAACTCCCGTTTCAGTCTTTCTTCATTCAACTGATTTTGAATTTTCAAAAAGTCTATTTCCCTGTCCCGGATATTTAATTCAGAATTTTTTACAATGCTTTCAGCCAATTTCTGATTTTCTTTACTGGAATAGCTGTTGCTGTTGTGATTTAAATATTTGATCAACTCATAAGCCTTTGCAAGATTTCCATTTCTAAAATAAGCCTCTGCCAAATTGGACTTAATATAATAATCTATGAATGGGGTGAAGCCCTGGTGTGATAATGACTCTGCCTTATTAAATTCAATGAGTGCATCCGCTTCTGTTTGCACTGCCATGGCATAACATCCTTTAAGAACAAACAATCGCACTTTAAAAAAATCTTGTTTTGGCTTATCAATTGCTGTATCTATTTCTTGAATGACCGCATTCAATTTATCAAATTCCTTTTTGAAATAAAATAAATTTGCCAATTCTATTTTAGATTCATAAAATGCATTTGCTGATTTTTGTTGGGCTGACAACTCTAAACTCTTATTGATAAAATAATATGCGGAATCTAACTTTTCAAGTGACAGATAAATGCGTCCCAATGCAAGGTTATTTTTTTGCATCGCCAATTTGTTATCGAGTTTTGTATTCAATTGAAGGGAACGCTTGTAAAATTGAATGGCTTTTTCAGGTTTTGATATTTTATCAAATACCTGGGCCAAATCTTCCTGCAATGATGCCATCAACATTTCTTCATGATTGCTTTTAGCAAGATCCATGGCAGCACGGATTTTTACAGTTGATGCAAAAAAACGACCATTTTTAAAATCAATTGATGCCAGTGTTTTTAAAGCCATGGCCTCTGAATATGGATCTGAATTGGAGAGTAACTTATTTAAGATCTCAACCGCTTCTTCAGTTTTATCAGATTCTACGTATGCCCTTGCAAGAAAAACTTTAGATAAATGCTCCAAATCATCTTGTTTACTGAGTTGGTAGTTAGCGGACCATTTCTTTAGAACAGCCAGTGCATATTCCAGATCGTCTTCCATCAATTTATTGGCTTCAGTCTCCAAATTGATTCGATCAATGGGAACTAAGAGTTGTTGCGCCTTTGTGTTTAAAAACAAAAAACAGCAACTAAGAATTTGTAGAAGCAACTTTATATTCTGTACCAAAGGAAATGAAATCTGAATCCAAAGATAGGCTTCGATCGCAGGAATGCAATAACCCTTTAGGGTGATATTGCTTAAGCGAAAACGAAATCACCCTTTAGGGTGAAGGCATTTCTTCATTAATTATCTAAATTTGTATCATTAAAATAATATTTATGAAAAGAATTATTACAATCGGATTTTTATTAATGACCTTGATTCAACTAAACAGCCAAAGACGTTTTGATGTGCAGATGGTTGTTGATGGACGAATGCGCGAAAGCATCATTGTATTGCCTAGTACGCCTCCACCTTCTGGAGGATACCCAGTTGTATTTATGTTACACGGGACCAGCGGGGATGGCGAAAAATTTTATAATATTTCAGGTTGGAAAGAATTGGGAGAAGAAGAAAATTTTATCACGGTATTCCCCTCCTCTTTAAGTTGGTGTTTTGTTGAAGACGGGATTGAAAAACACAATACCCGTTGGGTAAATGGCAATGTTACAGATTATCCCTGCGCAGGGCCACCCCAGGATTATGTAGATGATGTAAAATTTTTAAAAGTACTCGCAAAGCGAATTTCAGATACCTTTTCTGTAAATGAATCTATGATTTTCTGCTCCGGTTTTTCTAATGGTTGTTCGATGATACATAAACTGGCCATAGATGCCGGAGATGTTTTTGCAGCAGTTGCAGGAACCAGCGCAAATTTAACCGTCGGAGATTCTGCTCGCCCAATTCATAGAATTCCTATATGGTTAATGGTGGGCTCACTTGATGACCGATTTATTGTTCCTCCATTTACTGAATTGCCATTTGGTGGCGATTCAATCTTAGGTTATTTAAAAAGTTCTCTCAACCGGGCTTTGGTTTGTCAGGGATTGGACACCGCATTTATTAAAATTGAAAAAGATAGTGCACATACCTATCAGTTTACAAAGAGTTTAGCCGGTGAAATTTCCAAACCATATATTTTCACCTTGTTAAAAGGAATGACCCATGAATATCCAAATGGTGCAAATTATCCTGTAAGTGCCCCATTAATTTTCTGGGAGTTTTTTAAACGCTCGGTAGCTGTTGCAACTGAGCATCAACATCAGGGGTCAATTGGCATCTATGCGTATCCAAATCCTTCCAATAATCTTGTAACAATTTCTATTCCTGAATATCATGGAAATTATCATTGGAGTCTTTATGACACGCAGGGTAACCTAAAATTAAATGGGAATCAAGCGAACGGCGAGGCATTACAA
Organism: Saprospiraceae bacterium; assembly: GCA_016787575.1. Classification (GTDB taxonomy): domain Bacteria; phylum Bacteroidota; class Bacteroidia; order Chitinophagales; family Saprospiraceae; genus Vicinibacter. The sequence goes on along the minus strand of JAEUUO010000026.1, from coordinate 35,001 downwards.
TTCAAGAAATCGGAATTAGGAACCGGCTTATTCTTGTTTCGTGCAGACCTTGGCACAGGTGTTTTAAGTCAAAAAATTATTTTTAACTAATGAACCCGAATCTGATGAAATTTAATCTCAGTTGTGCTGTCTATTTCACTTGTTTAGCAAGTCTATTCGCTCAAACACGATTTGATATAAACCTGATTTCAGAAGGCCGACTCAGAGAAAGTATTGTCGTCAAACCGAGCAGCCCACCACCAATTGGAGGATATCCGATTGTCTTCATGCTGCATGGAACCAATCAAGATGGTGAATACTTTTATGATATTTCAGGTTGGAAAGAATTGGGCGAACAAGAAAATTTTATTACCGTTTTTCCAACCTCTTTAAGATGGTGTTATTTAGATGATGGTATTGAAACTTATGGATTCAGATGGGTAAATGGCCAAGTTACAGACATTCCTTGTTCAGGACCACCACAGAACTACATCAGTGATGTCAATTTTTTAAAATTGTTGGCTAAAAAAATTGCAGACACGTTTCCGGTCAATCCATCAATGATTTTTGCATCGGGTTTTTCAAATGGAAGCGCAATGATTCATAAGTTGGCCATTGATGCCGGAGATGTATTTGCAGCATGCGCGGGATCTGGTTCATTTTTAGCAGCGGGTGATTCTACAACACCTGTACGTCGCATTCCGGTTTGGGCTATGCTCGGTACAAATGACGACAGGTTTATCAGAGCACCTTTTACAGAAATTCCATTTGGAGGCGACTCGGTATTAAGCTATTTATATAATCCGCTTCAGCGAATGGTGGTTTGTCAAGGGGTCACTCAAAATTTTACAAAATTTGAAACCCCTATAACCCATACGTATGATTTTAATGAAAATAATTCAGGAGATACCGGACAATTGTACCGATTTACATTAATAAAAGATATGTTTCATGTGTATCCGAATGGCATGAATTTTAGATTGGAAGCTGCCAAATTGTTTTGGGAATTTTTTAAACGGTCTGTCGTAGTAAAAACAAATTCAAATACAAAAGACAATTCTGAAATTTTAGCCTATCCAAATCCATCTACAGATAAAATAAATATTTCAATTCCTAAAATAAACAATGTTTACAATTGGCAATTATTCGACGCTTATGGAAATACAATTCAGTATGGAATTCAATCTTCAAAAGAAACATTGTCCATAGATAAACTAAATTATGAAAGTGGATTTTATTTATTTAAAGCATGGTCGGGTAATCAATCTTTTACTCATAAATTATTTTTTTACTAAACCAATTTCAATCAAATGAAAACTTCTTTTACTTTTATAATTTGGATAATTACGTGTTTACTTGGACTTGCTCAGGAACGATTGGAAGCAACACTTTTTGTCAATAATGAAACGCGTAATTTAGTAATATTTAAACCTTCGGGCATTCCACCTCCTGGCGGCTATCCATTAGTATTTATGTTACATGGAACGAATCAATCCGGCTCCCAGTTTTATAATATATCAGGTTGGAAAGAAGTGGCAGAGCGCGAAAAATTTATTGTTGTGTTTCCCACTGCACTTATCTATTGCACTACCGAAGGTATTGTTACAAAATGGAGTCACGGTAATACTTTATCACTTTTGTGTCCAGGTGATACTCTTCGGGATGATATACCATTTTTCTACAAAATGATTGATACGATTTCTTCTGTCATTCCAATTAATAGTAAAAAAATATTTGCTTGTGGATTTTCAAGTGGTGGTACCATGGTTCCAAAACTAACCATCAAAATGCCTGGTGTTTTTGCAGCGGCTGCTTGCGGGAGTGGCAATCTTGACAGTAAGGATTCTATGCAAATGAATCCAAAGGTTCCGACCTGGGCAATTCGGGGTACACATGATCACAATTTTATTGAAAAATTAGGAAGGCCCTGTCCCTTTAATGATACTTCATTGGCATATAATGCAGACAAAATCAATCCCCATTTAGGTTCAATGGGTTTGAGTTCGACTTATAAGAAAGATTCCAATTCATATTATATTAATTATACGTTTACCGAACCACTTCCAAATGAAGCACCTACATTTTTCAGATGGAGTATATTTTATGGATTAGAACATGAATTCTTTAATGGAATAAATTATTTAAGCAATATACCAAATCCACCTATTGAGGCAGAATTGTTTTGGGAATTTTTTAAAACTGCATCCATTATTAATTCAACAGATAAAGGTCAGAAAGATCCATCAATAATTATATTTCCAAATCCCAGTACAGATGAAATACAAATCAAGATTCCAAAATATTTAGATTCACCAATAAAATCATTGCAATTATTCGATGCCATGGGTCAAATGATTTACTCTCAAACAATTCACTCTATGGATGAAGTCAACTTGAAGAAATCTCAGTTTGGCAAAGGCATTTATTTCTTGAAGTTAAATAATTCTTCTCAAAGCTTTGCGAGTAAATTTATTTTTAATTGATACATTTAAGAAATAGCAATTAATACCTTTTTTTGTAAAATCTTTTTTAAAGGCCCTATGAATTATATTTATAGGGCCAGCTTATTTAAGCATATATGGGCAATAAAATCCATCTGGCTATGCCATTCGTATATAAATCAAGATCGAACTTTATTAGAAATCTCTTGTTTATATCTGAAGTAATTTAGAAATCGAATGAAATTATTAAGTTTTTTAATATTAAGTCTGGTTGGATGTCAAAATCCAAAAAAGCCTATTTCTTCACAAGAAACCATGCCTGCTTCTATGAGTACTTTACAAGATCAAAATTTAGTAACAAATGACAGTTTGGAAATCGCCACCCTCGCAGCAGGCTGTTTTTGGTGTGTGGAAGCGATTTTTCAAGATCTGAATGGCGTTGTGAAAGTTGAATCCGGCTATTCCGGCGGACAAGTAAAAAATCCATCTTATCGGGAAGTATGTAGTGGAACTACCGGGCATGCAGAGGCCTGTCAAGTATATTTTAACCCAAATCAAATCAGCTTTGAAGAAATCCTAGAAGTGTTTTGGACCACCCACGATCCAACCACTTTAAATCGTCAGGGAGCCGATGCAGGGACTCAATATCGCTCTGCTATTTTTTATCACAGCGATGCACAAAAAACTGCTGCAGAAAAATCAAAATCCGAAGTTGCTACTCAAATTTGGGAGGATCCAATCGTAACAGAGATTACGGCTTTTACCAATTTTTATCCTGCAGAAGACTATCACCAGGATTATTTCAATCTCAATGGTTCTGCTCCTTATTGTCAAATAGTTATTGCTCCTAAAGTAAAAAAATTCAGAGCAAAATTTGAAAGTAAAATCAAAAAAAAAATGAAAGAACCTAAGGATTATAACAAATTGACTGAAGAGGAACAGCGGATCATTCTAAAAAAAGGTACTGAAATGCCTTTTTCTGGAATTTACAACAAACATTACGAACCCGGAATCTACGTTTGCAAACAATGTGAAGCACCTCTTTATAAATCTGAAGCTAAATTTGATTCTGGTTGCGGCTGGCCTAGTTTTGATGATGAAATTTCGGGTGCAATTCGTTATCAACCGGATGCAGATGGCCGACGTGTTGAAATTTTATGCAATCATTGTGGCGGTCATTTAGGCCATGTTTTCAAAGGAGAGAAATTTACTCCGAAAAATGTGAGGCATTGTGTGAATTCACTTTCAATTGATTTTAAATAGAGATTAGTGGATAGTTGGTAGTTGATAGTTGGTAGTTGAAAGGTTAGAGGATTGAAAAAGACTAGATGATAGTTGTTATTTTGCTTCTTTGCCTCCTTTCTTCTATTCTTCTTTTCTTCTTTGCTTCCTTGCTTCTTTTCTTCTTTGCGTCTTAGCGTCTTTGCGAGAATTTAAATTATGTTTGTTGGTAAAACCAAGCTCAAAAAAATCGTTGTAATGCTAGTGAATTTTTAAATTAAACCATTGTAGAATTGCAGAATTGCAGAATTGCAGAATTGTAGAATTTCAAATTCTTCCCCTAATTTTTCCAATTCTGCTGAAACTCTTTAATTTTTTCATTTATCATCGTTTCTGCTTGCCGTGCCAATTGGTCGCCAGACGTTCCGTTTATTGGATCAAAAAAATGAAGATACACATCTGTTCTCCATTTTGAAAAAGTCTTAAAATACAAGCCCATTAAACTTTCTTCAAACCAGAAATCGGTTTCAGGTTTGCCCATTTCCAATGCAAATGGTACAACGGCGTGATCAGAATTTGCTGCAGCCTCAAAAGATCCTTTGCGAAAAGGTTTTGTCTCAGGAGTATTTGAGGTTGTCCCTTCCGGAAATATCAGAATGCTGCGATTTATTCGAAGGTTTTCTTCAATTTGAGTTTTAGCCTGATGCCTGCTGTCTGAATTGGGCCGATCCACATAAATGATTCCGGATAAAACGGCACCGGTATGAATCAATGGATAGCTTGAAACTTCTTTCTTACTGACTCCATATGCTCTTCGAATAAAACTAAACGCAACCAAAGGATCCACAAAAGAGCGGTGATTTCCAACATATAAATTGCCATCCGATAAATCAATACTTCCTGATTTGTAAAGCTTAACTCCCAAAATCCACAAAGCCATTTTGCACCAATACATTCTTATTGCAAATGCCAACTCCTGATTAGCAAGTTTCAACTTCATCAAAATCAAACCAATGCCAATTAAAAAAGCCATGGTTCCTATTATCAATACAAAACGTATTGCAGCTAAAAGATACCCGAATGGTTTTAATAGATTCATACCTTAATTCTAATTCATTAACTGAATCGCTTTTTGGATTTCCTGAACCGGCAATTTGCAAACTTTGTTTCTGCAGACATAAATAAAGGTTTGATCTTCTTGTAATTTTTCTTTTAACAGCTCCAAACTCCCTTCAGTAGCCCCTCCTAATAAGATGGCATTTGGTGTATATTTTGCCAACATTTCTGCATGGAGTTTCGCAAAGTCCTTTCCAACAATGGCAACTTCATACAGTGGTTTTACAAATCCGATCTGAATGCGCATCCAATTGGATATGTAAACTGGATCCATGCCGGATTCTTGCTGAGCCATAGCATGAAGCATTTTTTCAGATCGATCCAAATAAGATTCATTGTAAAAATACAAACCCAATTTATGAAGCACTTCACACATCATCGAGTTAGAAGAAGCAATTACCTGGTCTGCCAGTTCTTTCTTACGTGCTATAAGTGCTTTGTCTTCTGAAGAAGTATAATAAAAGTGTAGATTCGATTCGTCGCTGAAATTTTTTATTACCACCTCACACAATGATTTACATTCCTGCAACCAACTTTCATCAAAACTCACTTCATACAAACGGATCATGGCTTGCATTGTACATGCATAATCATCCAGAAAACCTTGTGCCCCGGTTTTCCCATTCATATAACTTCGGAATAACTTTAAATCTTTTTGCAATAATTTTGATTTAATAAAATTAGCAGTTTGAATTGCCTGGTCTAAATACATTTTATCCGAAGTTGCCGCATATACATCGCACAGAGCCTGTACCATCATAGCATTCCATGCACAAATTATTTTTTCATCCCGACCGGGTTTGACACGTTTGTTTCGATGGTTTAACATTTTTTGTTTGGCATCTTCCAATTTAATACGCACATCAGTTTCAGGCATTTTATATTTTGCTGCTAAATCTGTTAAACTCAATTGAACCCTTAAAATATTTTTTCCGTGTTCCCAATTTCCAGCTTCACTTATTTCAAAATAATCCTTAATCAATTTCAATTGGAGTTCGTCAGACAGAATCGATTTAATTTCATTGAAAGTCCACATGTAAAATTTACCTTCCTCTCCTTCAGAATCTGCATCAAAAGAAGAATAATAAGCAGATTCTGGAGATTTAAGTTCATTCAGCATAAAACGCGTACAGTCAATAATTAAATTTTTATAAGCAGGGTTATTGGTAAACCGATATGCGTTTGCATACACACTGATTAATTGAGCGTTGTCATACAGCATTTTTTCAAAATGAGGCACATTCCATTTTTCATCTGTAGCATATCTTGCAAATCCTCCTGCTAACTGATCGTATATTCCACCATTCATCATCTTGGTCAAACTTAGGTCTAACCATTGTCTAGATTTTGCATCCTTGTTTGAAAACGCATATTCCAAATTATACTCTAACAATGGTGGTAAAGGAAATTTCATTTGTCCGACACGACCCCCATTTTGAAAATCCAGGGATGCAAGTACGCGATCATGGGCGTCAGTCATGGATTTTAGCTCAAAGCGAATTTCTTTATCCGATACGCTAAATTGTTGCTCACTTTGAAGGTGATTTGCAATTTGTGCAGCTGCTTTTTGCAATTGATTTTGATCTTCTTTATAGACTTCCAATATTTGATTCATCAAATGCATCCAATCTTTTTTGGCAAGATAGGTTCCGACCCAAACCGGTCTTCCATCTGAAAGACAAATTGCATTTAAAGGCCATCCGCATCCACCATTTTGATTTACAATCTGACAAGCTTCCATATAAATATTATCAATATCAGGGCGTTCTTCGCGATCCACTTTGATCGAAACGAAATTTGCATTCATGATGCGGCTGACTGCTGTATCTGAAAACGATTCCTTTTCCATCACATGACACCAGTGGCAAGATGAATACCCGATGCTTACAATCATCAGTTTGTTTTCTTTAACTGCTTTTGCAAGGGCTTCATCCGACCAGGGATACCAATCGACCGGATTGTGAGCATGCTGAAGCAAATATTTTGAATGTTCGTTTATAAGATGATTGCTTCCATTTTCTGACTTGGTGTTGGAAGATTTACAGGCTATAAAAAGCCCTAAAAGCAAGAAAAGCGCAACAGGTTTTGATAAGCTCATGAATTAAGAATTGTTATTTTTTAAAAGCCGTGTAAAAGTAAGCTTAAATATGACAAACACGGTTTTTGCACTCTTTACAGTGAATCTGAGGAACGGATATTAAAATTTTTCTATATTTAAGCTAAATTCAATAATCTCATGAGTTGGCGACGATTAAATGGGGATATCATTGAAACCCCAATATTGGAAGCGGTCGAACAGACGATCTTGCGTGAAAATGCAAATGGCTATAAGCTCAAATTGTGTATTGGGACTGACAGTCAGACCCGCACGGATCATGTTGATTTTGCTACAGTAATTGTATTTGTCAGAGAAGGAAGGGGTGGATTTATGTTTATTCACCATTCAACGCACAAAGGAACAATGCGAATTAAAGAAAGGATGATTACTGAAGTAGCTAAATCTATTGAAATAGCCTATCAACTTTGCGATCTCCTGGAAAAATATGGCATCGCACTCGAAGTTCATGCAGATATTAACACCGATCCCGGATTCAAATCAAATACAGCACTTAAAGAAGCTATGGGTTATATTTTAAGTATGGGATTTATCTTCAAAGCAAAGCCAGATGCTTTTGCTTCTTCCTATTGCGCAGATAAAGTCGTTTAGGGAGAAGCGGAAAGTAGGAAAAAAGGAAAAGAGGCTGTGTTGTCCTTTATCCCTTCAGACAAAATGGAATAAACTGCATCTTTCCATTTTTTATCTAAATAACTTAATAGATTTTTCGCTTTATAGCTTACCAGTTTTTCCAATCTACTGTTTAATGAAATTTAGTTTTTCTATAGATTGGTCTCCGGATAAAATATCTACAAAATAGACGCCCTGGCTGAGTAGGCTGATGTCAAAATAGAGATTGGTGCCCGATTTATCAACTGAAAATGGAATGCTTGCCATAAGCTGTCCGCAAATATCATAAATCCGACATTCCAGCAGACCTAATTTTATGTCTACCTCATTTTGAATTTGCAAGATATCAGATACTGGATTTGGATAAATGACAAAACGTTTTCCTGTAAATCCTTTGTCTTTATTTTGGATGGAAATTATTTTGGAATAATTGAAGGAACCATCTTTTTCAAGCATTTTAAGTCTGTAATAACTATTTAAGCTGGTTTCCGGATCAAAATAGTTGTATTCTACTATTTCACTGCCATTCCCAGTACTTCCTTTTTTTGCTTCAATTTTTGTGATCGATTGAAATCTGGCAGACGTTGTTTTGCTGCGTTCCAATTCAAAATGAGAGAACAATTGATCGGAAGATGCCAACCATTTCAGTGAATTACCTTTACTGGTAGCTTCTCCTGTAAAACTCAATAATTTTACCGGCAATACTGCGCCACATACGACTACAGTGCCATTCCCATTTGGACCTCCGTCCAAAGCTCGAAATTCATCACCATCGCATGCTGAATTTTCCCATGCGCCGGTAGTGCCATCACCTGTAATGGTAATTTTCGCTAAATAAGCCATAGCAGAGCTTACATTGCAATCGATTTTAGCCTGAAAGCAAAATGGCCTTAAGTCTGGAAATGTTGCTTGTGGGGTGCCAATTCCATTATCTCCATAATTATTTCCCGGGTTGCCATCGCCTTCATCTACATAAAATCCAGGACCGGGCAGATGGTTTTGAGCAGCTTTTGTGGAATCCAAAAATATCCAAAATCGACTTCCATGCTGACAAGGCTGAGATCCGGTAGGTCCTTCACAAATTTTAACTCCTTTTGGTATTTGATCAAAAGAAATAAAAATCCCATGAACCCAATTGGTATTTAATTCAAAGTACTTATCCAGTTTAATGCAAAAATCAACAGTGACCATTCCAATAGCAGGATCGTCATAAGTTCCACTACCGGCGGTTGAATTAAATCCATTAAGTGTTACGGTAGCACTGGCACATTGCGCATGGACTTGTTCGTGAATAAAAACGAAAAAGCCAATAGCAAATACGAATCGTTTAATAGAATTAGTTTGCATGGAATTTACTTAACCGGGCATGAATAATTAGAATGCAAGCAAACTGTGGCAAAAAATATGCCAATCGCCTGTTTCCATTTGTTTGTTTAAACCATCAATATGTGTAACTTATTGATTATAAACTAATTATTCGTTTATATTCAAGATCCAGGTTGTGCGTGTGGATCCGTATTATAATTCAAATTTAATTATAAAATGCTATATTTCAGCACTAAATATATAACATTTATTTTACATATTAAAAATTAATTTAATTTATACTTTTTATAGATCTGGCCCTATTTTTGAAGAGCTTATAAGCAGCACTTTATGGATTCAAAAACCGATTTCATTCAAATATTTGTAACTGGCGGAACCTTTGACAAAGAATACAATTTTGTGAATGGGCAGCTTTTTTTTAAAGATACCCATCTTCCGGAAATGATGGAACGCGGTCGGTGTACCTTAGATATTGATATTAAAACTTTAATGATGGTCGACAGTCTTGAAATGACAGAAGAAGATCGTCAAATTATCATTCACAATTGTAAAAAATCCGTTTCAAAGCATATTTTGATCACCCATGGAACAGACACCATGAGTTTAACTGCTAAAGTATTGGCAGAGGCTAATCTCAGCGGTAAGACCATAGTCATAACAGGCGCAATGATCCCTTACGCATTTGGAAATTCATCTGATGGCTTTTTTAATCTTGGTTCTGCACTTGCTTTTGTTCAGACGCTTAAATCAGGTGTTTACATCGTTATGAATGGGCGTTACTTTCCCTGGGATCACGTGAAAAAGAACACAGCAACCGGTTTTTTCGAAGCCATTTAATAGTTGTTTTTAATGATACAAACTGCCAAATATCAATACATTCCTCTAAATTTCACCTACCTTTGCATGGTCAATAAACCCTATATGAAACACGTACTCTGTTTAGTTTTGTTAATTAGCTTTTACATGATGAGTCCTGTCCAGGCTCAGTTTTCAGATTTTAAACAGGGGCTCATGGCTCGAAAGACCTTGTTTGATTACAATACATTTAGGGACAAAGACGCTGCAGCTTTCCGTCAATTTCAAAATGGATTTGAGTTGGCTTACTTGCGTAATTTTAAACATAACCTTACAGTAGCAGTCCCGTTTGGATTGGGAATTTATAAAGATAGTACCAACGATGCTTTAAAAAACCCATTTTTTACGCTTGGCGCCCAGGCAAATTTACAAGTGCTAAAATCGCGTTGGGCAAATCCATTTTTAGTAGCCGGCGTCAATTTTGTGATTCCAAAAGAAGGTGACTTTGCAGTAGAAATTCCTTTGGGACTTGGAATTAATTTTATGGTTCACCCACAGTTTTACTTGCACTGGCAATCAGATTACAGATTAAACATAGCCAATTCTGAAGCCCATATTCAGCACCATTTTGGTTTTGTTTATTTATTGGGAAATAAGAAAAATCCATCAAAAGAAGCTGTAATGGAAAAACCGGATGCAGATAAAGACGGGATCGTAGATGAATTTGATTTGTGTCCAAATACCCCGGGACTTGCCAAATTTATGGGTTGTCCGGATTCTGATGGCGATGGCATTCCTGATAAAGATGATAAATGTCCTGAATTAAAAGGAATTGAAAAATTCATGGGTTGTCCGGATACGGACGATGATGGCATTGCAGACAATGAAGATGAATGCCCAAACTTAAAAGGAATTAAAGAAAACAAAGGCTGTCCTGAAGCAGATGTAGATGGCGATGGGGTGCCTGATAAAAAAGACCAATGTCCAGATAAAGCTGGTTTAGCTGAATTTAATGGTTGTCCGGATTCTGATGGAGACGGAGTTTCTGACAAAGACGACAAATGCCCAAATATTGCCGGAATTAAATCTAAAAACGGTTGTCCGGATGAGCAAAAAAAGGACAGTGACTCCGATGGCATTCCAGACGATCAGGATGAATGTCCATTTACTGCGGGATTGGCTCAATTTAAAGGTTGTCCAGATTCAGATGGCGATGGGGTAATGGATAAAATAGATAGTTGTCCAAATACTCCCGGGCCTGTAAGCAATAAAGGCTGTCCGGTAATTGAAAAAGCAGATAAAGAAACCCTTGATTTTGCAATGCGTGCCGTACAATTTGATCTTGGACGGGCAACTTTACAATCCGAATCGTTCGGTATTTTAGATAAAGTAGCTAAAATTTTGCGTAAATATCCTGATTACAATTTGTCAATTCATGGTCATACAGACAATTCCGGTTCAGCAAAATTCAATTTGGATTTATCTGAAAGAAGGGCCAAAGTTTGTTATGAATACCTGATTTCACAAGGCGTAACTGCTTCGAGATTGAGCTATGCAGGTTTTGGTTCGACCAAGCCTATATCCAGCAACAACAATGAAACCGGTCGCTATTTAAACCGGCGGGTAGAATTTAACTTAGTGCCCCGATAATAAGTTCAAATTACCATTTAAAGGCTAATAATTTTAGTCCGAAAGCCCATATTACTGCTTTTTAGTAGGGCATTCTGGATTATCTTTGCGCCTTCTTAAAAAAATTTCTCATGGCAAATACTTCAGATATAAGGAATGGTTTGTGTATTAACTTTAATAACGATATTTACGTGATTGTTGAATTTCAGCACGTCAAACCTGGTAAAGGAAATGCGTTTGTAAGAACTCGACTGAAAAGTTTATCTTCAGGCAAAGTTGTAGAAAACACGTTTGTAGCAGGTCATGATGTGGATGTTGTTCGGGTGGAAAGACGAAAAATGCAATATCTTTATAAAGATGATTCCGGGTATCATTTTATGAATTCAGAAACTTATGATCAAGAGGCTTTCAATGCCAATCTGATCGAAAATGGTGAATTCCTTAAAGAGGGAATGGAAGCTGAAGTTTTGTACCACGTTGAAAAAGAAATTCCTTTAACGGTAGACCTTCCTGCACACGTTGTAATGGAAGTGACATCAACCGAAGCAGGAGTTCGTGGCAATACTGCAACCAATGCCCAAAAAATGGCTACCTTGGAAAGTGGAGCTCAGGTTAAAGTGCCTCTTTTTGTTGAAGAAGGGGATTATATTCGAGTTGATACAAGAACAAAGGAATATCTTGAACGCGTAAAACAATAAATCATGAACTTTAAAGAAATACAGGAACTTATCCGTTTGGTCAGCAAATCTGATCTTTCTGTTTTTAAAATGAAAGAGGGTGATTTTGAATTGACGATTAAAACAGGCAAAGAAGTTAAAACAAATCAATCTCTATCGGTTCCATATATTCCGGCAACTCCAGCAATTCCTGCCCAGGTTCCTCCTACCAAAGTCGTTGTTAATCACGAGGAGCAAAGAGCTCCCAAAATGGATAATTCTGAAGCTGAAGAAAGCAGTAAAAAGTTATTAGAAATCAAATCTCCAATGGTTGGTACGTTTTATCGTGCTTCCGGTCCTGATAAACCACAATTTGTTAAAGTTGGTGATCCAGTTGAAGCAGGAACCACCGTATGCATCATTGAAGCAATGAAGCTCTTTAATGAAATTGAAAGTGAAGTGAAGGGAAAGATCGTTAAAGTTTTAGTTGAAGATGCTTCTCCAGTAGAATACGACCAGGTATTATTCTTAGTCGAACCCTAATCCAGACGCCTCATGTTTAATAAAATATTAATCGCAAATCGCGGTGAAATCGCGCTACGCATCATCCGGACAGCCCGTGAGATGGGTATAAAAACAGTTGCAATTTATTCAACTGCTGATCGCGAAAGCTTGCATGTTCGTTTTGCTGATGAAGCAGTTTGCATTGGACCACCAGCTTCTTCTCAATCCTATCTCAACATTCCAAAAATAATGGCAGCAGTTGAGATCACCAATGCTGATGCTGTACACCCAGGATATGGGTTTTTAGCTGAAAATGCCGAGTTCGCCGAAATTTGTCATCAGTACGGAATAAAATTTATCGGACCAACCCCTGAGCAAATTCGCAAAATGGGCGATAAAATCACCGCAAAAGACACCATGATTAAAGCTGGTGTTCCAGTAGTCCCTGGTTCAGACGGTTTATTACAAGACATCGCTCAGGGAAAACGCATAGCTTCAGACATTGGATATCCTGTTATATTAAAAGCCACTGCTGGTGGGGGCGGCCGCGGAATGCGGATCGTGTGGAAAGAAGACGAATTTGAATCTATGTGGAATATTGCACGTCAGGAAGCCAAAGCTGCATTTTCCAATGATGGAATCTATGTTGAAAAATTTATAGAAGAACCTCGACACATAGAATTTCAAGTGGTTGGAGATCAGCATGGACGCGTAGTGCATCTGTCAGAGCGGGATTGCTCTATTCAACGTAGGCACCAAAAATTAGTGGAGGAAAGTCCATCTCCATTTATGACTTCCGAACTTCGGGAGCTTATGGGAGAAGCTGCAATAAAAGCTGGCAAATCGATAGATTATGAAGGCGTGGGCACCATTGAATTTTTGGTGGATAAATACCGCAATTTCTATTTTATGGAAATGAATACAAGGATTCAGGTAGAACATCCGGTAACAGAAGAAGTTATTGACCACGACTTAATCAAAGAACAAATTAAAGTAGCTGCCGGCATCCCCATCACAGGAAAAAATTATTTTCCCGCCATGCATGCATTGGAAGTTCGTATCAATGCAGAAGATCCTTATAATGATTTCAGACCGAATCCAGGAAAAATCACCTCACTCCATACTGCAAAAGGACATGGAGTCCGTGTCGACACCCATGTATATGCCGGTTATACAGTGCCGTCTTATTACGACTCTTTAATGGCAAAATTGATCTGTAAAGCACAAACCCGGGAAGAGTGTATTACTAAAATGGAACGAGCATTGGATGAATTTATTCTGGAAGGTATCAAAACCACCATCCCATTTCATCAACAACTCATGAAAAATCCAGATTTTAGATCCGGTAATTTCCATACCGGTTTTTTAAATACCTTTAAACTGGAACCTCATAAATAATCAATGAACAAATCAGTTCATTTGCTATTGATTATTTCGTGAAAGCATTTCTTCAATTGATGGGCTTGCTCCGGGACCATAAATACCGGGTATTGGCTCATTTCCTTTTTTATATATTGGCAACGCTGTTTACAGTCTTGAGTATTCCGGCTATCATTCCCTTGTTTGAAATGCTTTTCCAAAAACAAATGCCAAATTTTCAAGATCCGGGTCAAGTACATAGCATCAGTGATTTTATCAGTTTGATTAAATATCGTTTTGGAATTTGGATCAATCAATACGAGCCCAATGTGCGCTTGATGATTATTTGTGGTGGTTTGGCAACTATTTTTTTTCTAAAGAATTTTTTCAGGTATCTGGCTATCCACACTATGGCACCGGTTCGCGTAGGGGTATCTGCTAAACTTCGCCAAAGTCTATTCAATAAATTTATGAGCTTGCCCCTTTCTTATTTTTCCGAAGAACGGAAAGGAGATTTAATATCCAGAATGACTACCGATGTTCAGGAAATTGAATTTAGCATTTTATCAACTTTGGAAACGCTGGTAAAAGATCCACTATTAATTTTAGGCAGCATGGCCATCATGATTTATACCAGTCCGGCTTTAACCCTGTTTGTGATCATGCTGATGCTTTTCACCTCATTGGTTATCGGAGGTATCTCAAGAACCTTGAGAAAGCAATCAAATACAGCACAACATTTGATGGGAGATTTAATTTCCATTCAGGAAGAAAGTTTAGGCGGATTGCGTGTCATTAAATCTTTTGGAGCAGAAAACTATGTTAAAGAACGATTCAATTCAATTTTAAATGCCTATCGAAACATGGTTACTAAAATTTATCGCAGAAGGGATTTATCTTCTCCCCTCTCAGAATTTTTAGGAATCACAGTTGTTTGTTGTTTATTGTGGTATGGCGCAAAACTGGTATTTGCCAATGAAATGTCGGGTTCCGTTTTCTTAGCATTTTTGTACGCATTTTTTAATGTGATTGAACCATCCAAAGCATTGTCAAATGCATATTTTAATATCCAAAAAGGGATGGCAGCTGCAGATCGGATCAATCAGGTTTTAGATGCCGAAGATCAAATAACTGAAAATCCAAATGCACTGTCTAAAAAACAATTTGAACATGAATTGCGCTTTGAAAATGTAAGTTTCAGATATACAAATCAAAGTGCATATGCTCTAAAAAATATTAATTTGCTGATACCAAAAGGGAGTACCGTCGCCATTGTTGGTTCATCTGGTTCCGGTAAAACAACCTTGGTAGATTTAATTGGACGGTTTTACGATGTTACTGAGGGTAGAATATTAATTGATGGTATAGACATTCGTACCATTCAAATCTCAGATTTAAGAAGTTTGATGGGAATGGTAAATCAGGATCCGATTTTATTTAATGACACCATCAAAAATAACATCCTATTTGGAAAAGAACAATACAACGAATCAGCTATCTGGGAAAGTTTGAGCGCAGCTCATGCCGAACAATTTGTAACTGAACAAGCAGGACAATTGGATTATACCATTGGCGATCGTGGCATGAAACTCAGTGGAGGGCAGAGACAGCGATTGACAATTGCCAGAGCGTTGATAAGGGATCCGCAAATTCTCATACTCGATGAAGCTACGTCGGCATTGGATACTGCCTCAGAAAAAATTATCCAAGAAGCTATGACAGAAATTTTAGAAGGTCGCACAGCTGTAATCATTGCTCACAGATTGTCAACCATCCAGCGGGCAGACAAAATCATTGTTTTGAAAGAAGGTCAAATCCTGGAAGAAGGGACTCATGAATCATTATTAAAAAGAGGAGGAGAATACAGCAGCTTTGTATCTTTACAGTCATTTCAATAAATACACATAATAGTATGAAATACATCTTAAGCTTTTTTCTTTGTGCACTATCACTTTTTACCAATGCACAGACTACCATCACCAGTGCAGTTAGACCAGCAGTTGGCGATTCATTTAATTATCGCTACGACACGGTAGTTGGTTCAATTATTCTGGGCAATCCAGGTCCAAACCAAATTTGGGATTTTAGTAGTTTAAATTCCACTGTGCGTCGCTCTGAAGTGTATCTGCCAAAAAGCGCCGGCATGAACAGTGCTAGTTTTCCTACAGCTGATGCGGTTGTTTTTTCTGGTATTACAGAAATGTATTACAGAATGTATGCAAATCGCGTTGATCTTTTAGGAAATGCTACTAGAGGTGGTGGACCGATACCTGGATTGGGTGGGGCCAATGTATTTCCAAAACCTGCAACTGTATTGCGCTATCCGGAAAAGTATTTAGATACACTCTCCTATCAAACAATTAGTTCAGTTGCTTTTTCTTCCAGTATCTTACCGGACAGTCTTTTAAATTTATTGCCATTAAAGCCGGATTCATTCCGGATTAATTTCAATACTAAATTTCACAAAGAGGCAGATGCATGGGGCACTTTAAAATTACCTGCAAAATCTTGGGAAGTCCTTCGTGAAAAAATCAATACTGTAAGCAAAACAACGATAGATGCTAAAGTCCAGTTTCTGGGTTGGATTGATGTTACCACATTGGCAAGTGGTTTATTTGCCGGATTTTTTGGAGATTTTAACAACACAGCATATGCCTTCATCTCAAATGAAACAAAAGGGTACATTGCGTATGTAACAACGGATAGCCTTGGTTTGCCTGCAGCCGTGCAATACAAACCGGACGATCGCATTCAATTAAAAACAACACATGAAGGGAATTCTATTGCGCTGAGTTTGTATCCGAATCCGGCTCAAGGATTCTTGTCAGTAAGCAATCAATATTTACACAGCGGTACTTATCCGTATCGCATTCTGGACATTACCGGAAAACCAATTCAGTCAGGAAAATTACAACTCGTAGAGAATGAGTCCTATTCAATTCCAATTCACGACTTAAAAGCTGCTGCTTATATTTTTCAATTATTGGACCATCATGGACAAGAACTTGGAAATAGCAGGTTTATAGTAGAAAGAGATTGAGTTTATTTCTTTTTTCCTTTCGGATAAACCAATTTCATTTCATCAATCAGCCATTTGGCTCCGGCAAATTTATCTATGATAAATAAGATATAACGTGCATCGACCATGATGTTTCGACAAATGCTTGGGTCGTAATTGATATCACTCATTGTTCCTTCCCAAACGCGATCAAAATTTAATCCGATCAAGTTTCCATGAGCATCAATAGCAGGGCTTCCTGAATTACCGCCGGTTGTATGATTGGACCCAATAAATGCCAAGGGCATCTTTCCATCTTCGCCATAGATTCCATAATCTTTGTTGTTATACAATGACTGCAATTTCTTAGGAACATCAAATTCATAATCTCCTGGAATGTACTTTTCCATAACTCCATCTAAAGTTGTTTTAGATAGGTAATGTACACCATCACGAGGTTTAAATCCTTCCACTTTTCCATAAGTAACTCGCAAGGTAGAATTTGCATCAGGATAATACCTTTTTTCAGGCAATACTTCCATCAATGCAGTCATGTGTGTTCGACGCAAAGCATTTATTTGTTCTTCTAAATCAAAACACAATTTGTTAATATCGTTGTTTTGATAAAAATTCATATCTTCATAAAATTGATACAGTGGATCTGCCTTTATTGCAGCAATCCACTGAACATAATCCATGGACATGATTCGATACAGGCTGTCCTGATTGGTTAATTTACTCGAGGTGTAAAGTGATTTCGCAAACGCTTTATAATCTGAATGATTCGTTTTTAATGCCTCCTTTAATGAATTAAAAACAAAAGCAGGATTCATTTCTGTTATGAATTGTTCTAATAAACTGGCAAATATTTCCTGATCAATAGAGGTATTAAAATCTTTAAAATAAGCATCGATATTTTTTAAGATATCTTGTTTGCTCAAATTAAATTTCGCTTCACCACGACCTTCATAGGTATTAATTAATGATTTAACCAATTGATAATAATCGTAGACATCGACATTTCTGACAAATGTTTCTGCATAATATTCACGGGCTTTAGCAAAAGGTTCCAACCGCTTGTATAAAAATTCCATATCTGGAATTAATTTTCGGTATGCTTCGAATTTAGGATTTTGATTGACCCGTTTCTGAAATTCCAAATCTGCCTTTAATTTTTTATCCAGACCCTTGCTAACTTTCATACCCAAATTTTCCCCGATCCATTTTTTCCAGGAATTTGCAATACCCGCATATTTCGAAGCATACTGGATTTTCGTTTTTTCATCTGCACGCATGTATTTATCCAAAATCTTCAAAGTTTTATCTCGCAAACTGATTCGAACCGGATTTAAAACTTCGATTTGTTGTTTATTGGCTTCGTAGATTAAATATTCAGTAGTACGTCCAGGAAACCCAAATACCATTGTAAAATCTCCTTCCTTTATTCCGCTCAGTGATATTGGTAGAAAATGTTTTGGCTTATAGGGTATATTATCTTTAGAATAAGCAGCTGGCCGATTGGATTTGTCTGCATAAATTCTAAACAGTGAAAAATCACCGGTATGTCTTGGCCAAACCCAATTATCAGTATCTGCACCGAATTTTCCGATGGACTCTGGTGGCGTTCCAACCAGCCGAATGTCTTTAAAGGTTTCAGTAACAAAAGCAAAATATTGATTGCCATTATAAAATGAGCGAATCAATACTTCCTGATCATCCAGCTTTGGTAAAACAAGCTTTAACTTTTCAATATTTTCATCTACTTTATTTCTTCTTTGCAGCTCGGTCATTTTCGGATTCACTCCGTTTAAAATGATCGCGCTTACATCCTCCATGCGAACAATTAAAGTTGCAGTTAAACCCGAACATACTTGTTCTTCACTTTTGCTGCGCGCCCAAAATCCATCCCGAATGTAATTTTGTTCTACTGTAGTTAAGGACTGGACATATCCAAATCCACAATGATGATTTGTCAATAATAAACCTTCGTTTGAAATAATTTCAGAGGTACAGCCACCCCCAAATTGAACTATGGCGTCTTTCAAGGATCCTTTATTAATATTGTAAATGTCATCAGCAGAAATTTTCATACCCATAGCTTTCATTTCCTTTTCATTCAAGGATTTTAAAAAAATGGGCAGCCACATGCCTTCTCCTGCAAAAAGGCTTTGCGATATGATCAATAAACAGAGTGAAATAAAATGAATTTGCTTATACATTCAATGCGTTTTAGTGTAATTAGATTGCCAAAGGTACACCGGAAAAATATTTAATAATATGGACCTAGACAATGATTTTAAAAATTATGAAAAGGATTGTCAAAATAAGAAAAGATGCCAGAAATAGAAAAATGGCAGTAAATACTCCGGAAACAATTGCTTTCCATAGCTTCGTTTTAAAATAGGATTGGTAAAAATAACTTGCAAAAACTATAGGAAACAAAGGACCGATAATATTTCTGACAACTTCCGTTTCTCTCCACAGCGCCACCATTAGATAGGAAGGAATGTTAATCAACAAACCGGCACCGACAATGTAACAAAGCATTACATTGTAATGCACAAATTTAGGTTCAAGTTTTCTGAAAATCAGAAAAGGACCTAAAGCCATAATCGGGACTGCGGCAGCATAAATCAAGGAAATATAATTTTGAATGAATGCATTAAACTGCTGTTCTGTAATACTTAAGCTGGCATCCATTTCACCAAAACTCACTTTGAGATTTAAGGCTATAAATAAATTAACACTGGCCCAAAATAGTAAAAATTTAACTGGATGGTAATACTTCCTTCGTTCACCACCAATAAAAGCCCTGGCAATTTTACCGGGATCCTTTGCTAAAACCTCAAGAGTACGTACCATTTTTTGCTCCCAATTTGTAATGGTTTCAAACACCACTTGAAAAAGGGATTTGAGGTCCAATTCCTTTTTTCCATATTTTGCACCACATTGTCCACAAAACCGAGAATTCACTTCGGCACCACAATTCGGGCAATAATGGACAGCCATACCTTAGCTTTATTTCAATTTAGTAAATCGAAATTCATGTTGTTTTTCAAAAACACTTAATTTAAGAATATATTCGCCGGCAATTAATTGACTTACATCCAACACCAAATCTTTGTTTGTTTTGTGTTTTACATTTACTGTACACAATTGTCCAGATGAATTTATTATTAACATTGAAGGGGTTTCGACAATCTCACTGCCAAATTGAATGTTCAAAAATTCATTTACAGGATTTGGGTAAACCTGGATCATTGACTTGGTTAAGTTTGCGTTTTCCACAACTTGATCTACAACAATTTTTTCTCTACTTACTTTACAACCATTTGCATCTTCAACTTCCAAGTCATAGACTCCTGGTGCTAAATTCTTAATTTCACTATTTAAGGATATGATCTGTCCATTTTGAAAAAAGGTATATTTGTAAGGTGCTATACCTCCTTTTGCAGTTGCCACAATACTTCCATCCATACCATTTGAATTTAAAACAGTGATGTTAAGAATTAGTTCCTCCGGTTCCGAAATTAGAAATGTATCAACTGTTTTGCAATCGTTAGCATCTGAAATAGTTAAATAATAAATGCCAGCTTTAAGATGCTTACTAATTTTTGAGCTATCACCATTTGACCAAAGATATCTGCTTGGTTGCACTGCTAAATCACTTATGCTAAGACTGCCAAGGCTATCTCCAAAGCATTTATTATTTTCTATTTCCCTGCTCACAATAACAGGAGGATTTGCTTTACTTATATTGACTTCAAAGTAGAACGGACAATTTCCAGCTTTATTGATTAACTCCAATTGATAATTGCCTTCCTGATTAACTTGAATGGAATAAGCCATTGTATCCAGGCCTTTAGAATTAGTCCAATGGTATGCATAATTAATGGTATCGATTGGAAGATTAGGTGTTAGGATTATAGACTCATGATTACAATCTAAATATTTATAACTTTGGTTGATCACAAGATTGGGTTTAATTAGTACCCGAACATATAATGTATCCAATCGTTTGCATCCTTTATCAGAAGTATATTCCAAACTATAGTTTCCGCTTTTTTGAATGGTGTTAAAACTTCCCAAATCAATTTTTGAACTATTGAATACGGTAGTGTCAATTCCGCCAGGTCCCCTCCATCTGAAACTACCTTTTAAACTATCTTGAGCCTTTAATAAAATGTTTGATCCAGCGCAAATTTTTATGGAATCTGTTTTTTCAAAATTCTTTTTATTTACAGCTACTTCCAGATTAACTACGGCAGGTGCACAATCTGGTAGATCTATTGAATAAAAACCTCTACCGAAAGTAGAAATATAAAGTTTGCGTTGGGTTTGATGAATTTTTAGGTCTGTAACAGCTGTATGTGGCAATCCGATTCCATAATATTGCCAATCAATATTGTCTGCATCTGAAAAGAACACACCAAAATCAGTTCCAACAAACAAAGCATTTGAAGCTTCATCATATGCAATACATGAAACGGGTGTGTTTACAAAATTTTTAGTTATATTAGTCCAACTGTTGCCTTTATCTTTTGAGCTCATTACCTTAACTGCACCATAACCGCCTCGTGTGCACCAGATTCTATTGCTATCTTTTGCATGAAATTCTATTCCTGTAATTTCAAGATTGGTTATTAACGATGAATTTTTCCAAGTCTTGCCAAAATCCTTTGAAATGTACATTGTATTGGCCCTAAAGCCAATGAGCAAATTGGTATCTACTGGACTTATTTTTATTTCGCGCAAATCGTTGTCTTTGTTTCCTGTTAGATTGTTACTAAGTTTGGTAAAACTATTTCCTCGATTAAAACTTACAAATACATCGTTGTATCCAATGATAAATGTTTTAGGATTTTGTGGATTTAAACTAAAAGGAGTTACCCATTGGCCCGGCAATTCGGCGCCTATGTTTTGTGTAATTTCATCCAGATCATTAAATCCATTGGTTGTACGATAAACTGCATTGCCACCCCAATATTCGGTGTAAGCGATATTCTGATTTGTAGGATCGATTACCTGGGACATCGCATCGCCGCCATTGGTATTTGACCAGGATCCATTTGCACGTTTCAACCATCCTCCATTATCCTGACTGCCTCCTATCATTACCGGTGGGATGGAAGTAGAGACTCCAAGTTTGTAAAATTGAGTAATGGCCAATCCATTTACCAATTCATCCCAGCTTTGGGTATTTTCATAGTAGCGATACAAACCACCATCGCAGCAGAAATACAATTCATTTTTTAATTTTGGATTGCATGCAATAAAATGATGATCCGCATGAATTTCAGGATATCCTTGTCCGCTATTCCACCAATCGGTAATTTGTTTCCAGGTTTTGCCTTCATCGGTAGATTTATAAATAACAACATAACCACAATACAGAATGGATTTATTCTGCTGTGAAAAATACAGAACAGTATTTTCCGGCATATCCGAAACATAATTAAAATCCATTCCGGAATTTTTTGAGAGGTAAAATTTCTTAGCGCCATCCACGCTCATGTTGATGCCAATATATTCAGGATCATCAACGGTTGTGGTCAAGCGAAAAAATGCTTTTTGCAATCCAAAATCAGTAGCCTGGGAAAATACATTGCCTCCATCTATAGATTTGAAAACATTGCAATTACCCCAATAATCGTTCAGTGCTGCATAAACAATCGATGTATCTCCTGGTTTGTATTTGACATCTGAAAAGTTTTCTGGCCGGATTTTGGTCCAACTGTTCCCTCCATTAAATGTTTTATAAATGCCATCGTTTGTTGCCGCAATTAATATTGATGAATTTTGCGGGTTCATTTCCAAAGCATAAATAACTTTATTGTCTGTAAGTTTCCAATTGAGCGTTGTAGGTTTCCAATTCACCCCCCCATCGGTGGTTTTGTAAATTCCCAAATTGTATTGCCACCAACCATCTTTTTCCCCCAAACTTACATACAGGGTATTGGGAGCCTGGGGATCAATTAAAACAATTCCAACCGGCTGGTAGGGAAGATTATCTCCAATAGAACTATAACTGACCCCATTGTTAGTTGTTTTCCACAGACCACCATTTGGAGATGCAACAAAAAAAGTATTCAACTGATTGGGGTGAAACGCAATGTGCGTGGTACGACCCATACCCCAGTAACCACCTGAATTCCTAACGGGACCTTCATGTTTCCAGGAAGGGGCATTGCGAAATAGATTATTTGATTCATGGGCAATTTGATTGTACAATTGCCATTGTCTTTGTAAATCCGGAAATTTGCCATCTTCAGTGACCCGATCCCTCCAAAACCATTTCCATCGTTCAAACTTTAATTTGTCATCATCTAGAAAATCCTTTTTCTTTCGTTTTTTTCTAAAGATGGTTTCCCGATAGTTTTCATCTTCCAATTTATTCTTGCGGATTAATTTTTCCGCTTTAGCGCAAATTTCAGAATAGCTTCTTCCCTCTTCAATGTAATCTTGCAATAGCTTTACTTGTGCGTGAGCACTGTTGCAAATGCCTATTAAACAGATCAGTCCAATTAGTATTCTCATTTAATAAATTTGCTCAAAATTAAGATTTTATGAGCTGTCAACGCCTAATAAATTAATAAAACAAGGCTTTTCTTTAAAATTTAATAAACCATAGTATATTTGAATTGAGATGCTTGTTTAAAACGTAAAAATTCATAAGACCATGCGCAATATTCTTTTAGCAAGTCTGGTTTTTATCCTCGGCTTGACCACAAATCCTGTAAAAAGCCAGGAGGGTGTTGAAGACTTTCTCAATACCTACATTGACGACAATACAGGACCTTTTGTTCAACCATTGTTTGAGCTAATGACCGCTAATTTAAATACTGGATTAAGAGAGTGGTCGGCAATTGACAGCAGCTTCTATATCCGGATTGGCATCAATGTTATGAGTTCATATCCGTCAACCGCTCAACGAACATTTACAGCCAAAACAAATGAATCCTTTGAGCCATTTAAAACTGCTGAAGCGCCTACCATAATTGGTTCGACAGAGCCTGTAGAAGTGGCGGGTGTTAATGGCACCAGTTATATTTTTCCTGGCGGATACAATTTAAAAGCTTTACCCATGGCCAGTCCGCAAGTTACAATTGGCGGATTTTTTAATACCGAATTATCAGGGCGGTATTTTGCGATAGAACTTGATGACAACTTAGGGTCTTTGTCCTTGTTGGGATTAGGTATCCGACATGCTATTAATCCGTATTTTCCAAAATTGCCCATTGACCTGTCTGTTGGATATTTTTTTCACCAATTTAAAGACGATCCCTATATCAATTCACGCATTCATTTAGGTTCTTTGCATATTGGCAAATCAGGTAGCTGGTGGTCTTCCCAGTTGACCTTAGGTTATCAGGACGCCAAAACAGATCTCAGCTATACGTATACAAAAGAGGAAGAAGTAAAGACCAAGGAAATTAGCATTGGAATTGACAATCACTTTGTAGCAGAGCTTTCCGCTTCTGTAAAATTGTGGATTTTAAATATACACGGAGCCCTCAATTATTCAGGTCCCGTCACTGGTGCATTGGGTTTATCATTAGATTTTTAAAAATAAAGAAAAGATCATGAAAAAATTATTACAATTCTCCTCACTTTTTCTATTACTTTCCGGCTGTTGTGGCATTGAAGAATACATAGGAGGCGGCGATGAAGGCTGTGCGGATCAAATTTTTACAGAGACTCGAAAAGTTACCATTAAAGCCCCTTTTACAATTAACGATTCGAAACCATTTGGATATGCCAATAAAATTACTGGTTCAAATGTCAAAAAAGCTATGCAAATTCCACAAGATGCAACAGTTAAAAAAGCAAGCCTCAGTTCGGCGAAATTAAATTATACTGCTGCCCCTGACAATGCGTGTCGCAGTCTTTTTGTGGATGTACATGTTGTGACAACTGATGGCTCCTTTAGTTTTTTGTTGATTGATCAACAAAATTTATTTTTACCACTATTGGCTGGTAGCACCTTAATCAATCAACAGTTGAATACAAAAGGTGTTACTGAGCTCAGAAGAGCCATAGAACGTTATGCAGCAAATACCTTCGATACAGATCTCACTTTTTCTATTACCGGAGAAGGCCTAGCCAAAGGTTCTCTAGCCCATTTTACATTAGATATTGAAATGGAGCTAAGTATTGTATATGAAGTCTGCCGCTATGCACCACTTGGAGTTGGAGAAAGAGTTTGTGAATAAATGATTTTAGATTAAAATCTAAAAAACGGACGTTCAACATTCCAGATTCCAAATGGAATCATGAGCATGATAATGATAAAGCCAGCTAAAAACCATTTGAAGGCCACTTCAAATTTTGCACTATCTGTTGTTTGTTTTTTGGATTTGATACTTCCAATTTGAGCTATCGCGATTCCTAAAATCATTCCAAAAATATGTTCAACACTCCAAAAACGAGTTTCAGAATTCTTCATAGAACTTCCAAAATCACTCAGAATATTTTGCATCATCGGAGAAACAAATGCATAAAGAATTAAACCAATGACCAATTGCGTGTGTAGTGAAGCTATAAAAAACGTATTCCATTTTTTTACACTTGCACTGTAAGACAAGCCTGATTTCCAGCCTTTATAGTTTTCAAGAATCGCCCATATGGCTAAAGCCACAACAACCCAACGCAACCAGGAATGCAATAACAATAACAAATCGTACATAGTCTTGTATTTTTTTTAAAATAATTACCAAAGATAAATGAAGCGAGTATAATTTTATAAAAATAATTATCAGGCATAAGGTATTGTCTTTTTCTTATATATTTGGACAATCAAAACAGAACTAAACCATAATAAATAATTAGGAACTATGTCTTATCTCGAAACTATAAAAAATGCTTACCAATCGTATTGGAGCTATCTTGTTAATGAAATCAGCAATCCAAGTTGGAACAATTATTTTTATTGGCTCATAGGGCTGTCCCTGTTTGCTTTTAGCCTTGAGCTTATATTTCCGTGGAGAAAAAATCAAGCACGTTTCCGGGAAGATTTTTGGTTGGATGCTTTTTACATGTTCTTTAATTTTTTCATCTTTTCATTAATCGTTTACAATGCATTCTCAGATGTAATCGTCAAAGGATTTAATCAATTTTTATCCTGGTTTGGCATTCAAAATCTGGTCGCACTTGAAATTGGCGGATGGCCACTTTGGCTTAAATTATTAACCATGTTTATTCTGCGCGATTTTATCCAATGGAATATTCATAGGTTGTTACATCGCGTACCTTTTTTATGGGAATTTCACAAAGTACATCATTCGGTACAACAAATGGGATTTGCAGCACATCTGCGTTATCATTTTATGGAAACCATTGTTTACCGAACTTTAGAATACATTCCTTTGGCAATGATTGGATTCGGTTTAACTGATTTTTTTATAGTACATATTTTTGCATTGGCAATTGGGCATCTCAATCATTCGAATATTTACCTACCACTTGGACCACTTCAGTATATTTTCAATTCACCGCAAATGCATATATGGCATCATGCTGAACATTTACCAAAAGGATCTTATGGTGTAAATTATGGACTCAGTTTGAGTATTTGGGACTATTTGTATGGCACAGTATACATGCCTTCCAATGGACGCGATGAAAAATTAGGATTTGAAAATATTGAAAAATTTCCAAGAGGATTTTTTTCACAAATTACAGAACCTATAAAGGCTGCGGGTAAGAAATTATGGACAAAGAATTAATAAAGGTGGATTGGAAATTAAACATAAATATTCCTTTATTTATAATGGGTTGTGGATTCATGTTTTTATTAAAAATTATTTAACGCGATTAGGACCTTCAAAATCCTTTTGTTAGGATTTTATGAAATTGAATAAATTTCTTATAAAGTTTAAATAGCTTGGATTTTTATCTTTGTAAAAAATAGCGATGCCTTATCCGTTTCAAATTCAAACCAGATCCGACTATGATCAGCAATATGCTAAAAGTATTGAAGACCCCATTGGGTTTTGGTCCGAAATTGCATCGCATTTTAAATTTTCTAAAAAATGGGATCAA
Organism: Saprospiraceae bacterium; assembly: GCA_016787575.1. Taxonomy (GTDB): domain Bacteria; phylum Bacteroidota; class Bacteroidia; order Chitinophagales; family Saprospiraceae; genus Vicinibacter. The sequence continues at coordinate 8,211 of JAEUUO010000026.1, read as the reverse complement.
GTATTGTCATGGAATTTTAAAGAACCCAGAATTAAATGGTTTGAAGGTGCAAAACTGAATATCACAGAAAACTGTATTGACAGGCATTTAGAATCAAAAATGGATCAGCCTGCAATAATATGGGAAGCCAATGACCCATTAGAAAACGAACGAATCATCACATATAAAGAATTGCATCAAACCGTTTGTGAATTTGCGGCAGTTTTAAAAAGGCACGGAGTTCAAAAAGGAGATCGCGTTTGTATTTATATGGGAATGATTCCCGAATTGGTTATAGCTATGCTAGCTTGTGCACGAATAGGCGCAATACACAATGTCGTATTTGGTGGATTCAGTGCTCAAAGTTTGATTGATCGAATTCAGGATGCTCAGGTAAGTTGTGTCATTAGTTGCGATGGTGCATTCAGAGGCCCTAAAACAATTGAATTAAAAGCTATTGTAGATGAAGCATTGTTGCAATGTCCAACTGTTAAAACCCAAATTGTTTATCAACGTACCCATTCTAAAATAAACATGCTGGAAGGTCGAGATTTTTGGTGGCATGAAGAATTAACTAAAATCAATTCTTTGCACTCAGTATCTACAGCTCCCGAACCAATGGACGCAGAAGACATGTTATTTATTCTGTATACATCCGGTTCTACTGGAAAACCAAAAGGAGTTGTCCATACCTGTGCGGGATATATGATTTATGCATGTTACAGTTTTGTAAACGTATTTCAATATAAGAAAAAACAAATCCATTTTTGTACAGCAGACATTGGTTGGATTACCGGACACAGTTACATTGTTTACGGACCTCTTTGCGCAGGCGCAACAACACTCCTTTATGAAGGAATCCCAACCTGGCCTGATCCGGGCAGACTTTGGGACATCATTGACAAATTTCAAGTAAACATACTGTATACTGCCCCAACTGCTATAAGGAGTTTGATGAGTTTTGGTGAAACCTGGTTTGAAAACAAGAAATTAGACAGTCTCAAAGTCCTAGGTTCTGTTGGTGAACCCATTAATGAAGAAGCCTGGGAATGGTATTCAGAACATGTTGGACATTCCAACTGTCCAATTGTAGACACCTGGTGGCAAACTGAAACTGGAGGAATCCTGATTTCCAATCTTGCCGGCGTAACACCTCAAAAACCAAGTTTTGCAACACTTCCGTTACCGGGTATCCAGGCCTGTCTTGTTACGGATGATGGCCAAGAAATTTCAGAACATGAAATCGATGGATTTTTATGTATCAAATTTCCCTGGCCCGGCATGTTGCGAACTACCTATGGAGATCATGAACGGTTTAGAAAAAATTATTTCGATCGTTTTGAAGACCTTTATTTTTCAGGAGACGGGGCCAAAAGGGATGAAAACGGATTATACCGAATTACTGGAAGAGTGGATGATGTATTAAAAATTAGTGGACATCGCATAGGCACTGCAGAGGTTGAAAATGCAGTCAACAGTCTTGAAGACGTCACTGAAAGCGCTGTAGTGGGATATCCGCACCCTATTAAAGGACAAGCCATATATGCATTTGTAATATACAATGGAACAAATTCTAATTACGAGCAACTGAAAGCTGGAATTAATGAACACATACAAACTCATATTGGCCCTATAGCCAAAGCAGATAAAATCCAAATTGTCAAAGGTCTACCCAAGACTAGAAGTGGTAAAATCATGCGTAGAATACTAAGAAAAATTGCCTGTGGTGAGTTGCATGAATTAGGAGATACCTCAACCTTATTGGATCCTGGTGTAGTTGATGAAATCATTGCCAATCGAATCATTTAACTACACAGCTTCATTTATTATGCAATGATGCAGACTTGAAATATTAAACTGTTCGTTCTTTAATATGTTTCCAAGTATTTTGAATTAATTTCCTTAAAAAGATTTATGAATAGAATCTATCTTATTTTAACATTAGCTTTAATATCCATTCAATTCCATTGTAGTAAAAAATTGCTTCCGGCACAAAATGAAATCAACAGCACAGCTCCCATTCTTATGACATCGAATTTAAACCTCCCCGTAAAGATTTCAAGAACTGAATTAAACCGGGTTATTAATAAAGTAGTTACAAATTCATTTAGTGAAGGATTTACTTTTGACGAAGATTATAAGATACAAACCAAAATTTCAGGTCCGCTTGACATTCAGACTATTAACAATGCACTTATTTATTCCATTCCATTGCAAATTGAAATTAGTCCGAAGGGAATTTTAAGCAAATTAAAAGCAAAAGCTGAAATCGAAATTCAATTATCCACAAGCATTGATATCTTTCAGGATCAACTGTTAAATAAAACAGAATTGCTTACTCACCGATGGATTTCTAAACCAATTTTAAACATCGTTGGCTTGTCTCTGCCAATTGAACAAATTTCAAATTTTCTGATTAAAAAATACAAAACGGTAATATGTACTGCCATAGATGAAACCATTCAAAAAAACGTTAAACTGGATCAAATAAAAAATTCAATTACTAAATATTTTAAAAAAGCATTATTTTCCACTGAAGACAGCATCATCCATATTTTTGCCAGTCCACAAGAAATTGCGCTTGGCCCAATGTCTATGACTGCCTCTGAATTAGTGATCCCTTGCATGATCTATTTTGAATCGGTTATTTCAGAAACGCGTCCGGTAGATTTAGAAAATGAACTGAACTTTTCAATAAGACCTTTTTTTGAAAATACTTCAACTTTTGATATTCAATCAAGAATTCCAATACCTTATATTGAACAAATGGTTCGTGAGAATATAGAAAACCAGACGTTCGGTTCAGGTATCAGCCAGCTTACTGTAAAAAAAATTCAAATGGAAGGATTGAATCAAACAATGATTATTCACCTGGAACTTAGCGGGGCATATAAAGGAAAAATGGATTTATTTTTTGATCCTGTTTATCAAATTGATTCAAAAAGCATACAACTTGAACATTTGAAGTTAAAACCTGTAAGCGGCCCAAAAATGGATAAAATAATTTTTTCACTGGTAAAAGGCATTGCACAGAATAAACTAAAACAAGCTATTGAAGAACAAATCAATTTGAGTTTATCTGATTATGTAAATCAGGTTCAACGTATGGTGCACAACACGGAAGTTATGCCAGGCGTATTTTTAGCTGGTGAACTGACTCATTACGAAATAAAAGATATAAAATTTTTCAATTACCGTATGTATTTTAATATCCACAGTATTTTAAATATCAATGCAGGTGTGAAACAGATTGATGATAACTTATTGATAAGATAAATTCAGCAGGAGGTATATAATTGGATTAAATTTTAACAAACTTATATGTCTTGTATTCGCTTCCGGACTTTAATTGAATAAAATAAACTCCTTGTTGCAAACCATTGCAACTTAATCTAATCTCATCTCCCTTTTCATAAATGAATCTGCTCATTTCGATTAATTGAAGAGAATGACTGAATAATTTTAATTCCAAAGGGCCATAATACTTTGATTCTGTGTTTATATAAAGAATGTCTGAAACAGGATTTGGATAAATTGCAAACGCATTGTCAACCATCTCTAATTTGCATTTGATCCAATCCGAATGTGCAATCATTTCAACATGATCATTTATTTGCAATTGATAAAAATAATTTTCATTCTTTACAACATTCACATCTTCAAATTCAAAGCGTGTTTCTGAAGCTGTTTTTGATTGGTAAATAATTTTTTCAGTTTTTGAATTTCCCTGGCGTCTAACTATTGAAAAGCTTTTATTCTGATAAAACGGGTCCAATTTCCAATTTAGAATGATTGAGTTTTCGCGAGCCTGAGCCAATAAGTCCAATTCATAATCTGCTAAAAAAACAGAAGAAAACAATTCTGCGTCCGACATAAAATTACAGCTTGAAGGCAAATCAGAAGCAGCTGTCCCGTCGTCGCGTCTTGAACTACTTCCCTGATTTGCACTAAATCCCAATCCGCGTCTGGCAAAACAATTCCAGATTAAACAAGAATGTACGCCACCATACAAAATACTGTCCGCCTTTAAAATGGCATTTCGCCCATCGACGAATCCTGGTGAACAGGCTTGCAATTTTAGACCTTCGACAACAAGTCTGTAGGCCATGGTATTACCTTTTGAAGAATTGGCATTGTAAATATCAGGTTCGAAACCATAGTGTGATATAAAAGCCCAGGTCATATCCCAGATCATCGAACACCAAATGTATCCGATTCCATGTGGCTGAGAAATTTTAACCATGTCTGACAATTGACTATAATTTGCAGGATTTATCGCACGGTCAACATTGTAAGGATAAGGTCTCACTCCAACTCCAGTTATTGGGTGACCACTTGCATAGACTCCCATTCCTCTATTTTGGTATGGAAGGTCTGTTGACTTCATGGTCATTACCAATCCAAAATAATCACTCCAACCCTCGCCCATTTGCTCTGCATTGTTCAGACAAGAAACATTGGCAGGACCTCCTGTAAGTCGATTGCTTATGCCGTGCGCGTACTCATGACAAATAATTCCTGCATCCAAATCTCCATCTAATAACTGAGGAGTTTGATTAACAAACTGACCTGTCGGTGATGGAATCAATTTGATTTCCTGACAATCCGCTTTGCTCAATTCAATCAATGGAATTTGAAGATATTGCCCATAACTTCCTTTTGGAATGGAATCAGGATAGCCTGTATTTTGCTTACAAATTACCACAGCAATGGCACCGTAATTTTGAGCTTGATATGCTTTGTAAGTCAATTCGCAATTTCCTTCATCTATGATTGCAATTTTACCTGTTAATTGATTTCCGTTTGTAATAAAATCACAAGCATCTGTAAGCATGTTGTAATTATCCATTGCTTGAACCATGCTTGAACTTAAATTTGGAATAAGCGGCCCAAATGAAGTTCTTGAAAACACATAAGACTTCTGATTTACTTTAAATTCAATTTTAGAACTTGGCATGATCGTAGCATATACCCCTTTATTCAGTTCAATTTTTATTTTTTGGCAATCACTTTTTGAAAGCATGATTGCAGGTATTGTCAAGCCATTGGTCCAACCACCAAATCCAGATGGAGGGTTATTGTCATTGTTGCAAACAATGACTGCGACCGCTCCTGCTGTTTGAATCCTGGACATTTTTCCAGTAAATGAACAGATTCCCTTATCTACCATGGCTATTTTTCCATTTACTTCTGCTGCATTTATCAAGCTGTTACATGCATAACTGGGATAGGTTGAGCCATCATTTACCAAGATGATCTGCTTTGAAATTGGAGCGTAGATAATCGGACTGATTGGGGTATGTACATATGTATATTTGCCAGAAATCGAAACAGGCGATTCAATCAACATATGATCTTGTACAGGAACTTGCCATGCATAAAGTTGCATTACTCCTGGATAACCATCTATGGGCGTTCCGAAATTTGCATTGTTTCTTGCGCTATTAATCAAATCAATCGCTTCAGCAATAACATAATCATTTCCCAATCCACCTTTTCCATTATTATTTATTTGAAAATTTCCAGCTTGTTCATGAAAACCATACTGATACCAAACATCGTGCATTAGATTACACCAATAAAACAAATTGGTTACACTTGCATTTTTATTTTGTAGTGGTGTTAAGTTTGGGTCGTAACTAAAATCAAAATTTAATTGAGATCCACCATAAGCGCGTGCTGCGTCTCCTCCTGTGGCTTGATCATCTCCATCGCTGTCTTCATATGCGTCTACATTATTGCCCCGGCTGGCATAATAAAGAAAATTTCCATCGCCATGCCAGGTAAATGGACTTGCATTGCTTGCTTTTAACCACGGTTGATTTACAAGATCCCGTGAACCATGAATTGGGCTTTCAATTGGCATTGGTAAAACCCGGTAATTGCCAGCAGGTAAAATAGTTTCTTCTTGCTTTTGGATTTGAAATAAACTTTTACTTGTAAAAGTCATGTGTTCAAAATCACAGCTATTTAATTGATTGTATTCTGCAAGAAGATTTCCATCGATTGCATTTAAAAAAAGTTGCAACCATTCATGCTCGCTTTTGCGCTTCCAATTTATAAGAAAAGCAGGTATTAATTTTTTGTTGCTATCAAGAAAATAAACTTCCTTTATGGACATTTGATCACCTGGAAATTTCTTTACATTGATTGAAACTTCATCCCCGGTTTTTGAAGAAGATCTTGAAAATAAAATGTCTGCTGCGTTTATTTCAATAGATTTAATTCTAAATAAATGCAAGATAATTTGATCAGCTTTTATTTTAAAATCCTTAAAAAGCAAGCGTGCCTCCGGATTAGAAATATAAGAACCGGTTGTATATATTAATTGATCCCTCGAATCAAAATGAAAAGCTACATCACTTGGAATTATTTCAATGGATTTTATAAATTGATTTAAGTACAGGTGTCGGATTCCAGTGTGCTCATCCAAATATTGACTGGAAATTCGAAAAGTTTCATTACTAAAAAGTGGATCCTTGATTTTTAACTGTAAATCATTCAAGGTCCATGAACTAAGTTGTTGACTAAAAATACTTCCGGATAGCGTATAAAAAAGAAATAAAACGCAAATAGCCCATTTGAATTGACCTGTATTCATACCGAGTAGTTGTTATTTACAAGACCTATTTTAATCTACAAATATATTAATAATAATTTACATATTAATATATTTTAAATTATATAATATTGAAATACAATGTAATATATGTTATACTTAATAAACATATATTATATTTATAATTTATATTTATTTGATAATCAATTGCATGTGTTTTACAGTTGCCTGGTGATTTGTAATCCAGTTTAAAAAGGAAAGGCCTTTCATTGAAAAGGCCTTTCATCTTATTTAATTAAAGAATTCTTGATACTACATGCCATTATTTAATCAGAATCATTTTCCTGGTCTCTGTTTGATTTTGATAATCCAATTGGTAATAGTAAACACCCATTTGATCAAAACTGGATTGGTCCAAATTAATTTTTTGATATCCCTTTCCGAGTATTAGTTCTTGCTTCAAATACAATTTACCGTATAAATCATATACACTAAAGCCAACCGTTCCTTCTTCAGGCATCCACAAACCAATTGTAGTTTCCTTATTCCATGGATTCGGTTCGTTTTGCAGTACTACAAACCCCTGGCTCAAAATTCCCTTGAAATTTAAAGAAACCTGACCTTCTTCGGCATTTTCCTTTAATACAGATAGTGCCGGCGTTATACTTGAACTTAAATGAAATCCTTCAGATAATTTCATGGTTTGTTTTGCTCTAACTTTTAACTTGAACAAACAATCTGTATTTGGCAAGTCTCCATTCCAGCTAAAACTAATTTTACCTTCATCTACATGGATTAAAGAAAAATGTTCATCTCTAATCTTCAATTGGGAATTGCCCTCAAGGTCTTCAAATTCCAATTGGTGTGGATCCCATTCCAATGTAAATTGCAATGCTGTAAATTCCGATCCATTCGTTATTTTAAATTCAATGAGTTCTATCTGATCTTTTTTAAGCTTGCTGTCTTCAATACTCAATTCAAGTACTTTATTGCTGCGACCTGATACACTAGTAAATCCTTTTGTAACAGCATTATTTGTTACATCTCCCGTTTTAATCGCATAAAAATCAAGATTCATGTCTGAAACCAAAGGCTTCATCCAATAAGATTCAGGAAACTTTTCAGATAAACAATTGGCAATATCATTGAATGCATAGAGCCTGTGGACAAATCGCCAACTGGTATTGCCGTCAATTTCATCTGTAATGCCTAAAATTAATCTTCTCAATTCTGAAATATCCTTTGCAGTAATACTTCCACTTCGATTTACATCCGCTGCTATCATTTTATAGGCACTACTCAAAGGTTCCAATCCTAAAATGTGTCTTTGGATTTTTACTATATCTGCCGTACTTACTCCATTCAACCATCCGTCCGTTTTTGACGGAATCAGTTCGAGTTGTTTGCCATTGGGCACCTGTAAAAATGAATATTTCCCTTCGATATCTGTCTTCACTTCATTCAATCCACTGTTCACCAAGTTGATCGATACATTTTGTACTCGGTCATCTTTCTCCGTACTTATGATCCCTTCTACATTTGAGTTCTTGATATTCGGTGGACAAAATCCCAGATTATCCTGTACATCTATAAATGTCCTGCAGAACGATGTATTCCCATTGATATCTGTTACCCATAATTCCACTGCCTGCAAGCCCCGGTCATCGCAATCG
>JAEUUO010000033.1 GCA_016787575.1 Saprospiraceae bacterium | reverse complement strand
ACTTTACTGGGAGCTATCTAAGGTAAGACCGGTGACTGGGGCTAAGTCGTAACAAGGTAGCCGTACCGGAAGGTGCGGCTGGAATACCTCCTTTTAAAGAGAAAATCAATTCTAACTTCGGTTAGTTTGACTCTAAATGTTTTAATATTAGGCTTCTTATTATTGGAATTTTTTTATTCGACCTGGCTATCCTATTTTTTTTAGTCTCGTAGCTCAGTTGGTTAGAGCACTACACTGATAATGTAGGGGTCCCCAGTTCAAATCTGGGCGGGACTACCAAATTCAATAAATCTTGAGTTTGTTTGTGAATCTAAGTTGGTATTTAAATTTTAGTACATTTGCGACTTAATTTCACGAAAAAACGTCCATGGGGGATTAGCTCAGCTGGCTAGAGCATGGCGCTTTTGGCGCCAGGGTCCTGAGTTCGAAAACCATCACTACTTGTAATGATAAGTAGTTAAAAATATATAAATATTAAAAACTTGGGGGATTAGCTCAGCTGGCTAGAGCACCTGCCTTGCACGCAGGGGGTCCTGGGTTCGAATCCCTGATCCTCCACATTCAAAATCAAGGAGTTGTAAAATAAAATTTGCAGCTCCTTTTTTATTTGCCAGCGATTTGCCAGCAAATTTTGTCTTAAAATGGATTTATTTGTTATAATCCACTTGTAAGTTTTATTCAACTCGTATTCGTATTTTTGATTTATGGAAGTCATTTGTCTTGAGGACAAAGCGTTTTATGCGCTGATAGAAAGAGTGGTTCAACGTATCAAAGACAAGGAAGGGATAAAGGAGGACAAATGGATTTCAACTGAACAAGCAATGGAAAAGCTTCATATTAAAAGCAAAACCACCCTGCAGAAATTGCGGAACGAAGGAAAAATCCGTTATTCTCAGCCTGAAAAGAAAATAATTCTATATGATTCTGACTCCCTCAATGAATATTTAGAAAAGCATTCAAAAGAAACTTTCTGATGGAAATTGATAAACTTCTATTTATTAAAGGATTTAACCATGGCTTTATTTTGGCAATCTACGAGGATAAACTTTTAAAATTACTTTTGAATAAACCCGATGATCACTTTAATTCATATGAGTCTGGATTAATGGCGGGGATGTTGCAACTGGAAATGGAAAACCTGAAATTAAAAAGGATAGAGAAGCGAGAATTTGAAAGAGATTAATAATTACCTTCTTTTTGTTTACATAAACTAACTAACCATTTATCCAATACCATGTTATAGCCAATGACAATGAATCAAACACTGCCATATTTCTATCTTCACTCGTCCAGAGTTTTCTTTGTATTGGTCGTCGTGTTTCGAGTTGTTTAAACTCTGTTAGAAGCCATTGAGATATTTCATATTTGGTACCAACTCCAAAATTCTCAAAGACATCTCGTATCTGATCTCTGGATATTTGAGAGACTTTAAGATTTTCAGTTTGCGCAAATGATGATATTTTTTCAATTAATTTACGAATTCTTTTACCAGTTCTTGAAGATTTGCCTTCTGGATCAAGCAGTATAACCACAGATGGTTTAAAATAATCTACTGAACTTTTTATTTTTTCAAGAATCCGGAAATTGCAGATTGGATTAATTCTTACAATTCCATAATCAAGAAGTTTTCTCGGTCCGTCCATGTATACAAAGCCAAATCCATTTGCATTTGGATAAATAGCGTAAACAATTTTTGGTTTTTCATTTTGTGTATTCATAGCATTATCTTGTTAATCTTTTAATGGTATCTTCTAAAAATTGAATTCTTTGGGTGCTCTTTAGTGTTATTTGATCTTTTTTTAATTCAGGAACCAATTGAATAAGTCGTTCGATTAATCTTAATTTTATAATTTCAGACTCTTGTTCAAAGAATGTTTCAATTGGAATATCAAATAGATGATGATATGTTAGAAGTAACTCAATAGTTGGTGTTCTTTGTCCTTTCTCATATCTCGATATGTTGGAGTAATCCGGTAAATCCAAAATATAAGCAATATCTTCCTGGATTAATCCGGAACGTTTACGATACATTCTTAAATAATTTGGTGGTGAAGACATAAAATTTAAAATAGGCACCAGGATTTAATTAATCTGATGCCTTAAGTTTAGTGTTTTAATACTTCCTATCGTAGACAGTATTAGTTGCCATATTGGCAATTTTTTCGACCCAGTTCCACGTTTCGTAGAAACTCTAAAATTCCAATTGGCTTTCGAGTAATAAGGTTGATACTTGCCCACATATTCCAGTGTCTGTAGGAACCTTTGTATCTGTAGGAGCCCACAATCTGCGAAATAAGAAAGCAATCGCAGATTGCAAACCAACAGCACAAAGGCACCGTTAACTTCAATATTTAATTGGATTGAATAGTTTTTTGCCTATAGAATAGGTAAGGTCAGAAGTTTCCCTATATATGACACTCCAGTCCTTCTTGATACTTTAATCATAGCATAATTTCTTGAAATTTGCAAACCAATAACATTGGGGCAATTGAAAGCATCTTCTTTCATGACCGGTATTGATTCATTAATCCATTTAGTATTAATCATCCGATGTTATCAATTGCATTTGCGTTGCACTATATACCATATTTTTTCATTTTATTGACTCCGAGTACGATATTCTATATTTTTGTAAAAAAAACTATGTTAAATCCAATTTTACACAATGAGCTATCCAATATTCAGGAAGTAGCTCTAATAACAAAGGATGATGCAGATTGCCTTGCCGAATTAAAAGAAATAATTCTAAAATACGGCAAGGAAAATAAATTTGGTATATCCTTGCTTCATAAACATTTCGACCTTTTGGAAGATGAGATGCTTGTAGAAACAATTAATGTAAAAGACCGAGTATTGACAACAACACCAGTTCATGTAGATGAACAAAGGAAAAATTCCTTGGTCCAAACAGTTTGGTGTTTTTCTAAAGACCAAAGTCTTGTAAAAGGTTGTGAGTTTTTTTGTCCAACAGATGATAAAGGTAGGCATCGGGGTTATAAAGATCACTATAGCTAATTAAACCAATATAGACTGAATATTCACTTTTAATTCTGGTGATGATATAATAGGTATATGAATACCCAGAACATAGAGTTTATTCATCCAGAGCAATTGGACGACGAAGTGTTTTTTATCAATACCAGTTTGGTTGAATTTCAAGAAATGGCAATTAAGACTAAGAGAATCGGAAATAAGGCTTATGATGGTAAAGGAAATCAGCTATTCTATCATGATTGGCATCCTGTATTTTTAAAAGAGGAAGAATTAATCGCCTCGGGAATTACTCTTTTGCAATTACGTAAAGCAATAACTAATGTATGAAACTAAAAAGCTTACGGATAAAAGACTTTCGTGGCCTTAAAGGAGATGCCAATTATATAGATTTTACTAACTCTGATATAATATTTCTTATTGGTCAAAATAATGTCGGCAAATCTTCATTCCTTCGAGCCTATGAATTCTTTGTTGACCCTAGTCAAAAAGCCAAACTAGAGGATTTTTTTGACCATAATCCGAATAATAAAATTGAAATTATAGGAGAATTTCTGACAGAATCTGGGGATGATTCTGATACTGATTTACGTGGATCTGGACGCTCGCTTGAACCGGATTGGATTGATAAATGGGTAGATCCTTCAACGGGTATTATTAAGGTGAAGAAGGTCTGGTCAACTGTAGATTCAAAATTCGAAAAATTTACATTTAAGCCCAGTGAGGATTGGGTGCTTGGTGGTTTTGGTGGCATGGATACATTATTTACAAAATATGCGCCTAAACCCATCTCTATCCACGCTATGGAAACGGAAGCCTCTCTAGAAGAAAAAGTTAATAAGCTATTAGCAGATGATTTTTTAAAGAAATTGAAAGATATCCATCCGACACACTATGATAATGCTGTGCAAGCTATATCTGCACTCCAGCAAGAATTATTTGGTTCGGCTCAAATTTCACAATTAAACACAAATTTAAATGCGATTTTTAAGCAGATATTCTCTACCCTTACTCTTGAAATTAAGCCTAAAGCACAAGATACAATTGCACTAACAGAAGCGATAAAAAAATCACACTCTGTTCATGTAAAAAAAGACGGTATTACGAGAAATGAAACTTTCGCTCAACATGGACATGGAGTTATTAGGCAAGCTCTTTTTAATTTCTTAACTTTTCTAAAAGTATCAAACATTTCTGAAAATATTCGAAAAGAATATTTGATCCTATTTGAGGAACCGGAACTTTTTTTGCATCCCAAAGTATCTCAAAATTTAAGAAAGAGCTTATATGATTTATCCCAAAATAGCCCGTACCAAATTCTTTGTGCTTCTCATTCACCGGCCATGATTGATATATCACAAAAACATGCCTCAATTGTTCGAATAACAAAGGATGTAAGTGAAAACACTAGAACTTTTCAAGTTGGTGATCTTATATTTCAACGAGACGACAATAAACAAAGAGTTCAAATGTTCATTAGATTTAACCCCCATATCTGTGAATGTTTTTATGCAGATGAGGTGATACTAGTTGAAGGTGATACTGAAACAATCGTTTTTAGAACACTTTTGAATGAATATTATCCACAAAAAGAAATTTTCGTTTTAAATACGGGATCAAAAACTAATATACAGTTCTTTCAAGAAGTTCTTACTCATTTTAAAATAAAACATTACGTGATTCACGATACTGATACCCCAGATAAAGTGGCATCGTGGACAATAAATCAAAATATCTGGTCTAAAATTGAGGATGCTAATGCCATAGAGGCAAACTTAGCAAGAAGGTATGTCTTCATAACTGATTTCGAAAATGCAAATGATTACCAATACTCTAAAACTGACGGAAAACCACTTTCAGCCTATAAACTTGCCATGAAGATAAAAACTGAGAATTTAGACCTAGTTTGTTTGCAATATTTAAGGGATATAGTTGGTGATAACACAATCAATCATAACCAAGAATTTGTTATATCCAGTGTTCCAGAAACTACTCCAAGTTAATACAGCAGAAATTCACCCTAATTCGATGGCTTTCTGTTATTTAAAGCAACTAGTGCTATATCATTTCTTTGGGCTCTTTACCTTCCTGCTCCATTCGATCCCCAATCTCCCAAATAACAAATAATAATTCACATAATCATAAGTAGCCTACCGATACTCTTCTTCAGTTCGATTCGGCCCTATCACTTGCTAACAAACTCATATACTCTCTCTTGACTGAATTCCATTCTATTTAGTTGCACCAAACCAATGCATACTTAAAGACAAACCATTTCAATGACGATATTGGTTAATAATCTCTCCAATATGCACAGGCCGATTCATTCTTAGTTTTGTATTATTTTCTTTTGTATAGTTAGTTTTGTTATGTGCACTTTGTGCACATGTTGATGTCGAAAAGTGCACATGTTCCGGTATCTTTTTGCATATGTTAGTTGAGTAAACAAGAGAGATTTTTCCACGTCTGGCATCACCGCCACTTAGAATATTGCCATTTCGGCAAGTAATACTTACCAAACCCTTAGAGACCAGGTTTTGCAATGCCTTTGAAATTACCCTTCGTGATAATCCTGTTTTTGTGATAAACTGGGAATGGGAGATTCTATCATACAGTTTACGCTTTCCGGTATGTCTATCAATCCAACCATAGGTTTGTCGGATGATGATCAAGAGTATCTTTAATTCTGCTTCAGTAAGCGAGGGTAGGTGTAAATCAAAGAGAATATTAGGTACTTGGGTGGTTTGTTCATAGGTCATATATCCGGTTCATGATTAATTTCTTCCAAGTCGACCTCATTACAATATTTCAAGATCAATTCAAAAAGATCTTTCATGCGTGCACGGAACTCTTCGTTATCCACAGGTACGATAGTAGTTATTGCTGTATTGGCAATTTCTGCTGTACAGATTCGAGAACTATTCCGAACATGCCCACATAACGAAAAATTCCATCGGTTTGCAATATCTTGAAATGGTAATTTCATTGTAATTGCTAGTTTTTTTCCTTCAACTACTAGGTTCGAGGTGACTAATTTTATTAGTTTTCGCTTTTCTTCAAAAATTCCGTTTAAGTATGATTTTTTAAGACTCTTTAGTAGTTCGAGGAAAAATTCCGCTTTTTTAAAAATTAATTCTTTCTGTATTGATAATTGATCGATTTTGTAATTCAATCCGCTTTGTTCAATCAGTAATTTTTCCTTTTTGTCTTCAAAAACATCTTTCTCTATTGTATGATCAATGAATGCATCCGTTAGTCTGTCCAATTTGAGTGACACTTTATGTTTCTGCATCTTGTAGGATTCTTCAAGACCATTTTGAGTTTTCTCCCAATTTTGCTGGCTATCCTGTAATAGTTCATTCAAGACTTTATCCTCGATGGGATGAAATTGAATATCTTCAAAGGTATTAAGTAAGTTATTTTCGATTAACTCTTCCCGGATTCCTTTGGTGGCGCAAGTTTTGGAATGACATCGATAATATACATGGCCCTTCTGTTTTTCACCAATCAATGTATAATTGCATTCATGACATCTTATTAATCTCCTAAACAGAAATGTATGCTTGAGTTGCTTCACATTGGTTCTTCCTCGAAGTATGTTTTGCACTTGAAGGAATAATTCCGATGAGATTAGCGGTTCGTGTTTACCTGGAAATCTTTTGCCTTTTACTTTAAGTATACCTGCATAAAATGGATTATTGAGAATTTTAGACAATCCAGCCTTGGTGACAATATGCCCATTTGAGTTTTTTAATCCGATATCTTTCATAACCAGAACTAGTGAATCCAAACTGTACTCTTTTCTAGCGTATAGCTCAAAAGCTTTTTTGACCAAAGGACCTTGAATAGTATCAATTGTCTTTACCTGACCACCGCCATTGTTTAGATATCCAACCGGTGCCCCGAATGGATATATACCTTGCTTTAATCGGCCGTATAAGCCCCTGGAAGCTTCCTCACGGAGGTTTCTGATGTAATCCGCAGCTATTGCAGCCAACATATCAGCTGTTAGTCTTCCAGCACGGGTATTCATATCAAGACTCTCATGAGCAAAATGAAGTTCAGAACCGGATGTTAGCAATTCTTCTAGTGCAGCCCAATCCTTGTAATTTCGAGTGCCGCGATCAATTTTATGTATAATGACACCATTTGCTTTTTTATTCTTAAGTAGATTAATCATGCGTGTAAATATTGGTCTGCCTTGTTTGGCAGCTGTCTCTTTCTCTTCAAACCATTCAACAATTGTAAGTTGATGTTTTTCAGCATATCGAATTATCGCTTCTTTTTGTTCTTGAAGCGAAACTCCATTTCCTTGTTTGACTGTAGAGACCCGAATGTAACCATAGACTTTTTTCATAGTGATAATTGAATTCTACCATTTTTAATTTTTGTCGACAATGTCTGCTAAAGCCTTGCCTTCTCTTGCAATCCTATCGGAAATTTCTTTGACTATAAGAAGATACTCTCTGAAATTGAATTCAGCTTCCAGAATTTCTCGCTCTGATCTATGTTTGCATAGCTCACGGATAAATTGTATTTGTTTTAATTCTGTATTTTCATTTTCCATTCTTAAAGTGTAATTAATCAATTCGAGAATTGTAGACGGCTTTATTTGCCAAAATGGATATATTGACTGTCTTGGTTAATCCTTTTCATTCAGCCATCATTCAACTATGGATAATACAAACCCTGACATAACATATATTGGACTTACCACTTACCGGAACCAACAAAAAAGATTTGGTATCAAGCAAGCTGACCGTTTAATGCATACTTACATGATAGGAAAAACTGGAACAGGAAAATCTACTTTGATTGAGACTATGATTACGCAGGATATTAAAGCGGGAAGAGGATGTTGTTTGCTTGATCCTCATGGAGACCTGGTTAATAAAGTATTAGAAGCCATTCCAGAGGACCGGAAGAATGAGTTAATTTACTTTAACATTCCTGACTCTGGTTTAAAGTTGAAATATAATCCGTTTAAAAAAGTTACGCCAGAAAAGCGTTCTTTGGTAGCATCCGGAATATTGGACGTTTTCTCGAAACTCTGGGACAGTGCCTGGGGTGTAAAGTTGGAACATATACTTAGACATGCAATTCTTACTCTTCTGGATCAGCCAAAAGCGACCATTGCCGACATCGTTGAAATATTGCTTGACAAGGAATTCCGGACAGAAGCCATAAAGCATGTGAAAAGCGAATCAGTTAAAAAATTCTGGAAACGTGAATTCAAGGAATATCATAAGTATGATCTCTTACCGGTATTGAACAAAATTGGCGGAATGCTCGTCCATCCGGTTATTAAACGCGTCTTAATTGATAATCCGGAAGAAATATCATTAAGAAAGGCAATGGATGATCGCAAAATTGTTCTTGTTAATTTATCCAAAGGACATGTAGGAGCAGATGTATCCCATATCCTTGGAGCTTTGTTTATTACTTCCATTGCGTCTGCTTCATTTAGCAGGGTGGATACCGATGAAGAAAAACGAGTTCCATTCATGGTATATGTAGATGAGTTCCATAACTTCACTACATTATCTTTAATTGGTATGTTTTCTGAACTTCGAAAGTTTAAAGTAGGATTGACGATGGCACATCAATATATGGCACAGTTAGATTCAGATATTAAAAGTGCAGTGCTTGGAAATATCGGAACGGTGATCGCTTTTAGGATTGGAACGGAAGATGCGATGCTTATGGCAAAAGAAATGTATCCTGAATTTAATGTTGAAGATTTTATTAATCTTCCAAATTACAAGATTTATTTGAAGCTGTTGATTGATGGCAGACCAAGTAGGCCGTTTAGTGCTTTGACTCATGTGTTTGTTTAAATAGCATTTTGAATTCAATGAAATACAAGAACTTCTTTCCTAAATAAAATCTCATACTTTCTTCCAAGTCCTACAATTAAATAAACGCCATTGGCAATGCTATTCAAATTTTTAATGGTTAATTTATCTGTGGTATCAACTTTTTGGTTTAACAATATATTTCCATACATATCTTGAATATGAATATTATTGACATCCACACCTTTATAATTAATTATTACATTATCATAAATTGGATTTGGGAATATAGATATTTCAGGTTCTTTGTAAAATTCACCATTATTTGTTATGATCCCAATGCTTTCTTTGGAAAATTTAGTAATTATTGACCTTCCTGTCAAATAAGTGTATCCCAGTCCTGCTATCCCTTTATAATCACCAAACAATATTATATCCCCATCAGGTGTTTGATGTAAATCATTTGAATATAAAGTTTGTTGCAGTTTTAATGGAATCTCTTTTGTAAGATTTAAATTACCATGACCATCAGATATAAAGAACTGTATTTTACTATCTTTTTTACTATGATCTGTAAAAACACTCCTTACTATTAATGAGCCTTCTTGATTTCTTAATTTAAGACAATTGGAACCACGTGGGCTTGATTTATATTCCTTTGGTAATGTCAATTCTTCTTTCAAATTTCCATGCAAGTCAAAAATTGAAATCCGCTCAGTAATAGGCTCAATATTACCATTTTCGAATCCGATTCCAGTTATATATATATATCCATTCTCTGCTTTTTGTAAATAATATTGTGATGCGACTGTAATCTTATTTGCTATATCATTACTTGAAATATATTGAAAATGATTGTCAAAGAAATCAATTTTAAGTTCCATACTATCACCTGGAAATATTGGATCTGTTTTGTTTGAAAATCTTAAAAACAGCATGGTGTCTCTGTTGCCGTTATATGGATAACTTAATTCGGGATAACTATTAGGGTATTTATGTGGAATTCTTATTTCCTCATCAAGAATTCGCATTCTATTCTCATTGAATAGGTTCCGATAAATTATATAATCGCTCTGATCTCTTAAATGCCCAATATATTCGTATTCCACAACATTGAATGGAAATAATCTAGCATCAGATGAGCCAACTATTACAGGTGAACTTGAATCCTGTGCCTCAGAAAATTGAAAATCCAATAAGTTACCGCTAGCTATGTCATATTTTCGTACGCATACTTTAGAATCTGTCCAAACTACAAAAACCTGATCCTCTATACTTCTAAAATTTAATAACACTAGTTCATCTTTTTCATTAATGAAATAATTACGAACCTTTTCTCTTTTAGAATTTTTCTGCAAGTTTATATTGTTCATCCAGACCTTAGAGCCGTTTTGTAAATTTATTTTTTCTAATAATGCTCCTTGATCAAAATCACTTGCGTCATTATATATTGTATAGGCGAAACCATTAATAATTTTAGGACCATATCCAGAAAATCCAGATAAATGATTCATCCCATTATAACTGCCGCGTATCGATGTAGAATCGAAAGCAAGATGTGACCAGATCGGAACTATGTCTTCAAAAATGTCTGTTAGTTTTGATACCTGTGCTGTAGCAACTTCGCTTACCACAACTAATAATAAGATAAGGTTTTTCATAATACTTTTATATTGGTTACTCAAAATTAATAAACCTGTGCAATTTATAAAGACTGCACAGGTTTAATCTTCAAAAGCTATGGTTCGCACACTCGTTCTTCGCAGTCTTTAAGTTGAGTATATCCTGAAGGACAACCTGGAAAACTATCACAATCTCCTACCTGACTGTAAGCAGGTCCCGTTTTGACAGCTCTATTAAGAGTTGAGTTCCAGCACCATTGATAAGTCCTTTTACAACACGCTTCACCACATTCCGTTTCCAACCATACAAGTTCATCATAAGACGGTGGCCCTGCATGATATACAACCTTGGCACAAATGGAATAGCAGAGCTGGGTATGGAAATCACTTGATAAGTATTTTGCAGGCGTCGCACCACATGGAAAAAGTGCACGATTATTATATGTTAATTGTTGCATTACAATTTCTTCCAATGCATTTATTGCTGCTTTAGTAAAGGCTTCAATTTCAGCATCCAATTCCTCATAATCGGAATTATTCCATAAATCCAACCAATCATCCAATAAGCTCTGGCAATCCGACCCCGGCTCTGGATAAGCTGAGAAATTGTCAAAGACAATGCTAAATATTTCATTGTTTGAATCGTGATAGCACCACCACAAATCATATGTAACCACAGCTCTGCAAGGACTATAAGGAGCGGGTAATGAAATTGTCTGTGTTAAGGCCGAATTTTGTAAGGTACAATGCGCTCCTGAAGGTTCGTCTGTAAAGCAATTATACTCAATTAAAGAAGAATTTTTTATTCCTTGCGTTACATTGAGTTGCTTTAGAGTTAATCTGATTGACTGTTCAAATTTCTGTAAACTTAATTGGTGTTGATTCTGATTTGTTGTAGCAGTTGTAATACTACCATCTTTATTACAAGACTGACTGAAAAGAGAACAAATAAATAGAGTGATATAAATCTTACTGAAGTACTTATTGCTTAACCTTTTTATTATAGATCTGCAAAAGTAAAAATAATCAATGTTTTTAAATAGTTTCATAAAAGTAAATTTTAATTGTAAGTGAATAGGAAAGAGTAATTCATGATGTTAATTCATGATCATTATTGTTCTTTTCATAGGCGCTAATATTTTGATGTGAATTAAATAATTTGATGCTATAATCGATTATAAAAATTCAACTTTGTTGATGTTGTAAAAAAATAAGAAAATCAATTTCCAAACCGACTGGATATCAAGCCTAATTTAAATATTGAATAACCAAGAATATGGTGAATATGGGAAGCCGATGCAAACGTAATATTAAGATTATTGCAACATATACTATTTAACACTTCACTTTATACTATTATTTGGGATGTACCACGAAATGAAAAAATGACTGCACTATGTTGCATCTGAACTACAACATGTACCATTTTTTATGAATATTGCTCAAAAGCAAACGTATTTTAGCGATAGAATCGAAATAGAAGCCATCTTTGCCAAGATTTTTAAATTATTATCTAACCCATTAAAATTCAAGCTTATGCCAGAGTCATTCAACCCGGATACGGGCACATTTATTTCATTATCGGAAGCAGAAGATATGGTTTCTGCTTGGGAAACGCTTCAAAGCAATATGAGTATTCCTATTTCAGTAGCAAATCCAAAAGCCCATGCGTTCGGTATAAATAAGATTAAGGATATAACTGATCAAAGCGGATGTGAAGGTATAAGGATTTATAACGGATATTATGACTCAAATCGTAGGTTAATAATCGTAGGAGTCGACGAAGATGGAAATGATATGACAAGTGGTTATATTTTGGAATTTTCCAATCCGTGTCCACCTAACTGCGCACCAAATACAGCTATTCATTGAACGGATTCATCTTATCGTCATTTATCTCAACTATTGCCCTCGCAATTTACAGCACTTTTAAATTTACAAATAATACTCCAATTAAATGGATTGTGCTATATTGTATTACGGATTCAATAGTTGAGATATTTACGAATGCGTTAGCCATAAACGGAATACCAAATATTTTTCTATATTATATCCTAGTTTGGATTGAAACTTTTGTTTTGTTGTTCTTTTTTGATTCGGTTTCAGCTACAATTCGTAAAATTCCTCTCATTTGGTTGTTTCTTTCTGTATATTTGATATTGTTCTTGATTTGGTTATTCCTAGATAATTCTAAGAGCTTATCTCCATTTAGTGGCATTTTTCAAGGCCTTTTAATTTTCGTCCTAGGATTAATCTCATTTAATGATGAATTGCAAACTCCTAAACATGCAGATATTTTAAGAGAACCATTTTTCTGGTTTGTAGCTTCACTAATCTTATATTATGGGTGCAGTTCAATTGTATTAATTGGAGCAAAAATATTTGCTGTTGATAAAGAAGTATTTAATTATATTTGGAATTATCAAAATATATTATCAATTCTTAAGAATATTATGATTACTCTCGGTTTTATGCTATCCAGGAAATGA
>JAEUUO010000041.1 GCA_016787575.1 Saprospiraceae bacterium | reverse complement strand
TTTGATTATATCGAAAGATGGTATAATACTCATAGAAAACACAGTTCGATTAACTTTATGAGTCCATTACAGAAAAATCAATTATTATCTAACCGACTAGAGGCTTAGCTTTTGTGTCCGGTTTTTTGAGCAATTCCAGGTTTTTGGTGAAAGACTGGAAGCCATAGCCAAAAATAAGCTGTATCAACTTTTTTGACTGCTTACGGACATCTTACTTCTTCTTGCTGATTTGGATGTGGCAGTTTAGCTGTTCAGGCTATAGATTATAAACTTGCTTTTTAGCTTTTTTAACTCCAAACTATTAAATTTAATTTTAAGCAATTTTAGGTTGATTTCTATTTTTTAAGCCAAAAACAATTATTAAAATTTAAGAGCCTGGTCGAATGTATCTGCATGCCTAAGTTGTTTACGACAATAATTATGTAGATTTGTTTGTGTGCTGCAAATGCAAACCGACCATCTTACGTGGATATTATCAGAACAAACTCACTCACTAAATACTTCAGGACAACTCCTGCTTCGGACAATATTTCTATTCATGTGAAAGAAGGTGAAATTTACGGATTTCTTGGATTAAACGGTGCAGGTAAAACGACCTTGATACGAATGTTTCTTGGCATGATTAAACCCGACAAGGGCAACATTAGATTGTTTAATAAGCAACTTACACCTCAGTTTAACCAATGGAACGATATCGGCTATTTAGTAGAAACTCCCTATTCTTACCCAAACCTTTCAGTGGCCGATAACTTAAAGGTCTATTACAAACTCCGACAATTAACCAACCCAACTTTAATTGACGACATCATTGAGAAATTAAAGTTGACAAACTACAAGGACAAAAAAGCAAATGTTCTATCACTCGGCAATCAACAGCGATTAGGTTTAGCTAAAGCACTGATGCACAAGCCAAAACTATTAATACTTGATGAGCCAATTAACGGTTTAGATCCAGAAGGAATTGTAGAAGTGAGAGAATTGCTCAAAGATCTTGCAAACAGTGGTTCAACAATTTTTCTTTCAAGCCACATACTTGGTGAAATTTCTAAAATAGCAAGTCGCTTAGGTATAATTCACCAAGGCAAATTGGTAAAAGAACTAACCATAAAAGAACTAACCGACCAGCTTATTAAGAAAATTGTTGTAAAAACATCAGACAATTGGAAGGCTGCTCAGGAATTATCAGAAGCAAATTACAAAGCTGTAATCACAAACAATGACGAAATAGAAATTACAAATAGTGAAGCTATTGCAAATCCTGAAAACATTTCAAAACTATTAGTTGAGAAAAATTTGGCCCCTCAACAAGTTTATCTGTTTACCGAAGATTTAGAAATGTATTTTTTAAGAACAATAAGAAACTCATAGTAGTGAAACATCAGATACAAGCATTACAAGCCGAGTTCTTAAAAAACAAATACTCCAATATTCTTTGGGCAACTTTTATTGCTTTTGCTTTAGCTCCAATTATGGGTGGAGTATTTATTCTAATCATTAACGATCCAGACTCATTAGCAAAAGCTGGTGGACTTGCCGCAAAAGCAAAAGCAATGGACTTTCAAAGCAATTGGAAATCGTACTTGGGTTTATTGACTCAAACCGTTGGCGTTGGTGGTGTTTTGGTCTTCGGATTTGTAGCAAGTTGGATTTTTGGACGGGAGTATTCAGACGGAACCGCAAAGGACTTACTTTCACTTCCGACTTCACGAACAAAAATATTGAACGCAAAATTTGCAGTTTATTTAATTTGGTGTTTAGCGCTTGTTATTTCCAATCTTCTAATTGGACTTCTAATCGGGACAATTTTGCAACTACCTACAATTGAAATAAATTTACTTATTCCGCTTTTTTTGGACTATTTTGTTACCACATTTTTGACAATTTTAATTGGTGTTCCTATTGCTTTTTTTGCAATATGGGGCAAGGGTTATCTTGCTCCGTTAGGTTTTGTCGCCTTAACATTAGTGTTTGCTCAAATTATTTCAGCGACTGGTTTCGGTTCATATTTCCCCTGGTCAATTCCAGGACTTTATAGCGGTGCTGGTGGAGAATACAAAAAATTGCTTGACAATTACAGTTATTCAATTTTAATTCTGATTTGTATAGCAGGTTATCTTGCGACAGTAATTTATTGGAAAACTTCAGACCAAACCAAATGAAAGAAACAACTCCAGCAACCATGGTATTTCAGCAATGGAGGGTGACATGCTACTATGAAACTTTTATGGGTAAACAAACAACAGTGATTCTATTGAACTATTGTGTGAAAACTTTACCACTGCAGCAATATCTGTTCGTTTTGCGTCATGCGTTTCGACATTGTCGAACATCAAAATATCTAAATTAGACGACATAACTGGAAATTATAAACAATAAATACTAAACATAGAATTAAATAAGCTTAAAATGAAATCTATAACATTAAAATCAACAGGTGAAACAATTACCTTTATAAAAACAGGGAAAGACACTGAAGGTTCTTTTACAGAAGTTATCTGCACTATTCCAGCTGGACAAGAAGGTCCACCACCTCATATTCATCCATTGCAAGATGAAATTTTTGAGGTCATTGAAGGAAAGCTCGAACTTTCAGCTAAAGGCAAGAAAATTGTTCTTGAAGAAGGACAAAGTTTTAATGTAACAGCTAAGATGTTACACACCTTTTCAAATCCTTTTGACAGAGAAACAAAGTTTAGAGCGACATACAAACCAGCACTTGACATTGACTATTTGTTGGTTCAAGGGTTTGACTCATTAAATAGTCAATCTAAGCCCAATAAACCAAGTTTTCAGATGATAGTTGATTTTGATTTTATACTCAAAGAAATTCATGGACAATACAGGTTTGCTGGTGCACCCGCCATTTTATTCACGATTTTTGCTGCTATTGGAAGATTATTTACGAAACCTAAAGTTAAGTCGCTTAAAGAACACAATGCTTCAATCTAAAATAGTGAATCAATTATATAAACAATTTTAGAAATAACCGAATAAGTCCTATTGGATTTAATTAGAACGAGAGCATATAACAGCAGCTAACCAAAATTCGGAGTTATTGGGTTACGAACATATCTCTACCCAAGGGACATTTGACATAAAACTAAGTTCATCGGCTCCGAATCTTGCGTTTCGGTTAGCCGCTCAAAGTCAACGGAAAGGCATTATCCACTACTTTAAAAAATTAAGTCAACATTTTTTTTTATATTTACGAAGGTAAAATGCAGAAAAAAATTATCATAGTATCCAATCGTTTGCCTTATAGAATTGAAAGGAAAAACGGGAAATTTGAACTACTACAATCATCGGGTGGTTTAGTATCTGCTATTCAATCTGTTTCAAAAGAAAATCATATTATTTGGGTAGGTGCTGCAGATTTTAAGGAAGATCTTTGGGAAGAGTTTATAAAAACAACTCCGCTACCTGAGATCAATATCGTGCCATTGTTTTTAAACAAGAAAATTGAAAATCTATATTACAATGGATTTTCCAATTCAATTATCTGGCCTCTTTTTCATTATTTTCCTTCGTTTACCGAATACAATACTGATTTCTACTATGCATATGTAGAAGTAAATAAAATTTTTGCATCTGCAATAAAATCTATCATAAAAAAAAATGATACTGTTTGGATTCACGATTATCATTTAATGTTGTTGCCAGGATTTTTAAAACAAGCCCCCAATTCTATAAATAGCAGCTTTTTTCTTCATATTCCGTTTCCTTCACACGAACTGATACGATTAATTCCAGAAGAATGGCGAAACAATATCTTAAAGAGTTTACTATGTTGTGATGTGGTCGGTTTTCATACCGAGCAATATGTTTACCATTTCAAAAAGAGTTTGGAAACATTTCTTGGGTTGCAATACAAAGACGACCAAATTTCTGTAGACGGTCATACAACTAAAATAAATGATTATCCTATAAGCATTGATTTTGAAAAATTTTACTCAGCTTATGATCATCCACAGGTTGCGAGAAAGCGAGAACGCATTCGTGATAAATACTCGCAAGCTAAAATCATTTTTTCGTTAGACCGCCTAGATTACAGCAAAGGAGTTATCAAACGTTTGCAAGCGTTTGAACAATTATTGCGCACCAATGCCAATTTGCGAGGAAATATTCTTTTGATAATCAACCTCATTCCCTCCCGTGAAGAAATAAACAAGTATGCCGAGCGGAAAACCATTATTGAAGAAAGCATAAGCCGAATAAACGGATTATATGGAAACTTTTTATGGCAGCCAATTGTATATCAATATCAACATCTTTCATTTGATGAATTGCTTGCTTGTTATACTGCCTGCGATGTAGCTTTAGTAACGCCTCTACGAGACGGAATGAATTTGGTCGCGAAAGAATTTGTTGCTTCCCGAAAAGACAGGCAAGGCTGTTTAATATTGAGTGAATTTGCTGGTGCAGCCAATGAATTAAAAAGTGCTTTGTTGGTCAATCCAAACGATATTAACGCAATGCAATCTGCCATTCTAAATGCCATTAAGATGAAACCATTTGAACAAGAAAAAAGAATGTCTGAAATGCAGGAACATTTAAGAATAAACGATGTAAATAATTGGGCAAAAAAGTATTTGCAGGATATGACAAATATAAAACTGCAAAATAAAAACAGGCTTTCTCATCAAATGACTTACGAGGACAAAGTGCAAATTATAGAAGCATATCAGGCAAGTTTTAAACGCTTGCTTATTTTGGATTATGACGGAACACTTGTTCGTTTTTACGACAAACCACAAAATGCTGTGCCCGACAACAGAGTTAAAAACCTACTAGTTTCCTTAACTGAAAATCCTTTTAATAAAGTAGTAATAGTAAGCGGAAGGGATTCCGCTACGTTAGAACATTGGTTTGGTCATCTCAATATTGACTTAGCTGCCGAACATGGATTGAAATACAAAGAAGCTGGAAATAAAAATTGGTTTAATTTAAGCAATAAACAACCTTTATGGAAAAATAAAGTTCGTGCATTAGCAGAACGCTATTCAGAAGAAATTGTAGGTTCCTTCATTGAAGAAAAAGAACATGCGATTGCATGGCATTACAGAACAGTAGAAGATACAAAAATTGAAGAATATAAAACAAATTTTTCCAAAGAGCTGATTTGGTTAAATAAAGAAAATGAATTTGACATTTTACTTGGGAACAAAGTGTTAGAGGTAAAAAGCAACACTGAAAATAAAGGAACTTTCACAAAAAATATTTTATTACAAAATCAGTATGATTTTGTGCTTTCTATTGGAGATGATGTTACAGATGAAGATATGTTTTATGTATTGCAAAATAACTATCATTTTACTATCAAGGTCGGACTTGTACCAACTTGTGCTAAATTTAACTTGATAAACGTAAATGATGTGCTTTCTTTCTTAGAACAATTAAATATGCTTAAAAACAAAATTTCAGAATAAGTAACCATTCGCTAATTCGGGTTTTGTATCAGGCAGGCTGACATTTAAACTTAAAGCTTTGTTCTTCGAATGAACTTCAGTAATAAATTGAAAATTTGTGATCCGAAACCAACTCGAACTCAAAGCCCGAAACCGTTTGCTAACTTTTTAACCGAAATGTGCTAATCATTCAGGGATTTGTGTTAAAGAACCTAAGAATGACAGGGTAAATTTGTAAAAAATAAAATACAATGAGCAAGGAGATTATTCATTCAAAATCAATTACTGAAATTCGAGCAGTTTTTGGCCTGGATAAGCCGACACATCCTTTATTAACTATACTCGACACACAAAAACTCGCTTATGGAGAAGAAACGGTTGGCAAAAGATTTTCTTCCGATTTGTACTGCATTGCATTAAAAGATTCAAGTTGCGGAATTGATTACGGGCGAAATTCTTATGACTTTATTGATGGTGTTTTGATTTTTACTGCTCCAAAACAGGTCATTACAGTTAAGAAACCGCAAGCACTAAACGAAATAAAAGGTTGGATGCTTTACTTTCATCCTGACCTTATCAGAAACACTTCCCTTGGCTCAAAAATTGACGCTTACAACTTCTTTAATTACGAAGTTCACGAAGCATTACACCTTTCTGAAAATGAACAAAACACTCTAAATCAAATTGTTCAGCTGATACAAGATGAAATCAAGGAAAGAATTGACAATCACAGTCGGCAAGTATTGGTTTCAAATATTGAATTATTACTTAATTACAGCAAACGATTTTACGAAAGACAGTTCAACACTCGTTCGGCAAGCCACATTGATATTGTTGCTAAAGTGGAATTACTACTAAAAAATTATCACTTAGAAAACCAAATCATAGAAAAAGGACAACCCACCATCCAATATTTAGCAAGTCATTGTCATTTATCTGCTAGTTATTTAAGCGACCTTTTAACAAAAGAAACAGGGCGATCTGCCAAAGAACACATTAACGATTTTCTTATAGAGCAAGCAAAACATTTACTTCTCGGTTCTACCGATTCGATAAGCGGAATTGCTTATACTTTAGGCTTCAATTACCCACATTATTTCGGGAGATTATTCAAACAAAAAACAGGTAAAACACCTCAAGAATACAGACAATTGAATTAGCAAAAAACAAGCCTTTCTAATTCCTCCTTACTTTTATAGGATTTGTGTTGAACCTTCCCTTTTTCGTGTTAATCCTGCCGTTTTACCATTCAGATATTTGTTTCATCAAATCAAAATAAATTTAAAAAAGATGAAACATAAAATTTTAGTTACAGGAGCAAGCGGAGCATTTGGTAGTTTAGCATGTATTCAATTAACCGAAAATGGGCATCAAGTTGTAGGAACTATGCGTTCAGTAAAAGGTAAAAATGAAGCCATCAGTAGTGAGTTAAAAGCAAAAGGTGTAGCATTGGTTGAAATGGATGTAACCAATGAAGACAGTGTAAATTCAGGGGTAAAGTCAGCCATTGAAATGATGGGCGGCTTGGATATTGTTTTTAACAATGCAGGCATCGGAGCAAATGGAATTCTTGAGTGCTTCACAGCAAGTGACATCCAAAAAATGTTTGACGTAAATGTCTTTGGAGTTCAGCGAGTAATGAGAGCGGTCTTACCTTTTTTGCGACAACAAGGGAGAGGAACTATCATTCACACATCAAGTTGTATCGGTAGAGTTACCACTCCATTCTTGGCTTCTTACTCGGCTTCAAAATACGCTTTAGAGTCTTTGGCGGAAGGTTATCGTGCAGAGCTTTCAGGATTTGGAATTGAATCATGCATAATAGAACCAGGCGGATTTCCTACGGGTTTTATGAGTGAAATGATAAGCCCAAGCGATACCGATAGAATGACTGAATATGGCGAAATGTCAAGCCTTCCTGAAACCTCAATAAATGGATATATAGCCTATGTAGAATCAATCCATGAACAAAAACCTGAACGAGTAGCAGAAGCCGTATTGAAATTAGTAAATACTCCCTTTGGTGAAAAACCATTTAGAACCGTTGTTGATTTTTCAGGGTTGAAACAACCGATTGAAAACTACAATAAAGCACTGATTGATACAACAATAGCAATCTATAGAGCAAATGGTGTAGAGAATTTACTAACCCTAAACAA
Source organism: Saprospiraceae bacterium (assembly GCA_016787575.1). GTDB lineage: Bacteria > Bacteroidota > Bacteroidia > Chitinophagales > Saprospiraceae > Vicinibacter. Next base: position 55,501 of record JAEUUO010000041.1, on the reverse strand, counting down.
AGACTAAAAATGAGGCAAACGATATTAATTACAGGAGCAAGTAGTGGTATTGGTAAAGCAACCGCAATCCATTTTTATAAACATGGTTGGAACGTAATTGCGACAATGCGTTCGCCTGAAAAAGACACAGAATTTAGCAAATTAGAAAACGTTCAACTAGCAAAGTTAGATGTGCTTGATGTATCAAGCATTGAACAAGCGATAAAAAATGGCATTGCAAAATTTGGTAAAATTGATGTTTTGGTAAACAACGCAGGTTACGGCGCTTATGGACCTTTGGAATCGTTTCCAAGAGAAAATATTATTAGACAATTCAACACAAACGTTATTGGTTTGATGGACGTTACTAAAGCAATTATCCCACATTTCAGACAAAATAAAGAAGGTGCTATTGTCAATATCTCATCGATCGGTGGTCAAATGACTTTTGCCTTAGGTACACTTTATCATGGAACTAAGTTTGCCGTAGAAGGAATTTCAGAATCATTGCACTATGAGATGAAAGAATTAGGCGTAAAAGTCAAAATTGTAGAGCCAGGATTTATTGCTACAGACTTTGGTGGCCGTTCTTTTGATTTCCAAGCAGGAGATATTAAAGAATACCAACCACTTATCGGAGCATTAATGAAACAATGGCAGAATCCAAATAACATAGTTTCGCCACCAAGTTTAGTAGCTGAAGTAATTTTTAATGCTGTAAATGATGGAACAAATCAGTTGAGATACCGAGCGGGGGATGATGCAAAATTAATACTCGACAGCAGAAAACAAATGACTGATATAGAGTTTTTTGAAATGATGAATAAGCAATTAGGGAAATAAAATACAATAGCTAAAATCAGATTTGTGTCAAGCGGGGTTTCGTTCTTTGTTTGACACATTCTACGTATATTTGAATTTGGTTCTTCCCATCGAGTGCCAATCTATAATCCCGCCAGAACGCAAAACCCGAAATCGTCAGCTGCAACCCTATGACAATAAACCGAACAAGAATAATTTTAATAATTAAAAATAAATGAACGAGAAAATAAGACCAGTATTAAAATCTGATATTGACGGTCTGAAAAAAGTAGTTGATTCAAGTAAATTGTTTCCATCTGAATATTTAGACGAAATGATTTCAGACTACTTAAACAATCCTGAAACTCAAGACATTTGGTTTACCAACATTTACGACAATACACCAACAGCAATCGGATATTGTATTCCCGAGAAATTGACTAATGGAACTTATAATCTTTTAGCAATCGCTGAATCACAGGACTCTCAAAGAAGTGGCGTAGCGACAGAAATGATGAGCTATATTGAACGACATCTTAAACAAAAAAACGGTAGAATACTTATTGTAGAGACATCTAATGACGATGCACAAATTGGCGCAAGAAAATTCTACAACAAAATTGGGTACACTCAAATGGCTGTTATCAAAGATTTTTGGAATGACGGAGAAGATAAAATCATTTTTTGGAAAAAATTGTAATGTTGAAATCTAAAATGGCAGCGACAATCATGGCAACAACTAACAGGGGTATTGTATTATGAAGGCTGATGTGCTTCGTAGAAATAGTTGTAAAAGGTTTAATATTTGTGTTTTGTATATACAATAGTTCCAAAAATTCTCCAGAACACTAAGCCTTAAAACATTATGCCTTATTTTAAAAGACGACTATAAAATGGCTAATAAAATTAAAATAGAAACCTTGCATCTGTTTTCAATTTTAGACAGAAAACTGATAGAACTTTTAAAATCTCTAACATTGGAGGAATGGAACAGCCAAACGGTTGCTAAACTTTGGAAAGTGAAAGACGTAGCTTCACATTTACTCGATGGAAATTTAAGAGGCATATCTACGTCTAGAGATAATTATTTTGGAGAAATATCTGAAAATCTAAATTCTTATCAAGGCCTTGTTGATTTTCTAAATCATTTGAATTTGTCCTGGACAAGTGCCACTAAAAGATTAAGCCCCCAAGTAATTATAAACCTCTTAGAAATCACAGGAAAGGAATATAATGAACATTTGCAAACACTCAATCCGTTTGATAAGGCTATTTTTTCAGTGACTTGGGCAGGACAAGAAACCTCGCCTAATTGGTTTCACATAGCAAGAGAATACACAGAAAAATTTTTACACCAACAACAAATTAGGGATGCAGTTGGTAAACCAGGCATTATGACAAAGGAATTGTTCTATCCATTTGTTGATACTATTATGTTTGCTTTTCCTCATTCATTCAGCAATGTTTCAGCAAAAAATGGAACGACCGTTTCTATTGAAGTAAGCACAGATATTGGCGGAATTTGGAATATAATAAAAACAAACGCAGGATGGGAGTTAGACAAAAGTAAAACTATAGATACTGATGCAAGGATAATCATTGAACCCGAAACAGTTTGGAAGTTATTTTCAAAAAGTTGGAGACCTGAACAAGTAAGGGACAAAGTAAAGATTTTAGGAGACAGTACTTTGGCAAAACAGGCACTAAATATTGTTGCAGTAATGGCGTAAAAATACGAACTGTTGCACAACATTAACTTTTCGAAATGGCAAGCAAATGTGCCAAATTTAGGCTTTTCTGCTTTCTATCAACTTTGTGTGTAAGGCAAGAAAAGTGCTATTTAATTCCGAGCTACACAAACAATTTTCCTACGATTGTGGTCATATTAGGGCGACCCCAGAAAAAGCAAACAGTAATGACGAATGAATAATCAATATTAATGACAGACTACTATGAAAGAATTCATGTTTTACATCCGTAATAAAAAGGACGCAAAAAAATCTTAACAGAGGAGCAGCACTTTGCATTTCTTAAACAATGCGAGGTATACATCGGCAGACTTAAAAGTGAAAACAAATTAATTGCTGCACAGCCTATTGTTCGTGAAGGTGTCAATATTAAAAAGACAGACACCGGCTGGATTGAAATTGACATTGCAACCGACAAGGAAACGCAAGTGGCTTATTTTCACATCTTAGCTACCAACATTGACGAAGCGATCCAGATCGCAAAAGACAATCCTGAATTTGCATATATTCCATCAGCAACAATTGAAGTAAGACCAATAAAAACGAAAGAAATTGAGACTGGTTTTATTTACCCGACAAAAAAAAATGTAATCACCAACAAAAACAATGAACCACTAATACTCGTTTTATGTTAGCACTGAGAACAGTGCGAAATTGAAACATTCGAGCAATTAATAAACCTTGATGCTGGCAGACAGTTTTAGATTTCAGAAGCCCACCAGAGCAATGACCGAAACCGTTTTAGGCAAAACTACTTAAAAACAGACAAACTCGCTCCTGATAATAAATTATAATGAAGACACAAGCTCTAATAGAATATTTTAATCGCATTCATCCTTTGGATGAAAAAGAAATTGCTTTTGTTGAAGAGGTTTTCAAAGAAAGAAGAATAAAAAAAAGACAATTTATTCTTCAAGAAGGAGAAATTTGTAAACATACAACCTATGTTCTAGAAGGTTGTTTCAGAATGTACAGAGTTGACAATAACGGGAAAGAACACAACTTACAATTCGCAATCGAAAATTGGTGGATTGGTGATATAGGAAGCTTCCACAGCAATACTCCAAGTAAACTAAATATTGAAGCTGTTGAAACTTCAATTATTCTTCAAGTAAAGAAAGAAGATCAACTGAAACTTTATACAGATTATCCTAAATTCGATCGAATTTTTAGAGTACTCGCAGAAAATGCTATGGTTGGACTTCAGCGAAGAGTTTTACAAAATATTAGTTCAACTGCCGAAGAACGGTATTTAGATTTTCTCGAAAGACATCCGAATTTATTTAATCGCATCTCTAATGTGCAAATAGCATCTTATCTTGGTGTAACCCCAGAGTTTCTAAGCACTGTTAGAAAAAAAATCGCAAAGTCTTAATATACATTAAGTACATTTCTTAAACTACCTTATAGCTAAAAATAGCTCCTTTGTCGCATCTTTGTTTTGTCAATTTTGATAAAAAATTTAAAATTAAATGAAATGGAAAAGAAAATCATTGCTGTAATTGGAGCTACAGGCTCACAAGGTAAAGGGGTTATTGATTCAATACTTAAAAATGGTACATTCAAAGCCAGAGCTGTTACAAGAAACCCTGAAAATTACACAGGTAAGGCTGACGAAGTTGTAAAAGGAGACCTTAAAGACTTAGCTTCGTTAACTGAGGCATTTAAAAATGCACATGGTGTCTTTGTTGTAACTAACTTTTGGGAAGGAGCTGACGAAATTGCACAAGGCAAAATAGCAATACAAGCAGCTAAAGATGCCGGAATAAATCACTTTATATGGTCAACACTACCAAATGTAGAAAAGATAAGCAATGGCAAATTTGATGTTCCACATTTTACCGGGAAAGCAAAGGTAGACGAATTGGTAAAAAAAGCGGGATTCAAATATTACACTTTTGTACAGCCACCTTTCTATTATCAAAATTTTTCAGGAATGCTTGGAGCACAACCCAAACAAGACGGTTCAACAGGATGGACGCTTCCCATTGACCCAACTAAAAAGGTAATTCACATGAGCGATATTGCCGATTTGGGCAAAGTAGTTGTTGGAGCATTTTTAAGTCCAGAAAAGGTTGGTCAAGGTAGTTATCTTGCTTTGGCAACTGAACTAAATAGCTTCAACGATGTGCTTGAAAAGTATAAAGCAAACGGAAAAGTGTACAGTTTTACTCAAGTTCCAGGTGATATGTTTTCAACATTTTTTGAAGGTGCAAAGGAAATTTCTGAGATGATGGCTTATTTTGAAAACTTTTCATACATGGGACCAGACTCAGAAATAAACATACAACAAGCTAATGCTGTATCAACGGAAAGTTTCAAATCATTAGACGAATGGATTAAACAAAACTAATTTACACATGAAACAGTTAGCAATCTATTTATTTGCGACCATTATAATGGCGTCTTGTAATGAAATAAAACAACAATCAACAGAAATAAACAAAGAAAAAACAGATATTATGATAAAAGAAGAAAAACAAAAAATCGAAAAACTTCTAAGTGAGTATAAAAAATCACTAAATACTTCAGATGCTAAATTAGCTCAATCTCTATATACCAAAGATGGAATATTTATGCCAACAATGGCTCCATCAGGAATAGGCTCAGAAGGAATTTTAAAATCTTATGAGTTTGTATTTTCCCAAATTCAATTGAACATTGAGTTTTTTATAGAAGAAATTGAAGTAGAAGGAAACATGGCTTTTGCAGTAACTAGCTCAAAAGGAACCGTTAAAATTCTCGCAACTGGAGCTGAAGCACCTGAAGAAAACAGAGAACTTTTTGTATTTGAAAAGGAAAACGGAGAATGGAAAATTGCGAGATACATGTTTAATAAAACAAAATAAAAAGACATAAGGGTAGCCTTTAATAACGGTTTTGCGTCAGGCGGGGTTTCGTAATTCGTTTAACGATTTTGCATATATTTGAACTGTAGTGATTTGTGTCAAGTACGATGCTAAAAATTCCGCCTAAATGCAAAACCATAAAACGCTAGCAGCCATTTTACCGACACAATATAACGATAGGTGAAACCAACAAAAAGGAACGAGAAATTACACAAAGATTTCAAAGCTTATAACAACTATGTGGGAGCAACTTAACCACTTGACAAATATATTGACAATGATTTATATCCTGTCAATGCTCAAGTAAAATCAAAACCTGTACTGGCTGAATTTTGGCGTATTTCAATCAAAAGTCATTAAATTTACAAAAACTCTCCCGAATATTCAAAACCCATTACCGCAGTTTTTTTCGACTTTCCCAACAGATCTTTGGCAGGCAATTAATCTTTAACAACTTCAATATGATTTTCAAAAAAGTTAATTAATTGGTTTGGTGATTGGCTCTATTCCTTTAACACAAGAGGTAAGGCATTATTGTGCTGAATATAAAATTTATATCCAAACTCAAATCATCATAATAAGCAACAGAAACGATGCTTAGGAAAAAATAATAAACAAAGAATCTCGATATCGTTATGTGATTGATGCCTCAACTTCTTAAACGAAATAAAATTCCACACATTATCGTAAAACTTTGGAAAGGAAAAACAGAAGCACAAAAGAAAAAACTGGCAGATGAACTTGCCAAAACGGCGATGTTTGTTATTGGTTATGGAGAAGAATCTTTTTCCATAGCCATTGAAGATATTTAACCTAATGAGTGGAAAGAAATAATTTATCAGCCCGACATTATAAAACAAAAAGAATAATTATATAGCGCATCTGGATATATAATGTAGTTTAATGAAATAAACATTTCTAATAGACACAGCTTCCTTCTATTATTCGGTTGAAACAAAAAATCAGAAACAAATATGAATACACTAGACATTTTTCGAAAGGACAACAATTACCCAATGGGTGGTTTACGGGAAATGTTTATGATTTTCCATTAGTTGCAAAAGACATAAACAACGAGTTTTCAGTAGGTGTAATAACTTTTGAAACCGGTGCGAGAACCAACTGACATATACATCCAAAAGGACAAGTTTTGATTGTTCTCGATGGCTATGGATATTATCAGGAAAAAGGAAAACCTGCTCAACCCATTAAAAAAGGCGATGTGGTAAACATTCCTAAAAATGTAAATCATTGGCACGGTGCATCTTTGACGAGTAAAATGGCACACATTGCGATTACTAATTACAAAAATGACTAGCAAGTAACTTGGCTAAATCCTGTAACAGATGAAGAATATAAATCCGTAAATTAAAAGACAGAAGAAAGGGAAGCGAACGCCGTTTCGGGTTTTATGGATGGCGGGGATTTTGAATATCAAACTTCAATAGAAATGACTTAGATCACATATGACAAAAAAACAAAAGAATTTTTCAGCCTCACTTTTAGCAATATCTTGTTGTACGCCCGTTCTTCCCCTTACACCGTTGCTCTTGCAATACCAACTGTATCTCTATATGCTTGTGGTGAAATATCAGCATTATTTTTGAAAAATCTACTAAAATAATATTCGTCAGCATAGCCCAATTCGTAGGCAATTTCTTTTACGGCTTTGTTGGTCAAATACAATTCTCTTTTGGCTTCTATGATTATCCTCTCGGAAATTAAATCAGTTAGCGTTTTATTAAAATGTTTCTTAGTAATTTTAGCTAATGCATTTGCAGATATATTCAATAAGTCAGCATAATCGCTAGCCGAATGTTTGGTTTTAAAATTGGTTTCGATATAATTTTTAAGATTTTGAAGTATAAAAGGTTCTTCGCTTTTTTCAGGATTAATTTGAATATCGGTTTGTTGAGCTGCTTTTAGTCTGGACGCGGTTATTAAAAATATTTTTAAATAAGAAATCAACAATTCGTAATGTGCTAATGCCGGGTTTTGCATTTCGGTCGTTATCTGTTCCAATAACAAATTAAAGGTATAACTGGATTTTTCATCTATTGTAAGAAATGGTGGATTGTAAATATTATTAAACAACACACCATTGCAAGCAACCTCCTGATGGTGCTTATGAATACAAAAAAAAATCGGGATGAAAATTTACAACAGTTCCTTGCATTTGCTCATTTGTTTGAAACATAAATGGCTGATAAGGTGAAAAAGCAAATAAGGTATTTTGTGCAACATGGTATTCTGAAAAATCTGCCTTCGCTGTTCCTTTTCCGTTTTTTATCCAAATCAATGAATAATAATTGAGTCTTTGGATATGATCAAATAGACTGATATCATCGAACGAAAAAACCTTAAATGCAAGATTTCCTGTTTGTGGATTAATCAAGGTATGGGTTTCTGAACTCATCATAGATTTAATACATTATCTAAATTTTCTATCTTTTTCTTCAATAGCTAAATCATTGATGCTGGCATATCTCTTTTGCATGAGTCCATTTTCGTCAAACTCCCAATTTTCGTTTCCATAGGCACGCCACCATTGACCGCTTGTATCTTGATACTCGTATTCAAACTTTACCGCCATTCTATTTTCACGAAATCCCCACAGCTCTTTTTTGAGTTTGTAATTGAGTTCTTTCTGCCACTTTCTTTTCAAAAAAGAGACCACTTCTTCTCGACCATTTATAAATTCGGTTCGGTTTCTCCACTCGGTATTTGTGGTGTATGCTTTTGAAATTCGTTCAGGATCTTGACTATTCCATGCATCTTCTGCCAATTGCACCTTTTGCAAAGCAGTTTCTAATGTGAAGGGTGGCAGTGGCAATTTTTGTTCTCGATTTTCCATATTCTATTTATTTTGAAAAAATGCGAACCAACAGTATTGTTGGTTCGCAAAAGTATTCATTATATCGCAGGTGCTAAAGGGAAATCTACAGGAACTTTAGTAAGGTTGTGCAAATAATTCATAGCAGTTTTGTCGCTAATTTGTAAAATTAGATCCACCAAGTTTTCTTGGGTATAGCCTTGTACAAAAAAAGCATCTACATTGTAGTCATTGGCATTGCCTCTGTTTTTTGTGATATCGGCAGCTAAAGCAACTAAACTATTTAATTTGCCATCCGAAGATTTTCCATGTCTGATTTCGCTTAATTGATCATCATTAAACCCATTCATTTTTCCCAATACCAAATGCGCACTTTGGCAGTAAATACAACCATTTATTTGACTTACAATTAAGTTTACTGCTTCTTTTTCCTTGTTCGTAAGCGATGTTTTAGCATTTTGATAAGCCAAAAATCTCTCTAAACCATTTTTCGATAACGCAATGGTCGCATACAAATTAGGTACAAAGCCAAGCGCTTTATTCAAATTGTCGAAAATTGCTTGATTTTTTTCTGATACTTGATCTCTTGTTGGAACGGTGAATGTTGCCATCTTTTTTATTTTTTTAATTATTTGTCATAATTGACAGTGCAAAGGTGCAACGGTACGATGCCTAATAAAATGGACAGACAACGCAATTAGATGGACAATTTTTACGAGTCTGGTTTTTTTGACCGTGATTTTTAGAATGACTCGCATCAAAGTATTGCCGCAATGGGGGCAGATTAAAGTAATCCAGCTATAATACTTCCATCAGCCTTTAAAGCTATACTTCAGCATGCGATTTTCAAAAACTCCCATTTAGGCAATACTAAACTGTTAAAGTATAAAATTCTTTCGTTGACATTGAACAGATACACTAGCAAAACATACCAGCGAACTTTTAATTCACATTTGCTTTTGCCTAACTCACAATTACAGTTTTTTATTATGGTATAACGACTTAAAAAGTTACCTTTGACAATAACAAAACCCTACTAATGATCACCGTAATTATTCCAGCACTTAACGAAGAAGAAACCATTGCCAGTGTAGTGACCTTTGCAAAAGGACAGCCGCAAGTCACAGAGGTAATTGTGGTGGACGACAAGTCGCTTGACAAGACAGTTTCGATTGCCCAGGAAAACGGAGCAAAGGTTATTACCAGCACCAAATTGGGTAAAGGTGCTTCAATGAAAGACGGCATCCTTTGTGCAACGAATGACATTATTGCTTTTCTTGATGGCGACATTGACCCTTATCCGCACTACACTATTAAATTAATGACTGACCCTATATTACAAGGAGAAGTAGATTTTGTAAAATCTTCTTTCAACCGCAATGCTGGCAGAGTAACAGAACTAGTAGCCAAACCACTTCTAAGTATTTTTTTTCCAGCCCTGATTCGCTTTAACCAACCATTAAGCGGAATGATTGCAGGGAAAAAATCGCTCTTTCTTCAATTGGATTTCAGAGATGATTATGGAGTTGACATTGGCATTTTAATAGATATGCACCTTATGAATACACGAATGAGGGAAATTGAAATCGGTTATATTGAAAATAAAAGCAAACCCTGGCAGGCACTTGGCAAAATGAGTAAAGAAGTTGCCCAGACAATTATTATTAAAGCTGCTTCATCTAAAAATCCCAACTACAACTTTGAAGAAATTGGTGTGCTAAACGAAATCCGTTCGCAAATGGAATTTGCCTTGGATAGTCATCTTAGCTCGCTCAACAAGATGATTGTGTTTGACATGGATAACACCTTATTGCAAGGTCGCTTCATTGATACCTGTGCCGAAAAATTTAAATTCAAAAAAGAATTGATGAACATTCGTTCAGCCGAATCTGATGCTATCATTCTTACAAAAAGAATTGCCACCCTTTTGAAAGGAAAAACAATCAGTGAATTAATTGAAGTTGCAGAAAGCATTCCAATAGTAAATGGAACGAAGGAAATCGTAGTGCAACTTAAACAACGGGGTTACATCGTAGGTATAATTTCTGATAGTTACGACTGCATCACCAACCACATCAAAACTAAATTGGGAATGGATTTTTCGCTTTCCAATGAACTTGAATTTTCAAAAAGTATCTGCACAGGTGAAGTAAAAATTCCTTCATTTCTTTTCAGCAACCCAAAAAGTTTGTGCAAGCATTCACTTTGTAAAACCAACGCACTCTTGAGCATACTTGAGAAATACAATATCCCAAAAGAAAACTGTATTGCTATTGGCGACAGCATTAATGACCTTTGCATGATAAAAGAGGCAGGACTTGGTATTGCGTTTTGCACAAAAGATGAATTAGTTAATCATCATGCCGACATAGTAATTCATGAGCCAAATTTTACCGAACTGTTAACCCTTGCTAAATAGAGAATGACCACAACCATCATCATCACCATTTGTTTGCTTTTGCTTTTAGCTTATATTTTTGATATTAGTTCTGCACTTACAAAAATTCCTTCGGTAATACTTTTATTGCTGCTGGGTTGGTTTGTGAAACAAACGGTGGAGTTATTCAGCATTCATATTCCTGACCTCAATCCACTTTTACCGATACTTGGAACCATAGGCTTAATCCTAATTGTGTTGGAGGGCTCATTAGAACTTGAACTCAATAAATCCAAACTCGCGGTAATAAAAAAATCATCACTCAATGCACTCATTCCAATGTTTGCTTTGGCATTTCTTTTTGCGTTTGCGTTTCAATTTATCAGTCAGGCTTCTTATAAAATAGCTTTGGTAAATGCCATTCCTTTTTGTGTTATCAGTAGTGCCATTGCTATTCCAAGCGTTAGAAACCTTTCTGAGTTCAACAAAGAGTTTATTATTTACGAAAGCAGTTTATCAGATATTTTCGGTGTGCTGTTCTTTAATTTCATCGCACTTAATGAAATAATCAACACACAATCATTCGGAAACTTTTCTTTGCAGCTGCTTCTCATAATTGTTATTTCATTCATTGCAGTGTTAGGTCTTTCTTTTTTATTAAGCCGCATTAAACATCACATCACCTTCACACCAATTATTTTGATTGTTATTCTCATATATGCAGTTTCAAAGGTGTATCATTTGCCCGGTTTAATCTTCATTCTTGTCTTTGGTTTATTTCTCGGCAACCTTGACGAGTTGAAACGGTTTAGCTGGATAGAAAAACTACGACCGGAAAAATTAGATAAAGAAGTAAAGAAGTTCAAGGAGATTACAACTGAAGCTACCTTTCTTATTCGGGCATTGTTCTTTCTTTTGTTTGGGTTTCTGATGGAAGCCAAAGAAATTCTAAATCCCGAAACTATTCCTTGGGCAACAGGAATTGTATTGTCCATCATTTTAGTTAGATGGATTGCACTAAAATTTTCAAAACTTCCTTCATCGCCTCTGCTTTTTGTTGCACCAAGAGGACTTATTACCATTTTGCTATTCTTAGCTATTCTGCCCGAGCAAAGCATTTCAATCGTAAATAAATCACTCATTATTCAATCAATAATTCTCTCCGTTTTGGTGATGATGTTAGGACTAATGACAGCTAAGAAAAATGAAACTAACTAAGCTTTATACCGAATTTTTTGAAAGCGAAAAAGCCGGAGGCATTTTGCTGATTTGCTGCACAGCAGTTTCACTTTTACTTGCAAACTTTTTTCTCAAAGACAACTACATTCAGTTGTGGCACTTTCAAATTGGCGGACACAGTTTAACGCATTGGATAAATGACGGACTGATGACCATTTTCTTTTTACTTATCGGTTTGGAACTTGAACGGGAAATTTACATCGGAGAACTTTCAAGTTTAAAAAACGCATCACTTCCAATCTTTGCAGCACTTGGCGGTATGCTTGTTCCTGCGGCACTTTTTTTGCTTTTCAATTTCGGAACAGCAACACAATCAGGTGCTGGTATTCCAATGGCTACTGACATTGCATTTGCAATCGGCATACTTTCACTTTTGGGTAATCGAGTGCGTGCATCACTCAAAGTTTTGTTAACAGCGTTAGCTGTTATAGACGACTTGGGAGCAATCATTGTCATTGCACTTTTCTATACAAGCTCTTTGGCATTTACAAATATTTTTTTAGCACTTGGTATTTTCGGACTGCTACTAATATTAAACCGAATGAAAGTTTATAACCTTATTCCTTATTTGATCGGTGGTGTTGCAATGTGGTATTTTATGCAACAATCAGGAGTCCATCCGACAATCACAGGAGTATTATTATCGTTTGCAATTCCTTTTGGTGACGGAGGAGAAAATTCTCCTTCTTACAAATTGCAACATTGGCTACACAAACCTGTTGCGTTTTATATTTTGCCATTGTTCGCTTTAGCTAACACTTGCATCAACATTGAGACCGGCTGGTACACAGGTTTAATACAAGCAAACAGCATCGGAATTTTTGCAGGTCTTATAGTTGGGAAACCACTTGGAATTTTTCTTTTCAGTTACGTAACTGTTTCGCTTGGACTTTGTGCATTGCCCCATGACTTAAAATGGAAACAAGTAATCGGTATTGGTCTTTTGGGTGGTATTGGTTTTACAATGTCAATCTTCATTACCCTACTTGCATATGACAATCCAAACCTAATCACTGAATCAAAAATTGCTATTCTCATTGCTTCACTTATCGCAGGTACAATTGGTTACTTATCGCTTAGAGCTACATTAAAACTACAAAATACAGAAATAGAAAACGAAGACTGAGAAACTCAACCTTTCTGTCAATAATTACCCAACATGAAATAAATGCAATGACATAAAATCAGCCAACCCATTTTCACTTACGTTTGCATTTGCAGCCTCACACAATTCCAGGCAAGCAAAGTTAAAAGAACGTGTAAGAAACCGCAGGGGGACACTGAATCTCGAAAGTAATGAATATTGTACGTAAATTGCTTTGAATAAAATCTAAGCTGAAATCAACCGACACCGTTTCGGACGAGAAGCAGAGCAGCTTATAACAGAAGATTAAACTTAATAATAAACAAAGTTGTAATGTTCGGTAATCAGAGCTTGGTTCTTTCTATTTATATTTGTGCATAACTAAAAGTGTATCTCGTTTTAGTCCCTTTTTATTAGCCAATTTTAAAAAAACCAACCATTCAAATTAAACTTTTGATACAATAGACACTCTAACAAGAGTTAATAAATAATATAAAATGAATCAATTTAAAAGAACTTTCGTAGCAGGTTTTCTCATTCCTGTAGTTTCAATGTTTACAATTTCTAGTTGTAGTAAATCTGAACAAGAAAATATTGTAAACCCTGCACCTGAAACACCAGACTTAACCAAATTACCCTTTGGTGGCATAGCACCTTACAAAATATTAAACAGAAAACAAGGTAATCCAAACCCTGATTTTTTTTCATTATGGTTGTGCGGACTTCCTACAAATGGCGCTGGTGCAAATAATGCAGCGGATTGGACAAATCCTGATGGAACTTGGGATTATACGAGAAAACCACAAGTAGCAGGAAATGTAATTTGGACTTCTGAATTTAAGATCACTTTAGACGGAAATGGTAATAGAGTTTTAACAGGTAATGGTTTACCAAATCACCCAACTGGAGTCTTTCCAATACAACCAGGTACTATTCCATGGAAGTACGATAAAAATCCTAATATTATATCCGCACAACCATTAAGTTTTACAATTCCTGCCATGCCTCAAGAAGCTTCAATAAAATCTTGTGTAGGTTTTGGTCCTGCTGGTTATTCTTTAACAGGGAGTGCAATTTACCATGGTGCTTCAACACTTGGAACAGATGCAGCAGCGCATGAAATGCTAGATAGATTTGGTGGACACACAGACGGTACTGAAAGATACCATTATCATTATCCATCACAAGATTTACAAGACCATATTCACAAACATACATCCGGACATTCAGCTTTAATGGGTTATATGCTTGATGGTTTTGGAATTTATGGACCTTATGGAGAAAATGGAGTGTTATTAAAATCAGCAGACTTAGACGAATGTCATGGTCATAAACATCCTGTTATGTGGGACGGACAAATGGTTAATATTTACCATTATCATTGGACCTATGATTTTCCGTATAATATTGGTGCTTACAAAGGCACACCACAATAATAAGCCAATAACAAAAAGTATATGTCAACATTAAAATACATACTATCAATATCAATGCTTTCTTTCTTCATTTTTTCTTGTCTAAAAGATAAAGAAAACAATTCAATTTCTCCTACTTTAAGTACACCAAATATCCTTTTGATTATTGCTGATGATTTGGGAAAAGATGCGATAAAAGGATATCAAGAAGGTAGTATAAAACCAAATACTCCTAATATTGATGCAATTAGAAATAATGGTTTATTGTTTACTAATTTTTATGTTAATCCTACATGTACACCTACCAGATCTTCTATTATTACTGGAAAATATGGCTATCATACGGGTGTAAAAGGGATTGGTGATGTTTTGAACTCATCGGAAACAGTGATTCAAAAATATATAAAAGACAATACAGGTAATAAATATGCAACTGCAGTAATTGGAAAATGGCATCTATCTGGAAATAATACTGGATTTAATCCTGAAACTTTTGGAATAGATTACTACGCGGGATTAATTCGTGGCACAGCAGATGATTACTATCAATGGCAACTCACAGAAGATGGAACAAGCACTCTGCAAACAACATACATAACAGAGAAATTTACAGATTTAGCTATTAACTGGGTAAACGACCAAAGTAAACCTTGGTTTCTTTGGTTAGCTTACAATGCCCCTCACACACCCTTTCACGTTCCGCCAAGCGAAATGCATAGTCAAGGTAACTTGACTGCATATACTAATGGTATGGATGCGACTCCATACTTTATGGCTTCAATAGAGGCGATGGATTATCAAATTGGACGTTTTTTGGCAAGTATTCCTGCAGATGAAAAAGAAAATACAATTATTATTATTATAGGTGATAATGGTACAACAAATACTGTAGCACAAAGTCCGTATTCAAGTACAAAAGTAAAAAATACCTTATATCAAGGCGGAATAAATACACCTTTGTTTGTTTCGGGAAAAGGAGTTTCTAGAACTGGAACAGACAAGCAATTGCTAGCCGGAACTGACCTCTTTGCAACCATAGCCAATATTGCAGGCATAAATGTAAACGAGTATCATGATAGTAAAAGTTTTAAATCTTTATTTTCTCAAACTAACAGTGTTCGTAATTATCAGTATTCAGAACTAAGAGACGGTACAGATGAATCATGGTCAATAAGTAACGGTACGCACAAACTTATAATAAAGAATACTGGAAGTGAAATGTATAATTTAGCAAATGACCCTTATGAAAATATTAATTTACTAAATGGTGTGCTATCAGCTGCGGAACAGAGCGAAAAAACAATATTAGAAGCCGAACTAAAAAAGATAAGACAATAAAAACTGGATATGACACGGATTCTGTGTAAAGCGGGGTGACGTGGAAGCATGGACCGGTTTGCTTTTAATAAAGCATTTTAATAAATTTAGCTTCAATGCTTCGAAACCCGACCAAATGCTATACAAGAAACCATTCTGCTTTAAAATCAAGGCATAAGAATACATATTCATAGACGAAATATGAAAAGATTCGGGATTCTAATATTGATGACGCTGTTATCCAATTCTATTTAATTTACCCAAATTAAAAACGCGTTTTAAAGTACTGCACGTTTTGAATCGTATTTAACAGAATATGAAAATCTTGGTTTTGTGGGAACGGCACTAATTGAACTTTATGGAACAAATGTCTAACCAAAAGGATTTGGTTTTATAGACTCTCTAAAGAATTCTCCTTTACAATTTAAAGCAGGTTTTTAAGTTTCATATTTAAACATAGTGTATAGCATGTTTGCCCTTATTATTTAAAAAGTTTCAGAAAAATCGTATGAGCAATACCTCTATGAAAACTAGCGGAAACATTCGGGAATGGAATCAACGGGTTATAGCAGACCTAAAAACAGTCCGGATCAAATCGCAATAGGTTATGAGAATAATAATGAGACTTGGGGCAAACCTACGGAGCTCAAAAGGAATGAACAAACGGCATTTCTTCATTTATTGGGAAATGTGAGATTGCTTTTAACAAACAAAGATTTGTTTAAATGGAAATGGAAAACAGCAAAATGAAGCTCCCCCTATTTCATCAATTTAAATTTAACAGGTAGGGTAACCTGAACTGGGACAGCCTTGCCATCCTGGTAGCCGGGTATGTATTTGGGGAGTTGGTTGATAAATTGAATGACTTCTTCATCACAACCGCCTCCTATGCCTCGCTCTATGCGAATACCTGTTAAGCTTCCGTCGGTTCGAACTACGTATTTTGCATACACAACTCCCTGAATTCGTTGTTTTTTAGCTTCTACCGGGTATTTAATGTGGTTGTATAATAAATCAATCAGACGCTTTTTGCTGCACTCTTCCGGATCCAAATCAGTTTCACAACCTGCAAATACAGGCATTTTTTCTACCCGCTTGTATAAAGTAGTCTTAATAAGATGAAAATCTTCTTTGGCATTGGAATTTATATAACGGATGGTGTCAAAATGATCCCCAATAATTTCAGGCCTGTTGACAGATGCCAACGACTGACCAATTAGCTTACCAATGATCAATAATATATATACCAGTACTAATATGAATTTGTTACAATTCACAGCTTGATTTAGAAGTTTTGAAAAATGGGGATTACTCCCTGATCATGGGTAGCACAAATCTAAAACAAACTTCAGGATTTGAATCGCATTGATAAAGAATATTTTTAATGTTTCTTTATAAATTGGTAATTGGTAAATTCTACAAAATCTGCACAGGATAAGGTGAAGGATTGCACTTTGTTCTTTTTCAACACAAAAGGAAATACTTTAATTCCTAAGGTTGGATTGGTGTAAGTACATAAAAACCGGTCTGAACCCATGTATTCCAGTAAAGCGGATTGATCGGGATGATGTTCCATGGTCATTCGCAAATTTTTACCTTCAGTTTTTAATACTACTTCTCCATAAATCGTATTTTGGTACACTCCGGCATACTTTGCAATGGGAATGGGAGTTAGCCCTCCTTTCGCAACAGAATCTTTGACTGCCATATACCATTCCCGGTCCTTTTTTGCAGCGTTTTCATTGTTTTTAAGGTAAACCGCACTGTAATTTCGATAGGGTTTATCTAAATAAGCATCCGTGATTTCCCATTTTAAAGCCTGGTAAAATGCATTGGCATCTGAATTGGTAAATACGATGATCCCCAGTCTTTCTTCCGGAATGAGACTTACCGAAGTAACAAATCCATCCGCTCCTCCTGTATGCGACACCATTTTCCGGCCACAATATTCAACAATATCCCAGCCTATGCCATACATTGAAAAGTGTCCGGTATTGAAAGGGGGTCTAAAATTTCCCCGGATAGATACCGGTGTCATGGTTCGATTGATTGCAGCTTCCGGTAAAATTTGAGATCCGTTCCATTGCCCTTTATCCAAAATCATCTTAAGCCATTTTGCCCAATCCGAAACCGAACTGCAAATACTGGCAGCGGGGGCGAGATTGTCAATTTGGGGGATTTTTAATCTGGTTAGTTTGTCTAAGTATATGGTATAAGGTGTACAATGGTTGGGTATCTGTTCAAAATCCCGAGTCAGCGCTTTTGTTTCTGTCATTCCCATTGGCTTAAAATAATTTTCCTGAATGTAATCTTCCCAGCTTAAACCGCTGGCTTTCTTTATTACTTCCCCTGCAATTACATATCCTGCATTGCAGTACCCCCATTTGTCTCTGAATTGATAAATGGGTGGTATGACTGCCATTCTTCGAATTACCTCTTCCCGTGTGGTGGAAGTAGCCCAATGACAAAAATCACCTTGGAAGGTCTCAAAACCAATCCGATGCGTAACTACATCTTTTAGGGTCACCAGATTACTCGCATTAGGATCGTAGAGTTTAAACCAGGGCAACCATTTCTGCACTTTGTCATCCAGAGATAGTTTTTTCTCCTGTTCCAATTTTGCTAAACTTAATCCAGTAACTGCTTTTGAATTGGAAGCAATCATAAACAAACTGTGCTCGTCTACAGGTAAATTCTTTTCAACATTCCGCAATCCATAACCCTTAGTCAATACAATGTGGCCATCTTTAATAATTGCAACTGCACAACCCGGCAAATTCCAATCCTTTAAAGATCGATTTATATAAACGTCCAAACTATCTGCTACAAATACAGGTTTTGCGGGTTGAGCACTTAAAATGATCGGGTAAATCAACAAGAGGCAATGAAGTATTTTCATACAAAAAATTGAATTGGTATAAATCCAGAAAATTTTTTAAGTTTTAAAATAAGCAAGACCAAAGATCCGGATTATCCCGTTACTTTTATATTAATTTTAAATGATCCTGGTTAATAAATACATTTTAAGTATCCTTACGGGAAACTTTGCATCGGCAATTACCATTTGGCCTTTTATTTTCTTACGGGATAAACGATCTGCCTCGGATCCTATATTGGTCAATCATGAAAAAATTCATCTGAAACAACAATTGGAAATGCTGCTCTTGTTTTTTTATATAATATATGCACTGGATTATATACGAAATCGTATGAATGGAATGAATTCCAGAGTTGCTTATTTTAACATACGTTTTGAAAAAGAAGCTTATGCTTATGAAAAGGATCTTAATTATTTATCAAACAGAAAAGCTTACCATTGGTGGCGTTTGTAAATATTCTATTTATAATAGCTACTGTCATTTTTTTTATCCTAAAATTGACATTTTTAAATCCTTGAATTTTCTACCAAAACTATCAAGTGAATTTAACTAATTAACCATCGACATATAATGGGCCTTCAATTCTGGATTTAATTTTTCTAAAGCATATCGCAATGAAACCCGTGGCATCGTAGATGCATGTTTATCTAAAAAGACAAGTAATAATTTTTGGTTTCGTTTTCCTGCTTCCCGTATCCAACTACCCACTGCCTTATTGATTAATTCATTTGAATCGTTAACCAACATGTCGGCAATTTTAAATGTGTCTTCTAAATCATTTTGGCGAATGAAAAAATAAGTAGACACAATAGCTGTTCTTCGCTCATTTACTTGTTTTGATTTTGCCAATTTATAAAGCGGGGCTCTGGCTTTATCAAACAAGTATCCGCCTATAACATAAGGTGCTGATCGGTCCACCAGATCCCAGTTGTCAATACGATCGTGTTTTCGCAAATAAAGTGAATACAATTCAAAAAGTCTTTCTTTCCCAAGCTTTGAATCTCTTGCCTGAAAATCCATGATGCTCACTGCACCCATTCGAACTTCATAATAATCACTATCTAATAATTTTTCAATTTCACCCAGTGGCATCAACTTGTATTCTTTTGCCAAGTTAAATATGTTTAACATTCGCACTCCTAAGAATTTATTAGCTGCGATGTGTCCTTTATAAAATTTTGAATTATCAGATTTTGAATCAAGCTGCAAGGCTTTCAAATCTTCAATGAATTGTCTTGCAGTTAATTTTAATTTTGAATCAGGTTCTACAGGATCTTCCAAATTTATTGTTGCTGTCTTAACTTTAAATGATAGATCGGAGGCAGCCAATGCATTTTTTAAAGATTTCATACAGGTTTTACCGATGCCATGTAAATTTAAAAGTTCGGACTCTGAATAGTTTGCTAGTTTTTTTAATGTTGTAATATTATTTTGCTCCAATGCCCTACGTGCTGGTGCTGCTAAACCTGACAAAAAACCAAATTTTGGTTTTTTTAACTTTTCACAAGCAGGACAAGTTAAACAGTTGCTGCTTTTGTAATAGCTATGACCCTGTTTACAGTGATGAAGTTTTTTTTGATTAATAGCCATTTGATGTTCTATGCTTTTCCGGTTTCCAGACGGTATCCTACTCCGTGTATCGCAACAATTCCAATGGAAGGATCGGCTGCTATTTTTTTACGCAATCTGGATACAAACACATCAATGCTTCGTCCAACTAAAACCCCTTCATCTGCCCATACTTGATTTAAAATAAATTCCCGTTCCAGCAATTGGTCCGGGCTGCTTGCAAACAAGCGCAGTAATTTCGTTTCACGAAAGGTCAAACTTTGCCGAAGGCTTCCATAAATGAATTGCTGTCCACTTACATCCAGTCGTGAATTTCCAAGACTAAGTAAATCGGAATCAGATGCAATTTGTTCAGTTGTTTTTACCAATTTACTTTTATAGAAAAACCAAAATCCAAAGATGCTGGTTAAAATTAAAAACAAGAACCCAGTTTTTGCCAAAAGTGTTTGGGACTTATTTGCATTTTGCAGAAAAGTAATTTCAATATAATGACAGGTTTCCGGAAGTTCACGACCGGCACAAGGCACTGTTTTATTTTTTATAAAATCAAATTGATGATAACCTAGATCGATCACTGCATCTTCGCATCTTTTGACAGCCACTTGATACGCTTGATCAATGTCGTACACGTCTAAAGAACTTTGCAACAACATGGGCAATTGCTCGTATCTAAAGCTTTGCTCCAAACGAATGCGCCAAATTGAATTTCCAGCTTGCTCAACAGCAGGTATCCGACTGTTTAAATCTCCTGAAAGTCGCAACAAACCATCCGCAGTTCGCCGCAGTGCGAGATTGACTTTTTCAGGATCCAAAACTTCCATTTTTTCTGATGTTGCAGAGGCAGGAATCCCTGTCAACAAAAGAAATCCAATAAAAAAGAAGATTTGAAAGACTTTAATAAGTTTAATAGAAAACATCCCGAAAATTAGCACGATTTTCTTAACAACCAGAAAATACTAACACCGCATAGATTACATTCCCTGAAACCGCAAATTGAAATGATTGTCTTCCTGCATTTGGTAGCACCATTTTCCAGGTTTTTCCCAAATCGTTGGATTTAAAAATTCCATTGTCCATACTGCAAAAGAGGGATTCCCCAACTTGTTCGACATCATTGATTGATGGTGCTTTCATTTTACTTTCATCTGCAGTAATTGTAAATCGTATGGGAGTAAGATTTTCGTCAATTCTGCGCCAGGTTTTACCATTGTCTTCAGAAATTGACAATCTGTTGCTGTATAATACTGGATTTGCCATTACTTCTTTAAATGTACCAGACCAATTACTAATCGCGTAAAAGCGACCCCCTAAATATTTTACAGTTCGCATGGAACGGCCATCTTCCAGAGTCATTTCCCAATGTTCTCCTGAATCTGTTGATCGAATCAAACCTTTATTCGTAGTACCTAAAAGAACACCATTTCCTAAAATAATTTTATAAACACCTATATCTGCACAAACCTGCCTCCAATTAACTCCTGAATCCGTTGATTTAAAAATACCTTTATCCGTACTTAACAAGATGCTTCCATCGGGAGCATCTACAATACTTCTTAGTCGATTTACATTCATGTTCGAAAATACCGGAACCCAAACCCCTGAACTCATAATTTCCTGATAAAAACCCTCCTCAAAATGTTGCGCATAGAGTCCTCCATTGCATTTAAAAACATTTGAAATGGGCCGATTCAAAAAAGTCTCCTGGGTCCAATTTGGAATGGCGGACTTGGTATTGCATCGGTATAAGCCCTGATCATGGCTCAATATTAATTTGTCTACATCAGAATAGATACTCTGTGCACTGAAATTAAGAGGAAGTCCTGCACTGAAATCCTGCCAACTCCGGCCTCCATCCTTGGATTGGTAAATAATATTAGAGGCCACCGGATTCGTACATTCCTGAATTTGTCGGCCTACAAAAAAGGATTGAAAAAAGAAAAAAAACGCGATCATAAGGATTTGCATGGCTAAAAATTTAAATTAAACAATGAGCCAAAAGTACAGGCAAGCCATAACCGAGCCACAAATTGGCTGTAAAACCATGTAACATAAATGTAAAAGCTTGTTTTAGTAGCCGGTTGACAAAAAATTGATAATTATTGATTAAAAACCAAGGTCCGTTGAGTTCAAATCCGTCATGATTCAAAATTTAAACCAGCATTTTAGATTAATGTTAAACAGCCTTGATCATAACTATTTATCGGTAAAATTACTTTAGTCCTTTTTTAAAGGAAAATTAAACATCCAGCGGATCCCGTATTTGTCAAGACAGCAACCCCAGAGGGCACCCCAAAACTGCTCTTGCAAAGGAGCTATTTCTGTTGCACCTTCAGACAATAGATTAAAAAGACGTTCGGTTTCTTCTTTTGAATCCGGTTCTAAATTGATGGTGGTATTATTTCCGATGGTGGTGTGGTGTCCCATACTTTCCAGGGTATCTGTTCCCATAATTTCTATACCAGCTAAAGTAGGTAAGGCTACGTGCATTATTTTACGTTTATCGTCAGCAGAGAGTTCAGGGACCCCTTCCATAGGAGGCATGTCTCCCATCCGCATAAATGGAGCCGACCACTCTGTTTTAAAAACAGATTTATAAAAGTTAAAAGCTTGCTCTGTAGTTCCAGGAAAATTGAGGTAGATTGATACTTTAGCCATAAGATTTATATAATTAATTAATAATTCATTTTTTACAATACTAACAAAATCAATAGAAACCCAAACTTATTTTGATTTTACCATTAGACTAAATTCTATCTAATTGCACCATACTAATGGTTTGAATGATTTAGGATGATTCCATTTTTGAAAATCAATCCCCCATTCTTCCCATCAACCATTCTTCTGCAGAGCGATAATTCAACCAGGATTTTTCATCGGCGTCATATCCGGAGGATTCAATTAATTTCCCGGGATTTAATTCACCCAATGGAAATGGATAATCACTGCCCAGTGCTACTTTATCGATTCCAAATAAACTGACTAATTTATCCAGCATGTCAATATCATGAACCAATGAATCCACCCAAAATTTTCCCAGGTATTGATCCGGATGATTTGGGTTGTCTACTGCAACTAAATCAGGTCTTACTTCAAATCCATGTTTGATGCGTCCGTAGGATCCTGGAAATGCGCCACCACCGTGTGCAAATGCAACGCGAAGCTTGGGAAATTTTTCAAAAATGCCACCAAATATCATACTGCAAATGGCTAATGAAGTTTCAGCTGGCATGCCGACCAACCAGGGCAACCAGTATTTTGGCATTTTTTCTTTGCCCATCATATCCCAGGGATGTACAAATAAACAAACATCCAGATCTTCTGCTGCTTCATAAAATTCATCGAGCTCTTTTGCATCCAAATTCCAGTCATTGATATGCGATCCGATTTCAAATCCTGCTATTCCAAGGGTTGATGAGGCACGCTCCATTTCGCGAATTGCTAACTGTGGATCTTGCATGGGTAAGGTTCCCAGTCCGATAAATCGATCCGGATACTCTCTCACAACTCCTGCAATGTGATCATTTAAAAAACGCGATACATCCCAGGCATCCTTTGCTTGTGCCCAATACGAAAACAATACCGGAATAGTAGATAATACTTGCAATTGAATTTGGTGCTGATCACATTCTGCAATCCGAGCTTTAGGATCCCAACAATTATTTTGAAGTTCACGAAAAAATTTACCATCAATCAACATTTTTGCTGAGCAATTGGTATGATGTTCCAGGTTTACAAATCCGCCATAGCCAAATTTTTCAGCCCATGCAGGTAAATGTTCTGGTATTATGTGCGTATGTATATCTATTTTTTTCATCAGTACATTAAGAATGATTAAAATAATAACCAAGCGTTCGCTTCATTTCCGGTGGTAAAGGCGGTAATTCTGAACGCGGAATTAATAAAGTAGAGATATTATGAAA
The DNA here is from genome assembly GCA_016787575.1 of Saprospiraceae bacterium. Taxonomy (GTDB): domain Bacteria; phylum Bacteroidota; class Bacteroidia; order Chitinophagales; family Saprospiraceae; genus Vicinibacter. The sequence goes on along the minus strand of JAEUUO010000041.1, from coordinate 31,491 downwards.
ATCTATAAATATCTGATGTTTGATTACTGTTTCCATTAAATACGAATGTCCTGAAGAGCCACCCGTTCCTGTTTTGCGTCCCAACATGCGCATCACCATTTGAGAATGTCGGTAACGCCAACTGGTCAACAATTCATCCATTTCGGTAATTACATTCAATAAGCGATAGGGCAATTGCAATAATGGTTCGGTACCATACAATTGAATTAATAAAGCGGCCATCGTTGCTTTAAAACTTAAACGCATTTTTCCTTCTGCTATTTGCTGTTCATGAAATGCTGCATTAAAAATATTTGCAAAATACGTATCGGTATCGCCATTCATTTTTAATCGCATGGCTTTTTCCTGATCTGTAAGATAATCGCTGGTTTCAATTGCTTGACGTTCGCGATTGAGCATATTGGAAACTGCTTGCATGTATTTGGATTTAAAATCAAATCCCTGAATATCGATAAATGGAGTGCGCTCTAACCAGGATTCCAATAAAACAAATAAACTCGGACTGGCCTCCAATCGCAAGATTTCATCTTGTTGTTCCTGACTAAATTCATGGTAGTAAGGATAGGCTGTATAACTGGTTCGCTTTTCTTTTTTTAAACCCAACATCACTTCCAATTTACGAAACTGAAAACTTTGAAAACCGGATGCCGGAAATAAATACGATCTGAAATCTAAAAAATCCAAAGGTGTCATGGTTTCAATGACACGCACTTGTTGGATCATCAGTTTTACAATTTCATTGACACGCTCTAATCTTGAAACAGCTATGTCTATATTTTTTTCATCTACGTTGTTCGTTTGAAATAGTTTCATGACAGATTCCATTTCATGCAAAACTTGTTTAAACCATAATTCATACACTTGATGTACAATGATGAATAAGGTTTCTTCGTGAGCTTCTTTTCCTAATTCTTTGCTTCTAGGGGATTGTGCATCCAGTATTTTTTCTAATTGAAGGTAGGATGTATAGTGAATGGAGCTGTATTTTTTTTGATCACTCATAGGGGTTTGTATGCGGTAACTTTAATTTCAATTAATAAATGCGGATGGGGCAATTGATGTACTGCCACTGTGGTGCGTGTCGGGCCAGAATAGTCAAAATAACTGTTGTAAACTTCATTGTAACCACCAAAATCATTCATGTTTACCAAAAAACTGGTAACATCCACGATGTCTGATAATTCCGCACCAACAGATTGCAAAATGTCTTTAATATTTTCCAGGACTGCACGGGTTTGTAATTTAATATCCAATTTCGTTGTACCTAAAGCATCTACTTCGACTCCTTCAAAGCTGTTGTCGGCTCGTCTCGAACTGGTACCCGAAACAAATAAAAAATCTCCGGCCCTGCGGATGTGAGGAAATTTGCCACGAGGTGTTGCTTTACCGGCAACCAGTTTGGCTTTGTTATCTTCTGACATAGCCCAAAGATAGAAAGCTTCCAGAGAAAAACTCCTTTCACTCAGTGCCTTTCAGCATGGGTACAAATCGAAAATCACCGTGTTTTTCTTTTACCAGTTTATTTTCGTCTTGTTTAATCAGACGGATCATTTTTTGATTGGATCCCTGATTGAGAGGAACTACCAAAATCCCTCCAATTTTCAATTGATTGATAAGGGCTTGTGGAATTTCAGGAGCGGCAGCTGTAATCAGGATCTTATCGAAAGGGGCAAAACGCTCCAAACCTAAAAAGCCATCACCGTAGAAAGTCCGAATAGCGCCGTATCCAATTTTTTTTAAGCGCAGAGCTGTTTTATCATGCAGTTGTTTGTGGCGTTCGATTGAATAAACTTTAGCACCCAATTCCAGTAAGACACATGCCTGGTATCCGGAACCCAATCCAATCTCCAATATTTTGTCTTTGGGCTGGACGTCCAACAATTCTGTTTGAACAGCCACCGTATAAGGCTGAGAAATAGTTTGTTCGCAATCAATTGGGAAGGCATTGTCTTTATAAGCCCATTCTTCAAAAGCTTTGTCTAAAAACAGATGCCGAGGAACGGCCATTATAGCATCCAGGACTTTTTGGCTTCGAATGCCCTTTTGCTTTAATTCGGCTACCAATTGGGCCCGCAGTCCTTTATGCCTGTAACTATCCAAATCTTTGATTTTGCTACAAATATATATAATATTAATTTAATATGTTTTTTGAATTAAAGTATGAGGAAATTCCCAATCTTTGCATTCCCATTTTAAAGCAATATGGTTTATACAATCAAATTTGGAACAGACGGCTGGCGTGCAATCATCGCCAAAGAATATACGGTTGAAAATGTGCAACGGATTGCTGCCGGAACCCTTAGTTGGATGCAAAAACGCGCCTACAAACGTGTCGTTATCGGGCATGATTGTCGTTTTGGTGGTGCTTTATTTCAAGATGAAATAGTAAACATCCTTTCTAATGGAGGGATAGAATGTTTAACCAATCAAAATTTTGTAAGCACACCCATGATTTCATTGGCCGTTGTAAATCATCGAGCCGATTTAGGGATCGTCATAACGGCAAGTCACAATCCACCTTCTTACAACGGATATAAATTAAAATCTTCCTATGGGGGCCCAACCATCCCGGCAGATATTGCTGAATTGGAATCTATGATTCCCGATACCCTGAATTCCATTCAACTGAATCAAAATGGTGCCAATGCAAAATATATTGCTCCGAAGCGAATTGATGCAGAAACAGAATATATCCAACACATTAGCAAGCATTTTGACATTCCCCAGATCAGATCTAAAAACAAAATTGCTTACGATGCCATGTTTGGAGCTGGTCAAAACGTAATGAAAAAATTATTTCCGGAAATGCATTCATTTCATTGCGAGCACAATCCTGGATTTAATAACACTGCACCCGAACCCATTGCTAAAAATTTAGTTGATATTCAAAATTTCCTTCAATCCAATCCAGGACAATACATCGGGATTGCCAATGATGGTGATGCCGATCGCTTAGCCATGCTGGATGAACAAGGCAACATGGTTGATTCCCATCATATTCTATTGTTATTAATGCACTACCTCGCCGGATATAAAAAAATGAAAGGCGCTGCTGTCGTAAGTTTTTCAGTAACCAATAAGTTGCAAAAATTGGCAGCTTATTACAACATGAAATGCATCGTGACTAAAATTGGATTTAAATACATTTCAGAATACATGATAACTGAAGATGTTTTGGTCGCCGGAGAAGAATCCGGAGGATTGGCAATTAAAGGTCATATACCTGAACGAGATGGAATCTGGATTGCACTTACCATTCTTCAATTTATGGTTGAAACCGGAAAAACCATTACACAACTTATTGATGAAGTATATGCTATTGTTGGTCCTTTTGCATACGACCGACTGGATTTACATTTAACAGAATCACAAATTGCTGAAATAAAAGATAACTTAAAAAATGAAAAAACACATTGGGGTCCATTACTTGTTAAGCGCTACGAAAATTTAGATGGAGCAAAATATTATTTTAATGATGATGCGTGGATGATGATCAGAACTTCCGGTACCGAACCTGTTTTAAGGATTTATGCACAAGGTAAAGACATGAATGAAGTAAGACAAATTCTTGAATTTACACGCGCTGAATTGAATGTTTAATCATTGCAATATGTGGAATGTTGTCTTCAAGATATTCTTCTCCAATTTTATCAAAGCCTAAGGCCGTATAAAAAGCAACGAGATACGCTTGTGCGGATATTTTAATATTATATCCTAAAAATAGTTCTTCACATGCTTTGATGCTTTCAGTCATCACTAATTTACCCAATCCACTGCCTCTATAATTTGCATGCGTTGCAACACGTCCGATGGATGCATAGTTTGGATATGAAATTCCCGGTGGGACCAATCGTGTAACAGCAATTAATTCATCCCCTTTCCATAACATCACATGATTGCTAACCAAATCTTTATCATCCAGATCAGGATAAGGGCAATTTTGCTCGACAATAAACACATTAATCCTCAATTGAATTATGCGATATAATTCCAATCTGTCTAATTCATTAAATTGTTTAATTCGAATTTCCATGCATTTTATAAAGACTGCAATATAAAAAAAATGTCTCTCCAATGCAGGAGAGACATCAAGGGTTTTTGTTTACTCTAATATTCGAATCCCTTACAAAATACAAGCCTTAATTATAAAACGAGTTTCCTTGGGCTATAAATTTATTCCCCTCCATCAACTTTAGCAATTGCCAGTGTTGCTTCGGCAACTTTCTTGCCTAAATCTAAACCAGCCACACAATCAAAACGGTAATGAATGCCGGCAAAAATTCTAGAATTAGAAGCTTCAAGTGCGTAGGCATTAAACGTTACAGCTTGTGATGGGAAGAAATGCGACAATACCTCAGCAGCAGCTGATGAAAACGTGGAATGGCCAGAAACATAACTTGGAAAACTAGGCGTTCCCAGTATGGTTTTAAATCCCGGCATGGTTTGTATAGGTCTTGGATAATGATAAAAATATTTAGCATCCCAACATGCAATACCTGCATCTTGAATGGCCATATTCATATATGCCAAAACTCTTGCTGAACGAACCGGACTTAATTTGGCGCTGGAAATCTGATCACAAGCAAAGCGATTCCAGTGACCAGGAGGCGTATCGGTTCCTAATCCATCTGCCCACCAATTTGCTATTTTACGTTGTTCGGTTGTTAAATCATCAGAAATTTTTCTCAATTCATCTGCTGCAGCATTAAATTCAGCAGAACCAGGTTTAGGTGGTACCGGAGGTCTGATCGCTTCAATGTTTGAAACAGCCCAGGTTTTTACTTTTCCAAAATAGGGTGTAATACCAACCGGTCTTGGTGGGATTTCCTGATTGGTCCAGGACCATCCAAAGGTGTTGAAGGCAAGTTGTTTTAAAGAATCGGATATCGGTTTTGGAGTTTGCGCTGCTCCCATTCCATCGGTTTTTGCACGAGCCAATGCAACTTTGGCAACTTCTTCTCCTAATAATTTTCCTGCGTCTATATCACTCTGAACATTTAATCCAGCCCAAATAAATGCGCTGCGGCACTCATCACCTTTTTTTATTAAATACTCTTTTTCCAATGGAAACAATGCTGTCAACATAGCCTGTGAAACAGATGCAATGGTTGCACCGTCAGAAGGGTAGGATGGAATATTGGCATTTGGTAATAAGGGTGTAATACTCCCATCGTTTAATACAGGTTCGGTACGATTGTATTTAAATTTATAATGCCAGCAAGAAATCAATGCATCAAACTGTGCTACCGCCAAATAAGCAAATGCCCGACAAGAATAAGGGGGGTGTGCAAAAGGAAATAATGGATATTTATCAGGAGTTGCAGCATTGGGTGCAGGATAACTTCCATCTGCATTTGGTGCCGGAGCCAAATTGTATTTTGCTGATAATTCTCTAGAAATTTCATTCCAACGCAAGATTGGATTGTTTGTCCAGTATTGAACAATATTCTTTTGATCACCAGATAAATTTGAAATAGTATTCTTCAAATTAGTCAATTCTGCTTTATACTCGGCAGATGTAACATCGTTTGGAGCTGCAATTGCGATTTGCTCGTTGCTGGTTAACAAGATTGCTTTCCAGTCACCGGCATTTATATCTGGATTTGCTGCAAAGGTGTAGGCTTCAAATGCTACATTTTGTGGAATGTCCTCATCACAAGAAATGAGAAAACTCATAAAAAATATAGTTACTAAAAAAGGTATTTTTAAATTTTTCATTGTTGTTCGTTTTTAGATTTACAAATTCCAAATTGGTAGGTGATGCCACCCATAAATGATGTTGACTTTCCAACATTTCTTCCTTCCAACACCTGGCCATAATTTGCGATTACGCCAAATCCATTGGTTTTAGGAATAAAATACTGAAGCTGAACCTGAAAACTAGTTGCCTCCATATTATTAGAAATAAAACCGGCATCTTGTCTTCTGATATCAAAACCACCGATGGTATTAAAAATTTCATAGGTCACATCCATTTTCAAACTTTTGTCAAATAACCATTGCCCTACGGTAAATAATGAATGGTTTGCATTGGGCACATCCACTTTATTGGTATAATTGCCATGTGTGTCGTAATAATAATTCCGCTCAATAGTTGAAGTACCTCTTTTAAAATAAGCTCCGCTTACACGGACATAGGTTCCAAAATCAAACAAGTACTGAAGCATGAGTCGAACTTGTCCTTCAGTACAACCTAATCCTAAATTGAAAGGTGCATAATCCGGTAAATAATTAGAAATCGGAAAAGACAGTCCCGCAACTCCATGAGTCGTAAAGGTTCCAGGGCCTAATTGTTTTTTAAACAATTCCAATTTAGCCCACAGGCTCAAATCCTGAAGTCCTTTTGCCCCTTTAAACTGACCTCCGGATGGTTCCGTTGTTACGTAGGGTACATTAAACAAAAAGTTTATTTTGTCGGTAATCCCAACAGCTGCCATAACACTGTAAGTGTTACGAGTTAATTCTCCAATGTTTCCATTGCTTCTAAGCAGAGTGCCTTCCCAATATTCATCCCATTTATCCTGGTTAAATAGAGCAGCAACACAAATTCGTTTGCCTTCCATCATGACTGCATCGGTTGGACTTTGTGCAGATCCTGAATTTGGCAAGTTGATCATGGTGAATACAAGCATACCGAGCATACCTGTATATGATCTCACGTGAGTAAACTTCATTTAATAATTATTTAAACATTTACAATATTCAAAAAGGAATGAATTGTCCTATTTTGAGTTCCATTAAAAGAGGGCGTAAAAGTAATTTTCGAATGTTTGCCAATAAATTAGCTTATTTCAAAGCATACTAATTATTGATGAAACCTGAGAATTAAATGATGAAATGACTCAAACTCATTTAAATTTGGCAATATAAATTCAGAATATATTAAAAATCAATCATTTGTAAATTCTGAGCCCAAATTCCAGAAATTTTTGGGGAAATCTGCCTAGCGTCAATTTAGTTTGAAGCTAAATTTTAAAGCTATCTCCTGAAATGACTATTTTGAGAGGGTAAAGACCCGGGAAATATTAAAGCCAAAATGAATTTGGCCTTTTGACCATCTATCCGGTGTCTCGGTTATAAATCCTTTATAGATCATAGCGCTTGCATTGGAGAAATGCAATTGAAAAACATGTCCACCGGTTTCAATATCAAATCCAATGGATAATGGTGAATAAAGATTAGCTTCTAACTGATTGGGAAGATTGTAAAAATACTCTAAATTTAAAGAACTTCGTTTGCTCAGTTTTTGCCGAAATCCAACACCCAAACTTACAATGTCATTGTGATCCGATTCCAATTTTACTAAATTCCGATGCACCCATGTTGGCATTAGTTGCAAACTAAAACCATCTGAAAACTTCCTGGCTACTAAAAGTTGGTAACTGTAATACATTCTGCTTGAAAAATAATTCCTCCTTTTAGTATCTGAAAAAGGTGTCGTCTTAATTTCTATTGCAGAAACAATGGAAATTGATAAAGGCATCTGTTTTTTACCAAAGCTTTGCCTTAAAATCCTGTATTTGAAATAACCATCAATGGCTTTATCCAAACTCGATCTTCCAAATCCAAGCATCAGGCGATTGCTGAGGCCGTATTCTAAACCCAATCGGATCGATGCACCATCTAAACCAAAAAAATCAGATACGCCGTTTTCTATAGAAGCAAAACGGTGTTGGATTTTAATATCCAACACCCCTTTTGCAGTGTTTTCAATACTTTGACTGTTGATGATCCTTGTACTTTTGAAACTTGCAGTCGTCAAATAGGTATTTGCATCTTTACCCAGAAGACTCAATAAATCTTCTTGAGCAATCAACATTGATGAACCCAGATAAAGCCACATGAAAGCTATTATCCGAACAAGATCAAATTTCATTTTACAGATTCAGCAAATTATAATCTACTTTAACTGTAATATCCACATCATTGGATATGTTGTTTTTTACAACGGCAGGAATTTTAATATCAAAATCACTGCATTTAACGGTAAATTTTGCATTTGCATGAACACCTTTGGAATCAACTACAAATTCTGCAGGAACAGAAACCGATTTGGTAACACCATGCATCATCAGATCACCCTGGATCATCACTTTATAAGTACCCGTAGCAGTTAGGTTTAATTTAGAAACATCTTGTATGGTCCCTTTAAAGACAGTTTTTGGGAATTTTGTAGACTCCATATAATTTTCATTAAAATGGTCTTGCATTAAAGCCTTTTCAAATACGAATGCATTATTTAATGCTGCAAACTCAATTTTTCCACTTGAAATATCAATTACAGTAGATGCTGTTGAATTGACGGCTTCGATTTTTTCCATTGGAGAATCTGAATGAAATTTCAATACCGCATTTTTTGAAAAATACTTTTGTGCATGTCCAAATTGAACAAACAAAATTAGGGCGATTATAAATTTAAATTTTTTCATAATTATACTTTAGTTTAATTTAAACAAACAACTTGATTTAATACAATGTCCATCAATTTACCGGAACAAAGCCCCTGGATTTTTACCCGTTCGCCTTTTTTTCCATGCTTCATAGCCTCATTTACAAACCGAGGATCCATCTCACATTGAATATTGACCATTTCATTTCCTGTTTTAAGTGTCCACAAGGTTTTGCTTTCAATAATTTGTACGTCCATTAAAACTGCTTCTACTTCAACGATTTTATTTAAATATTTGTTCAATGCTTTTACTTCGTCTGTATCAAATTCAGCGATCCATTCATCAGGTTTGACAACAAAATCTGCCTTTTGGTTTAAAAGGTTTTTATGCGGCTTGTTATATGTAGTGTAAATATAAAATCCCGCGATGCATAAAATGATCAAACTGATTCCCAAATAATACTTCTTCATATATTTAATTGTTCTTTTTTCCTTGATTGATCCAGGCTTCCAAGATACTGATTTCACAATCCGGCATTTTATCTGCACCTTGTGGCATCGCCAGAAATCCACCTTGCCGCTTTACGGCGCCCAATAATTTTCCTTTTTCAATAAAATTTATCAAATCCAAATAACCTTCAAATTCATAAACGGATACTGTATTGTTATTGCCATGGCAATTGTAACAACGATTCATTAAAATAGGATTTACATCTAAATTATAACTTACATTTAACGTATCGCAAGCAGGTGGATTTGGATACAAATGCTCTTCTGAATCATAGAAACATGATTCGATGACAAAAAAAAGCATTGCAAATCCTAAAACTACTTTTAGCATGGATCAATTATTTAATAGTCCCTGATTAATCCAGGCCTGAATTTTTGAAATCGAACACGCATCCAGTTTTTTACCGCCTTTTGGCATTGGTACACATCCGTTTTTCCAATTAATTACACAAACTAAACTTCCATTTACTGCGATACTTCTTACTTCATTGTAATTGGTTAATGATAAATTACCCAATGGCTGATTTCCTGAATGACACACTTTACAATTTGTATTGGTCAAATGAGCTATTTCCTTTGAATAACTTACAGCAATCGTATCGCAATTCTTTGTATTTACACAACTGTCATTGGTAGCACCTTGCAAGATCCATTGTGCAATTAAATTTTTTTGCTCGGTACTCAAGGCGCTCATTGGAGGTGGTGGCATACGGTCTTTTGGATCTGAATCAGTGATTTTATCATATATTTCCCCTGCATTTAAATCAAATGCTCTGATTTTACCGGTACGAATAATATTTTCATAGCTATCCAGAATGATTCCTTCTTCATGCTTTATTGCATCATGACAACCAGCCAATGCGCAACTAGAATTAAAAATCGGGGCTATCTGATTCTGAAAATACACTTTCGTGCTATCGCAATTTGATCCACTGGGATCAACCTGATTGGTATCAACTGGATTTGTGATTGTGAATTCGGGATCATGCACACATCCATTGATAAACATACCTACAGTTGTACTCAAGCAAAATAAAACCAGTATGTTAACTATCCACTTCATTTCTATACGATACGTCAAAATTATTATATAAATTGCTTGCTGTCGGGAGATGAACACCTAAAAGGGTACATAAGCGGGATGAAATGGTAAATTGAAGTTCTAAGGCAATCATCACATTACTCCATTCCGGGAATGACTCCTCCCAACCAACGTTTAAATGATCCGGCTTTTTCTGTACTCACCAGAATTTCTTCATCCAAACTGGGTTTCAAATTGATTTTAATTCGGGATTTGGAATAAACCTGCATGTCATCAATTGCTTTAAGATGTACTATTAACCTTCTGTTAAGACGAAAATACGTTTCGGGAGGCAACATTTCTTCAAATCGGTTTAAAGAAAGATCGATCGGGAATTTTCTGCCTGCCCAATTAAAAATTAAGGTGATTTTCTGGTCTGAATAAAAATAAGCAATGTCTTCCAATGTCAGGATTTTTAAAGATTTACCCATCTTGACTAAAAATCTTGAATTCCGAACATCTTGTCTATCAACTGATCCTTCTTCTTTTTGCGTAGCTAATTCCAACACATGTTTAATTGCATGATCCAATTCTTCAATTTTAATTGGCTTCAACAAATAATCACTCGCTCTGACTTTAATAGCCTGCAATGCAAATTGATCATACGCAGTAGTAAAAATTACAGGACAATCAAATTTGAATTTGTCAAACAATTCAAAACTGGTTCCATCGCCCAACTGAATATCAAAAAAAAAGATATCCGCCTGTTCTTGTTTCGTATGTCCGAAATACTGTTCAGCTTCTTCCAAATTATTTAAAGTAGCCAGTACCTCAATTCCAGGATTTAATTCTTTAAGCATCCGAATCAATCGTGTCGATGCTAATTTTTCATCTTCTAAAATAATAACTCGCATTGCTTTTAATTGATTGCAGGAACAATAACTGTAAAATAATGATCATCCTGACTCACACTAATTGATTTATCTGTTAATAGTTGATAACGTATCCGAATACTTTCTAAACCAAATCCTGTTGAATCTTTCATGTTTTTCTTCCTGTTTAAAGTATTTTTAAATAATATACCCCGTTCATTAATATCCACAAAAATAAACATTGGTTTCAATTTGCTGAAGTCATTGTGTTTAATAGCATTTTCCAATAACAATTGCAAAGTTAGTGGGGCGATTTTACAATTGTAATCTTCACCAGTCAATTTTAAATTAATATTTTCAGAAAATCGCAATTTAAGCAAATCAAAATAATTTTGAAGCAATTTGATTTCTTCCCGCAATTCAATCAAAGGTTGATCTCTGTAAAACATCATGTTGCGAAAATAATCGGATAATTTATCTGTAAATTCTATCGCTTTACCTGGATTTTCTTCAATGAGTGCTATCAGCGAATTGAAGCTATTAAATAAAAAATGTGGATTCACCTGATTTTTTAAAAGTTCAAACTCCAATTCAGCTGTTTTTCGCTTTGTTTCTTCAGCTTTGATCCGCTGTTTTTCTCTATATCGGATACCATATCTGAAGCAAACTATCAGGATACTGGATGCAAGCAAAATAAACCACCAGCGCTTCCAAAAAGGAGGTTGTATAGTAAATGCGTATTGAATTTGACTCTTACAAATAAAACTTTTATCTGTACTTGCCTGTACCACCAGTGTATAGGTTCCGGGATTTAAATTTGAGTAACTGGCTTTTCCTTCTTTGGCATAATGCCATGTTTTTTCATAGCCTTCGAGTATAAATTTATACTGGAGATGATCAGTAGCCAAATAATGGATAGCAGCAAAATCAAATGAAAGTTGATTTTGATCTGAATTAAATACAGCGCCTTGGATCATGGGAAGATTTTTTTCAAATTGCTGAATTTTTTTAAATGAAAATTGTGGCGCTTGAATGGTATTTACAATTTTCTGTGAAACTCTATAAACATTATTTTGACATGCAATCCAGGCAACACCAAACGGGTCTTTATAAATTGCATTAACTGAAGGTCGTAAATCAGAAAGTCCCAACTCCTCATCGAGCGTCAAACTGTATTCTGAATTTAAATTTATGATTGTAATGTATCCGATACTTGCTGCTAACAGGACTGAGTCGTTTAACAAACAATTACTTTCAAAACCGCCATATCTTAAATCGGATTGCAACCAATGAATGGTATCAACACCTGCATGAATGATTCCAATGCCTTTTTTAGGTGCATTTATGATCATTCGATCTTTTCGGATTTGCTCTATACTTAATATACTGGTTGCACTCAATTCTGATATCAGCGGTCTAAAATTACTCTCGCCGTTTTCAAGATAAGAAATACCATATCCATCGGATGCAACGTACAAATTATGAGATGAATCTGCTACAATTTGGTAAATAAAATTTGTGGGTAATTGTTGTTTTTGTGTATAAACCTGAATATTCTCCAACACATTTTTTGTATCCGGTCTCCTATTTTGCATCCTAACAATTCCACCTAAGGTACTGATCCAAATGTAACGGTCGTTTCCAGTAATTTGTAAAAGATTGTTATCTGGCAATCCTTGATTTTTAGTCACAGAAATTTGCTGGCCGCTCATGTAATTGTAATAAATCAAACCCTTTCCATAACTCGCGAGCCAAATCCAATGTGCTTCTGTAGAAGGAAAAATAGAATTCAAATTATATTCCAACAAAGATGTATTTACAATTTTACCTGTATGGATGTCCATAAAATACAAACCATGCGTAGTCCCTGTCAATAATATTTGACGACTGGTATCTAAATACAAACACTGAACATTTAAATTCTCAAGATTGTATTGCAAAACCGGGGTATAAAACGAAAGCAAGCCTTTTGATTTATGCAATAACCAAACATTGTGCATTTTATCAATAGTAACGGATTCAACAGATTTAAATTCGATGTTGGGATCTTTACATTTTGTTAGTCCTTCATCAACAGTCCCAAAAACATACGAATGTTCTGTAAGGATAAATAACAGCTTGTTGTAAACAGCCATTTTAAGAATATTCCTTTTATTCCATGCTGGCCATAAAATTTTAATGCCATTATCTTTAGGATTCCAAACTAAAGGCCCCTTTGATAAACTGTTGAGAACATAAGAATTATTTGCTGGTAAAATGTTTTGGATAATATCTTCTTCCGGTAAACTTGGTAAATGTACACGATTGCATTTTTTTTGATTTGATTGCAATTCCAGTTGATAAAGTCCACGATCACTGGCTACCAATACGCCACCATGATTTGAAACGATCATATCATTAATGTTCAAATCTTTAAGTCCATCAGCGACTTCAAAATGCAAGCATTCTTTTTGTGTATAAACATAGACCCCTTCTCCTTTTGTTGCCAGCCAGACATTTTTATTACTATCCACTTCAATTTTCGAAATGGCTACTTTAACAGGAGTGGATTTTAATTTCCACTCAGACAATATCCGGTCATTTATTGAATAAAGGGATCCATCGTTGCATCCAAAAAGCAAAACGCCTTCTGCAATTTCAGCAACAGCACTGATATGATGTTCTGCAGTTATTTCAGAATGCTGAATAAACCATTCATTGATTCCATCGTATTGGATGATTCCATCTGAAGTTGCAATATAAAACCAACCTTTACTGTCCTGATACATATTTTGGTATCCAGTACGTGCTGTCAATGCTTGAAACGGATGCTTAACCAGAATGGACTGCAAACCATATTGAGACATCAATAAATTGCACCACAGCATGCAGGCTATGAAAGTCCATTTACTTGGTAAAGCGACCTTTAACATGGACTTTAATTTCTGTTGATAACTTTTGATGGACAATTCTTGGAACACTTATTTTAAAATCTTCCAGACTTAAGAAAAATTCAGATTCAAAATGCAGCAATCTATTTTTCCGCGTGATCCTCACAGAGATGATACGCTCTTGCACCACCCCGTGAATATCAAAATTCCCTTTTACACGGATGGTTTCATCTTCAATTAGATCGTAATTTATCTGGTCAATGATTTTACCATAAAATCGCGCCTGAGGATACAATCCGGATTCCATGTAATTTTCATTAAAGTGAATTTTTTGAAGTGGGTTATTAAAACCGTCAAACGAATTAATATCTACAACAAATGCAAAACTATTTTCATGAAGATTGATAAGTCCATTCAATTTATCTGAAATTGCTTTAATTTCTTCCTGTGGTGCTTTACTATAAAAATCAATTTTACCTCTCAGTTTAATATTTTGTCCACATACCTCTGGGTTAGACAAAGCCTGGAACAATCCTAAGCAAACTAAAATCTTTTTAATTGATTGGTTCAATTCCAACATCACAATATTAATTCCCTTTCAAAAAATAATTAACTATACCTGTATCGTGTATCAAGCGCTTATTAAATAGATTCAACAACCGCTGCAATCCCTTGCCCACCACCAACACATGCCGTCACAATGCCATATTTTTGTTGACGCAATTCCAATTCATTTAATAGGGTCATGGTAAGTCTGGTTCCACTGCAACCCAATGGATGACCTAAAGCAATCGCTCCGCCGTTTACATTGACCAAATCAGGATTCAAACCAGCTTCTTGAATAACAGCCAGGCTTTGTGCCGCAAAAGCTTCATTCAATTCTATTAAATGGATATCTTGTAAATGCATCGATGCTTGCTTCAATGCTTTTGGAATAGCAGCACATGGTCCAATTCCCATATGAATGGGTTCAACTCCAGCCACAGCGCACGAAACGATTCTGCCCAATGGCTTCAAACCTGTTTGTTTTAGCATGGCTTCACTCATTACCAAGGTAAAGGCAGCTCCATCTGTTGTCTGCGAAGAATTTCCAGCTGTTACGGAACCCTTTAATGCAAAGGCAGGTTTCAATGCATTCAATGCTTCCAGACTGGTATCTTTTCGAATTCCTTCGTCGTGTTTTATTTCAAATTTCTTTTCGATGCGTGCATCATTTTCTACTAAAACTTCAGTCAGTGGTACACCGGTTATTTCTCGGTCGTAAAAGCCACGTTCCTGTGCAAGGGCTGCCAGTTGATGCGAACGCAAGGCAAACTGATCTTGGGCGTCCCTGCTAATGTTAAATTTTGTAGCAACAGCTTCTGCAGTCAATCCCATTCCAACAATATAATCCGGATGCTCAGATGCCAATTCAAAGCTTGGCGCAAACTTATATCCTTCCATCGGAATCATGCTCATACTTTCTACACCACCAGCCAAATAACAATGGCCCATACCGGAACGTATTTTTGCAGTGGCAATTGCAATCGACTCCAATCCAGAAGCACAATATCTGTTAATTGTCATTCCTGCAACTTCCTTTCCCAAGGCCCTCATGGATATCTGACGACCAATCTGCAATCCTTGTTCGCCTTCCGGATTTGCACAACCTACGATAACATCATCGATCAATTTATAATCAATGGAAGGGTGTTTTTTAATTAATTCCTGAATGATATAAACCGCTAAATCATCTGAACGGGTAAATCGAAATCCTCCTTTCTTTGCTTTTGTAAAAGCAGATCGAGAATAGGCTACTATATAAGCTTCTTGCATAGTTAGTAGTTGAAAGTTGATTGTTGTTAGTTGTTAGTTGTTAGTTGATTGTTGAAAATTGAGCATTGCTTATTGAACATTTCTCTTTCTTTGCGTCTTTGCGGCTCTGCGAGCATTAAATTAGTTGGTAGTTGGCAATGGTCTTTGGTACATATACTTTCGTCCTTGGTCCTTTAGTCTTTCACCAAAACAATTTATCGAACCGCAGCATTTGATTCAACGAAATACAATTTTAGTTCATCATAAAAATAATCTAAGGCATTGTAAACCGGAAGCGGAATTCCACCGCCTAAAGCACAAAGGGAACCTCGTTTCATGGTATCTAATAAATCGCGCAATAATTCCAAATCAATTTTATAATCAGTATTTTTTTGAGCTTTTTGCAATAATTCTTTTCCTCGGGTCGAACCAATTCTACATGGAAAACATTTACCGCAACTTTCGTGAGCTGTAAATGCAAACAAATGTTCTAGATATGAAATCATTGAAAACGAATCCGGCACTGATACCATGGAAGCATGGCCTAACATAAATCCATTTTGAGCAAAGGATTCAAAATCTACTGTCAAAGAATCCACTTTATGAATTGGAACTAATCCTCCGAGTGGGCCTCCGATGTGCAATGCTTTTACTTTTGAATGAAAACCACCTCCTAACTGGTATACCACTTCATTCAGTGGTGTGCCCATATCGACTTCATAAATGCCGGGTTTGTTAAAAAAGCCATCTAAGGACATAAGTTTTGTGCCACTCGATTTTGAAGTGCCAATTGCAGCAAATTCTTTACCGCCGTTGACAACAATCCAATAAAGATTTGCCAATGTCTCTACGTTATTGACAACGGTTGGTTGCCGAAACAAACCTTCAAAAACCGGAAACGGGGGACGTACTCTTACTTCAGGTCTCTGGCCTTCAATGGATGAAAGCAAAGCGGTTTCTTCTCCACAGATGTAGGCACCCTGCGCTTTAATCACTTTAAATTCAAATTGAAAACTAGATCCCAATATGCTACTACCGGTAAGACCAGATTGCCGAAATTCTTCAACAGCCTCATTGATGCGATCAACCGATTCCGGATATTCAGCCCGAATGTAAATGACTCCTTTGGAGGCGCCTGTCACATATC
Organism: Saprospiraceae bacterium; assembly: GCA_016787575.1. Classification (GTDB taxonomy): domain Bacteria; phylum Bacteroidota; class Bacteroidia; order Chitinophagales; family Saprospiraceae; genus Vicinibacter. Next base: position 14,888 of record JAEUUO010000041.1, on the reverse strand, counting down.
CAGCAATTAACATTCCGATCAATAATAAATAAGCTTGTTGTTCTAAAATATAACGATCTGAATACGAACCGGGATCTCCTTCATCGGCATTGCATACAATAAATTTTTGCTTGCCATTTACTTTCGAACAAGTTTCCAATTTAATACCGATTGGAAAACCTGCACCGCCGCGGCCTCTCAATCCGGATAGTTTTATTTCTTGTAAAACGGAATCTGGGTGTGTTTGAAATACTTTAGCCAGATCTATTTTAATTTGTTCTAATGAAGGAGCTGCACCTGTTAAGATTTGCTTCCCTTTGTGTTTGACATGGTAGCGATCGCGGATGCGTTTAGAACTTTTTTTAATTTGCTCCAATTCATCAATTGCATTCCCGGAATAATTTGCACCATCAAAATGAAATGCTGCATTTTCATGACATCGACCTAAACAGCACATTTCTCCTATTTCAGATGGATCAAAATGTGCTGAAATTTTATCTGCAAGGGCATTTTGAGTTCCTGCAGTTAAACATGCTGAACCATTGCAAATAAATACTTTTTTGCCGCGATTACTTTCCCGTGTAAAATCATAAAAGCTGGCAGTTCCAAAAATATTGGAAGTACCCATTAGATACTCTTCAGCAATTTTTGCTATTTCTTCTTTAGAAAGTGGGCCCAATTGTTCGGAATGACTTCCAATTGTTTCAAACAAATTGTTTTGAAGTCCCTGTCTGCCTGATAAATGACTTAAATTTTTTGACATATAAATCCGGAATCTGGTGTTTGAATTGTGAAATTAAGCAATCCCAGACTATTTTTATAATGTTTATAATTGATTATTGTTCTAATTATTATATATTTAATATTTATTTATATAATAATTATTAACAAATTGGAGGCGGGTTTCTTATCTTGTAATGTAAAACCTATTTTCTAAACCTTTAAAACAAACGAATATGGATATAACATCATTATTAATCAATACGATCGCCGGTGCCGGCGGGGGATGGCTGGGCAATATGCTTAAGAAAAATGGATTGGGCATGGTTGGCAATCTGATTGCAGGTGCAGCCGGAGGCAATGTTTTACCAATGATTACTGCAGCCCTTGGACTTTTTGCAAACAGTGGTGGCGATGGTGGAGGTATTAATATTTTCAATATCATCATCTCGCTATTAGGAGGATCGGCAGGATCTCTTTTAGGAGGACTATTCAAAAAAGCAGCTTAAAAACAATCACATATTTTAGCCGCTTCTTTTTTTGGAGCGGCTTTTTTATTGGAGATAGTTGATAGGTGGTAGGTGACAGTTGATAGGTGAGAGAAATTAATATATATTCTACGGAAATTTTTTAATGTACAATATTAAATGATTCATCCATTTGCCAATGCAAATTGTGCATTGTGCACTAAAACATAAGTTATTAAATTTTGATTCAAATTAAAATATTTATTTGGAGAGAAGAAATAACAATGCCACCCCTTCGGGGTTACGATTTTTTGATTCCTTATGGGTTATAATCATGTCACCCCTTCGGGGTTACTATTATTTTAACCTAAGGGCTTACTAGTATCTTACCGTTTTAGGGTTTAAAATATAATTTGTCATGATAATCTATATATATTACAGCATTTCGGGTTTAATTATTTGAATAATTTTCAACCTTACATAGTACTTAAAATAATCACATAAAATAAATAAACATGGTTTTAGAAGTTTCATTTATTTATTCTGAAGAGAAAATATCCCAGCTACAAAATGTTATAAATAGTAAATTGCTTTATATTAGTGGTTACAATATGAACTTCAATTATGGATCTAATGATTTTGTTAGTGAAATAGTTACATTAAATTTTGAAGAATCAAATAAGAATAAATTCCAACTTAATCTTAACGTAAAACCTTATTACTTCTGTAATATAATAAATGATGATGTGGCTCCATTGCAATTTTACAAAACACCTATATACATGGGTAATGAAGTATATCATTTAGCAAATCCCAGATTGCAATGCCATTTACGTTTTATTCAACCTATGGAGGTTCAAAAATTAAAAATTTATGGAATCCAAAGAAAAAGAAAATGGGATTATGATAAAAAACTTTCATATTTTAAAGAAATTATTGAAATGGATGTTTATGATTATTATGAAGCAGTTATTTTTTATGTTTTTGAATTTCAAAATGGTTTAAATCTGATGTTATTGGCTGTTGGCAATGGCAGTGGCTTTATTGAAGGTACATTCAATGTTGCAAAAATAAATAACCTGTTAAGTTGGAAATTTAATTGCGAGGAGTTAGACTTAGGAGCTATGGAAAAATATTATTCACATCCAAAATTTCCTGACAATATTCCACCTGATGCATATTCAACAGATGTCAATAAATATGTCTTACTATACCAATTTGGATAAATTATTTTTCCCTTTCAATTAATCAATATTTTAACCCCGAAGGCGTGACATGACTTTGGTACTGAATTTTGGAGCATGATTTTGGATCAAGATTAAATTTCCAAATACTCCAACCAATGTTTGGGTTTTCGATTTGAGAAATGTTCGATCTGATGACGGCAGCTGAATCCATTGGCAATGATGTGAGTATCTGAATTTGCATTCTCAATGGCTGGAATTAAACTGGTCTTAGCTATGCGCTCTGAAATTTCATAATGATTTTTTTCGTAACCAAAGGATCCGGCCATTCCACAACAACCTGAATTTATTTCTGAAAACACTTGATTGTAAAATAACAAATGCATACTCTTTGTAGTGAACATTGCTTTTTGATGACAATGTCCATGTAACATGTAATTACCTTCTTTGAATTTTAAATGATTTATCATTTTGTCATCTCTGCTGATAAAGTCTTCAATTAAAAAAATGTTTTCCGATGCATCGCTTGCCCATGCTTCATCCATTAAATCCGGAATGTCGTCTTTCAAAGCCGAAGCACAAGATGGTTCGCAAACTAATATTGGAATTTTTTGATCCAGCCAGGGTTTTATGTCTTGAAACAATTGACTGCCTTTTGCTTTCGCCTGATCTAATAATCCATGTGAGATGGCTGGTCGCTGACAACATTGCTTGTCGTAGACTATAACTTCAAAACCCATTTGTTCCAATAAGGTTTTTGCAGAAACTCCGATTCCTGGCTCATGAAATTTCATATAGGTATCTGCAAATAAAACCACTTTATCAGAAGGCTTTGAGCTCATCCCATTGTTAGATGCACGGAATGGATTTTTAGTATATGTTGGCAAGATACGTCGTTGATCCAGTCCGCTGATTTGTTCAAATATTTTTCTGAATAATTTTGTCTGAAGCATGGTATTTACAAATCCAGCCATCCAACCACTATTCAATTTTCCAAAATGATCTTGCCATGCGATTAAGCGATCAGAAAGATGAAGTCCATTTCTTTTCATTTGAAAATGGAGCAGCTCAGATTTCAATTTAGCCATATCCACATTGCTCGGACATTCAGATTTACAAGCTTTACATGAAAGACACAAATCCATAGCATCCTGTAATAAGGAGCTTTCCATTCCATAATCATCTAATTGTCCGCTCATGGCAAGTCTTAATGCATTGGCACGACCTCTTGTGCTGTCTTTTTCTTCAAGCGTAGCACGATAACTTGGACACATGCTTCCTCCGGAATGCTTTCTGCACTCTCCCACTCCATTGCAAAGATGAACGGCATCCTTAAATCCACCTTCATTTCTATAATGAAACATAGATTGGAAATCCTGGTCCTTGTAATTGATCCCATATCGCAAATTTGTATCTACAGCAGGAGCATCCACAATTTTTCCGGGATTTAATAAATTGTGAGGATCAAAAATTGATTTAACAGATTTGAAAGCGCGGTATAATTTTTCTCCAAAAAATTCTTCATTGTATGGACTGCGTGCCAATCCATCTCCATGTTCACCACTCCAGGATCCTTTGTATTTTTTAACCAATTGCAAAACTTCCGATGAAATTTTTTTCATTCGCTCGATATCAGCTCCATCTCGTAAATCCAACAAAGGTTTCACATGCAACAAACCGACACTGGCATGTGCATAAGCAACTACCGGTGTTTGATTCGATTTACATACTTCAAACACTTCGCGGATATAATCTGAAAGATGTTCTAACGGAACTGCCGCATCTTCAATAAATGCAATTGGTTTGCGATTTCCTCTTACACCCATCAAGAGTCCGAGTCCTTTTTTACGCACTGTAAAAACATCTTCGATGGTTTTTTTATCAGAAATGACAGGCCAGGCGTATCCCATTTTTTGCTGTTGCAAATGAACGGCTAATGCGTCGGCGCGTTCGAAAGCTTCTTCAAGAGATTCTCCATAAAATTCAACAATCAACACACCTCCTGGTTCGCCTTGTATAAAATGACAATAATGTTTGGTTTCTAAATTTTCACGACTGCGCTCAATCAACAAATGATCCAACAATTCTACAGCAGCAGGTTTGAATTTTACAATTTCGGCTACGTGTGCAATTGATTCAAAAAAATCTTCAAAATGTACAATGCATAAACATTGGTGTTTCGGTGTAGGCTCTAAATTTATTTTTGCAGCCAATATCAATGCCAGGGTGCATTCACTTCCAGTAATCAAATCACAAAGATTCCAATCGTTAGTTAAGAATTCATCAAGATTGTAACCACCCACCCGTCGCATCACTTTTGGAAAACGAACTTCTATTTCAGATCTATGCTCCTGGATGATGTTAAATAACTCGCGATACAAGTGTCCTTCTTCATCATTCTGCTCAAGTTTTTGCTCCAATTCAGAACTGGAAAGATTTTTACAAACCAAAACGTTTCCATTTGACAAAGCAATTTTTAATTCAAGCACATGGTCGAGTGTTTTTCCATACAATATACTCCGCGTACCGGAACTGTTGTTGGCAATCATGCCTCCAACCGTTGCGCGTGAAGTGGTTGCCGGATCGGGTGCAAAGTGCAGCTGATATTTGCTTAATTTCTGATTAAGTACATCACGCACAATTCCGGGTTGAACCCAGGCCCATTGTTCATCTGGATTGAATTCCAGCAAGGCATCCATGTATTTTGTAAAATCAATTACTATGGCTTGTGCAACGGTTTGTCCCACCAGACTGGTACCTCCTCCCCTTGCCATCAGCGGTACTCGATTCTGATTCGACCAACGCAATAGTTCGCGAACATCTGCATCATCTTTTGGAAAGGCAACAGCCAAGGGCATTATTTGGTAGTTGCTTGCATCGGTTGCATAAATTCCAAGATGCAAACGATCGGTGTGTAATTCTCCTTTAAGCTGTTGCTTTAAAGTACTGAAGTCTATCATAGTTTCAATTCCATCGTAAAGATAAAAGAGATTGGAGCAAATTCCTTTCTTCGTCTGGATTGAAAAATATGCAAATGATAAAAATAAAATTATAAGGGCTAAAATCTGGTTTAACAGACTTTTTTATAAAATGATGGGATTCTACAATAAAGAAAAATGATTACATTTAAGCATTGTTCCTTCCAATACTTATAATTATGAATTCTGGCAATTTAAAGGATCAGCGAATTTACACCATTGATTTATTAAGAGGCATAATCATGGTAATTATGGCGCTTGACCATGCACGTGATTTTATACATTACGATGCCTTTATGCATGATCCCTTGGATGTTCAAACTACCCATTTGAGTTTATACCTTACCCGTTGGGTGACTCATTTTTGTGCACCTATCTTTATTTTTCTATCGGGACTTTCTATTTATTTACAAGGTATGCGAAAATCAAAATCTGCACTCAGTAGTTTTTTATTTAAAAGAGGCATGTGGTTGATTTTTGTAGAATTGTTTGTAATGGGATTTTTATGGAGTTTCCAATTCAGCTATCCAATATTCATATTACAAGTTATCTGGGCCATAGGGATTTCCATGGTCTTCATGGCTGCCTTGATTTATTTACCATATATGGTGCTCTTGCTAATTGGAAGTTTGATCGTTTGTTTCCACAATGCATTAGACGGAATTGATTACACACATCATGGTTTCTTTTGGGACCTGATTCACAATGGGCATTTTGCATTTTATCCCTTAGGGGAAGGACGTAATTTAATGATCGTTTATCCATTTGTACCCTGGCTTGGTGTCATGATTTTGGGATATTGTGCAGGTAAATTGTATGCTGCAGATGTTTCCAATGATTGGAGGAGAAAATTCTTGTTATTGAAAGGAACAGGATTGATTTTATTCTTTTTCGTTTTACGCTGGCTTAATATTTATGGAGATCCTGTTCCCTGGGCGGACCAGCCAAATCCTGTGGAAGATTTCTTTTCATTTTTTAATGTCAATAAGTATCCGCCCTCTTTGCTGTATTTATGTATAACGATTGGGCCCGGATTGATCTTTTTGAGTTTAATGGATTCAATAAATTACACAGAAGGTAAAAGGAAAAACTGGATGCATGTATTTTCTATATATGGCAGTGTGCCGTTCTTTTATTACATACTCCATTTTTACATCCTTCATATTATTGCAAGTATCTTGTATTTTACAAGAGGACACCTTTGGTCGGAACCCATTACCCAACCCAACGGTCCTCCATTTGCATTTTCAGCACCAGGAGAAGGCTATTCGTTGCAAACGGTGTATGTAGTCTGGATTCTGGTGGTCATTGCCTTATATCCAGCATGCAAGTGGTTTAGCCAATATCGAAAACGGCATTCGTATTGGTGGCTGGGGTATTTGTAATTAAGAATTAAGAATTAAAAATTAAGAATTATGTATTCTTCAATTATTAATTCTTAATTGATTCTTTATCTTGCAAACGCAGTGGCTCGTTTTTCTCTGATTACGGTTACTTTTACCTGACCGGGGTATTGCATTTCATCTTGAATTTTTTGGGATATCATAAATGCCAAATCGTCTGCATATTGGTCAGTTACTTTTTCACTTTCAACGATTACGCGCAATTCGCGACCTGCTTGAAGTGCATATGCTTTTTGGACGCCTTCGTAAGTCATGGCCAATTCTTCAAGTTCGTTGATACGTTTTAGATAGGATTCGAGAATTTCACGACGTGCACCTGGACGAGCACCAGAGATGGCATCGCAGGCTTGTACGATGGGTGAAATAATATTATTCATTTCAATCTCATCGTGGTGTGCACCAACAGCATTGATGATGATTGGATTTTCATTGTATTTTTCACACAACTTCATGCCAAACAAAGCATGTGACAATTCTGATTCTTCCTCGGCAACTTTTCCAATATCGTGCAAAAGTCCGGCACGTTTTGCTAATTTTATTTGTTTTGGATTCAAACCCAATTCAGCAGCCATTACAGCGCATAAGTTGGCAGTTTCTGATGAGTGTTTTAATAAATTTTGACCATAAGACGAACGGAATCGCATACGACCGATCATTTTAACCAAATACGGATCCAAACCATGAATATCCAGATCGATGATGGTGCGTTCACCGATTTCTATAATTTGCTCATCCAGTTGTTTTTTAACTTTTGCAACTACCTCTTCAATACGTGCCGGGTGGATTCTTCCATCTGCAACCAATCGTTTTAAAGAAAGGCGTGCAATTTCACGACGGATTGGATCAAAGCTGGAAATAACAATTGCTTCCGGTGTATCATCTACAACAATTTCTGCACCGGTAGCAGCTTCCAGTGCGCGAATGTTTCTTCCTTCACGACCGATGATTTGACCTTTGATGTCATCGCTGTCCAGGTTAAAAACCGATACTGAATTTTCAATGGTATATTCAGCACACATCCGCTGGATGGTTTGGATAACTATTTTCTTAGCTTCTTTATTTGCATTGGTTTTTGCCTGTTCGATGACTTCGCGTTCAATGATCAAAGCATCGTTGGTAGCTTTAGCTTTTACAGCTTGCAGCAAATGTTCTTTGGCTTCAGATTCATTCATTCTTGCAATCTGTTCCAATTCCTTGATGCGTTTTTCATTTGCAAATTCCAGTTCTTCTTTTTTCTTATTGACAATTTTTAATTGGAGATCCAGATTTTCGCGCAACATTTTTACTTCAGCTTCCCGACTTTCCAAATCCTGGGTTTTTGCTGCGATTTCTTTTTCAATGGCGACCGCCTTCAATTCCCGTTCTTTCAGTTCGACCGATTGTGTTGTTTTATAACTTTCAAAATCAGCTTTCAGCCGGGCGAAATTATCCCGGGACTCCTGAATTTTTTGTTGTTTGATGGTTTCATTTTTCTGTTCGGCTTTAGAGACAATTTTCTCTGCCTTCATTTCAGCTTCAGAAACCATGCGTTGAGCGGTTACTCGCGCTTTTTCTATTTCCAGATCACTGATCCGGTTAATTTCTTCCAGTTTTCGTTGATTGGAACGTTTGAGAATGGCGTGAACGATAAAATATCCAATTCCCATTCCGGCCATGAGGCCCCCAATAATTGCTACAAGTACATCTTGCATTCTGATATGTTTTAAGCAGGTCTTGCCATCAGAATGTGGTGGTAGAAAAGCTTTATGTCATGCATCCATTGAATTGCCAGTTATGGCATTTCATTTTCTGTTTCCCTTCAGGTGCTTTCAGATTTAGCGAATAATGACAAAACTCTATTTATTATGAATTTAATAAAACAACCTTTAACCAAACACCACATATCCCCCGGACTAATTACAATTTCTTGTAAAACAGACCTTTATATATAAAATAATTAACATTGCCGGATTTTACTTCCCTTGGAAAGAAATCCAACGCATGCAAATATAGAAAAATTATATGAAAATTTTGAAGATTTTGTTGGGAAAGCCTGCATATCAGCCCAATAAAACTGCGGGATCAAGCTATTTGACAAATATTATGCTTAGATTTGTTTTCAACACCTTTCTATGAAAACCCGCATGATACTGCCCAACAGAAACCGGTTTTCAATTTTAGTAGTCATCCTTTTTTTCGGCTTAAAACCATTTTATCAAGAGCTTAATTCAATTGCTTGTATGTGTAACAAGACAGCAATCTCTGGGAAATAGATTTAGTAATTGATAATGACGGATACTCCAAATTGTTTGAAATTAAAATGAACCACACAATCAAAGCGGAGTTTTTTCAGCATTTAAAATTATTAAAAAACTAGCTGCCACAGAATCTCCAATAACGAAAACCCATCTAATTTATACTGGAGATGAAAGTACAAACGTGAAGGCCTTCAAATAATTAGTTGGAAAGAGTTTGGAAGGTAATTTTCCGAAACTAGGCTTTAAAATCTAATCAGAATTTAAGACAAAAAAAATGCCCCTACCGAAGTGGGGCAAGGCTAAAAGCCTGCAGAATAATTCTTTATTCTGAATTGCTTTCATGACAAAATTACTATTTTAGCTCCAATAACCAGCATATATGAAGAAAATATTAGGTATAGACCTGGGAACCAATTCACTCGGTTGGGCTTTAGTGGCTGAAAATGAGGCACTTTTAGATGGTGGAGTTATAATATTTCCTAAAGGAAATAACGAAGATCCCAAAACAGGTAAAGAAAGTTCCTATTCCCAATTGAGAACCCAATATCGGGGAGCTCGAAGAAGATTATACAGACGAAAACTTAGACGCCGGAGGATCTTAGAAATTGCTAAAAAATTTTTTGACTTAAATGAAAATGATATTTTCAAAAATACCAGCCCATTAAGCCTATATAAATTGCGATATGAGGGACTCGAACGAATTCTTCAACCTGATGAATTATTTCGCGTATGTCTATACTTTGCTAAAAAAAGAGGGTTTTTAAGTAACCGGAAGGATCTTATGAAAGAAAACAATAAGGATCTCGGTACAGTAAAAAAAGGAATCAGTGACTTGGAAGAATTGATTCGTAATTCTGGATCAAGAACCTTAGGTGAATACTATTTCAACTTGATTTCTGATCATTTCAAAGGTAAAAGATTGGAAGAACGAATTTTAGAACGGTGGACCAGTCGCCATATGTATGAAGAAGAAATAGATAAAATTTTTAATACCCAAATCAATTTAAGTAATCCACATTTTAATACAGAGCTAGGTAGCGAAATAAAAAAGCAAATATTTTATCAAAGGCCTTTAAAATCTGCTAAAAATCTGGTTGGTAAATGCAGGTTGGAATCTTCAAAAAGATGCATGCCACGCAGTCATCCGGTCTTTCAGGAATTTAGGGCCTGGCAAAATATCAATAATTTAAAGTGGGCCAATCCTGATACCTCAGAATTTGGCGAACTAAATCTGGACCAAAAATTGAAGCTGGTACAGCTTTTAAAATCAGATTTAAAACCAACGGAAGCGAAAATAAAAAAGTCATTGGGCTTTTCCACTCGTATAAAATTTAGTGAAATTGAATTAGTACCCTGTCGTACTGAAATTCAAATAAACAAAATACTCCAGGATGAAGGGCTCAATTTATCCGATGAAACGATTCTAAAGATCTATCATTGTTTGTTATTTACTGGAGATGTACATTTCAAAAAATTATCCGAACATTTAAGAACAAAATTTAATTTAGAATTACCTGTTGTCGAAAAACTCTGGAGTGCGGACCATTTAAAACTCGAACAGGATTATAGCAATATAAGCCACAAAGCAGCGCAAAAATTATTGCCTTATATGAAAAAGGGAATGCGCTTTGATGAGGCATGTATAGAAGCAGGTTATCACCACAGTTTTGAAAATAAATTTAAAAATTTACCCAAAGTCAGGAGTCTCAAAACAAATGAATTGCGAAATCCTGTAGTCCAAAAAGCTGTTTCCGTTTGTATTGCCTTAGTCAATCAACTTATTGGTAAACATGGTAAACCAGATGAAGTGCGCATTGAACTTGCAAGGGAATTAAAAAAACCAAAAGCAATTAGAGAACAAATACGATATAAAAATATTTTAAAACAAACAAAAAGAGATCAATATCGGGAAGTTCTTGAAAATTTCTTTAATAGAACCATAGCTTATTCTGATTCAATTTTGACCAAATATGAATTGTGGTTAGAGTTAGGTTGTACAGGAAACGACTTTGATGATTTTGATGCTTTTACAAAAGAAGTCAAAAAATCAGATCTCGAAAAATACAGACTTTGGCTTGAAGCCGATCGAATATCGCCATACAGTGGCAAAGTAATCTCACTATCAGATTTAATTAGTAATCAGGAAATTGAGATTGAGCATATCTTGCCATTTAGCAGATCATTAGATAACAGTTTTGCGAATAAGACACTTTGTGAACGATCGATCAACTCATTTAAAACAAACCTTACTCCTCTTGAATATTTTGAAAGACGACCAGAAAAAGAAAAATCAGATTTTCAGAAACGGATTGCAAGATTTTCAAATCCATTTAAAAAATCTATTTTCTTAACTGAAAATTTGCCAGATAGCTTTAGCAACAGTCAGCTTTCGGATACTGCTTACATAGCGCGCAAATCGGTAGAGAAACTATCGGAATGCATTGAGAAAGTTTATACTACCAAAGGAGGCGTCACACACATGATTCGAAAAGATTTAGGTCTCAATTCAATCCTACATTACGAAGGCACACCAGACTTGATCGCTGAAATGAAAAACAGGGGAGATCACCGCCATCATTTTATTGATGCAGTAGTGATTGCGGCTACCAGTCAGGCCCTCATTCAAAAAATTTCCCGAGCAACAGAATCTGGAAATGGGAATTTTAAATTAAATTTAGAGCCGCCTTGGCCAAGATTTAGGCGCGATTTAGAAGATATGGTCAATGGACTATTGATCGTCCATAAATTTCCAAAAAAATTAGTAAGGAGTAGTATTAATAAATACAAACACGATAAACGTCCAGATAAAAAACAATTAATACAAAAAGCATTGAGAGGGCCTTTGCATGAAGATACCTTATATGGAAAAATTATGAATCCCTATACTGGTGAAGAAAATTATGTAGTAACAAAGAGGATTATTAATTTGAATGAAGCACAGTTGGACAAAATTGTTGATGAGAAAATTAAACAGCACTTTAAAGGGCTTATTGAAAAAAAAGGATCTTGGACACAAATAATAAAAGAGCCTATATTATTTAATGGAAAGCCACTTAGAAGAGTGCGAATGATAAATAATTCATCTAATCTGCCAATCCTTAGAGAAGATACAAAAACTTATATTGAACCTGGCAACAACTATGCATTAGTTATTTATGAAGGCGAAAATGGCAAACGGGATTATCTATCAATTTCATTTTATAATGCGATAAAAAACAAAAAAGAAATAGGCTTATTGTATCCTAAGGAACTAAATGGTAAAAAATTAATCTTTAGCCTTACACATTTTGATAAATTTATTCTTTACAATGAACATCCAGATGAAGTTGACTGGACAAATCAAGAAAATTTAAATAATAAGCTATATCATGTTATAAAGTTCACAGGTAATAATGTTTATCTTGGTAAATCCATACTTTCCAAAATTCAAGCAGATAAGGATAAAATGCCAATTAAACAGTATTCCAATTCAAATACTATAAAGGCAGTAAAAATCAAATTGAATTTATTAGGTGAAATTTATTGGAGATCTGATATCGGCTTGATAAAAAAGGCATAATTCTTGCGTAAATAGTCTTGGGGTGATTACTAAGACGTATTATATCGAGAGTCCGGCCCGGCTTAGTACCAAATTAGAGCAACTTATTATTGAGCAAAATTCCGGAGAGTCAGAGGCCATTAAAACCAGTCGTCCATTGGAAGATGCTGGCATGCTCATATTGGATCATTCACAAATACTGATCACAACACCACTGCTCCAGAATTGCTTGAATAGAAATGTACCCATCATTGTTTGTGATTCCCGACATTTGCCTTCCGGTATTCTGGTACCCATGGCTGGTCATAGTCTAAGTGGCCTGCGCATGCGCTCACAAATTGATTCATCCAAACCACTCAAAAAGAAACTTTGGCAAATTACCATCTGCGCAAAAATTCGGAATCAGGCTCTGGTTTTAAAGCAGTTGAAACTACCCTATAAAATATTAATGGAAGCATCTCAAAAAGTACGTTCAGGAGATAGCTCCAATATCGAAGCAACCGCTGCAGCCTATTATTGGAGTAAGTTGTTTGGGGATAAAACTGGTTTTAGAAGGGACCGTTTTGGAGAGAGTCCAAATCATGCGTTAAATTATACATATTCTGTAATTCGAGCAGTGGTTGCAAGGTCTCTAATTGGATCCGGACTATTTCCCTTTATGGGCATACATCATAAAAATGCTTACAACAGCTTATGCCTGGCTGATGATATTATGGAACCTTTTAGGCCATATGCTGATAAGTTAGTCAGGGATTTGGTATCCAGAGAAATTGTACCAGCTGATGAATGTGAGTTAAATAAAGAAATCCGCGCTCTTTGCTTAGGAATTTTAAACCGAGATGTAATGTTGGATGGATTGAAAAGACCTTTACAAATTGCAGTAAATACTGTTTGCTCCAAACTTGCACAATGTTTTGAGACCGGAGATTCCACTCTATTAGTTTTTCCGGAATATGAATAATTCAATTCGATTTAATGCGTATCGTATCATGTGGGTAATTGTTTATTTTGATCTTCCTACAGAAACCAAGGAAGACCGCAAACTTTATACAGATTTTAGAAAAAATCTTCTGAAAGCAGGGTTTAGCATGTTCCAATACTCCATTTATATTCGTCATTGCATGAGTCGTGAGCATGCAAACAAATTCAGGATAGGAGTAAAAAAAGCATTACCTCCAAAAGGCCATATAGTAATTAGTCTCATCACGGACAAGCAATTTGCAAATCTTGAAGTGTACCATGGTGAAAACCCAAAACGCAGCAAATCAGGTGAAAGTCTTATGCTAGAATTTTTCTAAAAACCCTTTTATAGGCTAAAAAGCCAATAAAATTAATTGATTTTTTAGAAGAAAATTTACATGTATCATATTGCATATCAATAGATTAGCAGAATTCTCTATGTCAAAGATACATGTTGTTTAAAAAATGAAAGCAATTCAAAACATATTCAGAAGAACCTTGCTATTTTCCAACTATGTCAAAGATACATGTTGTTTAAAAAATGAAAGCAATTCAAAACAATCATTGCGGATGGGTGTGTTTTCCATGTCTATGTCAAAGATACATGTTGTTTAAAAAATGAAAGCAATTCAAAACCGAATGTAGTGCCGGAGTTTTCAATAAATTCTATGTCAAAGATACATGTTGTTTAAAAAATGAAAGCAATTCAAAACTTCGGCAATTATCTTGGCCTCCGCTTCCTGCTATGTCAAAGATACATGTTGTTTAAAAAATGAAAGCAATTCAAAACGATAAGCAGAATGGTTAGTGTTTTTATTACTATGTCAAAGATACATGTTGTTTAAAAAATGAAAGCAATTCAAAACTGCTTACATAAAGGAATTGGAGCAGTCATACTATGTCAAAGATACATGTTGTTTAAAAAATGAAAGCAATTCAAAACTATTTTAATAGTATTGTGTAGCGATGAAACCTATGTCAAAGATACATGTTGTTTAAAAAATGAAAGCAATTCAAAACTTTGTTGTGCGCCTGGATAATTAGCAACCACTATGTCAAAGATACATGTTGTTTAAAAAATGAAAGCAATTCAAAACACAATGAAACATTTAATTTTATTCGGATTACTATGTCAAAGATACATGTTGTTTAAAAAATGAAAGCAATTCAAAACTGGCCGGCCTGATTGGTTGCCTTGTATGATCTATGTCAAAGATACATGTTGTTTAAAAAATGAAAGCAATTCAAAACTCCAGTTGCCGTATCAATAATTTGATTGATCTATGTCAAAGATACATGTTGTTTAAAAAATGAAAGCAATTCAAAACAAGTAGTTACCGATCCACTTGCTAAAGCCGCTATGTCAAAGATACATGTTGTTTAAAAAATGAAAGCAATTCAAAACCATTGGCATTGCGCCTA
>JAEUUO010000035.1 GCA_016787575.1 Saprospiraceae bacterium | reverse complement strand
TACCGGTAAATTTACATAACCTCCATTTTGATTTTCCAACACGCCTCCTGGATAGATGATATCAACTCGCAATTTATTGTGGCATGCATCTACCGCTTCAATTGATGGTAACAATACCCGCGCTTCGCAGTCTCTCCTTCCAGTTGTCGCCTCAAAGCCGTATGGCATGTGGGTGATTTCGGGACCCGCTTCGTCACGAATGATAATTATTTGCAAGGAGTTGTTGACAATCTCTTGGTTACACCACCACTCTCTAACAGTCCATGTTCTCATGATCTTGCGAACACAATTGATTTCGCCTAAATCAATGTCTTCATATCCTACCCAGACATTGCAATCTAAAAGAAGATTCAACGGCCAGATTTCAACGTATGAAAAATTGTGTGTAAAGAAAAAAGGTAAGCCTGTTACATAAGGGCTCGGGTTTCCATTTGCATCTGTTAAATAAGGCTGATCGCAACGCAAATCATATTGGTAGTAGGGTAAATAAATATCATTTGCACTAATTCGCTCAACCAAAATAGTGTCCGTACAAACATCTGTCAAACCATTGTAATCTGTGATTTGCAAATCACGATATACTGCTTTGATATAGGTTTCATCGCAATCAATGTGTTCGATCCGTTCGTCAATTGTTTTCACTGAATAATGGCTGCAATCAAATCCATCATAGGTCAATGGGAAAAAATGATGAAAAGAATAACAATCCGTAGTATCGGCTCTGCAAATTATTGTAGGCGCTAATTTGTCTTCTATGACTATATCCGCCCAACAGCTGTTTCCAGTCATTGTATCCAATACGGTAGCTGTAATATGTTGTCCTAAATAATTGGAATTTATTGGATTCGGAACCGGTTTTCCATAATGTGTCAGATTAACTTCAAAAGCAGAATAACAGGTATATCCTCCGGTTAATACCATCGTTGGTGTTACCGTCGCTTGACAATTTTCATCTAATGAAACATTTATATTTTTACAAGATAAAGCTCCATTGGGTGCACAAAGATTGATGCCAAATTCTCCAATTGCAAAACCCAATGCATTGGGATCGACATTAATGGTAATAGAAGTCAAAGTACAGCCTGACGTTGTATAAAAAGCAAAACCTGTAGCTCCTGCAATTCCTGAAACCGAAATTATTCCTGATGAGGTTCCGTCATTTGCGAATGCCTCTACATCAAAATCTGAAAAAACATTTGGCTCTACATAAAAATAAAATGCATTGGTACCAAAGGGCAATGTGATCGTTATTGTTTGGTTGTTTACGTAATAAACATCACCGGTATATCCATGAGACCAGGTAGCCCATCCTGAACCTATGCGAAAATGGGCAAGGCTTGATGAAAAATCTATTGCAGTTGTTAAACTTGCATCTGTGAAAACTTGAGTCTCATTATTAAATAAGGATCTGCCATCTGGTGCAAACGGAGTCATAAGGTATGGTCCAACTAAAGCAGCAGGTGCAGATGTGCCAAAACTACCGTCAAAAACAATTCCTGCATTTGATGGTGCTATAAAAGCAAACTGGATAAATAAAAAACTGATAATCAGCGAAGTAGTAAATTTCATTTGAATGGATTTTAGTAAATAAATTACTTCGCTAAATCCGAGAACTGTGCTAAAAGGAATACAATTGGGATAATTCCTACTGCAAACATAAGTCTTTTTATTATATATTATAATTTTTTCACATATTTTTTTAAAATAAAAGCCCCCGGATTATAGTCCGAGGGCTTTTCATCAATCTGTTTTCGAATTCTTATTCTGTAATAATCATCTTTTTAGTTACGGTATTTGATTGATAGTCAATCTGGTAATAGTACACTCCTGCCTGATTGATCTGCGCTTTGGATATTTGATATTCGTTGTATCCTTTTTTCATCTCAACCCGCTCTTTCATTTGGATT
>JAEUUO010000014.1 GCA_016787575.1 Saprospiraceae bacterium | reverse complement strand
GATTGCCGCCTGTACAGTTCCACCTGTAATTACCTGTCCAGCGGATTTTCATGCTTGTCCTGGTGTTTCTACGGGTCCCGGAAATACGGGCTTTGCATCTGCTATTCCAGGCGGACCAAATTGCAGTCCGCCTTTAATCAGTTTTAAAGACGATGTGATTTCCTCCGGACCTTGTGTTGGTGCTACTGAAATAAACCGGGTTTGGACTGCAACAGATCTAAGCGGAAATTCTAAAACATGTTCATTTACAATAACTATTAACCGACGCACTGAAATATGCAATGGAAAAGATGATGATTGTGATGGATTAATTGACGAAGGATTTGACATGGATAATGATGGAGTTGCAGATTGTTATGATAACTGTCCAACTGTTTCAAATCCAAATCAGGCAGATTCGGATTGCGATGGAGTCGGAGATGCTTGTGATGTATGTCCGGGTGGAAATGATAAAATTGATAATGATAATGATGGCAGACCGGATTGCAAGTATCCACCTTCTTTTGCAAACATTATTTCTGCCTGGAAATGCAGTGGTGGCACTAAAGTTCAGGTATGTACCAGAACAAATAGCGGCGGTTATAAAACTGTTTGTACCTATTATGCAGCGCTGCAGACCCACATCAATTATGGAGGATATTTAGGTCCATGTGGAAATGCAAATTGCAATGGAAACAATTTGATTCAACCGGAAACGGATGAAATTCAGCTTAAGAAATATTTGGATGCACCTGATTTTGATCCAACTTCTTTGAGTTTGAATGACATGATTGTGTATCCAAATCCGGTTCGGGAAGAGTTGAATATTGAATTTGAAATTCCAGTAAATAATGGAAACATCAAATTAATTAATGCTCAGGGCGAGTTAATTTATATACACCCAATAAAGCAATCAACGGGTTTGGTTAAATTGGATCTGTCAAAAATTGTCCGAACATTTAATTCAGGAGTGTATTTTGTAATTTTTGAAGATGAAGATCAACGGATCATTCGCAAATTTACTGTTATAGACTAATTAATTAAATTACTTTAAGATGTAAGCTCCAACCTGAATCAATAATTCTGGTTGGAGCTTTTTTGTTTTATTGATGTATATTTGGATTACTATTTTGCATTTGACTATGGTAAATCTATAATTTTAATCCTAACTAAATAATCAAGGTATGTGGGCTTTATTAAAATCCTTTCTCTTTTATATCGGTTTCGGAATCAATGTTATCGGAATTCTGGTATCATTGGTAATTATAATTTCAGATGCTATTAAGGGGTCTTCCTCAAAAAATGGAACCTGGCTATTGATAGTATTAGGCTTATGTCTTTGGTTAGCATTGTGCTGGTATTTAAAAAGCATTGGGAAAATAGCTTTAGCAACAAATATGGTCATGCTACCAGCAATCCCAATAGGCGGTTATGGATTGTTTATTCTGATGTTTATTATTTTGAAACCCGATATGAGGTAGTTTTTAAATTTTAGGATACGCATATCAAAAACTGGGGTTTTAATCTTTGTTTTTGAAATAAAAGGATATTTTCATCTAAACTTTAAAATTTATTAATCATAACCATCATTTTATCAGCTACTATGAATTTCTAAACATTTATTTTTTGTATAAATTATTTTTATGAATGTATTGTTTCTAATTTGAATCGATTTTATATACTAAAAACCATTAATATAAATTTAATCAAAAAAATATTAGGTAATTTCGACTACTTCAAATTACATTTACAATTCATTTAGTAGCACCCACTCTCAATACTTCTTTTAATACACCCTTACTCCTTACTTGCTATTTAATGCCAGATCCAAAACGGATTTAATACCCTTTCTTGAGACTCTAGAAATTCATTCTATTCATACCCTCTTATGGAAAAGCAATTTTACACGCTGCTAAAGCATTTAGTATGTGCAGTATTATTTATTTGCACTTATTTTTCTGGCTGGTCTCAAGTTGGAAAATATCAACAAGTATCCAAAGAACGGATATCCATTTTTTGTACCACACCTCCCAGCATAACTTGTCCTCCTGATTTTAAATCTTGTCCGGGAAGTTCAATACATCCAGATTTATGTGGAGCCGCCATAGCGTATAAAGGAAGCCCGGAATGCAGTGAACCAATAATTTCGTTTAAGGATTTATTGGTAAAGACTGGAAATTGTGCTGGCGCTTCTCTTATCCAAAGAGTTTGGACCGCAAGCGATCCGAATGATGCTACACTACGGGCATTTTGCATTCAATATATCAATACTTTAGATACTACTGCTCCTGAACTTTTTAATTGCCCCAAGGACACCACGCTTTTAAGCAATGATAAATGTACTGCCAGTTATACATGGAAAATGCCTTTGGTTTCAGACGCATGCGGAAAGTTTTGTGTTGTCAGTTCTCATGTCAATGGTGGCGAATTTTCAATTGGTACTCATACCGTTGTAATTACAGTAACAGATGATTGTGGAAATACCAGCAGATGTATATTTAATGTAACAGTCGTTTCTAATTGTTGCAATATAGCCCCAATCATACATTGTCCTGCAAGTATCCAAGCTTGTACTGGTAGCTCCATTGATCCTGCTACTACAGGAAAACCTTCCGTTTCAAAGGGGAGTCCAGCTTGCAAAGAACCACAACTAAATTATACAGATAAGTTAAATTTTATATCTAATTGCAACTATACGATTGAAAGGACTTGGACTGCAACCGATCCAGATCATTCGAATTTAACATCACATTGCACCCAGCTGATTCACATTAAAGATACGATTGCTCCTCAAATTATCTTTTGCCCACCAAATATTACAGTGCAGTCAGATGCAGATTGTACAGCTAAAGTGAGTTGGGCAGAACCAAAAGCAACTGATAATTGTGGTATCGCATCTATTAGTAGTTCTGTGCCTTCCGGATATCAATTTGCACTTGGATTGGCGGCAGTTTCAATTATTGCAACGGACCTTTGCGGGAATACAACCAAATGTGAATTTTTAGTAACAGTTGAGGAAAATTGTTGTAATAAAAATCCAGTCATTCATTGTCCTGCTGATTTTCAAGGATGTCCAAATGGATCCACCAATCCAACTATTACAGGGCAGGCTACCGCAAACCCAGGCAGTGCTAAATGCAGGCAACCAATCATTACTTACAACGATGATACCATTCAACATACCGCATGTTTTACTGAAATTCATAGAACCTGGTTAGCAACTGATCCGGATAAACCAATATTAATGGATTATTGCATTCAGAAAATTATTTTAACGGATACAAAACCGCCTGTAATTACATTTTGTCCACCAAACATAACCGTGCAATCGGATGATGATTGCCTTGCAACTGTGCGCTGGAACGAACCAACTGCTATTGATGATTGTGGTGTAGTTTCAATTACCACATCCGTTCCCTCAGGCTATCGGTTTGCCTTAGGCCTTGCAGCTGTATCTGTTATCGCTACCGATGTTTGTGGCAATACCAGTAAATGTGAGTTTCTTGTCACTGTAGAAGAAAATTGTTGTAAATCAGCTCCCGTTTTACATTGTCCAAGCAATTATACGGCTTGTCCAGGTACAGATATTCAACCTGCAACAACAGGGTTCGCAAATGCAACTCCTGGTAGTGCACATTGTGCAAATCCAGTAATAAGTTATCAAGATGATACCATTCAAAATGACAATTGTTTATTTGTTTTAAATCGAACCTGGAAAGCAAGCGATCCTACGCATCCATTATTAACTGCGACTTGTATTCAAACCATTCGATTGGAAGATAAAACCGGACCGGTATTAACTGCTTGTCCTTCAGATATTACGATTAACTCCGAAGCAGATTGTTCTGCAAGCATCGCATGGCATTCTCCAATTGCAACAGATGCTTGTGGAGATGTTACATTAACTGAGTCCATTCCATCAGGTTCTAAATTTCAAGTTGGAACAACAAGCGTTTCAATTACAGCAACCGACAAATGTGGTAACAGTTCCAAGTGTACATTTAATGTCACGGTAGTTGAAAATTGTTGTAAGTCAATCCCAATCATACATTGTCCGGCTGATTATACAAGCTGTCCAGGTGCAGTAATTGATCCATTATTATCAGGACAGGCAACTGCTTTTCCAGGAGATACGAATTGCAGGCAACCACTTTTAACATTTACCGATGAAGTTACAAGCCAGTCTGTTTGCTTTACAAGTATCAATAGAATTTGGAAAGCAACCGACCCGATATTCTCAAACTTAACAAGCACCTGCATTCAAAAAATTATACTACAGGATACTGAAGCTCCTGTATTTAATTCTTGCCCTGGTGACACGACGGTTTTATCAAATGACCTTTGCACTGCAATCGTAAATTGGAATCCTGCAACAGCTTCAGATGCATGCAGTCAAATTGTCTTTACAAGTTCCATAACTTCTGGATCAATCTTCCCATTAGGTATTACGAATGTTGTTGTAACAGCTACAGATGCCTGTGGAAATTCAAGTACCTGCAATTTTAATGTAACAGTTACTGAAAATTGTTGCAATTATCCTCCGGTTATCAGTTGCCCGGAAGATTATACAGGCTGCCCGGGTTCAAGTATTGACACATCCATTACCGGAAAAGCGATTGCAGATCCATTTCAACCGGTTTGTCAAGCTGCGGTCATTGCTTATTCAGATGTCGTTTTATCAAATGATCCATGTCGAACCATCATTGCAAGATTGTGGACTGCAACAAATCCTAAAAACAATTTACAAACGCAGTGTACGCAAACCATAGTACTTGAAGATGTAGACCCTCCATCGTTTGCAAATTGTCCTGTGGATATTACCATAGATCCGCAATACGATTGCAATGCAAATGTAAATTGGACAGAACCCTCAACAAGTGATAACTGTGGTATCTTTTCAGTTGAAAAGTCTCATTTGCCTGGTTCTGTTTTTTCTAAAGGAGTAACCCGTGTAGTCTATACAGCAACAGATTTATGCGGAAATACAAGTTCTTGTTGGTTTTTTATAACCGTAACTGAAAAATGTTGTGATAAAAATCCAGTTTTAAATTGTCCTGCTGATTATCATGGTTGCCCTGGTTTAGGAGTAGATCCGTTTGTTACTGGAATTGCAACTGCAACACCTGGTAGTAATGAATGTTTTCAACCAAATATTACATACTCAGACCGAATTATAACCGACGGTCCATGTGCTGGTGCTATTAGTCTGGAAAGAACCTGGACAGCAACGGATCCTGCTTTGCCAAATTTAAAATCAGAATGCATTCAACGCATTGAACTAAAAGATGATGTAAAACCAATATTGATGAATATTCCTGCAAATATTACCGTCAATGCAAATGGAAAATGCAGCGTGGTAGTATCATGGTTAAAACCTGAAGCAGGAGACAATTGCAAATTATTAAGTTTAACTTCAAATTACAATCCGGGTGATTTATTTTCTAAAGGAATCACCAATGTTATTTATACTGCAAAAGATTATTGTGGCAATACAACTACAAATGGGTTCACGGTATTTGTAGAAGGAACTGAAGTAGGTGTAAATTGTCCAAATGATACAGCGGTAGTACGTACTGACCCATTTTTAAATGGAGCAATTGTAAATTGGAACAATCCAATTGTTAATTATTGTCAACCATGTCAGGATGATATTCCAGGCATGATTTACATGGGCGAATTAAATGGTCATCGATATTTCTGTTCAAAAGGTGCTGCAAATTGGAATGCAGCCAGAATATCATGCGAACTTATGGGTGGTACTTTAGCATGTATAAATTCAGAAGAAGAAAATAAATTTTTAGCATCCAAGTTAAATGGTCAAACAGCATGGACAGGTGGTACAGATGAAAAAAATGAAGCTTGGTTTGAATGGATAAATAAATCGCAATTTAAATACTCCAGTTGGATGCCCGGACAACCAAACAATGGATCCGGAAATGAAGATTACATTGAATTGCTCCCTGATGGAAACTGGAACGATCAAAATGAAAGTGCAAACAGAGAATTTATACTCGAATTGCCATGTTATGAATTAAAACAAATTGGAGGTCCTGCAAAAGGAGATCTGGTACCATGTGGTGATAATCTCATTACCTATGTTGCGACCAAAGATGGAAAATCAGACACCTGCAGCTTTATGGTTTCTGTTGATTGTGAAAAGGAAACAAGCTATTGTAAACCTAAAGCGCAAAACAGCAGTTACATGTTTATAAATCGGGTGGAATTTTCAACAATAGATACAACCACAGGAGATAATGGAGGATACCATTATTTTAATAAACCATGCGGAACTATTGATGAAGGTCAAACATATTGGTTGTGTGTAACTCCCGGGTATTTGAGTACGCTCTATAAAGTGTATTGGAAGCTATGGATAGATTTTAATGCCGATGGATACTTCGATCCATTTACAGAAGAAGTTGTTTATGGTTATGGCAATACTTCCATGTGTGCAAATATAAAGATGCCTTCAAACTTGCCAAGTAAATTAACCAGGATGCGCATCATCATGTCTTATTCTGATTATCCACCCAATCCATGTTTTTCACCTCTTTTTGGAGAAGTTGAAGACTATTGCATAGCTATGGATGGAGCAGTCCAATTGGGATCAGGCATTGGTGTGGGATCCATCCGTGTAAAGCCGGTAGAATTGGTTTCCAAAGAATTTAATCGCATGGAAATAGCAGATGAAAAACTTACAATTTACAATGACCAGTCCATTTCATTTTTAGTTGATTTGTATCCGAATCCAAGTTCTCAGGCAGTCAACATAAATAGCATTGTTGGAGAAATTGCGGAGTTTGAAATTTACAATGGAAATGGAAAACTAATACTGCATAGCGATCCTCAATTGACTAAAAACGAGAATGCAATTTCAGTTGAAGAATGGGCAAATGGAATTTATACCATCATAATACGAAGCAAAACCTCAGATCAATTAATCAAACGATTTGTGGTTAATCATTGATTTAATTACGAATTAGGAAAAACAATTTAGTTTCTGATTTCATAATTCGTAATTGAATTTCTGAAACGGTATGAAGCAAGCCGGTCTGTTGTAAAACAGATCGGCTTTTTTTTTTCACAAATTGATTCAAAATATCAAAAGATATATTTTTATAAATTCAAATCAGTTCAATTCTCTGGAATTGGATTCAAAACTTGATGTTAAATTGATTATTAGTATTATTTTAGCATTTCATAATATAAATCTGTTTCAATGTCTTATACTCGTCGTGATGCCATAAGAACTCTGGGAATAGCAGCTGGCGCATCTGCATTTCACATCCCGGATTTAGCAAAATTATTAGGAGAGCTTCCCAATCCATTGCATAAAACATTGGACCGTCCAATTACTGCAATCACTTTAGGTGCAGGCGCCCGTGGGAATGTGTATGGAAATTATGCAATTTCAAATCCGGATCAAATTGACATTGTTGGTGTAGCAGAACCCATACCATTGCGCAACGAACGGTATAGTAAAAAACATAATATTGCAGCAGAAAATCGCTTTATTACCTGGGAACATGTTTTTCTAAAACCAAAGTTTGCGGATGCAATTATAATTACAACTCCCGATCATTTGCATTACGGACCATGTATGAAAGCATTGGCTATGGGTTACGATGTTCTCTTGGAAAAGCCGATGGCACAGACTGAAAAGGAATGCCGGGATATTTTGGCATTGACTAAAAAAACAGGAGCCATTGTAGGTCTTTGTCATGTATTGAGATATGCACCTTATTTTATAAAACTTAAGGAACTTATTCACAATGGCTCTATCGGGGACTTAATCAGCATCCAACATTTTGAACCAATTCAGCATATACACATGGCGCATTCTTTTGTGCGTGGTAACTGGCACAACAGCAAGGCAAGTACTCCTATTATTTTAGCAAAATCTTGTCATGATTTAGATATCATGCGATGGTTGGTTGGCAAGCCTTCCGTCCGGGTCGCAGCATTTGGAAATTTAAAATGGTTTAATAAACAAAACGCACCTGCAGGAAGTACAGCACGGTGTCATGATGGATGTGCGATAGAATCAAACTGTCCCTATTCTGCAGTCAAAATTTATTTGCGTGAGCGGACGTATACCTATGTTTTTGATTTGCCGGAACAGAAAGAATTGGTTCCTGATGCAATTATGAATTATTTAAAGACTACAAATTATGGAAGATGTGTCTATAGAATGGATAACGATCAATGCGACCACTACGTTATGAGTTTGTTGTTTGAAGGAGGAATCACTGCCAGCTTTAATATGGAGGCTTTTACTGGATATCATGGAAGACGAACCCGCGTCATGGGAAGTATGGGAGACCTGACCGGTGACATGGATCAATTCACTCACACTGATTTCAGAACCGGAAAGACAACAAACTGGGATTCTAAATCATTGGATGAAGGAATCTATAAAAACCATGGACATGGTGGCGGTGATTATAGATTAATGCAAGATTGGGTTCAGGCAGTAGCTCAAAAAGATTCAAGTTTACTAACATCTACCATAGATGCTTCGATCGAAAGCCACTTGATGGGATTTGCCGCTGAAAAAAGTCGAAAAAACAAAAAAATAATTGATGTTAAATTGTAAAACTTCGTTTATTAAAATATTCTGACGATTGTATTTTTTGAAATTTTGAATATTGCTTTAATTTACTTGAGCTTTTTAGTTTATGAATGTTAAAATCTTCTATGTATTTATTTGCTGTATATTATTTTTATACGCATGTAAAAAGTCAGAATATACGAAAGCAGAAAAAGCAAATCCTGCAAATGCTGAATTAGAAAATTGGAATCAGTTAATAGCACAACATCCAAATGTAGATTCATTTTATTTTATGCGCGGTACCTATTATTTTAATCAGGAGGCTTATGATTCTGCCATTGAAGATTACCAAATGGCAATAAAGATTGATTCTACAAGACAGCCAAACTATTATTTTTATCTATCAGATGCTTACTTATTTAATTTGCAATCAAGAGATGCTTCTGATATTATGGATAAAGCCTTGAGTATTTTTCCAAACAGTGCAGAAACAATTTTACGAAGTGCTAGACTTAAATTGATCTTGAAACAATACTTTCCGGCAATGACGGTATTGGATAAATTGTTTGTAAGAGACCCCCAAAATTCAAAAGCCTATTTATTAGCCGGACAGATTTTTTATGAGATGGGAGATACAGGTAGAGCGGTCAATGCATATCAAAAGGCAGTTGACTTTAATCCAGACTTAAGAGAAGGATGGATTCGATTGGGCGAATTGTTGTGTGAGATCGGTACACTAAAGTGCATTCCATATTTTGACAATGCCATTCGATTGGATAGTTTCGATCCTGAAGTATATCACAAGAAAGCTTTTTGTTTTGCTCAGTTGGGAAAACGCGACAAAGCAATAGAATCTTATAAATCCAATATCATTCGATTCCCGGCTTTCGAACCCTCATTTTACAATTTAGGACTGTTGTATTTAGAGATGGATTCATTAGACCTGGCATTGGAGCATTTTACATTGGCGATTCGAATCAATCCTAGGGAAGCCAGTAATTATTACGAACGAGGATTGATATATCAGAAAAAAAATCAGACAAAATTGGCACGCATTGAATACGAACAAGCCTTGCAGTTAGATACTACCTTACAATTGGCCAAAGAGGCATTGAAGCAACTGAATTAATTTTCAGAATACTTCGTATAAATAGCAACTGAAACTACTTTTCCTAAAAGATACAAGACATCTTGATCTGCATTCCCAGTGGTTGGAAAACTGATTTCTACTACAACATCAAACGAACCGCTGCCAACAACAAAAGAAGGCAACAAATTTATTTGAGCAACTCCAAGAAGCAACCTTTGTTCCGGTACCATGGGGATCTCATTGGTCGTTATGGGTATGTTATGCTGTTCTCTTACTTGAATGTTAAAATCAGATGTTTGATAAACATCAAAGGTTTTAACTGCTACATCTATTTCTACCAAATCATAAATGCAAACAAAACTGGTAGAACGATACCATCGGAAAATTCTTTGATTGCCGGCAAGTTCAGTTTCATAAGTCAATCCACCTACACTTGCATTTACAGGAGCAGTGACTTCATATTTTTTATCACGATGTTTGGATGCGTCACACTTTGCATCATTTTCATCACATTGAAAAAACAATATGCTTAAAATAAAAACAGCACAGCTTTTTAAAATGGTTTGCATAAAACAAATTATTTGATCTGCAATTTATTAAAATTCTTTCAGACAAGGGAATCAATTTGGCATTCAGATTGTTACAATAAAGTATCATTCACCTATCTAATCTAATTTATGGCCGTATTAAAGGTTATCGAAATCATGTCATCTTCTAAAAAATCCTGGGAGGATGCTGCAGCTACAGGAATCGCCAAAGCTTCAAAAACGCTTAAAAATATTCGCTCTGCCTGGGTACAAGATCAATCCATAGTCGTTGACAAGGGTAAAGTTAAAGAATACCGAGTGAGTCTGAAGTTGAGCTTTGAAGTAGTATAAAAACAATATAAATTAAAGATATTCAATTTAATATATATTAAATTAATATCAAATATTAAATCAATTTAAAAGCCTTAACTTTGGCTTTTCAAATTTAAATTGATGATCCAGATTAGCTTTCCGGACGGAAGAATACAAGAATATCCTATAAACACAACTGCTTTAGAAATTGCAAAGTCCATTAGTGAGGGTTTGGCACGCAATGTATTGGCAGCAAAAGTTAATGGCGTAGTGGTTGATGCAGATCGGCCTATAGAATCTGATTCCACTTTGCAATTGTTAACCTGGTCTGATAAAGAAGGGAAATCTACCTTTTGGCATTCTTCGGCCCATTTGATGGCAGAGGCTCTGGAAACATTTTTTCCAGGTATCAAATTTGGAATTGGACCACCCATCGAGCAGGGATTTTATTACGATGTTGATCCGGGTGAACACGTCATCTCAGCAAATGATTTGTTGAAAATAGAACAAAAAATTATTGAACTTGCTCGCTTAGCCAATCCTTACAAGAGAGAATCTGTTTCTAAAGAATATGCTCTTAATTATTTTAAAGACAAAGGAGATGAATACAAACTTGAATTAATCAATGAGCTGCAGGATGGTAATATTACATTTTATCATCAAGGGAATTTTACAGATCTCTGCAAAGGCCCACACATTCCAAATACCGGTTTTGTAAAGGCTATTAAATTAACTTCAATCGCCGGTGCATATTGGCGAGGGGATGAAAAACGCAAACAACTCACCCGAATTTATGGCATTAGTTTTCCAAAAGCAAAAGAGCTGGAAGAGTATTTGATTTTATTGGAAGAAGCCAAAAAACGAGATCACAGAAAATTAGGTCAGGAATTAGAACTGTTTATGTTTTCTGAAAAAGTTGGTGCCGGTTTGCCTATTTGGTTACCTAAAGGAACCGCATTGCGTCAACGATTGGAAGATTTTTTAAAACAGGAACAAATTAAACGTGGTTATACTCCAGTGATAACACCACACATTGGTCATAAACACTTGTATCAAACAAGCGGTCACTGGGAGAAATACGGTCAGGATTCCTTTCAGCCAATTCATACACCACGTGAAGGAGAAGAGTTTTTATTAAAGCCCATGAATTGCCCGCACCACTGCGAAATTTTTGGACACAAACCGAGGTCTTATAGAGATTTACCATTGCGTATCGCTGAATTTGGAACCGTCTATCGATATGAACAAAGTGGTGAATTGCATGGATTGACACGGGTGCGTTCATTTACCCAGGATGATGCCCATTTATTTTGTACACCGGATCAGGTGAAAGATGAATTTTTAAATGTACTGGATTTAACCATGCTGGTAATAAAGAAATTGGGATTCGATCATTTTACGGCTCAAATTTCATTGCGGGATCCTGAAAACAAAGAGAAGTATATCGGTTCAGAGGAGAATTGGGTAAAAGCCGAACAAGCCATCATCGACGCTACCAAAGAAGTTGATTTACAAACTACCACTGTTTTAGGTGAAGCTGCTTTCTATGGTCCCAAATTGGATTTTATGGTAAAAGATGCTTTGGGTCGTTCCTGGCAATTGGGTACGATTCAAGTTGATTACAATTTACCTGAGCGCTTTCAATTGGAATACATCGGTGCAGACAATTCAAAACATCGTCCCGTAATGATTCATCGGGCTCCATTTGGATCCATGGAGCGATTTATTGGAGTGCTTACAGAACATTGTGCTGGAAAGTTTCCACTGTGGCTAACTCCGGATCAATTTGCAATTTTACCAGTAAGTGATAAGTATCTTGAATATTCACAATCGCTGTTATCAAAATTGGAAGCTGCAGGATTCAGAGGTTTTATTGATGATCGTGTGGAATCCATAGGTAAAAAAATTCGCGATACAGAATTAAAAAAAGTCCCTTATATGTTGATTATTGGTGAAAAAGAAGTGGATCAACAAAATGTATCGATTCGACGCCAAGGTTCAGGAGATCAGGGGACAAACACTTTAGATGGTTTTATAAATTTGCTTAATTCCAATCTATAGGGATTGCCTGGTCAAATTTCTTTTTTAGATAAAATCTTTGATTACATTCAGGGATTCGAACAACAATTACCCGAACTTTCAAATGGGATAAGTCCTTTGTTACCTTACCACCAGCAAAAGGTAATGCAATTAGCAAAACTGTTTTACACTAAATTTTATTCAACCAATCATTCAAGATCCTTGATTCTTGGAATTAACCCGGGGCGTCTGGGCGCCGGATCGACGGGCATTCCATTTACAGATGCAAAACGATTGCAGGATCAGTGTGGAATTCCAAATCAACTAACAAGCTATGAGCCTTCCTCTGTCTTTATATATAAAGTAATTGAATCGTATGGTGGTCCGGAATTATTTTATTCCGATTATTTTATTAGTTCCATTTCGCCAATTGGTTTTATTAAGAATGGAAAAAATTATAATTATTACGATGATAAAAAATTGGAAGATCAGTTAGAGCCTTACATCATTTTTCAACTTGAACGCTTGATGAAACTGGATATACAAAAAGTTAAAGTTATTTGTTTAGGTGAAGGAAAAAATTTTCAGTTTTTAAGCAAGTTAAATAAAACAGGACAATGGTTTGAAGAAATTGTGCCATTGCCACACCCTCGATTCATTGTCCAATATAAAAGCAAAGAAATGTACAAATACATTGACCAGTACATACAGGCTCTTAAATAAATATCAACAGGTCTATTAACGTTCCATTTACCAAATCTTAAAAGTACTTAACATAGACCGGATAGAAAAAAACTACTTTTGTGGCCTCAAAATTAAACACAATACAAAATGAAAAAATTATTTGCAATTATTACTCCGGTATTATTTTTAGTTTCTTGTAAAAACGTAGAGCAATTCCGTGCTCCTATTGAAGCATTGTCTGCTGATTGGGAAAAAGCTACAACAGCTGTTACAGAAGTTGGTACTATGTTAGGTGCTGCTCAAACATCATTGACTTCATTAAAAGACAGCTTGATGGTAGATCCAAAAATGGCAGCTAAAATGAAACCTGAAATGACAGCTTCTTTGGACTCTATGAAAACTGCATTTATGTCTCAAACTGATATGATCGGTGGAATGGCTTCTGAAGTTACTTCTTTTGCAGGTAGCTGGCAGGAAATGTCAACCAAATTAGCCGCTTTAAAAGAAGGCTTAGCTTCTGGTAAATTAGAAGGTGATGTTATGGCTCAGGTAAACGAACTTAAAACTGCTGTAATGGATGCTTCAACAAAAGCAGATGGTTGGAAATCAAAATTAGAAGCTACTAAAGCTGCAGCAATGGCCGCTTATGAAATGTACAAGCAAAAATCTATGATGAAATAATTTCATTAAAAAAAACGAAATAGATATCTCAAAGGGGATGCCAGAAATGGCTTCCCCTTTTTTAATGTGCGTTTTTTATCCCATTAATCCTGAGTCTTAGCCAACGTGCAACGTTCGTTAAATTGGAACGAATAAAAATGGTTTATAAGGAAGTTTCAAATTTTAGCAAAATTCATTCATTTAAGTTGATGAATTGTCGCCAAAAACTTAAGCTGCTAGTTTTAAATTATAACTACGATTTCACTTGATTTAATCAAAATGGATTTCCGGTTTGTCAATGTGGAAATTCATTCACCTATGATCACTGTTTTACGAAATGGTTTAATTTTAATAAAGTAATAACTCGCTAATACCAGAAATGGTATCACAGAAGCAATTATCTTAAAATTCATAGCCAGAAGCCCTACCAATAGTATAAAAAGCACCAGCAAAGACAAGGCTAATATTGCGATGCCGTTGAGTTTATTCAAAGGTTTTGGGTAGACAATACAAAACAATAAAATTAATTGACTGACGATACCCGTTAAGATCAGTGGATGGGTCAGTGTATTTAGTAAATCTCCTTCTTTTCTTATCATGGTGAGTTCAAGCTCATAAAAAAAGGAAGAATTATTTCCGGGCCATTCCAAATAACAAAATGAAAAGCAAATTAAAAGCAACGCATTGAGCAACTTTCTACTTATCATGATAAATGAATTTACCATAAAAATAAAAAATGCAATTTAAAATTCTAAATATTTTTGGGTAAAACAAGCAGTTTCTTACTTGCGGCCCGCTTTACACCCTTTCCAGACTTTTTTTCACAAAATCATGCAGTCCTTCTCCCTGTAACATGTGTTGATCTAACAAGGCTAATTTAAAAAGGTAATCAGCTATTTCCTTTTGTTTTACTGGATCTGACTCAGCAATTAATTTTTGGGAAACCAAGGGATGATTTCCATTAATTACACTTTCAAAATGATTTAAGAATGGATTGTCTTCTGCATCCCCTTTCATCGCAGACATCATGTATTGCATTTCAGTCATGCGTCGCATAAATTCTGGTTTTACGATGAGTACCGGCGGATCATTTGGAGAAAGGGATTTAACTTCCGTTTTACTTGCTTTATTGGTAGGCAAGGACTTAAATAATTCTTCAATTGTTTTTTGTTCGCTTTCTGATAAAACCAATTCAGTTTGTTCACCTTTATCTATCAAGTGATTCAAAGTATCCGAATCGACCCGTTTAAAAGTCATTTCGGCTTTCATCTCCAATTGCTGAATAAAATGGTTGTCTAGAACATTATTTAATAGAAGCACATCGTAGCCGTGTTCTTTTGCATGCTGCACGCTTCGATAATGCAATTTTAAATCATTGGTGTATAATCCGATCAGCCGATTGTCTTTGTCTTTCTGGCTATCTTTTATTTTTTCTTTGTATTCCTCAATTGTAAAATATTCTTTTTCGGAATTTTCTAATAAGGTAAAGGCCATGGCTTTTTCAGCAAATTTTTCATCGGAAATCAATCCGTACTTTACAAACGTACTGATATCCGTCCATTTGTTTTGAAAATCCTTACGGTCCTTTTTAAACAATTCACTTAATTTTTCAGCTACTTTCTTAGTGATGTAACCTGATATTTTTCGGACATTGCTATCAGCCTGTAAATAGGAACGGGAAACGTTTAATGGAATATCCGGTGAATCAATTACACCGTGTAACAGCATTAAAAATTCAGGTACAATTTCTTTTACGTCGTCTGTGACAAATACTTGATTGCTGTATAAGTGAATTTTGTTTTTTTGAACTTCAAAATTTTGCCGAATTTTAGGAAAATACAATATACCCGTGAGATTAAAAGGGAAGTCAATATTTAAATGTATCCAAAACAAGGGTTCTTCCGCATAAGGATAAAGTTCATTGTAAAATGACTTGTATTGTTCATCTGTTAAATCAACCGGGGTCTTTTTCCAAAGAGGATCTGTGTTGTTTATAATACGATCTGTTTCTACTTCTTGATCAGTATCTCCTTCTTTTATGGTTTCTTTTTTCGTTCCAAATTGGATGGGAATTGGTAAAAACTTGCAGAATTTTTCGAGCAGGCTTTCAATTTTTGAATGCTCTAAATATTCTTTGCAATCATCTGATAGATGAAGGATGATATCGGTCCCACGTTCAGCTTTGTCTGTATTTTCAATAGTAAATTCTGTATCTCCATTGCAAGTCCATTTTACCGGAATGGAATCTTCACGGTAGGATTTTGTAACAACTTCAACCCGATCTGAAACCATGAAAGCGGAATAAAAACCTAAACCAAAGTGACCAATAATGGATGCTTCGCCTTTATATTTATTTATAAACTCTTCGGCAGAGGAAAAAGCAAGCTGATTGAGATATTTTTGGACTTCCTCTTCATTCATCCCAATACCACGATCTCGAATTGTTAAAGTCCCAGCTGCTTTATCAATAACAACTTCAATTTTTAATTCTCCAAGACTTCCTTTTGCTTCCCCTTTTGATGACAGTACTTTTAATTTTGTAGTTGCATCAACTGCA
Organism: Saprospiraceae bacterium; assembly: GCA_016787575.1. Classification (GTDB taxonomy): domain Bacteria; phylum Bacteroidota; class Bacteroidia; order Chitinophagales; family Saprospiraceae; genus Vicinibacter. The sequence goes on along the minus strand of JAEUUO010000014.1, from coordinate 99,242 downwards.
TTTGAAATTAATTCCCTAAGAAAAATCTCCTGCTCTGAGTACAAGAACTTTTTAATAATTGGGAAAATATTTTCTGTTTGGACTGAAATTCTGCCAGATTGCATACTTAATTAATTTGATTACAAACAGCTAGTCAAACTACATGCCAGCTGATAAAATCTGTCAAAATGGCTTGAAACCAGAGAATTTGCTGTCAAATTTGATCATCGATGAGTTCAAATACCGGATGTACATTTTGGATCCTGAAAAATTGGACTTTTATAATTTAGCTTGGGAATCTGGACCGATTAAAGTATTTGGATGTCTCTGCAGAACATGAGGATTGAAACAGCCGCTTTACTACAATCATTGAAAATTTTACCTATTAAGGGCCATAAATTCAATAATAATAAACACATAGCATAAATTAATATGCCATTACATAGTGAAAGAACTTAAAATACGAGTTTATTTAAAATAATAAATGGTTGATATTCAGTACTTTAAATTATATTAATTTCTCAAAATTTGCAGATATGTAAAAAATATTAGATTTCTAATAAAATTGGCAAGATTTCTGCATATTACTTGGTGTCCGCTTGAAAACCGGACACGTACCCAAAGAATTGGATACGAGACAATTTTTGAGATCGGTTTGCTGGGGGGTATAAACCGATCTCTTTTTTTTTGCCCAAATCCAAAGACCGATTCAAAGAATTCGTTTTCCCCTATCTGAAACGCTTATTTTATTGTTCCGAAAGGATCCAGCTTCCTACTTCAGGGCACATTGATTTAATGCTTGGATCAATTTCTATATAAGCTTTTGGGACATTATTACCCAGCCATTCCTGGAATTTCATATTCTTTTTAAAATCCTTCGCTGCAGATTGAATTTTAGCATAATCCTGCTTTAGGTTTGCTTTATGGGGTGCGGTTTTGGATAATAGTTTTACAATCCGATAAGATTTAGAACCGTCAAGTTCTGTAGAAACAAATGGTTTAGATATTTCTGAAATTTTTAGACCATCAATTGCAAAAAATACATCTGGATCCAAATCACTGGTTTCAAAAGTTGCTGTTCCGGTTTTAGGATTTAAAAGAAGCCCACCATTGTTAAATGATTCTGCTTTCTTATCTGAAAAATAGCGAACGGCAGTTTCAAAAGGAATGCTGTCTTTGATAATCATAGTTCGAATGGAATCTAAATAGTGTGCTGCCAGATTTAAATCCTCCGTTTCAATTTTTGGCTTAATTAATATATGTCTGCTTAAAATTGAATTGCCGCGACGTTCTAACAATTGAATAAGGTGCAATCCATATTCTGATTCTACAATTCCTGAAATAGAATCTTTTTCAAGATTGTATGCAACAGCTTCAAATTCAGGAACCAAACTTCCTCTTTTCATCCAACCCAAAGCACCTTCGTTTTTAGCAGAACCGGCATCGTCAGATACCAGACTTGCTATTTTTCCGAAGTCTTCACCATTTCGTATTCGCATTAATATTTTCTCCAACTTTTCTTTTGCAGCTTTTTTCTGAGTTGCATTTACTTTAGGCTTATAAACGATTTCAGAAATTTCAACTTCAGAATTAAAATAGGGGATACTATCTTTTGGTATTCTGTCAAAAAAGGCTTGCGTTTCTTCAGGCGTAACACGAATATCTCCTATTATTTTATTCTGAAGTCGTTCTGCAAGCAATTGGTTTTTTAAATCTTCTTTAAAACGTTCACGGGTATCCGCTACACTTTGTCCATAGTATTCTTCAAATTTCTGAAAGTCGTTATTAAAATATGCCAGAATTTGCTCCAAGCGTGCATTTAATTGCTGTTCGATCTCTTCGTCCTTAATTTCAATGCTGTCGACTTTGGCTCTGTTGATCATAAATTTTTGAATCAACAAATTCTCCAAAATAGAACAGGAAGGATCGTCTAAATTTGTACTTTGTTTATTTTTTAAAAAGCTGATTTGCTCTTGCCAGTCTGAATACAAAATTATTTCACCGCCAACCTTTGCTATTATTTTATCAATAGTTTTTGATTGTGCAAAAAGATTCAAATTGAATTGAAATGCAAATAAAAATAAAAAAATGAACTTGCTTAACTTCATAATTATTTATTAATAAACTGGATGTGTTTGTTTTTTAATTCAGATTCATAAAGTTCATTTTTTATCCGCTCCAGCAATTTTATTTTCCGTAAATGAAAAATTGCCTGGGTGGCCTGATCTTTAAAAAAGGATAAAGGCGGGTCTTGGTTTGGACGTACCACCTCATAAAACCGCACTTTATAGCTGTGATTGAAATCTGCAAAATCACGGGTAATTCCGGATTCAATGGTATTTTCCGAAATAAATTTTGAGGGAAGATGTTGTGCTATTTCATCCCACTTATACCATTTTTGTGGATTCAAATAACAGATATCTGCATTATTTTGACAATATAAATTCAATAATTGTAAATTAGCTTGATTGAGATTTTTCCATAAATTTTCGAGCGTTTTAGAATCAGCTATTGGTTTATTTATTTTTAATAAAACAAAGCGAAAAATAGTACTTTCTAATTTGTATTTAGCTTTATTGCTCCGATAATAATCTAATAATTCCTGATCAGAAATGCTGGTATCTAATTTTTCACGAATTAACTTTTCTTCAAATTTTAAAAGCAACAATTCGTCACGAAATTTTTCTGTCAATTGGTTAATTTCTTCTTGGTTTGACAATTGACTTTTGGCTTCTTTGATCATGATTTGATCTTTGAGCCATTTCTCAATAAAATTATTTATAAGCTGAATGCTGTCTTTAGGTGTTAAAGATTGTTGAGCTTGTTCACTGAGATCCGAACGCTTTAATTCATGATCTCTATATCGTATCAAGACTGGATCATCTCCAGAATCTGTCGGGTCGTTAGGTTTTTTACAAGAACCCAGAAGGCTTATGACAGCCGCAATTATAAGGAACTTTAAAAAAACAAACCGCCCATTCATGTAATGATTAGTTTTTTACCAAACTGTTAAATACAGTTTCATTTACTTTGACCGGATATTTACTTTTCAATTCTTCAACCCATAACATTTCAAGATGATCTTGATAATCTGCAATGATGTATCCACGTGCTTCATCCAAAGTTTTAATTCCAGCAGGTAAATTTTCTTCTACTTTACGGAAGGAGTAACTGGTTAAATCTGCATCTAAAGTTAAATCGGTCATGCTTCCTTTTGTAAATCCAATACCTTTATAGCTTTCAGGTGATTTTTTTTCTGCTATGATTTTCTGGAAAGAAATGTATTTTTTCTCGGCATCAAATTTTGCTAAAACTTTATTGATCGGATTCTTTTTGGCAAATTTATAAATTTCATCTGCAAGCTTTTTATTGATTGTATCAATACTTATTGCATGAATGACTGCTCGCTCATCCCATTTGTAATTTTGTTTGTTTTTTTCATAAAACATTTTCAGTCCGCTGGTATCTTCTGAGGCCCGATCCCAAACTACATTTTTTGTAGCTTCAAACAATAGAATTCCTTCGCGATATTCACGCATCAGTGCTTTAAAATCAGGATATTTATCTTCCAATTTGCCTTCTTCAAATTGCAGACATTTTTGAGATGCATATTCTTTCAGCATATTTTTTAAGGTAGTGGAAACATCTTTTTGATCCCCTCCCTGCAAACGTTGGCGGGTATTCGTTTTTACATATTCTGCAAAATCATGAGTACCAAAATTCTGATTCCCCAATGAAAATAATTTTTCTTCTACCAAACTGTCCGGAATCCTCCACTTGTATGTAAAAAAATTGGTATCCATAAGATTTACAAATCGCATCAAGGCTTCTTTATTTTCCTTATATCCTGATTCTGTTTTTATTTTTTCGATTAAAGTAGCTTGGGCAATAGCAAATCGTTGGTCTCTTTGAATGTCTGCCTGAATTTTACGCTTGGCACGTTCGTAAGGAATCTCTTCATCTTTGTGCAATCTTTTAATAATGTGCCATCCAATGCTAGATTCAACAGGCATACTGACATCCCCATCTTTGGCAAGTTTAAATGCTGCTTCTTCAAAAGCTGGTTCAAATTGATTGATTCCAAAGTAACCGATGTTTCCTCCCTGAGCTGCAGTGGTTTTATCATCACTCAAGGTTCTTGCTAATTCTTCAAAACTTTGCCCTTCTTTTATTTTTTTATAGATACTGTCCGCTTTAGTTTGTGCTGGTATATCTGCATTGTAGCGGGAGGATTTTTTAATTAAAATATGAGCTGCTTCCATACGTCGATACGCAGGTCGCTCTGATTCCAAGCGAAGTACGTGGTATCCCAATTTGGTTCTTATTGGGATAGGAAAAATTTGCCCTGGTTTTAATGAATAAGCTGCATTTTCTAGGTCGTAAAATCCATCTGGAAACATAGATGAAAACCATCCCAATCGTCCACCTTTTTGTGCAGAATTCATATCATTTGAAACTTTACAAGCATCTTCCCAGCGAACTCCATTTTTTAAAGTCTTTATTGCATTCGCTGCCAATTCATAAGACTTCATGGTATCGGCTCCCGTTGCATTGGGGCTAAGACTAAATAAGATGTGGTTGATTAATACATCCTTTTTCTGACGTTCATAAACTTCCTTTGCAAGACGGTCGGTTACTTCCCGGTCATTTAAATAGTTGGTGGTCAACTGTTGACGGTAAACTTCCAATTCTTTGATTAAAGCGGGGATTGTATCAACTCCCATATCCCGGGCTGCCTGCACCTTCAATTTAAATTTGGTGTAAAGGTTTAAATAGTCCGTAAGTGATTTTCTGCTGAAATCAGCTTCTTTCTGATTATTCTTACTGTAAATGTATTCAAATTCAGAAACCCGAACATCTTTACCGGAAACCGAAAAGAGTACAGGATCTTTTTCCTGTGATTGTCCAATGAAAGGAATTAATAATAGAAACAAGTAGCTTATAAATCTCATATTTTTTATTTTAAAAACGGTCAAAAATAAGAAGTAGATACGTTTATAGTTCATTTTGTAGGGTGCTGAAATGCCCTATTAACGTAATATTAAAGGTATAATTGCTGAAAACCGGCTATCAAAGCTTCATATCCTGCATAGGCAATTTTAATTGAAGCAAAAATTTAAGCGCTAGCCTTAGCTTATCCCCCTCAATCTTGCAAAAAAACCCGTTTTACTCGGGACGAAATACCACATAATATCTCGTAAGGGATGGTATCCGATATTCGGGCAAGTTCCTCTATAGGACTGTTTTTACCAAAAATTTCAATTTCCATGCCTTCATAGGTCTGATTTACAGCACTTAAATCAACCATGCACATATCCATGCAGACATGGCCTATCAATGGAGCGGGAATTCGACCACAGCTGAGTTTAAAGGCTCTGCTTCCTGCGATTCTTGGTAAACCATCTGCATAGCCAATTGAAAGAACTCCAATTTTACTTGGATTGTTAATCCTTCCTGAACGATTGTAGCTAACTGTTTCCCCCGGATTGTAGGATTTTATTTGGGCTACCCGAGTTTTTAATGTATGCACTTTTTCAAGCTGTTTATGCAATTCGGGATCGTTTTCAATTCCATAAAGCCCAATTCCAAGCCGCACCATATTGAATTGCAAATCCGGATGGCGGGCAATGCCTCCACTGTTCAATAAATGCAATAAAGGCATATAATTTAAGGAGTTGATAATGTAAGTAGCCATCTCCTTAAATAATTGGCCCTGTTCGGTTGTAAATTCATCAAAAGATGCCTGGTCACTTGCAGACAAATGAGAAAATATACTCACTATCTGAATCTGCTTGTTTTGATTTAAAATACTGCACAAGCCTTCAATATCTTCTTTCAAGAAACCAAGGCGATGCATCCCTGTATCAAGCTTAAGATGAATTTTTACTTGGGTTGTTCTACCCGTTTCTTGAATCAATCGATTCAATTGCGTTAATGAATAAATTTCAGGTTCTAATTTATAATCAAACAAACTGATAAAATCAGTTGAACCCGTATTCATCACCAAAATGGGTATTTGTATCCCTTTTTGCCGCAAAAGGATGCCCTCATCGGGATATGCAACTGCCAAATAATCTATTTTTTTATGTTCCAAAAGGCGTGCAATTTCATAATGTCCGGTACCATAAGCTGCTGCTTTTACAACGGCCATTATTTTAGTTTCCGGTTTTAGTTTTGACTTATAAATATGTAAATTATGGGTTACTGCTTTTAAATCAATTTCCAAAATGGTGTCGTGCTTTGACAAACTGAGGTGCTGAAAAAATTCTTCCAGTTTAAAAATTCTTGCACCTTTTATCAATATGAGCTCCTGTTGTAATTTAAAAGAATTTGAATTTTCTAAAAGTGCTTGCGTATTATTTACAAAATATGTTTTGATATCTTTAGAAATATATTTTTGAATATTTCGAATGTCATTTCCAATTCCTAATAGTTTTTGGATTTTATATTTCTCCAGGAGGTATGCCACAGAACTCCAAAGTTCATTTTGATTTTTTTGTTCTGCAAAATCAGTCAATACCAAAGTTCGTGACAATTGCTGATTTTGTTGATCTACAAACTGCAAAGCCAACTGCAGTGATTTTAAGTCGAGACTGTAACTGTCGTTTATTAATATACATCCATTTATTCCTTCCTTTTGTTCCAGTCGCATGCTTAAGTTGTGCAAATGATTGAGCCCGGATTGAATTTCAACTTCAGTGAGTCCTAATTCAATACATAGTGTCAAAACGTGCATGCTGTTTTCCAGTGATGCGTCGTCTCTGAATCCTAAAGAAAACGAATAGACTTTTTGTTGGTAATTCAATTCAATTTGAACACCGCTGTTAGTTTTCTTAATTCGCTCAATTTGAAGTTCTGCTGGCAATTTTTGAGACCAGCTTAAATTGTTTAAATGGTTTTTCCGGTGGTGGTCAATGCTTTGATAGTCTTTGCAATAAATTAATTTTTGAACGCCTTCAAAAAGGCGCAATTTTTCACGGGTTTTTTCATCCGTTCCTGAAAAACCAGCCTGATGCGCATCTCCAATATTGGTAAGAATTCCATGAGTGGGTTGAATTATTTCACGCAAAGCATCCATTTCTCCAACTTTGGAAATGCCGGCTTCAAAAATTGCCAATTCATGTCCTTCATTTAATTCTAATACAGATAATGCAACACCCAGTTGAGAATTGTATGATTTTGGATTTTTACAAACTTGAAACCTGGATTGTAATATTCCTGCCAACCATTCTTTTACAATTGTTTTACCATTGCTACCGGTAATACCAATCACAGGAATTAAAAATTTAGAACGATGGTAGCTGGCAAGTTTTTGAAGTGCTTTTAAAACATCGGCAACCCTTAAAAAACACAATCGATCATCAGGTACATGTTCATAATTGCTGACAACAAATACGCGAATACCTTTTTCAATACATTCGCTTATAAATGCATGACCATCATTCTGCAATCCATGAAGTGCAAAAAAAACAGATGTTGCCGGATGCATTATGTAACGACTGTCAGTTTCTACGTGTAAAATATTAACATCAGATAAACGTTGATTGTAATCACGTACATTTAAAATTTCAGCAAGTTGACTGACACGATAATTCATTGATATTTTTTATAACACAAAAGCTTCAACATCTTTTCCAATGTCTCTTCTGAAGTATTTTCCTTCAAACTGAATTTCTTCGGCTATTTTATTGCTTTTTTGAACTGCTTCAGCCAATGTTTTGCCCATCGAACTAATAGCTAAAACGCGACCACCATCTGTTTCTAACATGTAGTTTTGCTCCTTGGTACCTGCATGAAAAATCATGGTTTTTTCATCATTTAAGACGGGTAAATGAATTTCTTTCCCCTTTGGATAAGGCCCGGGATAACCTCCGCTTACTAACATTATGGTAGCAGCAAAATCCGGGTTGGTTTCAACATTGATTTCATTCAATTGCTCATCTTCCATTGCTACAAATAAGGCAATCAAATCTGTTTTTAATCGAGGCAATATGACTTCTGTTTCAGGATCCCCTAAACGGCAATTGTATTCAATCACAAATGGATCTCCATTGACATTAATCAATCCAAAAAAGATAAATCCTTTGTATGGAATGGATTCTTGCTGCAGACCTGAAATGGTCGGTTGAATAATCCGGTCGCGAACTTTATCCAAAAGTGCAGCATCCACAAAGGGAACGGGTGAAATAGCTCCCATCCCACCGGTGTTTGGTCCGGTATCGGCTTCACCTATCCGCTTATAATCTTTGGCTTCAGGGAGTAAAGCATATTGCTTGCCATTTGTAAGTATAAAAGCAGAAAATTCGATACCGTGAAGAAATTCTTCAATTACAACCGTTTGAGAAGCTTCACCAAACCGACCGTTCAGCAAGGCAATTAATTCAAGCTCTGCCTGAATGTGATCTTCACAAATTAAAACGCCTTTGCCTGCAGCCAGCCCAGAAGCTTTCAATACAATGGGTGGGCTCAATGCATGCAGGTATTCCAATGCTTCTTCAAGTTCATTTTTTTCAAAGGTCTTGTAAGCTGCTGTTGGAATTCCATGGCGCTTCATAAATTCTTTGGAAAATGCCTTACTGCTTTCAAGTTGAGCCCCTTTTTGACAAGGACCAACTAAAATGGGTTTGACCTCCCAATCCGTAGCCAAAATAGCATCCATCAATCCTTCTGCCAAGGGAACTTCAGGGCCACAGACAACAACATCAATATTAAATGCGAGTATTTGATGTTTTACAAATTCAAAATCTAATGGATTTCCAGGTAAATTCAAAGCTACTGCAGAAGTTCCGGGATTGCCGGGTAAAACAAATAAATTGCCCAACAACGGACTTTCTTTGATTTTATTAGCTAAAGCGTGCTCCCGCCCGCCAGAGCCTAATATCATTACATTTTTTTTCATAGTTTTGAATACGCGAAGGTAGACAAATTAAAAGGCCAAATTAACCAAACAGGCAATCCAAAAAACTTAAAAGATATCAAATAATTGCCAAAATGAACCTAATTCTTGCTAATTTTAACGAAACCGGTCAATACTTAAAAATCTGTAATATTTTCGACGTCAGAAATAAATTTTATTAATTCAAAACCACCAAAACTGATAACGAATCGGATCTCTGGGGTACATAAAGTAAATCATTAAAATGTCTTTTAGCTTTAGCAAATCCTTAGTCTTAATCTGCTTGCTTGGTTTGTGTTTGCAAAATACAGCCAGTTCACAAGCACAGAAGTCTGGCAAAAAGGCCTTATTGATTGGAATCGGACATTACCCGGCAGAAGGAGGCTGGGCAACCATTAATTCCTCAAATGATCTGGGATTATTAAAGGAATCCCTTCAGGCTCAAGGATTTAATAAAGAAAATATTCTTGAATTGGCAGAATCAAATGCGACAAAAGTCAATATTTTAAAAACAATCAAAGTCGACTTTACCAGCAAACTTAACAAAGGAGATATTGCCTATTTCCATTTTTCAGGTCATGGACAACAAATGCAAGATAAAAATGGCGATGAAGTAGATGGTTTGGATGAATGCATCGTTCCCTACGATTCACCTAAGAAATATGTTGAAGGTCAATACGAAGGAGAGCGTTTAATTTCAGATGATGAATTAAATGAAGCACTTACAGAAGTTCGCAAAAAATTAGGGCCAACAGGACATTTGATTGTCTTGCTGGATGCCTGTCATTCTGGTACCGGTACCCGTGGATCCGCATTGGCCAGAGGGACTACAGAAGTCATGGCATCAAAAGCATATGTTGAAAATTTAAACAAAAAAAGTCTTACCAAGGAATTTAAACAAACAGAACAAGACAATTCAAGTGGGTCTTCATCTAAATTGGCTCCTTTTGTAGCATTTTTTGGTGCGGCTCAAAACCAGCTTAATTATGAGATGACGGATGATAAGAAAGTCAGTTACGGCTCCTTGTCATATGCTTTTTCAAAAAACATTGTTCAAATTGGGCAGGAAACTTCCTACAGAGGTTTATTTGATAAAATCAGAAATGAAATGGCTAGCATTGCGCCATTGCAAAATCCACAAGCAGAGGGAGATTTGGATATGGAAGTTCTTAATGGAAAAGCATTGGCAAATGCAGATTATTATAAAGTACTCAGTGTAATTGCACCGGATCAGGTTTATATCAATGCAGGCCAACTTCATAATTTATTTGAAAATTCCAAAGTGGCCTTTTATCCAGTAGATACCCGCGATATTGAAAAAACCAAGGCGTTGGTTACGGGAACGGTCATTCAAAGTAAGGCTGCCCAATCAAAAGTTAAATTGGATAGCGTAATAGACCCTGATTTATTAAAAACTTCCTGGGTTTTTGTTTTGGAAAAAAGTATTGGTGAAACAAAAGTGAGCCTGAGAATTTTAATTGATGAACAATCTGTTCAAAATTCTATTCAAGATCAATTGAATAAGCTTCCATTTATCGATTTTAAAAAGGAAGGATCTGATTTAAGCATAGAATTTGATAAACAAAATAGCAATAAACTATATCTTAAAACATTTGATAATTATTATTTAGATAGTTTGAATATTGCTCTAAATCGGGAAATAAATTTAAAGGGTTTTGTATCAAAAATAAAGAAATATGCACAAGGCAGATTCATTCGTAAACTGGAAATGCAGGGACAGGATTTAAAATTGAGTTTTAAAATAATTCCAAGTAATATCAATGCCAATATTACGAATGTAGATGAATTGAAAGAATTAATGCCAGATTCATTTGGTGTAAAAAAATTAAAAGTTGGTGAATCTTTTCATATTTTGGTTATTAATAATGGCCTCAAACCTGCATTTTTTACCATACTTGATATCCAGCCAGATAATTATTCTATAGTGATTGTTCCGGGTGAACGTCAAACCCCGGAAGAATTTAGAATATTGCCAGATCAGAAATTATTTATAAAAGATCCATGGGAAATTGGACCTCCATTAGGAAATGAAGTTTTCAAATTGATTGCATCCGATAAACCCATGGATTTAAGATCCGTTTTCGGTACACGGGGAGGCATCGAACAAAGTCCGTTTGAAAAATTATACAAAGAGACCATGTCTGATGATATGATTGGAACACGCGGAAGCCGTGTTTTAAATTTAGGCAGCTCTGAAATTGATATTAATAAAGAAAGTTTTTTAATCTACGAATAAATTAAATTTATATGAAGTTCAATATACTTTTTATTTTAGTGATTTTCACAAATCAGCTATTTGCTCAAGATTTACACATCTATTACGATGTGCATAAAGACAGTATCTGGTATATGAAAAATGGAAGAGTGATCGACGACCCGGTTGTAAAAAAGGGAAAGCAAGTTTACTTCCATTTGCAGGAATATAATAATTACATTTACAAAGCTTCTTTTGAAGTAGCTCAATATAAAATTGAGAGTAGTGTTTTTGGTCAGGATTCTTCAAACTTTAAAAGCCTGTTGCCTGGAATTCTGGGTAATTTATTACCTGGTGGTTCAAGTGCCGGACTTCCATTTTTTAATATTCCGGTATTTGGTTCGGTTTTGTCTGGATTAACTGGGTTGCAAGGAAGCACTGCTGCACGCGGTGAATTGGAAGATCTTGAAAATTTTAAAAAACAACTGGAATCAATGGAGCAAGAAAAACTAGCAATTAATGCTGCGATTCTTGAAATTAATAAGCGTAAAAAAGCAGCAGCAGTTTTACAAACCAATCCGGATTTTATTAACACCCTCTGTAAATTGAATAGTCTGGCTCCTACTGAAATTAAAAAATTAGTACTGGCATATTTTGATGAAATCTTTTTGTTGGATGGTAAGAACACATTTGGATTAACCGATATCCCATCTTTAAATGAAAAATTAGTAGAAATTCCAAGTTTACAAAAATCTTTGCAGGCTAGCATTCAAGCGTATGATCAAAAATTCAAACAGTTAAATTCAATTTTAATTAGTTTAAAAAATACCGATCATGGAATCGATGATTTATATCCTTTATTGAAAAAAGTTGAATTGAGTCAATCACAAAATGAAAGTGCACTCAAAAATTTAAATCAATTGGTTGAAAATGCAGTCGGCGATAATTCTGCTAAATTGGATTATACACCCAATATTCAAAAGTATTATTTAAAATATGTAGAGATCAATAATAATTATTTCGTTTTTACTCATTATGAAACGGTTCGTGAGCGATACCTTGTTTATACGTTGCAACTGTATCAATTGGTACCAGATTCAACAACATCCACAGGTTATTCGGAAGTATTGTATAAAACCAAAGAAGTTAGAATCAGAACTTATGGAAATACAGCTTTTACTTCAACCATGGGATTGAGTGGCACGCGTTTTAATCAATTGCCGCAACGCTACTTTTTGAAAGGAGATAAATTGGCAGCGCAAGATGCAGATCCATATTCATTGGTGTTATCATCTTTATTTAATTTAAGTTTCGATTTTAATTGGAGTGTATCGCCAGTTCTTTCTTTAGGCATTGGCGTTCCGGTTACCAATAGCGAATATGTTGATAACATTACTTTTTTAGTAGGTCCGGGAGTTTATGTTGGCCGAAGTCAATCGATCTTGCTTTCCGGAGGTATGATGTTTTCGAAAGTGCAACGATTGACCAACGGACTTCAGGTAGGAGAATCTGTGGTTCTTGGCGATGGAGTGATTCCCACCGAAAAGAAATATGGATTAGGATACTTTTTTGGCCTTTCTTATAGAATCAGTGGTAAATAATTTTAATAATTTTTGATTATTCTTAAGGATGAACAATTTGGAAGATCATTATCAGGTATTTAAAGTGAAAGATTTAACTCATGAATTGGATGAACGTATAAAAAATTTATACAAGCTGTATTTTGAAGATGTTAAAAATCATATTTTGAAAAATAGTGGGAGTCTGGAGGATGCACGGGATTTATTTCAAGAGCTGGCATTAGTGTATTACAAACAACTTCAAAAATCTGATTTTAAAATTGAAACAAGTGAGAAAAATTATATATACGGTATTTGTAAAAATTTGTGGTTAAAAAAATTGCGAGATCGGAAGATAGTATCCATTCCTGATGATAATTTCATTGACAATTTAAAGGATTTTTCTCAGCAGGAAATTCAACAGAATCAGGAGAAGGACAGTTTAATAGATTTGATCTGCAGAACCATGGATCAAATTACAGAAGAATGCCGGCAGATTATTTATCTGGCTTTTTATTTGAAAAAATCTTCAATGGAGATTGCAGGAGCCACAGGTTATTCTGAACAGTTTATAAAAGTTAAAAAATATCGGTGCTTGCAAGGAATGAGAAAAATGATTGTGGATTCTCCGACCTATAAAATACTGAACCAATAACATTGGAATGTCATGAATGAAGACCTAAAATATCAAATGGAAATTATCAGATATCTCGAACATGAGATGTCGGAAGAAGAACGAAATGCTTTTGAATCTAGTTTAAAGACAAACAAGGACTTGGCACGCGAGTTCAGTGAGTACCAGTTGCTTCTTGAAGGAATTGATACCTGGGGAGAGCAATTGACAAAGGAAAAAATTAAATCATACGATAAAAGGTTAGAACAAGAAGGTTACTTTGACAAATCAAATATTGTTACCAGTTTCATTGGGAATACTACAAATCTTAAATGGATTGGAATAGCTGCTTCCATTGCAATTTTAATTGCAGCATATATTTTTTTAAAGCCAAATGCCAATATTGGCCCTGCTATTACTTACAATACCTATTATCAGGCAGATACAAAATTATTGGATAGATTCATTTCTTTTTACCAACCCACGGGATTGGTTAATTCAGATTCTTTGCAAAAGGACAGTTTGTATTTGGGATTGCAAGCTTTTCAACAGCGCAATTATGGACAGGCTATTTCATATTTAAAGCCTTTGCAAATGCAGACCAAATCTGCTGACCCGGGTAAATTTTACCTCGCATTGGCATTAATTCAGGTGAATGAATTGCAACAAGCGATTGATTTATTAATACCGTTGACAAATAGTAACAGCTTCGAATTGAGAGAAGAATCCAAATGGTATCTTGCCTTATCTAATATGCAGTCAGGAGGAAATATTGAAGGGACCAAAGCTTTACTCAGGGAATTATCTCAAAGTTCATATTCAAATATGGCAAGCAAAGCCGGAAGTTTGTTGGCAGAGTTAAAATGATTTACAAAAGTCCTAAGCTGTTTCGAAAACTTAGCTCCATTTTATTTTTGGTCTTTGTATTCTATTTTGAGGTGGATGGGCAAAGCCATTCATATAAACAAAAAATTGCTACTAAAATTCTGGACCGGCTTTTTGAAGTTTCGGCTTACCCTGAAATTCAAAAACCAAAATTGGTAATTCTTGGGAGTAAAACTTTGGCAGCAAACTATGTGCCTTCTTCAAACACCATCTTTATTGAAGACGCATTGTATTTAATTTGCAGAAGTTTTGGGAAGGATTCTTTAAATGCACTTGCTTTTATTATTGCTCATGAATTAACCCATGCCATTTTTAAAGATATAAATCTTGGATTGGTTCCAACGAGTTATTTAAACTATGCAGGATCTTTCATTTCTAACGAACGGGAAGAACAAGTTGCAGATTTACAAGGTTCATTTCTTGCTACGATTTCCGGCTATCCTTCACAACAAGTACTTGCTGGATTGATAGAAAAAATTTACGATATTTATCACATTGAAGATAAACCAAAAGACGCTTATCCTCCCAAACACATACGCATTGAATCTGCGCAAAGTGTCTTGAGCCAACTTGAAAATCTTTTGATCGTTTTTGAAAATGCAAATTGGCTGGTAGCAAAGGCGGAGTATGAATTAGCGCAAACCCTTTATGATTATATTTTACAATATTACCGGGGATTGGAAATTTATAACAATAGAGGAATTGCTTTGGTTTCCCAGGCGATGCAATATTACAATGAGGAAACTGATATTTTTGTCCACCCTTTGGAGTTGGATTTAAATTCCAGATTGAAAAAATTTAACAAGACGAGGGGAGATCTTCCGCCTGAAGACTTTCAAAAAAGAATGCTATTACTCAATAAGGCAAAAGCATGTTTTGAAACTGCTCACAAGCTGAGTGCGGAATACGCACCTGCCATGATTCACCTGGTTAGTTGTTACAATCTTATGAATCAACCGGAAAATGCCATAAAATATTTCGAAAACAATCGACTGGCCATCAAAAGCAAAAAATGGAATGTATCTAACAGTTTTCAATTAAAACAAGCAATAGGAATTAGTTATGCTTTGCAAAATAATGCACGGGCTAAAACTTATTTTGCAAAAACATTTCCTGAGTTGTCTTCAGATTTGCATTCTAATGCCAAGTACAATTTAAATTTGTTTCAATTAAAAACAAAAAATGACAAATTGAAGCAAAGCTTGTTGCAACCATTTGTTTGCAATTGGAACTCAGAAACAACAACCGGAAAGCTGAATTTATTTAATGAAAATCATCCGGTTAGTAAGTCGATTGAAATAAGTTCTGGTACAAATTCATTAGAACTTGTTTATAAAACTGATGCTGAGCGTCGAATTTATTTGATTAGAAACAAAGAACTTCCTCTTTTGTCAATAGTTAGGAAAATTGCTGATTCAAACACCATCCTTGAATTTCAAAAAATGCAAAGAGAATTGGATCCTGTATGCCAAACACAACAGCAAAGTTCGATTGGAATGTTTTATTCGTTTGAAGCCTCAAACATCGTTTACATTTTAAATAAGCATGGTAAGATCACCGAGCAAATCCAGTTTTTGTATAATTAATTTAATTTTGTCCTATTATTGATTATTTTAGTATCTTCATTGGCTAAAATTTTAATCAGGCTGAATTTTGACATGATTTCCTTGAGTGATTTAAAAAACGACTCTGTATTTTATTGGCTAATCAACAGCTTTGGTCTTTCAATAATTATAGCTGTACTCATTTTTTCCTGCCATCCGGTATATTCTCAATCACAGCTTAAAGGTGTTAAGCCCATGGCCTCTGTAACAAAAAAGGACACTGGAACCTTTCGGGCAGTCATCGTAGGTATATCAGATTATCAAAATCCTAAAATACCGGATTTGAATTTTGCGCATAAAGATGCGGAGGCATTTTCCAATTATTTATTGCATCGATCTGGTTTAAAAATTGATTCTGCAAATGTTATATTGTTGCTGAATGAAAAAGCAACAGCTGGCAATGTAATAAGCAACTTGTTTTGGTTGATGGAAGAAAGCAAAGAAGGAGATGTAGCAATCATATATTTTTCAGGTCATGGTGATGTAGAAACTACAACCATGAACCAACCGGGTTTTTTGCTTTGTCATGACTCTCCAGCCAGGGTTTATATGGCAGGAGGAACCTTTGCATTGCAAAATTTACAGGATATCATATCCACACTTGCTACAAACAACAAAGCAAAAGTATTAGTAATAACAGATGCATGCCGTGCCGGGAAACTGGCGGGTAGTTCAGAAGGAGGCCCTCGTGCTACTGCTGCCAATCTCGCTAAACAATATGCCAATGAAAACAAAATCATGTCTTGTCAGGAAAATGAATTTTCATTGGAAGGAAAGTCATGGGGAGGTGGACGAGGTGTTTTTTCATATTATTTTTTGAATGGAATAGAAGGCCTTGCAGATCGAAATAAAGATGGCTATATCAGTGTCCAGGAAATAGAGCGCTATCTGGATGATGAGGTACCAGCAGCTGTTGCACCACACAGCCAGTTTCCTGTAACTGTTGGAAATAAAGCAGCTTTGATTGCAAAAGTGGATCCCAAAATAGCGGCAACTCTTAAATCAGAACTCATAAAAAATTCATTGGAGCAAAGCAGCGATCGGGGCATTTTAGATTTTTTGCAAAACAGTCCGGATACCTTGGTCCAACAATTGTATGTTAAATTCAACCTTGCTTTAAAAGAACAACGGCTGCTTTATCCCGATAACAACAATGCCTGGTATTTTTTTCAACAGTTAAAGAATTTACCGGCAATGAGTGCATTCAAGGGCCTCATGCAACGGAATTTGGCGGCAGCGCTTCAGGATGAAGCACAACAAGCCATTAATGATTATTTAAAAGCAGATCCTGTAGAACTTCGAAACCGATGGTCGTATGATTCTCGTTATGGAAACTATCCGGAATACCTCAATAAATCTGCGGAATTATTGGGGGAAACCCATTTTTACTTTAAAACGATCAGCGCAAGGCAACATTATTTTAAAGGCCTTGATTTGCGATTGCAGGCAGAACGAACTGGGAATAATTTATTAATTGAACAGGCAATGCGCGAACAAGAAGCCTGTCTTGCTTTAGAATCCAATGCAGCTTTTGCTTTTAATGAGAAAGGAATTCTTTATCGCCGTTTGTCAAAATTTAAAGAAGCAGCGGAGCAATTTCAACTGGCTATTAAATTATCTCCAACATGGCCATTACCCTGGACTAATTTGTGTGGAAGCTATGTTGAATTAAATGAACTTGAAAAAGCAGAAACAAGCGGGATAAAAGCTATTGAATTGGATAGTGCATTTGCATTATCTTATTACAATCTGGGCTTTGTATATCAACTGAAAAAAGACTATTCAAAAGCCAAATCCTATTTTGTAAATTGTCTTGAATCAGATACTGAGTACAAAGAGGCATATTTTAAATTGGCATATCTAAATATTCTGGAAGGAAATTATAATGATGCAGAAAAAATGGCCTTGCAATATTATAAACGAGATTCAAGCTATGTTTATAACTTGATAAATTTGGGTGAAATTGAATTTCATCTTGCTAAAATCAAAGATGCCGAATTTTATTATAAAAAGGCACTTCAATACCATCCTGCTTCTGATATGGTACTTGAAGAATTTGCTAAATTTTATTTAAACATCCAGGATTACCCTCAGGCAGATAATCATTTGCATAAGCTTTTATTACTTCAACCTAAAAATGCAAATACTTATTATTTGTTATCAAAATCAAAAGCCATGCAAAATAACAAGAAGGAATGCCTTCATTATTTAAGCATGGCTTTTGAAAATGCTTACCGGGATTTGGATTCAATTCTCAATGACCCGGCTTTTGCTAAAATTTCAAAAAAACGTTCCTTTAAAAAATTAATGAAACGTTTTTTTGAAATGGATAAATAATATTTATTTGCTCATCACTTTCATTGCCTTGGCTTCATTTCCAACTCTTACAAGCAATGCAGCTTTGTTGATTTGCAACATTTTATCTTTTGGATTTTCATCCAACAAACGATTGTAAGTGTTTTCTGCTTCGGTATATAATTGAGCTTGCTCAAAAGCCGCTGCTTCCATCATGCCTTTAACAGATGGACTGCCACTCGCATACACTTTTGAAGTTCTAACACGCTTTAAAATGTTTGTGTAATCTTCGTTTGCCAGAACAATAAAGTTAACAGATTGTGTTAATGCATTGTCGCCGGTACCAAGTTTTTGTCTCCAGGCATAGCGGAAATTTTTCTTTAATTTCAATTTTTTCAAATCAACCGTACATTGTCCGTTTTGACAACATTCGGTAGTTTGTACTACCTGATCACCATCTAAAATTTCAACAGTACAAGTTTTTCCTTCAGGAAGAGCTGCACAAGCGCATGGAATAGTCGTTTCTCTGAGCTTTCCAAATGGCAAGGTGTTTTCATACATTGGTTTTTTGTCACCAAATCCATCTATGCTACGCGATGGATCAACAGCACCCCAGCCATCTCTACTTCGCAATGGATCAACTGCCAACCAACCGTCTTTGCTTCTTAAAGGATCTACGGCTAACCAGCCATCTCCAAGGATTGATTTGCCTAAAGTCCAGCCATCTACACCTTGTTTGCTTGAAATCAAAGCAGCTGAAGATTGAACGTAATCTGCAAAATCCGGGTCGAAACTTAATGCGCTTTCTGCTTTTGGTTTTTGAAAAGCAGTGGAAAGTGTGGTTGTTCCTTCACTTTTTACAGTTTTAAAAATACCTTTTGATAACAACAAGACATTGGATCCTCCTTTAACTTTTAAGCTTCCACTGGATTTAATAACTGTGCCGGCTTGAACTTTAATTGGTTTAGATCCATCAGAAGGAATGTATTTTATGGATCCTTCTGAAGCAACAACAATTACAGGGTTTTCTTCTTGTGCTGAAATGAAGCAATTTAATGCTAACATTCCAAGGAAAATAAGAACAAATTTTTTCATTTTGTAATGATTTAAAAGTATAATAATTTATTTTAGATACGTTGCGTAGTTAATCCAGGATACCACTTTGTGATCCCGGTCTGTTATAAACAAAATAAATGGATAAACAAGGAGTTCTCCTGTTGTAGTTCCAATTGTATTCAAAGGTTTTCCATATTTTAAAACTACATCCTCAATTCTGCTTCCTATTTTAATTCCAAGTCTACTGGATCCAGTATAAGATGCATTGCATTTGTTAAATAAAATGTATTGATTGGATCCATTAATATCTTTTGTACATTTATTGAAAAAGTACTGAGAGCTCTTCGTAGAATCTAAATCAATAAACTGTTGACAATATCGGTTCCCTCCATCGAGATATACCATCGACGACCTGTCAAATTCAAAATTTTCTGCAATGGCATCCAGACTTCTGCCTTGAATCGTTTCCTGTGGTTCGCTTTCAATTGATTTTGTACTTGATTTTGCTTTTCCATTTTTTAATAAATATAAATTGTTGGATGCAAAAACGCCTCCTAAAGCAATTGATTCATTCCATAATTGTTCGGCTTTTACGGGATCGCCTTCTTTTAATGTTAAAATTCCCATTAAATTTTTAATGTCTGCAATGCTTTTAAAATCCGATTTATTTTGCGCTAGAACAAGTGCTTCTTGCTCTGCATAAAATTTTGCCCTTACAGAATCTCCAAGGATGGCATAAGCATTGGCTTTGTTTAAATAAGCTGGTATGTAGTCCGGATCCATACTGATTGCTGCATCGAAATATTGAATTCCCTGTTTAAGCAAACTCGTACGAAGACTTAAAATATCTTCAGATCCTCTTGAAGCTGAGGATTCCATATCGAGCTGCAGCGCATATTCAAAGACCAATTCCTCTTTTTTAAAATAACTCAATGCTTCTAAAAAACAGGACATACCGAGATTGTTGTACAATTCGCGGCTTTGGTATTGCATCAATATGTATTTGTAATATTCACGCGCTTCTGCATGCATGCCAACTGCTGAAAGATAATTGGCCATATCAAAAAGCTCAACCAATTGTTTTAATTTTAAATTTGTTTTCTTACTGAGTTCCATCCGATCATGCAATGCAGGATATCCAGGAATGGGATCTTTTACCTGATATGCAGTGTATAAATTTTTAATAACATCGCCCCCTTCATTAAACAATCCAAATCCTGCGGAATACGCTAAGAATCCGCCAAGGTAATCTGCTTCTGTTTCATAAGAAATTTGATCTTGCAATTTACTGAGATCTTTTGCAATTTGTAAATCACTGAATTCAGAAACAAAACCTCTGCGCCAGGCGTGTTTTTCATAATAATGCGTGAGTTCATGTCCAAGTAAAAAAGCAATGGCGGCATCACCATAAGGCTCACAAGCCTGGTAGGCTTTTTCTTCTAGAACAATTTCAAGTCGGTCGTAATCAATGCTTGCAACTTTACTAACCTCTCTGCGCAATACCAAACTTGGTACTGGAAACCTAAAATCGCCTCTGGCAGCGACCAATTGATTGTATATTTTTAAGCATCTGGCATAAGCCTCCGTGTGATTCAAATTTTCAGATTGCCTGCTTGAAAAATTATCAGATTGCAGGATGGGTAATGTGGATAAGCTTCTAGTTTGTGCTTTTCCCATTGTTGGTACAAATCCAAATATCAAAAAAGCAAGAATGCATTTGATCCCCAAGGTTTTCAGATTCGTTGCAGATATAAAATTAGCTTGCATGTTTTTTTATGTTGAGTTGAACCTTAATGGAAAAATTATTTTCCAATGTTATTTTTTAACTGGCTGTAATAAAACGCCTCGGTCAGTTGTTTTAATTGTTTATTATTTGGATTGTTAATCTGTTGTGCTTTGCCATACAAAATGGCATAATTTGTCAATTCCAATTGCTGAAGCTCTTCTTGAATAAACAAGGTCTTTGGAACTAATTGCAAATTGAGTTGCTGAGATTTAAGTTTGTTTTCAATTGATTTTAATTGATTGTAATAATCACCTTTGGCTGCAATTTCAAAACGCTTGGCTTCAAATTCTAAATTAGTCCCTGGAATTTCTACCTTCCAGTAATATTTTTTACCAGGTTTTACATAGTTTAAAAATTGTTGAATCTTAAATTGTTTTTTAAGTGTCAGCATACTAAATACTTTCACTTTGGTATCTAATTCGTAAATGGTAAGATTGTACCAACAGCTATCACAGGAGTGACTCCAGGAAAATTCCATAGAGTTGAAATCAGATGGCAAAATCCCTTTCATAGGAAAATCCAAAACCGGAGCAGCTAATTCTCCACGCGAAATGGCATAAATTGAATTTTTATAACTTTCTTTTGATTCTGAGGATTGATTGGATTCAAAAAAGGAGACAAAATAATCTGCCAGTTGCCCTAAAAATGAATTTTCAGAAGGTTTAGTAAAACTTAGACTGCTTATATAGTGAGTACCTGGTGTTACTAGTTCACAAATTTCACCTGAGTTTTTAACCAATTTGACACGGGCATTTTTTCCGGTCAAAATGATTTTTTGATCAGCATATACCGGTCCATATTGTAGATTTTTTGCTTTATTGCTTGACTCCTGGGTCTTGCAAATTTTAACCGGTCCTTCTATTTGAATGGCAGCTATTCCCTGGCTTATGCCATCAAAATGGCTTATAATATAGATGCTTATGAGGATTATATACTTATTTAAAACCATATTTGGAATTATTTTGTCGTTTAATAGGAGGTACGGCTTTTGTGGATTTGGTTATCAGTTGCCGAAGATAAAAGTTTTCAGGCGGTTTAAATTCTTTTCGTAAAAGAATTTCGCTCCAGCCAATCTCGAACCATTTGAATATAAGTATCCGGATATGATTTCAATTTGTGTTCATATAATTCATAAAGCTCATATGATATAATGATCGTAGTTGTCAAAAAGATAAATCCAAGTTTTATATTTCCAAATAAAAGCAAGCTAAGACAAATTCCCAACAAGGCAAAAAACTCTATAATTTGAATAACCCGGATGTATGGAATGGAACGAAAATAATCTTTTGGGGCCATCTTTTTAAAAACGAAATAATTAATAAAAAATATAAAAATTGAAAGTAAATAAATGATAGTTTCAGGAATATCAAAAATAAAATCCTGGTCCAGTATCATTGATAAAATGTTTGCATGTATGATTACACCATGCATATCAGGAATTGACCTCCCTGTGTATTGTTCGTTAAGCGGCGTAAAATAACGGTCCTTCATGGATAGGGAATTTTCATTTTCTCCACAAAAACCTATCAATACGATTTTGTTTTTAAAATACATACTGTCAAACTGAGTAGTATCATTTAATACATCATTTATTTGTAGCATTACATAATGTACAGCATGTTTTGAATTGATGGGTGGCCGCATATTTTGTTCGCCTGGTTGAAGACGTTTAAAATTGATCCATTCTTTAGTGTGGGCCTTTAAATGACTTATTTGGCTTATTTCAGGATTGTACATCGTTGCAATCTGCATAGCAAAAGCCATTTGTTCAATCCCGTTTATTTTATGGTAAGGTTCGAAAGCTCTGACTGAATATCCATCATTGGTACCCAGGTTAACATAAGCTTGTACTGTGTTTTTAGAAAAAAAGCTGTCAGAATGAAACTCCAAAGTAGATTCTGACTTATTCAGGGATTCTGCAAAAGTGGACCCCAGAACCAATTGTTTACATGCTAAAAACGCATCACGCAGTAAGGTGTCCTGCCGGTTATAATAAACGGTATCGAAAAGAAGATCCACACCAATGACTGCGGCTTGCTGTCTGTTTATAAACTGGATTGTTTTAGCTACTTCTTCCCGATTGGTAATCCTTGAATTGATGATCACAATTCTGGAATCAAATAAAGATGGATCATTGTGATTCCTAAACTTGGAAAAAGCAATGTCCATAATATCATGATTTTTGATCGCCTCACTGAAAGGATCAATAAAAATCTGATTTACAGGTAAATGATGGAGTAAAAATAGAAAAATGACGCCTCCTATGGCATATATAAAGGCGTGTATGGAGTTATCTTTCACCGGTTTAAAGATAGAAACTCCGGCCTAATTCAAAGGGAATTTATAAACGAAGCTAAAGCTCAGATCCAATTTCACCCCGGATAATCATCCGGAATCCATTGCCGTGAATGTTCATGATCTCAATATTTTCATCCTTCGAAAGGTATTTTCTGAGCTTGGTCACAAAAACATCCATGCTGCGCGCTGTAAAATAGTTATCCTCACCCCAAATTTTACTAAGTGCTTCAGATCGTGGTAAAATTTGATTTCTGTATTGGCAAAACATTTTAAGCAGCAAAGCCTCCTTTGGAGAAAGTTTAATTTTCTCGGTGATTTCGTTGTTTTCCTTTAAATACAGAATGCGTAAAGGAAAATTGAAAAAATAAATACCAATGGTGAATTCTTTAGCATCATCTTCAGGATCGGACTTTTTCATGGAGCGTTTGAGTATGGCTTGAACCCGATACAGCAATTCTTCCGAATTAAACGGCTTGGTTACATAATCATCTGCGCCAATACGAAACCCTTCCAAAACATCTTCTTTTAAGGTCTTGGCTGTCAAAAATATTATGGGAACTTCTGAACTTTTAGAACGAATATCCTTAGCTAAGGAGAAGCCATCCTTTCGGGGCATCATCACATCCAGAATACACAAATCGTAAGTTCCTCTTCGATATTGTTCGAATCCGTCAATCCCGTCAACCGCTAAATCGACATCATACCCATGCATTTCGAGGTATGACCGAAGTACGTCTCCAAAATTGCGGTCGTCTTCAACAAGCAAGATTTTAGTTGACATAGAAGTTTCTGTAGTTGCACCAACCATTTTAGACAATTTATAGAATAACGATTAAATGCGAAGAATGTCGTTGCAAATGTTAAAATTTTTTACACTTTGACCGGAAAAACCAGCTTAAAGGTACTTCCCTTCCCTGGTTCACTTTCAACTTCAACCCGCCCGTTGTGCTCTAAAGTCATCGCTTTAACATAGCTCAAACCCAATCCGAAACCTTTGACATTGTGGATGTTACCTGTAGGAACCCGATAAAATTTCTCAAAAATCATTTTTTGAACATCGCGGCTCATACCGATCCCGTTGTCGCTTACCAGCACTTCAATCGTGGCTCCATTATTTCGGGTTTTGACTAAAATTTCAGGCCGATCAGGTGAATATTTGTTGGCATTGTCCAAAAGATTGTAGATGATATTACTCATATGAAGCGGGTCTCCCAGAATGGTAGCATTTAATGCTGTCAATTCTTTATTTATAATTCCATCCCGCTGTTGTACTTGCAGGCTGATGTTGGAAACCGCCTGATCGATGATTTCATGCAAGTTTAGCTCTTTGAGATTTAATTTGAAATCATGCTTGTCCAACAAAGCCATCTGGAGTACTTTTTCAACCTGACTGAGCATGCGTTGATTTTCCTGCCGGATAATTCCGGCAAATCGCCGAATTTTATCTGGGGTATTAATTACCATCGGACTCACAATTGAATCTGAAGCTAATGAAATAGTTGCAATGGGTGTTTTAAATTCATGGGTCATGTTGTTGACAAAATCTGTTTTTATATCAGACAACTGCTTTTGCCGAAAAACGATGTAGATAACATACGAAAAACAGGCCAGAATGATCAAACTTAATAACAAACTTAAAACAAGTAAAGGCCATACAGAACCCCACAAATACCGTGTTTTGGTAGGAAAAATTACTTTTAAGGTACCCGGACTCCCCGTCATACCAGGAAATAGTCCAATTTCATATTCCGAATTTTGTAAGAGTGATTCCAGCTTTAAACCCGGACTGGATGCCATGTTGTTGGGCCCAACATCAGCCTGGAAATTGCCGTTCAGAATGATCATTTTTTTTCTGACATTGTCAATAACTCCAAATGAATAATCCAAATCCAAATTCAATTCTTGAAACTCCTGCATGAGGATTTTTTTGAGAAATAAAGGATCAATTCGACGTTCTAATGGAAATTTTTGAATGCGCATTTCACGGTCAATTAATTCAATTTGTTTTTGCTTTTCATTCCATTGATCTATAAACAAACTGGATGACAAACTCATGCTGGGATCGTGTTTTTCTAATCGCACTCCGATCCGGTGCAAGGCACCAATTATGGATTCATTAAATTGTTCTTCTTTAAGTCTTACAGACCAGTTTATCCAATAAAGTTGAACGAGGGTTGTACCAACCAATGCCAGCGACATGATGCCAATTACAATCCAAATTGCCCTTTTACTCATTGCATTAAAAACTCAAAAGTCATGAAAAAGATCGTATTCCGAATCTTAATTAACGGCAACTTAACCATATAAGTCAATTGCCAGTAAGCTATATTTCGCCGAAATGCCAATTAAAAGCTTGTAGAACAATCACTTAATAATTAAATGTTTTTATAATTTCAAATTGTTTAAAATTTTTTTAAAAAATATTTGGATTGAATGATATAAATGTACTTAATTTGCAATAGCTATTTGAGAAAGGACGCTAATTCAGCAGAAGTATATAGAAGTAATTGAGATCAAATAGCGTTATAATTTGAATTTTTAGGGTGTTCTCATAGTGTTATTTAAAGGATCGGCCCTCCCAGGGTCGATCTTTTTTTTGTCCCCATTCCTAAGACTATTATAGAATTTCTTTCGTTATTTGTTACGAATCCATTCTCTTTATGATGCGCTTATTCCTCTTGCTCTTAGTGCCTTTTATAATTCATTCTCAAGCTGATTTAGCTATAGGTGAATGGGCAACTCACTTGCCTTTCAACAGTGGCAATCATGTAACGAGTAGCAATCAATTTGTATATTTTACTACCGGCAATGCCATTCTTCAAATAAATCGTTCTGACAAAAGCATTGAACGCATTACACGTACAGAGGGATTGAGTGATACAAGAATCAATACAATCTATTTTCATAAATCCAGCAATACCTTAATCGTTGCTTATGAAAATGGAATTCTGGATTTAATCACAAGTACAGGTGTAAAAGCGGTAGTCGATCTTTACAACTTTAACAACATACCAATCGATAAATTCATTAATTCAATATCATTTGCAGATGATTCCCACGTATTTATTTCTGGTAATTACGGATTGTCTCAAATGGATGTTTATACCGGTCGTTTTAATTTTACACTCTTCACTCCAAATTTGAAAGTTTTTGATTGTGCAAGAAATCTTACAGAATATTTTATGGCCACCGAATCCGGGGTATACTATTATCAGGACCTTGGAAATGGCATTATTCAAAACTTTGGTGGCTGGAAAAAATTAGATGCAACTTTTGGCCTCAATGACCGCGTGTCATACAGTTCTTTGGCTAATCGAAATGGGTCTATTTTTGTTTGCAATAAAGAAGCAATTTATCAATGGTCGGGCAATCGGTTTAATTCAGTGTTCAGCAATTCGGAATATGAACCGCGCTATTTAAATGCTGGACCTTATCATTTGTTAGCAGGAATTCATTGCAAATCAAATTGTGGAGATCTGCTGGTATATTTTGATGATGCATTAAATTACACCACTTCAAATGCTGATTGTTCAGAAATAAATTACCATGCAGAGGAATGCATTGACAGCAGCATTTGGTATGCTGATTTTCGTTGGAGTTTTCGGTTTTCAGAAAAACCCGGAAAGCCCTGTCAGAGCATCTGGGTTAGCGGGCCCCTTTCAAATAATTGTTTTGAAATAGCATGCCTGGATGATGCGGTTTACGTTGCTGCCGGTGGGGTTGATGCTACATTTACACCAAGATATTGGGGAGATGGTATTTTGAAATATTCGGATAAGACATGGTCGGCAATCAACTCTTCTTCAACCAATGATTTAAAACCTTACAACATCAACGATGTTTTGCGAATTGCAGAGCATCCGGATAAAACAAAAATATATTTTGCAAGCAATGGAAAGGGATTGATCGAATACAACCGAATCACCAATTCATACAAAGTATTTAACAAAACCAATTCACCCTTAAAAGGAACAGTGGGCGATACAGGCAACATTCGTTTGTCTGGTTTGGCATTTGATAAAAACAATACCTTGTGGATTACCAATTATCTGGCTTCGGTAGGTTTGGTCTCTCTAAACAATCAAGGCATTTGGAAAGAATATGTTTTTCCAAACAATCCGAATTTGTTTTCAGAAATTAAGGTGGATTTAAATGGCTATAAATGGATCGTAAGCCGATTGAATGGCGGAGTAATGGTATTTGACGAAGGAGATCCTGCAATAAGTTCTGATGACAGAAGCATTCAACTCAATCAATCCAATACTGAGATGACCAGCAATGATGTTCGAACAGTAGAAGTGGACCTGGATGGTGATGTTTGGGTTGGCACCTCCGAAGGACCCATTGTATTTGAATGTGGTTCATCAATTTTTGATGGCACCTGCAAAGGCAGTCGCCGAAAGGTAGATCAGGATGGTATTATTTATTATTTACTTTCTTCAGAAGTGATTACCAGCATTGCAGTAGATGGGGCCAATCGAAAATGGTTTGGAACCAGTAACAATGGAATTTATGTGCAATCACCCGGTGGAGAAATTCAGATTTATAATTTTAATATTGCTAACAGTCCACTGATGGATAATAATATCTTGGATATTTCAATTGATCCAAAAACTGGACAAGCATGGATAGCAACTGCACAGGGATTGCAAGTATTTCGTTCTGATGCAACACAAGCAAAAGATTTTTTTACTGAAACCGCAAGCGTGTTTCCCAATCCGGTTGCCCCGGATTACAACGGCCCCATTGCAATCAAAGGATTAGCCAGAGATGCACGCGTTAAAATTACGGACCTCAGTGGACGACTCGTATATGAGACATTTGCTAATGGAGGCCAAGCCATTTGGGATGGTAAAGATTATTTAGGAAATAAAGCGGTTTCCGGTGTTTACCTCGTATTTGCAAATGCCACTCAGGATTTTGAAACCACCGAAGCAGTCGTGAGTAAAATTGTGATAAGCAAATGATGAATTAATTACGAATTACGAATTACGAATTCGGAGAATGGAATTAATATCAAATTAATTTCATCTACCTGATTTAAAAAAAATTCGTAATCCGTAATTCGTAATCCGTAATTGACTTTATCTCGTCAAATACATGTATCGCTTTGCATCGATATCACGGAAATAAGGATCGTATAAATCTTTAATAAAGTGAATTGCTTCACCAGTGGATTTCATTTCAGGACCTAAACTGATATCAACACCTGGAAATTTGTTGAAAGAAAATACAGGGACCTTTATAGCATAACCATCCAGCTTGTTGATCATCTTAAAATCTTTAAGTTTTTTGGTTCCCAACATGACTTTGGTTGCTATATTCAGATAGGGTACTTTATAGGCTTTGGCAATAAAAGGAGTGGTTCTGGATGCACGTGGATTGGCCTCAATGACAAAAACATGATCATCTTTAATAGCAAATTGAATGTTGATTAATCCTTTAATCTTTAATTCAATTGCAATCCGTTTTGCATAAGCTACCATCGTATTTACTGCAGTTTCGCTCAAGCTGTAAGGAGGCAATACAGCCGAACTGTCACCGGAGTGAATGCCGGCAGGTTCGATGTGCTCCATGATACCCATGATGTGTACATCTTCTCCATCACAAATTGCATCGATTTCAGCTTCTTTTGCACGTTCCAAAAATTGATCGATGAGTACTTTATTATCAGGCATGTGCTTAAAAATATTCAACACATGGCGTTCCAATTCTTCGTCATTGATTACGATGCGCATGCGTTGTCCACCCAATACATAAGACGGTCGTACCAAAACAGGATAACTTATTTTTCTTGCAACTTCCAATGCAGCATCGGCATCTGTTGCTACACCATATCGTGGATAAGGAATTCCCATGTCTTTAAGCATATCCGAAAAACGTCCCCGGTCTTCTGCAATGTCCATGTTATTGTAATCCGTACCAATGATGGGGATTCCTTTTTGGTGAATTTTTTCCGCCAATTTTAGTGCCGTTTGACCCCCTAGTTGTACGATGATACCCACTGGCTTTTCATGATCAATAATTTCTTCGATGTGTTCCCAGTAAATTGGTTCAAAGTACAGTTTATCAGCTATATCAAAATCTGTTGAAACGGTTTCCGGATTGCAATTTACCATAATGGCTTCCAAGCCTTCTTCACGAATAGCCAATACGCCATGCACACAGCAATAATCAAATTCAATTCCTTGTCCGATTCGATTTGGACCCGAACCTAAAACAATGATTTTTTTGCGATCGTCTGAAGTACTTTCATTTTCAGCATCAAACGTAGAATAATAATATGGGGTCTTTGCTTCAAATTCACCTGCACAGGTATCAACTAATTTATAAACTCTTTTAATACCTAATTTTTTGCGTTGCTTATAAACCTCTTTATCTTCTACTCGCATCAACCAGGCAATTTGTGCATCACTGTAGCCATTCATTTTTAATTCCATAAATAAATCATAAGGAATGTCTTCCGGCAAATTGTATTTAATCAATTGATCCTCCAGATTGACTAACTTCTTGATTTCTTTAATAAACCAGCCATCGATTCCTGTTAATTTATGAACTGTTTTTTCAGGAACACCCAAACGCAAAGCATCTTTCAATCGATAAATGCGATCATCACTAACCACTTCAAGCCGCTCGAGAATGTCTTGTGTATTAATCCATTCTTTTTTATCTGCACCCAATCCATGACGATCGTTTTCTTGAGATTGACATGCTTTTTGTAAAGCTTCAGTAAAACTTCTTCCAATGGCCATAACCTCGCCTACTGATTTCATCTGCAATCCCAATCGTGGATCTGCACCGTGAAATTTTTCAAAATTCCAACGAGGCATTTTTACGATGACATAATCCAGTGAAGGCTCAAATAAAGCGGAAGTAGTTCCGGTAATTTGATTTTTTAATTCATCCAGATTATACCCTATTGCCAACTTTGCAGCAATTTTTGCAATTGGATAGCCGGTTGCTTTACTAGCTAAGGCAGAAGATCTGGAAACGCGTGGATTTATTTCAACAGCAATGATATCTTCAGTATCCGGATTCATGGCAAATTGAACGTTGCAACCACCGGCAAAATTTCCCAGAGATCGCATCATCATGATTGCGTGATCTCGCATTTTTTGAAAACCGGTATCCGATAAGGTCATAGCCGGTGCAACGGTGATGCTATCACCGGTATGAATGCCCATGGGATCTACATTTTCAACAGTGCAAATAATTACCACATTGTCATTTTTATCCCGCAGCAATTCCAATTCAAATTCTTTCCATCCCAAAACTGCTTTTTCAACCAACACTTCATGGGTAGGGGAAGCGTCCAATCCACGGCGGAGGGCTTCATCAAATTGGTCCGGTTTCATTACAAAACTTCCACCACTTCCACCCAAAGTAAAAGAAGGTCGTATGACCAAAGGATATCCAATGTGTTGAGCAGCTTCTTTGCCTTCCAGAAAAGAATTGGCAATTTGAGAAGGAGCTACTTCAACACCAATTTCAATCATGTGTTTGCGAAATAATTCGCGGTTTTCCGTTAATTCGATCGCATCCACATCCACTCCAATCATTTTCACTCCATACCGATTCCAAACATTTTGTTTTTCAGCTTCAATGGCAAGGTTTAATGCAGTTTGTCCACCCATGGTAGGTAAAACAGCATCAATTTTTCGCTCTTCAAGGATTTTAACAATGCTTTCAACCGTAAGTGGCATTAAATAAATATGATCAGCAGTCACAGGATCTGTCATAATGGTAGCCGGATTGGAATTGATCAGGCTGACTTCGATGCCTTCTTCTCTAAGTGAACGTGAAGCCTGGGTCCCTGAGTAATCAAATTCGCAAGCTTGTCCTATGATGATGGGTCCACTCCCGATAATTAGAACGGAGCGGATCGACGCGTCTTTTGGCATTAAATGGATAATTTCGCGCAAAGATACAGGAAGCTACCTGTTTTTATGGGTATATTCAAAAAAAGGATGCTTTATTAGTGGATTCATTTTGGACAGCTGTTTCATTTTCGGAAGTATTAAAATATCAGCCAATTCTGCTACTTTGCATTAGTTAAATTAGAAATCCCTTGGTGAAGAAAAAAATTCTCATTACCGATGAGGTCCATCCTTTGTTATTGGATGGCTTGACATTGCGAGGTTTTGCGGTAGATTATTGGCCTGAAATAAGCTTGGAACAAGCCCGTGAACTTATAGCACCCTATACCGGAATGGTGATTAATAGTAAAATCAAAGTGGACGCTGGTTTTTTCGACAAAGCCCATCATCTGAAGTGGATTGCCCGATTGGGTTCCGGAATGGAAATTATTGATGCCAAAGCGGCTGAGGTGCATGGAGTTAAGCTTATCAGCAGTCCGGAAGGTAATTGCAATGCGGTGGCCGAACACGCGCTGGGAATGCTATTGGCTTTATTTAGAAACTTAACACGATCCGATCATGAACTGAGAAATGGCATTTGGGAACGTGAAAAAAATCGCGGTGAGGAATTGGCAACTAAGGTAGTTGGGGTTATTGGATTTGGTCATACCGGCAGTCGGTTTGTAGAATTGCTCCGGGGATTAAATGTTAAAGTCCTGGTTTACGACAAATACAAGCAGCTTTCTTCAATAGACGCTCGTTATACAGTCGTTCAGGATGTGAGCGAAATTCAGGAATCGGCCGATGTGATTAGCTTACATCTACCCTTGACTGCTGAAACGAAGTATCTGGTAAATGAGGAATTTATTAACAAAGTCAATCATTCCTTTTATTTGATAAATACGTCCAGGGGTTCGGTGGTGAACACAATTGATTTGCTTGCAGCTTTACATTCAGGAAAAATCCGGGGAGCCTGCCTGGATGTATTCGAAAATGAAAAACCTGCCAGCTTTAATAAGGAAGAAAGCGCTTTATACAATGAATTGTATCGACTGCCCCAGGTCTTACTCAGTCCACACATTGCAGGATGGACCCACCAGTCAAAACAAAAAATTGCCAGTACAATCCTGGAAAAATTGGACCGGATTGTAAATCAAAAATGATTATAAACTACTGAAAACCAATTAGATAAATTTAATTTAAAATAAGTGATGCCAATTGGTATTTGAAATCCTTTTAGAAATTCTTAACATTGCAAAATTTTATTTCGACAGAAGCCACAAATTCACATTATGTCCAAACGATACTTACTGCTCTTAAGTCTGTCTTTGTTTTGCCTGATATCAATACACAGTCAAACCTCCCTGACAGGAAAAGTTACCGACGAATCTAACGGAGAAGCCATAATCCAATGTGGTATTATCCTTTATAAAAACGGAATTCAGGTTACCACCATTGTCTCAGATTTTGACGGAAACTACAGCGTCCAGCTGGATCCCGGAAAATACGACGTGGAAGCCCGATATGTAGGCTACAATGCCAAACGGGTTACAGGCATTAATGTGCTTGCAGGAAAAGCAAATACATTGAATATTAAAATTAGTTCGGGTATCCAGCTGGATGCCGTTGAAGTAATTGAATACAGAGCACCATTGATTGAAAAAGACAATACCACTCAAGGTGGGGTTGTTACTGCAGAAAAGATAAAAAACCTCCCTACTAAAAGTTTGACGGCCATTGCAGCAACTACAGCCGGACTTTCCAGTGTAGATGGGGGAGATATCTACATCCGGGGCGGCCGTTCCGATGCTACTGTGTTTTATCTGGATGGTCTGCGCATTACCGGAAGACAGATTCCTGTAACTGAGTTAGAACAAATACAAGTAATTACTGGGGGCGTCGAAGCTCAATATGGTGATTTGACCGGGGGTGCCATTTCATCTACAAGTAAAGGACCTTCTTCCAAATTTTCTGGTGGGCTCGAATATGAAACCTCACAGGGATTGGATGCATTTGGTTATAACTTATTAAATGTAAATGTATCCGGACCCATTTACAAAAAACGATTGACAGATTCTACCAGAGGTCGTACAATCCTTGGTTACCGTTTATCTGGTCAGTTTAATATTTTAAAAGACGATGATCCGCCTGCTTATGGTATTTATAGAGCAAAAGAATCAACTTTAAATAGATTAAAAGCGGATCCATTAAAACTCATCGGCGGAACACCATCGGTTTCAGGTCAATTTTTAGAAACCAATGAAATTGAATATTTGGATTACAATCCAAACACCAAAAACAAAGCCATCGACTTAACCGGTAAATTGGATTTCAGACCAGTTGATAACATCGATTTATCTGTATCCGGAAATTACTCTCGGGTAATCGATCGTTTCAATCCGGGTGATGACAATACCACCGGACAAGGTGCGTGGACTTTATTAAACTGGGACAATAACCCGATTACACAAACAGATATTTACCGCGTCAATGCGCGTTTTCGCCATCGTTTGGGTAAACTGGCCGACTTAAACAGTCCGCAGGATGGAGATGCCAGTGTATCAAACATCCAAAATTTGTATTATACCTTACAAGGTGGTTTCCAAAATTCTAAAACAGAAACACAAGATTGGCGCCACAAGGACCGATTTTTTGATTATGGATATCTAGGCAAATTTCATGGCCGTTTTGATACCGTTTTTAATGATCAATTTATACATACTGGATATAATTTTTCAGTTACTGGATTCGAACAAGGTGGATACAATTCATCCTTAAATTTATTTGACCAGAATAGTTCACCAAATCCTGCTTATGCAGCATTAAACAAGATTCCAATTGACGAACCTCAAATATTGGATGGATACAGAGCCTTTAATGGTTTGGTGAGTTCTGCATACGACAATTTATGGAGTAACCTTAACAACAATGTCGGTGGTGTTTACAACCGTTACAACAAAGCCGACAATGATTTGGCAACTTTACAGGTAACCAGTGGATTCGATTTCTTGCCGGGTGGATCTAAAAGTGGTCGTCACAACATCCAGTTTGGGATCACTTACGAACAACGCACCAACAGATCCTGGACCTTATTGCCTTTTAGTTTATGGAACTTAGCCAGATTATACACAAACAACCATATTGTAGGCGTTGATACCAATATAGTAATCGGTAGAGTTTACAATCCATTTCTAATGGATTCAATTGATATCTATGAAACTTTAATTACTCCTGGTTCGGATGCACGTTTTTACAAAGAAGTGCGATCCAAATTATTTCCAGGAATGGATATTGATCAGGCAGTGCATCGTTATGGAAATGTAAATGAATTGACCAACAACGATTTGGCTCTTAACATGTTTTCTCCGCGCGAATTAACAGACCAGGGTGTCATTGGTTACAGTGGATTTGATTATTTAGGAAATAAAGCCAAGAGTACAGTTAAGTTTGAAGACTTTTATAGAATTGCAGATCCTCTTACTGGACGTAAAGCATTTGAAGTTGCACCATTTACTCCGGTTTACGTGGGTGGTTATATTCAGGATAAATTTACATTTAAAGACATTATTTTCCGTTTAGGTGCCCGCGTAGATTATTTTGATGCCAATACTAAAGTGTTGAAAGATCCTTATTCTTTGTATGGTCTTTTGGGTGCAAAATCTTTTCACGATATCAATGGAACCACAAAACCTGGGTCCATTGGAGATGACTACAAGGTTTATGTTACGGGAGAAAAATCAACTGAAGTGAAAGCCTACCGAAATGGAGACCAATGGTACAATCGTGCAGGTTCACCTGTAAACTCTTCAGATCAATTATTTACCAGCAACCTGGTATATCCTGCTTATGTGCAATCGGTTGACAGTTTGAGATCCATTAAAGGAAGGTATTTTAAAGTAGAAGAATCTTTTGATGATTATAAAACGCAAATAAATTGGATGCCAAGGATGGCCTTTTCATTTCCGATTTCTGACAATTCCAACTTTTTTGCACATTATGACATCCTGGTACAACGTCCGACTTCAAATGCCAACGTTACTGCTTTGGAATATTATTATTTTAATGATCAGGGAAGAACTCCGGCGAACAATGCCAATTTGAAACCAAGCCGGACAGTAGATTATGAAGTAGGTTTTCAACAAAAAATCAGCAATTCTTCTGCAATAAAAATGTCTGCTTACTATAAAGAATTGCGCAACATGATCAATCGGATTACATACAGCCGCGTTGCAACCATTGGTACTTACGACAGTTATGGAAATATTGATTTTGGTACAGTAAAAGGTTTCAACTTTACATACGATTTAAGACGTACCAATAATTTTGAATTTACTGCTGCTTATACTTTACAGTTTGCAGATGGAACGGGTTCCGATCCGGAAACACAAAGTGGATTGACTCAAAAAGGGATTAACATCCGTAATATTTTCCCATTCAATTACGATGAAAGACATCGTTTTTCATTTACAGCAGATTACCGCTATGAATCGGGAAAAAGATACAATGGTCCAAGAGTTTTTGGAAAAGATATTTTGTCAAATACCGGTATCAACATGTTGGTTACAACTGCTTCTGGAAGACCGTATTCACCGGGCACACAAATTATACGATTTGATGGTTCCAGTTACCGGGGCGATATTAATGGATCTCGCTTGCCATGGAATTTTAATGTGGACTTGCGTATCGACAAAAACATTTCCATTGTTCGCGGAAAGCATCCATTGGATTTGAATATCTATTTAAGAGTTCAAAATTTATTTGACACCAAAAATGTAATAGGAGTTTACAGAGGTTCTGGAGGCTCCAAAGATGACGGATACTTAAATTCCGACAAAGGTGCAGCAGAACTTTCAAATATAACAGGCGTATATGGAGAAGATTATATTGACTATTTTGTAAATCAATATAATTACCGGGTAGTAAATCCGAACAATTTTACACAACCGAGAAGAATCTATTTAGGAGCTATTCTCGAATTTTAATTTTAATCATTGAACATTTTTGCTTTATGAGATCAATAATAGTTTTAGTAAGCATTTTATTCTTGAGTCAGTCGGTTGGTTTTGCTAACCGTCCGGAACAAGTGACTCCCAATCCCAAGACATCCAAAAACTTAAAACCTCGTGGAGGTGCCTGTGCAGCTGCTACCAAGCAAATTGATATGGACATCAACAACGTTCGGGCCCGTTTATTAAACGGTGGGGATGTATGGTGGGATTTAAGTAAAGGATCCTACATCGTTCCCAAAGTTCCGGAAGGATCCAGTAAAAAGCCTGTATCTGCAATTTATGCCGGTGCCGTTTGGGTTGGTGGTTATGATCCAAACAGAAACTTGCATTTAATGGCACAAGCTTACCGTCGTCCGTCTATGAATGATTGTTGGCCAGGTCCGCTGACACCCAACACTGGTGAAACAACTGCAGAAGATTGTTTAAACTGGGATCAGTTTTTCGTCGTGCTAGGAAAGAGTATTCGCGACCAACAAAAAATTTATAAAGAAGTAAAAGATACAAGGGACCTTACATTGGCTGAAATTCCTGAAGACGTATTGTATTATCCTGCAAGAGGAAATAAATATTTTTCTTCGAAATATGGTTTTGAACTGCCATTCCTTCCGCAAGGTTTGGGTTTGTTTTATGAAGAACCGGGTTCTCCTTCAGACAATGGAATTTACGAACCTGAAAAAGGAGATTTTCCAATTATAGATATTCGAGGTTGTAACGAACCAGTTTTTCCAGATCAGATGTATTTCTGGGTTTACAATGACAACGGAGGTGGTGCTATTCACACCAATTCAAACGGTGAACCAATTCGTATGGAAGTTCAAGTGCAGGCATTTGCTTTCAATACAGGAGATGAAATCAATGACATGACTTTCCAGCGATATAAATTAATCAATCGTGCACCACAGGAATTGGAAGATTGTTATTTCGCAATGTGGATTGATCCAGATTTGGGATGTTATACTGATGATTACATTGGTTGTGACAGAGAGCGCAGTTTGATGTACATCTACAACATCGATCCATCTGATGGATCCAATGGTTGCAATTGCGATCAGGGTGTAAATACCTATTGTACAGATATTCCACTTTTAGGAGTTGATTATTTCCGAGGCCCATTGGATGAATTTGGAAATGAACTTGGTATGTCATCTTTTATGTATTACAACAACGGTTCAGTGGGAAATCATCCGGCTGCAACAACAGATCCGGGAACTGCCATAGAATATTATCGCTATCTGACCGGCCATTGGAGAGACGGAACCCCATTGACCAAAGGAGGTAGTGGTTACA
The DNA here is from genome assembly GCA_016787575.1 of Saprospiraceae bacterium. Taxonomy (GTDB): domain Bacteria; phylum Bacteroidota; class Bacteroidia; order Chitinophagales; family Saprospiraceae; genus Vicinibacter. The sequence continues at coordinate 61,904 of JAEUUO010000014.1, read as the reverse complement.
ATCCTTCATCACAAGATACAACTCGTTATGCAGTAAGTGATGCTCCAAACAATCAGGCAGGATGGAGCATGTGTTCAGCTTCATTAGGAGAAGGTGACCGCAGAACATTACAAGCTACTGGTCCAATGAAATTGTTACCTGGTGCAATCAATGAATTGATCATTGGAGTTCCTTTTGTTCCGGATCAAAATTATCCGTGTCCAAATATGGATGAATTATTTGCTGCAGATAAATTATCTCAGGACCTTTTTGACAATTGTTTCAAAATTAAGGATGGCCCGGATGCACCGGATGTTGATATCATTGAATTAGATCAGGAGTTGATACTTGTTTTAACCAACGATCTAAACTCAAACAATAAATTTGAGTCGTATGCAGAAGCAGGTATTGGATTGCCTTCAGGAGTTGATAGCTTGTATCGTTTTGAAGGATACCGCATTTTTCAAGTTGCCGATCCAACCATCACACTCAATGATGCTACGATTGCCGACCCAACAAAAGTTCGGGAGATATTTACAGTTGATTTAATTAATAAAGTCAAAAAAATATACAATTGGGTAGGACAAAAAAATCCAAGCCCAGATCCAACAACCCACCCAATCGTTTATACGCCTTCAGAAAAAGTTTCAGGTCCTAACCAAGGCATCAGACATACATTCAAAGTAACAGAAGATCAATTTGCAAAAGGCGATCGTCGGTTAATCAACCATAAAAAATATTACTTTACCGTAATTGCCTATGGTTACAATAATTACAAAGATTACAATTTAGTTGAAAACTTAGGTCAAAGGACTACTTATTGTCCCGGTCGATTGAATATCGGTCCTAATGAAGACGGTAAACCTTATACAGGAACTCCAAGACCACAGGTTTATGAAAAGCTGAATGCGAAATACGGAAGTACGTTTGAAATCACTCGTCACGATGGTATTGGAATGGGCAATTCTGATTTGTTGGTTAAACCAGACATGTATGATAAAATGCTAGCACCTGGATTTGATGGAAAAGTTACTTATCAACCCGGTCGTGGGCCAATTGAGGTAAAAGTATACGATCCACTTCGCGTGAAAGATGGTGATTATGAATTGAAATTTACCGATTCTAATCCAAGCAATACAAAGTTGGACGATCCGGTAAATTGGTTGTTGGTAAATAAAACAATTAACGACACCACTCGGTCGGAATCAGATATCAATCGTCTGAATGAACAGATACTTAACAAATTTGGAATTTCTGTTGTTATCGGTCAGACAATAGAAGCAGGCAGTGATTCTTTAAACACCTGCGGAATCATTGGAGACGGACTTTATTTTGATTACAAAGATGCCAATGGCCCAAAATGGTTAGTTGGACAACCCGATCGCAATACCGGATTAACTGATTTTATTTTATCAAGTTTGGGCCAACCCTCATATGCAATAGATCCAAAAGAATGTTATTCAAAGCTTGGGTTGGGAGACATTCAAGGGACCTGGTATCCATACAAATTACCTTCAGATACGGTTTACCTTACGCCGGTTTGGATTGATCCATTGTCTAAAGTTACCAGGGGTACAATTAAAATGTCAGATCTGAATAATGTGGATATCGTATTTACTTCTGATAAATCTAAATGGAGCCGTTGCGTAGTAGTGGAGACCTGGAATCCAAATCTTGGCGGAAATTTAGTTTCTCCAGTAAGTGGTTTGAAAAATTTTGCTTTGAAGAAAAATCCATCTGTTACCAAAGACGATTTGGATAATGATGGTTTGCCAGACATCGATACCAACGAGGACAGTACCGGATTGGCTTGGTTTCCTGGATATGCGGTGGATGTTGAATCGGGAAAACGTTTGAATATATTCTTTGGTGAAAATTCATTTTATTCTCCAAACAATACTTTATTGGATGGTTGTACTTTTCGACCATTGACTGGTGATGACATGATGTACAATCCTACCGATGAATATGAAATTCGAAATCCATTGTGTCCTTTAGCACAAACCTTATTTTCAGTGCTTCTAGGTGGACATCATTACATTTATGTTACAAAAACACCTTACGATTCTTGCAGAAGTTTCCGTTTGGGATTGAATTCTACTAAAATTGCAGATAAAAACAGATTGTTCCGTGATTTTACCTGGTGCAGTATGTCAGCATTAGCACCGCAGGCACAATTGAAATCTTATAAGGACGGAATCATTCCAAATGATGTAACAGTGCGTTTGAGAGTTCAAAATCCATATCAATATGCTTTGGGAACCAATGAAAATAAAGGACATAATTTTTATTCTTTTTCAATCAAAGGTCACGAAGCACAATTGGTAACCAAGCAAGATGACTACAACCATGCATTGGACAATGTAAACGTGGTTCCAAATCCTTATTACGGATTTTCAAGCTACGAAACTGGACAATTCAGCAATGTGGTAAAAATTACCAATTTACCAGCCAATTGTACAGTTACGATTTATTCAGTGGATGGTAAATTTATTAAGCAATACAAACGAGATGAGGTGCCGGTACGGAGAACCGGGTCAAATCCGGGTGTAGTTGAAACCCAAATTGCTCCGGATCAGGAGTGGGATTTGACAAACTTCAAAGGGGTTCCCGTTTCAAGTGGGGCATATATTATCCATATTAAAGAAAATTCAACCGGAGCTGAGAAAATCGTGAAGTGGTTTGGTGTTGCCAGAAAATTTGATCCATCCGGACTATAAAAAAAATTACTAAGTGATTCCGATTCATTCGGAATCACTTGTTTTTAAAACCTGATTAATAGAAGACTTATGCGAAAAATAATTTTTACTCTTTTTGCTGTTTCAATTTTAACAACCGGAGCGTTTTGTGGAAATCCGGATCGCCAGGGTGAAGCTGGTGCTTATGAATTATTAATGAATCCATGGGTTCGAAGTGGAGCATTAAATAGTTTAAATGCATCTTGTGTTCGAGGCGTTGAAGCCATGATGGTAAACGTTGCTGGTATTGCGCGAGTAAATCGTATGGAAATCGGCCTCGCACAATCACGGTGGTTGGTTCCAAGTGGCATTGGGTTAAATGCTGGAGGTTTTGTAACGAAAGTTGGAAAAAATGGAACCTTGGGTATTTCCCTTATGAGTGTGGATTTTGGTGATATTCGCGTTACTACAACTGCAGTACCCGAAGGGACAGGTGCCACCTACAGTCCAAAGTTCAGTAACATCGGATTGGGTTATGCACATACATTTGGCAATAAAATTACAGTGGGCATATTGTTTCGCGGAATTTCTGAATCTATCCAGGATTTAAGTACGTTTGGATTTGCAATTGATGCAGGAATACAATACGTTGCAGGATCTCAGGATAATTTTAAGTTTGGGATCTCTTTGCGTAATGTTGGTGGCCCTATGGATTTTAGCGGAGACGGATTATCAACACAGTTAAAAAGTTCAGAAAACACTGATTTAACCTACAACATTCGTTTAAATAAGTTTGAGTTGCCTTCTCAACTGCACATAGGTTTGTCCTATGATTTTATCCCTTCGGATATGTTTACAATTACACCGATTGTAAATTTCACGTCTAACTCTTTTGGAAGAGATGAAATTGGAGGTGGAGCAGAAATAAAATTGACAGAATATTTTGCTTTACGAGCTTCTTATAAGTATGAGTTTGATTCAGCAGGAGATGAAGTAAATAAAACAGCCCATACCGGTTTAGCAGCAGGTGCCAGCATCTCTGTTCCTTTAAAGAAAAAATCAGAAACCCGCCTTGGAATTGACTATGGTTACAGGCATTCAGATCCTTTCGAAGGAACACATCAATTTGGAGTTCGTCTGGAATTTTAAATTGATTGAACTAATTTAGGCTCTGATGTTGTTATAAGAGAATAATTATTGAATTTGAAGAACGTTTTCCGGGAATTCCGTTAAACGTTCTTTTGCTTTTTAATCAAAAATGAACGAACTATGAGCAATTTAAATTACATGACCCAGGAAGGTTATGATAGGCTCAAGCATGACTTAGAACAGTTAAAAACAAACGGCAGACAGGAAGTTGCAAAAGCAATTGCTGAAGCTCGGGAAAAAGGGGATTTATCTGAAAATGCCGAATACCATGCTGCAAAAGATGCTCAAGGCATGCTTGAAATGAAAATCAATGATCTGGAAAAGAAACTTATGAATGTCAGAATCATTGATGAAAGTGATATTGATACCTCTCACGTAGTGATGCTTGCAAATGTGCGTATCCGCAATCACAAAGTCAATAAAGAAATGACGTATAAAATTGTATCGGAAGCTGAAGCTGACATTAAAGTCAATCGCATTTCAGTAAGCTCTCCAATCGGACAAGGTTTGTTGGGAAAAAAAGTGGGAGACAAAGCAAAGATCTTAACACCAGCGGGAGAAATGATTTTAGAAATTCTTGAAATTACTGCATCTTAATGGCCAGCTTGTTTACAAAAATTATACAAGGCGAAATTCCGTGTTATTTTTTGGCTGAAAATGATTCTTGTTTTTCATTTTTAGATATTAAACCTTTAGCTAAAGGTCATGCACTGGTCATTCCTAAATTGGAACTCGATTATTTTTTCGAATTGCCAGACGAACTCTTGAATGAGCTTATGCAATTTTCAAAACGCATGGCTCATGCAATTCAGCAAACAGTTCCCTGTATTAAAGTTGGAATGAGTGTCATAGGACTTGAAGTGCCGCATGCACACATTCATCTGGTACCAATAAATGCAATCAGCGATTTAAATTTTTCCAACCCAAGATTGCAATTTTCTGATGCAGAATACAAAAGTCTGGCTCTGGAAATTCAGGAACGATTTGGAAGACTTTAGTCTGCAGTCTATAGTCTGTAGGGAGAGGTTTATAAAACTATTAAGCTGAAATGCAAATAAGCTAAGACCATATAAGAATTTTACCATTATACCATTGGAACATTGCATTACCCTGAAGACTTCCTCTCTATAGACTATAGACTGTAGTCTATAGGCTTCCCCCTCAGAATTCCTTACAATCATAATAAGTATTCTCATACATTGGAAGTATCTGATGAATGTCAAATTCTTTAGCCCGATTGTAAGCTGCAAGGCGGAATTCGGAATGACGGATTGAATCCGACAAAATGTACAATGCCTTATCAGACATATCGTTGATGTCGGCAACCTGGCAAGCATATCCGGTTTTGCCCTGGAGAATAACTTCTGTTAAACCACCGATATTGGAAGCTATTACAGGAACTTCGCAAGCCATGGCTTCAAGTGCTGCCAATCCAAAACTTTCGTGTTCGGAAGGGAGTACAAATAAATCGGAAATTGCCAGCAACTCTTCAACGTTGTCTTGTTTTCCGAGAAAGCAAACTTCCTGACTGATTCCCCATTCTCGGCTTAACATTTCCATACGAGGGCGCTCTGGACCGTCACCGATCAAAACCAGTTTGGAAGGAAGTTTTTGATTTACTAATTTAAAAACGCCCAATACATCTTCAACACGTTTCACTTTTCTGAAATTAGAAACATGCATGAGAATTTTTTCGTTTTCAGTTGCAAATTTCAAACGCAATTCCGGATTTGGTTTTTTGGTAAATCGATCAAAGTCAATAAAATTGGGAATTACTTTTATTTCCTTTTGAACATCAAAAGTATCGTGGGTTTGTTGTTTAAGCGCTTGCGATACAGCGGTAACTGCATTGGATTGATTGATACTAAATTCAACGACTGGAAAAAAAGATCGGTCTGCTCCAACTAAAGTAATATCCGTACCATGTAAGGTAGTAACAAATGGCAGGGATTTATTTTTTGAGCGAAGTATTTCACGTGCCAAGTAGCCAATGGTTGCATGAGGAATTGCGTAATGGACATGCAAAACATCCAGATTTTCATACATCGCAACATCCACAATTTTACTTGCAAGGGCAGTATCTATGGGTTTAAAATCAAATAAAGGATATTCAAAAGGAGCCACTTCATGATAAAATACATTGGGTAAAAAATGACCCAATCGCGCCGGTCGTCTGTAACTGATAAAATGAACTTTATGGCCTTTCCGGGCTAAAGCCATGCCCAATTCGGTGGCCACAACGCCACTTCCTCCGTATGTAGGATAGCAAACAATGCCAATATTCAATAAGTCTCGCATCAGAATTATTAAACAATTTATTCAGGTAAATGTTAATTACACCTTACGTAGTTTGATAATTTTTCATGGCAATTTACTCCATAGCGGATCTGGAAATGTTGACGGGTATCAAAGCCCACACGATCCGTATATGGGAAAAACGCTATGGACTGATTAATCCAAAAAGAACACAAACCAATATTCGTTTTTACGATGACCAAGATCTTAAAAATCTGGCCAACATTGCTTTACTCAATCAAAAAGGATATAAAATATCTCTGATTTCCGAGATGCAAGCTCAGGAAATAGAATCCCTGGTTGCCAATATTAGTGATGTCGAAGTTTTTAACAGAGATGCATTGGATGCATTGACATTATCAATTTTGCAACTCAACGAAAAAAAATTTACCCACCTTTTAAATACTAATATTCATCAACTTGGATTTGAAATGACTTTCAACCAAATCCTGATGCCGTTTTTAGATAAGTTGAATACCATGTGGTTGAGTGGTAGCATCAAAAAAGTACATGAGGAATTCGTAAACCGGATTATTAAGAAGAAATTAATTCATGAACTCTGCCATTTAGAAAACCAGGAGCAGGATTGCAATACTTGTTTTTTAATGTTTTTACCTCCTGAAGAAAAACAAGAACTCAATCAATATTTTGTTGAATTGTTTATTCGCAGAAATCATTTTAGAGCAATTGATTTGGGCTCAGATTTAAATCCGACAGATATATTGGATGGCATTCAAATAATTAAACCACAATTTTTATTTACCATCATTCATGAAGAAAGTTCTGTAAAATTTATTGAAGAATTAGTAAATTGTTTAAACGAATTGCAGGACCCTCCTATACTTTTATTGACGGGTTATTATTCACACCGTTTCTCCGACCAAAATAAATGTGTACGGATTACTGAAGGTTTTGAGGAATTGGAGCAATTTATCAAAACACTTAAAGAGATTAGCTGTATCTGTAAAAAATAAAATATGTTTAGATTTGTAATTGGTTTTCAATTTATAGGTATTTTATTCCTATTGAGTGCATGCAAACAAAATTCGGGTAATTCAATTCCCCAATCTATAGAACCCTCAAAATTGCAGGCAAGTAAAGATTCCTTTCAAATCGATACAGCACAAAGTATTATTTATTGGTTGGGTAAATCTCCAACCGGTTCACACAATGGTCGTTTAAATTTTAAATCGGGCATATTGTATGGAGGTAATTTGCAAATCCAATCTGCTGATTTGATGGTCGATATGAATTCAATCCGCAATTTAGACATTGAAGAAGCATCAGATCGCAATGATTTGGAAAATCATTTAAAGAATGAAGATTTTTTTAATGTTTCACAATATCCTGAAGCACAATTAAAAGTTGAAAACATTGTTGAAATCAAGGATTCAATCAATAACGCAATGATTACCGGAACGCTTACCATTAAAGGGGTAAGTAATTTATTGGTTGTGAAAGGCAAAATTGATTATTCAAGCGACGGCGTACTTGTAACGATCCCGGAATTTACAATAGACCGTACAAACTATAATATTATGTATAGTTCGAAGAAAATTTTAGCTTCCTTAAAAGATGGATTTATTTACGATGAAATTGCCTTGAGTGTAAAAATTGTTGCAAAAAAAATTTGAGTACGATTCGTTACCGGCCTAAATAAACAAGCAAAATCGAAATATCAGCTGGCGACACACCACTAATTCGGCTTGCCTGGCCGATGGAAGATGGTTTGATTCGTTTTAATTTTGTTTTTGCTTCATTGCTTAATGCAGGTATCGAATGATAGTCAAATGATTCTGGAAGTTTAACATTTTCCAATCGCGACATTTTGTCAACCAATTCTTGTTCTTTTTTTATATAGCCTTCATACTTAAGTTCAATTTCAGCACTTTCTATTGTTTCTGAATCAAACTGTGTTAACTCATTCATGAATTCAGGTTTCAGTTTGGCCAATTCAACTAAACTGATATTGGGTCTTGTTAATAATTGACTTAATTTAGATTTCAATTCAATTTTTGAAGAGCCAACAGATTCTAAATAGGTATTTACTTCTTCCGGATTTAAAGAAATTTTTTGCAATTCCTTTCTAATGAATTGAATTCCCTGTTCCTTTTGATCCAATCGTTGGATGCGTGCTTCTAAGTTTTGCATGCCGATTTTTTGTGCAATCGGTGTAAGTCTCCTGTCAGCGTTGTCTTGACGCAGTAAAATTCTGTATTCAGCTCGGGACGTAAACATTCTATAAGGTTCTTCAGTGCCTTTGTTTACAAGATCGTCTATCAATACACCGATGTATGCTTCGGCCCTTGTCAATATCAGTGCTTCTTGATCTTTAACACGAAGTGCAGCATTTATACCTGCCATAAAACCTTGACAGGCTGCTTCTTCATATCCAGTTGTTCCATTAATTTGACCAGCAAAGAAAAGGTTTTTAATTAAATGCGTTTCAAGACTCAAGGATAGTTGAGTAGGAGGAAAATAATCGTACTCTATTGCATAACCTGGTCGAAACATTTTGACCTGTTGCAGTCCTGGAATTTTTTGCAATGCTTTGTATTGAACTTCCTCAGGAAGTGAAGAAGAGAAGCCGTTTATATAAATTTCATGCGTATCCCAACCTTCTGGTTCGATAAAAAGTTGGTGCCTGTCCCGGTCTGAAAATCGATCAATTTTATCTTCAATGGAGGGACAATACCTGGGTCCCAAACCCTGAATGCGACCGGTAAACATTGGGCTTTGAGAAAAGCCGGTTCGTAAAATTTCATGTACCTCAGGATTTGTATAGGTGATGTGACAGCTCAATTGTTTATCAGGTACAGGCGTATCCAGATAGGAAAATCTGGAAGGATTTTCATCTCCATGTTGGATTTCCGTTTGACTGTAATCGATGGATCGTCCATCCAATCTTGGGGGTGTACCGGTTTTCATGCGACCACTTTCAAAACCAAGACTTACCAATTGTTCAGTAATGCCTTTTGCTGCATTTTCACCGGCCCGGCCACCACCAAATTGTTTTTCACCAATATGGATCAATCCATTTAAAAAAGTGCCATTGGTTAAAATAACAGCTTCCGATTCGATTTCCTGTCCCAAGCCGGTAACGACACCACAAACTCTATTTTCTTTAATGAGCAAGGCTTTCACCATATCTTGCCAGAAATCGATGCATGGGTGTGCTTCGAGTAGATTTCTCCATTTTCGGGCAAATAAATTTCGGTCTGATTGTGCACGAGGACTCCACATGGCAGGACCTTTTGACCGGTTTAACATCCTGAACTGAACTCTTGTTTCATCAGTTACAATTCCGGAATATCCACCCAATGCATCTATTTCCCGAACGATCTGGCCTTTAGCAACACCGCCCATTGCAGGATTGCAGGACATTTGGGCGATCGTCTGCATATTCATTGTAACCAACAATACCTGACAGCCCATATTGGCAGCAGCAGCTGCAGCTTCACAGCCTGCGTGGCCTGCGCCAACGACAATCACATCATAGGGTTTAAACATAAGGTTTGCAAAGGTATGGAATTGTAAATGGATGCAGATATTTCAAATAAACCATCCAATACTTTAGTTAAGTCGATTTTAGCTATTTGTCACTTTCACGACGATTCAATTAAAAAACAATCGTACTGTAATTTTATAATTAGCCTGAAAATGAACTTATTTAAATTTATGAATTTATCAAATTCCGTTCTAAATTTGTATTCTATCTGACAGCACCTCGTCCAAATTTCGCTATTCTATTCGGTTACTTATTTAAATTTTAATTATGAGAAACGTTTTTCTAAAGCGATTGCTAGTGCTATTTTTAGTAAATTTTGGTCTCCTGATAGACAGCCAGGTACATGCCCAATTTCAATGTATTGAAGTGGCTCAATCTGCTTGTTTAAATGAATGTCATCCCGTCAATTACATAGGCAGTGGGACAACGAATGCAAGTTATAGTTGGACGATTGATTGCGGTACCATTACCAATCCGAACTTGCGAAATCCACACGAAGCATGTTTTACTTCTGCAGGATTGTGTACGATTCAGGTAATTTGGAAAGAACCTGGGCAAGCTCCTGAAACCTGCAGCGTGAATGTGGAAGTTTTTCCTTTGCCTCAAGCACTGCTTAGTTTAACAAAGGATACGATTTGCGATGGGGAATGCACCAATCTAAATGTTGCACTAAACGGGACTCCACCTTTTAGTTTTCAAATTCGGGAAAACAATCAAATAACCAGTCACAATTCCAATTCCAATAATTACAGTTATCGGGTTTGCCCTACAGTAAAAACAACGTATAATGTTGTAAATATTACAGATCGGAATTGTACAAACATCCCACAACCTGCTCCTGTGCATTTAGCGGTATTGCCATCTTTTACAGGTTCAGTAAATCAGATCAATAATGCATTGTGTGCAAGTCCAGATAATTTAATGTATGCATGGTATGCCTGCAATTCACCTCTGGTGCTATCAACGCAACAATGTTTTTACCCACCCTCAGATGGTTGTTTTTGTGTAGCAATAAATAATGGACAATGCAAAGACACCATTTGTGTAAATTTTAAATGTGATTTAACCTGTTCCTTTGATTTTCCGGATACTATTTGTGTAGGTGATACGGCATTGATTTATTACACAGGGAATGGTGGACCAAATACTATTTTCAATTGGATCTTAAACATAGACAATAGTATCGGACAGCGATTTTTTGGAGTGGATAGCTTGTGGATAAAATACAGCAAACCAGGTTGCTATCCAATTAATTTGACGGTAGTTGAGGGATCTTGTATCAGCAGTTGCAGCGATACTATCTGTGTAATCAATAAACCATGTGCCTGTGATTCTTTTGTAAAAAATGAAATCAGACCGATAGGAGGTGGCTCACCCATCGGATGCTGTTATGAGGTCCTTGGTGATATTTCTTCACTTGATTGTTTTAACAGCGTGCAAGTGAGTTTAAGCGCGGGAACTTTTTACAATGTTCAAGCAAATACAGGACAAGGATGGACCGTCAATCAAAATAATTTTAAATACATAACATATTCACACAATGGCGGATTTATACCGCCTGGAAATTTTGATGCTGGTTCTTTTTGTGTCAGCGGAGCTTCCAGCTATACAGTATCTGTATTTTATTTTTATACGCGAAATGGATTCCAGGATACTTGTGAATTTCATTATGTTTTTGACTGTCAGCAAGCACCTTATGTAAAAAAATGCGATTCAACATTTCATACCTATCTGGAAAAACAACACAGCCTTCCGGAGTTTTGCTGTTTTAACATCCATACAGACAATCCAGTTCCCAATTGTTTTACTAAAATGCAGGTAAAATTAAATACAGGAATTTTTACGAATGTGCAGGCTAATAATTTGCAAGGATTCAATTTAACATCTGCTGGTTCTCAGGATTTTACTATTACGCACATTTCTGGATTTATCCCGGTTGGAAAATCATTGCCTGCCTGGTTTTGTGTTGAAGGTGCTTTTAATCCAATTACAGTAACAGTACTCTATTTTTATACGAGTCCAAAGGGAACAGATACCTGCATGTATCATTTTACATTTGATTGTCCCGGACAAAATCCACCGCCTGATTGTTGCGATTCTACAACAGTTCAATTGATAACACAAGGCGCTGCGGTGGATTGTTGTTTTGATTTGCTAGCTAATAGCAAATTATCCAAATGCTTTTCTAAAATTTGTGTCTCGGTAAATTCTGGATCCATTGTAAACGTAGCACCAAATCCGGGATGGTTGGCAAGCTCAACCCCACAGGGAATTTGTTTTTTACCTCAAGCAAATTTTGTCCCGAGCGGACCTATAAATCCGGGATCTTTTTGTGTACGTGATGCAATAAATCCATTTACCGTAAAAGTGGAATTTTATGACAATTCAGGATCGGTACTGCCAAAATGTACTAAACAGTTTGTCAGAGATTGTCCACCGCCTCCGCCTCCCTGCAATTGTGATTCTTTGAAGAATTTTGTGGTTCCCGTTAGCACCGTACCGGGAAAATGCTGTTATAAAATTCAGGCCAATGTAGCTCCAGGAAATTGCTTTTCTAAAATTTTGATTACGGTAGATGCAGGTACATTTTCCAATGTACAAGCGAATGCCGGTTGGAATTTCTTTACAAATTCAAATCAAAGTTTTAGTTTAATTCCAAATGCAGGTTTCATACCTGCTGGATTTATCACTCCGGGATCGTTTTGTGTTAATGGAGCTGCTAACTATACGGTTACTGTACATTATTTATATACCAACAATGGAAATGCAGATACCTGTAGTTACAATTATATTTTAGATTGTCCTAAATTACCTTCACTTTGTAATTGTGATTCACTCCAAACAAATATTCAACAAAACAGTGTTAATCCGGGACTCTGTTGTTATGGTCTGTCTGCAAAAATTCCAACATCAAATTGTTTTACAAAAATTGAATTGTATTTGAGTTCTGGAAATTTTACAAACATTCAAGCAGCAAACGGTTATACTGCAAATTCCAATAGCCCACAAAAAATCACCCTACTTCCGAACGGTGGGTTTTTACCTCCGGGAACAATACTTCCTTTGGATTTTTGTGTAACAGGATCTACCTTGTATTCCATTCAATTGGTTTATTATTATAACAATAATGGAGCCCTGGACACTTGTAGTAGAAACTTTGCATTTGATTGTCCAAAAGTTCCGGATCCCTGTAAATGCGATTCCTTAAAAAATTTCGTAAATCAAAGTTCGGTAATGCCTGGCTTGTGTTGTTATGATATTGAAGGCCACGTTCCATATGCAAGTTGTTTTACACAAATGCAAGTCCAATTAAATTCAGGGAGTTTTGCAAACATTCAGGCAGGGACCGGATGGTCTGTTGCAAATGCAACGAATACCAGTTTTAACATTAATCCCAACACAGCTTTTATTCCTTCAGGAACCATTTACCCTGCAACATTTTGTATAAGTGGTGCCAGTATTTATACGATAAAAGTGAAGTATTACTTTTCTGTAAATGGTAAAAGAGACAGTTGTGTTTTTAATTATACGTTTGATTGCCCAACGGTACAAGATAGTTTATGTGATCAATCCATCTGTACTTCCGGGAATAGAAGTTGGCAAAATATAGCCAGTGGTGTAAGCTTTGTTTATGACATGGTGGTTTATCAATGCAAATTGATAGTAGCAGGCCAATTTGCACAAGCTGGAAATGTTGCAGCAAACAACATAGCAGCCTGGGATGGTCACAATTGGTTGCCATTATTACAAGGACTTAATGGTGAGGTTCGTGCTTTGGCAGTTCATAATGGAAAACTTTATGTTGGTGGAAAATTTACATCAGCAGGATTACTTAGCAATGTGAATAATATTGCAAGTTGGGATGGCAGCAATTGGGCATCATTGGACAATGGACTAACTGGTACCGGATTGGTTTTTGTCAGTGCCTTGTTGAGCACACCCAATGGATTGGTTGCAGGTGGACAATTTCAGAATGCCGGACAAACTTCTGCATTGCAAACCAACAACATTGCACAATGGAATGGCACGAGTTGGAATGCTAATTTTAATACAATCAATCAGGTATTTAATGGTCCTGTTTATTCCTTAAGAAACTATTCAAATCAATTATACGTTGCCGGTACATTTAACTCGCCTGCACTAAATTCAGCCAGATGGAATGGTTCAAGTTGGATTTCAAATGCAGGGGGAATCAATTTGTTTAACAGTCTTCCATACAATGGTGTTGCAGCTCAATATGAATACGGTGGCAATTTAATTGTTGGTGGACATTATCGCAATGCAGACAATGTACCGTTAACTCAAAGTATATCCAAGTGGAATGGAAGCAATTGGACATCCATGTCAGGAGGAGATGTCCCGGATACGATTGAAGCGGTCAGAGATTTTATACGGTACGATAATAAATTGTATGCAGCAGGAGAATTTAGTAAAATTGGCAATACGCTTGCAAATGGAGTTGCTGAGTGGGATGGAATAAATTGGTTTTCAACAAATCATCCCAATAAAATAGCTTGGGCTTTAGCTGCTTTTGATTCTTGTGGTATGCTGCCATGTGATTTATATTCAGCCGGAGAAGGATTTGTAAATCGATGGAAGTGCATTACTGCTATTGATCAATATTCAAGAGATCATTTATTTAAAATTATTCCCAATCCTGCATCAAATCGAGTAAGAATCTATTTGACGGATTTGAATAAAAAAGAAACACAATTTAGTATTCAAGATTTATTAGGAAGAACTATTTACCGGGTAGAAACAAAATTAGTAGAAGGTTTTATGGATATCGATTTGGATATTTTGGAAATTCCTTCGGGCATGTATTTTATAGAAGCGAAAAGAAACAACCAGCGCGATGTGCAAAGTTTAATAATCGCTAAGTAGTATCTATTTTTTACTCATAGATCACGGAAGAGGAAACACGGAGGAAGAGGAGCTTTACAACTTTATTCTCTGCGTGAATTTCTTCGTGTACTTTGTGTTAAAGTTTTTCACGCAAAGCTCACGGAAGAGGAAACACGGAGGAAGAGGATTTTTCTGCTTTAAAAGAATTTTTAAGCTATGATCACGGAGGGATGATCGTTTTTTAGTATTTGGCAAAATTTATAACCCTAAATAAAATACTATGAAACACAGTGATTTGTCTAACAAGATTATTGGAGCAGCTATTGAAGTCCACACAAAATTGGGCCCAAGACTTTTTGAACATGTTTATAAGGAATGTCTTGCATATAGACTCAATAAAATGGGAATTAAAGCAGTTAAAGAATATCCAATCCCTTTAACTTATGAAGACGTTAAATTAAAATGTGGGTATCGGGCTGATATTTTGGTTGAGAATGAAATAATAATTGAAATAAAGAGCATTGAACGTTTAGCTCCAATACATTTTTTACAAATAATGACCAATTTGAAATTAGGTCATTTCAAATTGGGTTTACTAATTAATTTTAATGAAGTCTTATTAAAATCGGGACTGAAAAGAATTGTAAATGGATATTAGATTATTCTGGTTCAAACCCTAAGACTAAACTAAATTTTGCATAATCTTTTAAGGAAGTAGATTTTGGATCCAACCAGGGTTTGTCAAATCCAATTCCATAATCAAATCCCAACAATCCAAACATCGGCAGGAAGACACGAACACCAAAACCAACGGATCGTTTCAAAGACAAAGGGTTGTATTCTTTAAAAGAATTCCAGGAATTTCCACCCTGAGCCCAGATGGAACCATAGATCGTAGCACTTGGATTAAGAGATAGCGGATATCTTAATTCCATGGTAAACTTATTAAAAATGGTAGCATCTTCAGCATCTGATCGAATTGTTCTTCGCTCATCAACGGTTTTTGCTTTTATATCCTCTACTTCATAACCTCGTAATGAAAAAATATCTCTTCCGGTTACTGTAAAAGACTGGTTGTTTAAACCATCTCCTCCCAAAACAAAACGTTCAAAAGGCGGAGCCTTTAATTTTTTATCGTAATAGCCCAGGATACCAATTTTTGCATTAAATGCCAGGACTAATTTATTGACCAGGTTTACATACCATTCACCGTCAACGCGCCATTTGTGATATTCTACCCATTGATATCTTTTATTTACACTGACACTATCCGGATTCCAATTGGAGCGGAAAATAGAATAGGGCGGAGTCAATTGCAAGGAGAGTGAAATTCGAGATCCTGATCTTGGAAAAAGCGGTTCAGAAACCGTAGAACGAACCAGAGTCTGTTTAAAAGAGATATTGTAAAAATCTCCATCATCAACAGCAACTGCCGGAGTCCCAACATTAAAGCCCACGTATTGATTTAAGCGAATACGTTCTAAGTTAATTGCGCCCGAAGTCCCAAAATTATCATCAGGCCATCGGAGCTGAGTTCCTAAAGCACCCGACAATCGTGCAATGCTCAAACTTCCCGGAGTAGAGCCATAAGCAGAATTATCGATCAAACTGTATATGCCGCCAATCGTTAAAGATGTGGGTCTATTTCCTCCCAACCAGGGTTCTGTAAAAGAAAAATTATAAGATTGGTAATAGCGACCATTGGTTTGTGCCCTCAGGGATAATTTTTGGCCATCTCCCTGTGGTAGCGGACTCCAACTTGATTTTTTGAAAAAGTTTCTGGTTGAAAAATTATTAAATACGACACCAAGAGTTCCAATCAAACCATAGGCACTATAACCAGCAGACAATTCCAATTGATCGGAGGGTCTTTCTTCAACTGTGTATTCTATATCAACAGTACCACGTTTCGGATTTACAGGAGTATTAATTCCCAAAGCTTCCGGATTAAAGAAACCCAAGGCCAGAATAGCTCGTTGAGAACGAATGATATCTGAGCGACTAAATTTTTGTCCAGGTCGAGTTCTGATTTCACGACGGATTACTTGTTCGTGTGTTCTTTCATTACCTCGAACTACTACTTTGTCTATGGTTGCTGGTGGACCTTCTGTAATGCGAATTTCAAGATCAACCGAATCATTTTCAACAGCAACTTCAACAGGCTCTGCTCTAAAAAATAAATAACCCTCATCCATATACAAGCTGCTTACATCGCGACCATCCTGTGCAAAACTGAGGCGTTTTTGTAATAATTCCTGATCGTAGACATCGCCTTTTTGAATTCCTAAAACATTTTTTATATGACTTTCAGGATATAAAGAATTTCCTTTGATGCTGATGGTTCGAAAATAAAAACGATTGCCTTCGTTTAGATTTATATGAATGCGCAATTTGCCATTTGCCTGACGCCAGATAGAATCGCTTAAAATATCTGCATTGCGAAACCCTTCCCCATTGTAATAGGTAATAAGATGTTCTTTATCGGTGCGGTATTTATCTTCCTGAAATTTTGATTTGCCGAAAATATGCCAGAAACTTCTGGTCTCTTTCATTTGCTTTCGCAGTTTGCGAGACGATACAATTTTATTTCCGGAAAAACTTATTTTAGCAATTTTAACCCTTTTGTTTTTATGTATATCAAAGAGTAATTTGATGGTGTTGGGTTTTTTTTCATCTGGCAATTGATGAATGACAACCTTCGCATCGAGGTATCCTTTTTCAATATAAAATGCCTGTAAACTGGTTACAAGAGCATCGTTGATTTCGTTAGTGTAAACGGAATTTTTAGGAAGATGATTTGAAATAATTACATTCAAATCTTCGTGAGCAGATTTTTTAACACCTTTAAATGAATGGGTGGAATAGCGAGGTTTTTCTTCAACAACAATTTGCAAGCTCACTACATTTTGAACCTGACTTAAGATTTGAATATGGACCTGGGTAAACAGACGTTGTTTGTAAATCGCTTTTATTGCATTAGGGATATCGGCACCTGGAATGTTTATTTTTTGGCCGATTCGCAAACCGGAAATTCCAATGATCGCATTGGCATCACTGAATTGGTTTCCGCTGACTTGAATTGCTGAAATTTCATAAATTTTATTGTCGTATGGAATAAATTCTTCGACTTGTGCAGAAAGTCGAAGGCTAACACAAATGAAAACCAAGCTTGAAGCTATAAAATTTAATAAAAACCTTGGAGACATAGAGACTTATTAACGTTGGTAACCCTGTTCGGATTGTGGGCCCAAAGGTAATTAAATAAGCCTATTAAGCCCCAACTTCCCAAATCAAGCTTTTGCATTTAAAGACTGATTTTTTAGTAAAAGGTTGCATTGGGACAAATTTTCAGCTTAAATTTTCAGCTGTTCTGCCGTTTTACCGAAACGTCTTTGCCTTCCTTGATAGTCAAGAATGGCCTGATAGAGGTGTTGTTTTGTAAAATCTGGCCAAAAAACACTGGTAAAATGAAACTCGGTATAAGCCGATTGCCAAAGTAGAAAGTTAGATATCCGGTATTCACCGCTTGTCCGAATCATCAATTCAGGGTCCGGGATTCCCCTGGTACTTAAATAATTACTAAATCCGGCTTCATCTAAAGGCAATTGCAAACTACCGGATTTTGAATCCTGGGCTATTTGATTGACAGCAAGCATAATTTCCCATCTTGAACTGTAATTCAGGGCCAGAATGAGATCCATTCTGTTGTTTTCAGTCGTTTCATCCATTCCCATCAATAAGGCCTGTTGAGTTTTTTCTGGAAGTTGACTGAGGTCGCCAATCGCCCGAAGCCGTATTTTATTCTTCTTTAGAGCATTTAATTCAATTTTCAGGGTTTCTACCAACAAACTCATCAATCCTTTTACTTCCAATTCAGGTCGGCTCCAGTTTTCAGTTGAAAAAGCATAAAGTGTTAAATATTTAATACCAAGTTCGGCTGAAGCTTCTGCAATTTCACGGACAGTTTTAACGCCATGACGATGGCCAAAAAGCCTGGGCATGCCCCTTTGTTTAGCCCAACGCCCATTCCCATCCATAATAATAGCAATGTGTTGGGGTAGATTTTCCTTGTTGATTTCAAGTAAATTGGTCGTTTCCATGTGAATCGTAAAGTTATGTAAAGGATTCTTTTATTTTATATATTAAATTTTTTCAAAATTTGTTTATTTTGCTGTTCCAAAGGGCTCCTTGAAAGATGTTTTACAGATTAGTACTCAGTTTCTTAACGGCATTCATTTTTACATATTTGATTATACCATCAATAATCAATATCGCAAAGTTTAAAATGCTGACAGAAGAACCCAATGAACGAAAAGCCCACAAAAGAAGCATTCCAACATTGGGTGGAATTGGAATTTTTGCTGGAGTATTATTTTCAATTGTATTGTGGACACCCTTTAATGTTTTTGGTGATTTGCAATACATCCTGTGTGCATTTATTATAATATTTTTAATGGGAGCTAAAGATGACATCATTCCATTAACGCCGTATAAAAAAATGTTGGGATTGGTTTTTGCATCCTGCATATTAATCTTTAAAGCGAATATACGGATTACCAGTTTTTATGGAATATTTTATGTCGATGAATTACCTTATATCATCAGTGTACTAATTTCTTTGTTTACCATATTGGTTATTGTTAATGCATTCAACCTTATTGACGGGATCAATGCTTTAAGTGGCAGTCTTGGTATTTTAATTGCATCGGCTTATGGTTCCTGGTTTTATATGGCAGATCAAGTGGTATTGAGTATCATTTCTTTTGCATTGGTAGGTTCTTTAATCGCTTTTCTAAAATTTAATCTTACACCTGCAAAAATATTTATGGGGGATACAGGTTCTTTATTAATAGGCTTGATCTGTGCAATACTTACCATCAGTTTTATAGAATTAGCATATCGATCGCCCAATCCATTGTATCAAATTATTGCAGCGCCTGCAGTGGCTATTGGAATTTTGTTTTTACCTCTATTTGATATGCTTCGGGTCTTTTTTGTGCGGTTATTTGCAGGCAAGTCTCCATTTCAACCCGATAGACAACACATTCATCATTTAATGGTTGATGCAGGATTAAATCATTTGCAAGCCACCTGTGTATTGATCGGTTTAAACGCTGTTGTGATGTTGATAGTCGTAAAAGCTCAAGCTATTGGCAATTTATTGCTATTGCTATTTATTGTTACGTTTGGATTGATGTTGACAGCGGTATTGCTTTATATAAAAAAATCAAAATCACAACTTTCCAATGACTCCTTCTAATTTATTATTGATTTTTCTTGGAGGAGGAATGGGAAGTTTGATGAGGTTTTGGATATCAACAATAGCATATTTTCAGTATTCAAAATTTCCTGTTTCCACTTTTTTGTCGAATGTCATTGCAACTATGGTTTTAGGATTTTCATTCAGATATTTTCAGATCCATGATACCCAACATTGGATCCGATATTTGATTATGATAGGATTTTGCGGAGGATTTAGTACTTTTTCAACATTTACAGCTGAAAATTTTCAGTTAATTCAGCAATCTGAATTCTATTACTCTGCGTTGTATAGTTTTGCCAGTTTAATTGCTTGCTTTATTGGCTTTGGATTGGCATGGAAATTTTGAAATTCTAATTTAATTTTTTGCCCGGGACAAATTTTCAGGTACGAAGCAGGGAGTTCATTAACTGTGCAAATCTTTTACTCAAAGGATTCATTCTGATAATTTTGTTTTTTTGCGTCAAATTAGAAGTTGTTGCACAAAATTCTTCCTTGCGATGCAAAATATTGCCATCAATCCGCGAGCAAATATTAGTGGATAGTTTTTTGATTGCACCTGCAACCATTCAAATTCAAATTGTCGGTAAACCTGAGGTAATGATTGATTTTACGTATCACAGTGAAACCAAACATCTCTTGATAGCAAATCCGGATACTACCCAAGCAATTCAGGTTTGTTATCGTGTATTTCCAATTCATACAAACAAGTTGTTTTTCTTATTTGACACTGCGATTCGTCAAAATCCTCTCAGACCCGATTATGCAAATTCGGATTATGTAGTTTCATCAACCAAAGATTGGTGGGCAAGTCCCGGTATAAATTATTCGGGAAATTTTACCAGAGGAATCAGCAGCGGAAACAACCAGTCCTTGATTTTAAATTCAAGTTTGAATTTGCAATTGAGTGGAGATCTGGGGGATGGATTTTCAATATTGGGTGCCATATCCGATAACCAGATTCCAATTCAGCCGGAAGGCAATACACGTCAAATCCAGGAATTTGACAAATTGTTTATTCGTTTGTCAAAAAACAACCAGCATCTTACAGCAGGAGATTTTGAAGTCAACCGGCCTCCTGGTTATTTTATGAATTATTATAAAAAAAACAAAGGAGGCACCCTGGAAACCAAACACCAAATAAAAAAATGGCAGTTGGATACAAAATCAGCATTTGCAATTTCCAAAGGGAAATCCAACCGACTCACATTAAAATCACAAAATGGAAATCAGGGACCGTATCGTTTGACAGGAATTAATGGGGAGCAATTTATTATTCTGCTCGCAGCAAGCGAAAAAGTTTGGTTGGATGGGGAGTTATTGCAGCGAGGAGAAGATGCAGATTATACAATGGATTACAATTTGGCGGAAATTCGATTTTCAACGCGAAGGATAGTTTCTGAAAATAGTCGCGTGATCATTGAATTTGAATATTTGGATCAAAATTATACGAGGAGTCTAGAGTTGATGCAGACGCAACTCCAAAATAAAAAACTGAAAATTTATTTTAATTTATTCAATGAGCAAGATAGTAAGCAACCTGCAGTAGATTCAGATTTAGACTCGCTCGATCGAGTTGCTTTAAATGCCAGTGGGGATGACATCCGACTCGCCATCCGTTCAGGCATCCGCAAGGCAGGATCCGGTTTTAATTTAAACAGAATTTATTATCGTGAACGGGATACGCTTGTAACAATTCAAGGAATTCCCAAGACTTTGAAATACTTAATTTATGATCCGAATGCAGACAGCAGTGCATTGCAGGTAGGTTTTTCCGAAGTGCTGTTTGGACAAGGAAACTATGTCCTCAAGTTAAGTACAGCAAATGGAAGGGTGTATGAATGGCGTGCACCCGATCCACTTACTGGTAAGTTGAGTGGAAATTATGAACCGGTTATACCATTAATTGCTCCAAGAAGGCAATTTATGATGAATGCAGGATTGGAATGGGAATCAAGTCCAAATCAAAAAAGTGGTTTCGAGTTTGCTTTATCCAATTTAGATAAAAACAGATTATCAGGTTTGCAGGATTTCGACAATACAGGGATTGCTTTGAAGTTGTATTCTGCATTGCCGGCCTGGTCATGGCTTGATTCAACTGTGCAGCTAAGGAGTACAATCAGTTATGAATTTAACCATCGGTATTTTAATCCGATTAACCCGTACCGCTCTGTTGAGTTTGCAAGAGATTGGAACATTGAATCTCAAATCGGTACAACAGACCATCTTCCACAGCTTAAATTATCGGCTATCGTAGGATCACATTTTGAATTGAATTTAGAACAACAACGATTGATTCGATCAAATGATTTTAAAGCGACGCGTAATGACATAACAGGAATTTGGCAGGACAGTGTGTATCGGTTTAAATTAAATTATAATTATTTAGTAAGTAATGATTTACTTGAAAAAAGTAATTTTCATAGGCCGACTGTTTCAATACAGCGTCGACTGACCAAGAATTGGAAACTTTCTGTGCAAGCACTACGAGATAGAAATGAGCGAAGATTTATTGCCAACGATTCTATAGCAGCCGGCAGTTTCTTTTTTGATACCTATGAAACGATGTTGGAGAATAACACTTCGGAAAATTTTAAATTTAGTTTTTCTGCTAAACATCGATTGGATTATAAGGCAGATACAAATCAATTTTCTAAATTAAGTCGTGCAACGGAAGCACTTTTAGAAACGCAATGGGAGCTAAAGCGATTTGGACGTTTAAATTTTAAATTGAGTGGTAGGGATTTAAATTTTATATCTAAAGCAATGGATGATTCCTTAGGGAGCATCTATTTTCTGGGAAATATAGATCATCAAATTCAATTCTTTAAAAAAGTGATCAATTTTAAAAATTACTATGAATTGCAAAGCGGTGTTGAACCAAGACAGGAATATGTTTTTGAAGAGAAGCGACCGGGTGAAGGCAATTTCATTTATATGGATTTTAACAAGGATGGCATTCGTCAAATATACGAGTATGTATATGCCCCTGAAATTGATACTGCGCGGTTTGTAAGATTTCAACTTTACAATTCCGAGTATATTCAAATTTACCAATCCTCCTGGAATAATTTTTTTACTGTAGATGCCCGAAATCTTGTAAAAAGGCAAAACGGATTTTTAAAAGTATTGGCAGGTTTTTCGTTTGAATCAGGTCTGCGCTTTAGTTCAAAAGTCTCTACAGATTCAAAAGTTCAAGACCGGTTAAATCCGGTTTATTTTATTAAAAATGGATCGGATTTAATAGCCTATTCAGCTTCCGTTCAACAAAGCCTTTATTTCAACAGGGCCCACCCGGTTTATGAATTTCAGGCTGCTTATTTGTATAATGGACAACGTGTGTTATTGACTTCTGGAATGGATGAAAAAAAATTGTTTAATCCTTTCTTTAAAGGCAGGTGGAGTCTTTTTGGGTTTATGGATTTTAAGTTGGAGTATTTTTTTAAATCTGATGAAAAATTAAGTCAATTTTATGTAGACCAAAATTACCGGATCGCAACAAATGGCATTTTACCGGAACTGGCATTTCGATTTAGAAAAGATGTCAGGATGAATGTTGGTGCAGCTTTTAAAAGAGCTGATGAACAGATTCATCAGTTAGATAAGGCGCGTATTTTTGAAATGAAAAATAGTTATGCCATGTTGATAAATAATAAATTAACAGTGCGTTCAGAATTGAAATATATTTCAATACAATTTGAGGGAACAAAAGGCAGTTTAGTAGAGTTTAACATGTTGGACAGTTATAAGGATGGCAATAATTTTAACTGGGAATTTGGATTGGATTATAAAATTAGTTCCTTATTGCAATTGCAATTAAATTACAATGGCAGAAAGGCTGCTGAGAATGAAACCTTGCATACAGGCAGAATTCAATTGCGAGCAAATTTTTAAATGGCATTTTATTTGAAAATCAAGAGAATTGAATATTTAAGATTTTGCTAAGACTATTGTTGTCTTGAATGTTTAAATTTGCGGCTCTTTAAAATATAACATGATGTATAGTTCGGATGTAGAAGGAATGAATGCCCTGGCACAATCTTATAAAGATTTAAAAGCTGAAATTGGAAAAGTAATTGTTGGGCAGGATGAAGTGGTTCAGGCTACCTTGATTTCTTTATTTAGCAATGGTCACAGTTTATTGGTTGGTGTGCCCGGATTAGCTAAAACCTTATTGATCAATACCATTTCTCAGGTTTTAGACCTTAGTTTCAAGAGAATTCAGTTTACGCCTGATTTAATGCCATCCGATATAACCGGCTCAGAAATATTGGATGAAGACCGAAAATTTAAGTTTAATAAGGGACCTATTTTTGCCAACATTGTTTTGGCGGATGAAATAAACCGGACGCCTCCTAAAACGCAGTCGGCCCTTTTAGAAGCCATGCAAGAACGAAATATTACGGTAAGCGGGGTTAAACATGTGCTTCCTAACCCGTTTTTTGTACTTGCGACACAAAATCCTATTGAGCAGGAAGGTACTTATCCTTTGCCGGAAGCTCAATTAGACCGCTTTATGTTCAATATATTATTGGATTATCCGTCCTATGATGAAGAGGTTCAAGTTGTAAAGCAAACCACTTCTGATCAATCGGTCCATTTAAAAAGCATCATCAGTTCCAATCAAATATTGGAATTTCAAAAATTAGTTAAAAAGATACCCATTGCTGACAATGTTTTAGAATATGCAGTTTCCCTTGTGTCCAGGACACGGCCATCTGCTTCCAATGCCATTAAAGAAGTCAACCAATATGTCAGTTGGGGAGCTGGTCCTAGGGCATCGCAATATTTAGTTTTGGGTGCTAAATGCCATGCAGCGCTTAAAGGTAAATTTTCACCTGACATTGAAGATGTGAAAGCAATTGCCGCTTTGGTATTGCGACACCGGATCGTATTAAACTATAAAGCAGAAGCGGATGGATTAAAAATCGATCGGTTTATCCAAACGCTGTTATAGAATTTAATTAATGCAAAGAGCGGATTTTCATCGTTACATTTTGTGAAGGTCTGTCTCCACGTTCCGTTTTAACAGATGCAATTTTATCAATAACATCTAGTCCTTCAATGATTTCACCGAATACTGTGTATTCCATGTCCAGAAATGGAGTTCCCCCCAATGTTTTATAGGCAGTTCGTTGTTCTTCGGAATACTTAATGCCTTTACGATCTTCCATTTGATTTAATGCTTGGTCAGTCTGTAAGCTACCTTGAACGATGTAAAATTGCGATCCCGAAGATTCTTTTTTAGGATTCACCTGATCTCCGGTTCTAGCTGCAGCAATTGCCCCTTTTTTATGAATGAATGCTCTGTTAAATTCAGCTGGTATGGTATAACCTGGGCCACCGCTTCCAAGCATGGCACCGCTTTCAGCATTTTTAGATTGCGGATCGCCTCCTTGAATCATAAATCCATTGATTACCCTATGAAAAAGTAAATCATTGTAATAGCCTTGTTCGGCATGCTTGTTAAAATTATCGCGATGTAAAGGAGTCTGATCATACAATTTAGCAATCATGTTACCTAAGGAAGTTTCGATTAAAACATAACATCCATCGGGAGGCAGCACTTCTATTTTTTGTTGCATTTGGTTCATTTTTTTACCATGAAATGATTTGAGGACAACCTGATAAATTCCAGATTTTACATATAAATGTTTTGGATTTTTTTCTGTGGATCGAGTACCATCACCAAAATCCCATTCCCAGCGGTCGGATTCTTGTGAATTATTGACAAAAAGAGCTTTAGAAGGTAGTTTTACCTGATTTCCTTCTAATGAAAAAACTGTTTTGGTTTTAGAACAAGAACTAGCCAATAGGGCAGTAACAATAAGCAAAAAAAATCGGTTCATAGGGTTCAAATTTGGGGGAATTACTGGATGCTGATTTTCATAGGAATGTCAGTCATTGGACGATTGGCTGCATTGCATTCAACAGCTGTTATTTTATCAATTACATCTAGGCCTTCAAATACTTCTCCGAATACCGTATAACCGCCATCTAAAAAGGGAGTACCACCAATTTTTGCATATTTTTCAAGATCAGCCTGACTGTATAAAATATTTTTACCAGCAGTCATAATTGAAATATTATTTGCATCGGCAGGTTGACCCTGAACTATGTAAAATTGAGAACCGGAAGATTCTTTTTTAGGGTTGACGGCATCCCCTAAACGAGCAGCGGCCAAAGCACCTTTAAAATGAAATTTTCCTATTTCTGCCGGAATGGTATATCCAGGTCCGCCATTTCCAAGTATCATACCTGCTGCTGCTTTTTTAGATTCCGGGTCTCCACCCTGAATCATAAAATTTGGAATGACTCGGTGAAATAAAGTACCATTGTAAAAACCTTCCTTAACCAATTTAATCATATTGGCTTTGTGTTTTGGAGTGCTGTCAAACAAACGTGCTTTCATTTTACCCATTGGAGTTTCAATGATCAAGATCGTTTCCTGAGAACGGCTGCATGCACTTAAACTAAAAATTGCAAGCCAAAAAACCAACATTTTATAATTCATATTTTTAATTGTTAAACTCATTTGGAAATTCTGATTTAAAATAATGAATGATCTTTTCTTTTAAATAATTTTCTTGCTCTTTGGCTCCTTTCAATGTAAAAGGTCTCAGTAATTGATAATGTGGCCAACCATCCTGATCTTTTCCCTTAAATTCATAATAGCCATCAATACTCAAAAGTTGGCAAGATGCAATGTGCATTAAATCCGTTTTTTCTTCCTTGGTCAATCGCCCTTGTTTGACAAGTCCCAATTCCTGAATGCCTATAAGCAACAATACAATATTTAAATCCGGCAACTCAGATTTTTCAAATTTGTCTTTAACAAAATGACGTATGCGCAACCACTCAAATTCCAGCTCCCATTCTTCCATGGACCGCAAAATTAATAATAACTAAGCGTGTCATAAATATAAATAAAATATAATATGAATAAAAATTATATAATTTGTTGATAATCACCAATGTAAAGTATTTTATTGTGCTAATTAAATGACAAATAATTTGAATTTTGCTTAAACCATTAAAACATGGCATTTTTCCTGGTTTTGCAATGGAATAGGTGCTTATTCTTCTCTGAAGATGGGTACTATTTCATAAACTTTCCTTGTAGGAAGCATCGCCGCTAACAACCCAATGCACAATACTGTAAAGCTGACCAATGCAAAATCAAATAAACGGAGTTGGATGGGATAACTATCAATGATAAATTCATCTGGAACGCCAATCAGGCCATAATTTTTTTGAAGCCAATAAAAAATGAGTGCTATTGAAAAACCGAGAATTAAACCAATGCCACATATGAGAATTCCTAAATTTAAAAATACTTGCCTCAAGGCATTGTTTTCCATACCCATTGACTTTAAGATTGAAATATCAATTCGCTTTTCCAATACAATCATCCAAAGTGTACCAACAATGGTAAATGAAACCAATAATAAGGTTAGGCAGAATAAAGAATAAAACAACCATTTTTCAAGGTGCATGATTTTTAGAAAAGCCTCATCTTGTTTATAACGGTCTTTGACCAGGTAATCGTTTCCAAAAATAGTTTCAATTTGTTGGAGAATGCTTGAAATTTTAAAATCTGGATTTAATTTAAGTTCTATGGAACTTAACTGATCTGGGTTGTCAGTTATTTGACGTACTGCTTGAATGCTTGTAATGATTGTCGAGTAGTCGCTTTCCTGCTGAAGGGAATAAACAGATTGTGCTTGAAATGGAAAACGTTTTAAAGATTTACTCAGATCAGATGTTTCCTTGTGATCGGGAATAAATACCCGAATAAACTCCTGAAAATTATCCAAATCCACTCCCAATTTATTTCGAATGCCTAAACCCAAATTGGCCAATGGGCGCTGGTCCTTTTCTATTTCAAAGCTGCCTTCAAGGATGGCGTCGTGAATCGAACAAACCGCATCGTAATGAATGTCAACTCCTTTTAGGACTCCAAATTCCTGAGCTTCGTCGTATTGAAACATGGCAATTTCTTCCAGCGTTTTACTATAACTTATCAGGCCTGGTATTTGAGCTAATTGTATTAATTTGTTGCTATCTTCTTTAAACGTTTTGCCTTTTTTTATTTCAATTTTTACATCCGGATTGTATTTGCTAAACATACCAGAAAGGAGTTCCTCAAACCCATTAAAAACGGATAAGACTAAAATCAATGCCGCAGTACCAACTGCAATGCCTAGTATTGAAATACCAGTAATCCAGTGAATCGCCTGTGAAGACTTTCGGGAAAATAAATAGCGAACAGCAATTTTTAAACTTAGCATCCTGTTTTATTTCAGTGTTTGGATTTCAGGTTTAAAAAGTGCTTTATAAATTTGATCCTGTATTTTAGTTCGGAATCTGTTTTTATGCAAAAGATTTTGTTTTGAATCCGGATAGGTTCGATTGGATAAAAATACATAGACAATATTATTTTCAGGATCTGCCCAAGCACAAGTACCCGTAAATCCCTGATGTCCGAATGTACTTTTAGGTGCAAGATTTGAAACATAGGCTATAGTACTATCGCGTAAATCGGGCATATCAAAAACAAGTGCTCGTTTACCAAGTTCTTTGTCCCGTTTTATAAATTTTTTAACGGTCGAACTACTAAAAAATTCCTGATCGCCATAAGTTCCTAAATTTAAGAAAAGTTGCATAAGTATTGCTACATCTCCTGCATTTGAAAACAATCCCGCATGACCGCTTATCCCACCCATCATTGCTGCTCCCATGTCGTGTACATATCCTTGAATTTTTTGATGACGAAAATAGCTATCTTCTTCTGTAGGGGCGATTTGGCTTTCTGAAAAATAGTGGTTGAGTGGATTGAAGCAGGTATATCTCAGGTGCAATGGCATCGCAAATGTTTTTTCGAAATAATTTTCGAGTTGCAATCCTGTTGTATATTGAACCAATTTAGGTATAAAATAAAATCCCACGTCAGAATACCAATATTTTTTTTCTGCAATATTTTTTGATTGTATGATTTCATTTAATATACTGTCTTGATAATTTGATTTTAAATAAAGTTTATGACAAATTGGTATATTAAACTGGATGGAAGCAGTCGTATCATAATATTTTGGATTTAAAATATTTAATGAATCCGGATAAATTAATGTTTTTTTATAGAAAGGAATCCAGGATACAAATTTAGCTTGATGCAGTAAGATGTCTTTGATAACAATTTGTTGTTTTTCACTTGATTTAAATTCAGGAATGTATTTACTTATTTTAGCAGAAGTTTCGATTTTATTTTGATCGTCCAGAGCCATTAACACGGGTGCACTGCAACTTATTTTAGTCAAAGATGCAAGGTCAAATAAAGTTTTATTATCTACCCATTCAATCGAATCGTAATTTAAATAGCCAAATGATTTTCGGTAAACAATTTTTTCATCTTTGGCAATCAGAATTTGACATCCGGGAGCTGCATGAATTTGAATGAGATCTCCGGCAATGGAATCAATTTTATTCAATTCAGCACTTGACAGTCCCATTGATTCAGGAATTGCATATCCCAGACGATGCAATGCCGGTCTCTGAATGCCATAGCCTTCTTTTAAATAAGTATTTATATTAACTGGGGACAATCCGCAAATTGGATCCGTTCCAAATATCATTTGTGCAGCGATGTCCTGAGTTCTTTCATTGTCCTCATATGCCAGAAGAATGCTTGCAGAAGCAGGCAGAAACATACTTAAGTAGGGACAACCAAACAATACAACTATGCATTTTTTGTCTGTGATCAACTTGTTTAATTGTTGAAGCAATTCAACAGAAACGCCATAATTTTTACTTGCATTATAATTCAGTTTATGAATGCCAACAATTATCAATTCCGAATTTTCAATGGCTTGCATAAATTCTGGTTTGCAATCTGTATTCGAACTCATCGAATACGTATTTATAGATGTATAATCTTGCAAGCGATTTTGGAAAACATTATTCAAATCATCATTGATATTAATGCAGCTGATATTATTAGGAATTTTTCGAATTGGAACCAGTTTGTTAGTGTCTCTGGCTAGCGTCAATGTTTTTCTGTAAATATTATCTTTAAGTACAACAGAACGTTGAATGGAGTTGTCGTACGCAAGGCTGTCAAAAACATTTTGGCTCCAGGTTCTTAATCCAATTTTATATTTTACGATAAGTATGCGTTTTACTTTATCATCCAGGTCTTTAATACTTAGGATATTTGAATCCAATGCCATTTTAATTGAAAGAAAAGCTGCGGGAATGTTTTCGCTGAGTAACAGTAAATCGTTTCCTGCTATTAATGCTTTTACAGCAATGTCACCTGCACTAAAATTTTTTGTGACTCCTTTCATTTCCAGAGCATCGGTAATCAGCAGCCCTTGATAGTTGAAACGATTGCGCAGTGTGCCATTTAAAATTTCTTGCGATAAGCTGGCAGGGATGTTTTCGGTACTATCCAGAATAGGTACCTTTAAATGTGCCGTCATTATAGCCGCTGGCTGTGCATTCAAAATTCCTTCAAAAGGATAAAGCTCCAAACTGTCCAATCTGTTTTTACTAAAATTTAATACTGGCAAATCTTTGTGGGAATCTAAATCAGTATCTCCATGACCTGGAAAATGTTTTAAACAAGCCAACACTCCATAATCTTGCAGTCCTTGCATCAATGCATAAGATTTTAACAATACACGCTGTCTGTTCGATCCAAATGAGCGTTCATTGATCACAGGATTGTTTAAGTTATTATTGATATCAAGTACCGGTGCATAATTCATATGGATTCCGAAAAGTTTCATTTGAATAGCCATTTCCTTACCAAGTTCATAAATCAATCGGTTTTCTTTTAAAGCACCCAGACTCATTTGCTTTGGAAAAGAAAAAGCATCTGTGATTCGCATTCCGAGTCCCCATTCGGCATCCATACTAACCAGAATAGGAATTTTAGATAAGGATTGGTATTTTTGAATCAGATCAAAAAGAGAACCGGCAGTTCCTTTAAAAAAACACACACCACCAATATGATAATTTTGAATTAATACACTAACATCTTGAATTTGTTGTTCGTTTTGATTTGAAAACGAACGTACAATAAACAGCTGTCCTAATTTTTCGTCTAAACTCATGGTTGACATGACACTGTCAGCCCAAATGTTTGCTCTATAATTTTGAGAATGCGCTTTGGTACTAAAGCAAAATATAATTAAAAGTAAGCTCCGCCAACTCATTTTTTGAATTGGCCATTTTTAATATAGATGCTTGAATCCAATTGAACTGCTTTATTAAACATTGAATCAGACTTAATTATTTGATCTACATTCCGGTAAGCAATTCCCAGGTTAAAATATGCTTGAGCATTTTTTGGGTCTTTCTTAAGCACCTGATTGAAGTAATACAGTGCATTGTCTGTATTGCCTTCTGATCCTTCTGCAATACCCATTAACATTAAAGCCTCTAAATCATCCTGATTCATTCCAAGCGATTTTTTTATCAGGTCTTTTGCTTTGGCTACATCACCATTTTGCAATCCAATTTGACGACCACGTTCACGCAAGGAATATTGTAAATTTTTAAATGCATCTTCATCTTCAGGAGTTCGTTGTAATATAAAATTATATTCTTCAATAGCCTTTTCAAAATTTTTACTGTAATAATAACTATTCCCCAATTGAAGATGGGCTTCCATGTAAAGTGGGTTTATTTCGATTGCACGTTCGGCTTCTTTTTTGGCTTCGATCAATGCTTGCTTAACTTCCAACGTATCTTTTGAATCTCGAACCCGTTCCAAATAGATTCCTGCCAAGCCGTTATGTAATTTGGCACTTTGTGTAGAAATTTTAATATCGCTTTTAAATAAGGTGGCATTGTCGTGCCATACCGGATTTCGGGTAATTGTTTTAATCGAATATAGAATTAACAGGGGCGTTAAAACATATAATGCATGAGATCCATTTTTTGAAAAAAAACGAATCAGCAGAAAAGAAACAAATATGCAAAATCCCAAGGATGACATAAATATAAATCGCTCTCCTAAATTGGTTCCTATTGGAAAAAAGATATTGCTTACTAAAACCAGGGGTAACAAATAGCATGCTATAGAAAAACTTGCAATCGGAGATTTCCGAAACTTAAGGAAAGCAAAAATGATAAGTCCACTATAAATTAAATAAGCTAAAACAGATTGAATGGAATATGGCCCAAGTACAGGAATTTGTTTTGGGTAATAATCGTGTGTCAATGGGTGTGGAACTAGTAGCAATCTGATGTATTCAAACAAGCTGTAACTTATTAATCCGATTTTTTCAGCCAATGCCATGGGAATGTTTTCTCCATTTTTATAACTCAGGTATGGATTGTTCATCAATTCTTTCGAAACACTTCCGAAAGGATTGAATCCAAGAATGCTTCCCCTTATTACTAAAAATACAAATGCAGTAATTAGAAGTGTAACAAAAACAGGAATCAGCAATTTCCAATCTTTAGCATATAATAAATAGCAAGCAATTGGGATAATTGCCAAATATGCAATTGCATTTTCTTTTGAAAGCAAAGCTGTCATAAACGCCAAACTGGTAAAAAGCAGTCTAAGGTATTTTTTATGATCAATAAATTCCAAGGAGAACCAAAGCGCAATTAAGGAAAACAATAAACTCGCAGTTTCGTCCATGCCTTTAATATTGGCAATGCATTCTGTATGTACAGGATGTGCTATAAAAATGATTGCAGAAAAAAACGCAAACGGCACAGCTTTATCAAGAAGTATTTTTTCGAATAGTTTTTTCAGAACTTGATAGATCACGATGCCTAATAAGGCATACACAGCAATTGAAAAGAAATGGTAGATTGCAGGATCTTCACCAAAAATTTCATAAATGCACGCAAAAAATGCAAGGGTCATAGGTCTGTATCGTCCACCGGCAACTACCTTCTCTTTGCCGCTTTTTTTAAAAAAACCATGAAACGAATGCTTTGAAAATATTTCGGGAATACCTGAAATTCCTTTTTTTACGTGTTTGTTTTCTTTAATTACGATGCCATCATCCAAAGCAAATTCATGTCCGAGTGTATTGGCATACAACAGAAAAGTGAATGAGAATAAAATGATTAAATGCCATTTACCATCAAATAAAATGCGATTCAGAAATGATGGATTTACAAGGGTCATGAGTTAAATTGTTTATTCTACCGTACTGTAAACATTCTGAACGTCTTCGTCTTCTTCAATTTTATCCAATAGCTTATTTAGATCCTCTTCTTGTTCAGCTGTAAGTTTTTTTGTAGTGGTAGGAATCCGATCAAATCCTGAGGCGATGATTTCAATTTGATGTGTTTCAAAATAATTCTGAAGACTGCCAAAACTATCAAAGGATCCGTAAATTATAATCTCTTCTCCATCAACCGATAATTCTTCACATCCGGCATCTATTAATTCAAGTTCTAATGTTTCCGGGTCAATGCCCTCAGTCTTTTTTATTCTAAAATTGCATTTGTGCTCAAACAAATAATCGACAGACCCCATCGTTCCAAGGCTTCCACCGTATTTATTAAAATAAGATCGGATGTTTGCAACTGTACGGGTTGGGTTATCCGTTGCGGTTTCTACCAAAACTGCGATGCCGTATGGACCATAACCTTCGTAAGTCAGCATTTCCAGGTCCTTTTCATCTTTTGAACTTGCTTTTTTAATGGCAGCTTCCACTCGATCTTTGGGCATGTTAAACGAACGAGCGTTTTGTAATGCCGCCCGCAATCTGGAATTATTATCAGGATTAGGGCCATTGGCTTTAACAGCCATAAATACTTCTTTACTGACTCTGGCAAATTGTTTACTCATTTTAGCATAACGAGCAAACATTTTATGTTTCCGGACTTCAAAAATACGACCCATACCAATTTAAATTAATTCGCAAAGATAGAATTCACAAGCCAATTTAATAGTCAATATGAGACTATTTTCCAACTATTCATTAAGAATTGCATCAGAAATGGGTTTCCTTAAAATGGAATTCGCTTGAGTCGGTGCTGATACATCAATTGACAAAGGACCTGGCAATCGGATATATTTTAAAGTCCGGCTCACTCCACGCAGATTTGTTGTATAAATATGCTAACATAGCAGCTGGGTTTTTTGCAAATTCCGGATCACTGTTTTTTTTGGTTTCAAATTCCAATTTTAAAACAGGATTTTCTAATAGTATTTGCTGTGCAGTTTCTTCAAATAGATAGGAAGAAAAATATTCCTTCCTTTGTAAAATTCCATCAAAAAAATTCCAAGCAAAGTATGAATCCGGGGCTTCCGGCTCAAGGGTCTCTACCAGAAATCGGGCAGCAATCTGATCGGTTGAAATGATGTAATCTCCTTTATAAAATACTCTTTTGGTGTGAAGCGTATCCAATTTTACCGAACTGTGTAAAAAATGATTTTCATAAGGCACTGCAGGAGATTTGAATTCTGCAATTCGATAATAAACGGCTTCAACTACGGTATCCCTCGCCAAACGGCGCATGATAACTGCATTCCATTTGAGCCGTTCAATGATCGAACGGTAAGCAGCAGGAACAAGGTAATAATCAGGTTTAACTACTTCACGGGTAACTTTGCAGTAATTGTAATAAGGGATTTTCTTAATATACGGTTTGTTCTGATTGTACTTTATTCGATCCAAACCGGTAACCGAACTTTTTGCTTTTTCTTGAGTATATCCTTTAAAAATCAAACTATCAAATTGATCAGTTTGGATTTCCCAATCAATAGGCATCGTTTTCATTTTTTTAATATTGGAATTTGCCAAGGCCTTGATTTGGAGAAGTTCGTTTTTTAATGAACCAGCTATGTTTGCTAAACTTTGCATGAGAATTTGATGCGCTTGAACCCGCACCGCATGGGTCTTAAGCATATGCGATTCACTGACAAAAGAAAGGGTGTTAAATAAATTTGCATAACCACTTGAAAATCGCGGACTGTCTAAAAAATCATAAATTCCATTTTCAGGATCATTGTCAGCATTTACATAAACTGAAGTTTCTAAACCTTGATCCATCATCTCCTTTGTAAATGTGGGTATGAATTTTTCATACATAAACTGACCCAAATCTTTTTGCATTTTTTGTCGCTGACTGCTTATTAAAGTCATGGCATAAGGGTAATCAGCTCCGTCAGTTGTATGGCTGTCTAAGAAAATAGTGGGTTGCCAATAATGAAATATTTTTGTAAATGTTTCTGCATTTTTAGAATCACATTTAATAAAATCACGATTTAAATCCAAATTTTGTCGATTGCCTCTGAATCCATAGGATTCCGGTCCATTTTGATTTGCTCTTGTAAAACTGTTTCTCTGGAGACTACCGCCTACATTGTAAATAGGAATTATAACCAAGACTATTTTTTTAAGCAATAGGTTATATTTGGAATCAGTTACAAGATCCCGTGCAAAACTCATGGCTGCATCAATTCCATCCGGTTCGCCCGGGTGGATTCCATTGTTGTAAAGCAAGACAACTTTACCTGATTGTCGTGCGCGATTTGGAGTAAAATCTTTGTTTCCACTAATTACAATAGTGTGAATAGGATAAGAAACATCCGAAGGACCTGATTCTACGACTTTCAGTAAAGGACTAAATTTTTCTAGACTTTTATAAAATGCAATGCATTCAGTATAGCTTGTACTTTGTAAATTGTTTTTCTCAAATGGCGTGCGAAATGTTTGAGCAATAGACCCAAAAGTATTTAAATGAAATACAAAACAGATTATTAATAAGCGGGTTAGTTTTAGTTTCAAAGTATTCAATTTATGGTTCTTAAATTAAATGCTACTTAGTTTTCGATTTAGATTGCCCTTCTGTTTTAAGAAGCTCACAAAGGTATTTATTATTGTTAAAACCAATTAACTGATAAGCACCTCACAACAAAGAACCTTAATTAGATTCCTAAATCTGACAATTTCAAATTCATGTTTGTACGGCATTAAGAATGCACTACCTTTATCAAAAATTTGAATATGGCAGTACGTAAGCCTTTTAACATCCACAAATGGGTAGAGGAACACCGCTCAGAGTTAAAGCCACCTGTAGGAAATCGAAATCTATATCAGGATGCGGATGATTTTATTGTGATGGTTGTAGCCGGCCCAAATGCCAGGAAAGATTACCATTACAATGAAACGGAGGAATGGT
This sequence comes from Saprospiraceae bacterium, assembly GCA_016787575.1. Taxonomy (GTDB): domain Bacteria; phylum Bacteroidota; class Bacteroidia; order Chitinophagales; family Saprospiraceae; genus Vicinibacter. Next base: position 26,029 of record JAEUUO010000014.1, on the reverse strand, counting down.
ATTTTCAGTTAGAGGGAGATATCAATGTCCGGATTCAGGAAGACGGGAAAGCTGTAGACATTCCCATTAAAGAGGGTGAGATCTTTTTGCTTCCGGCAAAAACTCCACATTCTCCAATGCGGCCTGCTGGAACGATTGGTTTAGTCATTGAGGCAAAACGCAAATCCGGAGAAAAAGATGGTTTAATGTGGTTTTGTGACAATTGCAATACCAAATTGCACGACACCTATTTTCCGTTGACCAATATAGAAAAAGACTTTATACCAAGGTTTAAAGACTATTATAGTTCTGAAAAAATGAGGACTTGTCCAAATTGTGGAAAAATCATGGAAGCAGATCTTCGATTTGTTGATCCTTCATAATTTTATATTTGAGCGCTGTTTATTTTGCATCAGATTTTCACCTGGGAACTCCGGCAAAACTGGATTCCATAAGTCGTGAAAAACAATTAATCCAATGGTTGGATTCAAGTAAATCCAATATGGAATCTTTGTATTTGGTTGGAGATGTATTTGACTTTTGGTTTGATTATAAAAAAGTCGTTCCTCGTGGATTTATTAGAATCCTGGGAAAATTGGCTGAATTAAAAGATCGTGGAATTCCAATATATTATTTTACTGGAAATCATGATTTATGGATGTTTGATTATTTACAACACGAATTGGAAATTCCTATTTACCATCAGCCTATTGAAACGGTAATTCAAGGAAAAAAAATGTTGATAGGGCATGGAGATGGATTGGGTCCTGGAGATCATGGATATAAATTTATTAAGAAAGTCTTTTCAAACAGAACTGCCCAATATTTATTTCGTTGGATTCATCCGGATGTCGGCATTTCCTTAGCAAATTTTTTTAGTTCGAAAAGTCGTGAAGCACAAGATGCAATTCAGGAATTTTTAGGGCCGGAAAAAGAATGGCTTATTCAATTTGCAGAAGAACAATTGCTAACAAAAGATTACGATTACCTGGTATTTGGTCACCGACATCTTCCAATTGATTATAAATTGAAGAATGGGAAAAGCCGCTATATAAATCTTGGCGACTGGCTTAGTTTTCAATCTTTTGCTGTAATGATGGAAGGTGAAATGAAATTACATTTTCATAATAATCCAGATGGTAAGATTGCTGCTTATTAAATTTTTAATTGGTCTGGTCCAATTGCAGTTGTTTAGCCAAAACCTTGTTTTAGAAAAGAGGCTAAATGCAGATGCGATCTACCTGGATCATTTAAATCAAATCTATTTGTTAAATAAAAAGGAGCACACGATTTCTAAATACGAGCTAAAGGGAAAACTTTTAAATCAAACTAGTTTTAAACAAGGATGGGATCAGGCGCAATTGGATGTTTCGGATCCTTTTAAAATTGTTATGTACTATCCAGGAGATTTCAAAATCCGTTTACTCGATGCACAACTTAGCGAAATAGGTTCTTTTGATGATGCCGATCTCAATGAGCAAGCTGCTGTGTGTTATTATACAACTGACCAAATTGCAGTGTATTCAAATTCTATTTTAAAGCTTAAAAATTTTCGGGAGGCAACAGAAATTCTATCAGCGCGTATTCTTCAACCGGATAATTTGCCAGTTTCAGGACATCCGCAGTTATTTCAAAGCAATGGATTTATTTATTTGTTTTTTCCCGGAGTTGGAATCAGTCGATTTACCCAACTGTTGTTTGAAGACAAACGATGGCAATTGAATTCAACACAGGCTGCTGTTGTGGGGGATTTTTTATATTATATTGATGGAAACAAACTTTTTCAAATGGAAGCAATCAGCATGGCGGAAACATTGAAATATACGTTTACTGAAAATGCAGGTTGTTTTGCCGTAAATACCAAATTTCTAGTGGTTTTAGATGGAAGCTATTTGAAAGTCATTCCTTTGTAATTTTTAAAAATTTAAGCCTTTGTTAATTTATAAAAAGCAGGAATGATAAAGAAAACCGAGACTTTATGATGGATCGGGATTCTGAAAATTGGATTTAAGCTTTGAATCCATTGAGTTTTAATAGGCAATTTATGGATTGCAGCATCTCAACATTTCCATTCGGCCAACGTTCTATTTGTATATTTATGCCTAAATTCGATTCTATGCAGCGTATTTTACTGGTTTTGTTGGGTTTTTTGATTTATTTGGAAGCACCGGAGGCCCAGGCCAAGCGATATATTTTTTTAGAACACTTTACCAATTCCCGATGTGGGGTATGTGCTAGCCAGAATCCAGGGTTTTACAGTCGTTTGCAAGGCTATAAAAATGAATACCACCACATGACCGTTCATCCACCAATACCTTATTCACAATGTTTGCTTTATCAGGCCAATCCATCTGACAATTCTGCCAGATCTAATTTTTATGGAATTCAAGGGACTCCCACTGTTGTCATTCATGGTTTGACCAAAAAAAATGCAAATGGGGTGACAGAAGCGGTATTAAATGCTGAGCTTAATAAGACCTCTCCATTGGAAATTAAAGTTGTAGAGACAGGTGGTCAGAATCGAAATGTTTCTATTGAAGTTAAAACAATTGGTTCCCGTCCGTCAGGCACTTATAAATTGTACGTGGTTGCACTTGAAAAAGAATTAAATTATTCTTCACCGAATGGAGAAAAAATTCATTACAATGTTTTTAGAGATTTTGTAAGTTCGGTAGATGGAGATGATATCAATCTTGCAATAACAGGTGGATCCGTAATAAAAAATTACACAGTTTCTATACAGCCATCCTGGGTTGAAAATCAAATGTATATGTTGGCATGGATTCAAGATGTAGGCAGCAAAGAAGTTTTGAATAGTGGAACCAAATTCGATGGATTGACTGCAACTAACGATTTTGGCCCGGATCAGTTTACCATTTATCCCAATCCGGTAAAAGATCAGTTGAATATTCAATTTAAGCAGTCTTTAAGTTTAGACAGTAAACTAAGTATCAGCAATCTTTTTGGCAAGGAATTGTATACGTTCCAAATAAAAAATGGACAAAATCAATTCCATTTACCCGTCACAGAATGGAATAAAGGAATATATTTTGTAAAAATCCAGACCGGTAAAAAGCAAGTCACCAAAAAATGGCTTAAAGATTAGAAAGCAATCTAATTATTCACCGTTTATTTACCATTTATTTCTTTTCAATCGAATAAAGTACGAAGCCATCTGGCACTGTTTTTTGTAGCCTTAATCTATGGTGCAAATTTCAGTATAGCCAAATTTTTAATGGATCCTGGATTGGTTGGCCCAAATGCGTTTATTTTATTCAGAGTTATCAGTGCATTTATTCTGTTTTGGATTTTTACTCCACCATCCAAAGCCATTGAGAAAAAAGATCTCAAGCTATTTGTTATTTGTTCAATTTGCGGGGTGGCTGGCAATCAATTGTTGTTTTTTAATGGATTGCATTTAAGTTCGCCACTCAATGCTGCGCTCATCATGGTATGCACACCGATTTTGGTATTGTTGATCAAAACAGTCAGTGGAGTGGAATTGACAAAATTGCAATGGATTGGTTGTTTGTTAGGATTTACCGGAGCATGCTATCTTATTTTCAATCAATTTGGTACTGCTAAAAATATTTCCAGCGGACTGGGTGACTTCATGGTGTTGGTCAATGCAAGTTTATATGCGTACTATTTAATAAGGGTTCCGGAATTAATTGAAAAATATGGTGCCTTTCAAACCATGCGATGGACCTTTGGTCTGGCATTTATACCCGTGTTTATTTTTGGAATTGGCGAATCAACAGGTGTTCAATTTGCAAATTTTAATGGATACCATTGGTGTGCATTTGCGTTTGTTTTAATTGCTACGAGCTTTGTAGCGTATGCATTAAATTCATACGCTTTGCAGCATAGTGAGGCAGAATTGGTAAGCAATTATATTTACCTACAGCCACTTTTGGCAAGCTTCATTGCAATTTTATTAAAAAAGGATGTATTGGAATGGCAACATTTACTATCCGGATCTCTAATTTTTACAGGTTTGTACCTCAGTTCAAGAAAAAAAATCTCATAATTGTTAAAAAAAATTGTCCGATTGCTAAGCAATGAAAATTAGGCAGTTACGAAATGGTATAAATCACATTTATAAAGTACACTAAGTGTAATGAGTTGTAAATCTTATTTTTATTAAGATGTGAAGAAATTCTAATACGTTTCGATGAATTGAAAAAAGAAATGTCTAGCGCTGCATTTCTGGATATTTGTTTTACTTTTACCACGCATTTAATAATCCCCTGAGGAAGGTATGCCGAAAAGAACGAAGCCGGATCATATACTCTCAAAACTTATCACAGAATTTGAAGAACAAGGCCAAATCCTACACAAGGATCACTGGGAGGAAAAATCGTATATTAGATTGATCCAGCATTATGAAAAACAATGTCAGCTCGACAAAGCACTGGAAGTAACCGGTCTCGCCCTGAGACTCTATCAATACAAGCCAGATTTCTTCTTGATAAAAGCTAAATTATTGCTTTCGTTGCAGAAACCACAAGCAGCAATTTCGGTATTAGACCAGGCCTATGCACTCTCTCCTTTTGACCATGAAATCTCGTTGTTGAAAGCAAAAGCATTTGCACTATCCCATCAATTTGATGAAAGCATCAAAATTATTTACGATTTGAAATGCACATTCTCAAAATCCGATTTGACTGAATTATTATTAGTGGAAGCCTTTATCTACGAAACAATGAAAGATTTTAACAAAATGTTCGACACACTCAAGGAAGCATTAACCTTGAATCCAAACAATCACGAAGCCCTTGAGCAAATTTGGGTCAGTGTGGAATTTTCAAAAAAATACGATGAAAGTGTAAAACTACATCAAGAAATTATTGATAAAAATCCTTATTCATATTTAGCCTGGTACAATCTTGGTCATGCTTACTCTTGTTTAGGTGAATACGAGAAAGCTGTAGAGGCTTTGGAATATTCATTTCTAATCAACAGTCATTTTGAGCAGGGCTATCTGGATTGTGCAGAATTGTGCCTGCAGGTCAATATGTACGAAAAAGCTTTGCGTTGTTATCAGGAAGCCAATGAAATGTTTGGCCCCGATGCAGAATTAATCGTCTACATTGCCGAATGCCTGATAAAATTAAATCGACACAAAGAAGCAAAATTAAAATTGCAGAAGGCAATTTACCACGATCCTTATAACGAAGAAATTTTCTTCTATCTTGGAGAATGCTACATGGCTGAGGAAAGTTGGAAGAAAGCAATCAAAACCTATATTGAAGCGATTGACTTAGATGATCAAAGAGAAGAGTTTCACGCGGGCATTGCTTTGGCTTATGAGAAAATAGGAAACCTCCGCAAAGCAGAAACGCATTATAGAAAATCAGCCAATTGTGGTCTTGAGCAAAGTCGTTATTGGTGTTTATTTATTAGTTTTTTACTAAAAAATAAATTGTTTGATAAAGCAGAAAGAACCTTGTTGCGTGCTGATAAGTATAGCTTTGGAGCTGATTTATTGTATTGCCGGTCTGCCTTCTACTTTTTGACAGAATCCAGGGAGAATGCCTTGGCAACTCTAGAAGAGGCTTTATTGGAAAATTCAAGTGAACATACTTTGTTGTTTAGTTTGATCCCTGAATTGAAGGAGGATCGCGAAGTTGTAAGTATGATACGATATTTTTCATTAGAAGAAAATAAAAACTAATTTTCCGTATTTCATATAGCGGTACTTACAGTTTCTAATTTAAATTCAAGGAGTTTAAATTTCTAAGCATTTAACCATAGTTTTGTCGTTTAATTTCAGTTTGCATGCCTTTGCTTGAAGCAGATTGCTTAAAAGGCGTTAAAACCAATAAATTTTTCGTTCACCCTGATGCAAAGTACATTTTTATCCGAGCTCAATGATGTCCAACGCGATGCAGTAACCATAACGGATGGTCCCGTTATGGTAATAGCAGGTCCGGGCTCCGGTAAAACAAGGGTTTTGACCTTCCGTTTGGCATATCTGATACAAAGTGGAATCAAACCGCATCAAATATTATCGCTGACTTTTACCAACAAAGCAGCTCGTGAAATGACTGAGCGAATCAGCCAATTGGTTGGTCCGGAAGTGCGCAGAGTTTGGAGTGGGACTTTCCATAGCATTTTTGCAAGAATTCTTAGGGTAGAAGCTTCAAAAATCGGGTATCCCCCCTCTTTTTCCATTTACGATACAGAAGATAGCAAGAGTCTGATTACCGAAATTATCAAAGAATTAAATTTAAATGTAAAATCATACAACACAAATGCAGTCCGCTCCAGGATTTCTTCTGCAAAATCAAATCTCATCACTCCAATTATGTATGAGAAAGATACCAGTTTGATAGAACAAGATGCAGAAAATGGAATGCCCGAAACTTATAGAATTTATAGAAAATATACCCAAAATTGTATAAAGGCAGGTGCTATGGATTTTGATGATCTGCTCTTGCAATTGTTTCGTTTATTTCAGGAAAATCCGGAGCAGGTTTTAGAAAAATACCGAAAGCAATTCAGATATGTTTTAGTTGATGAGTTTCAAGACACCAATTATCTTCAATATGCAATTATTAAAAAATTGGTTTTATATCCCGGAAGCCCGAGAAATATTTGCATTGTAGGGGATGATGCACAGAGTATCTATGCGTTTCGAGGAGCAACAATTAAAAATATTCTCGATTTCGAACAAGACTTTCCTGATGCCAAAATGTTTAAACTGGAGCAAAATTACAGAAGCACACCCCATATTGTAAAGGCAGCAAATGATGTTATAAATTACAATGTCAGGCAAATCAAAAAAGAAATCTGGACCGAAAAAGATACAGGACATAAAATTAAATTGCTAAAGTGTGCCACAGATGTTGAAGAAGGCAGAAAAGTAGCAGATTATATTGTTGAACTTAAAAATCGGTATCATTTAAAAAATCGGGAAATAGCAATATTATACAGGACCAATGCCCAGTCAAGAATATTTGAAGAGCAATTGCGCAGACTAAACATTCCCTATAAAGTTTTTGGTGGCATGTCTTTTTACCAGCGTAAAGAAATTAAAGATTTTCTTGCATACTTGCGATTGATCATTAACATCAAAGACAATGAAGCATTTAAACGCATTATAAATTATCCAAAACGGGGAATCGGAGATTCAACTGTCGATAAATTTATTGCATTTGCTGCCGCCAATGACTGCTCTTTGTGGGAGGCTACCAATCATTTTGATTTAAGTCCACGTACCGCGCAAAGTATCAAACAATTTAAATTGCAGATCGATGAAGTACGGCAATTTGCTGGAAAATCAGATGCATACAATACTGCGAATTATGCATTTAAACTATCGGGTTTATCCACAGAATTGAAGCAGGACATGACGAATGAAGGCATTCAACGTTTGGAAAATGTTATGTCAATGTTGGATGGGATTAAGTCTTTTACAGAACAAGATGAGTTGGATGAAAGTGAATCTTCGGATCGCTCACTGGCTGCATATTTGCATTCTATTTCATTGATTACAGAGTTGGATGAAGCCGATCCTGAATCCGATTATGTGCATTTAATGTCTGTACACTCAGCAAAAGGACTTGAGTTTAATGCTGTAATTGTAGCCGGATTGGAAGAGAATTTATTTCCAAGTTACATGATTCAAAAAGATCCAGACCAATTGGATGAAGAACGCAGGTTGTTTTACGTTGCAATCACACGCGCAAAACAACATCTGGCATTGGCTTATGCAAATACCCGATATGTTTTTGGAAATCTAAGAATGTGTGAAGCCAGTCGTTTTGTAGAAGAAATAGATCCCGAACGAATGGAAATTGATAAATCCATTCGTAGTTCAGTTTTTGATCTGACAGATGATCCAAAATCAACTAGACAAAAGTGGTCTTTGTCAAAACCAAAATTTACACAGGAACAGATCCAAAATTTTATTCCAAGTGCATCCGATTTAATTCAAACAGGCATGACGGTAATTCATCAAAAATTCGGAAGAGGAAAAGTTTTGACAATTGAAGGAAATAAAGAAAATAAAGTCGCAACCATTTTGTTTTCAGAAATTGACAATCCACAGCGTAAAATCATTCTTAAATTTGCAAAATTGCAAATTGTAAAATGATCTGAAAAATTGCCCTAGAATTTGTTCAAAATCAATAATTTTAATACAAAAGAAATAAATTGCCAGGATTAAAAAACCAGTATCTTCGTTTTTAAACCGAAGGCAATTAAATAATTGATTTTTCGTTTTATCGCTTCATGAATCTGTACACAAAAACAAGCAGGTGGAAACTCATTCTTATAGGATTGGGTTTGATATTTATGATTTTACCGCTTTTTTATTCAAATTATCTGGCTAAAAAACTTTCTGCACTCGAACTCAGCAAAGTAAAACTATTTGAAACTACATTAATTGAGATTACCAATACTGCCAATTTAAATGAGGATGTGACTTATGAAATGGATATTCTCAAAAATAGCATCATGGATCTTCAAGTTGTTTCAATAAACAGGAATAATGAAATTGAGTTTTATAATTTTCCCGAAAATACAGACACCCTCAAATTATTGCAAGAGCTAAAAACAAACGGACCCCCGCCGGTTATCAGTGATGATTACACCATATATTACAGATATCCAAAAATTTTAACCTGGTTAAGTTATTTTCCCTTAGTGCAATTGTTTCTTTTGTTATTGTATGCGGGAATTGGGTATGCCGTCTTCAATGCATCCCGCAAAGAAGAACAAAATAGAATCTGGGTTGGTATGGCAAAGGAAACAGCACATCAATTGGGTACGCCGATTTCAGGAATGATGGGATGGATTGAACATTTGCGAACGAATAGCTTGGATGCAGCTGAACACGATCAGGTCATCAATGAAATGGAGTACGATATTCAAAAGTTGCAGCAAGTTGCAGACAGGTTTTCTAAAATTGGTTCGAAACCGGAATTGATTATTACTGATTTAGTTCCTGTATTGGAATCCAGTAAAAATTATATTGCAGCCAGGGCATCCAGAAATATTCAATTTGAAATTTTACAAAACCAACCAGCTAAATTTTTTGCAGCTTTAAATAGCAATCTTTTTTCATGGGTGATAGAAAATTTACTTCGGAATTCATTGGATGCTATGGATCAAAATGGAAGGATACAATTTGATTTAATGGAAGACGGACAATGGGTTTATCTGGATATTAAGGATACCGGAAAAGGGATTCCAAATTCCCAATGGAAAACTATTTTTAAACCGGGGTATACTACCAAGACCCGGGGTTGGGGCTTGGGCCTTTCGTTGGCCCGAAGGATTATTGAAAATTACCATCAAGGTAAAATTTATGTGAAACACTCAGAACCCGGTAAAGGAACTACCATTTCCATTCAATTGCCACGTGTTGTATAAACCAGATGCATAGGTTTTTTTAAAAATTGCAAATTTCCAGGCTGATTGAAGCAAGATCTTATTGTAATTTTTAAGAATATGTCCTTGTAGCTCAACCAGTTAAATAATATCTACCCGCATGGTTCAAATCTTTTCATGCAAGTAATAGTGTGAGCCTTTTATAGGCTGAAATTAATTTGCAAATTCGCGATTAATGAATCGTTAATTGCCAGCCGGTTCTATTCATTTTGATACTACCTTTGCAAGCATTAATCAAGCTGTATTAAATTCAGATATATGGGTTTTTATGGGAGAATTTCACCACTATCTTCAATTGAAAGCTTTGGAATAAAAAATACCACCAATCAATATTGTAATCTGACTGCTGAAGAATTGGTTTCGGAGAGTTTAAAACGTCAGCAAGGCAGTTTAAGTGATACAGGAGCCTTGTGTATTCGCACTGGTGAATTTACAGGAAGAAGTCCAGAAGATAAGTTTACGGTAGATAATGATATGACGCACGATGCAGTCGATTGGAATAAATTTAACAAGCCCTTTCAACAAGATAAATTTGATGCACTTTTAAAGAAAGTATGCGCCTATTTTGAAGCGAAAGAAGTATTTATTCAAGATGCTTTTGCATGTGCCGATACACGCTATAGAATTAAGGTCAGAATCTTTGCAGAATATCCCTGGAGTGCTCAATTTGCCGGAAATATGTTTATCCGTTTGGAAGAGCAAGAAATTGATAATTTTATACCTGATTGGTGTATCTATTGTGCTCCCGGATTCCATGCAGACCCTTTAGTGGATGGAACCAGACAACATAATTTTTCAATTATAGATTTTAAATCTAAGAGAATCTTGATTGGCGGTTCTGCATATACCGGGGAAATTAAAAAGTCAATATTTACCATATTGAATTTTATTTTACCTTATCAAAAAGATGTGCTTTCCATGCATTGTTCCGCAAATGTGGGCATACAAGGAGACACAGCTATCTTTTTTGGCTTATCAGGAACCGGTAAAACAACCTTATCGGCTGACCCCAACCGAGCCCTGATTGGAGATGACGAACATGGTTGGTCTGATGAAGGTATATTCAATTTTGAAGGGGGTTGTTATGCCAAATGCATCGATTTAACTGAAGAAAAGGAACCAGATATTTTTCGTGCCATTAAACCTGGTGCCATTCTTGAAAATATTGAATTTTATCCAGGTGGAAATACACCTGACTTTTCCAATTCAACAATTACAGAAAATACCCGCGTTTCTTATCCAATACATCATATCCGCAACGCAAAATTACCATCGAAAGGAGGCCATCCCAGCAACATCTTTTTTCTTACTTGCGATGCGTATGGAATTTTACCACCCATTAGTAAATTGACTACTGGTCAAGCCATGTATCATTTTATTTCGGGTTATACTGCAAAAGTAGCAGGAACAGAAGCAGGAGTTACAGAACCCAAAGCAACTTTTTCAAATTGTTTTGGAGCACCCTTTCTTCCATTGCATCCAACTTTTTATGCTGCCATGCTCGGAAAGCGAATCGACCAGTACAAACCAAAAATCTGGTTGGTAAATACAGGATGGACCGGCGGACCCTATGGAGTTGGAAGTAGAATAAAATTAGGATATACACGAGCCTTGATTACCGCAGCTATGGATGGACGTTTAAATCAAGTTCCGTTTGATAAACATGAAATTTTTGGTTTGGCATACCCAACTTCCTGTGAAGGTGTCCCTTCTGAAATTCTCAATCCAAAAAACACCTGGACGGATCAAAGTGCATACGATCAGAAAGCAAACGCTTTGGCAGAACTCTTTTTAAATAATTTTGAGAAGTATAAGTCCAAAGCCAGCGAAGAAATGCTTGCGGCAGAGCCCAAATTATTAACTGGGGTTAAGAATTAGTGCTAATTTATTGAATACTATTTATCAACGATTTGCGTTGTAATAGGCTCAGAACCTGCTAGATTTATGCATCACTTACGCTTTTTGTTTTGTGCCACCTGTATTGTGGGTTTAAATTCCTTGCTTTTTGTTGCCTGTTATAATTGTGAACAAGCCAATACGGATCTCAATGAAAATGCAAAAGCCTGGACTGATATCACCCAGTCTGACCGGCTGGTATTTAAAAATGACAAACAAGAATTCGACACGATTCAAATTGAAAAATTACACGATTCTTTTCATTGTGCCGGTGAAGAATGTAGGGGTGAATGTGAATTTTATAAGAATAATTTTATAAATGAAAATCAGGACAAATTTTTTTCAATGCGTTCTTTTAGCAACTATGTTGAAATTTATTTGTATCGTGAATTTAACAATAATTATTTTGAAGAATATTCCGGCACTATACATGTGATTAGAGATACAGTTTATTCCTGGAAAAATTCAAAATTATCATTAGTAGATTCTATCGGAAATAGAATATTGATAGTAGAAGCCGAAAATCCCATTGACAATAATATAAATATCAGAAAATTATACTTTCAAAAACACAAAGGCTTGATTGCATATTGTGATGTCAATAATGAAATTTGGAATTTGCAATAAGTTATTGTTGAAGTATTTCAATTGCTTTAAATTTAGATTTTAATGAAACTATGATGAAAAAATTACGCACTATCGTTATTCTGTTTTGCAGTTTCAATATAACCATGCTTGCCCAATCAAGTATTGAGTTAAGTGGTTTGGTTACTGATAGCTCGGGCGAAGCGCTAAGCCACGCAAGTGTTTTATTATTGGATGCACAGGATAGCACTTACATAAGTTTTACCCAATCTGACAATTCCGGAAAATTTAATATAAAAGAAAAATTCAATAAACCGATTCTTATTAAGGTAAGCTACCTTGGTTTTTTTTCGTTTGAGAAACGCTTTGACCCACCGCAAGCTCCCAGGATTGATTTAGGGAATATCCAATTGATGCCTATTAATAAAGTACTGTTTGAAGTAGTAATCAAAGAGGCCAAAGCACCATTAAAAATGAGAGGAGACACCATTGAATACGATGCAAGTACTTTTAAGGTTCCGGTTGGCTCAACCGTTGAGGATTTGTTGAGAAAGCTCCCCGGCATAGAAGTATCTAATGATGGGTCCATTACCAGTCAGGGACAATCCGTAAATAAATTAACAGTTGATGGCAAGCGCTTTTTTGGAGAAGATCCTTCTATGGCCACAAAAAATTTACCTGCAGAGAGTGTTTCAAAAGTTCAGGTTTTTAATGAAAAATCTGAGCAGGAAAAATTGACTGGGTTGGCAATTGAGAAAGAGCAGAAAACCATGAACCTCGAACTAAAAGATGAATTTAAAAAAGGAGGTTTTGGAAAAATTTTAGCTGGATTGGGAATAGAACAACGGGAAGATTTTCAAACAGGCACTACCCAAGAAGAATCCAAATGGGAATTGAAAGGGAATTATAACAAGTTTAATAAAAAAGAACAAATCAGTTTGATTGGAGTGCAAAATAATACGGGTAGGAATGGAATGAATTGGAATGACTATCAGGATTTTCGGGGCCAGCAAAGTTGGGAGTGGAATTTTGCAGAGGAACTTTTTAGTTTCTCTCAATCCTTTAGATATTATGTTGGTGGTTCAGATGAAAGTTCAGATGAATTTGGATCTTCGGAAGGGTATTTTGGAGACGATGCGGCTGGAATTCCAAAAAATTCACAGGCAGGTATTAATTACAATTATGATTACAATAAGACAAAACTATCTGGAAGTTATACTTACAAGCAAAACAACTTATTTGCAAAAGCAATTCGAAAAAGACAGTTCTTTTTGCCGGATCAAAATTATTTAACGGATGATCAAAGTGAGTTAGACAGAGAAAACGGCTCTCACAGAGCTGAGTTGATTTTTGAAAAAGAAATTGATTCTTTGCATACCGTTTTATTTAAGTTGCGCGGGAATGGGATTTTTACAAATCAAAACAGCCGGGGTCAATTTTTAAATTTATCTTCAGAAGGGCTCTTAACAAGTTCCTTGAATCTGGATCGAAATGCAGATCGCAGGAACCTTGGTTGGCAGGGCGTTGCTTACTTCAAAAAGAAATTTAAAAACAAGAGAAGAAATCTGGGTGTAAATTTTATTTACAGCGAAAACGATCGGGAAACTGATGAGAATCTGTATTCTAACAATAACTTTTATGGTCCTGGTGGTATAGATTCAGTTGCTAATTTTGATCAGTACATTGATTTCAATACCAACATCCGTTCTATTAAATCAAGTGCCTTGTATGTAGAACCTTTAGGGAAAAATTTTGCCTTGCAATTTTTAGGAAATTTTATCCAGCGAAACGATCAATTGATGCGCGATGTATTTGATAAATTTTCAGATACTTTATTGGTAAACGAAGACTATACGTTTGACAACGACCATTTGTTTCGATTGGGAAAAGTTGGGACCTCACTTCAATATGGAAAGGCAGGGTTTAATATTTCGGGTGGACTAGCGATGCAGTCAATTTACTTAAACGGAAATTTCCGTCAAGGACTCCAACATTTTTCCAAAATTGATAAAGATTATTTGGATTTGTTGCAAACCATTTCAATAAACTATCAATTGGCAACCAACAAACGAATGAGTATAAATTATGCCAACAATGTACAAGAACCAAGTTTCAAAAATTTATCCCCCATAATTGACAACACAAATCCATTTTTTATAAGAATCGGAAACCCTAATTTGGATCCGGAAGTTTTGCATCAGATTTCAGGAAATTACAATGCCAATAATCAATTAAATTTTACAAATTACAACATCAATCTGAATTATACTTATTACGAAAATCAACACATTAACGAACAATCCATCGATAGCTTTTTGGTGAGCACCAGCAGGGCCATCAATTACAAAGGAGGGAAACGATTGGGGACGTATCTGTCCTATAGTTTTCCAATTATAAAAAACCGATTGACTGTGCGCACAAATTTGAATTACAGCTACAATCTTTCAAAAAGCATAATCAACACCATTTTAAATGATTCTAAAGGAAATTATACCGGCCTGGGTTTGAACCTTTCCTGGACTCCAAATGAGATTTATTCTATTTACTCTGAAAATCGATGGAATTTTTCTAAAACTTCTTATTCCATTCAAGCTGATCAAAACTACACCATCTTTAGCCAGACATACAATTTACAAGGCAATGCAAAATTGATTTGGGATGTTTTCTGCAATGTTTCTCTTGATTACAGATTTTACAACAACGATCAATTCAACGTAAGCTATGATATTCCCATTGTCAATGCTTCGATTTATAAGTTATTTTTAAAAAACAAAGGGCTTGAATTGCGTTTGTCTGCATATGATTTGTTGAATAAAAACATCTCCATACAGCAGCAGGCCAATGTTAGTCAAATATCCGACACCAGGACGTATTCGCTTGCACGTTATTTTATGTTGAGTTTGAGTTACAATATGAAGGGAATTAAGGCAAGTGTCAAGCGATCCAATGAATGGATGCATTAAAATGAATGAATATGCATAGAACTAAAATATTTAAATTTTGTGTGGGGTGTTTCATTAGCTTATCCTTTTTGGTACCCACACTGTTAAAAGCGCAAGCTGTTTTTGGGGAAGTAAAATACACTCAAACCAATGACTGGACGAAAATTGCCACTGCTTTGCCTTATTTGAGTCAGGAGGAAAAGGACCGTATTCAATTCAGTTGGGGCAAAGGAAGGGGGTATTCTGAAAAAATGAGGTTGCTATTTAATGATTCGACATCGTACTATTCCTATATTCAGGATGACAAAAGCGAAGAATCTATTTGGAGTTACAAAAAAAATACATTTGAAATTAACCGGAATTTTAGATTGAACAAAATGCAGGATCGGATTGGACTTTTGGGTAAAAATTATTTGGTTAAAGACGAAATTCCTAAACGAAAATGGAAAATCCATAATGAAATAAAGGAAGTGAGCGGATATGTCTGCATGAAAGCCGAGACCTACGATTCAATCAAATCACAACGAATCGTAGCCTGGTTTACTGATAAAATTTTAGTGCCTGCAGGGCCCGCTGAGTTCGGTGGATTGCCAGGTCTTATTCTTGAAATAGACATCAACGATCAGTCCAGTTTAATTACCGCAGAGGAAGTTAAACTCAACACGCAGACACTATGGCCTAAATCAAATACTAAGGGAAAAGCCATTGATTATAAAAAGTATCAAAGTATCGTTAAAACTTATATAGCCGATTGCATTGAGCGACGAAGGAATCCTTTTTGGGATTTGAGGTATTGAAAAATTTCAGTTAGGCAAAAGTATATTTTGAATATTATTTAAATATAGTATCCACCCCAGGTTTTTCAGGTTTTCTATATTCAGGAAATTCGATGGTCGGTTGATTTGGCCGTATCGAGTCATAAGGTATTGTGAGACTATCGTATTTGATTCGTTTTGCCAATACAATTAATATCGAATCTGATTCCAATTCGATCTTGCGCATCAATTCATCGGTGCATTTGTTTTTCCGTTCTTCAATAAATTTGGTTTTTAACTCAGCAAATTTTGCCTGAACCAAATCATTTGTTTTTTCTTGATTGCTTTTACAATTTGCAAACGAAATAAATATAAATACAAGCAATTTCCATTTCATAAGCCTCGCTGCAATTGTAGAATTTCTTTTTTACGTACTGCTACAATGGAATCCAGGAAAATTGAATGATTCATTGTTTGGAAAAGCTGGCACATGGAATCAGCCTCACGGGTTAAATTGTTAATTTCCAACTGGAATAAACTGTCCGCTTTAAATTCGATGATGCGGTTGGATTTTGGAGATTCATCGACACATGCACTAAAAATCCACACTAAGTTCCAACCAAAAAGTTGAACAATCAATTTAAAATGCTTAGTTAAAATTAATGAAGGATTCAAAGGGCCCATATCAACTTAATTTAGATCTCAATACAAAATTTTGACCTAGATATACTCTTCTAACTGTTTCGTTTGCTGCCAATTCTTCTGCCGTACCTGACATCAGAATTTTGCCATCTACAATCAAATATGCACGATCTGTAATCGATAAAGTTTCTTGCACATTGTGGTCAGTAATAAGAATTCCAATATTCTTTGCCTTTAATTTTTGAACGATCATTTGAATGTCTTCAACAGCAATGGGATCGATGCCGGCAAATGGTTCATCCAATAAAATAAAGTGTGGATCCGAAGCCAATGATCGCGCTATTTCTGTGCGTCGGCGTTCTCCTCCGCTTAAAGAGTCACCGGGATTTTTCCGTACGCGATTTAAATTAAATTCCGTTAGCAGTGTTTCCAATTTGTCACGCTGTGCTTCTTTAGATAAAGCAGTCATTTCCAATATTGCACGTATATTATCCTCAACACTTAGTTTCCGAAACACAGAAGGCTCTTGGGGTAAATAACCCAATCCCTTGCGAGCTCTTAAATACATAGGGTCACGTGTAATTTCATCGTCATCAAGATGTACCGATCCCTGATTGGGTGTAATAAATCCGACTATCATGTAAAAAGTGGTTGTTTTGCCAGCTCCATTCGGACCTAATAGACCAACAATCTCTCCTTCCTGAACTTCAACCGAAACACCGTTAACTACAGTTCGCGCTCCAAATGATTTAACCAACTCTTTTGTAAATAATTTCATGCTATGGTTTTATAGTAACTGCAATGTCCCAATCAGCTCGCAATTCTGGTAAACTAAAATTCCAAACCGGCTCTGCCTGAATTTTTTGCTCATAGTTTGCTCCATCCCAACGTCTATTCTGATTTTTATCTTCTATTAAACGAAGTTTGTAAATACCGGGGAGTAAATTTGGAAACGTGAGTTCTTTTAAAGATTCAAATTTAGCAATATTTCGGGTAAGCCTTATTTGTTCGCTTTCAATAAGCTCAAGTATATATGCACTTTCTGCATTTAATGAATCTAATTTTAAAGTGAGTCTGCTCAATGCCGTTTTATCCAGGTAACGAATCTGAAATGTGTCTGATTTACTGACTAAATCTGGCCATAATAGCATCGCTGAATCACCAAAGATGAGTTTAAATTCCGATTTATTTGAAAAATTTCCAATCAACTGAAAGCTTCGTGGATCAACTGCATCTGGTTGTATTTTAAGATTGCTTATGCTGGAATCAATACACATAATTTTTGAAAGATCCACATTCAAAATGGGATCTTTATAACTAAATGATGGATATTCATCCGGTTTTAAAATGCGCTCCCGTAAACCAATTGAAGCCTTTCCATTGGCTGGTGAATTGATCTTTGGAGTAATTTGAAAACTATCTGAATGCCCGGGATATTTTAATACCAAACTATCCTGTACTTCTTTCATATTCCAAACCAGTAAACTGTCATTCGCCAAATACCATAGTACATTTGAAATCTGAGAAAAAGATGGAACCAGAGAGTCCGGTTTCTCGTTAAATTGCAATTTCAATTTACCGCTTCCGGCAACTCTGTCTTTAATAAACAGGGGTGTCCTGGATTCTGATAGAAATAAATTGTATTTCTGATGCGTACTATCAGAAATTGAAATGCTTTGATTTAAAAAGGCAAGGTACTCACCGAATTGATCAAAGTAATAATTTTGGTTTTTGTCCAATAAAGCGTACAGTTTATATTCGCCGGGGCTTAAATTTTCTAATTGAAACCGACCCGCTGTATCCGTAAAACAAAAATAAAATGGTTTCAATTTTTGAAATGCACTGTCGTGTAGATTGTTATACAAACCAACGAGAATTTTTTCTTTGGCTTGATTGCTAAAAGCATCTTTCACTTGCCCTTCAATTTTTAATGAATCAATGTAATCTCCTGTTGAAAAGATGTACCTCAAATTTCTTTGAACATTTCCAACTGTTATGTCTTTGATCGATTCTCCAAATTGAATGGAATAGGTGGTGTTTTCTTTTAATTGTTCGCGGGAATCTAATTCAATAATTAATTCCTTTCCTTTTAAAATGTATTTGGCTGGAAATTCTAAACTTGGGGAAATGCTGATATTTGATTGCGGATTTTCGATGCGGATCCATTCATCAAAATAAAAATTCAATTTACGATCTTTAAAGTTCTTTTGTTTTTGTGGACTCGATTTTGAAAGAACCAATCCCGGTGCTTTTTTGTCTTCCGGGCCTCCATTAATTCCTTTTATGTTTGCACAGGAAGTTGAAAGCAAAATGGTCAACAGTAAAAAGGAGCTCTTAAACTTCATTTCACAAAAGTACACATCATTAGGGATTGCTCCGGCCTTTCCATTCAATGCTTATTGGTAACCAAGATGCAATACCTAAGAAAATAAAATAAATGCTGTGCAAGGGTTCAAGTAGTACAAACCAAATTTGCCATTTAGCGATTTTATAAAAGCGACAGGCATCGTATTGCAATAAAAAGTCTAATAACAACTGAAGCATAATGGCTGTAATTGCAGCCAAAATATAATTTACAGAAGCCAAAACAAGCGAAAAAATGAAAAAACTTAGCAATAAAATTCGTTGAATCCAAATTAAGGCAGGAATCCATTTTAAATTCCAATCTTTCACATGGCGCATTTTACCGGCCCAGCGCAATCTTTGTTTGATTAATTCCGTCCAACTTGTAAGGGCACGGGTTTCGACCATGCTTTGAGTTGATTTTGAAAAAACGATCCCTTCCGGATGTGAACTTTTAATTTTCTCCAATAAAAATATATCATCACCAGATGCAATGTGATAATTATCCTCATATCCATTCTGCTCTAAAAAAACGTGTTTTCTATAAGCAAGATTGGCTGCATTGCATAAAGCGTGCAAACCGGATTGTATACCGGCTGCATTGATCAAGCCATTTGCTGAAAAATCCAATGCCTGAAATCTAGCAATTAAGGAAGACTTATTTGCAATCTTCACAGGACCTGAAACCAATTTAACTTTTGGGTCATTAAAAAAAGGAATCATTGATTGAATCCAATCAGGATTTGCAATGCAATCAGCATCTGTTGTAAAAATAAGTTCCCCTTTGGCATGATTGACTCCATAGGCAATTGCTTTTTTCTTCGATCCCTTTATAGTAGTCCTTTTATATACACCCAGGCGCATGCGCACAAATCTTGGATCTGATATGGATTCCAACAAATCATAAGTGTCATCTTCGGATTGATCATCTACTACAATCACTTCTAGTTTTGATGCCGGATAATTTTGGTTTAAGCAGGATTGAACACAATCCATAATACATTCTTCTTCATTGCGCGCTGCAATGAGTATGGTCACCATTGGTAGTTCAGAAGAGGTAGGAATCAACGGCTGTTTGATTCGATTCCAATAATAAATATAATAAAAAATGAGGCAGAGATAAATAAACGTACTAATGACTGTAGCTAAGCAGAATATGAACACCTTATTTTTTTATTCAAACAAATCGTCATACCTGCTGTCTGCAAGTTGCACTTTTTTAACATTTTGTGGATTTGGTTTCGTCATTTCTACATCTTCGTAACTGGTAAATTTTTCTTCAAAATCCTCCGGCTGGATTTGTTGGTTGATTTGACCAAATTTTCGATAGATCCAGGCTTTAAATATTAATCCAATACTTACAAATGGCAATCCAACCAGATTAATTAATGCCTGAATGAGACCTGAAACAGGAGAAACGACAATTTGTTTCCAAATCGTTTTAATGTAAGACCAAACCAATTTGGGTTCCAAAATAAATGCAATTAACAGTAAAACAGGACATGCATACCACATCAATTTATAGACCTGAAAAAACAGGTAAAAAAAGCCGGCAATAAAAAGTAGAAATATGAGGCTGCCGAAGAATTTTTCAGCAAATCCTTTTCCGGAAGAATAATGATATGTCCTTACTGTAGGCATCTAGTGCAAAGATAACAAAATGTATTAAAAAAATAACTAATATGTAAAACTAATTGATTGTAATTTTCTCAATCGTTGATGGATGCCGTTACAGTTTGAAAGTAAGTCTCGTATAGACTCTTATATAAACCATTTTCCCGGGCTAGAAGTTCAGCAGGTGGGCCAAATTCTTTTATTTCTCCATGTTCCAATGCCATTACATAATCAGCATGCTGAATGGTAGACAATCTGTGGGCAATTACAATCGAACTTCTTTTGGCGATCAGTTTTTCAATGGCATGCTGTAAAATCGATTCAGTTTCTGTATCGAGGGAGGAAGTAGCTTCATCCAAAATTAGAATATCTGGGTCTACCAACAGGGCTCTTACAAAAGAAATGAGTTGTCTTTGGCCTACAGACAAATTGACACCCCGCTCTGCAAGCTGGTATTGGTAATTGCCAGGAAGGTTCATGATGTATTCGTGAGCGCCAATGGTTTTAGATGCGGCGATCACTTGTTCCATTTTAAGCTCCGGATTTTTTAAGCTCATGTTTTCGAAAATGCTCCCCTGAAACAAAAACACATCTTGCAAGACAACTGCTATCCGTTTTCTTAAAAATTCAATCTTGTAATCTGTAATGAGATGATTGCCTATCCAAATACTCCCGGAATTAATATCGTACAATCGGTTGATCAGGCTGATCAAACTGGACTTTCCGGAACCGGTGCTTCCAACCAGGGCCAAGGTCTTTCCTGGTTCGAGACGGAATGAAATATTTTTTAATACATATTCATCTGCTCTGTATCCAAAATTTACCTGTTTAAATTCCAAAGCCGCTTTGAGATTTCCCTGATCAATCGACCCATCATCGGATGTTTGTTCGTTATTGTCTAATGTTTCAAATACCCGTCCACCTGCCACCAAGCCCATTTGGAGAGTATTGAATTTATCTGCCAGAGTTCGTACAGGTTGGAACAATCGAGATAAATACATAGGAAATGCTACGAGCTGGCCTATGGTAACAACCCCTTCCAAAACGCCTTGGGCTCCCCACCAAACCATGAATCCAAGTGAAGCAGCTGAAATAATTTCAACAACAGGAAAAAAGACAGCATAATAAAAGATGCCATCCAAATTGGCTTGGGTGTATTCGCGGTTTATGTCTTTAAATTTCTGGGCAACCCGGGCTTCAGCGGCAAAAATTTGCACCGTTTTAATACCGGTAATGTGCTCTTGTAAAAAAGCATTCATTCGTGCAACTTGTGCCCGCACCCTTTGAAAAGAATGTTTGACTTTTTCTTTAAATATATAGCTGGCAACCAACAGCAAGGGAAAGGTCACCAAACAAATCAGGGTCAGTTTGACACTGGTCCAAAACATCAATGCAAGCACCGTAATTAAGGAAAGGATGTCAGCAATAATCGTTATCAGGCCTTCGGAAAACACAGAATTGACTGTTTCCAAGTCATTTATTACCCTTGTTGTATTTGTCCCAATGGGAGTTTTATCAAAATATGCAAGGCGCAGGGACAAAATATGGCTGTACATTTTATTGCGCAGATCGTATATAATATTTTGACCCATGGTATTGGTCAAAATTGTAAAACTGTATCGCAAAAAAGTCAAGCTGGCCAATACAACTAAATACCACAATGAAATTCGTTTCAAGCCTTCAAGATCTTGCACCATGATGTGATCATCAACCATCACATTGGCTAGATACGGCAGATAAGCATTCAAAGGAGCCATGACAATAGCCATAAGTGCAGAGAGCCAAAACAATTTGCGGTAAGGCTTTACAAAAACCAGCAATCTTTTAAGTGTACTGAAACCTGTCATGTCAATGAATCCTATATAAATGCAATTTGCATGTGAATGGTTTAAACATAGATTGGGTAGATGGTTTCCTTGACATACCGCGACAAAGATAAATTCAGAGCGCTCTTTAATCGCTATTTATTAAAAAACAACACAAAGTATATCAGAATTAGCTCAGACTTGCATTCCGGATTTCTGAAGATGAATGGATTGTGTTTAAAGGAGGCCTTCATCAGCAAAACTGTAATAGGTATCTTCTGTAACAATTAAATGATCCATTACCTGGATATCTAGCAGTTGTCCGGCAGATTTTAATTTTTTAGTGAGTTCAAGATCCTGATTGCTGGGTCGTGTTGAACCGGAGGGGTGATTGTGGACGAGAATTACACCGCAGGCTTTAATATCCAGTGCACGGCCAAAAATGAGACGCGGATCGGCAACTGTACCGGTAATTCCCCCTTTTGAAATTTTTTCAACCGACATAATTTTATTAGCTCTATTGAGATATAAAATCCAAAATTCTTCATGTCCTAAATCCTGCATTTTTAATCGTATGACTTCATATGCTTGCCTACTTTCTATAATAACTTGTTTTTCCTGGAATACACTTTCTTGCCTTCTTCTGCCTAATTCCAAAGCAGCTTCAATAACCAGTGCCTTTACCTTTCCGATTCCTTTGTATTTGCACAATCGATCTACACCCATTTTACTCAATTCGGTAAGGTCTTGTTTGCAGGAATTCATAATAACCCGTGCGAGGGATAATGCATTTTCATCTGCACTTCCGGAACCAATCAATATGGCGAGTAATTCTGAATGGCTCAACGCCAACTTACCTTTTGCCAATAATTTTTCACGTGGACGGTCATCTGCTGCCCAATTTTTAATAGATTGAGCCTGCACTGTTTTAGGGTTTTTTCTCATAATAAACATGTAAATTTATTTTTAATCGCTTTTCTGATCTTGCATCTTTATTGAATCAACTTGTTTATTTATTGTAAATGCATAATTAATTATTTAAAACTATAAGGCTGATAAGCTAATAAGCTAATAGGAATTCCAAACCTTTAACTTTACCGCTTTACAGCCCAACAGCTTCTCAAGCTCCCTTCTCCCAAGTTCTTCTTATCTTTGCAATTCAATGAGCCGATCCGTTACAGCATTTTCAGAATTGTTAAGTTACTTTACGAAGGGTGAATTGCCATTGACAATTCAATATTCCGATCAACATCAGTTTAGCAAATCAAATGATGATTTACCGGATTCTTTACTTCAGCAATTTATTTTTCCAAATTTAGATTTTGAAGTAGATGAGTTTACTGAGTTTTTGCCTTGCATTCAATTTGAATCTGTAAAAGGGGTTCACACCTTAATTTTATGGACGGCTCGTTTGATGCGGTATTCATTTTATTTATTAAATTTTGACGAACAAGGTCGGTTTTTGCATTTGCAGGAAATTGCCGGTTTTTACTCTGAAGACGATCAATTAATTAACAAAATGGCCCATATTGATGTTACTGGTCATATATACATCCTGGAAGGCACACTCGATGAATCGCATCATGAAGTCAATCCAGTACATACAAAAAAATGGATGCTCGAATTTTTACCCGATGGAACGCTTCGAAAATCGGAAGTCAATTTAGAATTATAAATCACCCATGAAAAAAAAATCAGGGAAACCCTTAAAAGCAAAAAAATCAGGAAAATCCCCACAAAATCAATTACGCGAACGGATCTTAATTTTTTTTCAGCTTCACAGTACCAAAAAATTTACGGCTTTTCAAATTGCTAAAAAACTTAAAGTAAAAGACCTTCGGTTTTTACTGGAGCAATTGGATACTTTGGTAGAGAAAAAACAACTTAAGCACAGTGCCAATCAAAAATATGCTGCTTTGAGTTCGGCTGCTTCTAAAGCAAACTCAAAAACTTCCAGTAAAATCTATTCCGGATATGTGGATATGGCACGTGCCGGATTTGCATATATAATTTGTCAGGATGAAATACACGATGTGTATGTAAACCAGAAACATTTAAACGGAGCAGAAGACGGTGACTTGGTTAAAGTGGAATTGCTGCCCGGACGACGGATTAAACCGGATGGTAAAATCATTGAAATTATTAGCCGCTCCAGAAGTCAATTGATTGGAGTGGTCCGGTTTTACAATCACCGTGCGATTGCTTTTGCACAGGCAGGAAAAAAACTGATTGAAGTATTGGTACATATTCCCCGCAACATTCCCGTAGAAGAATTTGATCGCGTTGTAATTGCAATTACTAAATACAAAGAAAAGTCAAGAGATTTATTGGAAGGAAATGTTATAAGGAATCTCGGTAAAGAAACTTCCAATGATATTGAAATGCAAAGCATCCTTGTAGACAAAGGATTTCCGTTGGATTGGTCTGAAGCCTTGCTGACAGCTGCAGAAAAAATTTCACCGGATATAAATTTACACAGCTATCGTAAGGATTTCCGTCAAGTTACTACGTTTACCATCGATCCTTTTGATGCAAAAGATTTTGACGATGCTTTGTCTGTTCAAAAAAATAAATTAGGTCAATGGGAAATAGGAGTGCACATTGCTGATGTCAGTCATTATGTTGAAGAACATTCCGCACTTGACAAAGAAGCACTGCGCCGCGGAAATTCTGTTTATTTGGTAGATCGCGTTTTACCTATGTTGCCAGAAAAATTATCCAATCATTTATGTTCACTTCGACCTAAAGAAGATAAATATACGTTTTCTGTTGTTTTTACTTTGGATCAACAATTCAAAATTATTAATCATTGGATTGGAAAAACATTGATTCATTCAGATCATCGGTTTACCTATGAAGATGTTCAGGAAATTCTCGATGGAAAGGAAGGACCATTTAAAAGTGAATTGACCCTATTGAATACATTGGCCATGCACATTCGGAAAGAACGAATGGCCCACGGATCCATTGATTTTGATTCAGTTGAAGTTAAGTTTAAATTGGACGCACAAGGAAACCCATTGGAATTGTTAATCAAAGAGCGCAAACCAGCACACATGCTGATAGAAGAATTTATGTTGCTAGCCAATAAATACGTAGCGCTGTTTATTGCTCAGAAAAACAAAGAAAAACCCATTCCGTTTGTGTACCGCATTCACGACAAACCGGATCCCGGAAAGTTGGAAGAATTGGGTCACTTTGCTCTAGAAATGGGACTAAAACTTGATTTCAGCAGTCCCAAGAAAATTGCACAGTCTATCAATAAAATTTCGGAGGCTTCTCTTAAGAATGAGGCTTTTAAAATTTTACAACCACTTGCCATTCGCTCCATGGCAAAAGCAGAATACAGTCCACACAATATAGGTCATTACGGATTGGCATTTCCTTATTACAGTCATTTTACATCTCCCATCAGGCGTTATGCGGATTTACTGGTACATCGTTTGTTGTACGCAAATCTTGAAACCAGTTACAGGGCAGATTCAGATGTATTGCATCGACAGTGCTTGCATATTTCAAACCAGGAACGTAAAGCCATGGAAGCAGAACGAGCTTCCACCCGTTATTTTCAGGTTGTATTTCTTAAAGACCGGGTTGGTGAATTGTTTGATGGACGAATCATTGGTATGAATGAACGAGGATTCTACATCGAATTAGAAGGCAGTCATTGTGAAGGATTTTTACCAATCAACCAATTAGATGACGACATCGAAATTCATAAAAGTCGTTTTAAAGCCTCTTCTTCATACATACGTAAGGCATGGAAAATTGGAGATAAACTTAAAGTGAAACTAGCTGCTGCAGATCTGGATCAAAAGGAATTGCTATTGTCAATTATTTGAGATTAGATTGTTAGCTGCCAAGCTAAACCACTTAACCACTAAATAGCTTAACAGTCTAACAGTCTAACAGTCTAACAGTCTAACAGTCCTGGAATTGCTCAAAAAACCGGACACAAAAGCTAAGCCTCTAGTCGGTTAGATAATAATTGATTTTTCTGTAATGGACTCATAAAGTTAATCGAACTGTGTTTTCTATGAGTATTATACCATCTTTCGATATAATCAAA
>JAEUUO010000009.1 GCA_016787575.1 Saprospiraceae bacterium | reverse complement strand
TTACTCTACCAAAACAAATCCCGCCCATTGATAAGGATCTAATCCGATATCGCGCAATTCTTTTTGCGCTGCATGGAATGCATTTGGAATACTCATTTTATTCTCTAACCATTTTTTATAAAAAGTAGTCATTAATAAACTTGTTTGCTTATCCGGAACTTGCCACAAACTCATGATCAAATATTTTGCTCCTGCGATCTTAAAAGCACGTTGCAATCCGTATACTCCTTCGTTGCCTTGGATATCACCCAAACCGGTTTCACAAGCTGACAAAACGACCAATTCTGTATTTGAGAGATTCATTTGGCTGATTTCAAAGGCAGTCAGTACTCCGTCTTCTTTGCCTTCCAATAGTTGCTTCCCATTCCATCCTTCATTTCCTCCAGCCAATATAAGTCCTGAACGAAGCATGGGGTGGTCGGATATTTTAAAAACGGGTTCACTTACAATTAATGAACCATTCGTCTTTGATGAATCCACTTTTGAAGTTTCCTGGTTTTTCGTTCGGTCCTGGGCTATTCCATTTACAGTGCTGCTTGTTCGCTCAGGATCAGAAAAGAAATATCCATGAGTGGCTAAATGCAAAATTCTAGGTGACTGTGTATTGCCAATTCCAATCTCTTTAAATGATTCTTCAGTTGCAAAAAATCCTTTAAATAATTTAGTTTTAAGTCCTGCATTACTAATAAAATTCCCGATCACATTCACTTCTTTATCAGTTCCAGGCAAATAATTCCATGCGCCTCCTCTTAAGGAGGAATCTACAGAATTAACAAAATGAGATCTTGAAGTAATGGAAGTAAGAAATGGTTCTTTGGAATTCAATGAAGTGTCCACATCAAATCGAATTCCACCATATAATACTGCATCACTGCTTGTTATTTCTTGCTGGTATGGAAAAACCAATTGTCTTGTACTAATTTGCTCAATAAAATTAAATCTATCAGCCAAAGTCTCCTCCTCACTAATTGGGATTGCATTTAAATTAATTCGGTGCAACAAACCAATTGGTGAAAAATAAATAGTATTAACTCCAGCTAAGGTTCTCTCCATCTTGCTCCAAAGCAATTCATATAAAGATTTATTTTTATGCTCAACAGCATTTGCACCTCGGTCAGTTTTTGAATACAATTCATTTACGTAATCCAATCTTCGATTTAATTGAAGACTTTCCAATAAACTCAAATCGTTCCCATTACATAAAAAAACAAACTCAGGATGACTCATCTCGGGTTTCAATACCAATGCTCCGTATTTGGAAGATATTATTGAGTCCTCATCATTTAAATAATAATTTACAAATTCAATTGCTGCCTCACCAGCATGCAATTTCTGTTGCAATTCTTGCCAGTCTACTTGTTTTCTCAAGCTTGCTAATCCAGAAATACCTTTTAAAATTTCTTTTTCAAGCTCATTGTATTTAGCTTGTAAAAATTCAACCTGTTCTTGCTCATTAATCGGTTTTGTATATTCAACAGCCAATCTCCGTCCAAAGGATTTTAATAAACTGTATTTATCCAAAATATGTTGATCTTTTAAAGCCAATCTCTTAAATTGATTATATGCATCTAATAAAAATCCCTTATAAAATAAAGCATTATTCATGCAAAGATTTAAAATCTCCTCACTTTCAGGATTTTGATGAACATAAGCTAAAAGTCGAAACTGATATTTTTTAAATGTCTCAAGATATTGTGCCATTTCACTTTCAGATAAAAAATACACAGCATTAATTATCTGGGAATGGAATAAATCTGAAGATTCAATTAAATATTTCACTGCGTTTGAATTCTCACCAGAGCTGATATGAATATCCGCAAGTTGGCTTATTACTTCTAAATACAATGGGTGCTTAGTTCCTTGATTTTTAACAATAATATTTTTTGCATCAAGGGTGAAATCAATTGCAGCTTTAAAATGATGCTGATTATATTCGATTTCTCCCAATTTCTGCTGACATTGTGCATACTCCAAATTTTCCTTCCCAAAACTTTTCTCGTAGATTGAACGTGCTGTCATACAATTCGAATATGCATTTTTAAAATCTTGCATTGCCAGATATACATTTCCAATATTGAATAGTACTGTTGCATACAATTGACTTTGTTGGCCAATTGAATTACTATAAATTAATTTTGCATCATTAAAAAGATTTAAAGCTTTATCAAATTCCTTAAATTTAAAATAAAATGAAGCAAGATTATTTAAAGTCTGTGCATAATCTGTATGCTCCGTTCCAAGAATTTTCTTTCGAATTTCCATTGATTCCAATAAAAACTGCTCTGCCTTTTTAAATTGTCCAAGTTGACTGTATAAATTAGCCAAGTTTGTCAAACTATTTGCATAATTAGGATGCTGTTTTCCTACAGTATTCATCCAAATTTCATTAGATTGGAGAAGAAGCGGTTCTGCCTTCTCAAATTGCCCGGCTTCTTTTAATGTTAATCCGAGGTTATTCAGACAATTGATATAAAAAGGATGATCTAAGTTTTTCAATTTACTTTCAAAAAGTCTTTTGGCTAATTGCAAAAACTCAATGGACTTATCATAATTACTTTGATTTCCATATACTATACCAAGGTTTATTAAATTTCCAGCATATTCAATATTTTCAGTACTTGAAATTTTATCTCGGATTTCTTTTATTTCAAGATAGATTGCTTCTGCCATTTCAAAATTATTGAGTGCTAAATATACATTTGCAATATTTGTTTGACTTGCCAAATAATCCGGATGTTCATTCCCATATACTTTTTCCCGAATTGCTCTTGACTCCATAAGAAACTCCAAAGCCTTATTATATTGTCCTGTTCTATTATAAAGTAATCCTAAATTATTAAGACTCCATGCAAAATCTGGGTGATTTCTTCCAAGTATTTTTTCTCGCATCGAAAGTGACTTCAAATACCAATTTTCCGATTCTTTATAATCTCCTTTGAAAAACAAAATACGCCCTTTATTAAAACAGCAGTTAGCATACAAAGAATTGTACTGATTTAAATTTTCAAATACCAATTTCTCAGCTTCACCATTAATTTCAATTGCTTTGTCGAAAATTCGTTTCGCTGTTAAATCCCTAGAAATTTTAATAAGACTGTCTACTTTTCTAGTTACTTCCAATGAATCGATTGTTTGAGCATTAAGCGAAAGCATAAATGACCAGATTATTACGAAAAGGAATTTCTTCATTATTTTTTTTTAAAGCTTTAAATTAGGTAAATTTTATTGTACTACAATATTTCAGCATTATTAATAATCTGACATTCTGGGATACAGAGGATTTAAGGCGATTTATCTAAAAAGATGAGTGGGTTTAATGAAAGGGGGTTCTTAATTTTACCCAGCATTACATCCAACTAATAATCATACGGTTATCATAGATCCAGCTTCAGATTGAACGTACAAGAAAGTATAAGAATTTACTCAACCAAGACAAATCCCGCCCATTGATATGGATCCAATCCAAGATCCCGCAATTCTTTTTGCGCTGCATGAAATGCTTTTGGTATACTCATTTTATCTGAAAGCCACTTTTTGTAAAACGTGGTCATTAATAAAGCTGTTTGTTGATCCGGCACTTGCCACAAACTCATGATGATGTATTTTACACCTGCCATTTTAAAAGCACGCTGCAATCCATAAACACCTTCATTGCCTTGTATATCACCAAGGCCTGTTTCACAGGCAGATAATACAACTAACTCTGTATTTGATAAATTCATTTGGCTGATTTCATAAGCGGTAAGGATACCATCCTCCATTCCCTCATTTATAGGCACACCGTATTGCCAGGAATAGTTGGCTCCAGCTAAAATTAGTCCAGATCGAATCAATGGATTATTGCTTACTTTAAAAACAGGCATTCTTTTGTCATTAATTACATGCACATAATTTAATGCAGAATTTAAAGTATCCTCATTTATCAAATTTTTATTTGCAATTTTCCCTTCAGGTACAATTGAATTTTTATCAACAGAGAAAAAGTATCCGTGAGTTGCCAAGTGCACAATTCGTGGAGAGGTAGAATTTTTTGTACCTATACTTTTAAATTCTTCTTCCGAAGCCTCGTAATTTCTATATACCCTGGCAGAAATTTCTGTTGACTTAAGCGCTTTTTCTATAATGGTAATTTCATTTTCAGTTCCTGGTAAATAATTCCATAGATTACCACTTGATATTGGTATAATTGGTTTACTATCTAATGCAGTTGAATTTTCAATCTTCGCTTTACTACTATTATTGAAGTTAGTTACCTTTACTTTGCTGGAATCCGCAGTATATTGGATTCCTCCAAAAAGTACAGCATTTTGATTTTCAATATTAATATTTTGTTTGTAGACAAGCTGACGAGTACTTCCAAGTTGTATTAGATTGTATTTATCTGACAAAATACGATCATTATCAATTGGTATGGCTCCAATATTCAACTGATTCAATTTACCTGAAGTAGAAAAGTAAATTGATTTAACATTTTGCAATTCCTTTTCAATAGGAGCCCACAATAATTTATACAAGTTCTTAGTGATATTAATATTCTGAGCCATTGGCTTAACGCCTCGTGAAGCATACAAGGACTCCGTTTTTTGAATTAAATTCATACCTTGCTTTAATATAGAATCCAATTCACTTTCTGTGAACAAAAAAACAAATTTTGGTTGATTTAAATCTGGAGAAAGCAAAAGCGCAGCATATAAATTTAGACTTGATTGAGAAGTATCTTGATTTTTAAAATGAATAAATTCTATGCATGCCACCTTTACTTTGCCTGTATCCTCCATTTGTGATAATGCATTTTTAACATCTTCCCATTTGCATTGACGAATTAATTCATTATAACTTGCAACAATTCTTGCTAGTTTTTTCTCAGCTACGTTCGCTTTTTCCTCTAAATCTGCAATAAGTGTAGAATCGCGTTCTGATTTTGGACTTGAATATTCTTTAGCTAATTGACGTCGATAATTTATAAGCAATTGATTAACTGAAACTGCCTCTGGAGAAGAGCCAATTAATTTCTTTATGTTACTGGCTGCACCGAGCAGAAAACCTTTTTGAAAAAGGGCTTGATTGTAATTTAAACCAGAGAGAATGCCTTCTGATGTATTCTTAATTAATCTAGAATGAATGAAAGTCGACAATAAATCTCCTTCGTTTTCAAGTGTAATATATTTTGAAAGTTCCTCTTCTGATAGAAAAGTTATAGATTTAGCAAGTTTCAAATTATTCATCTTAAAAAACTCATCCAAATAAATTTCAGTTTCTGTAAATTGATTTTGAAATTCATAAACTTTTGCCAGACTTTTCAAGGTATTGGTATAATTCGGATGCTCGGTTCCTAATGCCTCTTTTTGAATATCCAAAACTTCCTTGTACAATTTTTCAGCAACAATATATTTTCCTTGTGACATTTTTAAGCCAGCCAAATCATTTAAAACTAAAGCATAATCTGGATGTCTTTTTCCTAGTGACTTTTTTCGGATATCAATAGCCTGTTTAAAATATTTTTCAGCTTGATCTGTTTTACCAGATTCAAAGTACAAATTTGCCAAATTATGCATTCCCAATGCATAATATGGATGGTTCCTCCCAACAGATCCCTCCATGATCTGCAATATTTCAAAATAAAGTTGTTCAGCCCGCTCGGTTTTCCCCATCTGCTTATATAGAGTTGCTAAACTATTTAAACTATATGCGTAATCCGGATGCTGCTTACCCAAAATTTTCTCCCGAATACGAACTGCTTCTATATAAAATAATTCGGCTTTTGCAAAATTTCCTAATGTTTGATACAAAGTTGCCAAATTGTTTATGCTATTAGCATAATCCGGATGCTCCTTTCCAAGTGTTAATTCAATAATTTGTTTAGCTTCCAAATTTAAAGGTTCAGCTTTTTCAAATTTACCCATGGACCAATAAAGTGCACTTAGGTTGTGAAGACACATAACATAATCTGAATGCTCAGTCCCATAAACCATTTCGATGATGGATTTAGATTCCAGATACATTGGTTCTGCTAAATCATAATTTCCCATTGTTTCATATAATAATGCAAGATTATTCAAACTAGCTGCAAAATCCGGATGCTGACGTCCAAAACTTAATTCACGAATATTCATTGCTTCTTTAAAAAGGGGCTCGGCCCTTTCATAGTCTGCTATATTAAAATATATGATTGCAAGATTATTCAAAATTTTTACATATTCTGGATGTTGCTTTCCAAGTGATTCTTCGCAAACTACTTTAGCTTCTATGGTTATCTCCTCTGCATTTGAGTATTTTCCCGTTGCTTGATAAACACCTGCCAAATTATTAAGGCAGGTAATGTATTCAAAAGGATTAGAAGCAAAAGCATTTTTTCGGATTGCTTTTTCTTCGAGGTTCAATTCTTCAGCCTTCGAGTAGTTTCCTATTTCAAAATATAAATTGGATAAATTTTTTAAGCAATTAGCATAGTATGGATGTTGATCTCCTAATATATTTTTATAAAAAGTTGTTGCTTGTAGCAAGTATTTTTCGGATTGTTTGTAATCTTGCTTTTCAAAATAAATCATCCCTTTATTAAAATAGATGGATGCGTTGCTCAATGTTGGTTTTCCCTTTTGATCAACAGCTATTGAATCAGCAGTTGCAATTAATACAAAGGCACTGTCAAAATTTCGTTTTAAAGTATAGGATTTTGAAATCTGAATTAGGCTATCTATTTGTTTAATGCTTGTTGAATCCATATCCTGAGCTGATACCCCTTGAACTCCTGAAATTCCTTGTATTAAGATTAATAATATAAAATACCTCATTGGAATAATTTATACTTGCAGCGTTGATATGTAAAGTAAAAATATAATAAGCCCAATGATATGAATTATATTTTAATTTTTGAAATTCAATTTTTAAAATCATGCATTCACCCTCAAATGGATTGAATTTTACTTAATATTAAATTGAAACAATCCTTAACTTAATGAAACTTAAGTTAATTGGAACATAGAAAAGCTTATTAATTATTTGATGATCTCTGAAATAAATATTAAAATTTATTTATATAATACTTAGAGTAAAATTAAATGATCCGAGTGATAGAGAATTGGTTTCACTATATTTTCATTCCACAAGCACAAACCCTGCCCACTGATAAGGATCCAAGCCTACGTCTCGCAATTCCTTCTGCGCCGCATGAAATGCATCAGGAATCGACATTTTATCTTCCAACCACTTCTTATAAAAAGTAATCATTAATAAACTTGTTTGTTTATCTGGTACTTGCCACAAACTCATGATCAAATACTTTGCTCCTGCAATTTTAAATGCACGTTGCAAACCATACACGCCTTCATTTCCCTGGATATCGCCAAGGCCAGTTTCGCAAGCAGATAAAACAACTAACTCTGTATTCGATAAATTCATTTGTGAAATTTCATATGCTGTAAGAATTCCATCTTCTCTTCCTGCAATTGTAGGTTTTCCTTGCCAAGCTGCGTTTCCGCCAGCCATAATGAGACCGCTTCTCAACATAGGATGATCGGAGATTTTAAATACAGGTTCATTTATTTCAAATTGCAATTTTGGCTTTAATGATGCTGCTTTCGCAGTTCTCTCACTTGTCGCACTATCGTACGCCACTCCGCTTTTTACGGAGTTTGCTCGCCCAGGATCTGCAAAAAAATACCCGTGTGTTGCGAAGTGTAAAATTCTGGGAGATGGAATTATATTTGTTCCAATATTTTTAAAAGATTCTTCCGTTGCTTGATATCCTTTTTTCAACTCCGCTTTGATTCCGGAAGTTTGCATGATCTTATCAACAGCATCCACTTCTCTTTCTGTTCCTGCTAAATAATTCCAACTCCCTCCTCTTAATGTTGAATCTACATTACCAAAAGACAATTCTCCTCTGGATCGAGATGCAAACGAGGCTTCATTATTTAAAAATATACTGTCTTGCTCAAATCGTATTCCACCATATAAAACAGCATCGTTGTTGACATTTTTTATTTGAGTGGGAATCACCAGTTGGCGTGTACTATTTAGTTTAATTAGATTATACCTGTCTGCTAATGTTTCCGTTTCACTTATAGGAATGGCATCTAAATTAATTCTGTGCAATAACCCACTTGGGGAAAAATAAATGGTTTTGACATTAGCCAATTCTTTTTCAAGAGGCTTCCACAATACTTCATACAATGATTTCTGGGGAGCTTCAACTGAAACCGCACCCCTGTCTACAAGTGTATATAAGGAGTTGACGTAATCTGCTTTACGTTCTGATTTGGAATTCAATAAAGAGTCAAGAGACTTTTCTTCAAAAAGTGGGATAAACTTCGGTTGTTCCAGTTCAGGTACTACCACGAGAGCGGCATACATGATGCTGTCAGTTTTTTGAGGAAAATTGACTTGAAAATGAAAAAATTCAATAGCTGCCTCAGATTTTTTTAATCTCGCTTTCACTTCTTGAAACTTTACCTGACGGATGGCGTCTGCATAAGCTATTAGCGATCGTGCTAATTCCTTTTCAGCACTATTGGCTTTCTCTTCCAGATCGGCAACACCCTCCCGCTCGGCAATAGGTTTGGCGTATTCGTCGGCGAGGCGGCGGCGGTAGCCTTTAAGGCGATTGTTGATTTCTGATGATTCGAGGGATGTGGAGGCGGGAAAATTGAGTCGGGAAGCAGCAGTAAGCAAGAAGCCTTTGTGAAAAAGGGAATGATCGAATGCCAATGCAGGCAAGGTTGTAGTCGAAGCAGCGGGCCATGCGAGTAAGTTTGTTCCCAGCTTTGCCCCGTCGGTTTGGAACTTGCCTGCATACATGGCAAGCTCTCGTTCGGAAAGATAGGAGGCTGCCCTTGAAATACGTGCCTGTTCCAGTGCTGCTGCAGCTGTCAGCAGGGATTCAGCTGCTGAAAAATTGCTTTGTTTTTCATACAAATAAGCAAGTGCGTTCAGACAGTCCGTATAGCCGGGATGTTCTTTCCCCAGCACTTTTTCCCGGATGGCTTTGGATTCAAGGTAAAGCAGTTCTGCTTTTTTGTAGTTGTTCATGTTTATGTACAAATCTGCCAAGTTGTAAAGACTTTGGGCATAATCCGGATGTTCTTTTCCTAGCACTTTTTCCCGGATGGCTTTGGCTTCAAGGTGAACCAGTTCAGATTTTCCGAAATCGCCCATTACCTGATACAAATTCGCCAGGCTGTTAAGAATGATTGCATAGTCGGGATGCTCTTTTCCTAATGCCTTTTCAAAGATGGCCAAGGCTTCGAGATAAAATGTTTCAGCATTTCCGTAGTTATTCATGTTTATGTACAAATCCGCCAAGTTGTGAAGG
The DNA here is from genome assembly GCA_016787575.1 of Saprospiraceae bacterium. Lineage (GTDB taxonomy): Bacteria > Bacteroidota > Bacteroidia > Chitinophagales > Saprospiraceae > Vicinibacter. The sequence goes on along the minus strand of JAEUUO010000009.1, from coordinate 241,717 downwards.
CTATTGGCATAATCTGGATGCTCTTTTCCCAGTAATTTTTCCCGGATGGCTTTCGATTCGAGGTAAATCGGTTCGGCTTTTTTGTAGTTACCCATGTTATCGTATATAACTGCCAGCCCTTCAAGACTGTTGGCATACAATGTGTGTTCTTTCCCTAATTCTTTTCCAAAGACGTCTTTAGCTTGGAGGAAAAGCGGTTCGGCTAATTCGTACTTGCCTAATGCATTGTACAAGACCCCCAAGTTGTAGAGGCTTTGGGCATAATCGGGATGTTCTTTCCCAAGAATTTTTTCTTTGAGGGACAAGGCTTCGAGGTAAAGCGGCTCGGCTTTTTCGTAATTGCCCATTGCATTATACTGGTTCGCCAGGTTATTAAGACTTCCAAGATAATCGGGGTGCGCATTTCCCAGTACTTTTTTCCGGATTGCTAAAGCTTCGAGGGCAAGTGGTTCAGCTCTTTCGTAGTTGCCCATTTCCCTGTACAAAATTGACAAGTTGTTAATGCTTTTTGCATAATCGGGATGCTCTTTTCCTAGAATATTTTCCCGATTGGCTGTGAATTCGAGGGCAAACGACAGCGCTTTTTCATAGTCACCCAAACCCCGGTACAAATTCACCAGGCTGCTCAGGCTGTTGGCATAATCAGGATGCTGTTTTCCCAGGGCTTTTTCGCGGATGGATTTGGATTCGAGGAAATACTTCTCAGCTTCCTGAAAATTGCGCATGGAAAAAAACACATTTCCTCGGTTGAAACAACAGAACCCATAAGTTGCCGACTCCCGTCCCAGTTTTTCGAGGGCGATTTTTTCAGCGACCGCATTGACTTCAAGTGCTTTGTCGAAGTCGCGCTTAGCAGCTTGCTCTCGGGAGACCTTGATCAGACTATCCACCTGTTTAATGGAAAAAGAATCAATAGCTTGTGCTGAAAGAAAATTGATAATAAATAAACAACAACTACAAAAGCTGTATTTCATAATTAACTCGTTTTGATTTTTATTAATTTTAAGGATTTAACAGTGTTTGCGCCTCTGTAATCTTTGCTTGAACTATTTTTTACCACAAAGAAAACACATACTGAGAAAAACGAGGTGAATCTCCTCTTCCTCCGTGCTTCCTCCTCCGTGATCTTGGCCTAAAAATTCCATTAACGCAGAGAATACAAAGAAAATACACGCTGAGAAAAAAGAAGTAAATCTACTTTTCCTTTGAGTGTCTATTCCACCAACACAAACCCCGCCCATTGATATGGGTCCAATCCCAAATCCCGCAATTCTTTTTGTGCGGCATGAAATGCATCTGGAATGGTCATTTTATGCTCTAGCCATTTTTTATAAAAACTAATCATCAGCATGGAGGTTTGTTTATCAGGTACTTGCCACAAACTCATGATCAAATACTTTGCTCCTGCAATTTTAAATGCACGTTGCAAACCATACACTCCTTCGTTGCCTTGAATATCTCCTAAGCCCGTCTCACAGGCGGAAAGAACAACTAATTCAGTATTGGATAAATTCATTTGTGAAATCTCATAGGCCGTTAAAATTCCATCTTCTCTTCCCTCCAGTGTTTGCTTTCCTTGCCAAGCAGCATTGCCACCTGCCATTATTAATCCGGAACGAAGCATGGGATGATCACTCATTTTAAAAACTGGTTCCTCGCTTTCAATAAATTGAGGTTTTATTGAAGCCGTTTTTGCGGTTCCCTCACTTACCGCACTGTCGCGCGCCATTCTGCCTGTGGCAGAACTCGTTCGGTCAGGAAAAAAATAACCATGGGTTGCAATGTGTAATACTCTAGGAGACGAAATGTTGTTGGCTCCCAATCTTTTAAATGTTTCTTCAGTAGCTTCATTCGCACTTTTCAAATTTGTTTGAAACCCGGAATTCATCAATATTTTTTGAATAGAATTCACTTCCTTTTCTGATCCAGGCAAATAAGTCCAAGTACCACTGCGAAGTGTAGAGTCCACCATATTGAATGATAATACTTCGTTTGTTCGTGAAGCCAAAACTGATTCACGCTCTTGCTTTGCACTATCAAGGTCAAAATGCACGCCTCCATACAAAACTGCATCATTGATTAAATTTTGTTTTGGTGCAGTAATAACTAATTGACGTGTACTGCTTAATTCAATCAGTTGATATTTATCGGCTAAAGTTTCAGTTTGCGAAATAGGAATTGCATCAAGATTAATTCTATGCAACAAACCACTTGGAGAAAAATAAATAGTTTTAATTCCAGATAATTCCTTCTCAATTGGTTCCCATAGAATTTCATACAAAGATTTTTTAGGTGCTCCGATCACAACTGCTCCTCTGTCAGCCAATGTGTATAATGTATTAACATAATCCGCTCTGCGTTCTGATTTAGACTGCAATAAAGAATCTATTGCTCTTTCTTCAAAAAGCGGAATAAAAATTGGACGGTTTTCATTAGGTTTAAGTAATAATGCAGCATAAACTATACTATCTGTTTTTTGAGGGAATTTAACTCTGAAATTTATAAATTCAATAGCAGCATTACCAATCTTCAAGGATGATTTTACATCCTCCCATTTTACTTTTCGAAATACTTCAGAATAACCTTCAAATGAGCGTACTAGATGCTTTTCAATAGTATTAACTTTTTCTTCTAATTCAACTATGCCCTTTTGTTCAGCAATAGGTTTAGCATACTCAATTGCGAGCCGGCGACGGTAGCTTTTAAATCGCTGATACATTTCGATTGAATCTGTTAAGAACAATGCATTAGAATTAAATCGTGCTGCGGCATTTAAAAGAAATCCCTTATAAAACAATGAATAGTCATATAAAAGCATAGGTAAAATTCCACTTTGTTTTCTGCTTTTTTGTCTTGCGTATAAATAAGTACTTAAATATTCGCCGCTTTCTTTAAAAATATCAGAATACTTGGCGAGCTCTTGTTCAGAAAGAAATGTTGAAGCCTTCAACAGCTTATCTTGTGATATTTTTTGCATCTCTTGTAGCACTTGCTCCGCTGTTAATAAAAGGCTTTGACTTTCATAAATATTTGCCAACTGCTCCAAACATATAATATAATTTTGATGTTCTTTGCCAAGCACTTTATTGCATATTACCATTGCTTCTATAAAAAGTAGCTCAGCTTTCTCATAGTTTCCAATGATTCTATTTAAAATTGCAATGTTTATTAGGATTCCTGCATAATCAGGATGTTCCTTACCTAGTAATTTTTCCCGAATTGCCTTACATTCAAGAAAGAAATTTTCAGCCTTTTTGTAATTACCCATGTCCTTATATAAAAGCCCCAAATTATTTAGACTTGAAACATATTTGGAGTGCTCCTTGCCCAAGGTTTTTTCTCGAATGTCTTTGGATTCAATAAGAAACTGTTCAGCTTTCTCATAATTTCTCTTGGTTTTGTAAAGAAGCCCCAAATTATTTAAGCTTGTAGCATAATTAGGATGTTCCTTTCCAAGAGATTTTTCCCATATGGCTTTAGATTCAAGAAAGAGGAGTTCAGCCTTTTCGTAATTACCCATTTCATCGTAAAGCAGTCCCAAATTATTAATTACTTCAGGATAATTTTGCTGCTTTTGGTTCAAAGATTTTTCTAATAAGATTTTTGCTTCTATGTATGATCCTTCCGCTTTTTTGTAATTTCCCATGTCTTTATAAAGATTAGCTAAATTGTTAAGGCTAGCAATATAAAGTGAGTTTTCATTTCCTGCTATCTTTTCTAAAATTGCTTTAGACTCTAGATATGATTGCTCTGCTTTTTCGTAGTTGCCCATACTATGATATAGAAGAGCCAAGTTATTTAGTATTTTTGCATACTCTGGATGATCCTTGCCTAAATATATTTCACGTATGGCTTTGACTTTAAGATTATAAGATTCTGCTAATTCATACTTGCCCATTGCATAATAAAGGATTCCAAGTCCATTCAAAGTTGGGGCAAATTCAAGATGCTCCTTTCCATATATTTTTTCATGGATATCTAGAGCCAATAAGTACCATTTTTCAGATTCTGGATAGTTTACTTCAAAATAATTTACTCTCCCTCTGTTGAAATAGCAATTCCCCATATATACAGACTCCTTTCCAAATTCCTTAACAACTATATTCTCGGCGATGGAATTAACTTCGAGCGCCTTTTTGAATTCCTTTTTTGCTGTGAGGTCTCGTGAGACTTTAATGAGGCTATCTATTTGTTTTACAATTAATGAATCAGATGTTTGAGTCAATATTAAATTAGGAATTAATACAAACAGATATATTAATTGCTTAACGATATTCATTTCAATTCTATTTCTTTAATAACTTAAATACATGCATCCGATTTTCAATTTGAATTCTCAATAAATAAATGCCTTCATTTAATTCATATGTATTTAAATTAATAATTTGTTGCCCTGAATTAAAAGTAAAATCTTCCTGGTCTATGCTTTGCCCAAGTACATTTAAAAATGCAAGTTTAACAACTGAATTCGTCTTAGAATCAATTTTTATTATAAGCTTATCTTGAAAAGGATTTGGACTTAATGAAATTTTTACTGGATCTAATTCCTCTTTTATACCAACTGATGGTTCCACTTTTATAAAAACTTTTGCTGTAACGCAATCCGGATCCGTATCACACATCTTGTATTGAAACTCATCCATTCCCACAAAATCTAACTTCGGCTGGTAATTGAAGGTACCCAATGGATCTAAACTAACTGTTCCATTCACTGCGCCTCCATTTGTGCCGACCAACAACCATAAATTACCCCCGTCTCCACTTGATACATCATTGAGAGAAACATCTCCAATCAAGGTTAGATTTTGTTTTGTACTGAATTGATCATTGGCAGCAACCGGCAAATCATTTACGGAATTAATGACAATATTTACCAAGGCTTCTGAACAATCTTGTTCACCGTCACACAATTGATAAACAAATTGATCAGTTCCAAAATAATTTGCCTCGGGCTTGTAACTAAACTGACCATCGGAATTCAAGATGACAACTCCCTTTTGAGCGCCGCCATTAGCTCCCTTTAATTTCCATAAATTTCCTCCATCCGGACTTAAAACATCATTGGAATTCACATTACCAATTAGTTCCTGGTCTTCATCAGAACTATAATTATCCTCCTTAGCAATTGGAAAGTCGTTTACAGAATTAATTACAATTTTTACGGTTGTTTGAGAACAATCATTATTTACATCACACAATTCATAAGTAAATTCATCCATTCCATAATAATTTGCAACTGGTTTGTAATTAAATTTACCATCCAATCCCATCGTTACAATTGCCTTTAAAGAACCTCCATTGGACCCTTTTAATTTCCATTGATTTCCACCATCCGGGCTTGCCTGATCGTTTAATGCTACATCAGCATTCAATTCCTGATCTTCATCTAAACTAAAATTATCTGAAATGGCTGTCGGAAAATCATTGGTTGAATTAATTACTATTTTAACCAAAGCCTCAGAACAATCACCATCTACATCACACAGTGTATAACTAAATTCATCCTGACCATGAAAATCCGGCTCAGGCTTGTAGTTAAATTTACCATCCACATCCATACTAACTACACCCTTTAAGGCTCCGCCATTGCTTCCCTTTAGTTTCCATTTATTTCCACCGTCAATACAAGCTTGATCATTGGTTGATACATCGCCATTCAAATCCTGATCTTCATTTGTTATAAAATTATCTGAAACAGCAATGGGTATATCATTTATTGAATTTATAACAATAAAAACCGTTGCCTCAGAACAATCAGAATCCACATCACATAAAATATATTTAAACTGATCGGTTCCAAAATAATTAGCATCGGGTTTATACTCAAATTTTCCATCGGGCATCATCGTTACAGTACCTTTCAGTGCACCTCCATTTGCTCCTTTTAATTTCCAGGTATTCGATCCATCATTACTTGGAAGATCATTGGTGACAACACTTGTTGAAAGCAATTGATCTTCATCTGTTACAAAATGATCTTCCACTGCATGTGGAAAATAATTTATTAATTTTCGTTTGCCATTTCCAAAACGACTTGCCCAGCGGTAGCCATTTAGAAAACGACTGGATGTTCCGCTCGAATCTATTTTAGATGCCGCCAATCCAACTGTATGTATTCTGGTGGGGCGGGTTGGGGTTTGAAATCCATCATCAAAACTCAAACTGTCGTCTTCCATAGAATAATTTGGATATGCTAATCCAACACGCTTTTGTTGGATATATTTTAATTCTCCTCTTTCGATATTTGTGCCTACAATTCCAAAGCTACCTGCATAAGTTTGGTTTCCAAAGTCAGTTAAATAAAAATCAAAAGCCAATACATACGGAGAATTTTTTGAAAATACCGGATTTCTAAATTGATAAACTACATCATTGCTAATATCTGCTAATGGAGCCCTGAATAATTTTTCAATCGCGCCATCTCCAAATTGATCAATCACAACATCCCAAAAACGAATGACGCCAATATCCCATTGTTGAAATGAATTTCCCCCAACAATAACATTGGTACTAAAACAGTCATACATAATATATTGTCCGCTTGGATCAAAATCCATCGAACCAATTTGTGTAACAGTCGAGCTTTGCAATCCTACTTGTAAATCCGTATTGGTTAAAGTAAATATACGTTCTTCCTGAGTAAGTAAATCACGTACTTTAAGTTTATTATTATTTTGAGTAGGCAACTCAAGCAGCCCAATAAAACGACCATCTTTTGACACGCTTACGTTTCGGTATACCGGATTATCTATCAGTAAACTTTGATCATACTTAAACGTATTTGGGTTGTACCGCAAACGATACACTTTCAAGTCTGTTGCAACAAAATAAATATCGCTGCCATCATCAGTTACTGAAGGTTTACTTACTATATTTAAATTACTCAACTGTTGAAATGACTGTGTTGTCAGATCTCTAATATATACTCCTTCGTTCCGATTTGCATTTACATTAAAACGGGTACATACCACAAATTCAGTCCCAGGGTTTACTGGTAAATCCTTTTCAGAAAAATCAAACAATCCACCTCCCGGATTATTGCTGCTTGTTATACCCACTTGCTCGAATGCTGTCATTGCTGAATTCAAAACATTTGTATTGTTTGCATATAAATCTTTACAGGATTGCTCAATGGCTGCACGTAAATCTTTAAAATCAGCTTGTCTGGTTAGATAATAATTCAATGCATGATAATATATTTTTTCTGCTTGTTGCTTTGCAGCTTCTTCGTTTCCTGCACTTGCAATCAATCCTTGTACAAATAAATAAAATGCGTGATTTGGAATTCCACTATTCCAATGTACACCGCCTGCATCTTCCAAGCCATGATATTGTTGATTAACATGCTTAGGTTGCCATCCAATTCGAAAGCTATCTTTTGGTAATCCTTGATTGGGATCTGCCATATTGCGCTCTACGCCCGTGGGTCGAATGGGATGTCCAGGAACAATAATGTCTTCGCCAAGGGTCCAATCACTGCGGTCTACCAGCACTCCAAATATATCTGCAAATGATTCATTGATGGCACCAGTCTCGGCATCATATTCTAAACCGGCAGTAGCATCAATGACTCCATGTGAAATTTCATGTGCACTGATATCAATTCCTTTAGCAAATTGGTAATACCCCTTGGAAACATTTCCATTTCCATAATGAATGGTCCCATTTGCCCAGAATGCACCAACATAATTGAGTCCAAAATTTACATAAGAAGTAATGGTAGTACCTTTACCATCTATTGAATTCCGACCATGTGTATTATAAAAATAGTCATACACAGCGCCAGCATTATGGTGTGCAGAAACAGAAACCGTTGTAAAATTATTTGTCTTCGAACTTATTTGATCCTTTCCCGGAAATGGGTTAAAAGAATTCTTGGCATCCAGTGTCCAGATTGCACCGATTGGATTTGAAAGCTGAAACTGTCCAGCTTTAAACATGGGTTTAGATGCATCAATCAGATATACATCAGCCCCTTCACGCCAAACATTGATTGTTCGATCGACTCCATTCAAATCCTTCGCAATGGTAGTTTCTCCTCCGGCCAATGCAAAATCGGATGAATGATATTGTAGATTAAATTTCTGGTTGCATTCCAAATATTTCATGTTATTTATAGGTGTACAAGGACCATCTTCTGCATGAAAACTACATTGAGTCTTTAAATATTTTAAAACCAATCCGGTTCTTGCATCTATATATACCATCCAATTTTCAAATTCATTATAGAGAATTGATGTTTTATAAATTAAATGCCAGCTCTTATTATTTGAATTAAACCAATTGGTCAATTGAAAACTTGAAAGATCCATTTTTCCCACCGTTGAAAATTTTGAACTAAAAAAATTCTCAGCGTATTTTTTAAGATCATCGACGAATATTGTAGCTTCAATCCCCGAATCGGGTAATAAGATTCTTCCATGGCCAAGTACCTGTTGATCTAGAAACTCATGTATAAAATATTGTCCACCTTCAACTGGTAATCCATTATAAAATTGATCAAATTTTGCATGCCATACTCCTTGTATGTCGTATGCTTCCGTAACTTTCTGATAGCTTATTCCTTTTTCATCTGATAAACCCAATAACGATGTCAGATGTTGCTCCCAATATGCAATTTTGTTTTGGTTATTGGTTGAAGAAGATGCTTTACAAGCAAATCTTTTAGGGTAACCAGCAGAATCAAGCTCCATAGATGTAAAATTTAATTGAAGCTTTTCAAAATTTATCCGCGCTAAATTACCTTTGTCAAATAATTCGGTTGAATTCTTTTTAAATTTTGCATTTTGCAATCGATCATTTTTAACCTGACAAAAACTAGTAAACGCGTAAAAAAGTAGGAATAAAAGGACAAGTTGTTTTTTCATTGCTTGATTTAATATAGGACCAAAATAGTTTAAATTTGAAATATATTAAATATCAAATTAATTCTAAGCCAAGATACATATAATTTTGATTGAACACACTGGCCAAATCCTAAGGCGTATAAAAATTTGAAATGCCTTCAATCTAAGTCATTTATTTAGCTTTACATTTAAATAAAAAATATATGTTAAAATATATCCTGCTTATTTGTTGTTTAAATGCTCAGTCTCAAGATTCGAAGCCGCTCATTTCAGCTGCTCGTTCCTTAAACTCAGCTCTAATTCAAAAAGACAGCCTCCTGCTTGTAAAGCTTTTGCACCCATCTTTATCATATGGTCATTCCAATGGATGGGTTGAAAACAAGCAAGAAGTTATTGAAAACAATGTTTCAGGATATTTAATTTATAAGAATATTCTGGTAGATAGTTTTCAATGCCAGGTTTCAAAAAAGTATGCTGTAATTCGTTTCCAGGCAATCCATGATGTTATTTTAAAAGGAAAAGCAATTCAATTGAAATTACATGTATGCCAGGTTTGGATAAAATTCCACAAACATTGGGTCTTGCTGGCCAGACAAAGTACTAAAATTGACTAAACTCATATAGATATTGGCCGGTAATTGAAACAAATTGAATCAACTCAAACCAATGGTTTATTTATAACTTAATTATCCGGCCGTTGATAATTTGTATTTTATTTGATTGAATGGCGAATAGATAGATGCCGGGAGTCCAATCAATGGTATTTACATAAATGGAAGCACCTTGCTCTTCTGCTTCTAATACAATTTGTCCTTGTAAATCAAAAATTTGCAATTGAAACTTACCCAAGTCTTTTTCAAATGTTAGTTGAACTTTATCTTTTATCGGATTCGGTCTTAAAATATATCCATTTTTAAAATCCAATACTTCCACTGTTTCCAACTCAGAATATCCAAAACCACCCAAACCCAATCGATAATAATTTAAACGATTCTTTTGGGGAAAAGGATGTATAAACTGATACGCGATATTTTCTATTTTACTTCCACAAACACCTGCAATTTCTCCAATTTTTACAAAAGAAATGCTATCCGTACTGTGCTGAATTTCAATACCATCGCAGGTATTTCCAATTCGGACTTCCCAATTTAATACCACCTGTGCATTTAAAACCTGTGCGTTAAAATAGTTTAAAACGGACTGAGCATTTACAATACAAATCGAGGCATAAATCCAGAAGCAACAAATTAGATTAAATCGCATTACTTAGAATTATATCAATGAAGTATTGAAATTTTCATCGATTTGTAAAAATCTCCCAGCCTAATTTTTAAAATGTACAGGCCATTTGGGATATCGTAAACCGAAAACCGAATCAATTCCTTTGAACCATTATTGGATTCACTGGTTTGAGATTTCATTACTGTTCCATCCAGATTATAAATAAAAAGTTCCACAGATGCATTTAAATTAATGGCATTTATACTTAATACTAGTTCATCACTGGTAGGAACCGGAAAGTAAACTAGATTGAAATTTTTTGATTCAAACGTTTTACTGGTCACTTTCTGCCATCCTGCAATTTGAGCCATTAGTACCCAAAATGCTTTTGCAACACGAATTCCACCTGCAGAAATAGATCCCAGATGCCCGCCTTCAGTTTCTGTAGTATACTGCGGACAAATTGCCGGTATATTTAATCCATCGTCAGGATTATTTTCTGTTTGATAAGCAATGCCGTCCCTATTATCATAACAAGGAGTCCCCTCTGGACTGTGTGACAAGATATCTGCCACATCAAAAAGTATTAGCTGATTGTTTTTTGTATAGCTGCGCATCTGATTATTAAATGCTTCAGATTCAACAGTACCTATCCCTCTTGCCAGAGAGCTGGTCCACCAAATTATTTTTTTATTTGGATTATTCATAGCAAAATTGGAGTAAACACTTGCATGATTTCTCGAAATTTTGCTTCCAAAAAATCCATTGACTGGATCAGCAATTTTAGAACCCGGGGTAACAGCTAGATAACTAAACTGACATCCCATTACTTCAAAAGAATCCATTCGAGCTTGCATAAAATCTATGAAACATTGGACATCTTCTGAACATGCACTTGGCCAATATTCATATCTCCAATTGCTTCGATCCCAGATACCATTCCAAAATACTTCTGAAGGGGAGACCGAATAAATTGAATCCTTGTGCTCATATTTTTTACAAAAGCTTCGGGCAGTGTTCCAGGGAGATGCAAGACAATTTAAATATTCATCAATATTTCCTCCAACCGAACGGTCCATAAATAACATGTTCATTTTTGATGCAGCTTCTTTATACTGTTGTGGAATGCTGTCAAATAACTCTACAGAATTATGATCTACAACAATGCCTTGCCCAATTGACCCATTTATAAAAAAACAGCACAAAAATCCTATTTGTAATATCTTCATTGTTTGGATTACGCTCTAAGTTACAAATATTAATAAAAATACCATTGAAATAACATTTAACAATAAAAAATATTACAGGCAACATTAATCGCTGGTAAAGGATCTATAATTATCTAGTTGCCATTACACAAATCTTCCATTAGTTCGTTTAACTTTATAGGCTTAACCAAATCCTCATTGTATGCTCTTCAAAAGACTCCCTCAAAGCTTGCATTCACTGATACTTTTTATAATATTCATTGGAATTGGCTCTAATTTGAGGGCAACCCATATAATTGGTGGCGATATCAGTTATCGCTGTCTGGGCAATAATCAATATGAAATTACCATGACGGTAAGGCGAGATTGTATCAACGGACAACCTCCCTTTGATGATCCAGCCTATTTAGGTGTATTTGATTCGAAAGGTGTACGTCAAATTAATATCACAAACAATGGCCGCCTGGATATGCTTTACAGAGCAGATGATACCTTAAATGAAGTTGTATTTAAAAATTGTGGAATTGTTGGAGGGGATGTGTGTGTACATACAACTACCTATAAAGATACTATTGAATTACCATTCATAGCAGGTGGATATATTCTCGCTTATCAACGGTGTTGTAGAAACAAAACCATACTCAATATTGTAGATCCTGAAAATACCGGTGCGACGTATACTGTTCATATTACTGAAGAAGCGTTATTAGCTTGTAATTCGAGCCCAGTATTAAGTCCATATCCTCCAATTTATATTTGTGGCAATCAGCCTATAGAATTTAATCTAGCTGCGAAGGATGCTGAAGGCGATTCTCTAGTGTATTCATTGTGCAATCCAAACACGGGCGCAACCCCTCAAAATCCAAGACCAACTTTTCCATCAAAACCACCCTTCGATCCAGTACTATTTAGTCAAAACTATACTTTAAACGATCTCATTGGAGGAACGCCTGCCTTAAACATTGATTCCAAAACTGGAGTTATGCGTGGGTTTGCTGTTCCAATTATTGCACAATATTTAGTTGCATATTGTGTCGAGGAATATCGCAATGGTAAATTACTTTCTGTATTGCGCCGTGATTTTCAAATCAACGTCCGTTTATGCAATTCCGTTCCGGAAGCAGCTTTCAGATATTCAATAAACACTTGTAAAAATCCGGTTGAGTTGCAATTGATTGATGAATCTACTGATCAATTTTCAACTATTGACTTTTGGCAATGGACGGTTTTTTATAATGCGAACCAATTTCAGTCAAATTTAAAAAACCCAGTTTTCTACTTGTCAGATTCAGGAATTGCTAATGTCAGATTGGTAATCCACTCCAAAGAATCATGTTATGATACTATTTTTAAATCAATATACATTCAAACCATTAAACCTGAATTTATTTCTCTGAATCACATTATTTGCAAAGGAGACAGCATAGAGTTAATTAAAAATTACAATCCTGCTATCAATTATACCTGGTCACCAACTAACGGCCTGAGCTGTTCTGCTTGTCCGAATCCTAAAGCAAGTCCAAATCAATCTACAAAATATTTGGTCCATTATGAAGATGCCATGTGCGAACATACAGATACAATAAATATAAATGTTACAAATTGCACGCTGGATTCATGCGGCATAACAATTATACAAAAATGCTTGCCCAATGGAATGATTGAAGTAACTGCTTTAAATGCCTTTAAACAAATCATTCAGCCTAAAAACAGAACGCATGAATTGTTTTGGCAAATCACTGCCAATTCTAATCATCCAGAATACAGTCTTATAAATCAAAATCCTATTTTGTTATTTAAAAAGGACGTTTTTAGTTTAACGTCTAAAATGTATTCCTGGAAAAGTGGACTGCCCAAAACCATTGAATTTGCAGATATTTGCAATCGCAAACTTACTGATACAGTTGATTTAGAATGTCATGGACCGTGTGAAGAATTGGAATTTATACTTTCTTCCTGCGAAGATGATTATGATGTTGAACATCAATTAGTATATCCTGATATCATTTGTCAATCAGTATGTAGCAGCTCCTGTATGTTTATTGTAGGATTATTTGAAACAAATGGTCAACTAATCGATCCCAGTCAATATCAAATACGTTGGTCAACAGGTTCTGCCGGAGCCTATGTAATGATGATGGGATCCTATTACAATACACTTACAGTTGAAGTCCGCAAAGGAGATTGTATCTGGAGAGGTCGTTATTGGAAAAGTTGTAATCAATATAAAAAGTCCTGGAATCCTGAAGGAGAAAACCAATTTAATTCAAGACCGATTGACAATCATATATTGCAACAAATGATCCGACAAGAATTAAATGTAACTATTTATAATTTGCAAGGTACGCTAGTTAGCAGTTCATCAACTGATATAAATAATTTGACATCTGGAATCTATTTTATAAAAACTAATACCCCAAATGGCCTGTCAACTTATAAATTTATAAAAAACTAAACTCTGAGAAAATATATAGGTATTCATAGCAGTAAAATTAATAAATTGAATTTTCATGTTTCATTAATTCATGACAAATCCTCTTCCTCTTAAATTCGTCCTCCATTCGTGCATTCGTGGCAAGAAAAAACAATTTTATTGCCACGAATGCACAAATTAAAGACGAATGAAGACACGAATTTTAATTCCAATAAAGTACAATTAAATAAAGTTATGCTTCTATTCATTTGAATTGATTAATTATTCAAATCAAATGAATATAGATCTTTTTAGTAATTGAAGATACTTTTGCTTTCAAGCAAGGAAATGCAATTTTAATTCAATTAAAACGTTTGTATTGAATGAAAAAACACTTATACTGTTTAACTTGCTTATTCTTTTTGCCATTATTGTCCTGTCAGAAGGAAGATGAACAAGACTTTACAAAAAAAATACAGGGCGTCTGGAACTGGGAAAAATCAATTGGTGGTTTTGGCGGTTGGACCCTAACACCTAAAACTGAAAACTATTCAAAGACGCTTTATATAGGCACAAATACAATTAAAGAATTCAAAGACAATAAACTCCTTTATACCACAAACTATATATTGGAAAAAAATAAAGACACCATCACTCAAAATTGCAATTACTACCTTAATACTTTTAATGGACCTCCATTTCAAAGTATACGAATTGATGACCAGTATTTAATTTTTACCGATGGTTGGGGTGATGGCTACTGCTATTATTATAGAAGAAAATTTAACTAAATGCACTGCACCCTATCTGGATTAGTTAAACCATTTGACCTGGAATCTTGTTAGTTTTAGTATTTTCAATACTCCATAAATGGTTTTATATATAAAAAACATGGTTTGTCATCGTTGCATTCTAGCAGTTGAGCACGAGGTAAAGCTTTTAAATTTATCTATTGAATCATTACAATTGGGGGAATTAACACTTCAAAATATACCTTCTAAAAGCATTCTCAACAAATTACATAATAATCTAGAAGCTTTAGGTTTTGAAATATTAGACAATTCCAAACAGCAACTCATAGAACAAATAAAAATTGTCATTATTGAGTATATTCAAAAGGACACTGATTATACTCATAAAAATTTTTCACAAATTTTAACAAATAAAATAAACAAAGACTACAGTTTTTTAAGTAATCTGTTTTCTGCAGTAGAAGGAATTACGATTGAGAAATATTTAATTCATCAAAAAATAGAAAAAGCCAAAGAACTGCTCATTTATAATGAATTAAGTTTGAGTGAAATTGCATTTAAGTTGCATTACAGCAGTGTAGCCCATTTATCCAATCAATTTAAAAAAATTACTGGATTGACACCCAGCCATTTTAAAAATTTGGGAATTAACAAAAGACTGTCACTGGATAAGGTGTAAAAAATTGCCTTTTCAAAATTTTGTAAACCTTTTCCAAAATAGTATAATAGCGTGTAGAATTTCTATTAGAAATTTGTCCATTATTTCTATTCGATATGTCTGTAATCAAAGAACAATTAAAATTGCCCATTGAGGGCATGGAAAGCGAACACTGTTCCCTGCTAATCCACACAAATTTGTCAAAATTAGAAGGACTGGAAGATAATAAAGTGGAACTCAATAACAAATGGGTTTTAATAAAGACAGACC
This sequence comes from Saprospiraceae bacterium, assembly GCA_016787575.1. GTDB lineage: Bacteria > Bacteroidota > Bacteroidia > Chitinophagales > Saprospiraceae > Vicinibacter. Next base: position 226,349 of record JAEUUO010000009.1, on the reverse strand, counting down.
AAGCTGTAACGGCCATCAATCAAGCTGTAAAAACCATTGAGTCCTTGGGTTACAAGGTTCCTTTTGTGACTAAAGAATATCCTGTCCGTAATATGAGTTGCAGCTCTTGTGCTGCACACATACAATCTGTATTGGAAAAACAACCAGGCGTTTTGACGGCTTCGGTCAATTTTGCAAATAATTTAGCGCGAATAAAATTTATTCCAGGCTTGATCAGTTCACAAAAACTGAAAGATACTTTATACTATATAGGTTACGAATTAGTTATTGATGAGTCTGACGAAGCCAAAGACCAACTAGAAGCGCTCCAAGCAAAACAATTTAATTCACTCAAACAACGGACGATTGGTTCTATAGCTTTTTCGATTCCTGTATTTGTAATTGCCATGTTTTTTATGAACATACCTTATGCAAATTACATTATGTGGATTTTAACAACACCGGTAATCTTTTATTTTGGAAAGCAGTTTTTTATCAATGCCTGGAAACAAGCAAAACACCAATCAGCCAATATGGATACCCTGGTGGCAGTGAGCACCGGTGTTGCGTATTTGTTTAGCACATTTAATACCCTGTATCCTCACTTTTGGCATAATCAAGGATTGCATGCACATGTTTATTTTGAAGCTGCATCGGTTGTAATCAGTTTTATCCTATTGGGTAAGTTATTAGAAGAACGTGCAAAAGGAAACGTTTCATTTGCAATTAAAAAATTGATGAACTTAGCTCCTAAAACAGTTCATGTCATAAATGAAGTAGATCATCATGTGGATATGCCTGTTGAAATGATAAAAATAGGACAAACAATCCTAGTAAAACCTGGAGAAAAAATTGCTTTAGATGGAAAAATTATTCATGGAAGTACTTTTGTAGATGAAAGTATGCTGAGCGGCGAACCCATACCGGTAGAAAAAAATACAGGTGATTTCATTTATGCTGGAACTATCAATCAAAAAGGAAGCGTTCGCTTTATTGCGGAAAAAACGGCTGGCAATACCGTGCTTGCCCAAATCATTAAATTGGTACAAGAAGCACAAGGAAGCAAAGCACCAGTACAAAAATTAGTAGATAAAATTTCTGGTGTTTTTGTTTTTGTTGTTATTGGTATTGCCTTGCTGAGTTTTATTAGTTGGTTGATATTGGGTGGAAACAATGGACTAAGTCATGGCTTGCTTGCCTTTGTAACCGTATTGGTTATTGCCTGTCCCTGTGCCCTGGGTCTTGCTACTCCAACTGCATTAATGGCAGGCATAGGTAAAGCTGCAGAACACGGAATCCTTATTAAAGATGCAGAAAGTCTAGAACTGGCAAAAAAAATTCAGGTTCTGGTTTTGGATAAAACAGGAACCATTACTGAAGGGTCCCCTTCTATAAATCAAATTGTCTGGCAAGAAGAAACAAACGAACTCAAAGAAATTTTGGTTTCAATTGAAAAACAATCCGAACATCCTTTAGCAGAAGCAGTTGTTAAATTTTTTCCAGAAATACAATCCAAACCTATTTCCAGTTTTGAAAGTGAAACAGGTAAGGGCGTGCGTGCACAAATCCAAAATACATGGTATTATATAGGATCGAAAAACTATTTGCATGAAAATGGAATTAATATTTCAAAACAAATGCTATCCATTTCAAATCAATGGGAAGCAGAAGCCATGTCTATTATTTGGTTTGCAAATGAAATTACATGTCTTGCAATTCTGTCTGTTAGCGATCAAATTAAAACCGGTTCTAAACAAGCGATTCAGAATTTATATAACTTAGGAATTGAAGTACATATGTTGACTGGTGATACAAAAAAAACAGCAGAAATTATAGCTAGAGAAACAGGAATTAAACACTTTGAAGCTGAAATGATGCCCGAAAGTAAAGCTGCATATATCCAAAAATTACAACAACAAGCAAAGGTCGTTGCCATGGTGGGAGATGGTATCAATGATAGCAATGCACTTGCTCTTGCAGATGTCAGTATTGCCATGGGAAAAGGCAGTGATATCGCGATGGATGTTTCCTCAATTACAATTATTTCATCAGATTTAAGAAAAATTCCACAAGCCATTAAATTATCAGAGTTCACAATAACCACCATTCGTCAAAATTTATTCTGGGCATTTATTTACAATATTATAGGAATACCAATTGCAGCAGGAATTTTATTTCCTATAAATGGATTTCTACTAAATCCAATGATAGCTGGAGCTGCTATGGCTTTAAGTTCAGTATCTGTGGTAAGTAACAGTTTAAGATTACGCTCTAAAAAACTTTAGTATAAAAAATTGCAAGTTGTAAAAATGAACTTAAAACGATTCTTATTTTACATAAAAATAAAGTTTACTCAACTAGTTAAAATAAAAGAAACCTATTATTTAATAAATGGCAACTTACAAAATATATTATTGAAAATAGAATGGAAATTCTATGACAAAATTTATTTTATTAAACATATAAATATGAAAAAAACTAATTTAATGACAACTGCTTTTCTATTGATAACGCAGTTAGTGTGCTCACAGATCCAAAATCAGGCAATTCAAAGTGTTTATATAAACGGCAATTGCAGTATGTGTAAAAGTCGCATTGAAAAATCTTTGAATAAGAAAAAGATTTCAAAAGGTGTTTGGGATGAATCCACTAAAATTGCTAATATCACATATGACAAAGACAAGATTACATTACAAGAGATATTAAAAAAAGTTGCTTTAGCTGGATATGATAATGACCAGTTTTTGGCACCCGTTGAAGCCTACAATATGCTTCCAGAATGTTGTCAATATAAAAGAAGAACTCCCAATTCAATTACCTCACAAAAAAATAAATTGGAAGCTTCGCAAGTTACATTTTCAAAAACTGAAACTTTAAATTCACCTAAAATAAAAGATACAGTTTTAAATCAACAGGAAGAAAGTATTCAATTAGTATTTAAAAGTTACTTCGAACTAAAGGATGCTCTGGTTAATTCATCCGGATCAAAAGCTTCACAAAAATCCAGTGATTTTTTAAATGCACTGAAAGCTGTTATTATAACCAATCTCAAAATGGAATTGCAAGCAAAATGGTTGAAAAGCGAAGCAGATCTATCCAGAGATGCTCTATTAATATCCAAAACACAAGAATTAGACCAACAAAGAAAATACTTTATTAGTCTTTCCTCCAATATGTATACAGTGCTAAAGGATTTTAGACCAACGGAACCTGTTTATTATCAATTTTGTCCAATGGCAAATGATGGAATTGGTGCAAATTGGCTTAGTAAAGATTTAATAATTAAAAATCCATATTATGGAAATAAAATGTTAAGCTGTGGTAAAACGATAGAAACCATTAATCCTTAATTTGTTAGTTTAATGTTCATTTAAAAATTTGAATAAAATAGGATCTAGATGAATTTTCATTTCAATTTGACTAACAGAAAAAATGTAATTCTATTTCTTGCATTAATTTATTCCGTACCCGCTATTAGTCAAAAGCTGGTACGATATGATCTATACATCAAAGATAGTTTAGTTAATTTTGCCGGAAAAAATAAAAGAGCAATTGCTGTAAATGGTCAAATTCCAATGCCAACACTTGAATTTACTGTAGGAGATACTGCAGAAATAATTGTTCATAATCTGCTTAAAGAATCAACTTCATTGCACTGGCATGGACTTTTATTACCAAATCGCGAAGATGGTGTACCATACCTAACTCAAATGCCTATTGCAGCGGGTAAAGTATATACCTATAAATTTCCGATTATTCAACATGGAACGCATTGGTATCATAGCCATAGTGGTTTACAGGAACAAATTGGAATGTATGGTTCCATGATTCTACATAAAAATCTTGTGACCAACACGCGCCTAGGGATTGATGACTTGCCAACTATTCCAGTTATAATTAGTGAATGGACAGATCTGAATCCTAAAACAGTACACAGAATGTTACACCATGCAAGCGACTGGTTTGCTTTAAATAAAAATGCAGTACAGAGTTATTCGGAAGCAATTAAATCCAATCACTTTAAAACTAAAATAAATAATGAGTGGAAGCGTATGGTTGCCATGGATGTTAGCGACGTACACTATGATAAAATTCTAATAAATGGATCTGCATCTACTACTCTAAGTGAAATCAATGGATTTACACTAAAAGGAGGCGATAAAATTCGGTTAAGAATTTCTAATGCGGGGGCTTCTTCCTATTTTTGGTTGCGGTATGCCGGAGGTAAAATAACTATTGTTGCACATGATGGCAATGATGTAGAACCCATAGAAATAGACCGACTCATTTTAGCCGTTTCAGAAACAGTAGATATCATTTTACAAGTGCCCTCTGATTCCATTTCTTATGAATTTATGGCAACTACTGAAGATCGAACTAATTCCGCATCATTATTCATTGGAAAAGGTGTTAAGCAACTGCTTTTCCCATTACCAATGCTCAATTATTTTGAAGGAATGGAAATGATGAATGCTATGATGCAGATGAACGGCCAACTTGATGATATGGGCATGCAGATGAGCCTCAACCAAATGGATATGAATGAAGTAATGTATCCTGAAATTTCAGGAAGCTTAGACTCCAAAAAAACGGAGCATCTGATTGGAGATGAAAATTCAAAAAATCATATGGTTGAATATCCTACAATTCAAACTTTCAATTATTCAATGCTTCGTGCTACATACAATACTTCGCTTCCGCAAGGCAAAGTAAAAACTTTAAACTTTGAATTAACTGGTAATATGAACCGCTACGTTTGGAGTTTAAATAATAAAGTTGTGTCTGAATCACACAGAATACAAGTAAACAAAGGCGAAATTTTACGCTTGATTTTACACAATAGATCTATGATGCGACATCCAATGCATTTACACGGTCACGATTTCCGGTTAATAAATGGACAAGGAGAATTTTCGCCCTTGAAAAATGTTGTTGATATCATGCCCATGGAAACTGACACCCTGGAATTCCTTGCCAACTCTGAAGGAGACTGGTTTTTTCATTGCCATATCTTGTATCATATGATGAGTGGCATGGGGCGTGTGTTTAGTTATTCAAATTATATATCCCCATTGGCTAATCTTAAACTAGCAAAGCGAAAACTTTACGCTGATGATAGACAAATGCACTTCAAAATTGAAAACGATTTTGCTTCAAATGGCAATGATGGAATGCTTATGTTTCAAAATACAAGATGGCGTTTAGGAACAGAATGGAGGGTTGGTTATAACCATCATCATGGATATGAAACTGAAACCCATATCGGCCGCTACCTCGGCTCAATGCAATGGTGGATGCCTTTTGTTGGTTTTGATGTCCGTTATAGAAAATTACACAATGGCCAAATTGAAAAAAATATATTTGGACAGAAAAACTCAAAAGATAATAGAGCTCAATTTAGCGTTGGATTTGAATATACCATTCCTATGTTGATCGTAACTCAATTTGAATGGTATTTGCAAAATAAAATTCGTATCCAATTAAAACGTGAAGATATAAGCTTATCAAAACGACTGCGTATGAATTTTATGGCAAATTCTGATATGGAATTCATGGTAGGAATTGAGTACTTAATCAATCGCACTATAGGAATTACCAGTCATTACGATAGTGATATGGGTTTAGGATTTGGATTGCGCGTTAAGTATTAGAAATACCTTTTTATAAGCCATTTTCTATCCTAATTTAAATTTGAATTGGAGATTGATTTTTACTTAAATCACAATGTTTTAATTCTCAAATAAATCACTTTAAATAAATTATTTTGAACTCGGTAATTGTTATATTTGTATGCTTTAATTTAGTTTATTTAAACTATTATATTGATTATTAATATTTTACATATTATTGTTGCGTTTAATGTGCTATTGTCCTCTTTTGGACTATTTATTAATGAGCACATTTGTAAAATGAAAGGTACAAGCATCAGTTATTATTTTAAAGGTAAAACCTGTTGTTCCTCTAAAAAGCGTATTTGTCATTTCAGTCACAAGATTGCTAAGATTAAAGAAAAATCAGGAGGGCATCAATTTTCAAAAAGTCCATGTTGTCAGGATAAATCACATTTTGAAAAAATCAATTTACAAGGAACTCATCTTGGATCCAAGTCGATATGGAAAAACCTTCACTTTGAGAAGCATCTTTACCCATTAACCAAATGGATTCTTGAATTTAATTCTTCAGTCTCTAAGAATTTATCTCAATACTTTTATAAATCGCCTCCACATTGCCTGAAACTGTATAGACTGATTCAGGTTATTCGCTGTTAGCTAGATTTCTCATTAATTACTTTATATGCAACGTGTACATGTTGCATACTACTTGCAATATTCTTAAACTACATTAATTTATAAATATGAAAAAAATATTTTTACTACTTTTAATCTTAAGTGCTGTTCAATTTTTAAAGGCACAATCTGAATTGGTTCTTCGTTTTAATCATCAATTATATGGTAAAAACTTTTCTCTTAATCAGGAAGCATTATCACCAATGGGTACAAAATATAAAATTACCCGCTTACAATTTTATTTATCCGGATTTAAAATCACCCACGATGGCGGTCAGGTTTCCAATTTAAATACGATCTATTTATTTGTAGATCCATCTAATAAAACATCAAAAGAATTTAGTTTAGGGCTTCAGAATGACATTACCAGCATTGAAAAAATTGAATTTGCTGTGGGAGTGGACGCTGCATCAAATCATTTGGATCCTGCATCTTACCCTGTAGATCATGCATTAGCGCCTAAAAACCCAACTATGCATTGGGGTTGGACTTCTGGATATAGATTTATTTCTTTATCAGCTAATGCTGCGAGAACTAATGGACTTTTTCTGGATGCCGTAAATATTGAAGGCTTAGGAGATGTAAATTTTAAACCAAATTCCTATACTGTTACCGGAAAATCTGAAAATGGGAAAATATACATTGACATGATTGCAGAATACAATAAATTATTAGAAGGAATTTCTATTGCCGGTGGCGCAACCAATCATGGTGAAACAGGAATTGCTGCTAGCTTAGTTCTAAATGGATCATCAATTGTTTTCGGTCCAGCTTCTCCAACTGCTACGAAAGAATCAAGCAATAAATCGTTTTCATCAGTGGTTTATAATTCTAATCAAATTTACATCCAATATGATCTAAATGAAATCAAAGGTTTGAATTTTAGTGCATACGACCTGAATGGTAATTTAGTGACAAGCCAGGAAATAAAAACTTCAAAAGGGACTATACAAATAGACAATAACTTACTTTCTGGAACTTATTTTTATTCGTTTAGGAAGTCTAATAATGTATTGTCGTCTGGTAAAATAGTTAAAAGGTAAACGCGTTTGTCATGATTTGGAAACCAGTTATAAACTGGTTAGCAATAATTGTATTGCCTTTAATTTTTTCTTGCAACCAAGAAGAATTCAAGCCTAACTCATTTATTGAAATTCCTAATGGGTTTCCAAATCCGGACTTTCCAAGCGAAAATAAATTTTCCAATGAACGATTCCTTCTTGGTCGCAAACTGTTTTTTGATCCTATTCTGTCTAGGGACTCAAGCATTTCTTGTGCAAGTTGCCATCGCCCTGAACTGGCATTTACTGATGGTAAACCAGTAAGTGAAGGAATTATGTCTCGTTTTGGAACTCGAAATGCTCCTTCATTGGCAAATGTATCCTATCATCCATATTTACTCCGGGAAGGCGGTGTTCCAACCTTAGAAATGCAAGTAGGCGTACCAATACAAGAACATAATGAATTTGATGAAAACATTTTGGTAATAGCTGAAAAACTAAATAAACAAATTGCATATCAAAACATGAGTATGGCTGCTTATAATAGATTGCCAGATGCTTTTGTAATCACTCGTTCCATTGCAACATTCGAACGCGCTTTGTTAAGTGGAAATGCTCCTTATGATCAGTATATAAATGGCAATTTATCTGCTTTATCTAATTCAGCCAAAAATGGATTGCGACTCTTTACCAGTGAAACATTAAAATGCAGTCAATGTCACAGTGGTTTTAATTTTACAAATTATACTTTTCAAAATAACGGCTTATATGAAAATGATCCCGATGAAGGACGTAAAAGGCTAACAGGGAAAGAAGAAGACCGCTCATTGTTTAAAGTTCCAAGTCTAAGAAATGTTTCAGTTACATTTCCCTATATGCATGATGGCAGTATTCAAAGCCTGGAGGCGATTGTTGAACATTATTCAAAAGGAGGAAATGCAAATCCTCATAAAAGTGAACTAATAAAAGGATTTACGTTATCAAAGCAAGAAAAAATTGACCTTGTCAATTTTCTGAAATCCTTAACAGACACACAATTTTTAAATAATTCCAATTTTAAATTCCAATGAAAATCAACTATATCTTTTTAATTATAGGTATTGCAATTTTAACATTTACTTGTAGTGAAGACCGAGTTAATCCAGAATTTGACCCAAGTCCTTATCTCCTGGAATTAAATGGGGATTTGCCAGAACCAGCCATTCCTCCGGACAATTTACTGACCAATGCCAAAGTAAAACTTGGGAGGATGTTGTTCTATGAAAAAAAATTATCCAAAGATTTAACACAGGCGTGCGCTGATTGCCACCTTCAAAAAGATGCTTTTACAGATATCAGACCCTTTAGTATAGGTGTCGAAAAGCTTGAAGGGAAACGAAATGCAATGCCTATTTTTAACCTCGTTTATCATATCAATGGGTTTTTCTGGGATGGACGTGCAACTTTATTAAGGGATCAAGCCTTAAAACCAATTCAAGATCCATTGGAAATGAATGAAACCTTGTCAAACGCTGTAGCTAAAATTCAAAATGAAAAAATTTACCAAGATCAATTTATTCGTGCATTTGGATCAGATTCTGTAAGTGCTTTAAAAATTAGTCTTGCAATCGAACAATTTATGATAAGCATAGTCAGTCACGACTCTAAATACGATCGTTATCTCAAAGGTGCTGCTACACTTACCTTAGAAGAAGAACGCGGTAAAGATCTATTTTTTAAAGAATATGATCCTTTAAACAATATTAAAGGTGCAGAATGTTTTCATTGTCACAGCGGATTCAACTTTACAAACAATGAATTTATGAATAATGGATTGGATACAGATTCCAACTTTAAGGATTTAGGAAGATTTAACGTCACTAAAAATGCCAGTGATAAAGCATCTTTTAAAGTACCATCCTTACGGAACATTGAATTTACTGCTCCATATATGCATGACAGCCGTTTCAACTCAATTGATGAGGTTATTGACCATTATAATTCTCATGTTAAGCAAAGTTCGACGACAAATATTTTACTGCAAAACAATATAAAAGGATTAAATCTTACAACTCAAGAAAAATCAGATCTTAAAGCATTTTTAAAAACACTTTCGGATAATACTTATTTAAATAATCCTGAATATAAATCACCATTTTAATATGATTTTATGAACATATTTAAGATCTCAGTTTGGATTTTACTAATTCCAATCATACAAAAAGCGACATCACAAAATCCTATATATATTCCAGATACTCTTGGAGGAAATGAGTTCCTTCTTCAATTAAAAAATAGTTCAAAAGAATTTTACTTAGGGTTTCAAACTCAAACAAATGCTTACAATGGTAATTATTTAGGGCCAACACTGATACTTAATAAAGGGCAACAAATTAAAATCCAGGTAGATAACCAACTTTCTGAAACAACGACGACCCATTGGCATGGATTGCATGTTGCACCAAAAAATGACGGTGGTCCTCATAATCCTATATTTCCGAATACAAAATGGTCTCCTGAATTTACAGTAATGGACCAAGCAGGTACTTATTGGTATCATCCGCATTTACATGGTAAAACGTTTGAACAAGTTATTAAAGGAGCAGCAGGATTGATTATAATCCATGATCAGGAAGAAATTGACTTGAAAATTCCACGGACTTATTCGGTAGACGATATTCCTCTAATTCTGCAATTTCAAACGGTAGATCCAATCTCCAAACAAATTAGTGTAAATAATGATTTCGATAATGTAAGCATGGTTAATGGTACAATCAATCCAATGCTAAAATGTCCTGCACAAATTATTCGTTTCCGTTTATTAAATGCTTCTAGCAGAAGAGTTTTTAATTTGGGATTTAATGACGACCGAACTTTTTATCAAATTGCTGGTGATGCCGGGTTATTAAATAAACCAATACCAATGAAAAAAATACGTCTTGGTACAGGTGAACGTGCAGAAATTCTTGTAGATTTTAATTCAGATCAAGGTAAAAATTTAATTTTAAAACAATACGGCAACGAATTGCCAGCTGGGTTTCCTGGAGGACCTGCTATCATGGGTATGAGCCCTTTGGGCCCACTTGATAATAAAATTTTTGACATTCTTAATATTCATGTCACTTCACAAACAAACAATTCTGTTACACAAATACCAGCCAAATTAATTGAAAATAATCCACTAAGTCCTTCTGGAGCAATTGAACGCAGCATTCGCTTTACTGCACAACCTATGATGAGTATGACTAATTTTTTTATAAATGGTTTAAAATATGATGAACATACAATCAATTTTACTGTGAATCAAAAAGACAAAGAAATTTGGAATATTACAAATCAAACTATTATGGCGCATCCTTTCCATATACATGGAAACTCCTTTTATATTTTAAGTATTAATGGTATAGATCCTCCAGAGAACATGAAAGGGAGAAAAGATGTAGTACTTATTCCGCCTATGAATGGAAACGTACGAATTATAACTCAATACAATGATTTTCATGACTCCAGTCTTCCATATATGTTTCACTGTCATATTTTAAGTCACGAAGACGATGGAATGATGGGTCAGTTTTTAGTCTTGGAGTCACCTACTAAAACTGAACAGGGTTATGTTGAGGATTCATTTAAATTTTTTCCCTCCATTGCAATTAATAAAGTTTTAATAGAAACCATAAATACTTTTATTCCTTATTCAATACGAATATATGATTTTATGGGAAACTGTTTAAAGCATATTGATCAACTTAATTCAAGTTATGAATTAGATATACAAAATTTGAAACAAGGATTCTATTTAATTTCCATTTTACAAAATAATCATCCATATTGCCATAAAATAGTCAAAGTCAATTAAAACAAGTTGAGATGAATCGCGTTGTTTTATTCAAAATATCTTCATCAATACAATTAATATCTATGTTAAGGAGAACTAGATTTTTTGAATTCAAAAATAACAAACTTGCATTATCTTTGGTTTGATAAAAATTAATTATCGGAATCCTACTTGCCACATACTCCTCCAATTTACTTGGCAAGCCTGGAAAATTTACATTTGCAATATTTATCAATATATCTGTGTTTGCATAGGCTTCTTCTAATTCGTGATCTGAATTACAACTAATAATTTTAATCAAAAGTGGGTTCTTAGCTGCTAATCTCATTATTGCTTGATTTTGCTTACCAAATAATTGCAAAATCATGGATTGTTCTGGATGAGCCTCGAAATATTTTAAAATAAATTCAAGCTCTTGGATACCAGGGCGAATCGGATGGTAGGTATTACCAATATAGCTGAATCTAAGAACTGATGAAGGTATGCGAATAATAGTATTAAATTTAATCCTTACTCCATTGGATACAACATGTATTTTCTCAGTTACAACTGAATATGCTTGTATAAAGTGATTTTTAATGGATTCTGAATTTAATATTAATCGATCTGTATACAACACCACGCTTTTCTCCAATGCTTCATGTATGCTCCAATTAGAAGTTAGTTCTGAATAATAAACATCACCAATGTCAGCATGCCATTCGTGTTTAAATAAGAATTTCAATACAATACCGATTAAATGGCTGCTAAATGGATTGGAAACAGTATAGATTAAATCATCTGATTTCCTATATTTAACAATATACAAAATCAAATAATACAATTGAAGGAAGATGAAGCGATCTGGAAGGATGCATTTACTTAAAAAATTACTGATTCGATTATATCTAATACCATTTTTTAAATAAGAAAGAAAATTAGGCTTCGTGATTTCCCGTTTCTTTTGATGTAAATCGTTATGCAATTTCTTGAATTGACTAAATGCAAGCACGGAATTAGGAATTATTATATATTCATTTCCAAAAAACCCAGCTTGTTCTAAATTCCGAATTCGAAATGAACGGGGATTTCTCTTTGGAGGATAATTATGACTAAATATTACAGTCCTCATTGCATTTTGCATAAATGGAAATCAATTCCTTCCCTGTTAAATTATTCACAGCATTCGCCTGAACCGAATGAAGGGCATTGGTGCATAATTTATTATAAGTCAATTGATCTAAACCAATCAATTGATCCAGGCAATCTGAAATACAAGTGCTGTCTTCTGCGTCAACTAAATACCCATTGAAACCATGGATAACCGTTTCAGGAATATCGCAATGCATTGTAGTTATAACCGGTTTGGATAAGGCAAGACTGTCCTTTATAAAAACCGGACATCCACCTTCAGTATCGTGCATTTTGGATCGCTTACTTAGATTAACAGAAAAATGCTGTCTGCTCAATTGCTCTAAATAAGTGGACGTTGAATGTTTATCTTTTATTTGAATACAATGATGCTTTTTTGATTTCAAAACAAGCCTTATTTCATTGAAATAATGTTTATCAACGATTTCACCAATAAACAAAAACTGGAATTTACCTGCTTGATCATCTCTTAAAGACTCGAGTAAGGTTAATTGATTTTTCTTCTCAGTAAAACTTGCAGCCTGTATAATCCGTATAGGTGTTTTATATTTTAATCTACTTGTAAATCCAGTTCTTGGATACAACAAATGAAGTTTGAATATTTGATTTGCAGGTATTCCATAGTGTATTAACAATCCTTTAGAATAAGACCCCTCGACAGTAAAGCTTACTCCCAATTTTGCTAGTTGCTGATAAGAATCAAGTGTCTTTGGCTTCTGCTTTACAAGATATTCATAATCGTATCCATAAAACGAAACCAAAATGGGAATTTTTAATTCCCTTATTAAACCCATTGATCTTATGGCAGTATTTGCAAAATGAAAATGTAAAATTTCAATTTGCTTGCTTTTAACATACTCCTTTAATTTTTTTGTATCAATCCAATCTAAACTTGTATGCACTAACTTATTCCATCTGGAAACAGGATAGTTAGATACTATTCCAACTGAAGCTTTGGGGTATTTAACAGCTACTCCATTGATCCAATAACTTGAAGCAAGGTGATGCTCACAGTGTTCTTGAGTACATTCCATTAAAGCATCTAACCAATTCATGGTTTCAGGTAAATAGCTATCAAGAATATGCAACACTTTAAATGACATCCCAAGTATTTCTCTCCATCATCTTCATTATTAATACCAAAGATAAGACTCTGAATTTTTGTTCCCGCGTTGTTGGTTTATAATTTAGACCAAGTTCGCGGAAGTCGCCATCAAAATGAGTCAACCAGGAATTCAACTCAGGATCTACTAAATTATAATTAACAAAATGCCTGGACTTTCCAATACTTTGAAAGCATTTTTCCTTGATAGCCGGTAAATGGATACTTTGGGCAAATGTGTTTAAACCAATACAGCGAGGTGTTATGCCGGTCCTTTGCCAAGGTATTTGCAACAGTTCTGCCGAAAGCTGCTCATTCAATACTTCCAAATAAAATTTACCATTGATCTGGAGCTTCTCATCTACTCCGTAATTTAATTCCATCCAGTCCATGTTATAAAATGGAAGAAGTAGCTGGCAATACGAGGATAATAAATAAATACTGTATGCAGACTGGTACCTGATTTTTTGGTCAATAATATATGGATCAATAGAATGAACTGAATAAAATGGATCTGAAACTTGATTGTCACTAATACCGAAATGAAAATGCCTGTTAGCGATGGATGGATTTATTCTCTGATTGCACTCGAAGATGTTTCCATAGATACCCCCTCCAAAAAAACCATGAAAATAAACAGGATAGTTCTTTGCCAAATGCGTATGCACCGGTACTTCATGCAAATGTCCTAAATGGAGCAATCCATCAACTTTCCAAAAAGCCTGCAATCGCTGTTGCAACCAATCTGAAGTTGAAAGAATTAACGCTTCATGTTCAATTTTAAGGGATTTTGCAACTTGCTGTGCTAATTGAGTTTCACGATTTAAACAATGTCCGAAACTAAAAGCTCTTAATTTATATTTTTTTGCAGCCTCGTAAGCAATCCATCGACTGTCAAGTCCACCACTTAAACTTAGCCCCAATTCTAATGTTTCATCTATTTCTAAAGAATCGATTCCTTGTTTAAATTTCTCTGCATATAATTCTATAAGTTCAGATTTGGTTATGGATAAATGTCTAAGCTGCGACCAAGTCCAATAATATGTAGAATTAACTATAAATGTGTTGCAGTTTATTACATATTCGCTTGCTGGACGCAAACGGGTAACTTCATGAAACCAGGTTTGATTTGAAATTAAGTGCCCATTGTACAAATAAGAATGAATTGCTTCTTCATTCCATTTAAAAGGTTTTGCTGATAATGTTTTAATCTGTTTTATTTCATTTGAAATCAACAGTTGATGCTCATCCTTGAAAATATACAGTGGATAGAATCCAAGACAATCTGTAATTACATTTACTATATTTTTAAATTTATGAATCTGAATGCAACAATAAACTCCATTGATATTTTGAAACAATTCTTGGATGTCAAATGATCCTGATACTTCCATTGTTCTTATTTGAGGTTTTACTTCTACTTTTTTAATATAACTATTGTAAAAAGTAAAATTTCCTAAAAGAAAACAGGTATATTCGGGAGTTAAAATTTTAACCGGTAATACTGGATTCTCCAAATCGAAATACAAACTCACCAGATCTGATTTAAACAATAAATTGTGTTGATCCAATACTGGTTGTGTCTCGGCTATTTTTTCCGAACGAATGGACCTTGAAATTTGAAGAAGTAAATTTCCCATTACATTATTCGCAAGCGAATCAGATCCATCAGTTTACTTTTATAAAAAAGATAAAGCAAGCAGGCCAATCCAATGAATGAACTAATAAAAGAATACCATAATGTCAATTTTAATTCCGATAAGCACAATAAAAATAAAACACAGCAAAGTAAAAATATAGAATACTTAATTAAAGGCTTATAAAACTGAGATGGCTCTTGATAATATAACAACAAACGTTGAATTGTATAAATAAAAACTGAGAAGCTCAATACAATGTTAATAATTAAAAATTGATAGATATCCGTTCTTGTAAAATAAATAATTGCTATAAATAAATAATTGATTATAAGGACCACTATATTCCATTTTAACAATCTTCCTGATTCGCCAAGAGCGAGCAATTGATTAAAAACAATGTTGTTTACAGAGCGGATCATTGCCATGATTACTATGAATCGGGAAAACATAAGAATTTTAAGTTCCGGATCTTTAAAAAGGAATGGAACCAAATCTTTTAAATTGGCATACACTATTAAATAAATTGTGATACATACCAATGCGTGACTTAAAAGGCTTTCCCTAATAATTTCCTGCCGATGCTTTTGATCAGATTGATATTTAGCTAATAATGGAAATATGGCTTTGTTAAAAACCGGATTAATTTTAGAAAATAAAAGGTAACTAAATTCCGATGCAATATTATAAGGACCAAGTACAATCAATCCAAATACAGATCCTACCAAGACGGTATCAAAATTTCCTTGCACAAAACTGATCCCTTGATTCAAAACCTGATAAGATGAAAAAGAAATATGCTCATTCAAAGACTGGTCTTCATTTTCTTTTTGCGGTATTCGCTTGCTGTAAACCCAACAGGCTGCATAAAAGAAAATAAGGCGAAACAAAAGCCCTATGCTAAAAACAAAAATTGGTTCTACAAACCAAATAGCACTTACGATTATTATAAATTCCAAACTACCAGAAAGCATTTGTATAATGCTAATTTGTCTTTGCTTTAAATGATGAATTAAAATTGTCGGGTAATAACTGCCCAGTCCAATGGTTAATAATAGAAGAATTGAAACTCCGGCTATCCAAGGATTGGTTTGAAGATACTGGTGTTCCCATAAATAAAAAGAACTTATAACCAGTGTGCAAATACCGAGCAAATAAAATTGAATCTTACGTTCCTTTGAAATTATTTTTTGGTTAATGCCTGTTTTCTGAATTATCGAAACAAACATACCTGGATCAAATACAGCCATCCCAAATCTGAAAATTATTTGGAAAATTGTATAAATACCCATTTCTTTATAACCCATAAACTGACCTAAAATTATCAGGCTGATCAGTTGCAATGCACTCAAATAGATAGAACCGGCAAACTGCCATCGAAACAGATGGTTTAATACACTGTGTGGTTTTTGATTAGATTCAGCGTGTATTTGCAATGTGTTTTAATTGAAAATAAAAGAATGCTGCCGGAAGATAATTGATTTTTCGAATTATAAAATTACGGCAATCTTTAGTAATCAAGATCGATTTTCCAATCATTCTTAATTGACTTTTTTGAATGCTCGAAGCATCTGACTCCTTTACATGAATTATATAACGATCTTCCAATATCAATAATTCAGAAAATTGGCAAGTTTTACTCCATTTTTCTCCAGAATTACTCAAGTAAATTCTATGAAAATCTGAAAACTCTTTGCTTGTGTATAAATGCGCGCTTTCATTTGGAACTTTCTGAAACGATTTAGCGTAAATTAACGCATGGATTTGATTTGAAGCATGCAAGCTCAATTCATCTGAAATAGATGCTATTGGATTTTTTGCTAAAAATGCTTTTTTAGAAATGGTAATTTTTTTCTGTAATACGATGGTTCCATTATCTAAATTAGTTCCCATTTTATGAAAACTGTATCCGAAATTTAAATCGTTTTGAACAAATTGCCAGAAAATTGGGAACCTGCCTCTAAAATTTGGAAGTAGTGAATAATGAAAATTTACAATACCATTAGGACAGGCGTTTAGAATGGGCGGAAGCACTTTCTCATTTAGACCGGCACTTAAAATAAATTCTTTGTCTTTTAATAAATTTATTAGTTTCGGATCATTTACTGAATGAAACGTTTGCATCGGAACTTTATGCCATTGGGAATAGAAGTACCAATACCATATTCCAGCAATTGAATAAAAATTCCATTGTTTAATATTTAATACTTGTTTCAATAAGAAAGAGCTGTTTTTTGGTGAAAGAACATACGGCTTTTGTAAAATAAAAACAAGCATACATGGACCCAATTCAAGGAGTTTGGGTATAAATAATTTAGAAAAATTGCTTTCAGGGCTCCCTATATAGGCGCGTGTAATTGATGCTGATGATGCGGTGTGATTCAAAATGAAATTAGAATTCAAAAGTAACACTCATCCAACGATAAATCCAACAAAAAGATTTACTTTGCATGAATGTCCGATTTGCTGTCTAATCAAATAAAACTGGCTGAACAAAATTGTTTGAATTGGCTGATTCACAGTTACAAAAAATATGGAGTGGGAGGCTTTCCACACAGTCGATGGATGTATTTACCAGCAGGTTTTGCATGGCAAAAAGACTATCCTGAAACCAGCGGCTACTTGATTGAGAATCTCATAAAGAGCAATCGGAGCGATGCGCAAAGCATTGCAATAAGTTGCGCACAATGGCTAAGAAGGCTTCAAACAGAAGATGGCTATTATCATTCTGGAGTTCGATTTACCTCCAAAAGTGCATTTAATACAGCTCAAATACTTTTTGGACTTCGGGATGCTTTTGAATATACAAACGATGCTTCTTATTTTGATGCAATGGAGAAATCCTATCTAGCATTAATACAGAATATTGATTCAAATGGAATTTTTAAACATAATTTATATCAAAAAGGATATTTTGCAACATATTACAGTCGATGCATCTGGCCACTTTTAAAAATTGACCAAAAATATTATAATGGAATTAACAAGGATAGATTGAATCAATCGCTGTATCATTTATTCAATAATAAAAATGAACACGGCTTTTTCAATAATTGCGGCTTCAAACCCGATCAAGCTGCGTTGAGTCACCCGGTTGCCTACGCTTTAGAAGGATTTTTGGAATCTGCAATATTGCTGCAAGATGAACTAATTGAAAAATACATTCTTGAAATATTAAGCCGAATGTGTATTCAGGTTCAGGAGCAAACTAAAATACCAGCTTATTATTATAATAATCTGACTGGTGATTATTCATTTATTTGCGTCACCGGTCAAATCCAAATGGCCGCCATATTCTTGAAAGCATATCAACGGACTCTACAAAAGACATATAAAACTGCTGCAGAAGTTTTGTTGCCAGCAATTCTTCAATGGCAAATAAAATCAAGATCTGCAGATCATAAGGGAGCGTTTCCTTCCTCTATACCCATTTGGAAAAATTATTTTCCATTTCGCTATACCAATTGGACAGCAAAATTTTTCTTAGATCTGTGTCAATTATGGGAATCACTTGAGAATATTCAGGATAAAAATAATTAAATAGATTGTAGCATTGAACGATTGCAACATTGCAGCATTCTCTACAGACTTCCTTTCTATAGACTTACTCACATTGCAGCATTCTCCCTAAATACTATCTTAATATCACCATTTTCCCAAAATCATTTTTAAAATACTGATTGGTGTGTGTGTCGTATTTATCCCAGGACTTATTTTTCTGATCTTTTACAATAAATCGATACAGATATACGCCATTCGCAAGTTTTTCTCCGAATTGATCTGTGCCGTTGTATTCAAAATCTGTCATGTGTGTGCCAATGGTCAGTGGTCCCAATTCCTCTTTTGTGATTTCGCGAACCAGCTTTCCAGAAATTGTTAAAATTTGAATCAGATAATTTTCAGGCAAAGCATCCCCTGTTAAAGTATACACAAAACGAGTTTTGTTTACAAACGGGTTTGGATAATTAAATAGATTGCCGACTGATGATTTTTTTACTATGGTAAAATCAACCTGATAATCCTGATCAGAAGCTGAATTGCCGGAACCGTCAATTGCATTTACATACAATGTATGGATGCCATCCAATTTAAAATCACCTTGAATAACAGCCTTGACTGTATTGCTGTTTCCACTTGCAGGAATGAATTGGACCTGTTGGTTAGCAAAATAAACACGCTTTGCAGAGCCTCCCGGTTCTTTTATTCGAATTGTAAATACACTGGTATCATTTAACAGCAAATCTTTGTTTTCATCTTTTAAACTTATTTCAATATGAGATTTACTGGAAACAATTTCTTCGTTGAATATTTTTAAACGGTCAAATGTGACATCCATATATGGCTTTAACTTATCTCGTCTAACAAAAAATGGAATGATTGCTGTATTGTTAAACGTATTCAACTCAGCCTGGTCATTGTTTGGATTTAACTCAATAAATAACTTATAGGACCCATAAATTTTTGATGAATTAAAACTAAACGGAATTTTTTGAAAAGCAAGGCTGGCCATTGGTGCAAATCGTTTGTAGCTGATTGTTTGTTGATTGCTTTGACTTACAACTGTAAATTTTACCAACAAACTATCCATATTTTCTGCACCAATGTTTTGTGCTAAAATTTCTAAATCCAAAATATCTCCTTGGTTTATAGTATCTTTTGCCTTTTTAAAGTATTTACTTGGATTAAATGCAGCATCCGGCAATCCATTATACAACACACGCCAATAATCCAATTCAGAACTTGACCGCTTGATGGTATCAACGCTCTTCCATTCCAATTTTAATTTTGGATATTGAACAGCATTTACACCAGACAAATCCTGGTCTTTATCTGTTGTTGGTCCAACTATTTTTGTTTCGTTTCCAGCAATGTCGATTCCGTAAATATTTATTTCCTGCGCATCCTCTGCACTATTAAAATTTTTATAATCCCATAAAAACTTAGACCATGATTTTGCCGGTCCGACAATTCTGGATTGAACATATCCTGAGGTTTGCGGTATCGTAAACGAATGAGAAATTTCATTTTCATCCATAAAGTTTCCAATACTTTCCTTTACTTCAAATTCAGGCCGTCCTTTCCGGAATATCATGATGTATGGAACTGAATTGAAAGATCTTAAGCTTCTGATTTCTTTTGCACCAAATCCCTCCAATACGGTATATAAATTAGTTGGACCATCGGATTCCCACAATTCCGGATAATACGAATTTTGATATTGTGTCATCGTACTGAAAATTACTACGTGATCTGCCGGTATGTATTGCTCTAGAAATTGAATCAATGCTGCACGCTCTGACTGACTGGAAGTTTTAAAAACAAAGAAGGGTTTATTGATATAGCCCGGATGACTCAAACTATTGAAATCTCCGCCACTTTGATTCAACCACATTTTTCCGGTAACCGGATCAAAAACATTTACAACGATGCCTGAAAAATCAGAATTGTAATTCCAGTAATCATAATCAGCGGCAACATCGGTACCTACATATACTCTGGGTCTGATATAAGTTGGCAATTCAATGTAACCATTGTTTGCCCGAATTTCTACAAAGGATTCAGCAAATTTAAATTTTCGATCGGGTTCGCTTAAATTCATTTTATAAAAATCATTCTTCTTATGCTGAAAAAAATGAGACTGATTCCAACCCGGCGAACTTCCAGGAACATAAATAAAAGATGAATTTCTCCATGCAAATACTCCGGACCCACTGCTATCGGGAGCAATTCGCCAATAATAAACACGGTCCGGTGATAAATTGATATTAGGAGTCCAGCTAATCACTCCACCGGTTTGTTGAATCTGAGTTGAAACTTTTAAAGCACTGTTGAAATACTCTGTGGTATCTAATTCTACAAAATAGTTTCCACTTGCAGCCAATGTATTTCCGTTGGAAGCAATCAATTTTAAATTGTCTTCACTAACAATTGAAAATTCTTGAGGATAAACCGGTCGAGCTTCATTTCCAAAAATATACAAACTATATCCACGCTGTCCCTGAATGATTAACTCATTGTTGTTTTCTGCATCAGCCAATGGTCCTTCAGCCAATTCATTGGCAGCATCCAATTTCACATAAATGCTATTATACCCGATTGATTCTTCTCCATTCATAGGAATTTTAAGGCTTACCAGGCGACGAGTAGACGGAGTAGCAATTTTAAAAACAGACACAGGAATGATTTTACCGTTTGCCTGTCGGATATCAATATTTATAAGAATACTGTCTTTCTTGTATGCTCCCAAATTGACCACTTCAAAATTAAATTCAAATTCTTTTTGATTATTAAAAACCAAAGCCGGATTTGTTTTTACGGTTTTAGCATCAATTGTGTAATCCTGGAATGTATTTACGTTTAGTTTTACAGCAGGATCTCCATTAAAACTGGTTGAATATGCCTGAGTTAGCAATCGTTCACCTCCCTGAGCTTTCATATTCGAATAGGTTTCACGAATAGCATCTCCTATAGTTCCCCCGTAATATTTAGTCCCAATTTGCTTGTAAAATTCAGATCCATAGACCCCTAAGATATCAGGAAAACCTGCAGTTGTATTTGCTAAATAAACGATTGAACCTTTTTCAGGTGCAAGGTTGTGGTCCTCACTAATTGAGCGATTCGGCGCAAACATGGCACCTGCATAACAACCCATTGCCATAAACAAATGGTATTTGTCCTTATTTTTATAGGAATCAACATTTTCTAAATTAAAATCCAAACGTATGGCTGCTGAGTGGCCCATAAATGCAATGATCGAACTGCCTTCATTGATTGAATTTTTTAATTTCTCACTGTTTGCAACTTCAATGGTACTGCTGCTTTGCTTATAAAACGTTTGAACATTTGCACCGAATAAGTTATCTTCAATGACTTGTTCCATACTATTAAGTTGACCACTGATTTGTGTATAAATGCTGGGGTCTCCTCCAGATAAATGAACGACTCGTTTTTCCCATTCTTTTTCTTCAATGGTATGATTCGCGGTTCGCAAATAATTTTCATGGGATTTTACTTTATTCAGATAGTTTTTTATCTCCGTACCATTGACAACCGGCAATCTTCCAAATGCACATAGTGCGTCGTTTTGATTATTGGTGACCAGCATGATGTCTGCAGCTGGTGACGAAAAGGTAGGGACAAAAAAGAAATTTGGGTCCAGTCCACTTTTTCGATAATAAGGATACTCCAAACCTTTTCCAAGAACTAAGCAATAATTTAAATTTGGCCAAATAGTTTTTGCATATTGCACAAAGTTTTTAACTCCCAGTGGATGTGTATGAATTCCATAAGCAAATACATCATACAGCAATTCTACATTTATCAACGCTACTTTATATGCTCCTCCTGCAGTTGATGCGCGGTAATCTGCATATTCCTGTACATAATTAGTTCCATGACCATCGTCACTTAAATTTGGATGATAGAGAATTAAATAATTAAAATCACCGGTTGGAATATCTATAAAATGCATGGATTCCAATCCAGATATAGTTTTAACTGAGGATTCATTGAATAAAATCAACTCTCTTTCAACGGCAGATTCCGGAATGGTAATTTTATAAATGCCATTTGCTTCGCGTGTACTTTTTAAATAAAAATGATTTGTTATATCGTACACAAACAATTCATCGCCTCCATCAAAATCTTCTATTTCAAGATATTTTCGAATTGGACCAGGACCTATTTTAATTTTTGAAAATTTACTCTGATCAAAAACGAATTCAGCAGGATAGGTATATTCAAGGGTGGCTACTACTATCTGGTCCTCAGGATTTGAAACAGCCTCTATGCCAAGGCGCATGGATTCATTTAAATCTGCTGAATTTCGATTAATTTCCTTTATACGAACTTTATAGCCTGCAAATAAATCATCGTCAATAGCTTGTCCATCAAGTAAAAAGTTTAATTTATGAGCTGAGTTATCTTCTCCATAACCTCCAATGCGCGCAATAATTTTAGTCTCTGGACCAGTTTTATTTAAATGTTTAAATTTCAGGTCAAACTCACGACTTCTGAAATGATCTGTTGCAAAACCTTGACACGCATCAAATAGTGGAAACTTTTGAGCATTTCCATAGCCAACTCCCCTTTTGAAAGAAATTTCTGAAAAAACATCCAGACGTGTGTTCAAATAATACAAATCTTTAGGAAGGGGTGCTGATAAATCATTTTGAATTCTCTCAATAACATTTGAGTTAACTGAATTGTCCCAAGTCAGATAATAGGATGCTGTATCATTGTGCATACTGTATTCAGGATTCATTAAAACACTTGGGTCTGAAAATAGAGGTGCGTCCAATTCAGCCCGGTTTTTCTTTCCATAAAATAGAATATAATCATCGGTTTGCATCAGGCCTTCAGTCGAACGAATGAGCTGAACATCCTGTCCCAAATTAATAATATGAAGTTTATTTAGTTCGACTGCACCCAATGGAAAACCAACTTGGTGCAATTCCTGATAGCTGATTCGATACATCCCATCTTCTGAGATTTTAAACTTTAAATAGCTTTGATTGGGGCGTATCCATTCATTGCCATAGAGAGCTTGTCCTTGAAATTGCATCTGGGCGTGAACGCCTATAGTTGTCAAGACTAATAAAGTCAATAAAATTGAACGAATCATAGAGAAAATTGAATTTTTGGGTAGATAATCAACTGCAAACATATTACAATTATTTATAATATTTAAGCTCTTGGTGATTTTTTTACCTTTATTGCTGTGGAATCATTCATAGTTTATTCAGCTTATTCATGTTTGGCAATATTCTCAATATATTGGTTATTGATTTACAATAGGTTAAAAAATAGTTATCGACAAATAATCGATCCGGAATGGCCTCCGGTTTCAGTAATAATCTGCATCCGAAATCAATCCTTAGTATTTAAAGAGGCCATTAAATTGTTCTTAGAGCAAGATTATCCTCAATACGAATTATTGATTGTGGATGACGACTCAGGAGATGGATTGGAGTCCTGGATTTATGAAACCAAGAAAACCGAATCTAAAATCAGTTATTTTAAAAATAATAAAACCAAAGCCGGGAAAAAACAAGCATTGACCACCGGAATAACCAATGCCAAATACAAATGGTTGGCATTTACAGATGCAGATTGCAGGCCCACCGGAAAATATTGGCTAAAATCTATGATGGCTAGTCGTAAAAAAAATGATAAGATCATTCTAGGATATGCACCGTATCAATACAAGCAAGGTCTTTTAAATAAATTCATTCGATTTGAATCATGTTTTAATGCTTTGCAGTATTTATCAGCATCACAAATTGGATTTCCATACATGGGTAGCGGACGAAACCTGGTATACCACAAATCAGTTTTTAATGCAGATGCTTTGCAAAACGAACTTATGTATGGAGACGATGATTTACTCATCAACGCACAATCCAATTCAAAAAATACTTGCAATTGCATAGAATCTGAATCGTTTATTTACTCGGATGCCAAATCAACATACCTCGGGTATTTCAAGCAAAGATGGCGGCATTATGCTGCATCACTTCACTACAATATTAGTTCAAGTTTATTGTTACTGACTTACTATTGTTCATTTGCAGGCTTATATCTAAGCGTACTCTTTTTACTTTATCAAAAAAACTTTTACATGGCATCTTCGTTGTATGTTTGTCATTTACTTGTTAGTTGGCCAGTATTTTGTAATAAATTGAAAATTTTTAAAGAAAAAGAACTTTGCCTCTACTTTCCCTTTCTGCAAATTATATATTTCTTTCATTTATTGCTTCAATTTCCATTTCTTTGGATTCAGAAAAAACAATGGTAAATGGAAACAATTGATCGCTATTTTCCTAATTTAACGGTTGCACAAAAGGATATTTTCACCCGATTAAAATCATTGTATGAAGAGCAAAATGCAAAAATAAATGTCATTTCCAGAAAAGACATGGAATCATTTTATCTGCATCATGTATTGCATTCTCTAAGCATCACAGCCTTTGTAAACTGGAATTTAAGTTGTAAAATATTGGATCTAGGAACTGGCGGAGGTTTTCCAGTCGTTCCCCTTGCAATTTATTATCCCGAAATTCAATTTACTGCAATTGATGGAACCGGTAAAAAAATAAAAGTAGTTAATGAAATTGCTGATCAACTTGGTATAAAAAATTTAAAAGCATTGCATCTTAGGGCAGAAGATTGCAGAGAAAAATTTCATTTTATTGTAAGTCGTGCAGTATGCAGTTTAGATCTGTTGATTCAGTATTCAAAACCACTTCTGTTGCAACCTGCAGTTACTGCATTGCCAAATGGAGTAATTGCATATAAAGGCGGAGACCTCACTGAAGAAATTCGTGATATAAAAAAGAAGGCGTATTTTGAAATCTATGATATCCATCAAAAGTTTCCTGAACCCTATTTCCAGGAAAAAAAGTTAGTTTATTTGCAATTGCATTAACAACTCGCAATATTTGATCCTAAAGACTTCTTCTCTATAGTCTTCTTCGCATTAGGCTTCCCTCCTTTTGTCTGAATCAGGATTCTCAGGATTTTAGAATTAATGAGATTGCAGCATTCTTCCTACAGCCTTCCTCACTAAAGACTATAGACTATTCTCTGATTCTGATTGTGCAAAAAAAAAGCATTCCAAGATGAATACGCAATTCTACGTATCAAAATTCAGCTGATTTGCTTATTTTAAAAATCTACAATTTATTTCAATTTTGTTACAGCAATTGAAAATGTTTCAAATAATAAAAATCAACTACCAATGAAAAAATCACTCAAGGTTTTAAAGTGGATTGGGCTTAGCTTATTCTTACTTATTGTTGCGTTTTATATTTTTGTTCAAATGAGTTGGCACAAAACATTTGAAGCGCCTTATCCAAATATTGTAGCCAGTACAGATTCTGCAGTTATTGCCCGTGGCAAATATCTGGCATATGGGCCAGCACATTGCGGAACTTGTCATGTTCCTATGGACAAATATTCTGATGTTGAAAAAGGTGATTTAATTCCTCTAAGTGGTGGTTGGGAATTATCAATTCCACCTGGAACGTTTCGTGCGCCAAATATTACACCGGATAAAGAAACCGGTATCGGAAATTTAACCGATAGCGAAATAGCAAGAACATTGCGCTACATGGTAGGATCTGATCATCGCTTCATTGCTCCTTTTATGTCTTTTCGTAATTTGAGTGATGAAGATCTAACAGCAATCGTTTCTTTTTTAAAATCCCAGGTTCCTGTCAAGCATAAAGTTGAACGTAGTGAATTGACTTTTCTTGGTAAAGCATTGGTAGCATTCAATTTAATAAAACCTGAAGACACAAAAGGAAATCCACCCAAATCAATAATCAGGGATACCAGCATAAGTTATGGAAAATACCTAGCCAATTCTGTAGCAGATTGTGTTGGTTGTCATACGAACCGGGACATGAAAACAGGTGAATTAATTGGAAAACCATTTGCAGGTGGCATGTATTATGAAGCAGATACTTTTAGTGGGGGCGTGGCATTTATCTCCCCAAATCTAACGCCGCATCCAACAACTGGAGTAATATCAGATTGGGGTGAAAATGCGTTTGTTGCTCGTTTTAGAGCCGGTCGTGTACATAAAGGAAGTCCGATGCCCTGGGGAGCCTTTAGCAGAATGGATGACTTGGATTTAAAAGCAATCTATCGATATTTAAACTCTCTGGAACCGGTTGAAAATAAAATTGAAAAAACTGTAATACCTGCTGTCGCAACTGCATCTCATTAATTAATTTATAAATAGTATAAAATGAACTATACTTTACCACATACCATTGAAAATGGACAAGGAGAAAAAATAACATTCAAGGAAATTATCCAGGAACCCGATGGAGCAAAAGTCCGGATCGAAGGTCGTTGCAAACTAAATGCAGGCCCAGCCATGCATATTCACTATTTACAAGATGAAGGATTTACAATTTTACAAGGTAGGGCTGGTTGCCAAATTGCCGGTGAAGAAGCCAAATACTATTCTGAAGGAGAATCGGTGATTTTCAAAAAAAACATTGCGCATAAATTTTGGAATGCAGGATCAGATGAACTTATTATCGATGCTTGGGTTAAACCTGTAAATAGCCTAATCTTTTTTTTAGATACCCTGTATGCAGCACAACGAAACTCTGGTTCAAGTCAACCTGAAGCTTTCGATGCAGCCTATCTGTTGGTTAAATATAAAAACGAATATGGAATGGCTGAAATGCCACTTCCTGTACGAAAAATTATCATTCCACTCACCTATTTCTTCGGACATCTTTTTGGAAAATATAAAAAATTTAAAAACGCTCCAAAACCTATTAAATGATTAAATGCTTTGTAAAAGTTTACTCATTTTCCAAAAACTCCTTCAATCCAATATTGATGATATAAGTCCAACCCTCCTGAAAATTTTCTTGTCTTAATTCTTCAACTTCATCTGAAAATGGTTTGATAAATTCATGACGAAATTTAATTTGTGTTATATCTTCAGATATATGAATCAGTTCCCAACTTACCAATGTTTCTCCATCATAACCTGGATACGTCCAGCTATGACTTAATTTCTTCTCAGGAATTAATTCGAGGATAATGCATTGATGATGCCATTCTTTACCCTCTGGAGGACCTGCCCAAAAATTGAATGAATGGCCTAACTTTAATTCGAAATCATCAATGTCAAAATACCATTTTTTCATGGTATCCTTGTTTGTAATAGCATCCCAAACCTTGGCAATGGGCGCATGAAATTGCTTTTCTATTTGAATCATATGCCTTATAAAAGCACTAAATTACATTAAGTCTTGGAACTTGTTTAAATTTTACTTTCAACAAAAATTGACTATTACCCTAGGAAATATTTATTATGCTATTTTTACCTCTGTTATGGAAATGTCCTTTCTAATTTTATCAGGTTTACTTATACTGGTTGCGCTATTGGCATTGTTTGATGGCCTATACCTGCACCTTATTAGATATCAACTTCAAAATCAAGCTGACAGCAGATTGGAACATTTAACACATACTGTTCGGGCCATTTTTTTCCCAATAATTCTCTACCTTCTTTTTCTAAACCACAATCAGGCTATATCATTTATCACAGGGAGTTTGGTGGTTTTTTTGGATATAGTAGCTTTAGGAATTGATGCTTTTTCAGAGAAAGACAGTCGCGCATTTATGGGAGGACTTCCCCGATGGGAATACATTTTGCATTTATTTGTCAATGGTTTTCACTTTGCTTTGATTGCAGTATTTTTAGCAGTTAAAATCAATATTTCCGATTACGAATTTACCTTGGTATCAGATTTTAATCAAGTTCTGAATTTCAAATATTTTGAAAAAATAGTTCGTTTGGTATTACCGGGTTCCATCTTATTTGCAATTGTTCATATATTGCTTGCCATTCCAAATATTAATAATTATTGGAATACTAAATTTGTAAATAAAATTTAAAATGAACATACGAAAAGCTACAATGCATGATGTTGATGCACTTTCCTTCTTGTTTGATGCATATCGTATTTTTTACAAAAAACCAACAGATTTCAATGCTGCCAAAGAATTTTTAACTGAACGAATCAGTAACAACGAATCTGAAATATTCATTGCAGAAACAATTGACTCCAAAATAGCTGGATTTGTACAGTTGTACCCTTTGTTTTCTTCAACCAGACTAAAGAGACTTTGGTTACTCAATGATCTTTTTATCGATCCAGAATATCGCAGCCAAGGAATTTCCGTTTTATTGATAGATCGCGCGAAACAACTTGCACGTGAAACGAACGCTGTTGCACTTACTTTAGAAACCGCCAAAACAAATACAATTGGAAATGCTCTTTATCCTAATACCGGATTCATGTTGGATACAGATCATAACTTTTATGAATGGGAAGTTTGAATCAATTGCGAATTTTCAATTACGGATTACGAATTGAAATTTGTACTTATCATATTGCCAGCAGCTCTTCCAAATTGAACTTCTTGGTTTTCATGATTACTGCTAAAACCTGAGCTGCCTTTTGAGGATCATTCATTAGAGTGCCTAAGATTCTTGGAACTACTTGCCAGGATAGGCCAAATTTATCTTTTAACCAACCACATTCAACTTCTAGTCCTCCATCATTAGTCAATTGTTCCCAATAATAATCAATTTGCTGCTGCGTATCACATTCTATAACAAATGAAATGGCTTCATTAAACTTAAACATGGGTCCTGCATTAAGTCCCATAAATTTTTTTCCCATAATCTCAAAATTCACAACCATAGGAGTGTCTGTTGTAATTTTACCATCTTTAAAAATACTACAATAAAAAGTAGCTGCTTCTTTTGCGTTTCCATCAAACCACAGGCAAGGATACAATTGATCTGACATTTTTGTTTTTTAAATATTATGATTTGGATTCTACGTACCGTTTAAAATTATTTAAAATGGCTTGCCAACCCGCTTGTTGTAATTCGATAGCATTCTCACTTTCAGCTTCAAATTTCTCTATAACTTGAATTCCACCTGCTCCTTCTAAAAATTCTATACTAACTTTTCGATTATCTTCTAAAGTGTACTCTATAAGTTCCAGCGGTTTAATTACATCATAAACTCCAATAAAATCAAAACCCATACTTCCATCCTTAGATTCCATCCTGCAAACAAAATGTCCACCCGGCTTTAAATTTACCTCAGCACGAGGTGCACACCATTCATCAGAAGCAAAATTCCAGTTTACGATATGCTCAGGTGAATTCCAGTATTCCCACACTTTATCAAGATTTGAACTTACTGTTACTTTGACTTCAATAACTATTTTTTCCATAATTTAAATAAAGGTCTCAAAATTAGAAAT
This sequence comes from Saprospiraceae bacterium, assembly GCA_016787575.1. Taxonomy (GTDB): domain Bacteria; phylum Bacteroidota; class Bacteroidia; order Chitinophagales; family Saprospiraceae; genus Vicinibacter. The sequence continues at coordinate 196,584 of JAEUUO010000009.1, read as the reverse complement.
AATTTATTTATTCTTTAGAAATTCAATTTTTCAATTCTAGAATTTAGGGTAATTTCTGATTTAATGCAACATATTCAAGACGAATTCAAAAAAAGACGATTTTATAACTGTCTACTAAATAAATGAATGGAATAACTAAACGAGCTTTTAAATTAAGAATTTAATTTATTCAAACTATAACACCGTTTTAATTGCAGCACCAACTGCTTTTTGAAAAATATCTATGGCTGCATTTGCTGCATTTTGTGCCATAGCTTTAGAAATGACTTCAAGTGCTTGCATCTCTGCTTCTGCAATAAGCTTTTCATCTTGCAATCGGGATTCAAAATGTTCCTGACTCAATTCACCTGAAATTCGCAATTCAGCTAATAATTCAAATCGTGCTTTTCTTGCAGCTAAAAATTGCTGCATGCTTTCTTTAATTTCCTTCCAATGATGGGATACTGAAGATTTCATTGCTGCTAACATATCAGTGATGACCTCATTCATATTAATTGTTTCCATACAATTGAATATTGATTGTTATTGCTTTTTTACTTTTTCTGCAATCCGCATGGTATAAAACAACTCTTCCATAGATTGTCTGTTCAGCTCAATAATTCCATTGGTAAGTGTTTGCGCTTGTTTATGTTCGGTTTTATATTTTATCCAAAGATTCCTTGTAATTTCTATAATGCTCAGGGTATTTTTATTTAATGGTCGAATTTTATTTTTAATATAAAGTGAATTTAATTCGGATTGGATTGCAATGTAACTATCACTACAACTTGAATAGGAACGTTTGTGTATATTAGCGGGATCAAGTTCCAACAATTCTAAATAAAATTTATCAACCCGCTTAGCTGTTTGATCAATTTGTTCCAAAATTGAGGAGTCAAATTCAGGTAATAAATGTACCCTGCATTGACTAAAAATCAAAATACAACTCAATAAATACCCAAGAGGTAATAATCCTGGTTTGAATAAAGGGACCTTTACTGTTTTTGTATAAACCATAGCTTTTCAATCAAAGATACAGCATGGTTTTGAAAATTATCATCCAATTTTAACTGAAGTCATCGTCAAGGATCCTGCAATTGCTTTGTCATTAAATAAATCGATTGAATCGCTTTTGTCTTGCAATGCCAATGAATACAACAAAGGCAAATAGTGTTCTGGTGTTGGAATCGAAAGATCAAATGCCTTTCCTTGAGAACGGTAATTTATCAAGGTTTGATGGTCTTCATTTAATATGGCCTTTTTCATTTTATCACTGGCTTCCAACGCCCAATCAAAACCATACGAATCTGTATTTAATTTATCCCAGGCGATCATCCTTAAATTATGAACCATGTTGCCACTTCCAATAATCAAAATACCTTTTTGACGAAGACTGCTTAATTCCTTTGCCAATTCGTAATGAAACTGTGGACTTTGTGTATAGTCAAGACTCATTTGAATTACAGGTACGTCTGCATTCGGATACAAATGTTTAATTACACTCCAGGCTCCATGGTCCAATCCCCATTTTTGATCCAATCCAATATCAGTTCTGCTAACCATTTCTTTGGTTTGTTGTGCCAATTCCGGACTGCCAGCTGCTGGATATTGAACATCAAACAAGGCTTGAGTAAATCCACCAAAATCATGAATGGTTATTGGTTTTTCCATTGCTGTTACCATGGTGCCCTTAGTCTCCCAGTGGGCTGAAATACAAAGTATCGCTTTTGGCTTTTGAAAGCTAGCTCCAACTTTTCGAAATCCACTTACAAATTCATTTTCCTCAATGGCATTCATCGGACTTCCATGACCCAAAAACAATACGGGCATTTTTTCTGTTGCATCCATTTCTAGAGATGCTTTGTATAAATCATTTAGTTTCATTACAACTCCGGCTATGGGTAAAATTGATAAGGCTTGCAAAAATCTTTTTCGTCTCATATAAATTTTCCCTAAATTAAACACTTTCCAGTAATTCGCAAAAACAGAAGCTCCACTATAATAATTAGAAGGATTTCTTAACAAACTGTAATTCAGCATTGATTTTTACTTCATCACTTACCAACACGCCACCCGATTCAAGTGCGGCATTCCAGTTTAAACCCCAATCTGAACGCTTAAGCGTTCCACTTACTGAAAATCCTGCTTTCTCATTACCATATGGATCCGTGTTTACACCACCAAACTCTACATTTAAAAACATTTCATGGGAAATATCCTTAATTTTTAGTTGACCGGTTAAAAGATAATTATCCTCATCCACTTTTTTAAATGAACTGCTTTTAAATTCAATAGTTGGAAATTGACCTGCATCAAAAAAATCTGCAGCCTTTAAGTGACCATCTCTACTTTCATCATTGGTAAATATAGAATCTGTCTCAATATTTACATAGATTTGAGCTGTCCTGAAGTCCTCTCCATCTATAATTGCAGTAAACTTCCGAAACGTTCCCTTAACGTGTGAGATCATAAGGTGTTTTACTTTAAAAACTAATTCACTGTGTGATGGATCCAGAATCCATTTAGTTTGTACTTGTGTTGCTGTTTGCATATTCTATTTAATTTTAAATGTTTAATCTTATTATAAAATGGAACCCAGCGAAACAATTAAAGCTATAATTTAACTGTTCCCGGGCCTTTAGCCTTTAGCCTTTAGCCTTTAGCCTTTAGCCTTTAAACCAATTCCAATTCGATAACAAAGTTCTCATGATTTAGAGATCACAAATAATAGAATTCGGTAAAAAACTTGTAATTTCAGGAAATCAGATGCCTCATTTCTTCCCGAAATTCACCCGGTGTCTGTCCGGATTTCTTTTTAAAGACATTGGTGAAATATGCACTCTCATTATAACCGAGATCAAAACCAATTTCCGCAATTGTTTTGTCAGTATTTATTAATTGATTTTTTGCTTCTATCAATTTGCGGGTTTCGATAATTTCAGAAACACTTTTTTGCAAAATACTTTGACAAATCAAATTGAGATTTCGGCTGGACATAAATAATTTTTCTGCATAAAATTCTACACCCTCTGACCGATGATAGTTTTCTTCCAAAATTTTAAGAAAATTTTTAAAGGTTGTATTTTGTGTTTTTACAAATGAACTTAATCCTTCATTATTTTTTTTCCGTTCAGATTCAATCATAGTAAATAAAGCGCTTAACAGATGTCTCACTACAGCAAAATCCGGTATATTTTGCTGCATTTCAACATGCATTAATTCACATACACTTAGCAATCGGCTAAAACAACTTCCTTCAGGGACTTTAAGCGTTGCATGGTCGTGATAATAAGAATACAATTGAAACGTAGTTTCAGGAATAAATTCACTTCGAAATCGAATAACCCATGCATCACACAGGTCATTAACTAAATGGGGTATCACCCGATGAATTTTTCCTTTGGTTACAAAACTAACATAAGGTGCTTGATAAATTTCTGTTTTAAAATCAATAAAATGTTCCAGGCTTCCATTGATTCCAATGATTAGTTCTTCATAATCATGAGCATGTGGAGGGTCTGGTGAACTGCCAATTTTTAAAGCATCCTCCCTGGATAGTTTGAAAATTTGAAACAATGAATTGAACATCCAATTATATACAATCCAAAAAGAATATTGTTTATAGCTTAAATACTTAATATTAAGTAAAAGCTGCACAATAAATTGTCCATGTTGATATTCAATGATTTTTATTAATTTATAAATCCTTGTTTCCTCTAAATCCAATTAAAAAAGTCTATACTAAAGGTTCTAATCAATGTAAACAGATCCCAATATAGAAACTAGGATTTTAAATTTCTAAAAGTAAAAACAAATAGTCCGCTAGACAAAATTAATGTCTCTAAAAAAAGAATACATCAAGCCAGGTTCCAACTGAACTATTTTCCTGAAACAATTACAAAAGGCTTTGTCCATATTTTGGCTCCCTTCCTAAATACCAAATAATTTAATCCCGGAGCAAGCTTGGTCGCGTCAATTTGTCTGTCAAGCTCGACTTTCTGGATACTGTCGAGTAATGGATTCAATAAGTATGCATAATCATATAAAATGTTACTTTTCACCATAAAAAAATCAGTGACTGGATTTGGATATATTTCAATTGAAACTTGCTCTACCTTATCTTCCAGTTTTGTTAAATCGCTGATATTAAAATGCATTATCTGAGTTTTTTCACAAATACCCTGAACGTTGACCTTTATGTGAATTTGAAGCTCATTCATTGGCACATTTAAAATGCTTTCCTTGATATACAAGTCTTGTCCAACAATTTCAAAAAAGTGATTGTCCTTTCCAAACTCATCCTGAACCCAATCAATACGAGCATTTAATTCCAGCCCTGCCACATTTTTTACCAGTAATTTTGTGATTTTATCTCCTACATCGGAATGTCGGAGTACCTGATTTGAAGCCGATTCAATTTGTAATGCTTGTGAACTAGATGCAAACTCAATCGGATTATTTTCAGAGCCTAACAGAGCATTTTCTGAAAAAATAATACTTGAACTTAACTCATAGATACTGTCTTCAGAAGCATCGTATACTTTAAAATGTATGGTATCTCCTGAAAATTTGTTGCTATAAATAAACATATAAACAAATTTTCTTTGATTACTTTCTACATTAAAAAAGTTAACCCCTCTGATTTCATCTCCAACAAATGCCGCAATTTGATCCATATCATCATTGATTTCATTACATTCAATGAAACCAACTCCAATTACATTCATATTGTATTCAAAATTTGTTGCATCAATATTCCAATCAGGTTGAGAAAGTAGCTTAAAATTTGATGAAAAAATGACCAAGGCAAATCCAAAATATTGAAATAAACATTTATTAGCTTTCATATTAATTTACTTTTTGAATCACTTTTGTAAATTTCTTTTGTTGTGTATTTAAACTTATAAAATAACTCCCAGGCATCAGAATACGCTCTCCATCAAGCTGAATACTATTATATCCTTTTTGCAAATTCAGTTTGTATTGTAAAATTTCACGGCCTAAAATATCTGTTATTAGGATGCTAGCATTTGCATCCGCTTCTCTTGAAGTATATTCCATTTTAATTAAATTTTGGAATACTTGTGGAAACACTTCATACCGTTCGTTATAAATTACATCACTAAACTTGATGGTTTTACAAATTGACTCATTCATTGTTAATACATATGGAAAATCTACACTTCCAATATGATCATTTGATTTAAATTGAATGGCGGCATCTAAATCGAATACCTGATTTATCTCTGGTTGGATCAATTTGTATTGCAGTTTCTCAAATTCTTCTCCTGCAATTGTGAGATAGGCTAATTCATTTTGAGCTTCTAACTCCAATGCCGCTTTGGCTCTCCAATTGCCAGCTGCGTCTTGAAGTCCTATTCCAAATCCTTTTTCATGGATTAATTCCGGGCATTCTGTTTGTATCGTTGCAATAGCTGTCATATTGCTATTGTATTTTTGATGATCAACATGCCACCAGCTATCCTTATTTGTCCGTACAGTTAAATCATCAAAACTTTCAAACATACCTGCTAAGGGATAGGTAAATGTTCTCGGACCATTGCTCCTGGACTTATACATATAGCCTTCTCCTGGAATCATAGTTTTTAAACTTCCCAACCAACCCGTGGCTGATCCATTGTAGACAGCAAAACTGTATTTACCTTTAATAATGTCTCCTACAACCGGTATTAAGTTAGATAATGCTGAATTGATCTCTTGATTTCGAATGGATATAAATCCAATCCAGGTCCAGCCAGAATTGATGGTAACCGGTCGCGTAGTTGGATTTACAACGGTGCCTCTTAATATCAAGGTATCGTTTATTCCCTTCTTTAATTTCCACAATTGAGTCGGTAAAAAACCATTGATTTTATTACCACTCCAGGTTGAACCATTATACGTATTGCTTTCTGTCAAATTTTTAATGCTGGCATCTTTTTCTGCGACGCTCTCCAACACAACATCGGTAACTGTTGACAAATTATCAAGGTAAAAGCAAATCCAATTCCAACCATTGTAAACCGGAATATCCATACTTAAAATCGTGCCTGATTCAAATATAACCGGGCTAGAAAAACTCCCTCTAACTGAATCCGTATTAAAAACAATACCATTTCCAACTACGTCGCTATAAACTTTTCCAGTAGAAGCATCCCAAATTTTAAAAGTCAGTGCAGGATTTCCCGTAGAATTATAAATATTTAAAAATACCCGATAAGCATCTAATTTTGGAACATACTCCAAATTGGCTACGCCTCTTACTTCAGCACCAACATAAGCAACAATTTTATCTTGAATATCAGATGAAAAAATACCATTAATTTTTATAGTTCCAATGATATTCATCGTATTATCGTATGCTCCAGGATTCACGGTCCAGTTTGGTTCTTTTGCTTTTACATCTAACTCAATGTTTAATTTCTCTTTGTAATTAAAATCTGTCAAAAGACTGACTCCGATTGCATACTTGCCTAAATTAATAGTTGGGTCAATTGTAAAAACTACTTCTACATAACTGTTAGGCGCAATCACTCCAGAACTTGGACTGACGCTCAACCAGGAAGGAAGATCCAAAATATTGAATTTTTTAGATGCCCCGCCCCGATTGTAAATTCCAGACTTAAAACTTAGATTTTCACCTCTTAGGATACTGTATTTTAATAGATCATCCTGCCATACAACTTGGTTCTTATCCATATATGCAATCCAACTTACTGGTGATTGCATGGTATTACCATGTAAATCTCGGATACCTTGAACGGTTACATCTAGCTTAACATTTTCTATTAACTCAGCAGCAGTAATTGGAGTTAAAATGATTTGATCATTATTTACTGAATAATTAATTGCAATTTTTTCAACAGGTCTTTGCAATTTAATGGTTGGGCTTGTATTAGACAAACTAGCTTTCACACTATCTATAGCATGAGGCGGATTGACTTGATCTGCAATGACTCCTGTAAGAAATTTAACTCCACTTGGATCTGTACTATAATATTCAAAAGGTAAATAGAATTGCAATCCCGCTTCATCACCGATCATCCGATTTTGTTTATCCCTTTTTATTTGTTCAAAGCTTCGAGCAAGGTTCCAAAAACGGAATTCATCTAATAAGCCATTGTAATAATTGCTGATATTATCCTGTGTTCCAATTTTATAACCCCGTGCTCCAATCCATATATTAGAACCACTCCATTCACGAAATCCCTCGCTTGAAATGGAGTTTTCAAACAAACCATCAATGTAAACACTTAAATTACCCCCACGTCTTAAAACCATTGCAAAATGATGCCAATTGTTGTCAAAATAATTTCTGGTAGTAGCTGTAAAATCAATTTTATTATGTTTGATATGAATGAGACTATCAACTTTGTCAATGTTCCAGGATTGCAATGAATCCGAACCTAATCCGGTACCGCTACCATTCGATATTAAACAAGCATTTCCTGTTTGACCGGACTTAAACCAAAACTCTGTGGTGAAATCCATTTCATCAGTAATTACGATGTTTCCAGTATTTGCTTTTAAATAATTAGAAGAAGCTGATTTAAAATCCGCCGATTTACCAGTAGGTGAAATTTGCCAGGTAGCTGCTTTTATTATTGCTTCTCTGCCTTTTGCGATATCAATAGTTGTATTCCCTGCTGCTTCATCCATACGCCAGTTATAAAGCAATCCCGCTTCGTTTCCACTCAATAATTTGGATTTATAAATTGAAAATTGTGATAAACTTCTTGCAGTTGTCCAAATGCGGACTTCATGTAAATTTCCATTTAAAAATTGTGCTGATGTGGCGGAATTTTTACCAAACAAAGCTCTCGTATTTGCTCCTATATAATCTGGTTGAATGCTCGTTGCCCCTACGTTAATTAAACTGGCTGTTGTTTGTTCGTCAGCTAAATACATTTCAACAGTTTCTGAAAGATATTTATAACTTATAGCAACAGTATGCCAGATATTGTCATTAAACAATTTTGTTGAACTTACAGTTGTGCCATTTATTTTAAATTCCAGTTTATGGTTTGATGCAAACCCAATATAAATTTGATCACCTGTTTCAGTACCCTGGCTAAAAATGGTTTGTTCTCCAAAGGAATCCCGTTTAAAATTAAATTCTATCGTAAAATCTCTTCGATCCAATGAAATGCCATCTGGTAATTCCAGATAATCATCAATGCCATCAAAACTCAATGAGGTTGCATGTTCAATTGGACCTCCATTGAGAACTCCCCGTATATCAAAATTTGCATTTGGATTGATCGAGCCTAAATCTATGGGTTCATTAAATTTAATGCTGATCTCATCATTGGGTGATAATATACCATCAGCGGGAGATGGATGTCCAAACGCATGCGGATTGATCCGATCAATAATTCCCGAATGTATTTCCGAGTTGCGTTCAGATAACTCACAATTTGAACTTACACGTAAATCGTATGCACCATCCGGTAGTTGTTTTACATCCCATTGATAAAATGAAAATGGTTTATCTCTTGGAATTGGTACCGCTTTTATATCATACAACCCTGTTGTATCTAAATGAAATTTTTGCAGACCAATCCATTTTGCTGAGCTGGAAGGTTTATAATCCAATTGAAGATTTTCAAGATCAAAATAATTGACATTATAATCCACGATCGCAATAGGGAGTGTATCATTAAAACTATTATTTAATACCCATTGATTATCCGGATTGGCAATTCGCACGTTTGTGCAAGAAGGTAAAAAATGGGCTGAAACATAAACTGAATCTACTATGTCAGAAATAAATCCAGCTCCGCTTGTAAACTGACATTGTGAATGCACCAAAACTAAAATATTATCATAATTATATACAGGGCCTGGTCCTTTTTCAATCGTTAATACTTTATTGATAGATGTTCCTCCTGCTACGATAACTGTGGCACTTGGAAGTCCGTCGATCCTGACAATTGCTCCGAATGGATTGGTTTCACTGGCGATGCTGATGTCGTATGGCATGATGTATCCAATTTCAGATTCATTGCTAACTGTTAAATTAAATACTGCTGCTTCTTCCACAGGAACATTCGTAATTAAATTTGGACTTACAGCTAATTTGGGTTTATCAATTTGCAGTGTACGGGGACTAACAACCGTTCCTGGCATATAATATTCCGTAACAGTTTCCTCTTCAAAAGGGCACGCAGTTGCACAACCCGGTTTATTTTTAAACACAGGTCCCCATCCCAATATAGAAGGATACACATCAACTGAATACAAATCACCGATATCCGGATCATTTAAATTGAATGTTACTGTTTCTGTTTCGTTTTCTTCCAGCGCCCACTCGTGTGAATTGGTAAAACCTATTTCCAATCCCTTTTCAATACCAACTCCATTATTATTGATTTTACCGGATATTTCAAATCCTAATTCCGCAGTTAATTCATATTCAATACTGGATCCATGCTCAATTGCAGTGCTATGTGAAACTTCCGATTCGTAAGAGGTTCCTCCTGTAAATGTAAAATTTGTAGGACTGCCCAAACTTTCAAATTTTTCAATGATTCGGTTTCTTTTTGCCTTGTATTCCAAATATTCATCAATAACTTCTGCTTCTGCAATTCCAAATGCAGTAGTTGCAGCAAAGGTTGCATATCCAAGAAATGCAGCGCCAACAACCGGAACAGCAATCGCTCCATAAGAATAATAGATTGCAGTTGCAGATGCAAGTGATAGTGAAGCATACGCGACTATAATTCCGGCATATTGATTATCTAACTCAGATAATTCTTTTTGTCTGTACGCTTCAATGGTATCCTTGTTTCCAATATTAACTTTTTCCCATTCGTTTAGATAGATTGCACGCTCCCATTGATACACCTGATTATTTATGTATCTAACAGAATCTACCGTATTCATATAATCTAAATAAGTCGGATTTGCTTTTACAAAGAGTTTGTAGCTGGGTCCGTCAAAATCTTCAAAATCTCCTGTTTGCGGAGTATAGGTAGACGCTGCAGCTCCAAAAACCGGGTCGTCATTATTTTTTCCATAATTTTCATCATCTACTGAAAGTTTGCTGGTATATTTTGGATTGGTTTGGAGCATTTTATTTCTCAAACTAATCAAGTTAGGGATAATCAAATTTTTAATATCATATTCATTAAACATAAATTGCGTGCTATATCCTCCCGGAACGATAGACAATCCATATTTTTTTGCAAACGATAAATTTGTAGCAGGTTTTTTACCTGTTAGACAAGGTATGGTATCGCATAATTGATCTGAAATAATGACCAGTTCTTCACTCACACCAAATTGCACATTTTGTGATTTACCAATATACAAATCACTGCTTGCACCTGGAGCGATTCCAGTTTCTCCGTATGTAGACCAGGTTTTTGTATTGGTTGTTTCTATGGTTTGTGATCCGGATCGGCCGCCGCTAATTTTGGCTTTAAATCCAGCAGTCAAATTGTTTTCAGTTTCATTATCAACCTCTACACCTACACCCACACTAACTTTTATGCCGGTATAAATTTGATCAGATGTATGAGCTTCCTCGCCTAAATTCCAGGACCAATTGGTTTTATCCACCTTGGTTGAGCCGATACTGCGACTTGCTGTACTTGCTGTACCGGGTGGGTCTCTTAAAACATATTCAGGAACTTGCGGACCCAGTGTGACAAATTGCTGTCCATTGGATCGTTTACCTAACAAATAATAATGGTAAACGCCAGTATTGGTATTTGGTATACTAAATATTTTACTTGATGCAGGCAACCAATTAACAGTTCCTGCTGCTGTTTCCAAAATCATTTCAATTTTACCAGTATAACTGTATTCTGGAATGGCTACATTCTCATTAAAATTTGGGAATCCAGGTTTAAACGTATAAATTAAATTTCTAAATGAATCCAGACTTGCAAAATCCGCGACATTAATTTCTGCAAAACTTTCTTCTGCCAAATCATTTGCTATTTTCAAGGTTCCTTCAGTTGTTGGAACACTATCTGTTTTATTTGTTAAATTATTTTTGTAAGGCTCATAGAGTTTAATCATACAGCGATACAATTGATCATCACCTCCCTGAAGAAAAACGGGCCAAAAATATGGGTTGGTTCGCAAGTTTCTAGTATTGCCGTAGGTATCAGTATAGCTATCTTCTCCTATAAAACTGCTGCTTCCATCTTTAGCTACAACACTGATTACCGGTTTTTCACGCCAAATAAAATCCAATTGTTTGTGAAAGCTTACGGATGGACTGTTCGTTAAATAATTGCCATTGATATCAAAAGTAGAATCGATTTTAGTTTGTAACGTAGTTGCTGAAGTTAAATCCAATAAATCGATAACACCAAAATTGATAAGTGGGTTACTGAGTACTCCAACAGTTACGACATATTTCAATGGAGGCAACCACAAGGTATATTCACCGGTAGTTGAATTGGTAACAATAGTCTCTTTCCGACATCCATTACCCAATTGAGAATTAAAATTAAGTGTTGCAACTCCAATATTGTTTTTTGATTTACCCAAGCCAGGAATTTTAGCAGCTTCCCGTAAGCCACCAACTACCCTTCCCACTACTTTAACCAGAGTAGAATCAACAAACTTATCAATATTTTTAGCTGTTTGAAAATTAAAGGTACCTGAACTTGGAAAACGGCCGTTTTCATAAACATGCCCTTCTTGTCTTATTTCTATAAAATGATTTCCAATAGGTACTTGAATTGAAAACGAACCAAGAGGGTCTGTTTTTGCTATGGCACCATTGACAATTAAAGGAACCCCATCAATTAATATTGGTGCATCAGCAACCCCACATGTTGAATTTTTATATTCAACATACCCCGTCACCGTAAAAGATGACAAATCTGTAAAATTAATATTGTTATGAATGCTAGCACCATCTCCAATAAATAAAGCGGTTGAAGAAGGACTAAACGTATGTGTTAAATAACTTGGGGAAACTATAAAAACTTCACCAGAACCTTGAAAGGGTGTATTCAAAATATAATTTCCAATTTCATCGGTGTAGGCCAATAAGGATACTTGACTGGAAGTTGGATATGCCGTTGACCAATTGATTCCTGTTCCACGAAATGCTCCGTGATTTTTATTAAAAACCTGGGCTTGTTTGGAAAAATCATAAACAGCATTCCCAATTCCTTCATTGGTTCTGTAGTATAAAAGCAATCCAGTTTCACTACCAGATAAAAAACGCTTGCTGTCCTGGATTATTTGTGTAGCAGATTTACCAATTTTCCACAAGCGAAGTTCGGCTAGTTTACCATCAAAGCCAGAACCGATAATGATGCTGTCGTTGTTATTTTTAAAATGAAAATTACCACCACCTGTTACATTAATCTTGGATGCCTTTCGTTCAATGCCATTAACAAAAAAACGAACTGTATCTGATTTAATTTGTACAGCAAGATGCGTGAATAAATTTTTTGGAATTTGGTGTGAGCCTAAGGTAAAACTATAACTGTTGTTGCTAACATCAAAAATGGTTAAATCTAAATTATTGCTGCTTGCAAACCTTAACTTATAACTGTTAAGCTTTTCAATGACTGTGAAAGGATTTGCATAACTTTCTGGTTGTATAAAACATTCAAAGAAAAAGGCAGTATCTAAATTTAAATTATCCTGAGGTGCAACTACGATGGTTCCGGATGTAAAATCTACACTTTTATTAACAACTCCCGAAGTTGATGCAGCATTAATCTGAACATCCTTTACAGCAATTCCACCACCATAACTAACCTGACCTGTGATTGTTCCTGTGCGTGTTCTGAATCCAATGGATCGGGCTTCATTTGTTAAAAACAATTGATTGCCACAATCCAATTCTCCAAAAATTTTATATTCATACAATTGCCCGGCTTCCGCAAATACATCTACATAAACATTGGAACCACTTTGCTCATTGGCAATTTGTATAAAAGCCGTATCCTGTATTCTTCTTCTAAAAATCCTTAACCCACTAAGATCTGCTCCAAAATTGTAGGACCATTCAAGCACTACCTTGTCTGAAAAATAACCTTTGGATGCACTAAAAGTTCGATCATTGAAAACTGCTGTAACATCATACGTTAAAATGGTATCCGCCGATGCTCTAAAAGTACTTGCCTTAAAACAAGAATTATTGGCACGCAACGTATAATGATAGGGTTGACAATAACTTACATCAACATCTACATAAGATTCTGAATCCGCAGGAAGGGTAATGGTCTTACTTACTCCACCCGTTCTTTCAATTACATATTCTGTTTCATTTGAATTGTTATCAACCCAATTTAGTAAAATTTTATTTCCATCTGGTATAGCAGTAAAGCTTCCCGGAATAGAAGGTTCAAAAACACCTGTTCCGGTTACTGTATTAGAAAACTCTGAAACACCGCAATCTGAAACTGCCCGAATCTTATACTGGTAGGTTTTATTTGATAACACATCTACGGAATCCAAATAACTGGTTAAAGAACCATCAATGGTGTCAATTACCTGCCACATTGTAAAACTTGGGCGAGATCGCCTTTTCGAAATATAATATTCTCCTGGCTGGATATTGGCTTGATCCCAACTTATAGCTATTAATGAATCACAGGGAATCGGATTGGTTTCAATATGCAAATTTACTGGAGCTAAAGGAAGGTCCGTTACATGAGTTGTAATGGTATTAGATACATCTGAAATTACCTCTCTTGAATAGCCTGGAAACCATCCGGTTTTTAATGAATAACTATATAAACGACCCGCAACTACATTGACATCTGTAAATTGATTATTTGGATTGGAATTTCCAAACAACTCATAATATTGAGAATTTCCCAAATCATCTGTCCGATATATTTTGGTTTTCCAACTGCTAGTTGGTGAACTACAATCCCAGTTCGGGTTGGTCCAATTGAGTGTGATGGAGTTGCAATCAAATGTGTTTGTTAAATTGCTTCTCGCTGGAATAGTTGTGGTAGAATTAATGGTTTTTGTATAATCTACATTGGTGTCATTATTTCCTGCATCATTATTAAACCATAACCCAGTCATTTGAAGATCAATGCTTCCTCCTAATAAGGTTAAATCAAAATTTCTTAAGGTAAGTGTCCCTTCATAAACATTGTCTAATCCTGAAACATTAGTAACAGAAAATGATGGATTTCCTACATCTGTAATGTATGCAAACGTTCTGTTTTGGGTCCCACCATCTCTGGTAAATTCGGATTCACAAAAAGAGCATGAAGATTTAGGTCCTTCTTGTAATTTGAAAATTCTATGCCGTGTATTGTTTTTATCATAATAATAAATGGACGCATAATAAAAATAATCATCCTCTCCTCGACCATCTAACAACCAAAATTTTATCGTAATTGTAGCGCTGCAATTATCATAACTCACACGCCAGTTTGACTCAGAATAAGGATCTGCCTTTACTGTATTGACATTTAAAAAATAAGCAATGCAAAACATCCAAATTGCAATGGTAGCATTTAATCGAAGTTTCATAATTTAAGATTTTACAGATTTGAATTCAAATCTATTTGAAGCGTATTGTTAGACAATCAGCAAGTCGATATAGATTGCGAATAAGTCGATCAATGTGATTCCTTGGTAGAGGAAGTATTTTTTTGAAGTAAATCGGATGAGTCCATTTGAATAAATATAGTTAAATGGTTGATAATGTGAGTTTTAACTTGATTTATAAGGCGCTTAGAAAATTAAAAACTTAGGTTTTGATCCTGAAAATTGAATACTTTTTAGGCGTATTGACTACCGATAGCACATTAAAGTAGGTTCCCGTAACTGTTATGGAAGCGCGCATTTAAAAAAGAAATTCTTACATAAAAAATGGTCATTCCGAACCCCAAACCCCTTGAAAGGGGCTTTAATTTCAGTTTTACAATGAATTCTCTTTTCAAACAAAAGCTTTATTTAAAAGGAATATAAATTTGAACTTAAGATATATCAAAAGCCCCTTTCAAGGGGTTTGGGGTTCAACAGAAGTAAGGATAATGTTAAAGAATTCATTCCTAGTTGTTGCTTATTCTCAATTCTATGGGAACCTAATGCCTTTCATTTGAATGATCTAAATAATCCTGAAAATTGAATACTTTTACCATATCATATGCCTAACCGAATCCGATACATTATTGCTGATGACGACGATTTATTTCGGACGCTAACTCTCCAGTATTTGAATTTAATTCCGGACATGGAATGCCTTGGTGAATTTAATGATGGCCTATCTGCCATTGCTGGAATTCAAAACACGCATCCAGATTTGATAATTAGTGATGTCGAAATGCCCAATTTAAATGGAATGCAAATGGTCAAAAGCATGAGCCATATTCCTTTGGTTATTTTTATCAGCTCCCATAAGCAATATGCAGTAGATGCATTTGAAGTAGATGCAGTAGACTTTCTTACAAAACCCATTCAACCAGAACGACTCATAAAGGCAATCGATAAAGTACGTCATCTCTTGGATTTAAAACGAACCATTCAAGGCCATGAAGGACTAAAAATTGAAAATGGAGATAGTTTTTTCATCAGGGAAAACAATGCATTTGTGCGAATTCACTTTTCTGATGTAAATTACATTGAATCCCTTGCTGATTTTGTAAGCATCTATTTATTGGATGGTACTAAAAAAACAGTTCTGGTTAGTTTGAAAAATCTGGAAATTCAATTGCCTTCCAGCTTATTTATCCGGATATCAAGAACACATATCGTCAACATTCATAAAATAAGCTCGCTGGATTCCACTATGTTACATTTAGGTAAAATCAGATTGCTCATTGGCAAAACGTATTCAGAAATGGTGATGCAATCCGTACTTGGAAACGCGGCAATCAAAAGATTTATATGAAATTATTGCAATTACTAGTTCTTTCGTTTACAATATGTCTGTACTCCAACTGTGCCAATGCGCAAGAAAGTCAGACAATAGACAGTCTTTTTAAATTGTTGGATGACGAAATGATTGATTCCAATCAGATGATGATTAATAAGTCTATAGCAGAATATTATTTCAATCTAAATTTAAATAAGGCCATAGACTATTTTGAAAAGTCAAAATACTTATCTGAAAAACTAAATGATAAAGCAGAATTGGCATCCAATTACTACAATCTTGGTTCCTGTTATTTATCTAAAGGCAAATTTGATCTGTCATTGGAAAACTATTTAAAAGCTGTAAGACTTTATGAAGAGTTAAAATATAAACGAAGACTTATAAAAGCTTATATAGATATTGCTTATTTGTTTACTGAATATTCACATTATGCCAAAGCCCAAGAATATTTTGAAAAAACCAAATTGTTGATTGATCAAACACAAGATACCTTTGAATTAAACTATTATTTTCAGGAAAAGGGAAACTTCTATTACCGGCAGGCTAAATATGATTCAGCTATTTTATGTACTATGGAGTCATATCGACTCGCTGTACAATTAAAAAATGATAACTATACCATCCCAAATACCCTATCTAATATTGGATTGTTGTATAAAAAAATGGGCAAGTTGGATGATGCTCATCAGTATATCGATAGCGCACTAAATTTACTCAGACAATCAGGTGATTTAGACTTTCTATTTGCAGGATGTTACAATAATCTGGCATGTATTTTTAGTGCAAAACATCAATTTGATTCGGCATATATCTATTTTCAGAAAAGCATTTCGCATTGTAAAGAGACTCATGATGTATTGCTTGAAATTGAAAATTACCGAAACCTTGCAGAGATGTATGGCTTAAAAAAAGAATACGGTTTACAAATCCAATATCTCACTAAATATTACAATATAAAAGACAGTCTGTTTAATTCCGATAAACAAAATCAGTTGAATCAATTAGAAACAGATTACCAATTAGAGAAAAAAGATAAATTGATTTCTAAGAAAAATCTGGAAGTCATTAAACAAAAAAATAACCGCAATCTATCGTTACTTTTTTCTGGATTCTCCCTTATATTATTATCCGGATTATTTTACTATTATCGAAAAATTCAAAAAAAGAACCAAGATTTAGAAATTAAAAACACCCTAATTGAAAATCAAAAAACAGAACTTCAACAATTAAATCAAATCAAAGACCGCTTGTTTGGCATTATCAGCCATGATTTGCGAAATCCATTAATTACATTAAGAAGTTACCTGATGTTATCAGATAATGAAAGCATCAGTGCCGATAAAAAAATTTTATTCAAAAATCAAACCATGGAAGCCGTCAATCAAACCGGCGAACTTTTAGATAATCTATTGACCTGGGCCAATCTGCAATTGAAAAATGTTGAAACTCCTTTAGTTCCTATAGCATTGGATGAATGTGTTGCAGATGTGGTAAGCATTTTAAAAATGCAGGCAAAGCAAAAGAACATTGAAATCATCCAACACGTTCAATCCATTGTGTTTCCATGTAATGCAGATGTATTGTCTATTGTCCTCAGAAATTTAATTACCAATGCCATTAAGTTTAGTAAAGAAAATCAGACAATCATTCTAGAAAGTACACAAAATGTACAGGGGATTCGCTTGATTGTACAGGATTTTGGACAAGGTCTCAGCAGCGAACAAATTCAAACTATTTTAAATAGTAAAAATGAATCTACATTGGGTACCAAAGGAGAAAAAGGCAGCGGACTGGGATTATTTTTAGTGATGCAGATGCTTAAAAAAATTAATGCCCAATTGCTTATTGAAAGTGCACCTGGCAATGGGAGTAAATTTATTATTTTTTGGCAAGAATCAACAGAAGCTGATCCACTGATTCATTAATAATCAGTTATAAGGAAAATCCATGATGCAAAAATTTATTAAAAATACGAGTTCAATATTGATCTTTCTGCTTCCGTTGATGTTGCATTCCCAAACACCATCCTGGACTTTAAAATGCATTTTAGAAACCAAACTTCAACACAGTTCTGGAATCCTTACACTTAATCAGGGCCAAAGTTTTTGGACACAGGTTGACAACAGCAGTCCGGCCGAACTTTATGAAATTGATCAAAATTGCAAGATCCTGCGAACGGTTAAAATCATGGGTGTCACCAAAACCGACTGGGAGGACATTACAAGCGACAATCAAGGCACTATTTATCTGGGCGATTTTGGCAACAACAACAACAGCCGGCAGGATTTAAAAATTTATATTCTGCGTGATCTTGCAAACCATTTGAGCGACAGCATTCGTCCGGAGTTGATTCAATTTAATTATAAAAATCAAACTGAATTTCCACCAGTTGCTGCTAGGCGCAATTTTGATATGGAAGCCATGGTTTGGTATCAGGATACGCTGCATTTATTTTCAAAAAACAGGACCGATCCGTTTACAGGTTATACCTACCACTATAAAATATCTGCTGTGCCAGGAACCTACGCTGTAAATCCAACAGATAGTTTTAAAACTGGCGACGGACCCGATGTATTTTTTTGGATAACCGGAGCTGCATTCAATCCGGTAGATACGGAGTTAATTTTATTGTCACACGACCGCGCCTGGATATTTACTGATTTTAAAGGCAGTGATTTTTTCGGTGGAAAGAATACTATGATCAGTTTACCATCGTATTCACAGAAAGAAGGAATTTGCTATGCCAAAGAAAATACCTGGTATCTGACAGATGAATATTTCAGCAGTTTGCGTATAGGAGGTAATCTCTACGAAATGAAACTGGAACCCACAAAAAATGAAGAATCAGATTCTGAAATTGAATTCAAAGTATTTCCCAATCCGGCACAACGTTTTTTAGAAATACTCATTCCCAAAATAAATCCTGATCATCCGGACCAACTTATTTTATACGATGCTTTGGGCAGCATCCTGATACAAACCCGTCTAGATAAAATGCGAACTCTAATTCCAATCGAACATTTAGTCAATGGAATTTATTTTATAAGAGCCTATTCAAAAAAAATGAATCGATTTATTGTGAAGCGGATATTGAAGGTGGAATAATTCTGTTTCCCGTAGCTTTTACTGCATTTGCATCTAATAATAGAAATGACTTTTATTTAATTCTTAGGCCTAAATTTATCATATTAATTTTTCTGAGATATGTTAAAGTTTGAATTTTTACAAAAATAAATGTTAAATTTTTTGTAAACAATTCTACTATTCGATAAATTTGCTTAGACATAGATAAACAATTTAATTTATTTAGAAATAATTTAAGCCGTAATTATATACAGTGTTAAGCTATTTGTTTAATAATGTATATTTATATAATATTTACAGTCTTCTTAATATTAATTTAATTAATTTATTATGGAATTAGAATTTAAATCAGCTCTTCAATTTGTTACAATTTCAACTGCAAATTCTAACTTAGACGGCAGCGGAACTACATCATTAATTTTAACTGCTGGCAATAATGGAACTCTCCTTAAAACAATAATTATTAAGGCTCAAACAAATACTCAAGATGGAATGATTAGATTTTTTCTAAGAAATTTCATTAATAATAACTATAGCTTATTAATGGAAATTCCAGTCTATATTGTTACAAAATCTTCAAGAGATTGCAGTTTTCAACTTGTACTCCCATTAAATTATTCAATGATGCCTGGTGACAAATTATATGTATCTACTCAAGTTGCAGATACTTTTAATATAATAGTTGAGGCTCTTAATTGGGTCAATCCTTCAAATTCTACACCAACTGAAAATATAAATGTATACGTAGAAACCTCTGGGGCAGAAATCATTTCAACTGCAAATTCTAATTTAGATGGAACTGGCACAATGGTACAAATTTTTCAAGCTGGCGCTGCTGCAACATACAATGGATGTGAATTAACCTCTATATTAATTAAAGCAATGGGGACTACCACTCCAGGTATGATAAGGTTATTTATTGCTAATTCAGATGGCTCATCTAAAACTTTATTTGCTGAGGTAGTAGTTCCTTCTGTTACTCAAAATGGCACAAATCAAAGTTTCAGCCATCAAGTACTATCTCAAGGTAGTCTTTCAATTCGAGGTGATCTAAAAATTTATGCATCCACACAAAATTCAGAAAATTTCAGCGTAATAATAGCTGGATCAAATTGGAAATACCAAATTCCTTCTTAATTTACAATATCTAAATTAATAACAGCAAATGAAAAATTTTACTCCATTAATAATTGACTCAAACGATAAGCTTTATTTAAATTCTATTCTATCACTTGGAAGTAAGACTATTGGTACTATTTCTACTAGTAATGGTTCTGAACCAGAGTATATTTCTGCAAGACCTCCGGGTGCATATCAAGGAAATTATTGTTGGACCACACGTTTTACTTGTCCCAAACCTTCTAATAAAGATCATGATCCATTTCGAGTTTCAATTCCTCTAATATTAATTCACTATTGCCCCTGATTTTATTAAATTTACCTTTCTTAATTCTTGTGTGGGTACCCATAATTACAAATAAAAATGAAATAGAATTTATTAATTCTGAATTATTACATATTTCAAATAAAATAGAACTTACCAGTAATTATTCTCTTTTTGGAGGTTTAACCGGCATAGCAATATTTTACTATTATTATTTTAAATTAACTGGGAACTACCAATATAAAGATCAAGCAAATACAATTATATTAAATTGCTTAAAATCAATAAATGAAATAGAAAATGATTTTTCATTTAGTAATGGCTATACTGGAATCTGTTATACTCTATTAGCTTTAAGAAAAAATGGGTTTATCAATTTCGAACCTAAAATAATATTTAAAGAAATTGATAATAATGTATCAATTGAGACCTTACGTAATATGCAAATAAATATTTATGACTTCCTTTATGGTGGAATTGGTGGTGGTCTATATTTCTTAGAAAGGTTACCTGAACCCCTTGCAAAAAAAACCTTATCTAAAATAATTGATTTACTTTATATTCATGCAAAAATAACAAATGATACAATTTGCTGGAATGATAATTTTGCATTAAATAGCAAAGAAAATGAATATACTGAGCAATACAATCTAGGCCTAGCACATGGTGTCCCAAGTATAATATACTTTTTATCCATTTTATACAAGAATAATATTGATAAAAATAAGTGCTATTATTTATTAAACGGAAGTATAAACTGGCTTCTTAAGCAAAAACTTCAATACCCAACGTTATCATTATTTCCTCATAGTTTACCATTAGATAAATATTCGAGTGAAAGTAGATTAGGATGGTGTTATGGAGATTTAGGTATAGGCACTTCTCTATACATAGCTGGATGCCATACTTTAAATCAATATTGGAAGAATATAGCAATTGAAATTCTAATTCATTCATCAAAGAGGTATAATCTTGAATTAAACTCCGTTAATGATGCCTGTTTATGTCATGGAACTTCTGGAATTGCACTGATGTATAACAGAATATATCAAAAAACTAAAATTGAACAATTTAAAATTGCTTCACTTTTTTGGTACAATCAAACGATTCAAAAAGGAATAAATATAAATAAATATAATGGATACAAAACAATGTATAGAATAGATAATAAAAATAAATGGTTAAATTCTAATAATCTAATTCACGGAATTTCAGGCATAGGCTTATCACTTATTTCTGCAATATCTACAATTGAACCAAAATGGGACAGGTGTCTATTAATATCATAAATATTTATAAAAAACATGCATGGAAAAACTGAATACAAATTTAATTCTTTTGATACTTTTGTATTAAGGACTCCTAGGCTATCACTAGAGTATTTACTAAAAGTAATTAATTCTGAAGATGAAATACTCAATTTCTTCAAGAAAAATACATTCATTCAAGAAGCTATCTACTATGCCTCACCACAATTGTATAAAGCAGTAAATAATCTATTACTGGAAAATGTCAAAAATATTAAAAGAAAAAATAAAATAATATTTTCACTCTTTAAATATTTTATAAGAATGAGTACCAAATGCACCCCTTACGGGCTTTTTTCTGGATACTCTACCGGAAAAATAAGGGAAAATAATAGTATAGTAAAAATAACTCCCAATTATTACAAAAACTATCTGGAGTTGGATTTTTGCACAGCCTCAATTATAGTGAATTATATAATTAAACTAGATATAGTAAAGAATCAGATTAAATATTATTCAAATAATTCATATTATCAAATAGGTGATTTAAAAAGATACATTAAATTTATTCGATCAAATAATTCTACATCATTAGAACTAAATAAAATTAATAACAACAAAATAATAACCAAAATAATAAGACAAGCTGCAAAAGGAATTACTAAAAGTGAATTACAATTACTACTTAAAAAGAACTTAAAAACAGATATAGATTGCACCCATCTACTAAATGATTTTATTGATTCACAAATTTTAATTAGTCAAATAGATTTTTTTACATCATCATTAGATCCAATAAATTTCATTTTAGACATAATAACAAATTTAAATGAAAAAAATCCAGAAATTATATTGGTAGAAAATACTCTTATGTCTATCAAACTTATATTACAAAATATAAATAATAATAAAAAGAAATATTCAATCCAAATACATAAAACTATACTAAAACTTTTAAATTCCTTGCCATTATCTTTTGAAGAAAATAATTTATTAAATGTAACGCTAATAAATTATTCAAATAAACCCAGTATTAGTACTCAAATTACAAAAGAAATAAGTGAGTTTTTAGAAATTCTACCATTTATGTTTAATAATAGCGAGCAAACAAATATTAAAACTTTCAAAGATAAATACTATAAATACTATAAAAATGCTGAAATCCCGTTAACCTTAGCCTTAGATCCCGAATTAGGCATAGGCTATCCTCCTGATCAATCAAATCTAAATTTAGAACCCTTTATGCAAAATATTATAGCTGCAAATAGGATCCAACCGAATTCAACCAATAGAAATATAAATATTGACTCATTCTATCTAAATACATATTTTAAAGCTGTAAAATTCAATAATTATGAGATACAGTTAGACATTGATGAATTGAAAAAAACAAAACTAACTGATCTACATGATGAAAAAACTATTTCAGTACTAGCATCTATTATAAATAAAAGTGACGTAAGTAATGATTACCAAATAAAAATAAATGCAATTATAAATCATGCATCAAAAGTTATAGCAAGATTTAGTAATAAAGATAAAAGATTACTTGATTTAGCCAATGAAATATCCAATTACAAAACATCAAATGATTCAAATTTAATTTATGCAGAAATAGTTCATTCACCTGAATTCAAAGCCTGCAATATTTCCCAAAGACATTCATTCCTAAAATATGAAATTCCTTATCATGGTAGCTCAAATGTTTCAGATAAATTTCAAATTCATGTTAAAGATATTTTAATTTCCATAAAGAATGAAAAAATAGTACTTCGTTCAAAAAGTTTAAACAAAGAAATCTTACCAGTCTTAAGCTCTGCTCACAACTATGAAAATAGTAAATTACCAATCTATAAATTTTTATGTGATATTCAAAATCAAAATTTCCCACCATATTTTCACTTCACATGGGGCGCCTTGGAAAATGTTTGTACATTTTTACCAAGAGTTCTATATAAGAATATCATTGTTTCATCTGCCAGGTGGAAAATAGATAAATCTGAATTTATACCTGCATTCAGAAAAGATGAAATAAAAAGAGATTTGATTTTAAATACTATAATAAATAAATATAAAATTCCAAGATTTATTAGTCTTGTAAATACACATGGTGAGTTAATGATCGATTTAAATAATAGACTTAGTAAATATTTATTAATTGATGAAATTATAAAATTAAAATCTTCGAAATCAATTACATTAGTTGAATTTATAATCGAAGACAAAAATCATAAAGTTAAAAGCAATAGTGGAGGATTTGTAAATGAATTTGTATTTTCATATTTTTCAAAAAATAATTATAATTCTACTCAATATAATTCTACTCCAAAATTTAAGTCTAAACCCGAAAATATTAATGTGTCTAAATTATTTTTACCAGGAGATGAATGGATCTATTATAAAATTTACTGTAGCCCAAAATCTGCAGACTTTGTTTTACTATATTTAATAAAACATATTGTAGAATATTTAGAAAACAATAAAATTATACAAAAATGGTTTTTTATAAGATATTCAGATCCTGAATTTCATCTTAGACTCAGATTACACTTGACCAACATTAATTTATTAAATGAAGCTTTTAGATACATTAACTCATTTCTTAAAACCTTCCTAAATAAACATATTATTAGTCATTTTCATATTGATGTATATGAAAGAGAAATAGATAGATATGGAAAGAATACAATTACTATGGCTGAATCTCTTTTCCATATTGATAGCAAAGCTGTAATTCAAATTATTGAATCCTTAAATTCAAATAATGAACTTCATAAAAAATTGATCTTAGGACTTAAATCTATAGATAACATTCTAAATGACTTTAATTTTACATTAAATGAAAAATTAAACTTTACAGAAAACTATTTAAATCTCAAGCAGGATCCTATTAATAAATCAAAAAATATTAATTATATATTAGATCAACAATTTAGAGCCTATAAAAATGATCTCCACAATATATTATCAACTAAAATTTACTTTTCAAATGATTGGTTAATGTATTTTTCGGTATTAAGTTATCGATCATTCGAAATTAAAAATCTATACTTTGAGAATAAAGTAAAATTTTCAAAAAATAAGCTTATTGAATCCATATATAGCTTCGTTCACATGAATATAAATAGACTATTTAGTTTCAATTCAAATAGTTATGAAGATACAATATACTATCTATTAAATAAATACTACATTTCATTATCCATTCAATTAAATAAAGAAACTAACAATAAACTAAAATAGTCTTAACACTTAAATGCCATATAATTTGAAAAAAATATTATTATATTCAATTTTCACACTATTCACTTTAATAATTTTTTTCTTTAATAATGGCGTGTTTCCATTTTGGGGTGAATTAACTACATACCCAAATTCTTTGATAGAAATAATAATTAAATGGGTAAACGTTAATCTTCAAATTTTTAAAGAAGATACTGTCACCTTTACAACCAAAAATAATGATACTGCATATAATTATTTAAAAATAATACTCTTTACTATAATAGCTATTCTTAGTGCTTTTATATTAAATTTTGTAAAACCTTCATTAATCTACGATAAACTGAAATTGTTTTTAATTGAATTAGTGAGTATTTATTTAACTTTAAATTTAGTGTTTTATGGATTTAGTAAATTACTAAAAATTCAATTTCCTTCTCCTGACTTATATACCCTTACACAAACATATGGTTCCTCTTCACCTATGCATTTAGCTTGGACATTCTTAGGGTATTCTGATGGTTATAATTATTTCATGGGGATTATTGAAATTGCATCGATTTTTATATTATTTAAAAGTACAAGAGCACTAGGAGTTTTAATTTCATTATGCTGTACTTCCAATATAATGTTTATAAATTATTGTTTTGATTTGCCAGTCAAAATCATATCTTCAATTCTATTTATAATGACTTTATTTTTATTTTTTATAGACTATGAAAGATATTGGCAATTTTTTATTAAAGGTAAGTCATTGAGAGAAATTCCTGAATCATTTATTTCAAATAATAATACTAATTACACTATCCATTTAGATAAAATTAAATTTGCAATTTTTTTGCCTTCATTAATTTTTTGCATTATAAATCTATTTAACTATAAAAATCAGTTATTAAACCAACCACCAAAACCAAGAGAATATGGAATTTATTATGTTGAATATGAAGTTTACTCTGATTCTTTTTGCATGCAACATTGTTATAACAATGCATCTTGGAGTCAAATAATTATTGAAAGTGAAAATTTAACTATAATAAAATATTGTAACGACAGTGTTACTTTCAACATTACTCAATGGGATAGAGAAAACCAAACCATCACATATTCGGATCTATATGATTCCTATTCCGAAAATCAATTTTCTTATGTTTTTTATAACGATACTAAACTAAAATTAAAAGGTAAACTTAACGGTATAAATACTCAATTTTTTTTAACAAGAAAAATAATTCCAAGCTTTAGATTGACTTCAAGAAAATTTCATTGGATTAATGAACATTCATATTATTTTTAATGAGTTAATAGGAAGACATAAACACTAAATTATTATGA
This sequence comes from Saprospiraceae bacterium, assembly GCA_016787575.1. Taxonomy (GTDB): domain Bacteria; phylum Bacteroidota; class Bacteroidia; order Chitinophagales; family Saprospiraceae; genus Vicinibacter. Next base: position 170,516 of record JAEUUO010000009.1, on the reverse strand, counting down.
TCATTCAAATTAAACCAAAAACAGAAAATACAAAATCAGTATTCCATTATTCTTCAATTTAAACCTTCCTAAAATCCAAAATTCCTTTAAACCCAAGCCCAAAGCCAGCAATTAATGCATTCTAAGGAGTTTCTAAGTAGTGTTAAAGTTTTTTACGCAGTAAAATATTGCTATACTTTGCCTGGGTGAATGTATAAATAAGTTCTCACAGGCTTGGATTGGATTTGACAGTTCTGATTTAAAGCATGTAAGCAGTAGTCAGTATTTTTAGGTAGTATAATATGTTTCTAAAAGGAATCGCTTTTGGTATAGCTATGCTTTTGATGTTTAGCTGTAGCAATAAAGAAAAGGTATATCACATACCTGCAGCCTGGGAGCACCAGGATGCCCTGTGGTTGGGATGGGAAGCTGACACTTCTTACGGATACCAATCAGTTTTAGTTTCAATTATTAAATCGATTAGTCACAAAGTCCAGGTCAATCTGGCAGTTGAATCAGATAGTTTGATGCATCAGGCATCTCAATATCTAACTTCTAAAGGCATTAATCTGGAAACCATCCATTTTCAAATTATTAAAGGATCTCAATTTTGGATCCGTGATTTTGGCGCTCAGTTTTTAGTAAATGATTTAGGTGAATTGGCCATCGTCGATTTTATTTTTAATGGCTATGGTTATCCGGAATTTCTCAAACGTCAATTTGGAGACAACCCACAGATTAAATCCGTTTTGGATGCCATGGAATTAAAGGTTAAAGAAACCAATAAAGTCAGCAGTTTGATTGCTGAAAGTCAAAAGGCAGCCATCATAAAAACAAAAATTGTTCAGGAAGGCGGTGGAACCGAAGCAAATGGGAAAGGGAGTTTAATCTTATGTGAAGCAACAGTCTTGGATAGAAATCCAGGTTCAACTAAAAAAGTAATTGAATCTGAATTTAAAAAGGTTTTGGGTGTAAGCAATATCATCTGGTTGAAAAAAGGTTTGCTTGAAGATCCTTTACATTGTTTCAGAAGAATTCATCAAAATTATATTGCTTGTGGTACCGGTGGGCATACCGATAGCTTTGTTCGGTTTGTAGATGAAAACACGATTTTTATTGCATGGATTGACGAATCAGAAATCAATGGAAATCCCATACTCCAGATCAACCATGACCGCATGAAAGAAAATTTTGAAATTCTTGAAAAAGCAGTTGATCAGGATGGAAGGCCTTTTAATATTATTAAAGTACCGATGCCGGATTTAATCAGTAGAAAATTAATTGCCAATTGTGACTTACAATCACAAATAGAAAAAAATAATATTTCTTGTCAGGGACTCATCCCTTCAGAAATGCCGCAACACGGTGACACCTTAATACAAGTAGCCAATGCGAGTTATTTAAATTTTGTGATTACAAATGGAATGATTTTACTTCCTACCTATACACACATGGGTTCTTCTAAATCAAAAGAAGAACTGGTTCGATTAATATTTAAAATTGAATTTCCGCACAGTCAGATTGTATTTATAGATGCCATGCCCTTAAACTGGAAAGGCGGCGGATTGCATTGTCTAACTATGGAACAACCTGGAAAATCAAAGTATTTGCCTTGATTTGAGTGGCTATATCTGATTTGATGGATAGTATATTTACTTGTCTTACTCTATCCTCAATTCCATCTTAATATTAGCACGCTCATACAATCCTGATTCCAATTCAACTTCTTCAAAACCGTATTTGCGATATAAATGAATGGCCGATCCCAATTGCGTATTGGAGTATAATATCAGTTTCTCAATTTTATAATCTCGGGCAAACTTTAGGCAATGTTCTATCAGAAGTTTGCCAATTCCCAATCCTTGCGCTTTTTCTGTAACTGCCATTTTACCTAACTCATATATTGCATCCGACTTTTTTAATAAAGAAGCGGTTCCTACAAATTCATCTTGATACTTTGCGTAAAAAATAAAACCACCCTTATCTATAATTTCAGCTTTGGGATAAGCCAATGATTTGATATCTGAATCTTCCAGCCGAAAATATCGTTCCAACCACTCATAATTTAATCGCTTGATGGGTTCTTCAAGTCCGTTTTCAAAATCAATTATGGTAATTTCCGGGTGAATCATACAATTCAGTGTGTATTTTAAGAAATACTTTGATGCTGCAAATTCCGAATTGCTGCTTTGTGATGGTGCTCCACATGATAAATTGCATTGTATAACATCTCTTGCAAACTGAGTTTTCCCAAAAGCGGATGCGGAATGCAATAGGTATCCAATTCGCTTTCTGTATACATGCCCAGCTTCAAACACAAATCCTGAATCAACTGATCCAAGCTTATGCATAAATTTTCACGTTGTTGAAAACTTATTTCCTCTGGTACAAAATTATCAGGGGCTTTGCCGCCTTCCTTAAATTTTTCTAAATAGGAAATTAATAATTCATCATAGGTTTGACTGGGTCTATCCAGTTTGCCAAATTTTTGCTCAATAAGTATTTTATCCAATCCAAAAACATAAACCAATGGTTTGACACACATTACAATATGCGCCAATTGCTGTCCTGCCGTCCACTTCTCTTGAAATTTATAATTGAAAGTATTTTCATTGAGCTCAGTGATATAATTTATAAACGCTTGATGCCTTTCCTTTAATTCAGTCTTAATTTGTTCTTGATGCATAGTGGGATATTTTTTTACTTTAATTTATATGATCAATCAATTAAGAACAATTTTTATCGCCACGAATGCACGAATTAATGACGAATTAATAAGGAATTTTTATCGCCACGAATACACGAATTAAAGACGAATTAATAAGGAGTTTTTATCGCCACGAATGCACGAATTAAAGACGAATTAAAGACGAATTAATAAGAAATTGCAAAAGTTTAATTACGTTTCAATTTCGTAATTGATTTTAATTCGTGCATTCGTGGCAATTCTTTCACTTCTTCAATTCGTCCTCCATTCGTGCATTCGTGGCAATTCTTCCACTTCTTTAATTCGTCCTCCATTCTGGCAATCTACCGGGTGTAAATGGCACTGCATGCATCTCTAATTTTTGTTCCAGTTGCGTCATGGCTGAATCAATGCTCTTAATTTCTTTATAAACTGCATTAAATTCTGTCAATGCCAATTGATACGATTGCAAATAGGTTTCACTGGGTGCGACCGTTGTACTCCACAATCCGCCAACAATGGTTCCAATGCGGCTATTGATAGATGGTAAGGTCTCAAATTCCCTTCTGGCAAGACTGCCGTTGCCGTTTAATTGCAGATTGACTGCGTTCATACGCGTTTCCAATTCTGATATACTCTTTGAAATAGTTATTGGCAATGCAGGCGCATCGATCACAGCTCGCTTAATGTATTTTAATTTTTCCTGGAGCTCTGAACGATAGGCATCCGTTGCTCCCGTTACTCTGCGAAGTTCAGCAACTTTTTTACAAAAATCATCTACTGCCTTTTTATCAGCTGCCGGTAAACTGGATTGATTCAATGCCTGAATTTTAAAAGATTCCTGGACTCCCAAATCTGTATAAACTCCATCTTCAAATTTGCTCAATGACACGCGATACGTTCCCGGAATTGCCATGTAACCAGTTTCCTGTGCATTAAATACAAAGGATTCATCAAAACTGCTCAAATCGATCGGACCAAATGGTGCATATCGGAAATCCCAAACAATACGGTGCAATCCTTTTTTGGCTGCAGCTTTTAATTTTCGTACTACATTGCCACTTGCATCAGTAATTGTAAATAAAATATGAGGAGCTGCTTGTTCGTCTTCCATTCGCAAAGAATCAGCAGTAGGATAATAAACAGCTTCTTTATTTTTTATTTTTTCCTTTTCTCGTTCGCGTCGTTTCTCTTTAATTGTTTTAATATCATCTCTTAAATAATAACTAAACACGGCTCCCAATTTAGGATTTGCTGCAGTATAAAATCCTTCCCCCTGAAATCCTTTTCCGCGCACACCTAAGGGCACCGATGGTACATACATCCACGAATCTTTAATCGGATAAATTTTTGCTGTTAATGCAGAATCCTCTTTCGTAATCGCTCTCAACGGACTGTAATCATCCAATACATAGAATCCGCGTCCAAAAGTTCCTAATACCAAATCATTTTCACGTTTTTGAATTTCCAAATCACGAACTGCAATGGTTGGCAATCCTGATTTTAAGGCAATCCATTTCATTCCACCATCTACACTGCAAAAAGCACCAAATTCTGTTCCGGCAAATAATAGATTTTTATTGATATGATCTTCTGCCATGCAATATAATGATCCACGTTCCGGTAAATTGGATTGTATGGCTTTCCAACTACTTCCACCATCTGTTGACTTAACTATATACGGATGAAAATCTCCATAACGGTGGTGATTGAAAATTACAAACAGTGTATTGCGATCATGCTGAGATGCAACTATTTGGTGTACATAACTGCGCTCCGGTATTCCGGGAATGTTATCAATTTTTTTCCAGGTTTTTCCACCATCGTTAGTGATTTGAATCAAACCATCATCTGTCCCAACATACAAGGTATTTTCATCAAATTGATTTTCCGCAATGGATGTACAATTCCCATAAATATCGGTCGATCCATTTTTTGCAATCGCATCCACGCTCCATACACGATCCATGACCATAAGTTTATTGCGATCTATGTTTCTACTTAAATCTTGGGAGAGCGTTTTCCAACTGTGCCCCTGATCATCGGTACGAAACAAACGGTTAGCTGCAAAATACAATCGCTTGTTATTGTATTTAGAAATTAATAATGGAGCATCCCAATTCCAACGATATGCTGCTTCGCCATTTTTTTCAATGGGTTTTATATCAACAAATTCACCATTCTTTTTATCATATCGCACCAATCCACCGTATTGCGATTGCGCATAAATGATATTGGCATCTAAAGGATCAATTTGCGTTTCAAATCCGTCACCGGTACTGGTAAAAAACCAATCGGAATTGACGATGCCATTGATACTGGTTGTGCGAGAGGGACCACCGATACTAAAATTATCTTGGGTTCCTCCATGGATATTATAAAATGGAAATGCATTGTCTGTAGATACTTTGTAAAATTGGGTAACCGGTAAATTGGCTTTAAAGGCCCAGTCTTCTCCGGCATTATAACTTTCATACAAACCTCCATCACAACCTACCAGATAATGATCTGTATTATCAGGATCTATCCAGATCACGTGATTGTCAATGTGCTTGCTCTTTTCTCCAAGTATCGAAAAACTTTTACCACCGTCTTTACTTACACCAAAATAGGTGTTGATCACAAATACTTTATTAATGTCCTTCGGATCGCAATAAATTTTTTGATAATAATTCCCTGAAGTTGAATAGCCACCTTGCTTTTCCCAACTCGCACCACGATCTTTACTTTTGTAAACTCCACCTTCTCCATCAGCGGCTTCTACAACTGCAAATAAAACGTCTGGATTTACAGGAGAATAGTTTAATCCAATTCTTCCCAAATCACCAGCTGGTAAACCACTCATTATTTTGTTCCATGTGGTTCCCCCATCGGTACTTTTATACAAGGCAGATTCTGGTCCGCCACCAATGTAACTAAATACTTTGCGTTGACGTTGATGTGCTGCTGCATACACTATATTTGGGTACCTGGGATCTACAAATACTTCATTGCAACCGGTATAATCACTGATTTTTAAAACTTGCTTCCAGTTGGCCCCTCCATCGATGGTTTTATAAATACCACGCTCTCCTCCATTTGTCCAAAGTGGCCCATAAGCAGCTACATATACGATATCCGGGTTTGTAGGATCAATAGAGATTCTTCCAATATGTTCTGATTGTTTTAATCCCATGTTTTTCCAGGACTTGCCGCCATCTTCTGATTTATATATTCCATCTCCATAAGCTACACTGCGCTGGTTGTTGTTTTCACCGGTGCCAACCCATACTACATTGGGATTTTTAGGGTCAATGGCTAAACATCCGATAGAATAAGAACCTTCTCCATCAAAAATTGGATTGAAACTGATGCCGCAATTGGTGGTCTTCCAGACTCCACCGGATGCAGCTGCAACATAATATTCACTGTGATTCATTGGGTTTACAGCCAGATCGGCAATTCGACCCGAGGTGATTGCAGGACCTACGCTTCGGAAACTCAATTCACTAAACAAGGCGGAATTGATAAATTCTTTCGGTTCTACTTTAGTTGCTGGCTTGTCAGCCGTTTTCTTTTGGGTAAAGCCGCTCATGCTTAACAAGCATATCGCCAGACTTAAAACACTGTTTTTTATTGACATAATGGTAAAAGTATTGTGGTTTTATGAATAGCCCGCAAAATAATGCCAATTTTTGAATTACGAAAGTTTTCGTAGAAAGAATGTGGGGAGGGGAGGAGAGGAGGAAAGGAGGAAAGGAGGACAAAGAAGAAAATAACTTATGCTGTAATACTACAATTCTGCAATTCTACACAGAATACAACTTAATTTATAAATTGAATGGTTTAAGCTTAAGTTGCATTATTAGAATTTTCAAGCTAAGAACATAGAGAAGGATCACGGAGGCAAAAGAGTTGCCTCGTTTTTCTCCTTGTGAATTTCTTCGTGGTCTCTGCGTTAAAGGAATTTTCACGCAGAGTTCACGGAGGAGGAACACGGAGGAAGAGAAGATTTACTTCTTTTTTCTCTGCGTGTATTTCTTCGTGTTCACTGCGTTAAAGGATTATTGTTTAAATTAGTTTATTTTGAATAGCAATTTTCACCAAACCTGCAATTCCATTTACTTTTAATTTTTGAATGAGATTGTTTCGGTGTGTATCAACCGTGCGAGGACTGATAAATAATTTGGATCCAATTTCAGTGCTTGAAAATCCTTCCGCAATTAATTTTAATATTTCTAGTTCCCGATCACTTAATTGAGCTAAGGCAATTGCGTCTTCTTTTTTACTTTTCCCCAACAAGGCATGGGCTATTTCTTTTCCAAAATAACTGCCTCCATTTAAAACTTGTTGAATGGCCTCTGTCAATTCCTGGATTGAAGTATTTTTAAACAGATATGCCTTGGCACCAGCATTTACTGCATCTTGAATGGTATCTTTATCGTTGAGCATGCTAATCATCAGCACTTTAACCTGTGGATAGTTCGTATTTAAAATTTGGCAGGCTTCAATGCCATTCAATTCAGGCATTTCAACATCCATTAAAACAATATCCGGTAGCATTCCCTGATCAAGTATTTGAATCAACTCCTTTCCGTTGGATGCTTCGGCGAGTATTTCAAATCCGGGATGGGACGATAAGAGTGAACGGAACCCTTGTCTAACCAAATGGTGATCATCTGTTAATATTATTTTTACCCGCATCAAATAGGAATTCTAACTGTTGAAATAGTTCCATTGAGTTCGCCTTTTTCAGAAAAATAATTACCGCCCATAGTCCGTACTCTACTTAATATATTTAGTAAACCCATGCTTCCTGCATGTCTTGCTTCATTAAAATCAAATCCAATGCCATCATCTTCCACTCTCAAAATTAAAAAGTTGCCTGCTCGATACAATTGCATTACGATTTTATTTGCTTTCGCATGTTTTAAAATATTATTTAATAACTCTTGTGCAATCCGGTACAATCCCAACTCCACTTTTTCATCCAATCGAACGGGTAAATCAAAATGCTCAAATTCACTTCGAATGCCGGCTTGTTCAATTGAATTTCGCAATAACAGCTGTAAACTAGGTACCAATCCCTTTGTTTCCAGGGTAGGTGGCATCATTACATGTGAAATATTTCGCAATTCGGTACAGGCTTCATTTAATTGCTGGCTTAAATCCTTAATTTTAGTGGAATGGATTTCATCTTGATGTTGAATTGAAAATTGCAAAGCATCAAAACCTAATTTAGTAGCAACCAATTCCTGGACGATGCCATCATGTAAATCCTTAGCTATCCGTTTTCGTTCTGCTTCCTGTGCTTCTATAACTGCATTTAAACCCAGTTGTTGCTCGGTGATTACAGCTTTTTGTAATTTTTGATCTTGCTTATATTGATAACGCTTGTATAATAAAAAAGTAATTAATATAAATGCCACTAAAAAAATACCAAAGCCTATTAACCAACTTGTTTTTTTATAATTGCGTTCTCGTTCTATAATTAATTCTTTTTCTTTTTTTTCTGATTGATATTTGGTTTCCACATCTGCCAGACTTCTTACGTTTTCCGAACGAAATAAGGAATCATCCAACTTCATGAATTTTTTAAACCAAACCAATGCTTCTTTGTGGTTTCCAAGTTTTTCATGAGCAGTTCCAATCTCTTCTAAATAGACTTCCAATGGATCTGCCAATTTATTGCTGTCCATAATCGCATAACCTTTCATGGCAAAATCAAGCGCTTTTTGTGGTTGATCTAAACGGTTATAAACGGATGCCAGATTGACATATGGAAAGACCAAATTAACCATTCGTTTTGCTTCAGTCAATAGTTTAATAGATTGCTCACAATGAGGAATGGCATCCTGGTATTTGCCTTTTTCCAATAAGATATGACAGATTCCTCCATCTATTACTCCGGCAACATAATTGTTTTTATATTTTAAAGCAATTTCAATTCCTTTGTTAGAATATTCCAGGGCTTTTGTCAAGTTTTGTTCGTCATTTCCTTCACTCGTACCATAAGCGACTGCCAGGTTGTTGTACGTGAACATGCATTTTTTTTCTTCACCATGCTCTAAACGTATAGCCAATGCTTTTTCCAGATAGTTGATTGCTTTGTCGTGGATTTTTTGGTCGTTGTAGAGATTGCCGATATTACTATAAGCTGAAGCGAGATTGCTGTATTCTTTTAAGTCCTCAAATATCTTCAGTGATTTTAAATAATAGTGGATTGAAGAATCCGGTTTAAACAATTCTGCATAGGTACCTCCTAAATTGTTACAGGTCATTGCCAAGCTACGTACATCTTGATCTCCTTGCCGGATTTGATAATCCTGGTAGAAATATTCCAAAGCTTCTTTCAATTTACCAGATTCTTTGGCTATCAGTCCTTTAAAATTGAGTACAAAGGCTTTGCTGGTCGGATTTTTAGACTTTCTGGCAAATTGCTCTAAACTATCTGTATAGAAAGAAGCCTGATCAAAGTGCTTTTCCAACAATTCTTTTGCTATCAGGAAATAGTACTTGGTTTGACTGGCAGGGTCCTTTTCTAAAGTTAATTTTTGACGGATGCTGTCAGCCACTTGAGTTTGAGCATACAACAAAACACTTTCAGAAAAGCAGCTAAAAACAAACATGCAACTTAAAATAACCCGAAATTTCATTAGGAACCTGATTTCAAATCTTGTAAAAATATAGAATTTGTGAAATTATACGCAATTCTACGTAGTCATTTTACGAATTTTTACGGATTTCAATCAGCAATTCGTCGGTTTACCTTTGTCACACTAAAATTAAAATTATGAAAATTAAAAATGGCTTTATCCAAGTATTATGTTTGGTAATTCTGGCAATTTGTCTGAGTTTGGTAATGCTTTATATGACAAATCCATTCATTGATTTTACTGAAAAATTGGCCCATGAATTGCTTAGAAATGAACAAAACTATGCTTTGTGGGCAAATCAGTATTGAAGTGGATATTTTAGAGTATTAAAAAATAATTAAATTTCCATGTTTCGTGAATTGCATCGATTTTTTTAATAATTTAGAGCATTCCAAATTAGTTGGTATTTTAAAAGTCAAAAATTATTATTTTATTTACTAAATAGTTTATCATTAATTCAAATTAAAAATTAAAATCAATTATGAAAAATTTAATTTCTGTTTTTTTTGTATTCAGCTTTTTTATTTCTTCCATAACGCTTTCGAATGCTCAGGGTAAACCTGCTAAATTGCCAATGGAGAACAAAACAACTTTTGAAACATTTTTAAAAGATGTTTACACGCTTTATGAAAAACATGATTATAAAGCACTAAAAAATATTTACGATCGTCAGGCCGGTGAAATCGGACCAGATGGCATGTTGATCATGGGTATTAAAAACCTGGAAGCCTCCTGGAAAATGTTTGATGGTATGGTAGACGGTACTCCAACATTTACATATCAACTGACTTCTTCCCGAATGGTAACTCCTGAAATTGCTATCATTACTTGGGATTCTGATGCAGACATCAAAATTAAAGGCCAACAAATTGGTGGCAAAGCAACTGGTATGGCCGTTCTAAAAAAGAAAGGCAATGGCTGGCAAATTCAATTTGATACGATGACTCCGGTAATGGCTATGCCAATGCCAGCTCCTGAAGCAGCTCCTGCAATGGATGGAAATAAGCAATAACAGTTAAGCCTGTAGAGAGATTGGCAAATTTGTTTTCAATTTCAAAATAAAATGAACTTGCAACGATTACGCAAGTTAAACAATGAATGAAAAAGAAATAACGCCACGAATGCTCGAATGAAGAAATCACAAAGAGTACATCTTTCGTGTCTTCCTTCGTGCATTCGTGGCAATTCTTTTAATCGTTGGAAATTAATTTACTTTCACCTACAATTCGTAATGGATCCTTCGTAATTCGTAATTTAATTCACCCCTCCCATTACATACATCTGATCCATAGTAGGAGACACTACTCCGCCCATTGGCTCCAGCGTAATTGCAAAAGCCTGAGCCTCTTTTACAAATTCAATTTCTTTAAACGCAGTTTGTTTTTCATTTAAGTCAAATACTCCTAAATCAACTGGCTTTCCTGCTACAATAGCCCATAATTGATATTGCTTTTGAGAAGGCGGCTTTGGTAAATCCAAAACATCCAAATATGTTTTGTGCGATAAGGTATCGTAATAAATACTTGCAAATGCCTGGGGTGAAACCGGTGTACCTTTTAACAATATTTTCTTTGCATCCTTATTACGTAAAACTTCCAACCGACTGTTACAATCTGTTAAATTCAGGCTATCCTGAATGTGCAAAAGAGTTTGTTCATTTAACTTCTGATTTAATATGCTAAGTTCTGAACGACTGGATTGATAATTCATCCATAAATAAGAACCTACAATTATAAATGGAATTCCGATAGCTGCAATTCCTTGATACATGTATCTGCGGTATTTGCTTTTGAGCTCTACCATTTTTAATTCCTGCCCTATGCGTTGGATGATATTGGTTTTTACACGACCCGGTACAGGAACTGCATACTGAGTTGCAAAAATTTCCAAACTATTTTGAATTTCCTTTAATTCTAATTGCAATTCATCAGAATCCGCCAACCATTTGTTTATTTCTTCATTTTGTTTGGCATCTGTTAATCCCAATGCATATTGCTCCAGAATTCCAGAGTCCTTTATTTCCTGTATGTTAATCTTTTGATTCATTTAAAAACATTCATTAATAAAATGAAAAAAGTAGCTAACATCGATCGCAACATTTTAATCGCCGCATTGATCCGTGTCTTAACAGTGCCTATTGGCATCTGAAGATGATCCGCAGTTTCTTGTTGCGTAAATCCTTGTATATATATCAGATCAATCAATTCTCTATATTTTGGATCCAGTTTATTGACTTTATTCATCAAACCAATATCTGAGATCTGCGATTCAACACTGTGGTTTATACTATCATATACGCCTGGACTTAGATTTTGGTTTTTATGACGGTTTTCTTGTCTTAATAAATCGATAGCTGTATTCCGGACGATGGTCAACATCCAGGTAAACAGCGATGCTTTTTCAAATTGATATTCAGAAAGATTTTTCCAGACCTTAACAAATCCTTCCTGCAAAGCTTCCTCTGCCAATTGTTGTTCTCCTACAATTTTTAATACAATTCCAAATAAAGTATCTCCATACTGATCCATTAAAAACTTAATAGCCAGCTCCGATGGGCCTTTGCGAAGCTCTAAAAATTGGTTTCGTATCTGCTCTGATGTTGTCAAATGAAGGGCTAAGATAATTTATAAAAATAATTTACCTAAATGAAATCCAAATGGCTTGTACCATCCGTAACTCAGTTAAATATTAAATTATGAAATCAAAAATTGTACTTTCCAGCTTATTCAGCTTGTTTTTTGGGCTTTTAATGGCATCAAGTCATCGTGAAGCACCACTCATTGCAAACGATCCGCTTGCAGACAATGTGGATCTGTATGCCTTTAGAAGTCCGGACAATCCGGATATGATTACCATTATTGCGACGTATGTTCCACTTCAATTTCCACACGGTGGTCCAAATTATTACAGTTTTGGACAAAACATCCGATACGAAATTCATGTTGACAACGATGCATCCAAACCTGGTGATGAAATTACCTACCGTTTTACTTTTAAACAGGTAAATGAAGATCCTACGACCTTCTTTAACATTCGATTGGGTAAGCAGAATTTAAAAACTACTTATACACTCGAACGCAGCACTGACGGTGGATTAAGTTTTATTACTCTGATTAACAACGGACCGGTTCCACCAAACAACATTGGTGCACGTTCTATTGAATCGGGTGTGGGATTGGGCACCACTTATTCAAATTTGATGCAATCTGCAATTCGCAACATCAATACAGGTGAACGCGTTTTTTGTGGACCTACTGACGATCCTTTTTTTGTGGATTTGGGGGGAGTATTTGATTTAGGAAATTTACCAAGACAAAATGGGAAACCACGGGATGGGATTGCCTGCTTAAACGTAAGTGCAATAGCAATTCAAATTCCGATCAGCATTTTATTAAAAACCGGAGCACCTGCTGCGCCTCGTACCATTTTAGATCCTGATTATGTCATTGGCGTTTGGGCTTCTGCAAGCAGACAAGCGATCCGCACTTTAACTCCAGGAGGAGAAAATCACTCTGGCGAATGGATTCAGGTTTCAAGATTAGGCATGCCATTGACAAATGAAGCAGTTATTCCAATTGGTTATAAAGATTATTGGAATTCATTGACTCCTTATCAGGAATTGGCAGATACTTTAATGGATAATTTCTTTTTCAATCCTGAATTGGCATTGTACATGGACGATGCCTTATTTGGATCAGCAGTTCCGTCCATGTCAAAATTACGCATTCAAAGAAATTCTTTGCAAGGATTTGATTTTGGATATGGCAAAGATGGATTGTACGGACTAAAAGGAAATCCGGCCCTGGAAGGAACCGCATTAGACGATGCCATATTTGGAACTTTGCTATTACCCGGTAAAGGAAAAGCGCGTTCCATCGATTTATGGCCTGCATTTCATACCGGAGTTCCTAATTTCAAACCCTACCAATTAGCAACTGGAAAAAATGGAAATCCATTAGCAGAAGGAAAACCATTTATACACAATTTCTTGCCTAACGGAGGAGATATGTTGAGATTGAACATGGCTGTACCAGCAACTCCTAGAAACGATCCAGCATTCAGCACGCTGGGTTTGGTACAAGCTTGTGTACTTGGATTAACAGATCCAAAATTTGCAAATACCAACATCGAATTTATTCCAAACATGGATGGATTTCCAAATGGAAGACGTTTAGAAGACGATGTCACCCGCATTGAATTGCAAGCAGTTTCCGGAATAGTATTGGCTGCAGTCGGACTGTGGTACGACGACTACACTGCCGGTTCACCCAATCCGGTTACACCCAATTTGATTGGCGTATTGACTTATACAACTGGGGTTGAGAAAAACGACGCTGTGTTTTCAAATACATTTCCAAATTTGGCTGCACCCTGGTCAGGCGATGGAGAATGTGGAGGAAAAATTGTAAGCGCAGTTAATAATCAAAACGGAGGAATCATCGGATTAAACGGACCTCAAATTTCTTTGATTAATTATCCAAATCCTGTGAACTCTGTTACAACTTTTAAAATAAACAATCAATTAGAAACCAGTGTACGTCTGGATTTAAGAACCAATGATGGTAAAACCATTCAAACATTAAATCAAGAATACTTTGGTAAAGGTTTGCATGAGTTTACTGTAGATCTTAGCAAATTACCTGCCGGAATCTACCTGGCAAGTGCCGTTACAGATCGCGGTGCCATTGCAGGTTACACTAAATTAATTAAAAATTAAAATAAACTTTTAAAAGTCCTTGGCTCCATTCCGGGCCGAGGACTTTTTTTAAAAAAATAAAAATTTATCATGAAAAATTTATACTTCATCGTTTGCACACTCTTGATTTTGTCTTGCACGGAAGAACCAAAAACAAATTTCGAAATTCCAGCTTTACTGGAACGTTCTGAAAAAATGCAGTATTTTAATGAATGGTCAGCTGTACGATCAACTTATGCAGATCTCAAACATGCATTGACTAAAAAAACAAATCATGTAGATGCTTTAATAAATCTTACCAATTTATTTATTGCAGAAGCCCGAATTACAGGTGAGCACGGACACTATTATCCGGCTGCATTAAATACCATCGAGTATGCCTTGCAACAAAAAAACATTAGCAAGGACCAGAAATTTTTAGCCTTAAGTGCAAAAGCAAGTGTTCAGCTCTCATTGCATCATTTTAAAGATGCGCTGAAAACTGCTGAAACGGCTCAACTACAAAACCCTTACAATGCATCGATTTATGGTGCTTTGATTGATGCACATGTCGAACTGGGTGATTACAAAAATGCAGTGTCTTTGGCAGATAAAATGGTATCAATGCGACCAGATTTAAGATCCTATTCAAGAGTTTCTTACTTGCGGGAAATCTATGGCATGCCTGAAGAATCCATTAAAGCCATGCAAATGGCAGTAGAAGCAGGTAGTCCAGGTAGTGAAGAAAAAGCGTGGGCCGCCTTGCAATTGGCACAATTATGCATTCGATATGATAAAATGGATGAAGGAATTTCAATTCTCAATCAAATTCTTGAAGAACGTCCCGATTATCCATTCGCAAAAGCCAGCCTGGCAACAGTTTATATAAAACAAGCAAAGTATAAAGAAGCAGAAAAAGAATTAAAAGAAGCTTGTCAAATCATTCCGGAAGTATCCTTCTACATACATCTTGCTGAATTATATAAGCAAACGAATCAAACAGAAGCATTCAATTCCTTGATTCCTGAAATCCTGGCAATGCTTGATGACGATATGAAACATGGACATAACATGAGCCTGGAATATGCTGCGGTTTATTCAGATTTATTAAATGATCCGGATAAAGCTTTAAAATATATACAAGAAGATTTGAACATGCGACCTGATAATATTGATATAAATAGAAATCTTGCCAAAATATATCAAATGAAAAAAGATCCGCAAAATAGTCTTATGTATTTAGAAAAAGCAAGCAGAACCAATTCAAAGCATCCTGAGCTAATTGAATTAAAACAAAACATTTAATTAATTTATAATGATGAAAATATTAATGCCACGAATGCACGAATTAAAGACAAATGATGAATCATGTATATATGCTCTTTTAGTGGCTTAATTTGTGCATTCGCTGCGATTCGTGTCTTAATTCGTCTTCCATTCGTGCATTCGTGGCGATAAAAAATTCATTCAAATGAAACATTTTAATCTTATCGTATTTCTAATTCTTATAAAAAGTTTAAGTTATGCACAAATCAGTGGGTTTGTTTTAGATGAATTTCAAAATCCAATTCAGGAAGTAACGATTCTTAATAAAAAATCAAATACACATACTCACAGCGATAAAAACGGATATTTTAAAGAACCGAATGCAAAATCTGGAGACAGTCTTCAATTTTCATTTATAGGATTTAAAACAATTACATACCATATAACTGAATCGGATTTAAATAGAAATAGTACTTTCAATTTATCAGAATCTTCTGTGGCTTTGGATCAAATTAATATCACTGAATCCTTGCCATACAACCTGCAGTTAATTGACAATCACATCCGCCCGGTTCAAAGCAGCCAGGAACTTTTAAGACAAGTTCCAGGACTCTTTATTGCACAACATGCAGGTGGTGGAAAGGCCGAACAACTATTTTTAAGAGGATTTGATTTGGATCACGGGACAGATATTCAAATCAGTGTTGACAATTTAATTCCGGTGAATATGGTTTCCCATGCTCATGGGCAGGGATATGCCGATCTTCATTTTATCATTCCAGAAACAGTCAAGCGACTGGATTTTGAAAAAGGAAGTTACAATGCTGCGAAAGGAAATTTTGGGAATGCTGGCTACGTTGATTTTATATTAAAGGATTGCATAACAAAAAATAGTTTGATTTTTGAAACAGGCAAATTTGATGCCCATAGATTGGCAGGAATGTTTAACTTATTAAAAAAGGGACATACCAATTCGTATCTGGCAACTGAATACGTAGCAACAGATGGGTATTTTGAACATGCTCAGGATTTTAAGCGATACAACGGATTATTAAAGTTTAATCACAAAAACCAATCCGGAGTTGAATTCAAAATAACTGCCAGTCACTTTAACAGCCATTGGAACGCATCCGGACAAATTCCACAAAGAGCCATTGATCAAGACTTGATCAAGCGATTTGGAGCCATTGATCCCAACGAAGGAGGAAACACGGACAGATCCAATTTGCTGTTTCAGTTAATTAAACCAATTACTTCTAATCAACAATTAAAATGGAGTACCTTTTATACCAATTACAATTTTGAACTTTTTTCAAATTTTACATATTTTCTGAATGATTCAATTAATGGTGATCAGATCAAACAAAAAGAAAATAGAAACATCCTTGGAATGGATGCACAATGGTTTACAAGTTGGAATGGAATTGAATTTATTTCAGCTTTAGGACATCGCTTTGATTGTGTTAAAAATTTAGAGCTCAGTCATACCAAAGACCGGCAAACTCTGCTAAACAGATTAGCCCAGGGAACCGTAAATGAAAACAACAGCTATTCTTATATAAAAGTAAATTACAAATGGAGAAAATGGGAAATTTCTCCTCAATTGAGAGTGGATTTTTTTCAATTTAGCTATCTGGATAAAATTTTACTTCAACAATCTGACTATTATAAAACTGAATTAAAACTATCACCAAAATTTTACACGATTTATAATGCAAAACAAGGATTACAAATAATAGCAAAAATTGGTCGTGGATTTCACTCCAATGATTCCCGATTACTTATTCAAAAATTCAATATTAAAATGTTGCCTTCTGCAACCAGCATGGATTTGGGTATGCAAACTAAGATTGGAAACAATATTTTATTTCATGGAGGACTTTGGTTTTTACAATTAGAAGATGAATTGGTATATGTAGGCGATGAGGCTATTGTTGAAAACAGCGGAAAAACAAAACGAAGAGGCATTGAAGCAGGTTTTCGTTTTCAGGCAAGCAGATTTTTATATTTAGATGCAGAGTCAAGTTATTCCAATGCACGTTCGGCTGACGCTCCGGAAAACCAAAATTTTATACCTCTGGCAGCAAAATGGACTCACATGGGTGGAATTACACTTAAAGATTTCAAACAATTTTCAGCAGGCTTGCGTTACCGGATTCTAACAGACAGACCTGCAAATGAAGACAACAGCATAATAGCCAATGGCTACCAACAATTTGATGCTACAGTAAATTATCAATTTAAAAATGTAAACATTGCCTTCATCGCTGAGAATATTTTTAATCAAAAATGGAACGAAGCGCAATTTTCTACGTTATCAAGATTAAAGGATGAGCCGAATGCTGTCGAAGAATTACATTTTACACCAGGCAGTCCGATAAATTTTAGAATTAAATTGCACATAGAGTTTTAAGTCAATGGCTTATTAATTATGCATTGTTTTATCGTATATTCGTTTGATTATTAACTAATTGTGTAATATAAAATCTAATTTTCATTCGACAGTTTTTCATATCTTTGCACCCTAAAATCAAACCGTAGCGATGAATCCTGAAGTAAAGGAATTTACCGGAAAAGTTAAAGAAGCGCTGAAAACATTAAAGCCCTACCAAAAAACGGATAACCTTAAAGCCTTTATTCAAATTCTGAATAGCATCGGGCCGTTTTTTGCAGTTTGGATAGCAATTTATTTTTTATGGGACTACAGTGTCTTGGCTGCATGTTTATTGGCATTGTTGAATGCTCTTTTTTTAGTTAGAATTTTTATTATCCAGCACGATTGTGGTCACAATACATTTGTGGAATCTTCCCGTTGGCGAAAAATCATAGGATATAGTTGCAGCATGTTAAGTTCAGTACCTTATTCCTATTGGGCCAAATCCCATCATTTTCATCACATGAACAATGGAATGCTGGAAGTTCGCGATATCGGCGATATCAATACCTTGACAGTTGCTGAATATTCCAAATTGGGCAAATTTGAACGCTTTAAATATCGATTGTACCGTACACCTCTGGTGATGTTCATCTTAGGTCCGATCTACTATATTTTTATCCACAATCGTTTGCCACTGGTAAATTTAGAAGAGTTTAAAAAAGCAAAACCAGGATTGTATTTAAATAATATTATTTATGCGGCTGTATTTATAGCGCTTTGTTTTATTCTGGATTGGAAACGTTTTATCACCATGCATTTAATTATCCTTTCATCTTTTGCCATTATAGCCATCTGGTTTTTTTATGTTCAACACCAACACGAACATGGCTACAAACATTGGAGAAATAAATGGGAGTTTATGTATGCTGCAATAAAAGGAAGTACCTATTATAAATTGCCTGCTATATTTAATTGGTTTACTGGCAACATTGCCATCCATCACATCCATCATTTAAATCCTGCGATTCCTAATTACAATTTGAAAAAATGTGTAGATGCGGTTCCATGGTTTCACAAATACACAACTGAACTCAATTTTATACAAAGTCTAAAATTAGCAACGCATAAACTTTGGGATGAGAATACCGAACGCATGATTACCTTCCGGGAATATTATCGAATGGAGCGATTGGGGATGGTAAATGGTTAATTATTAAATGTAAATTGTAATTCATTAAGTACATTAATAATTTACAATTAACCATTATACTCCCTTCTCTTTTTTCTGATTATAATAATCGACCACCTCCCGAATGCTTTTGGATATTTCTGTATACACCTGATCAGAATTTATTGCATTCTCAATGGGAATTCCACCAGTAGGAAGCGCTTGTAATTTTCTAAATGGCATCCCACTCCAATCACAAGCTCTGGCAATAACCGGAATGACCCGCGCAGTGCCCGCTTCGTGGCGTTGCATTGCAATTTCCAATTCATTTCTCCAAATATAATCTGATGCAATAAAATCTATACTAACCAATAAGATAATTATATCTGCAGTTGTAAGTTCCTGTTTTATTAGATCATCCCATACATCCCCGGCCATAATTTGCCGATCTTGCCATACTTCAATTTTATTTGAACGTTTTAAAGTAATTAAAAATTTATCAAGTTGATTTTTAATCTGTTCATCTTCATGCGCATACGAAATAAAAACTTTTAAAGCACTCATAGTTTTTTATTCATAAGGTTCAACTTATTTTGATATCTCGGATTGTTTAATACATCTTCAACTGATTTCCGTTGAGCCTTACCAATCCATACTTCAAACTTTTTAGCAGCTCCAGGAGTTTCTACCAAAACCGGCTCCCGGGAAACTTCTATTTTAGCATTCATCAAGGTTCGATACATTTCATAGGCTAATTTTTGATCTGCCTTGTCAAAATATTTAATATAGGTATTGAAGGATTGATTTTCTATTTTCTCATTTTCAGCTATAAATTGATTATACCAATCCTTCTGATAAAGTGCCTGATATGCTCGTTTTGCTTCTCCTTCAAAGCCGGGCATGTATTGTATATAACATTTATATTTTTTATTCAATTTGTCGATAACCTGAACCTGGTCTTTAATATTTACTTCATCAATAGGTTTGCTTTCAAGTTTATACTTTTTTTGGAGTTGGACATAATCCTGGTTTAATTTATCAAATTGTTGTTGAACTTGCGTTAATAAACTCAATGATTGCTGCTTGATGGAATCTGCCTCCAACGCAGTATGACTAAGCAAACTATTGGTATTTACCAAAGAGGTTTGAAGACTGTCAAGTCTAATCAATGCAGAATCCCGCTCTGCAATTAAGCTTTCCTTTTCAGCTAATAGATTTGTTTTCTCAGCAATCAAAGCTTCTTTTTCATGCAATTGCTTCTTGAGTTCATTAGCTTTACTGGATAACTCCAATCCTAAATAAAGAA
Organism: Saprospiraceae bacterium; assembly: GCA_016787575.1. Lineage (GTDB taxonomy): Bacteria > Bacteroidota > Bacteroidia > Chitinophagales > Saprospiraceae > Vicinibacter. The sequence continues at coordinate 150,424 of JAEUUO010000009.1, read as the reverse complement.
TGAGTCCTCCTAAAATACAAAATCCAACTACCACGATAATCGTGTAAATCTTAGATTTTTTTTCATTTTCCAAAAGACTTTCTAAAACTCGAATACTTTGCAGATTCCTTTCCTTAAACTCTGAACTCATAATCTTAAATTAAATAGTTGACAATTTAGTTGGAAATAAAACATTCTTAACCGACATCAATGCAATCAGTGTAAATAGCAGTAAACTTAAAAAAGCCAAAAGCAGTTCATGTGTTTTTGTATAGATATAAAGAGAAGCAAGTATTCCAATTAGCATAACAAAACTGGCAATCAACCAATAAAAACTTTTGCCTGAATTCGCTATTTTAACAGAATGCAATTCAGGAAAAATAAAACACTTGATCTCGTCACCTATTTCCTTAAATATAGTTTGCTTGTCAGGTAAGGTTTTACTCAAATGTTCTATTGATTTTTTTTCTTCAGGAAGTACTTCGTCGCTGTATTTTTTTAATATATCATCTGCAGTCCAGTCGCATTCTCTTAATAATATCGGTACAATTTTAATTTGCCTTGAATCCGCCAATTTTAAAATTTTTAAACATTCATCGTTGTTTAAATAATCAATACTTATTAATGGAATGGTTAAATCAGACAATTTTAAAAATTCCTCATTTTTAGTGAGGTCTCCATTTTGTTTAAATAATTCCTGTTCGTCGTAAATTTCAATCCATCCCTTGCGTTTATATTGTTGCAGGTGATTGTTTAGATCTTTATACAGGCTTTGATCTTCCGGTTTATCAGAATAAGAAAAATATATTTTCTTCATACACTACAAATCAAATGAAGTCGGTAAATTGGTTTCAGTAAATTGCTCAGATGCTTTTCGACCTATAGCCAATAAATCCGGAATATTTTCATAATGGTCCATCTCTGCAATTGAGCGAACTTTATTCAAATCAAATTTAAAACCCAAAGCTGACAAAGCATCTTGAGTCAATCGGACATTGTGCCTGGTAAAACTGAATAATTTTTCCTTTAAAAACTTAAGCTCTTCCAATTTTCCAAATTGATTATCAATAAAATCTGCAGGGCCATGATTTTTACCAAAGTATTGCAATACAATTTGATTCATCTCCAAAGCATCAATCATAAAAAGATTGGGCAACTTAGAAGCCCATGCAACTGCACGTGAATTAACCAGGTTTTCCGGATCTTCAATCAACAAGCCATTTCCGGTTCCTAATGAAGTCATAAATAATTTATCTTCACCCGAAACCCAATTAAAACCAAAGCTAGGTACGGTAGCAGTTAGAAATAGTTGAAATACCGGATTATTAGCTAAACTAACTCCACCATCTACAAATCCAGATTTAACTGCTTTGCCGGTGCGTGTTTTAATGGGAAGTTGTTTGGGTTTAAAATAATAAGGAGCCGCTGAACTCGCTCTGCACAATTCCCACAATTTGATGTCTTTATTCGCTTTATAATAAACGCCATCTGGGTGATTTGCAAAAGTCCACAAACTATAAGTGTCTGCTCGTTTGGTATTGATAGCCAATCCACATTTTATGGCCTGTGTATCTCCAAATACAATTTCACCAAATGTACTTTGTAATTGCTTCTCCAGATTTTCTGAATTGTAATTTTCTTTAAAAATTGCTCTAAAACCGGTCCAATCTCTAGGAATAATAGAGTAACTCCGTTTACCAAAAATAACCTCCCCCAAATCTAAATACAACTGAATGATTTGCTTAACTTCCATGCCCAATGCAAGACCGGTTGCCATAATTGCTCCTGTGCTGGTTCCGCCCATCAAATCATAATAATCGCTTAATACCAAATCTGGTTTATCATAACGTTTGCGAAGCAAAGTCTCAATTTTCTCCAAAAAACCCAGGGTAAGAATTCCGCGAACACCGCCTCCATCTAATGCGAGGATCCTTTTGACACCGGAATCGGCATCTAATTTTTGTTGAAGATTTTTAACTTGAAATGGCATGACACTGTGTTTTATTTTTTAATAAAAAAAAGTACTTCTCTATACATTTCATTAAAATCATATACCGTAGATTTCAGATTGTCGCGATGCTTATTTCCGTAATCAATTAAAGCATGCACTTTCAATACATCCTTCTTTCTACTTATAAACACTTCAAAATTATTCTTATTTTTTTTACATTCGTTTGGATCACAGGTTTGTAAGTTTGAATTCATCTGCTTATTAAAATCCTTTAAACAGGAAATATCAGCGCCAGCAGAAATATAAAGTTTAAAAATGCTCTCACTGGTATCTTTAGCTATTTTCCGAATATCAATTAAACTTATTTTTCCCTTATAAATTTTCAACAATTCAAACCGATTCACTTGATTCCGATCTGGTGTGTCTGATAGTCCCTTTATGGAAAAGAAATAAACCTCGTGGTTTAATGCTGGGATGCTATCATTTACAAAAGGAATAAAAAATAAAAATCGCTGATGTTTTATACTGGTGGTATCTTTTATCAAATAAATATCCAAATCATGAAGTCTTGAATTTTCAGTCATCATTACTTTTTCGGATACTTTATTTCTATAAAAAGTATAGGGGATTAGATTCATTTCAAATTTTGAAAAAGAATCATTTGGCGAACAACGATGAACATACTGCTCCAGTTTTTCTGATAAATTTTCCACCCTGTGATATTTTCGAGAGCAAGAGCAAAGCACCACCAGGAGTATGAGATACTTATACATTATTTTATAGGATTAAAGTGATTAAACGTCATTCCAACCATTATCCGATTGGCATCAAAATTTGGATGAATTGCAATTTTCATAGCATTGTGAATAAGATCCTGTACACCCCAAAGTCGCTCGCCCTCTGGATTATTGCCCCTTAACGAACCTATAACTCCAACATTGATAGCTAGAGACTCGTTGATAAAACAACGCAAGGAATACGATGAAGAATTGTAATTATTGCCACTTCTAAATCCTGAAACATTGTAACGAGTACCAATGGTATCAGGCTTTATATCGGAGAAAATGCTGTAATCCTGCACATCCATTCCCAATCGGCTTGCCAATTCAAAATACTGGCGTTCGTAACCGGTAAATTGGTCGAAGGTCAATTCAAATAAATTATTCTTTTGAGTGGAATGGTAATAAATCCCACCGCCTCCTGTCCACCATCGGTCAAAACTATCCCCTAATCCCAATAGGTTAAGGGGCATACCCCCATCGTTGTAATAATTGATACTTACATTTTTATAATTCAATACAATCGCTCCAACGGTTTGATGTCGAATGTGGTTATTCATAATAAAATTAACCCCCAACATGGCGAGGCCTTCATTTCCAAACCTCAGATTATAAAATGGTAAATTATTAATTGTTCGTAGATTTTTATAAAGTGGAAATTTCTCATTGATATGACTGGAAGCCGGACCAAAAAACAAACTGGAAGTGAAGTCAATTTGGTTATCCTGCTTTAGTAAAATCAGGCTATTGCCAAGGGATTTATTATAAATCCCAACATTCATCCCAACAGACATCATGTAATTGCCGTATTTGGAATCGATCTGCTTGATGCCACCAACTCCCACAAAGGCTTTTATACCCGGAAAATTCGTTCCGCCACGGTAATAGAGGTTAATAGTGGTACCAATGTTCAAATATAAATTATTAAAACCGAGTCGCTCCTGAGCTAAAAGCAGTACCGGAAAAAATCCTATTAAAAAACGCAAACACGTCAGCATAAAGCAGTAATTTTTTAAATAAAATAAGCTTGGGCTTTCTGTATATATCCAATTTGGCTACATGTTCATCAGCCAAAGCTTTGAATAATGTAAAATTCTCTTTATCAGAACCTGGATAAACGGATAGAACTCCTGGAATTGAGCCCAAGTTATTAAGAATATTTGTCAATTTATAACTATTTTTTAACACAGCATTTTTTTATAGCTTAATACAACCTTCAAATTCTTTTTAAATTCACAGTGAATATTTAAAATCAAAGGCAATGAACTATAGAATGAATTTCCGTGATTCCATTTAAAATTTTGACTTAAGACCTGATAATCTTTAGCAGTTTTTGCAATTTTAACCATAAAGCCATTCTATATGAAAGTAATCACACTTCTGCTTGGTGCATCCATGCTCATTCTTTTCAATACAACTTTAAACAGCCAAAGAAATCATTATGTGGTTGAAGATGAATTTAGATATAGCAAAGCTTTGGTCTTTTTCATTGAGAATATTACAATGGATGATGATGAATCATCTGAAAACAGAAGGTTTGGAAGATATGTCAAATTAAAATGTTATCTTGAAAACAATGATACAATCAAAGATTCCCTGCTGTTGAGATTTGAGTTTATGCTAAGACCAGAAGAGTATACAATCCTTGATGAATTCTATTATAAAACAGATTCTTCAGTCGTTAAATTAACAGCCATGAAGATTGAAAATTTATACGGAACCCAAACCATTTCAAATAAAACTACAGGCTCAAGTTTAGAAAATGTATCGGTAACAACTCCCAGTTCAACTGAAACTGTAATGAATTCTAAAGGAGAATCAAGTACCGTGACCATCCCGTCAACGACTCAATCTGTAATTGTATCAGTACCTACAACACATACCACTATTGAAACAAGTCCCTTTCGCCAGGTAAGTATTTATTTTAAATTAAACTCAGAAGATATCAAACGCATCTTAAATACACGAGACTTAAAATTCAGAATTTATACCAATCGGGGTGGATCAACGATGGACCTAAGTAGTTATGAAGTAAATAAATTGGTGAAATTTATTGAGAAGTTTAGGGGGTGATGGGGTGAATCCAAAATTAATTAAGTTAGCAAATCATTCGAAATGCTATTTTAATAATTTCTTAGTTCCGTCTGCATTAAAATAATTATTTAGTAGGTTTTCCCAGGTAGAATTATCTGCTTTTAAGTTAGTTAAATCACTGTCGTTAATAATTTCATTGTATGGAGCACCTAGTTGAATGGCTTTTTCTAAATAGACAAGAGCCTCATTTAACTCATTTCTAACACTAAAAACACAGGCCAGGTTAAAAGACGATCTATAATCAATGTTTGTATTTTGAGAACTAATTTTCCAATGTTTTATGGCCAGTTCGACTTTATTTTTAAAATAATACACATTTCCCAAATTAAGATGGATATAACTATTGGTTGTGTCTAATAATTCGCCTTTTAAAAGAAAACTTTCAGCATCATCAAATCTTTTCATTTGGATATATAAATTTGAAAGTCCACTATAAGTATAAATATAAAAACTATCTTGCTGTAAAGCTTTTAAGTAAAATTGTTCTGAGGTTAAAAATTGCTTTAATTTATAGTAGATATTACCTAAATTATAGAGTGTTTGCACCCTTAACGAATCCTTATTAAGCGCTTTCTCTGCCCAAACTAAAGCCTCTTTATAATTTCCTAGGCCATAATAAAGACATGAAAGATTGTCTAACGGATCTACGTAAGCTGAATCAATTAAATGTGCTTTACTCAGATAGAATTCAGCTTCCTTATAATTTTTTCTAGTTGAATAAAAAAGTCCAAGACCATTTAAAAAAGGAGCTTCGTTAGATAATTTATTCATTACTTCACTAAAATAAACTAATGAAATAGAATCTTTATTAAAATAAGTATACAATACAGTTGGAAGAATGATTTTAGGTAGCATCCAACTAGGAGCCAACCTAATTGAATTATTGAAATAGTAAATGCAAGAATCCAGATTTTTTAAATGCAGAGAATAGTTTAAACCTAATGAATAATAATATAATGGCATTTCACTCTGATAACTCAGTGCATTTCGTAAATAGTCATTTATCTGGGAACCGAGTTGGGCATTAGGATTATTGCTGTGATATAAAAGTTCAAAGGCCTTAAAATAATAAATTCGGGACACCAAAGATGGATACAAGTAATGTTTGTTTCCTAATAATTGGATACTCCGTTCAAGGTAGGTCCGATTAAGCCTACTTTTTTCGATTCTGATTTTTTTACTTAATGTAAGTTCTACAATATCGGATTGCAATATATTATTAATAAATTGTTGTGCTTCGTCCTGGAGTGCAGCTGCATAATTTCTGGTCAATGTGCTATGCAACGATTTAAGTTTTTCAGAATTAAGCAATTGCAAATAATAATAATCAGCACAATTCTTCTCAGGCAATAAAAATGTTTTAGCTTTCAAACATTTATTAAAATTTTTATAGGTATTATAAAGAGCTGTATCGGAATTAGCTTCAACCAAATAATCAATACTCCGAGAATCTATTCCTGAAAACAGAACCAGATTATTTGAATTATTAGAATTTATTGAATCAACAATATTTTTAAATACTTTGGATAAGGTATAATCCTTTGAGCCCATCAGCATCGGAATTTGCCTAATTGGTGCAACGTCTTTTTTGACATGATCTTCCAAATACCTCCCTAATTCATAAGAACTAATTTCTAAGTCTTCATTTTCATCAGCCAAACCACAAAGCCCATTTATCAAGTGATAACTAAATGCGCCTCGACCTCCGCCCCATTGCTCACCTTCAATACTGTATTCATCAGGTTGACATGAAAGGATTTTAATTTCATTAGCATATTGCTTAGCAAGATTTAAATTTGTCAATTGACTGCCATTAATTGTGGAACCTGCTAGTTTTCCACTTCTACAGGCATCAATAATGGCTATGGTTTGGGTTTGATTTTTTAATGACAGGGTTGAAATAATTTCCTGCAACATATAAAGTGAAAATGCACCTCCAGACATATAAACATTTGCTGGAGAATCCCAACACAAAAGAAATCCAGGTTGGGTTATGCTTCTACGCTCCACGTCCCCATGGCCAGAGAAATAAATTATAACTTGATCTCCAGGTTTACAAACTTCCCACAACCAATCCAGCGCCACAGCAAAATGTGCCATCGTAGCCTGTTCATTAAGCAACAATCTAATATGCTGTTCCTTAATTTTTCCTGCAGCAGCTGATTGCAGATAGTGAGCAAAAGACAATGCGTCTCTATCGGCATACTTCAAATCCGGAATTTGAGAATTCTGATAATCTGATATTCCAACAATTACTGCAAATGTATTCGTTGGTTTGAGTTCAGCTGCCCTATTAATTTGAATAACTCCTTTTGATTGAGCGGATATTTCGGAAACACTTAATAGCAACAGTATAAGGATGCCATAAACTCTGTTTCGATAATTTAGGATAACAGTCCAATTAATTTGACGGTGTAATTTATTTATCATAATATACTAGATAGCTATTAAGTTTAGGTTAAATAAAATTACAGGGAATCTAAGTTTTTACCCTGATTTTATCATCCCGCTTAGTATTACCTTATTAAAAAACAAGTAAAATCAATTAAATTTATTACATTCCTATATTCTCCTTTATTTCCACTTTAATATTATATTCTTTACAAATTTCATCAATAAGTTTTGTACTAGATTTTTCAGAATTATAATTGCTCGGATTAATTTTTAATTTATTACTTTTAAGATCATTAATAAGTCGATCTGATGCAATCCTTATTTTCTCTTTATTATAGATTAAATAAGCAACACCATTAGAATTTTTAAAACATTGAATTTGTCCACCATTTTGACCTACGGAGATTGGAGGTAAAACTACACAAGAAGCTTGACCATTGAAGCCATATCCGTTGCAATTGTCTCCGCCAACAATCAAACACTGTCCCGTTGCTTTCCAGCATACTTTGATCATGGCATAAGAATTTGAAATTAAAATTGAACAAAAAATTAAAATCAACAAAAAATGTTTTTTCATAAAAACAAAATAAATACGCTTACTCTAACCAGTTTTCAGCTACCCTGCTCTACTCTTTTAAGGATTTTCGATACCTCCATTATTATTTATTATATTTTAATATAATATTAATTCTTTACTAAAATGAACTTTGTTATATAGGATAATTGATCCTTATCAACTTTAATAATATATAAACCACCCATTTTCAAATTATCAAGGTCCTTTGATTCCAATAGTATTGTACTTGACTCTCCGACAAGTTGAGATGACCATACTTGATTTCCCATAACATCTAAAATATGAATTCTTGCATTTGAAATAGGCTGACTTAAATCAATTTTAAAATGATCATAAACCGGATTGGGATGAATCGTCAATTCTAAATTTGTTGACAGATCTTCCAAATCAGGAATGTATTCATCATACTTTAATTCACCCGATTTTGCAGACATAAGTGCGCCTTGTCCATTACAATTTGCATTTCCATAAGGACCGATAAAACCTCCTTTTTTAATATGTGCTGTTGCGGCTGCATAATTGGTGCACACTGTTTGATATCCACCAGATGGTGTTTTAATACTTACATAACATTTTTGTAAATTAGGTGCACCGCATTTCCAGGCATCTAATAAATTTTTATAACCAGGTGGATACTTACAATCCGGCTTTCCATCGTGGTTATTGTCAATTAAATCATTTCCTCCAGGACATTCATCGCAAGCATCCCCAACGCCATCACAGTCGCTATCTAATTGCTGTGGATTATAGGTACTACTGCAATTATCAAAACATGATGCTATGCCATCCAGATCGGGATCAAAACCTTCGTCAATACTTCCATTACAATTATCATCAAGTCCATTACAAATTTCAATAATTCCAGGGTGCACTTGATTATTGAAATCATCACAATCTCCATCACCAGTTGTATATCCATCTCCATCAACATCACCTCCGCATAAATCGCTGACTTCCTGATTGGAGTTGCAACCGAGTAAATTATACTCAATATCGGCAAAGCCATTCTGTCTTAGAAAATTACAAACACTACTTACTGAGCAATAGGATAATTTTGGATTAAATTCAATTCCAATAAAATCAATTGTACCCGAAGATATGTTATCCAATCCCAATAAGCTCTGTAATTCGTTATTCCATAATATAAAAATATTTCCCCCCAAACTTGTTAAGCTTTGTAAGCCATTAAAAGTTTGCAACTTGGGATGATAATAAACAGCGAAATCTCCAGTAATCTCAGTTAATCCCTGAAATCCTTGAAAATTAACAATCAAATCATTTTGATCCAAATACACATTTCCATCAATTGATTTCAAATTTTCAAGCCCGGAAAAACTTAACAAGGAATGGCAATAATTAATTTGCAAACCGCCAGTACTATTTAGATTAGCCAATGGATTCAAATTTGTTAAAATGGGGCAATAACTAATTACAAAATATTTTCCAACAGTCGAAAGGGCTTCTAAGCCTATTAAAGAATTTACTCCATCCATAGAGCCAATTACGAAATCTCCTCCAACACTTGTCAAGGATTCTAGACCAGAAAAATTTGAAACCAATGGACATAGGCCGATATTAAAATTCCTACCAACTTGGTTTAAATTAGATAATCCCGATAATGAACTTAAATTAGTATTATAGGCAATATCGAAATCTTTACCTATCTTGGGTAAATGATTTAGTCCATTAAAATTGATTAAAGAGTCACAAAAATAAACAATAAGATAACCCAATTTTGTAATAGAATTAAACGAATTAAAATCAATAATCCCTGTATTATTAAAATAGAATCCATTCGATTCAGTTAAATTTCGAAATCCACTGTAATATTCTAAATGTGGATTTGTATCAAACTGTAAATCTGCAGATTTAATTAAAGAAGTAAATCCATTTATTTCAATCAATTCCATATTTCTGGAAAAAGAAAGTAAACCTGCTTCTGGAAAATTATTAAACGCATCAATTTGCAAGAGTAAAGGATTATCATATACAATGATATTAGTCTGTGAATTTAGCGTTCCATTAAATCCACTAATTCGTTCTAATATTGGATTTTCATAAACTGATATTGAACCGGGACCAACATATTCCAAGTTATTCAAGCCATCCAGATAGCGCAAGCTATTATTCGAGTAAATATTCAAACCTTGACCAATAGACCTAATTTGACTTAAACCATCTAGATTGGTAATGTCATTTGAAGGTCCAATATTGACATATGTTTCAATTTCAGTACAACCTGGATAATTTACAGGAAAGGCATCAATTTCAGCCTGTGTCGTAAATGTAATACTGGTTATACAAGGTGAAGCAAAACTTGAGCTCATTGCTCCAATAAAAAGTAAAATAAAAGGGATAAAAATTTTCATGATTATAAAATTAAAAGGGTAAATAAAAAGGATTGCATGAAATTAACCTCATGCAATCCATGGTTTGAAAACTATTTCGATACTTTAACTAATTTAATACACTCTGCTTGCTCTTGAATGCATACTCTGATAAAATACAATGCTGGTGGATATAGGTCTCCAAAACTTATTTCTTTACGTAGATCATCTAATTTGAATTTTTCTATAGTTTTACCAAATTGATCATACACTTCTACTAACGCAATTTCTTCCTTAGCATTTAGTATATTTAAATGAAACGAATTGTTTGAAGGATTGGGATGCACTTCAACCTTTGCAATATTTGACTCTTTGCTGCTATTTATAATTTCAACCGGTCTTATACAAAGACTTTTAAAATTAATTTCAGAATTTGCATTAAAGACATCGTCATCAAGATCATTTTCTAAATAGACTACAAAATGCACAGCAAATCCATCTCCATCCTCGCAATAATTCTGAATCATCCAATTTTGTGGATTGAAAGTCAGCTCATACTCCATGTCGCCTTCAGGCAAGACAGATAAATCAATCTGCCCTACCACAATTAACCCCTCAGTCCAATCAAGATTTGATAATTGGATGGTATTAACTTGCTTAGGTTCAACACTAATTATCAATCTACTACCATGTTTGATTTTATCCTTAGATTGAATCGCAAACCTCATTCGTATGGAATGGTCTTTGTTTTTTAGGCAAACAGATTCTGAACTTATAATTGCATCAGAATTTCCAAGATGACCTTTTAAAGAGATAAATGAACCTAAGTTTCCATAATTGGTTACATTCCATTTGGGATTACCATGGATTGGTTTCCAATTTGAAGCGATCGTTGGATTAGCTAAATTAGTACTAATTGAAGGATCTAAAAGACAAGTCTCTTCCAGATTACCAAATGTTGGTTCAGTAAAACAATTGACACTGATATTAACTATTTTTTCATAAACTGCACAAATAGTTCCATCTGCATTTTTTCTTGTAACTAACATTTTAATTAAATAGTTACCTGGAAATTTAAAATTATGGCAAATGAGTTGATTACCAACACTGACAGCGATTGGTGTTGCAAGATTTGGCAAACTATACCAACTTACCATATCGCATTCACTCAATGCCAATGGACTAAAACAAGCCGTACAATTATTCAAAACTGTAATCTTGCTAATTCCTTTCTCAACATCCTCTACAAGATCATCGGGATCACAAGGGCAAATTTCATTGCAACCAGGAAAAATCAAATGAATTTTACATGGACACGTAACATTTGGAGCGCATTGTCCTGTAAGTATCAAATCAAATTCACCACCCGCTGAAACTATAGCCGGCGGAATATAAATTCCAAAGCCCGGGAATGCCACACTGGTTCCGGAAGCGACAATATCGTTTAAATTTGATTCTACTAATTTCCAGTCTAATAAACTTTCCGGACAATCATTTTTGCATAAAATATTTCCACTGAAAGTCCATGTACAATCATCTGGTGGACAATCTAATTTTATAGTATCGCCACATTTAGCCATAACTTTGTGCTGTTTGTCATAATAGAAACTTAAATCTGAAAACCCTTCACAAATACATGAGTCAATGCATGTGACGTTTATCGTTTCGCAGATTCTATAACTCCTGCATGGTATCTGTGTCGGATCTCCAAAAGGGTACTCAGAAACAGTAACACAAATAGTATAAGATCCCGAACTTGCATACGTATGTGTCCACATGCTTGAAGCCTGAATTGGACCTGTTGAAATAGTACTTCCATCTCCCCAATCTGGACTTGCTTCATAAAAATAACAATCTCCAAATTGTGGTGTAGCCGTCTTAACACTGCATCCGGAGACTTTAATGCCTATACCTTGTGAAATCAGATTTTGCCATTGGAAATAGGCACCGATTCCTTTTTTACAACAATTAAGGCAATTTAAATTTACTGGCAATAACAAACTAATACTATTACATATTTTTCCATTTTCATCATACTGCACTACCGTGACTGCAATCAAGAAACTCATTTGTGCAGGAGTATACGTATGCATAATCATACTTCCCGGATAAAATGGACCCGTGCTTATAGTTCCATCTTTCCAATTAATGGATGATATACGGATATCACAAGGAAGACTATCGAAAGTCAATGTAGCCTTACAATAGGATTGATCTACATTTATATGGATGGCATCCTGAACTAACTGAGTGAACTTATCTATTGGAAGACAACAGCTATCGCAAGCTTGGAAGAATAATCCTAAACTACAAACACAGGTATCTTGCCCACATACACCGTATAGATTTACGGTATAGAGTGATTCTTTATTAAACTGACTGTATAAGAAATTTAAATTCCAGTTTGGATTGCCTGCATTGGTAAACTCATTTCCAAAATAGACCAGGTTCCCGAATTCATCTTTTATTTCCCAATTTAAAACTCCATCGCAGCTATCCGAACAATTCAACATGCCTTCGATATAAAAGGCAGTTGCGGATTTCGGACATTTGACAATATAAGATTTTGGCAGCTTACTGCAATCGATCTTGTATTGAAATTCACTATTAAAGACATTGACATTTGTGAGTTTATCGCACACGCAAGTTGAAGTACAAGCAACCAGGGAAATATCATCAATGGCAATGTCATCCCAAATAGATGTTTGTGAATCCCAAATCTGCAGTATTACAGAACCAGTAGACGTAGCTGTAAAAGTACCAGTTAATAATACCCATTGATCCGGACTTTGATTTACTACAGTAGCAGGAATTATTACAGGACCACCTGTTATTCGTGCTCCAATTTTTGGAGACCCGCTCTGACTCAAACGATAAACCAGATTATTTGCCCAAAAACAAAATACATAAGTTGTTCCTGCTTGTAGATTCAACGATTGTTGCCAAATGGGATCTGATGTAGATGGGCCATCCGCAACAAGAAAATTGCCCATTGGCGAAGCTGTTGTATGATCAACACAAGCCCATTGTCCGTTGACTAAATTTGTTGAATTGCGAACGGAATATTCTCCTGGTCCGAGTAAGCCAGTGGCAAGGTAAGAATGCCCTGAAGTAAAGTCTGAATATCCATTTTCAAAATCACCATTTTCAATTAAATTCGGTCCTTGTTCTGTATGTTCTGTACAAACCGCACAAGATGTGTCACAACTTGGCAAATTAAAAATTACAGGAAATGTTTGGAGACAAACGATATTGCCCGTTGGATCGAGCAATTGAAACTCCAAGTTTATGATACCATCCGGATCCGGAAATGTTATGGTCGCAACCGTGCACATAACCATACGAGGCGGGTCTGAAGAAGTCAAATACGGAGACAATGTTATGGGTGCAGGAAATATCCCGCTGATATTCCCATCAGGAGAATTCAAAAATAGTTCTGCTGCATCAAATCCAGGAAAGGAAATGTTATCTAACGTAAAGGTGAGTTTATAAGCATTTTGCTCGGGCAGACATTCGGCAAATGCATTGTTAATAAGCATACACCGATTGATGGTATCTGGCGTACATTCAAGAGTCAGCATGGTATCACAGGCCACCGTAGCATCGTCCGATTCGTAAAATCGAACTTTGAACATAGATCCTAAAGTGGTAATATTTAATTTATAAGTTTGATTTAAACTTGGTAATATTCTACTTTCAACGCACTTTATATAAGTAGGAGACGGTTTAGAAATGTATGTCCCGTCTCCAAATTGTCCATAGTTATTAAGTTCCCAAGCCCAAAGACTACCGTCATTTTTAATGGCCAGTGTAGTTTGGATATTCTTAGAGCGAGAAATATAGGACCAATCACTTTCAATTCCAACCTGGTTAATATTAATTCCACTTAACTTCCAAAGTGTTCCATCCATTTTAATGCAATTAGGGTAATAATCCCCAGCTGAAATAGACCTCCAACTATTACTTGAAATTAAAGTTGGGTTGTAATTTGTTATTGGACCATATAAAGAAGTCCTTCCATTATAATATTGACCCCAAGCCCATAAACTGCCGTCATTTTTAATACCAATTGAATAATCATTACCAGCCGCAATTTCCTTCCAATTATTACCAACATGAGTTGGGAATCCAATATTACCGTATGAACTTGTTCCGCATTGAGCATGATAATTAAACCCCCAAGAAAATAATGAATTATTGTTTCTAATCCCAAGTGAATGAAGATTCCCTGCTGAAATTATTTTCCAATCATTATGTGCCCCAATTTTAGTAGGGATTAATTTATCAAGAAAAGTACCATCACCAAGTTGACCATAGTTATTATCACCCCACGCCCATAAAGTACCATCCAATTTAATAGCCAAAGTGTGGTAATCACCAGAACTCAATTTATTCCAATTTAATTCGTTTCCAATTTGGATTGGGAATTTTTTATCAATATTTGAACCATCCCCAAGCTGACCGTAATTATTTGCGCCCCATGCCCATAGAGAACCGTCCTTTTTAATTGCAATTGAAAAATTATTGCCAGCTGCAATTTCTTTCCAACCATTTTCAAAGCCAATCTGAACCGGATAATTTTTATCTACATAAGATCCATCTCCAAGTTGCCCAAAATTATTTCTACCCCATGCCCACAAAGTACCATCAATATTTATAGCCAAAGAATGATTACCACCAATTGAAATTTTTTCCCAACATCCAAATGCCTCAGTGGTTGTGGAGTCCAAACAAAACTGCAAGACATCAGATGTATAACCGCTCGGTAGATAGCTTGCCGGATAATCTAAACAGATATTATCAGTAGAAGGTGGAGTGCAGTAAATCCAGGAAGGATCTTTTACACACGATCCAAAACCAACTCCCGAAGTCAATGCTTCAATTTCAATTTTTCCGAAATGGTCGATGGCGCAACCTATGTTCAGATCCAATGCAAAGCAACAACTTGAACTATCAACATGAATTTCTCTTGAAATAATCTGGACTTCTTCACAAGGATCGCAACAAGGAACAATCTCAAAACAATTCGTGCTGTCTTGATAGCAAACTTTCGTTTCTCCAAATGCAAGTCCGAAACTAAAACACAGCTCCTGTGGAGTCAGTACCGGTGTTGTTGGCACGAGTTTTACACACAAGGTTCCGCTGGTCGCACCCGAAGCCAATCCACCTGATCCCAACTCGAATTCCAGGGGATCGAAAAATCCACTTGCTCCACAAGGGTGCAAGCCGAAACCCGATCCGCTGACATCCATAATGAGTTCTGTTGCTGTATAAGGAGAAAGATTTTGAACATTAAAAAACAGGCAATATTTATTTTGATCGCTTGAGTCGCATACAATCTCCATATTGACAAGTTGCACACAATTTGCTGCACAGCTTGGTGCGACACAATTTGTAACAAGAGTATCTCTGCACACTGCAATACAAGCCCCCGATTTTGTTTTTTCATACCAGATGAATTCGATTTCCTGTTGATTGGGCGAACCGATTTTTCCGGACAGGCAAAAATTTACAAAACCATCTGTAAACCCGCCGGGTAAATTTCCACCTGAATTTTCAATGATTAAGGACACAGGATCGCTATCAACAGTCAAGTTGGGGTGTACATTTACGGTACCAAATTCCCATCCCGGTGTTAAAATGTTTACCGTCGCATTTTTAATGCTGAAACCGGCAACATTGAAAAAATCAACAGAATAACAACAGGCACTATCAATGCACATAAGATCCGGATTGTTATGTTTAACGGCCGCCACCGAAATTTTATCACAACAATCCATGGTATCAGGGGCCATGATGCAATCACAAGAGTATCTTCCAATGAAGATGTCGGGAATCGACAGATCGCCTTCGGTTGCAGAATAAAAAGAACTTGCACCTGGGTTTGGATCAGCATCCAAATCAACTGAGTTGCTTCTTCCTATTATAACAAATTCTTTTGATCCCAATGGAGCTATCGACCAACCGGCATCCTCATTATTTCCATCCAAGTCAAAAGTCTTTGCTTCACAATTGTTGTTGATGACTCCGAAAAAAGTATTGTAAAAATTGTAACCTAATTGATTTCCTAGTCCAGGTGAAAATACAGAGTTGATATTTCTTCCTCCTATAAAATAAATATTTTTATTCTGATCTACAGACAATTCATTGATGAAGTTATTATTAGGTACTAAGTAATGACATTGGTATTGACCTAAATCATCATATCGTATGACGTAAGAAATTTGACCGTTATTGTGTTCCATTTTAGACATGCCAAGAGGATTAAATTCATATTCTGAATATAGTCCCTGGTATTTTTCAATACTTAATGCAAAACCTCCATCATATGCTTCAACATCAGTAGCAACTCCATGAAGTATGTATTGAGAAGTCGGATTGGTGATTAAAATTGGTAAAGTCAATGCAACAGAAACTGAAGTTGACATGTCCTCAAACTTAGCTACAAATGGAGCGCTGTTAGATAATGGCCCTCCGCTTAAGTCAATTGAATTATTATTAAGAAAGTCAACATTTCCAGAAAAATTTCCTGAAATGTAAAAATAGCTTCCTGTTGGATCATAGCTTATACCTAAAGGATACACCCCACCTGAAGTTAGAGAACCTGAGGCATGGTCAAGGTGACTTGCAAAGAAGAGATTTCCATTTGATCCATCATACTTTGCGAAGTACATATCTTGCGAAGTGTTATTATTCAATAAAGTGGACAATCCTAATGGATTAAAATTAACCTCACCAGTAAATACTCCGGTTAGAATTATATTGCCAGCATTGTCAATATCCATATCGGATAGTAAAGTCCTATATTGTGAATTTCCCAAGGCAAATGCCCAATCTACTGTTGGTAATATTCCACTAATACATTCTTCCCTATCAGTATATTTGGCAAGAAATGTAGCGAACTGCCCAGGATTTGGATTAGTAATAAAATAAGTGCCACCACTTCCACTTGGGAAAACCAATGAGCTACTTGTAAAAATACCTCCCAGATAAAAACCGCCATTAAATTTTTTTAATACCAATCCCTGGTCGTTCAGATCATCATCCATTCCCCTAAAGGTTAACTCCCAACAAGTCCCACATTCCTTATCAAACCTGTTTATAAATCCATCTGAATTTGATGTTTGTACACCAGAAAATGATGTATATGTCTTATGCCCAGTACAATAATATCCACCAGCATTATCTGGTTCGATATAAAAATCAGAATGATCCGCTAATGTTCCATTTACATTCGGAATTTCAGAATCCCCATGGAACCCAAAACAATTTAAAGCTAATGTTTCGCTTGCACAAATCCCACATTGGACACATACGGAAAAACAAGTATCCTTTGTAAAACAAACAGTACCTTGATGATCTCTTTCTTCAAATTCTACACATATTAAATACTCGCCGGATTGCCCATAAACATGCGTAACATTTATCGCACCAGCACCCTGGTAGTAATCACTTGCGTTTCCATCTCCCCAAACTATTTTCATGTATTGACAGGCATTCAAATACGGATGATTTATACATAGGCTGCAGGAATCTCTTATGACATCTAAGGGCATACCAACCATGCTTATAAATTGTTCAATTGATTTGCAGCATGTGTCAATGGGTAAACAGTTTAACACACAAACCGTATCCACACAAGTTGCGATATTTCCACAAGCATCTGTTGCAGTCCAATTCACAAGGGTAGTTCCTTCAGGATATATTGCTGATGCATTGTTTGTATTCGTATAATTATTGATTAATACCGGGGATGGATCGCAATCATCCTCAACATCCGGAAATGCGAATTCTACAAATACTTCACAACCGCTTACAGGATTGCCTAAACCCTGAACAACAATTTTCCTGTTGCAATTTTGAAAAACTGGCGCTTGAACATCATCAATTGAAATTTCTTGAATGCATATCGATGAGTTTCCACAGGAGTCAACTGCTTTCCATTTTCTATAAATGATCGATGGACACGTATCAGTTATAACGCTGTCTTCATAAAATGAAATTAAAATTCCACTGCATGCTTCTGATATAAATGGAAATCCAGTGAATTCTGGTTCTGTTGGAGTACCACAAATCAACACTACATCTTGAGGACAAATTAATTTAGGTGCTATCGAATCTACTTGATAAATATTTTGAAAACAATTGCTTGAATTCCCACAAGAATCACTGATTAACCATTCTCTTAATATATGTAATGGACATTTATATTGGAGAATTGAATCCCTATAAATAGGAATGAATTCACTTTGACAATTATCGGTAATTGTTGGATATCCAGTTTGGTCTGGAGTAATTGGGATATTACATGCTATCGTTATATCCGATGGACAAAAGATAGTAGGAGCTATAGTATCTTTTTGAATTATTTTCTGCTGGCAATGTATAATGTTTCCACAAAAGTCCTTTGCAGACCAATCTCGTAGAATCTCCTTATAACATGGGGTCATTTGAATAATAAAATCGTTGTAACTCACAACTGGAATTGGATCAAAATTATCTGAAACTGTAGGGTATCCCGTTGTAGGTGGACTGGTAGGCTGACTGCAATCGACTGTGATTCTTGGAGGACACACAATAGTAGGTGGTATTTTGTCTGCGAAACTTACAAGCACCGAACGACAACTCTGACAAGAATTTGTTCCATTTGAAACAGTAACACAAACTGTATAATTTCCTGTTGTTGTATATTGATGCGTTGGATTTTGAATCGTACTTCCACAAGGTGGAGCATCGCCAAAATTCCAGCAAAAATTTAAACTACCAGGCAAATTTGAAGTTGCATTAAATTGAAAATTTCCACAACTATCCAGTGAACTGCTTGTAAACTCAACTATACAATTGTTTTCACATTGCCTTTTAGTCGAATAATTAATTGGTGAAGCTGTAAGAATAAAAGATTCTTTTAAACTTTGTAATAATGAACTGGGTTGTACTGTTACAGGAGTAAAACTTAACTTACTAAATGAATTGTTCAATTGACTTAATCCACATTCATCCAAGGAGCCTGCATGAATCGACAAAAAACCATCGACTGCGCCAATTCCTGATCCAGGATTTACTCTTCCATCAGCATATGCAAGATCATTTGTCCCAATTTGAGTTAGAGAACCTTGATTAAAACTGGTCTCACCATTATTAATATAACGTATTAAATTTAAACCTAATGAACTCCCTAAATCTGAAAACTGAAATAACATAGGACGTACGACACCACTAAAGGCACCAGTGCCCAGTGCATAAAAAGTATTTGCATTAATAGAAATAATTTGTTGAATTCCATTAAAATTTAAATTTCTATAAATGAAATTATTTGGATTGCTAGCTGAAACTTTGATGATCTGAGCTTGAGGAGGGGAGGTGACTACATTACTAGCAAGAAGAAATTCTCCATTTGTTGTGCGCTGAAAATCATTGATCCTAGAATTAGCACCAAAAGATCTTCCTAAATTTGTAACGGCTCCATTGGTGCTTAAATTGACTACAACATAACATCCAAAATTGGCTAAATGGCCAGACATAGCCAATTGACCACTTAATGCATTATAAACCGAAAGTTTGGTATGATATTCATCATCCTGATTGAGAGCACCGTATTTCCTTCTCCAACTAGCTCCGCCGGATTCATTCATTGCAGTTAAAATGACATCGTCATCATTTCTATTAGTTGTAAGATTAATTGAACCCAAAACTACATAACGTGTAGCCGGATTTGTAGTAAGCGGATTTTCCACAATACTATTATAGGACTCGTTGATTCCATAATCATAAGCGTCCAATCTTATTGCTGTTCCATTTAAATCGTAAACCCCTATAAGTACATCTTTTGCTAATCCTGCATTCACATCCTTTGATCCAACCAATAGCAATTTATTGGCTGTAGTGACAATAAAATCATTCCAGGATGAAGTATCATTCACTTCACTGGACCAAATCAGGTTGCCAGTTAAATCAAATTTATGCAGGCTGGCCCTATTTATATTGCTTCCAATTACATAATAATAGTTTTGATGTAAAATAACTTTTTTAAAGGTATTCTCAAGAGCAGTGCCTCCAAATAATTGGAAGTTGGAAATTGGTTGATTAAATTCAAGTGACTCATTGCAAGTATTTGATTTATCTTGATGAACATCAGAGTCATGAGTGAAATTCAAAAAATTAAAATGACCAAAAAACAGGAGCCATAAAAGGACAAAGGTTTTCATAATAGATTGGTTTTGTTAAGTGAAAGTATCTGGTTGAATTCAATGGTTTTATATAGAGTTTCCCGTTTATATAGTATTTTATCCCGATGACACTTATTTTTAGATATATGTGAGTAGTAACATATATGCTTTAAGCATTTGGACTTAGATTCAATTGGCCTTAACTGGAATGGATACATATATACGATATGTGTGCATCCACTTTCTAAGTGTTACCTTTTAATAAAATAAATTTGGAGAATTTGTAAAATACTTGGCAGGCAAGGAAAACCAGCTTGAAAGGTATTATCGAACTTTAAGTTCAGTCATAAAGCGTATAAAATTATCCTTTCTTCGCTGTGAAACAGGAAGTTTTTCACCATTTTTTAATTCAATCAAGTCTCCATCCTGGTTGTTAGTACGTGCAATCAAAAACACATTAACCAAATACGAATGATGTATTCTGAAAAAATAACGGGAGGGTAATAAATTACTAAGTTGTTTTAACGATTTACTGACTAAGAGGTTTCCATCATTGATTAAATGGATATTGCAATATGAACGGGCAGCGGCAATGTAAGTGATTTGGCTGGGTTGGATGAATTCATAGCCCTGTTTTGAGGGAATGAGTAGAATTTTTTCTTCCTTCCAGATGGGCCAATACAACAAGTTTTCTGTAGATTTCATTTATTTATCTGGAATAATAAGGCAAATCAATGCCATACACATTAATAGATGAATTTAATCGTTTCTTAATGTGTGTAATTAAAATTTGAAATCGTTACCTTTAAAAGTTAATTATTTTACAATTTTGGAAATTATATATTTAAATCAAGGACAGTTACAATTACAAGTTTGAGCATTTGTAGTTATTTTTCGATTTCGAACAAATTTTACTAAATTTCCTTCGCCTTGAACTTTATCAGTAAAATATGGATCTTTAAAATGAAATATTGGATATGTCACATCCTCAAATTGGGTAGTTGGAGATTCAGGCTCCAAATTGAAGAAATTATAACTTGTAGGATCAATTTTCAATTCAACACAAAATTCAAACCGGCCATATTGTTCATTTGCAATTTTGTTCATGTCTGATTGATCCTGTTTTTTTAGTTTTGAACCATTTAATGCTCCTAGAGTAATGTCAAAATTGTAATTACTTGGAGCTAATTCTGTAAAGTTCACCTCTCCTCCAGGAGGATTATTAGAACATCCACTGGTCCCTCCATAGTACCATATGCCAATAGTGCAAGTATTTGGTTTAGTGATTGGAGGAAGTTTGAAATTTACTTTAACCCAATCAACTTCTTGATCGCCATCATTCATAAATTGCACATAGTATTTTGCGAAATATTTATATTTTGGCATCCCAAATAGTGAAAAACACTTTTTCTTATAAATACACTTTACTTCAATATAATTTGGATCGTGTAAATCAGAAATTGTTTCTGATATAAATGGTTGAATAATAGTATTGGTAGTACTACAAGTGGCGGTAAATACAACTTGCTTACCAATTAAATTTAGATTATTTTCAAAATCTGAATTAAAATTGAAATAGTGAAATTTGCTTGGGGGAGTGGGTGGTGGTATTTTTTTTATTTCCATTATGTAACTTCCAGATTGTACTATATCAGGACTTATTGAATGATAGGACCAATTTAAATTCCCTGAATGATCAAACACATCTCTTAGTTTTAAAATATATCCAAAATTATTGGCTCCATCTGTAGCTTGAGAAATTTTTAAATTAACAAAAGGACAAGAATTGAATAAACTATCTGGGATCACAAGAGTAATATCTTTTCCCCTTACAATATCGTGATTAGTTTTTAAAGTATTTGTCGTTGAATATGTAATATTTTCTATTGTTGAAGATTTTGGTAGATTATTATCAACTGAAATATTTTGGGGTGGGTCATCTTTTTCATAAATATTACTGAAATACAAATATTGAGGTTTTTTACCAACAGGAATTGAAAATGATTTGAAATTTTCTGAAGAGTTAAATGAAATAGCTGGAGATTGATCTCTTGAACTATAAAAACTACCATCATTATATATAATGAATAAGTCGTTTCTAGGAACATTAGAATATAATGTACCATCAGGTGCTGTAAATACTGGAGCACTAATGCCGCGGATAGTAAATGTATTTGAGGCTAGAGTATTGTCGTATGGATATTGACCGGAAGGAATTGCAGAACCAAAAGATCTTCCTTTATAATTTAAAACATACCACATAGAATCTTGACTTTGCAAAGTATAAATAAATGATATGCAGCAAATAATTAAATAAACTCGATTTTTCATTTTTGTTTTATTTTATTTAAATAAATTATTAGAATAAATAATATAATACCTATTAAGTAAAAATACCAATGCGACTTAGGACTAATAATAATTTCCATATTCCCATACGCTACAAATCCTGCCCAAAAGTAGGGATGGACTTTCTCGAATCCTGCCTCATTAATATAATCTAATTTTGCTTGTCTTAAGGCTTCATCCTTATTGTTGGACTTAAATAAATAGGTGTAGAAATGATTCATGATTTTAGCAGTGGACTCATCAATTACTGACCACAATGACATTACAACCGATTCAGAACCGGCTTCCATTAAACTTTTCCCTAAACTTCGTATCCCCTCTCCATATTCCCAGGTACCCAATCCCGTTTCGCAAGCACTTAAAACGGTCATTCGGAAGTACATATGGAAGTTCTTTAATTGTTGCGCACTGATCCTGAGTTCTTTATCATCCAATACCAAATAGGAATCATTGTTACCCAACATTGCATGTCCTGCAAAATGAAAGATTTCAACTGCTTGCATTTTTCCAGGCAATTGCTGTAAGGTAATCAGGGTATCTAAATTCATTTTTTCTCCAAACAGCTTGGCAATTCCAGCTACTTCTTTATTTGTGTAATATAATTTTGAAACCTGGCCTCTACTAGCTAAAATATTTTTAATTTCAGCTTCTGGATATTCTGGTTTGAGAACATAAATTGAGTTGGATTTATTGGTATAGTCATTTTTAAAATCTAGATTGCCATATTGGAAGGAATACGATATGCAAGTATGCTCTATTAAATAACTGGAATCCGGAAGCATCAAAGCATCAAACGGCACATACTGAATTTCACCGTCTGGGATGATACAAAGCTGCTTAGGTAAAATAGATAGATCAAAAGGCAGCAAGAAAGATAATCCTTGCTTTAATGAATTGCTATCTAAAGCTGTTTGATATTGACTTATAGTCTTATTAATGTCTTGTAGTAATTGGTGAATCTGTTGATTGGAACCAATGGTTTGAAATAATATTTTTTGATTCAATTTAGCCAGTATATAAACAGAATCCTGGACCAATAAATATTCAATATAATTCTCAGGATAATTATAAGTTGTAGTCTGGATCGGATATTTTGTAAAGATTCGACGCTCTAGTTCTTTAATTTCTAATTGCCTACCTAAAATAAAATTTGATTCGAATTCAGTTTCTGGATTTTGCAGCGACAATTCATAATAGTTTTCTTCCAATTTATAAAGTTCACTCCGGTCCTTATCTGAAAAGAGATAAATACGAGCCAATTCGTTATTCTTGGAATCTAGTAATAAGGCCTTTGAATAACTAAAAAACTGCCTTATTTTTAAAAAATAATATGGATCCAAGGAATCATAGGACTTAAGTTCCATTAAACGGACGATAGCTTTGTTTACCAACAAACGATTGGATCCTATGGTAATCAATTTAGACGCATCAGTCAAAATGGCCCCACGAATTATTTTATATCCAAATACAGCAAGTTCCAGATAAGCAATCGATTGTTTTAAATCAGATGATTTTTTATTTTGCTGAAATTTAGAATAATAATAATCAGAACCTATTTCAAATAAATCTGTAAATGTATTTTCCTGATACAATTGATTCGAATCTGGTAAACTATCCAAATTTGAAATGGATGGAATAAGAGCTCTCATCCCTCTAAGTAAGTAATTAGCACATTCATCGAAATTATTCTGAACCAAATACATCTTCGCAAAATCTTTGCAGAGTTTTGCAAATTCTCTATCACCCGAATTGGTAGAAAAATATTCAAATGATTCCTTAAAATAGCAAATTGCATCTTCATAATTTTTTAACTTAAAATACAATAAGGCTTGATTTTTGTTATAATTATATCTATTTTCAACTTGTTTATTTACTGGTGTAGAATCAATAATAAAATTTGCATCGTACAGTAATTTTTGAGCAAGCTTGAAAGAATCTAAAGATAAGTAAGATTCGACAAGTCCGATCTCGTTAGAAAAAATTCCCTGGTAATAATTCTCTTCATTTGCTAGTTGAAGCCCATTATATAAAGCAATCATTGCCTTATGTAAATCACCGCTGGTATGATATAAAGTTCCAAGATTCGTATATGTTCTGCTCAGATTTTTATAATCTTCTGAAAACTCCAAAGCATTCCGCGTCAGTCCATGAAAATATTGAGATTTCTCCAAGTCGTCAAGCATATTGTAAATGTTGGCTATACTATTTTCAACAAACCAGGCATACTTATCAAGGCAAAATAAATCATCTACCAAAGAATGAGCAATGAGTAAATATTTAAGAGATGCAATTTCAGACTTATGCTTGCTGATGACATTCGCAAAATTCATATAGGCTATCCGAATCTGAACTCGACTGGCATTATTTTTTTCCAGTTGGTGAATCCATTCAAGATATTGCTTACATGTGACATCAGTTAGCTTGCGCTCGTTATATTGCCGTTTAGCAAATTTATACAAATACTTATTTATACTATCCCATTGATGGTTTTTAGCATATAACTGCAAACTGTATTGTATGGAACTATCCAATTGTGCGCTGGTTTCAGCTGAAAAGATCAGGCAAAAACAAAATAATTTGCAAGTATAAATTATACGAGGCATCGGGTTGGTTGATATTGAAACAAATTTAAGAATAAGCCTGAGAGATCATAATATAATTTAATAATTTTTTATAATTATTTAATTTCGAGGTAACTTATTTTAACTTTGAACTCACAATTCAAATGATTCCAAATTGAGTGTTCAGGAGCTATTGGCAAAAATTCGGGGAACGGAAAGAGAACGAGCCGATGTTGTTAAATGGATTTATACAGATACTCAATTAAAAGCAGCAATTAAACGGTATGTCCTGAGACACCATGGAAATGAAGAGGATGCAGTGATCTTATTTGACGAAATGATAGTCCAATTTATTAAATCGGTCTTTTCAAATAGAAATTTGACAATTGAAGTAGAGTTATCCGCTTACCTTATGGGTATTTCAAAGCACCTTTGGTATGCAGAGTCAAAAAAGAGAATGAAATTTAATACCACGGACAGCCTTGAATCCCATGATTGGGATTCAAAGGAAGAAAGCAGTTTGGTTTCTATCTTAAACCGCGAAAAGTGGACCTTGCTTGATAAGCTGCTCACTAATATTGGAAAAAACTGTAAAGAAGTCCTGATGTATTGGGCTAATGGATATGCTATGGAAGAAATTGCATCCAAACTAAACTATAAATCAGATGGAATGGTTCGAAAAAAGAAAAGCCTGTGTTTACAGGAGTTAATTACTTTGGTTCATAATAATCCTCAGATCCATCAAGCTCTAAAACATGAATGATCTTATAAATAAGATAGAGGATTTTCTGGACGGTAAATTGGATCCGCAGGAGGCCAAGTTATTTGAGCAGGAAATTAAAAGAAGTCAGGAATTAGCTCAAGCTGTTTCTGAATATAAAACAGCTAAGACTTTGGCTGCAAATCTTATTGAACAAGAAACGCGCCAACAACTACAAGCGCTTAAAAAACCTGATAACACTTTATTATTATTTGTAAGAATCGCAGCGATTGTTATTGTAGGTATTGGTGGAATTTATCTGCTTTTTTATAAGGATCAGACGAAGGAATTGAATCCAGAAGAAGTTTATGCCAGTTTATATGTAAAACCAGGATCAGTATCCCTCCGTAATGAAGTGGAAATTAAAACGTCGTTGGATACTGCTATATATTTCTTTGATAATAATCAATTGAAGTCAAGTGAAGCTTATTTTAAAAGTTACCTAGTATCCCATCCAAAAGACATTATCGCCATGCGATACCTCTCACACCTTTACTTGCAATCAGGTCTTTCTGAAAATGCTAAGGAAATTTTAATTCACATGACTGAAATATCTTCTGATCCTTATAAAACAGAGGCTATCTTTAATTTATGTATAATCCTATTAATGGAAAACAAAATATCTGAGGCTAGAAATTACTATCATCAAATTGAAAATTCAAACTTGATTCCATTAAATAAAAAAAATAAACTTAAAGCCTACGTTCATTAATCAGTTTCTTTAAACAATTTCCCAAACTTGTTTAATTTAAACGATTTGGTTATAAACAAATTGTAAAATGGATTGGGATCTCCGTAAACGCCCTTAAACTCCCCTCCAATACGTATATTGAAACTTTTTTCAATTACCCCAAAGTAAAACCCATATCCTGTATGTGATCTTGCTTCTCCACCTTTCCAATTTAGACTTAATGGAGTCATCTTAATAAATACTTCGTAATCATTGCCTTTAAACAAGTATTGAAAATTAGTAAAATTCCAATAATAGTCAACAAAATCCTTGCTTTGCTTATATTCCGTAAGCAAACTATCAAATTTAAAGTTAGCGGTGACAATAGTATCTTTATACAGCGTATTGTATTCCCCGTTAATTGTCTCCCTCGTTAATACTGCCTCAAAATCTAAAGGCGTAAAGAAAAAATTGTTGATTGGATCATTGATTTGGCGATTGTGATTGGTAATATTAAATGGAAAGGTGAGGATCAGTCCAACGTTTTTATATGTTTTTTGTATCTTAATTTTTGAATATGATCTTTCGAATTGGAATTCAGTCGGACTTTGTTTTTGGATAAGTGAATAATAATATGCAGGAGGCAATTCTTGCTTGTTTTCAGTAATGTAATTATTTTGATAAACAGCTCCATAAATTCCCATCTTACTCAACACATTTTTTCGAATCCATCCCTTTTGTGATTGGAGGAAATTGTGTTTCACAGCGCTCAGCCTTCCATAAAAGGAATTTAATTTTAATCCCTCTGCAAGATCAAGATTGGAACCAAGAGAAAGAGTTACTGTAATATCATCATTAATTGATGTCGTTGTTGAATTTTCAGTCTCATTCGAACTTTGAGAATAAACTAACAAACAGTTTAATGCAAATAAAATAATGCAAATTTGTGTTTTCATTTTTTATGATTTTAAATTAGGTAAATAATGAAATATTAATTTGAAAGATAATAGAAGCAGGATAAGACCTGCTTCTATTTATCATTTCCACAATCGTTAAAACTTACAAAATGGGATTCGGTAATTCCGATTTTGGTAGACAATTCTCAAATTATAAATACCGTTAGGAATAAAACTAATATCCATAACTCCATGTCCCTGATAGATTTCAAGCTTTCCAGGATAAATTTTTCCATCACTTGAAACAATCACTACGGATGCATCACTTAAATTTCCATCCTCCATATCTAAATGGATTATATTGCTGGCTGGATTTGGAAATAAATTAAATTTTTCAGGAAGTTGATCTGTATGAACACCAATTAATACCGTCCGGATTTTAATCGTTCCATTCATTACATTAAGTTTAAAACTTTCTTGATTATTAGAAAATCCCATAGCTATTGGAAGATCAGTAAAACTTACTTGTGTAGAATCGCCATCCTGCCCAATCGCATTAAATTCAATTGAAAATAAAGTGTCCTTATCATTTAAGCTAATACCTGCAGCATTTAAAATATACCACGAAACACCCAATTTACCTTTATCAGCATTTATTAAATTGAAATTTGATGTATTCATGTTTAATTTCGGGTTAAATGAAATTAATTTAGAATATTGCAACTTAGTAGCGTTCCAGCTTAAAGAAAATCCATAAGAAATTACTCCTTTAAATCCTTTGGCATACACAGGCACAACTATTTTTCTACCTGGCATAACCTGAGAATTATTTATTTTTAGATCCAGTGTCGGCTGTTGTTTTAGGGATCTTTCTGTAATTAAAGGCAGTTCCGGACCACTTACAATTTTTTGTGGATCACTATCTAAATCAACATCTCCCATTTTAATACCCGTAAAATCTATTCCACTTTCATTTTTACTGATTTGAATACTGCGACTTTCCGGAAATGTGGATTGAAATGGATTTTTATCATTTGGAAAATTGTAAGATTTTGGTATAAACCGCCAACTTTCAACAGCAGCAAATGCCTGGTTTTTGTTAAAATACACAGGAATGATGCGACCTATATCAGTGGTGTTAATTGATTTATTATTGTCAACATCGGCAGCTATCATTTTAAAGGGTGAATTCAAAATAAAACTTCCTAAAATATGGCCTTGGATATCTGCAATATCTGCAATTTCTACTCCATTGCCAGGATTAGACAATTTTTTTGGCCTGATGGTAAATGTTCCAGCTGGTACATTTGTAAAACAATAATTACCTGAAGCATCTGTTTTAACAGTTTGGGTACTCTGCCCAATTAATTCAACTGAAACATCTTTAACTGGTTTGTTTTCCTCCGTACTAATTTTCCCGCAAATGGTGAATGAACCGTTTACACAAACACTACCATTTTTAAAACTTGGTGTAATGCTTACACGATCTTGTTTTACTATATAACTTGATGGATCAAATGAAATGGTTGCTGATGAATTTGCTGCTCCTTTTAATTTAACTCTTATATAACAAAATATGTCATTATCTATTAAGGTTGTTGGAGCACTTGAGACTCCAGCCCAGGCAATCTTAATTTTTGATGATGATAAAATTTGATATGCAAATGCATTTGCATTAATGTTTGGCCCTGCTGTAGCGCTGATAAAATCTGCAACTGTTGTTGGACTTAATAGTGCTGTAATATCTACGGAAGTCATACTCGAAAAATTTTTAATGCGAACGGGTACAACTACTTCTTGTCCATTTCCGGCACAACTCATTTCTTCCGGATCAAAAGTAACTTGACCAGAAAACTGTGGTTTTATTGTGAAGCAATAACAATAGGTATAACAAAAACCAATATTCATTTTTAAACAAATTACATAACTGCAATTGGGATCTGGTAATTTACATATAGGTGATCTAGAATTTGCATTCGTGCCTCCTGTAAAAGTGCATCCACCAGGCAAAGTCCATTGATAACTGTCCATTACTGGAACATTTTGAAAACTCAATTCATTGTTTTGATTTACTGTATAAACAATCGGTGGATGGGGGGCTGGCTTGGTTCCACAACCCGAATTTGGTCTGCACACCTTCAAACATTTGGAAAGCATTCCACATCCATTACCAACTGTTAAGCATACAGTAATACACTCCTTCCCTGCAGGAATTCCGCATCGAAATGTACTGCCTGTTGCCGATACGCCTCCTAAATAGGCTGCCTGATCATCAATACGCCACGAAAAAGTTTCAATATCTGAACCCGTAGTAGTAAAATTGACTTCTGAATTTGCATTTGGATTGGAAGCACTGACAAACAAACTAGGTGGCTTCGTACAAGGTGCAGCAACTTTAACCACATAACAACACTCATAAAATTTATATCTTCCAGCTCCATTAAATTTATATACTCTAAAACATATGGTGTAATTTCCTGGAGTAGGAAACCTGCAAATTGGATTAATTGAGTTGGAAGATGATCCATTCAAATATTCAGGCTGAATAATAGTATTTGAACTATTCTTAAATTCCCATTCAAATTCTTCTGCTTGTTGCTTAGCTGACTTTGAGAATACCGGTACATCCTCATGGCAATAACTGCTCGTTAAATAAATAGTTCTAGGGTCTCCACAATCAAATCTATACGTAAAGCATTCATCACAATCATCACAAGGATTACTGGTCACTTCGCATGGATGAATTTCGCTGCTTAGGTATCCAGCTAGCCCAGCGTAACAACCATTTGAGCCAACTTCCTCATTCGTTCCATTCAAACATTGCGGTACATAATCCTGTGAACAAGTAACTAAGATTCCATTACTAATTACCAGACAAGAACCTCCTAAAAAGAAAGCTTCTCCCGGTTTGTGAGTAAAAAAATTTGCAACAGAAGGAAATCCTGCAGCACTGCTAGAAATATTTTTAACTTCAAAAACTTTGTAATCATTTCTAAATACTTCAATTCGTCCTTCATTAGCATGATAAAATAAATTCAAATCAAACCATTCTCCCTGGGGATATGTGAAACTGCCAATGTATGTATTGTTTGCATTGGAAACAGATACAGAACCGGTCCCATTAAAATAAAAATTAACGACTCGCGCTAAATTTGAATTTAACATGGAAAAGTATCCTGAATTTCCATTAAAGAAAAACATAGAAGTGCTAAAACGATAATTCTTGGGTTGAATCCGAAAATAATAATTATTATCCACCGGCTTTGAACTGCTATTGCAAGTGAAATCGGCATAATATAACCAACTCGGACCTACATGTCCCAATTGAATAGTTGCAGGTATAGGATAATACGGCGGATTGCTACTACTTGGAAAAGTCTTCCAATCGTTCGTGATTAATACCTGTCCCGGACTAAATTGTTCATAATGCTCACATTGAACAGCATCCCAATTTACAAAAGGAACCGGACAAGTAGATTCACAATCAACCTGCGAAAAGAGTTTGGAATAAAAAAATCCAAAACAAATAAATACGGATAAAATTGTTTTCATTTTAATAGATTTAAAAATTAATAAATAATGAAACAAAAGTATCTCGTGCTTAAAGGCAATAAAATATAACCTTTGTTATACCAAATGGATTTAATACAAATAAAATGTAAAATGAATTAACTACTTACCGAATCGGTATAAATTAATTGCTTCTGTGCGATTTGTCACTTGCAGTTTGTCGTATATTTTATGGATGTGCTGTTTAACGGTGCCGGTTGTTATTCCCAATTGATCGGCAATTTCTTTATACAACAATCCCTTTGCAAGCAAATCCAATAATTCCAATTCTCTTGAGGTAAGCGGTAATTTAGATGGGGAAGGATTTAAATTCATTTTTTGAAAAACATCCAATATTCGGCGGGCAATACTAGGACTCATAGGGGAACCACCCTGATGCAATTCGCGCACAGCTTCAATAATTTTCTTCGGATCAGATCCTTTCAGTATATATCCTTTCGCCCCGGCTTGAAGTGAGTTAAAGATTTTTTCATCATCTTCATAAACAGTAAACATGCAAAACTGCATGGCCGGGCAGTATTTAATAAGATAATTAATTGCATCAATACCAGAAGCCCTGGGCAACCCAATATCAACAATTAAAACATCCGCAGGGTGTTGCTTTAAAAACTGCATGGCGTCTTCCGCAGTATGATAAACCTGCGTACAACTCATATCTTCCTGATCCTTAAAGAGCTCTTGCAACATCAAGGCCACATCTTTCAAGTCTTCAAGGATTGCTATTTTCATAAATTTCTAAGCAAGTTCAGTACAAGTATAATAAAAATTAACTAATTCATGTATTTATGCAATAAATCCAACAGGAACAAGAAACCTACTCCTATACAAAATAAGATCAAACATCCATGTTTAGCAGATTCTATAAGAGCTGAACCATCTTTGTAAAGATCCAACCACCAACCAAATGCGCCGGCTGTCAATACTACTTTATAATTATGGCCCTCATGATGAAAATTATGAACGCGTCCAAGAATAGAAAATTTTGAACTTACAAGTTCATTGTTAATCCGTATGCGTTCCACTACTAAAAAATACAACTCAATTTCGATTGTAATATTCCTTTCAAAATAAATGGTGATAAGTTTCATAAACTATTTTCTTACAAAGATCGGATAGACCTAAAAGCAAGAAAATATAACTTAAGTTATAGGGGTTTTCGGATTAATCGGAAATTGCAGCACGATCTCAGTGCCAGGATGGTTTTGCAGAATTGAAATGTTTCCTTGAATAGACTTCATCCGGTTTTTCATATTGTAAAGCCCATTTCCATCTGAGGATATGGTATCCGGAATAAATCCCTTTCCATTATCCTGTATTTTTAATAAAGCAGTATCTCCTTCAGTTTTATAATGAATCAGAACCGAACTTGCACCAGAATGCTTTACTATATTATTTAATGCCTCCTTAACCGTAAGATGAATGTTCCTGCGAACCTCCCCACTCAACTGAAAATTTTCTAACAATTCATTTTGATTCCAGCTAAACGATATGTGATGTTCATCTAAAAATTCTGCTGCATACCTTCTTAAATAAGCCAATAAACTATCCAAAGTATCAAAACGAACATTGAGTGCCCAAATAATCTCAGACATATTTCGAATGAGGGCATTGCTTTGGGATGCAATCAGTCCAATTTGAACCCGCTCTTCTTCAGAGCTTGCTTTCTGCAAAGCCCGGTCACTTAAATACCGGATAGTTGTTAAACCAGAACCCAAATCGTCATGCATCTCCGCTGCGATCCGGTTTCGCTCATGCTGAATGGATTCTTGTTTTTCGATGATGAGTTGTTGTTCGCGTAATAGACTATCCTTCTTTTCAAGTTGCTGAGCCAATTTCTTTTTTTGGTAGAAAACCAAAAACCATATTAATAAACCCGATAATAAAACGGGCATTAAAAATGCAGTCAGAATAATGAGTCTTATGACTTTGGGATCATCAAGGGACATAATACTACCATTAGATAACTTAAACTAAGAAAAATATTTCCAATCCCAACTAAATCATATAAAGGTTCAGTGAGCATTGAATTAGAATCAATAATTATATTTAAATAAGCCAATATTGGAAAACTTGCAGTAAAAAACAATAAAATACCTATAGAAAGCCAAAACAAGGGTAAGCTAAATAAAGAAACCGGCACTTCACTTAGAAGTAAACTATAATAGTACTTTACAATCAATATGCACAATACACTCATGCCGAGCAAATAACTATAATTATTAACATGTGTGGGACCCTGAATAAAAAGGAAGTTTATAATTGAGAAAATTACAACTCCCCATATTATTCTCTTAAATAAAATATAATTACTGTGACCCTTAAAGTAACTGGAAAACAAATATAAAAAAAAGGGTACTTGGATTAAAATTAAAATATTGTAAATCAAAGCATTTTGAAGTCCAAAATATATAAACAGACTTCCTAAAAAAGCATCTAAAAATAGAGAAATGCCAAGAAATAACTCAAAATATTTTATGGAGCTATTGCAATTTTTTTTTAATAATAAACTAAATATAAATGAAATAATTAAAATCAATTTATAGGTTAATATTATTTTCACTGTTTATAAATGAAATATCACTTTATTTATACAATACATCATTTTCAGGATTATAACCATCTGGTTTACATTTTGGTGGGCAAAGACCACCTAAATTGATTAACTTATCCGTTATCGGATTTCCGTTCATATCAGTTGTTGCTAAAATAACTGTAGTAATTGTTTTTTCGTAGTTCTTAAGATATTTATCACGTTCATCAGCATTATTAAATAAATCCTTAATATAATCTTTTATTATATCATCTCCGTCAGAATCATTATTATAATACCTACCTAAATATACTCTTAATCCAAATACATCTGAAGCGTTAATATAATTTCTAAATTTTGTTAAATCATCGCCTTGAAAAAAAACTGACCTTGGAATACCAGGATTGTCATCATTATACCTCTTTACCAATTTTTTTGCCATTGACAATTTAATAATTGACAGAAAGTTCTTTCCAGTAAAACTTGTATCAAATTTAACAATAGTGTTGTCCATAGGTGCAACATACTTTTTCTCATATTCATTTAATTTTTGCAATAAAATAATTATCACTATAGTTAATATTGCTATTGCAATTACAAAAATAATATTCAATTTTTTCATATATTTTAAGATTAATTAATATTTAATTAGATTATACATTTCTAATTGCAGAATTAGCTTGAAATATAAAACACATACCAAAAAATATCCCGAGTTTACTTTGATCGGACATTGCTTTATTGTAGTTTCATATCAATTATCAATACCATTTAAAAATTACACTTAATATTTACTCCATTCATTATTTTTATAATGTGAACAAGTGATTCCAGATCTTTTTAATTGATTCAAACTTATCAATTATTTGTTCTATGATTGATCTGCTTTATTTTAAAGATCCAAATTTAAGACAAACTATAATTTACAAAATCCAATTTAAATTCAAATTCTACATTTAATATCCTGATTAGAGGTTGTAAAATTATTTAATCGTGATAAAGTGGATCATTATCTTCATAACTTTCAGGTACACATTTTGGTGGACATAATCCTCCTAAATTTATAAGTTTATTTTTATCTATTTCTCCATTTTCATTTGTAACTGCAAGTATTGCTGTAACATGATAAGCAGCCATTGATAGCAATCTATCAGCTTCAGTTGCACTATAAAGTTTCCTAAGATAATCATATACAGAGCGACCAGAAGTTGAGTCATCTTTATAATATCTTCCAAAATATACTTTTATCCCTTTAATTGCATCATCACGTAAGTAGTTCTTCAATTCTTCAAAATTGTTGCCATAAAAATAAACAGACCTTGGTAAATAATTATCTCCGTTCACATATTTTTGAACCATCAATTTAGCTATATTGTATGGAATGCTGATTAATCCAGAATTGCCATCAAATGCCGCCCTAAAATCAAACTTTTCTTCAGGGTTTTCTTGATTTTTAACACTTTTCATTAAAGAGAACGATTGTCCTTCTATTTTACTTAATTTACTTCTTTGAATTAGAATAATTAGGACTAAGAGAATAATGGTTAGAATTAAAACAGAAATTAAAAATAGCATTTTATTTATTTTAAAAATTATAAGTAAAACTTCCAAATAATGATCCTTTCCAAACATCTTTTAAAGGTATTTCATTTACTGCCATATCAACTTCCTGTCCTTCTTTATACAAATTGGATATTTTTTTAATTTTACTCAACGCTAATCCGCTACTAAAAACAAATTTACGGTCGGAACCAAATAATAGAGACCCTCCCGCTAAATATCCTATTTTAGCATCATTATTTATTTCAAAACCTGCGCAAAATCCTAAATTTGTCATGTATTTTGTTCTGGAATGTAAATGGGCTAAAATTCCAATTCCTAATTTGATTTTTCCATTATCATCCCGCACTATTTTCTTTTTTCCTGAACCATTTTCAAGTGAATATAATGAATATTTTTCATCGAAATTTTTAGTTAGGAAAAATCCACTACTTACATCAAATTTAATGGATCCGTAATTTTTAAATTTATAGGTCCTCTCTTCTGATGGAGTTGTCTCATTCTTCTTAAAACGCTTCACTCTTAAAATTGAAAAATCCTTATTTTCAACTTGGATCGGTAGGTAATTGTATGTATTTGAACTAGAGGTTAAATTTATAGTAGAATTAGTATAACTACTAAATTTCTTAACCATTTCATCATTTATATAATCTACCCCTTCATAATCAATGGTATAAGTATTTTCATCTGCAACATAGTTATTTATTGAAATTTTTATAAATTTTCCAACCCGAAATTTCTTTTTACCAACTTTTAATTCTTGATTTGAATTATCAATTGTAATAATAATATCACTTTGACAATAAAGTAAGGCATGGCCAAAAAATAAAATAAATAGAATCACTAGAATATTTTTCATATTATAAATTTAATCTTACAAATGTAGATCTACAATAAAAAGCAAACCATATAACTTTTGTTATATCCCTTAATAAAATGCAATCTTAACAACTTACAAGCCCTCATCCCACCTCAAATTTCATCCAATCAGTTCATTTAGCTTCTCTCCACCCACCAATCTTTTGTAATTCGTAATTGAAAATTTGTCCTTTCCTATTACTCCCTCCTCCCCACATACCCCCACAACTTATCCACCGATTTTTTACTCAACAAAATTCCCAAAGGGGTATCCGTCCATTGACATCCAATTTTTGGGTAAATTTTTATAACTGTATCTGTATCTCGTTTCATTAAAATAATATTTTGTTCCCAATAATGACTATGTCCCGAAAACGGAGAAGCGGCTGCCGATGTAATAGTATTCCACAACACGGAACTATTGGAGGCAGTGTTGTCGTTATCGTTGTCGCTGTTTTGAATTAGTAGGATTTTATATTGTAAATTTGGATAGCTATTGACCAAATATCTATAGATTTCAAAAAGCGTATTGCAACCTGAGTTTTCATACAAACCTCCATCAATCATATTTCCAACGTTTTCCACATAATTGTATGCACAAACAAACGGAAATGCCTGACTTAAATTGACGGCGGTAACCAATGGAAAATGATACAAAGTGTCTGCACCTGTTTTTTGGTGCTTGACTTTGTGATATAAGTCAATGGCTGTTCCAAATATTTTTGGCTCAATTAAAACCGGTGCTGAAATGGCTCGCTTCCCGGCTTGCGTTGTAGCTGTATTTAAGAATAGCAATGGCAGTCGCTTTTTTGAAATGTTGCTATCCCAATTTGCCATTAAATCTAGTTGAAAATGTTTAATAGCAGTATCCCGAAATGTTTCTGGATAACACAAACTAAATGCTCGACCTTCATCATATTGCCGATACAGATTGCGGTCACGGGCTGGCTTGTCTTTCGCCGTTATTAAATTTCTCAGTGCATCACTCCACAGCATACCCCAGGTTGCTGCGGTCAAATAATTGTAGGTATAAAGTCTTTGAGCCAATTCTAAATTACTCTTGGTTTCAACTTTAATCCCATCCTGTTCCAAACTCCACTTGTTGAGCATCATATTGGCTCCTGAACTGCTACCAGAAACTGTGGATATTGCAAATAAATTTCGGAGAAACGATGGATCCTGCTTATCCAGAGTATCTAAATTCATCACCATCCAGGCGCCTGCACGCGAACCTCCACCTTGTCCAGCAATTAAAATCACTGGCTTACTGGAATCAATACCTTTCGCCCAACGTTTAAAATACGCATCCAAACTATCTCTATTATAGGAACTATAAAATTTATCAGCTGGTTTCGACGTTTCTACCCGCACCCGGTGCTTATTAAATGCGTCAAAAAATATATAAAAGGACATTCCAAATATGGCAACAAATTTTACTGCTTGAAAAAATTCGTAGGCTGCACTGAATTTCGAAATCAATTGCTCATCCTGAGTTTTACTTATATTAATGATTGCTTTTCGTATTTCAGGTTGTTTTTCAAGCATTTTAAATGCATCGTTAGGTGTTTTGATCCATAAATCAATTGCGGCAATAAAAACTGTAAACGAAACATTCATTACAATCACCGAAGAAAAAAGATGCATGTGATCTGAAAATGTCAGCCAGGAAAAAAACAATAAAAAACTTACAAGCAATCCGGTAAAAATCCAATATTTGATTTTATTTGCTTTGTAGTTTGCCTTTATAATGTCTATATCACTGTGGCTTTCTATAAAAGCATAAAATGCATTGTTTAACAAGTACAATAAGATAATTAGTATAAAAGAAACCCAATACCATTCAAACATCCAACAAATGCTGATGCAAAGGATGAATGTCACATGAAAAAGATAACCAAAATGTTCGACAGTCAGGTTTTTCAATACTTTCTTTATCAGCTCTCCAATTGGATTTTGAGTCCATTTTGACAAATACAATCCTAAAATGATAAATCCAATCAATCCAGCTATTCCAGTATTGGTATCTATATAAGACTCAATAAGCATCAATGTAAATATCAAAAATGGCAAACCGGCAAAATTTCGAATTGGAAATACTTCCTTCTCATCCACCTTGGAATTATACGCTATGGCCAACTTTGAAAACAAGGCATAAATTCCTTCCTCAGGAAAAGGATCTTCCTTATTGAATTTGTTAGTTAGCCATCTTGTAATTGACAGTGAATACGGCGGTATCACCCAAATAGCATAAAACAATAACTGAAAACTAAAAAGAATCAAAAAAATATTCCAAAAATTGCCCCCGTCAAATAAAATGGCAATGATCTCTGTTCCTTGCGACACATAAAATAAAAGCATCGGGGTTAGAAAAGCCAATACAATGTAAAACCAGTTTTTGGTAAACGTATAATACAGCTTCCTGAAAAAAGCCAATACAGCACCGTTTGCAGCCATTGCATTTAATTTTTAAGTAATTCAGCAAATCGGTTAGAAGGAAAAATGCTTCATTCTATATTTTCCCCAATAAACTAAGGTTTTAAAACTAGTTTATTGGAGGAAAATATAGAATTTCCATAATTTTAAATGTTGAGTCTACACTCCTATTTTAATATAGTAACCGGAATTCAAGATTGGTTATCAAATCTATAAAAGTATTTTAAATTCAACTACATTCCAGAAATTTTTTTTAAATTAATAAAAATCGCAGCTTGCCTGCAATTCAGCTAAAATCTGCTAGATCCATTCGACAGGAATCCTTAAGCTCGAACAATTCGTAATTGAAACAAGTAATAAATTTAATAACTCACACAAATCCTATAATGTAAGTTTGACTCCTTCCTAAAATTCTTAATTATTAATTCTTAATTTTTAATTGACTCTAATCCACCATTTTCGAATAATAATTCCTGATATTAGGAAAAAAGGTAATCCAATTCATCAATACCCGTCCTGAATAATAAGCAGACAGCTGCTTCATTCGAATAAACCATGACGTGTTTGGATCGTATTTAATTTCCTCACATCCTTGTTCAATTAATTGTTTGAGTTTTGTTGTAACCTCATGGACAAATGGTTTGGACAAAATATCCACATTCAATTCAATGCTGGCATAGGCACTCAGATGGTTTAAATTAAAAGATCCTATTGTCATCCATTCTCCATCTATAACAGCCAGCTTGGCATGCAATACGGTGGGTGTCCATTCATACACTTTTATATTATTCTTCTGTAACCATTTGTACAGATACTTACTGGCATTATGAAAAAATGGGATGTCTGAAATACCAGATAAAACTACTTTTATTTTTACACCTCGCTTTGCAGCATTTTCCAAAGCTTTTCGCAATCGATATCCTGGCAAAAAATAACTTGCAAATAATATAATGGACTTTTCTGAATTCTGAACGGCCATTAAATAAGATCTTAGAATCTGACTGCGCTTACGCAACCAATCATTTTGCCGGATGTTGATATTTGTAGCTGAAAAATTGGTCGCCACATCTGGTGATTGTTTTGGCATCCCTACAAATGCTTTTTCTTCAATTAAAAAACAGATTTTTTCAAATTGCTTGCATATACTGCCTTCAATCAAAACACCGAAATCCAACCAGGGCTTTTGAGAATCAGTACCTTCGTATTTAGTTGCCAGATTAATTCCTCCAACCATTGCTGTTTGCTGATCAAAAACAGCTATCTTATGATGCAGCCTTCTTCCAATTCTTAAATTTTTAAACAGGGATATTTTTGAGAAAAATCGAAACTGGATTCCATTGTCTTTCAAATAGTTTTCAAATTCACTGTTCAATTCAATTGATCCAAATCCATCCACTACCAAATCAACATCTACACCGCGCTTTACAGCCCGTATCAAAGCTTCTGCTATTTTTTGTCCGGTAATTTCATCATCCAGTTTATACGTCTGAATCGAAATAGATCGCTTTGCAGCTTCAATCTGTGCAGTAAATTCATTAAAAAAAGAAGAGCCGCTTTGTAGAAAGGTGATGCGATCTGCTTTAGCAAAACTCCGTAGATATTTTTGTGCATTTCGTCTTTCAAATTTCATACAATTATTAAGTGCTCAGATTTTTAGTAAAGCGGTTTTTATAGTTACCGACAATTTTTTTAATTAAAAAATAAATTGCAACACTGCAAACCGTACTTAATAATAAAGATCCCACCAACAGACTCAATCCTACCTGATCTAATTGCTTGTACCAGGTTTTAAAATCAAACTCAAAATTACTCCTGAGGATAACTGCTCCAATTTTATAACTCAGAGCCATAAAAAAAGGTCCGGTAAACACATTTGAAATCAAACTTCCACTAATGGCTGAAACTAAATTAAAATTAATAAACCTGTAGGCTAATAATACCAGCAATGTTCCCGTACCAAAAGTTGGGAAAATACTGATAAATGCCCCAATTGCCGCACCAAAAGCTATTTCATGACTGGTCCCATGCGAGCGCAGTACTTTAATAAGTTCATATCTAATTCTTCGGAACATTTAATAGAAACGGATTTTTGGAATAAAAGATCTTGGAAGGCCAAACTTAGTACATCTCATTGAATATTAATCCGCCTTGATCCCAGAATCAATAAAATCTGTGCAATTTCCACTGCCATTCTGTCATTTAATCTTTGATGGTATGATTTGTGTTCCCGCATCATCAAATTCAGGCTGAGTTGGCACTGAAATATGTAATTTTGACCCTCATTTATGTTCGGAGTACTTAAAAAAATTTTTGGCAGCAAACAGGATAAAGATGTTAAAGCCTACAGCCCTCGCATTGAGGAAATAAACCATTTCGCAACGGAATTCCAGCAACTTAGCAATGACGATCTTAGGAATAAAACACTCGAATTTCGAGCCCGTATTAAAGACTACCTTGCTTCTATTGACTTGGAAATCAATAATTTAAAAGAACAATCCGATCAAGAACCGGATGTTTTTACGAAGGAAGACATCTACAATGAAATTGACAAAAAGCAAAAAGAACGGAACCAGCAAATAGAAGAAATTCTATATAAATTGCTTCCGGAAGCATTTGCAGTAGTCAAAGAAACAGCGCGTCGCTTTTTCTACAATGAGAGCTTGACCCTCAAAGCCACAGACCATGACCGGGATCTGTCCATTTCTAAGCCATACATCACGCTCAATGGGGATCAAGCGGTCTATGCCAATAAATGGACTGCCGCCGGGGGTGATATTACATGGAATATGATCCATTACGATGTCCAATTAATCGGTGGTATGGTACTCCACGATGGTAAAATTGCCGAAATGGGCACCGGGGAAGGAAAAACACTGGTAGCAACTTTGCCGGCTTATCTCAATGCATTGCCCGGAGAAGGAGTGCACATCGTTACGGTCAATGACTATTTGGCACGTCGTGACTCCGAATGGATTGCTCCTATTTTCGAATTTTTATTATTGACCGTTGATTGCATAGATAAATACAAACCGCATTCACCTCAGCGTATCAAAGCCTATAATTGCGACATTACTTACGGTACTAACAATGAATTTGGTTTTGACTACCTCCGGGATAACATGGTTCGGTCAGTTGAAGAAAAAGTTCAAATCAAACACCATTATGCAATGGTCGATGAAGTGGATAGTGTATTGATCGATGACGCCAGAACTCCATTAATAATTTCCGGACCGGTAGATGTAGATGAAGAAAGTGAAGAATACAATGTTCTTAAACCAAAAGTCGAACGACTGGTCAACGAACAAAAACGATTGGCCACTCATTATTTAACCGAAGCCCGTAAATTAATAGCTGAAGGAAAAACAGGATATGCAGAAGGGGAAGGCGGTATGTCTTTGTTGCGATCCTATCG
The DNA here is from genome assembly GCA_016787575.1 of Saprospiraceae bacterium. Classification (GTDB taxonomy): domain Bacteria; phylum Bacteroidota; class Bacteroidia; order Chitinophagales; family Saprospiraceae; genus Vicinibacter. Next base: position 108,558 of record JAEUUO010000009.1, on the reverse strand, counting down.
TGCACTTCCAAAATCAAGACCTTTAATTAAATACCTCAGCGAAGATGGCATTCGCAACATCCTGCAAAAATCAGAGAATTACTACATGCAGGAACAATCGAAAAATATGCGGATAGCAGATGCTCCTCTTCTATTTACAATCGATGAAAAAAACCGACAGGTTGAATTAACAACATTGGGTATTGATTTTCTTTCAAAGGGTGAAACGGATCCAAATTTTTATATGATTCCGGATCTTTCTTCTGTGATTCATGAAATAGAAACCAATACGTCCTTAACAAAGGATGAGTTGATTAATCAAAAAGAAAAAGCGTTAGAAGATTTTTCCACAAAATCCAAACGCCTGCATTGTGTGAGCCAGTTGTTAAAAGCATACGCCATTTTTGAAATTGACGAAGACTATGTTGTAATAGATGGCCATGTGAAAATTGTGGATGAAGGTACTGGGCGCTTGTTGGAAGGCCGTCGCTATTCAGATGGTTTACATCAGGCCATTGAAGCCAAAGAACAGGTTAAAGTGGGTGAGTTAACACAAACTTATGCAACCATCACGCTTCAAAATTATTTCCGGATGTATCATAAATTGGCCGGTATGACCGGTACAGCTGAAACTGAAGCCGGTGAATTTTGGCAGATTTATAAATTGGATGTGGTTGTCATTCCAACAAATAAACCGATCATTCGCGACGATCGGGAAGATTTGGTTTACAAAACTGCACGTGAAAAATTTAATGCAGTCATCGATGAAATTGCTGTATGTACCAACCAGGGTCGTCCGGTTTTAGTGGGTACCACTTCCGTTGATATCTCTGAAAAACTGAGTCGCATGCTTCAATTGCGTGGCATCGCTCACAATGTATTAAACGCAAAACAACACCAACGGGAAGCAGAAATTGTAGCTGAAGCGGGAAGGCCTGGAAAAGTTACCATCGCCACCAATATGGCTGGTAGAGGTACGGATATAAAAATAACGGATGAAGTCAAAAAGGCAGGTGGACTTGCCATCATCGGTACTGAACGCCATGAATCTCGTCGTGTAGATCGTCAGTTGAGAGGTCGTGCCGGTCGTCAGGGTGATCCGGGTTCCAGTCAATTTTTTGTTTCTTTTGAAGACAATTTAATGCGTCTGTTTAATTCCGACCGAATCACCGGAATCATGGATAAACTGGGCCATAAGGAAGGGGAAGTAATGCAACATTCCATGGTTACTAAATCCATCGAACGCGCACAGAAAAAAGTAGAAGAAAATAACTTTGGTATCCGGAAACGCTTGCTGGAATATGACGATGTTATGAATATTCAACGGGAAGCGATTTATAAAAAACGCGATCACGCTTTATATGGCGACCGGCTTTCCGTTGACTTAAGTTATATGTTTCATTCAACGATTGAAAATACAGTCAGTCGCTTTAAATCAAGTTCGGATTATGAAGGTTTCGAATTAGAATGCATCAGTACACTTGGAATAGAACCAGAAATGGGTCCTGCTTTTTTCAGAGAATCCAAAGACCAGGATGTTGTCAACGAATTGGCAAAACAGTTTTATAGTTTCTACAATAGAAAAGAAGAAGGCATTAAAGAAGTTCTTATGCCTTTTATTAAAAACATACACCAAAACGAAGGTCAAAAATATCAGCGCATTGCTATTCCATTTTCCGATGGACATTCTGAACCACTTCCTATTGCTGCAGATATTGAAACAGCAATTAAAACCAATGGTGCGAATATCATGCGCGACATCGAACGTTCTGTTGCATTGATCCGTTTGGATTACGAATGGAAAGAACACTTACGAAATATGGATGAACTCAAAGAATCGGTTCAAGCAGCAAGCTTCGAACAAAAAGATCCTTTGGTCATTTACAAAATTGAAGCTTATAAATTGTTTGAAACCCTGGTTTATAAAATGAATCAGGACATTACATCCTATCTTTCAAAAGGCAAATTACAGATTAATGTAAATCAGGAAGTTCGGGAAGCACGTGCACAACGTACAGATTATAGCAAAACAAAAACAAACCGTTCAGAAGAAACCATGCGAAGAGCAGCAGAGTCTGCCGGAAGATCAGAACAAGCTCCTGTACAACAAGTGCGCAATACCGGACCAAAAATTGGAAGAAACGATCCTTGCCCTTGTGGAAGCGGAAAAAAATTTAAAAATTGTCACGGCGCTGAATGAAAATTAGGTTCATGATTTGCGGATTATCTTTCTTGATGTGCAATGCAATGTTTGCACAGGATGGCATCACCATTCAAGAAGATCCCAAAGTCAGTTTAATCATGGATCAATACTTGAAAACCAATCGCGCCATTACGCACATAACCGGTTGGAGAATTACCATTATCACAACAACAGATCGTCGCTTGATGGAAAATACGCGATCTGGATTTCAACAACAATTTAGTTTAAAAAGTAAATGGGAATACAAAGAACCCTATTACTACTTAAAAGCTGGTGCATTTTTATCTCGTGCAGAAGCTGCAGCTACACTTGAAGGAATTAAAAAGAAATTTCCAAGTGCATTTTTATCCGTTGATAAAATTTCTTATGATGAATTTTAATTCAAATGATAAGAAAACCAAGGGCTGCAAATTATGATTGGATTACACTGGGAATTTATTTCAGCTTAGTAATTATTGGTTGGCTTTCCATTTATTCTGTTACCTACTCCCAAAATATCAACAGGGATTTATTCGATCTCTCTGTTCCAATTACAAAGCAGTCCCTATACATGGGCATTGCGCTCATTTTATTTTTCTTGAGTCAATTGATAGATGAAAAATTCTGGCATACGTTTGCATATATAATCTATGGAGTCGGTATATTTCTGTTGATCGTTGTATTGATTTTTGGTACAGAAGTTAAAGGAGCAAAAGCATGGTTGAATATTGGCGGATTGTCCATCCAACCTGCCGAAATTGCGAAATTTGGAACAGCACTGGCTCTCAGTTCCTACCTCAGCTATTTCAAAACCAATCTTAAACAAGTCAATTATCAGTTAATTTCTTTCGGAATTATTTTTGCTCCGGTGTTTTTTATTTTATTCCAACCAGATGCAGGTTCCGCATTGACTTTTCTTTCCTTTTTTGTGCTTTTATTTATTGAAGGACTCAACGAATTTTACTATTTAATTTTAGTTTTGTTTTTTGCCGTTTTCATTTTCTCTTTTTTATTTCCAATTCCATATATTTTATTGGGACTGCTGATTTTATCGCTCATCTTGTGCTGGTATTATTTTAGACCCTTTAAATTTCAATGGCTGCTGTTTCTGATTTTTATTTCAGGTTTAATTGGATTGAACTTTTTTATTCCATTGTTCCAGGTTTTACTAATCGCTGGTGCACTGTTGCTTGCTTCACTCATTTATTTATGGAAATCCAAAGAAGAACGATTGAGTTTAATCGTAGCATTTGGGTTTGGAATTTTGGCTTTATTCAGTTACACATCTATAAATTTTTTCAATGGATTAGAGCCACACCAACAAGAACGTATTAAAGTGTGGTTGACTCCTTCACAATGCGATCCAAGAGGCTCCCTTTACAATATTTTGCAATCTAAAGTAGCAATCGGCGCTGGCGGCTTTTTTGGAAAAGGTTATTTAAATGGCAACATGACCAAACTAAAATTTGTACCTGAGCAATCTACCGATTTTATTTTTTCGTCCATCGGAGAAGAACAAGGATTTTTAGGGTCTATAACCGTGATCATTTTGTTTTTCATTTTAATTTTCAGAATCGTATTAATGAGCCAACGCAGTGAAAAAAAGTTTTTTTCTAATTATGCATTGTGTGTTGCAGGATTGTTGTTTGTTCATGTGCTTATCAATATTGGTATGACGATGGGACTGGTACCTATTATTGGAATCCCTTTGCCGTTTATTAGTAAAGGAGGATCAGCGCTCATTGGATTTTCACTCATGATTGGTGTTCTTTTAAAAATGCAAAGAAAAGCTTAAATGAAACCTCAGTTTGAGCTCATTGCTACAGATGCTAATTGCAATGCACGTGCAGGTAGTTTTAGTACTGTTCATGGATGCATCGAGACTCCTATTTTTATGCCAGTTGGTACATCTGCGACCGTAAAAGCCGTACACCAAACTGAATTAAAAGATGCAGTCAAAGCACAAATCATTTTAGGAAATACCTATCATCTTTATTTGCGTCCCGGAACTGAAATTATTGAAAAAGCAGGAGGATTACACCGGTTTATGAATTGGAATAAACCCCTACTCACAGACAGCGGTGGCTATCAGGTTTTTTCATTAAGTGCCAATCGCAAAATAAAAGAAGAAGGCGTTGTTTTTTCATCCCACATAGATGGTTCTAAACATTTATTTACTCCGGAACGTGTTGTTGATATTCAACGCTCATTAGGTTCTGATATCATGATGGCCTTGGATGAATGTCCCCCATATCCTTCCGAACGAAATTACGTTCGTCGCTCCATGAATATTACACATCGTTGGTTGGAATCAGGAATCAATCATTTTGAAAAAACAAATCCACTATACGGACACCATCAATGTTATGTACCCATTTCTCAAGGTTCGGTATATGAAGACTTGCGAATAGAATCTATTCAGGCAATTACCCGGTACCCCAATCCAATTTATGCAATAGGTGGCTTAAGCGTTGGCGAACCGGAAGAAGAATTGAATCGATTGGTTTCAATTTGTTGTCAACACATGCCTGTCCTGTCTGCCCGCTATTTAATGGGAGTTGGAACTCCCCAAAATTTATTAAATTCCATTGAACGAGGAATCGATTTTTTTGATTGCGTTTTACCAACACGAAATGCAAGACATGGAATCATTTATACAACTCAGGGTATTATTCATATACGCAATTTAAAATGGAAAGATGATTTTAGTCCACTAGATGAAAAGCTTGACCTGACAACCAGCCAACAACACAGCAAATCGTATCTTAGACATTTAATTATGTCTAATGAAATTTTAGGTGCGCAATTGGCAAGTTTGCAAAATTTGCGATTTTACCTTTGGTTGATGGAAGAGGCTAGAAAGCAAATTTTAAACAATAATTTTAAACTATGGAAGGACCAGATGCTTCCTGTAATTAGTGCCAGACGCTGATGTGGGAGATTATGCGACTTAAAATTATGGATCGTTACATCATTGGAAAATATGTACGGACCTTTCTGTTTATCATGCTACTCTTTTCCATGCTTTCAGTAGTTTTTGATGTAAGTGAACGCATTGATAAATTCATTTCAAAAGGATTGAGTTTTTGGGAAGTTAGTTCGCAATATTATTTCAACTTCCTGCCTTGGATCAATTCACTTTTATTTCCCTTGTATGCTTTAATAACGGTTATATTTTTTACATCGAGAATGGCGGGTCAAACTGAAATTATTCCATTGTTTAGTTCCGGTGTTTCGTTTAAACGATTGCTTAAACCATTTTTATTGGCGGGTTCTATTTTTACAATTATACATTTGATTGGAAATCATTACTACGTTCCAAAATCAAATAAAGTTTTGCGTGATTTTGACAATAAATACATTCGTCCTGGAAATATAAAATCCAGAGATCGCAACATCCATTTTTTTATTGGTCCGCAGCTGGGTGCTTTTTTGAGATATTATCAAGGAGCCGATAGCAGTGGCATTGATTTTCAAATGGAAAAATTTGAAAAAGAAAAAATTGTACAAACTCTGGATGCCAAAACCATTAAATGGAAAAGTGAACCCAATATTTGGACATTAAAAGACATTACCATCCGCAATTTTGGAGATAGCACAGAAAATATTGAAGTAAAAACAGGCGTTTCTATAGATACTGCGCTCAATTTACACCCGGAAGACTTTGTCTTTATATCCAATCAAAAAGATATGATGACAACTTCCGAATTGGGACGTTTTATTAAAAGGGAAAAGCTAAAAGGCTCCGGAATCAGTAAATTATACGAAGTGGAACGCCAGCGACGTACTGCTGATCCGATTACAACCTTGATTTTGTCCTTTATTGGGGCTTGCATTGCAACCCGAAAAGTTCGGGGTGGGATGGGATTACATCTGGCAGCTGGAATCATTCTGGGGGTCGTTTATATCTTTTTGTCGAAAATGTCTCTCACTTTTGCCAATAATGACCTGCTTCCACCCATATTTGCAATCTGGTTACCCAATTTGGTATTTTTGGCCATTGCAGGCTATTTAATGGGTAAAGCCCAGCAATAAGTTGTTGGTTTCATTTTTAATTGAACGAATGATAATTTGTAAGAATTCTTAAAATAATTGATTTTCAATTAATTATGCAATTATTATGCAATTTATCAAAATTTTAACAAGTTTTGTTTAAGAAAAATTTCATTATAATTAAACAAAATAATAAATTTGGGGGAAATATAATAGATATGTCAACTGTAGAGTTTTACAATTTGTTAGATAAGCAGACACAAACCCTTCAGAATTTTGCGTATAGTCTAACCAAAGATTCAGAAGATGCAAAAGATCTGTGTCAGGAAACTGCTTTCCGGGCATTGTCAAATAAAGATAAATTTCAGCCAGGTACCAATTTCAAAGCTTGGTTAATTACCATAATGAAAAATATCTTCATTAATAATTATCGACGGAAGGTTAAAGGAGGTGTTATTAATGATCATAGCGACAATCAATACTATTTAAATTCTATCAACAATTCTGTTCTAAACAGAGCTGATTCAGATATTATGATGAAAGAATTAAACGGTATGGTTGAAAGTCTGGACGACAGTTTAAAAATTCCATTCCTACGATATTATCACGGTTTTAAATATCAGGAAATTGCTGATGAACTAAAATTACCACTGGGTACGGTAAAGAGTAGAATATTCTTTGCTCGTAAAGCATTAAAAAACATGATTGCCGGACATTATGCAATTTATGAAGACATTGCTGCTTTGGAAAATTAATTGAGTCTTTTAGCTTTTTATTATTGCTAGCTTAATCGCTATTTAAATGCCAATTGTGGGATAATTAAAAATATCCACTTTCATCTTTACTCCTAGGTTCTGGTTCATGTTTCATATTTTTGTTAAACTATGGAACTGCTTATCATTCTTTTTTTAATACTACTCAATGGCTTGTTTGCCATGTCAGAAATTGCCATGGTCTCTTCCAGAAAATCAAGATTGGAAGCTGCATCTAAAAGAGGTGATCTGGCTGCTAAAAAAGCTTTGGAATTATCAGAAAATCCCGGAAAGTTTCTTTCTACTGTTCAAATTGGAATTACCCTGATTGGTATTTTAACCGGTATTTACAGCGGACAAAAAATTGAAGATGACTTGACTGCATATATCAATCAATACCATCTTTTGCAAGATTATAGTAAAACGATTGCTGTAACTTTGATCGTCATTATACTGACTTTTTTTTCTCTGGTTTTAGGTGAATTGGTTCCAAAAAGAATTGGACTCACTATGCCGGAACGCATATCTAAATTATTGTCCTTCCCCATGTATTGGATATCTGTTTTGACAGCACCTTTTATATGGTTATTAACGCACACCTCGGATTTTATTATCAGACTTTTAGGCATCAAAGCTTCATCCGACAGTCGGGTGACTGAAGAAGAAATCAAAGCCATCATTCAGGAAGGTACTGAAGGCGGCGCTTTACATGAAATCGAACAAGATATTATGGAACGTGTGATCAGTTTGGGTGATCGCAAAGTTGCTTCTCTCATGACTCACATCAGTGATACCGTTGTATTAAAAGCTTCATTCGATAAAGACACCATCCGCAAAACGGTCAACCAGGAAATGCATTCTGTCTATCCTGTTGTTGATGACAAAATGGATATCACAGGAATTATCTTTCTGAAAGATTTATTTAAACATATTGAAGATCCATCTTTTAAGTTGATTGATCACATCAAACAAGCTCAATTTGTTATTGAAAATTTATCAGCGTATGAAGCTTTAAAAATCTTTAAAACAAGTACCATCCACTACGCCATCGTCATTGATGAATTTGGAGATATGAAAGGTCTGATTACTTTAAATGATTTATTGGAAGCTCTGGTAGGAGATGTGTCAGAATTTTATTCCAGTGAATTTTCATTTTTCCAACGCGAGGACGGTACCTGGTTAATAGATGGCCAATACCCATTATCCGAATTTTTATTAAAAATGGATCTCGAAAGTCTAAAAGATGATTATCCATTTAATACAATCAGTGGATTAATTTTACATGAATTGCGGCGGATTCCTAAAACAGGAGAAATCATTCCTTGGCTAAATTATGAAATCGAAATTCTCGACATGGATGGCGCTCGGATAGATAAAGTATTGCTTAAAACTAAATCTCAAAAGCAAGATTAATCTTTAGATTGAATTGCTTTACAACACATTGCTGTGACTGCGAAAGATTAAAATAATTTTTATAAAGCTAAATTAGTTACTAAGTAAATCCCAAATCTGCTTTGAAAGCAGTTCTTGATTTTGAGATCCATCCAATACGACAATTTGTTCTTCTGATTTTAATTGGTCTATCACTAAAAAATATTGATCGCGAACCTTTTTCAAATTTTCCAGCGTTTCATAACGTTCGATGTGTTGCCTGGATTGAATCAATCGTTCCAATGCCATTTCAACGGGCAAGTCAATAAATACATGAACATCCGGTTTTGCCATAGACACACTCATTGCATTGGCCTGGATAACCCATTCTAATGAAACATGAATCCCCTGATAAGCATAGGATGATAAATAATATCGATCGCAAATAACCAATACTTCCTTGTTCAAATGATGGAGAATTCCGTCTTCGGGATGGGTCAAATGTTCCAATCGATCCGCCACAAAAAGGGCGGCAATGGTTGCATCGTTGCCGTACAATCGATGCGCAAAAATGTCGCGAATTAATTTTCCTATAGGTCGGTTGGTTGGTTCTGCAGTCAGGAAATTAGCAACACCATTGATAGTGAGCTTTTCATGAAGCAATCTTGCTTGTGTACTCTTTCCAGATCCATCAATTCCTTCAAAAACAATAAATTTTTTCCCTGTCCAAACCATGTTGCGCAAAACTAATCACAAATTGGCAACGCACGTTTGTAAACCAATAAAAAAAGCCATCAACACAGTCAATGGCTTTTTTCATTCAGGTAAATTATTTTTTATTCAACGACAAGTACTTTATGATTGGCTTCCTGATTTTTTCCTACCACTTTTACATGGTACAATCCGGGAGTCCAATTGCTAGTATTTACAAATAAAGACCCCAAATTGGTTTTTTCAGCATAAACCAATTTTCCGGTTTCATCTGCAATCAATACTTTTAAAATTTGGTCTTTTCCAAATTCAGCCATGTTGATGAAGAAATATGAGCTCGCTGGATTTGGATTTATACTGATTTCTTTTTTCTCAACGGTTTGATTGGTTCCAACTACAAATACAAGATCTGCAGAATTGGATTGCAATACACTTTTATCACTTTCTTGCAACCAGGCAATCACTTCCAGATTGGCAAAATCTTCAATGCTATTTTCTGTAGCCAAATTGATGATATTAGCTGTTTGAGCATCCAATGGCAAACGATAGGCTCCCGGTACAGTCCAGGTCAAATTAATGGTCTTACTGGATTCAGCTGGCACCACACCAACCAAGGTTCCTGCAGAACTTGGAATCAACTTTTTCATGACATGTGGAAATTCCGTTTCTCCATTTGTTTTGACGTTTTTAAAGGTTTTCTTTTCTGCTATTGCAACATTCAGCCTGGTAGTTGCAGTTATTGGTGCTATGGTTTGAATTTCTATACTTACATCTATTTTCTGTCCATTTACAGTACCACTTGGATTGATTTGATAGAATGCCGGTATTTCCTGTAACTCTGCAAATTGAGGCACGGTATATCCATTTGGATTGATATTGGTTGTTCCATCCAAAAACAATGCAGGTATTGCATTTACACCGCCGTAATAGTTTCCACGGTCACGTGCTTCTTGCGTATAGTATGGATCTCCTGTTCCAGGAAAATAATAATGATAATTCAACTCAGAATACAAATCCGGAAAATTACTCTGCACAGCATGCATTGTTTCGTTACCCGGTTTACAAGGAGGACAGGTTGAAGATGAAAAATTTTCATGCATCAACTTACGAATGATTGAAGTGTCATTTACATTAACCACAGTACGAATGGTATCATCCGAAGCAGTTCCGGTTGGATTGTCATTTACCAAACTAATCCAGGATTTTACGGTGTAAACTCCTTTTGTAGCAGAAGCCCAAACATCCGGATGGCTCACCTGAAAATCTGACAAAGGAGCTGCATTCAAACCGGTAATTTCTTTAGATACAATCGGTCCATTATCCACATTGTAGTTATAAACAACTTTCGAAACAATTGTTGAACCAGTATTGCGGAATGTTCCATTAACGGTCAATGGAAAATCTTTCGTTAGATAATATCTTTTAAAATCATGTTGCAATCCAAGGATATCTTCTTGCGATTGTGTTCCTTGAATAAACTCATAATAAGTATTATCATCTACTAAAAAGTTATTCAGATTATCGCTTTTATAATCTGGTGAACCATCAACCATGACTGCGTAATTTGCATCAACCTGAACGCCCAGTGTAATATTTGTTTTATCCTGACACACTGCACTGTTAAACACACATTGGGTCCGCTGATCCACTAAATAAATTTTATTGGTGGTTTCTTCTAATACAACAGATGCATAAATCCATCCAGCTTTTAAATTGGGTTCACTGTAAGAATTGTACTGAATCCAAAATTGACGATTCGGTTTGGTTCCGAAAGTTTTAGTTACAATGTAATCACCGGTTGCACAACGCAATCCCCAAATACAAATGGAACTGTCAGGAATCAATGCGCTTGGTAAAGCCACATTATTCGAATCCACTTTCAAAACGGTTTTTGTATTGAAAGTAACTACACCGCTGCTACTTGCTTTAAATTTTGTAACCAATGCACCGTTAAAGTAAAAGGTAATTGGCAAATTAATAGCAGCCGTCCAGTTTCCAGATGCTTGAGGGCCAGTCATAATCGTAGTCCAACCAGCTGGTAATCCACCATTCGGTGGGTATTCATTGTCTTTATTTAATTCACCTGGATTCTTACCAATTTTTGGATAAGGCAGGTAATAATATTGAGCATCAAGGGCGCTCAAACAAAATAAGAATGAGAGAAAAAGGTAAAGTCGCTTCATTTGAATAAATTTTAGACAAACATAATAATTTTATTCCTGAATTTATTCTCAATTTATTAACAGGAAGCGCTTTAACACATGCAGGGAAAATGTATTTATTATAAATTGACTTTCAATACAATTTATATTAAGAGAATCTATAAAACTTCTTAATCCAGGTTTAAGAATTATTAAATACTAAATTCAATAGCTGTACCTGATTGTTTATAAAAATGCGAGGTGAAGGTAAACGGAGGCCTGAGCTTGCCTATAATTTAATTTTTTTCTACTAAAAGACTTCAATGTTTATTATCCTATCCTATAACCCAAGTTAGACTTTCATATTGTTGTAATGCCTCAATTGGCAATAATAAAATGGGTAATAATAATATAAATTTAAACTTGCAATTAAAATAAAATATTTCCTTCATTTTTTTATAAGTATTCCAGAGAAAATAAATTATTCAAATTTAAGAGTTCATTTCCTAATTTTTAACAAATTTCCTAACAACGCTTCCATCTAAAAAATTTAGTTGCAAAAAATAAAGGCCCTTATGGAGTCGCTCTATATTCAAATCGAATTCTAATTGCCTATCCCAACTACTTTTTTGCAACAAATCACCAGTTTGATTATAAATAGTATAATTAATTGGTAGATTATCCTTTATAATCACAACACGCAATAGATCTTTTGCAGGATTTGGATAAACGTTAAAATAATGATTATAGAAAATATTATTATTAGACGTTAAACTATCACAAATACTACCTTCCTCTGGTCCAAGCAAGTAGTTTGGATAATTTCCCAAGCCGCACGCAATATAGCTAGGTAAAGTAACAGCTCGTAATTGAAAATCACACCTTTTACCTTTTAAATCTGGATCGTTAATTACATGCAAAAAAATATTTCCGCTTGCGCATGATATATAAATTTTTCCATCTGCAGCTAGTTGCATATCACAAAAACTTGTTGTAAAAAATCTATCATAGATAAATCCATCCCAATTGCCGACAATTTCCATACTTGCTTGAATATTTGAAGCTTCTAAATCATATTGAAATATTTTCGTGTTTGTTGATGCATATAAAAATCTATTATTGGCAGATAGTGCAACATTTACCCAAAATGAAGGTTTTATGGAATCATTCTCAATTTGAACAAAGTTTGACAAATTTCCATCGCATCTATCAAAATTAAAAATTTGGATACCATCTTGATTTGAAATCCTAACAAATTTTTTCCCATCCTGTGAGAAAACTGCATTACCAACCGACGAGTAATCAATAACTGAACTCCCTAATTCTTGAGAATCAATTTTATAAATTTGAGAATTTGAGTAAAGAAATTTATAGTATTTTGGACCTTGATTGTTTTTGAAGATTAACCACCAGTCTCTACCATTTGAATGCCGACATCCGCCAAAGACAATTGGTGAAATATCGCCCTTAAATATAGCTTTGTTCTTTGAAATAGCTTTACCTTTTCCACCATTTGAATTCATATTAATTCTTGTCTCATAAATACTTGGAGAATAAGGGTAAGGCTGACCATTGTAGAAATCAATCGGTAAATGAATCAACATTAATATACTATCAAATTTCAAAGGGGGTATAAAAACTGAAGCATCACTTATAGGGTAAAATCCCCCTTGATAAGCAAGCCAAATTTTCCCTGGATTTAAAGTATCCCCATTTTCAATGATATTGTAATCAATTGCATTTCCCAGTCTAAATCCATCATAAAAAAATCTTAATTTTCCAAGGTCATCCGAAAAAGAATTATTTTCAAATCCTAGTTCAAATTTAAATCCTCCAAAATTTCTAATTATTGCTAAAGTAGGATTAGAAAAATTTAAAATTGTCCTACCATAAAAACTTGTATCGTTGTTGATACCATACCCTAATATCCAATTAATTGCATGTCCCTGCGATGCTATGCTTAAAATAAATGAAAAATTAAAAGCAATACAAAAAATGCAAACTAATTTATTGGTAACCATAATTTGGTAGTTTTTAATTCTCCATTTTTCAAATTATACCTTAGTATATACAGTCCAGGAATTAGTAATGCATTTGTTAACTCTTCATAGCTCTTGTATATATTCACTTTCCTGTACAATAAATCAAATATTTCAATTGACTTTAAACTTATATCACCATTTACTTTTTTAGGGTGAATGAGTTCATCTAACTTATTAAATATTTTATTAGAATCACTTTTATTATCAATTAACGATTCTTCAACGCATTCTAAACTTGGAAGTAGGTCAACATTAAAATAGCTTCTAAGAATAGATCTGGCAATAACATCATTATTTCCTTCATTTAATCCACAAATTACTGACACAGATCGAAGAAATGTACTATCATTGAAACTAAGTAACTCATTTTTTAACAATTTTATTTTGATATTATTCAAATTGATTCTATTTATCTCAAGGTCACTGGAGGTGGTTATTGAATTATTTTGACTATATATTTGCTCAAGAATTTCATTTCTTTCCTCTAACAAACGTATATAAATACTTTCCTTCATAAGATATAATGAATCAAGAACATAATACAAAGAATCCAGAGAAAATCCTGTTTCAATAGAATCATCAATTACATTTAGTTTTTGTTCATCAATTTCAATTGTCACATCTTTCATTATTAAATCAAATTCTAGCAATGAATCATTGTAAATACTAAGTTGCGAATAGAGTTCACTAATGTCCTTTTCTACTTGCATTAATTTGAATATTGGTAAATTATAAAGAGAATCATATAAAGTTTCAAACCCTAAATCCTCAAAATTTCCACCTTGTTCCATATATCTAATGGTAAAATAGTAACTTTCCCATCTTGGACCATAAGGTAGATTATTAAATATTTCAGGGCCATAAGGATCAAATGGATTTGAAGAACAAGCTTGCAAAACACTCTGCTCAGGAAAAACGAATTCACTTGGTGCAAAAGTTCCAGGCCAAAAATGCTGCAAAGTACCGTAGTTATTTGGATCAATTTTATACTGATTTAATAGTGTAATGGATGAATTTCCGTTATCATGAATTAACTTATACCCACTTTCAAAAACATTTTCCCATTTATTACCTCTATGAAATTGCCCACCAATTGTGGCCATATTAAAATAATGAATTCCTGTATAATTACCATCAAATGTATTGGACGAAATTCTCGTTCCTGTAGATTGATATAAAGCATCCAAACCCACAAAATTTTCCAGAAAATAATTATTACAAACCTCCGGTGAGGACCCAACTATCCTCAAGCCTACATTGTCACAGTATGGTAAACGGTTTGTTTCGTTAAAAGTATTACCAATGCATTTTACATTTTGGGAACCCCCATTGATCTCCGTCGAAGTAGCACCAGTTGCATCTTTTGTGAAAGTATTATCAGATATAAGTGTATTGTAACATAAATCAATAAATAAAGATCGTGATTGAGTACATGACAAGCAAAAATTAAATTCACCGTTACTATATTCTGGTTCCTCTTCTGATATTCCAACATCTACACAATAAATACTATTAAGCTCAAAATTATTGTCAGATATAATTCCCGCTGAAATGAAATCACATAATGTCACATAACATTGAACGATTAAATGTTTTGTAAATAGACTATGATTTGTTGCTTTAAAACTATTATTCGCAATTTTAAATCCGCCAGGAGAAGGACAGAAATAAATATATAGATCGGTATTACTCATTCCAACATCTGCATATGTCGAAGAATATAATTCATCAATAAAACTATTGTTTTCTATTAAAGTCGATCCCCCATTATTTTTATTCCTTGCTACAGTAACATTTGGAATACCCGCCGAAGCATTAAATCTTGTATCAATGAAGAATTTACAATCTGTTATCCTTGTATAGGAATCACCTTCAATATATATATTATATGCATTATTATTAATAAATGTTGCAGTAGTTGATTCCTTTCCAAACCCCTTTATATTATTTACCTTCCCTTTAAGGTATGAATTAGAAATGCCATTTTCACATCTTGAAAATTGGCAATTCTGGATTTTTATTGTTGAATTTAAACCATGTATTCCATATTTTAGGCCAATAAATTGATTTATTCCAGATGCGATACCTTCAACATCAAAAGTACTATATATTGGCAAACTCGTGTTGTTATACCAATCTAAATTAATTCCAATATTGGATAATGATGTAGAGAAAACTCCTGAGAAAATATTATCTTTAAATTTAAAAATAGTCGGGGATCCAAAAACATAAATGCATATGTCATTTCTAGTAAAAATAGTAGATTCTAATGTCAATTTCGATTTCGAAAGTAGTATTATTGCATTATTTGCATTTTCAATAATGGTGTTATTCTGAGATTCATTTCTGCAGATTAATAAACCATTTGGACTAACATAAACTCCATTCCATGGAGTGTCCCCGCATGAAAATATCAAACAACCAAATAAACTTAATCTTTTACCACTATTAATAAATATCTGAGATCCCGATGAAATATTAAATGTGCAACGCGTAAAAGTTGCCAGAATGTGATTAATTGTCAAATCTCCATTTACAACAATATATTTGTCTGTGTATGTTTCAGGTGAACTAATTGTTTTAGAGTTAAAATATATTGCATTTCCAGGAATTGTTCCATACTGGGAGCATAATGAAGATTGTGAATTTATAGTTATTGATATCAATAAGCAAAAAATAAGAGTGGTAAAAACTGTTTCAATTCTTTTTAGCCTTCTAATTAAATAATAAAATCTTAGTATGGTTTTTAAAGCTAAGATAGAAATAATTAGATTAAATATCTTCATGATCAAAGTTTTAAAATAAGTGAATTAATAGACATACCATTTCAAATTGAATATAAAATAGTTGAATTTCGTATGAATGTAGACTACTCATGCCTGAATAAACAAATTCCAATTTGTCTTATTCTGGAATTAATAATCAGGTAAAAGTGATTCCAATATTTCCATGATTTAAATTTTAAAAGATCAAATAATTTAAAAGCAATTTTATTTATTCACAATAGCTTATTATTCAATTAAAGTTTACTTTCTATATAATAGACAAATGTTCTACTCAAGTCACCTAGACAATTCTATGCCTTTATTTTGCCATGATTAACAAATAATACTTATAAATGATTGAGGCTAACAATTAAGCCTTACTTTAACACTTTAATCTTTGGAAACAAAAAACCGCACCTACTAAAGGAACTCATCCTTTAGGTAGAATAAATCACCTGAATTAAGAATATTGAAATTGAAAAATTCTGAGTTCTTTGATAAAAAATCCACAGAAACGAACTCCTAATACAAATTTATAAAAAAAAAAAATGACTTTCCAAACTTTTTTGCAATTATTTTTAAAAAAAAATAAAAATTAACATATCTGGAAAATAATAATATTTCAGTATATTTTCGGTAAGGTATAAATGATTATAAGGGTTTAAGATTTCCCTAAATTAATTTTTTATATGTTTCTCCTTATGCTCCTGTATAAGCGTATTATAAATATGTTCTGCGGTGTGTTGCCAGTTAAATTGCATACGGTGTATGGCGCCTGCTTCAATTCTTTGCGTACGTTTCGGATCATCAATCGATTGAATCATAGCAATTGCAATATCTTCTAAATCATTTGGATCAAAAATATAAGCTCCTGGTCCTGCTACCTCTGGCAAAGAAAAACAATTGGATACCAATACCGGTACATCACAATTCAATGCTTCTAAAACCGGAACGCCAAATCCTTCCAATAACGATGGATTGATTGCTGCAAATGCAGATGCAGTTACTAAAGCCAATTGCTCGGTATCCATGTACGAATAAAATTGAATGCGACTTTTATTTGGACTGTTTTGCCAAACTGCTTCTGTTTCATCTGTCATCCAGGCCTTTCTTCCAACAATTAATAACTGAAAATCTGCTTTCGTTTTTAAACAAAATAAATCAAATGCCTGGATGAGCTTTGCTACATTTTTTCTTGGATGAATCGCTCCAACAAATAAAAAATATTTTTTTGATTGACTGTAACGTGCACGAACATCTTCTTGTATTTCTTCGCTTATTGGTTTAAATAACGAACGAACGCCGTTGTATGCAATACTGATCTTTTCAGGCGCACAATTAAAACGAGTGACTATATCTTGTCGCGTTGCTTCTGAAACAGCAAAAATATGCCTGGCTTTTTCAATTTGTCTGGGAACAAAATATTGATAATACATTCGAACCAAAAAAGGAACTTGCTCAGGATAATGAATATATGCTAAATCATGCACAACCAAATATTGCGGAATATCTACAGAAAGTGATAAATAGGCATCCGGACTAAAAAAAACATCTGCATTACAGACTTTTAATGCTTTTGGCAAGGCCTTTTCAAACCACCAATACCATAAAAAGGGATGTCTGGCAGGAGGTCGTAAAACAACAGGTTTTACAGAATCATTGAAAATGAACTCCGGATCGTAGCTCCTGTCAAAAAAGAAAATGTACTGATGTTCCGGATGGCTTTCGACTATATTTTTTAAAATCTGGTAGGAATACCAGCCAATCCCCTCAAGTTTCCCTTGAATCAAAAAACGTGCATTTACAGCAATTTTCAAAAGCCTTGTTAATTAGAAACCCAAAGGTAAGCCAAAGCAATCAGCCTAATCCAAATTGATCTTGCACTTTGTGGAACTCCTGGGACTATCTTAGCGTTGTTAAATCAAAATAAACATACTATGGCTTTAATGTCGATTGGAATTATCTTGCTTTTTGTCAGTTTTTTTCTTCGCAATCCGGACAACACCATCAACCGGTTTAATCGAATCATTCGCGCCATCGGGGCAGCTCTGATTATTTTCGGATTTCTGTTTTCTGCCGTTATTCAAATTGATGCAGGACGCATTGGGGTTAAAAAATTGTTTGGCAAAGTGCAGCCTGATATTTTGGAAAGTGGCTTGCATATTATCAATCCTTTATTGGATATTGTGAGGCTCGACGTTAAAACTCAAAACTATACTATGAGCGGTGTACATGATGAAGGAATGAAATCAGGAGATGATGCAATTCGGGTATTAACCTCAGATGGATTAGAAGTTGTCATAGATCTAACAGTACTTTTTCGTTTAAAAAAGAATGAGGCTCCAAGAATCATTCAGGAAATTGGTTCTGATTACGTTGATAAAATTGTACGCCCAATCTCCCGAACAAAAATAAGAGACAATGCTGTTTATTATCAGGCAATTGAACTTTTTTCTATCAAAAGAGATGAATTTCAACAACGCATTTACAAAAGCATAGAAGCCGACTTCTTAGCACGAGGCATGGAACTCGAACAATTACTTGTTAGAAATATTACCTTGCCGGAATCAGTTAGAAACTCTATTGAGGAAAAAATCAGTGCAGAGCAAGATGCACAAAAAATGACCTTTGTACTACAAAAAGAAAAACAAGAAGCAGAGCGTAAACGCGTAGAAGCACAGGGTATTGCCGATTATCAAAAAATTATAAATGCTACCCTAACCGATAAACAACTACAATACGAATGGATTAAAGCATACCAGGGATTGGTAAATTCAAGCAATGCAAAAGTAATTGTTATGGATAAGCATGCTCCGGTAATTTTGGATTCGAAATAGCGAGTCGGAAAAAAGGCTAAAGGCTAAAGGCTAGAGGCTAGAGGCTAGAAGCTAGAAGCTAGAGGTTAAAATCTAAAAAGCAAATTGCAGCATTTCCTATAGACTACAGACTTCCTTTCTATAGACTCTTTACATTGTAGAATTGGAAAATTGGAAAATTGCAGCATTTCCTATAGACTACAGACTTCCTTTCTATAGACTCTTTACATTGTAGAATTGAAGAATTGGAAAATCGCAACATTTCCTAAAGACTACAGACTTCATTTCTATAGACTCTTTACATTGTAGAATTGGAAAATTGGAAAATTGCAGTATTTCCTATAGACTATAGACTTCCTTTCTATAGACTTTACATTGTAGAATTGGAAAATTGGAAAATTGCAGCATTTCCTAAAGACTACAGACTTCCTTTCTATAGACTCTTTACATTGTAGAATTGGAAAATTGGAAAATTGCAGCATTTCCTAGGCTTCTTCCCCCCATTACTTCGGTTTTGTCAACACCTTGTTTTTATTCTGTACAGTAGTATCCGGTGGAGGTGTTTTGCTTTCCTTCTTTGTTGAATTCGCATTCGTATTTGGAATGGTCTTCTCTTCAGGTAAAATTGGAGGATTGATTTTATCCAGCAATGCTTTCATTTTTGCATAGGCCTTTTCATACGACTGATTTCCTTTACATCCCATAGCTTTTTGTTTTCCATCTATGGATTCTATCCGGTTTGCTGGATTTGGATGTGTGCTCAGCCAACTCGGTTGTGATCCTTGCCCTTTTATCTTCTTAAAAAAACCTGAAGCTCCATTTGCATTATAATCTGTCTGACACAAATAAATTACAGAAAAAGTATCTGCCTGTGTTTCATGAGCCCTGCTGAAACTTAAACCAATTAAAGCTGTTGCAACTTGTTTGATGGTTTCCTTATTCCCCAATGCAGCATCCGCCAGAACTTGCAATCCAACAATTTTGGTTAACTGTTTGGTACTGTGTCTATTTGCTGCATGTGCAATTTCATGACCAAGCACACCGGCCAATTGATCTTCAGAATCTAAAAATTTTAAAAGTCCGGTATATATAAATATGTATCCACCTGGCGTTGCAAATGCATTTTGTGTTTTGGGATCGTTTATAATTGTAATCTTCCAGGGAAAATCTTTGGCATAATCAACTTTTCCTGTTAAAAGTATTTTCTGTACAATGGCGTTAATGTATTTATACAACTCCTCATTTCCTGACTCTGGTAACTTAGGAAAGTCCTTTTCATTTGCAATGATTTCTCCATAGACCTGTTTACCTAATTCCACATCTTGGCTAACAGGAAATAAATTTAAATTATCCCAACCTTTTTTTAAGGATTTACATGCGCTGAATTCTAAAAACAAAAACACAGTTAAAATCAGGTATTTCATATTTCTTAATTTCATTTTTTATTATAACGATCTAAACGAAGTCCTACCATAACACCAATATATTCTGCAGTACCAAAATGTGTTTTCAAACTAATTCCTAAATAGGGTTTCACTCGATTTAAAAATGCATAAGGCACAAGATAACAAAGATCCAGTTTAGTTACAACGGGATAATCATCCAAACTGATATTTCTTAAAAACTGATAACCGGCTTTTAAACTTAAACTGATACCTCCAAACAACCATTGGTGACCTCCGTATACATTCAATCGCAATCCATCCTTTGCTGCCTGTTTCTTATTATTTCTCAATTCAGTGTAATCACTAAAATACGAAGCCAAATGATTGTTTTCCATATCAACCGCAATTCGCCAGGATTTATAATTTGTATATTGATAACCAAAATCTGTCGTCCAGTAATTGATCAAATATTTCGGACCATTGGGAATGCGTGTTTCTTTCCAGGTAGCTCCCCATTCCAGCTGAAATGAAAAATGAGGATCTCCCTTGTCAATTTCTGAAACCAAGTTGTCTTGTAAACGTTCATAGGTCTGCTGCTTTTGAGAATTAAGTCCTATACCAACAACCCCTGATAAATAATTCAAACCTAAATTGGGTGATTTGTAAGCGCCGTTGCTCGTATGACTTAAACTTGCACCCAAAAACAAAGCGTGCTTAGTTAAAAAGGAATGTTCAACCCTGATTTGAAAACTGGTATGATTGTTCCAATGTGATCCAATTGCAGTCTGCCTTGAATTTGTCTTGATGTCATAAGGTAAATTTAAATACGCCAATCCACATGCAATTAAAAAATGAATGGAATATGTTCTGTGTTGCAAAAATCCAAAGTCCATGTATGGAGCAATTGAAAAACCATCTCCTAAAATTTCACGTGGCTTTCCAAGATCCAAATAACGCACAGAAATTCCATATCGGGGCAATTTATAGTACCGCTCCCAGGCAAAATTTCCTTGAGTTTGATAAACTAAATCCAATTCGGCAAAGGATGCAATACCGCTTGGATCATACAACATCTTCTCTGTGTGTTTCGATAATTTTCCTGGAACATATGCTGCTTGCAGAGTCCAGTTAGAAAACTGTGCCGTCAAATGACAACTGAATATTAAACAAAAAACCAGGATTCCACTTTTCAAATTAATGGTTTATAGTTTTAAGAAAATCCAACGTCTTCTGATAAAACAGTGAAGGTATGTGATCGCTCTCTTGAAAAGCTACCTGCTGCTGATATAAATCCAACAAATTTTTTAACTTAGTTCCAACTTTAAATTCAGGCCTGAAATGCATGGCTCGCGCAGCAGTAAGCCATTCCATAGCCAAAACCATTTCTGTCTGTTGAGCAACTTTATTGCATCGGATGCCGGCATTTGCAGCCATACTTACGTGGTCTTCCTGCCCTTTAGAACTGATGATCGAATCAATGGACGATGGACTGCAATACTGTTTATTTAAGCTGACTGCTGCGGCTGCCGCATACTGAACGATCATATATCCGGAATTTAATCCTGGTTCTGAAGTTAAAAAATCCGGCAAGCCTCGCAAGCCACAAACAAGTTGATACAAGCGTCTTTCAGAAATATTGGCCAACTCTGCAATTGCAAGACATAAAAAATCGGATGCCAGGGCAAGCGGCTGTGCATGAAAATTTCCTCCTGACACTATTTCTGTTTCTGACAGCATCAATGGATTGTCTGTAACACTGTTGATTTCGTTTTCAATAATATGCCTGCAATAGTCAATGGCATCATAGCTGGCTCCATGTACTTGTGGAGCACAACGAAAAGAATACGGATCCTGAACTGATTTTTTATCTCTTGCGCTTAAATCACTACCTTCAAACCAATTTGAAATTTCTCTGGCTGCATGTATTTGCCCTTTTTGTTTTCGAATATCATGAATCATTGGATGTAGAAATCCCAAATTGCAGTTAAATGCTTCCATGGATAGGGCTGCATTTAAATTGCTGTTATGATACGATCTAATTGCGGAATCCCATGCAGTAAATAATAAGCTAAGAGAATATTGAGTACCATTCAGTAAGGCCAATCCTTCCTTTGCTTTTAAATAAGGTATAGAAATGTTTCGACTAGAAAGCAATTCATAACTTGGATACGCTTTTGATTCAAAATACAAAATTCCTTCTCCTATACAAGGTAACGAAAGATGCGCTAAAGGCGCCAGGTCTCCAGATGCACCTAAAGAACCCATCTCCGGTATTTGTGGTGTGAACTTATGATTGAATATTTGAATTAAAAAATCAATCAACTCCCATCGAACCGCAGAATATCCTTTGCAAAGACAAATAATTTTCAGTAACAATACCAATCTAGCAGTTGGAATTGGAACAAACGCTCCAAAACCACAGGCATGTGATCTTACCAAATTCGATTGCAAATCACTGAGTTTATCGTCTGGAATGATGGTATTGCAAAGAGCGCCAAATCCAGTATTAATTCCATAAATCGCCCGATCACTTTCTTGAAGAATCGATTCCAGCTTTATGCGTTGTTGCTGCAGTTTTAATTTTAAATCAAGCTCAACCTCTAATGTTAAGTCCTCATGCAATATCTTTTTAATATCCTGGATACTGCAATCTCGTGATCCCAATAGATAAACTGAATTCATGGCCTAAAGATACTTTAGGTTTTTAAATACTACAGAAATTCAAAAAGAACATCTGTTAAAACATGGAATTAACATGAATTCATATAATAGATTTGATTTTTAACAAAGTAAAATAAGATGCAAAATTTATATAGAAAAGTAGATCTATTTATTCATAAGGACTTCAAACAATCAGAAGCCAATGAATTTATATTACAATATGTAAACTAATTTGGAGATTCTTTTTTATTTCTTGGCGAATTTAATTTTAGTGAAAGACCAGTCTTATCCTTTTAACCTGGAGATTACTTTGTTTTAATTATAAAAATAATAGCTATATGGTTCTTCCAATTGAAAGGCATTGGAAACCACAGCAGATTGCATATGCACCATCGTTAAATAAGTGCTACTATAAAATTGTGTTCCCGTTGAACCCCAAACTCATTAAAAGAGCGTCAATTTAAAGTATTTAATTAATTCTCATTGGAGGTTATAGTCTCGGATTTTTTTTAATATATTGAAACTTTAGACTTAAAATAATTAAAAGCATCTTTCATGGGTTTGGGCTTCAAAAATATCGTCCAAGATTTTAGATTATCCTTCTTGTTTGACATGTATACTACATTAATTTATATGTCGCCGATGCCATTTGTCAGATACCAACTAAAGATTATAAGCTAACCCATTTACGAAAAATATATCTTATCCTGCCGTTAAGTTTAGGTTAAATATGGGTTTAGGGAAACGAAAGGAATTATATTAGAGTTTGAGTCTAAACAAGGTAGATGCTAAACCGGCAAAAACCTTACTTTTACGCAATTTTATAAATACAAACTCGTTAAACTAAGCATTAAAATGAAAAACAGCATGAATAAGATCTTATTGATGGTTTTACTTGCATTTGGAATGAAAGAAACCATGTCCGCGCAACGTTTTGCCCTGGTTGATGTCAATAAAGTATTGGATAATCTGGACGACTACAAAAAAGCTCAGGATGAATTAGACCGCGTAGCTGCCGGCTGGAAACAGGAAATTTCCATTGAATACGATAAAATAAAGGCCATGTATAATAAATATCAGGCTGAACAAGTCCTTTTAACTGAAGAACAGCGCAAGCAAAAAGAAGAAGAAATAACCAATAAGGAAAAAGAGGTGCGCAAACTTCAAAAAGACCGCTTTGGAGAAGAGGGCGAACTTTTCAAGAGAAGACAAGACCTCGTTCGTCCAATACAAGATCGTGTGTATGCAGCAATTCAGGAATTTGCTTCAGGAAGTGGCCTGGAAGCAATGTTTGATACCAGCGGTTCTGCTGGAATCATTTATTACAGCAAAGACCTGGATAAGACAGAAGCAATCATTAAAAAATTAAAATCTAAATAGTCAGGATCGGCTTCGCTATCCTATCTTTGCAGTCCAAAATTTTTAAACGAATGAATATCAAGCTTTTATATTTATCGATACTTAGTATTTTGATTTCTTTTACCGGCCTGAATGCCCAAAAATTTGGTTATTTGAATTCTCAGGCCCTTTTGGCTGAATTGCCTGAAGTCAAACAGGCAGATGCCAATTTACAAGCACTTCAGACCCAATTAGAGAAAAAAGGTCAGATGATGGTTCAGGAATTAGAAGGAAAATACAAAGATTTGCAACGCCGAGAACAATCCGGTGAAATCAGTCCGAAAGCATTGGACGAAGAAGCAAAAAAATTAAAAGAACAAGAAGGTGAATTGTCTAAATATGAACAAGAAGTTCAAAAACAACTAACTACGAAAAGACAAGAATTGCTTCAGCCTTTGATCGATAAAGTGAATAATGCCATCAAACAAGTTGCAACTGAAGGGCAGTTTACTTACATCTTTGATTCCAGCACAGGCATCTTACTTTATGCAGCTGATTCCATGGATGTAACTGCCAGCGTTAGATTAAAACTTGGAATCTGATTTGTGAATAACAATGCCAGGCGGCCTGTTGGAATATTCGATTCCGGAGTCGGCGGTCTTACGGTTGCTTCTGCTATTCATTACAACTTACCTAACGAACGATTTATTTATTTTGGGGATACGGCCCATTTGCCTTATGGTGAAAAGTCTCACGATGCCATTCGCTATTATTCCTTGCGAATCTGTCGCTTTTTATTAGAAAATGATTGTAAAGCCATTGTTGTTGCCTGCAATTCAGCTTCCACCGCAGCTTATGAAGTTTTATTAGAATTTTTTAAAGACAAGGCAGTCTTTGTAAATGTAGTGGATCCCCTGGTCGATTATTGTTGCCAACATGATTACCATCGGGTTGGTTTGATTGCAACGCATGCTACTGTCCAATCCGGTGTTTATGACAAACAATTTCATGTTCAAAAAAAATCAGTAGAACTGTATTCTCTCGCAACTCCATTATTAGCTCCTATGATTGAAGAAGGCTTTGTAAATAATGCAATCAGCCGCTCTGTATTAGAAACTTATTTAAGCGATCCACAATTAAAAAATATTGATGCCTTATTGCTTGCATGTACCCATTATCCGCTTATTAAACAGGAAATAAGTGAATTTTTTCATCACAAAATGCCGGTTTTGGATTCAACCGAAGTTACCGCAACTGCATTAAAAACAGCCTTGGCTGAAAAAGAATTGCTAAGTGATCAAAAATCCGGGAATGATCAATTTTACGTTTCAGATTTTTCTGAAAATTTTCTTCGCACTACCAAATTATTTTATCCAGAAAAAGTAAATCTGGAGCAGAAAAATATTTGGTGAAAAAATAAATTTTCAATTCCAAAAATCAAGGCTCTAACCAATAATTTGGGATTAAGATTGAAGCCCATCAAAAATAATTTGTTCTTCTTCCCAATATTTACTCAAGCAATTTTGGATCCATGCATCAACTTCTTCCCGTATTCGCAATGGAAATAAAACATGGATATTGGGACCCGCATCTATTGTAAAAGTGATGGGTAATTTGGATTCTTGTTGAAATAATTTTAATTCATTGATAATGTGAATAGATTCAGGTTCTAATAAAATATAAGATGGATTAGAGCTCATCATCAATCCATGTAAACTCAATGCTTCCGTTTCACAAATTTTTATAAAAGTTGTCCAGTCTCCAGTTTTTAATACCGGTAACAACAAATTAAAATTTTCATGTGCTTGTTGAATGCGTGCATCCCGGTATGGATGATTTTCCATTAATTGATGTCCGGCACTGGAGGAAACTTTTTTCTCTGCACGACTGACAATAAAAATATAATCCTGGATTGTTTTAAATTCCTCATGAAGTTGATTTGCTAAAGGAACTGCATAATCATCTGAGCTCCCTGCTAAAGTCTTGGAGTATCCCCAAGCTGCAGCCAATGGATACACAGAGCGACATGCAGAACCAGAACCTAAACGAGCTAAATAGGATGCTTTATTTAAAAATTCATCTTGTTGCATCACAACACCATTGATATCATTTTCAATACTCATCATACACAAAGCAAGGGCTGCCATTGCCGATGCGGATGATGCAATCCCTGCTGAATGTGGGAAACTGTTGATGGAATCTATATTTAAATAAACAGACTTGAATGCTGGATAAAGTGCTTCAACATGGTTAAAAAATGTTTTGAGTTTATATTCAAAGCGCGGCTTTCGTTGACCATCGTAAAAAAATTCAAAATCCAAATGATCTTGACCGCTTCGTTGTTCCCATTGTATGCTCGTTTTAGTTTTACAATTATTTAAAGTAAAACTAAAGGAAGGATTGATTGGTAATTGTTGTGCCCGTTTGCCCCAATATTTTACAATTGCAATATTTGAAGGTGCTTCCCAGCTAATGTTTGTATTCATACTTATTCTAAATCTATAGTCATATCAAATTCATCCAAAACGGCATCCATAATTTTATCCTGCCCTCTTTCATATTTATTCTTCAATTTATATCCATTCATCTTTCCTACTTCATTCCACATAAAAGCAGAAAAACCACCTTTCAATTCTTTCACAATGCCATAAAACGGTTTATCCAATTGTCGCTCAATCATTTTGGTTAAAATCAATCCTTGCGTCTTGGTCAAATTTTTTAACGGAGTTTCAAATTCTTCTTCCAAGGTATTGCTGATTTGCTTGACAATTTTCCTTCGTTCTTTATCGGTCTGCCCTTCTGTTAGTATTTGCAATTGATTGTACAATCGTACCGCATGCACTGCATACGGATAAACTACCGCAGCATACCGTCTATACTTATGATAGAGATTTTCCGATTTATAATCATCAAATACAATAACCGGACGAACAACTGCCTTTTCTAATAATATTTCAAACAATGTATCTCCATTGTTTACAATTACTTTTACAGGCTGCCCGTCAATGATCGTTTGAAATTCCTTAGGCTGATCTTGTGCAATTAGAAAAGCCGGAATTAAATAGAAAAAAACGATTTGGCGTATAAACATATACATTAAACGGGAATCCTTAGCTGCATCTTATTCGGGATGGTATTTGGCATAAAATCTTCTGTACAACTCTTTCTGTTTATTGTCAAGATCTATGGCCCTTCCTTGTATAAACGCACGAGTCACCCGACTGGTTCGCATATCCAAAACATCTCCGTCACTTACAAACAATGTTGCTTCCTTGCCTGCTTCCAGACTTCCCAATCTTTGATCCAGTCCCAGAATTTTGGCAGGATTTAAACTTAAGCCTGCAATGGCTTGCTCATAATTTAATCCATATCCCAATGCATGCCCGGCTTGAAAATGCAAATTTCGCTGTTCCCAAAAACCGGTGATTGAAAAACAATATAAAATACCCGCATCTTGCAAAATTTTAGGATTTTTAAATGGCTGGTCGTAATCATCATCTTCCCGGGCAGGTAAACTGTGCACTTGCCCTAAAATTATAGAAACTTGATGTTCCTTTAAAAAATCCACAACGCGCCAGGCTTCATTTGCCCCTACTAAAACCGGTTTCAAACCATACTTCTCAGCAAATTGCACCGAATGTATGATTGCTTTTGCTGCCTGTGTGCGGATGTATAGTTTTTTAATTCCTTTGAATAAATCTTTCATGGATTCATAGGCCAGATTAACATTTGTTTTGTGGGGAACTTTAGAATATGCCAGGGCTTCATCAAAATAGGCTTTCAAAGCATTCATTTCAGTTTGGTAGCGATCGGGATCTTGTTGAGTTTTATCGGCATCTGGCCCAAAACGACGGGGTGGATTGGGTGAGGGCCAATTTAAAAAAATGCCCTCATCTGCTTTTACAACTGCGTCTTCCCAATTCCAGGCATCCAGTTGCATTACAGACGATTGTCCTGAAATGATCCCGCCATTGGGGATCACTTGTGCCAGTAACATGCCATTGCTGCGAACGGTTGGAATAATTTTACTGTCTGTATTGTAGGATGTTAACGAACGTACGTTAGGATTCATAGAACCAAATTCTTCGTAGTCAATCGTTGCCTTAACTTGTTCTATTTCTGCCAGTCCCAAATTGGTAGCCATGCAAATAAATCCAGGATAAATATGTTTTCCGCTAGCATCAATCCGGTTTTTTATGTTTACTGCTTTGTTGAAATCCGTTCCAACATATTGCAACACTCCTTTTTCAAATACAACTACTCCATTTGCAATGGATTGACCATTTCCAACATGGATCGTAGCGCCAACAATTGCAATGGCTTCCTGCTGCTTTTCCGCAGGCGCAGGCTGCGAATGCATTGTTGCCGAATGGCAAAACAGGAAACATAAAATACTTAGTTTGTTCATAATTGATTTAATAATATTATTCTCCAATAGAATCGCAATGATATAAACGACGGGGTCTCGAACTAAAATTCTCACTGCCTTCACCGGCTGCTTTTGCTTTGATCATTTTTTGTACAATGCGATTTCGTTCTTTTGCAATTTCGTTTCGTAAAACTAAATCTGCTTCTTTATCAAAAAACAAAATGCCATCCACAAAGGTTTTTTCAACAGACGCTCTTATTGACAATGGATGTTCATTCCATAAAACCAAATCGGCATCTTTTCCTTTTTTAATACTTCCTACCCGGTCATCTATGTGCAAAAGTTTTGCAGGATTGAGGGTTACAAATTTCAAGGCTTCCTCTTCTGGTACATTGCCATACATAACTGCTTTGGCTGCTTCCTGATTGAGTCTTCGAGCCATTTCAGCATCGTCGGAATTAAAAGCTGTTACAACACCTTGATCGTGCAACAAAGCACCGTTATATGGAATGGCTTCATACACTTCATACTTATAAGCCCACCAATCGGAAAATCCAGCTGCACCAGCTCCATGTTTTTTAAGCTTATCCGCAACTTTATACCCTTCGAGAATGTGTGTAAACGTGTTGACTTTGAAATTAAATTGTTCGGCAACTTTCATTAACATATTGATCTCTGATTGTACATACGAGTGACAGGTAATAAATCGCTTTTTATTAATAATTTCAGCGATTGCATCGAGTTCCAGATTTTGCCGCGTATGTGCTGGATCCGATTTACGGAGTGCATCGTATTCTTTAGCACGTGTAAATGCATCCAGATACACTTGCTCAACTCCCATCCGCGTATCAGGATATCTACCTCCCTGATTGCCGCCGCTTCGTTTGACATTCTCGCCCAAAGCAAATTTTATAAATCCATCTACTTTTTCAAATTTCATTTGTTCCGGTAAATAGCCCCAACGCAATTTGATCAATGCTGTTTGACCGCCGATTGGATTGCAGGAACCATGCAATAAATGTGCTGTAGTGACCCCACCCGATAATTGTCGGTAAATGTTAATGTCATCGCTATTGATAACATCTCCGATTCGAACTTCGGATGTATTGGATTCTGAACACTCATTTACACCGCCATTGATTGCAATGTGAGAATGTTCGTCTATGATTCCGGCAGTCAAATGTTTGTTTGATCCATCTATGACAATTGCATTTGCAGCTTGTAAATTCTTTGCAAGAGCTGAAATTTTGCCATTTTGAATTAAGACATCCATGTTTTTAAGAATGCCCTCCTTTTCATTGGTCCATACCGTTGTATTTTTAATCAAATAGTTTTTTACAGTTGGTTTTGTTTTCCATCCATAAGCACCCAAGGGGTAATTTACAACACCAATGCTGTCAAAAGATTTGTTTGAGATACTGTCTTTTTTTAAGGCTATAGCGCCTTCTGATTTGATTTTTTGAATGCTCATTGCTTGCCACATTCCATTTTCCAGTTGTGCATTTCCTTTCCATCCATCGATGGTTTTATAACAAGAAAAAAGCAAGTCAGCAGTCGGATTGCCTCGATTCATTTTGCCAGTAAGGTAGCCTTCTTGAATTTTTGCATTGATGCTGAGTTTAAGTGAATCTTTCGATTTTAGTTTGAAATCCAATTTATCACCATCAGCTTCTATTGTTAGGCTAAATACACTTTGATCAACACGAAGTTCGTACATCCCGGAGATGCTGTCAGATTTTGGTTTTGAAAAATTGTAACGCATACCCTGAATCCAATTTTCTTTAATGCTTGATTTTTCCTGAAAGATTGGAAGTTCAGTTACAATAAAATTAGCGTACTTATTTGGCGCCAGGCTACCAGCTTTGGATTGTATGTTTAGATATTCTGCAGGGCCCATTGTTAAAGCATGCAAGGCACGACTCTCAGACAATCCCCGATAGATTGCCTTACGTACGTTAGTTAGTATTTCTTTACGATCTTTTAAATCTTGTCCGGTAAAAACAAATGAGATACCAGCTGTTGCCAAGAAAGCGGGATTAGATGCTGCCAGTTCCCAATGTTTAAGATCAGATAAATCAATTCGCAATAAATCATATGGATCTTCTACATTGTAAACCGGTGGAAAATTCACCGGAAGAATGAGGCGCAATGAATCGCTTTTCAGTGTTTCCAGAATTTGATACTCTTTCCCGCTTCCCAGAATTTGATATTTTACATGAAACTCCCGTGCAATTTTTTGTGCCCGTAACAGATCCAGTGGATTGCTACAAATAAATAACTGATTCAGCTGCTGTATTTGGTTCCATGCCTCAATACTTAAATTAGTTTCCTTGGGTTGGATGGCCAATTTATAATTTAATCCATCCAAGTAG
The DNA here is from genome assembly GCA_016787575.1 of Saprospiraceae bacterium. Lineage (GTDB taxonomy): Bacteria > Bacteroidota > Bacteroidia > Chitinophagales > Saprospiraceae > Vicinibacter. Next base: position 77,681 of record JAEUUO010000009.1, on the reverse strand, counting down.
GCTTGTCGTATTAAAGCGATTGAGCCCATTAAGGAATTTGGATAATCCTGACTTGAGCTTCCTTTATTAAAACTCAAACAATGGGCTGATTCAGGAATAAGGATTAATTCATGTTCGTTGGCTTGTTTTAAACTAACGATACAAGCAGTTCCTCTTGAAATTCCATCAGGGATATGGGTTTGAACAATCCCATAGCCCGCTTCGCGTAATTTTGAAGCTTGATCATCCTTATAAACAAAGAGTTCGGATGCTTTTAGCTCAGAACGCAAGGCTTCGTTCCATGAAAAAGCACCTTCCTTAGAGCTCAACATATTGTTTCTGGATGGACTGCGTTTGACTTCGCCCATGCCATAGTCACTTATCGGATCGATAAATGAAGGGTAAACATGTTTGCCTTGGAAATTAAAACGAACAGCATCTTCCGGATGATTGACGGTAGGCCCAATTTCTAAGATCCATTCATTTTTAATCAGAATCTCACCCAAATAAGCCTTTGTTGAAGTGTCGGGATGCAACATGGCATTTTGTATTAAAACAATTCGATTTTCAGGAAGTCTCACTCCATTAACCGGAAAACTAATTTGAGCCTGAACTTGAAAAACCAGCAGTCCTAACAGGACCAAGCAACTTAATTTAAACATGCTTTGAATTAAAGAACACAAAAGTCGTTAGAAAAAAGGGAATGGAGAAATAATTGATGAATTGCATTTAATCCTGCAATTTTGCAAGGAAACCAATAGAATTTATGAAGATTAAATTAACATTAAGCCTGGATGTAAAAGTCATTGAGAAAGCTAAATCCTATGCAAGAAAAAGAATTACCAGCCTTTCTAAATTAATTGAATTCTATTTGGAACACATTACAAATAATTATAGAACACAACAGGTGGAGATTGCTCCTAAAGTTAAAAGCCTTTCTGGAATACTAATAAAAAACAAATCCTCAGACTTAAAATCAGTTTAAAAGAATCATTTAGTTAAAAAATATTCAATAAAACATGATTAAACTTTTCTCTACAACTTCAAAATACAACTACTTACCAAATCTCTCATAAATGCTATTGTAAAATTCTATATCGTATTTAAGTGGCAGTAGGTGGTATGCTGCTCTTCGTTCATCAATACGAATTGGATCTTCTATCGGATACAAGCTCACTTTTTTAAGCTTTTCATCATAACTAAATTGAGTTCCATACATTTGCTTTTGTCCTTTACCCATTAAAATTCTGTCCATCAAATAGGGATAATTCGCTTTGTCCAACTCATTCAATTCAATAAACTTTTTTACAATCTCTAAATATTTTTCTTGAAATTCTAAATTACCATGTAAAATTATAGAAATCGCTACATTACTTAATTTGCTTCCTACTAAACTCTTGCCAGGAAATCCAAAATTATTTACAATACGATCCAGTTTCAATTGATTCAAGGAATCCTTTTTCTCCTGTATATCCCATAATTTCATTGCAGCATGATTCGAAGGATCAAATTGTCTGGATCCATACATATCGTCTAGCCGATCGCGTATTTTTTGATCATCATCTTCCATCGCAAGTAACAGTTCTTGAACTTCTCGATTATAACTTGAAAGTATGCTGTCACAAAATAGCTTTACTTGTTTCCATTTTGAGGAACTACTTGTTGAATACGTGTTTTCAACTGATTTAACAAAAGAATTATGCTCAATACTATCAAACAATGTCAAACATTCATCATGTGGGAAGTGTACCAATCCTAGATTTAAATATTTAAACACGGTATCACTGGGACTGCTTAACTTAGCATAACTAGCGGCAATATTATTTAGTGTATATCTTTTTTCATTGAGTTCGAGTTCTTTAAATCCAGCTTTGATTAAAATACAATGCATGCTGTAGTCTTCCTCAGAGACATTGGGTGCCTTAGCTGGTAACCATATTGCCTGCGAAACTATTTGTCCGAGAAAACAGCAAGAAACAAGAGCTAACTGGCAGATAAATAAAACTAATTTAAAACTATAGCTTCTCAATTATTACCGTTATTGTTTTAAAACTTTATACGTTGCTCGCCTACCATTCATATCAAACTCTATAAAATATATTCCTGGACAGTAGTTATTTAAATCAATTGGAAAATTTTGATAATGTCCTTCTATTTGTCCTAATGCATTTCGAAGTACTAAGTCTTTAATTTTAATATATGGCAAACTGGTTTTAATTTGAACCAAATTCTGCACAGGGTTTGGATAAAGTGCAAAAGTCTGATTTGTTAAAGTTAGATTATGGACATCTGAAATCAAACGAATTGTAAAATGATCTATTTGATTCCAGGCACGGGTACCAGGTTGGTTCTTAACTGTAATATATCTAGCGAGCTTATCGGCAACAAATTGAATAGTATGTTCCTCCCATACCTTAGCTTTAGACGGAATTGTATCTAATATTGTACCTAATGCATTATTTTGATTTGAAATTCCTATGATTACTGGTGAAATGGAATCATTAAAACTTGTATTGCCAAACAAATAGAATTTTAACTCATATTCCTGTCCTGGTATCAAGTTATTATCTAACTCTAATGCAATGGCATCAGACGTTTTATAGGTATTATATTCACTTGATAAACCGATACACCAATCACCGTGTTGGGGGTTAACATAACAGTCTTTTGTTTGAATATCTATTTCTCCTACAAATACTCTATTATACCAGGTTTTACCAAAAGCATATACATGCTGCATTGCTAAATTAAAACTATTATCCTGTAGATTATAACTACAAGTTGTATAACTGTGTTTTTCAAAATCTCCATTCAGTATATTTTGAGCTATAATTTCACTATTATTAATTACAAATAATAAAAAATTAATAAAAAGTCCTTTTAATAGAATACTCATAGACTATTTAAATTATTGCTTAATTAATTTACCTGAATAAATTAAAGTTCCATCTTCAGAAATAATCAACACATTCAATAAACCTGCTGGAATTCCACTAAGAGATATAGCAGTTGAAATAAATCCCTGGTTTAGAAGATGTCCATTCATTCCATATATTTCATAAGTAGAATTGACTGGAATATCGCCCTCAATTTGAAATTGCAAACCTGCCGGATTTGGAGAAAATTTAATTTCAGCAGATTGCTTCTTTGGCCCATCAGAATTGGTTCCTAAATCAAAATCCCACAAACTTGTAATAAATCGTTCCGTGGTTGTATATGTCGTTCCACTCAAAGTCAACTGGCGATACAAGCCACTAAATAATATCTTACTACTTTCTAATTCTTCTAAATAGGCCCCAATAACTAAAGCATATGAATCTTTGAGCCTTATTTTCTGCAACAATTCAATATTTCCTTTCCCATCTGATTTATAAAATAATAATTTTGGATCATCTATATCCAGTTTATCCATATTTACAAAAATGATTCCTGGTTCATGTTTTAGCTTAGTCATGCCTAAAAAAATCCCATTCTCTTCATTTCTGCGATGAGGATAAATGATCTCTTCTATTAAATTACCATAATAATCGAACACAAATAAATGTTCTCTTGGATGAAATCCTGAAGTGTATTCCACTCCATAGATTCCTAAGTGCTGATTTTTCAAAGAGCTAATTTGATACTCTTTTATTTTAGAAACTTTATCTGCAACATCAAATCTTCTAATTAAATTAAATTCATTATCAAAAATTTCAAAAAACAATTCCATCGAATCCCCCGACACATATTTAGGATTTTTGTATGTATGATACATCCTGATCAACGTATCTGAAAAACCATATAACCTTCTTGGAAAATCCTCAGAACTATTATTAATTCCATACTTTGCTTTTACTCTTGGTCCATCTTCTATTCTTATTTTTTTTCCCAAAGTATCCATGATATATTTTGTAAATCCAAATTCCAAATTTACAAAGTCAAACCCAGCTGTAATATAAAAGATTTCATTTTTGAAATTCCTAAACATAAGTGGTGTATCAAAAATATATTGATATTCAACAAAAGTAGAATCATCTGTTGGTGCATGATACGAATAAAGTTCATCTCCAGAAAAAAAATCAAATTTTCGAATAGCTAAATTTCCAATACTCCATGTATTAAAAGGTGGATCCAGCTTGTCTGATATAGATTGCGATAATAGTAGTTCAATTTGGGAATTTTGATTTAAATAATAATTACAAACTCTCTCCCGTTTACTATTGGATCTTAAATCAAATGCCTTGCTCCAGATTAATTTTCCGTCTTTCAAATCCAACTGCTCAATATATGCGCCTTCATGTGCGTCAAAATCATTATGATGTACATTTAATATTTTATCATTCCAAATAAGTTGCCTTGCATCAACCAATGTATGACAATAGTCCATTCCTGTCCTACTCTTGTAACCAACTGCAGATGTGTCAAACGTGACATGTGACCATATAGGCTGTTTAGTAATAAAAATATCACCTTTTGGGTCAATTTGTGATAATATATTAACTTCGAATAATGTCAATAATAGTATTCCTAATTTATACTTCAACATATTATTGTATTAAAAATAAAATAATCTATAAAAATTATTAAGGTTCACAATCATGGTCATCACAATTCCCAGTAGTTGTTCCACCATAACAAGGTTCAATTGTATTATCTGCACAACTGCCATAATCTGTATATGATGGTGTCCCTTTGGTTACACCAGTGCCATTCCAACACCAGTTTACCTCCTTTTTACAACAAGCATCACCACAAACCAATTGGCTTAAAGAAGTTAATGGAGGGTTGCCATATTCATAAGTGCACCAGATATAACATAAAGCTGAATAAAACTCACTAATAAATAATTGACTCGGACCTCCACCACAAGGGTGTCTTAACCTGTTTGTTGGATTAGCAAAAAATTGTCCAACTAAATAATTTTCTAAAGACGATTTTGCAGCTGCATAAAATACATCCATTTCATAGGTTAAGGTTCCAAAATCATTGACAACTCTTAAAGAATCCCATCGATCTAATAAAGAATCACAACCGTTCGAAATTAACTCAACTTTAAAATTAGTTATCGCATACTTATAAACAACTCCGCTAAGTGTTTTGCATTCCCATAAATCATAGATTGCATAAATTTCACATGGTGAATATCCTGCAACATAAATAAATTGTGTATCAGCAACCTGCGCTTTTACACAATCACTCGTGTCAACACAATAATCATTATCATCCCTTTGGGTTAAGTCTAAATTTTCTTGAATATTAGTCAAAGGTATTTTGTCACATGCAATAATACTAGTTAACATACATGCTAAGATAAAGAAATAAATTAATTTTTTCATATTCTATATTTTAAAGGGTTATAGAATAAATATCTCATGTTAGCTGATTAGTCTAGCTTATAATTATATAAAATAAGCAAAATAGCCCACACCCCTAAAAGAAATAATCCTTTAGGCAATAAAAATAATCTGACTTAAAAATATTGAAATTGAAAAATGGACGAGTTCTTGGTCAATAATTCTCCAGACTGAACTGCTTATACAAAGTTATATAAAAAAAAAATGACTTTCCAAACTTTTTTGCAATTATTTTATTAAAAATTAAAATTTTAACATATCTGGAAAATTGTAATATTTTAAATTCTTTAGAGAAATAATTAACTAATTAAATTGATATCATTTCAATTCTGTCAATCGCTTAAGTCCATTTATTTCCAATGCTATTTTTATTTAAACAATGCCGGTTTTTATTTAAATTAAAAAATAAACGGCATGCTTGCCTGGCTTGACTTATGCATGCAGAAATTTATTGAATTTTCTAAGTTCAATTTGAATAGAATAAAAATTGGACATGGGCTCATTACATACTCCCGCCGGTAAAATCTTGAAAATAATTTCACTTTGGATCCTTATCTTGCAAATCAAATTTCCAACAATGAAATACCTGCTTTACTTTTTGTTTGCTGCCTGTCTTTTTACTAACCCACTGCTTGCCATTAACTACCACGTAAAACCCGATGGCAATGATGCCAATTCCGGTTTGAGTTTTGCAATGGCTTATAAAACCATCCAGACTGCTACCAATAAAGCAAAGGCTGGTGACAGTATTTTGGTTTACAATGGTTTTTATAAGGGCTTTGATCACTTTTATAAAGCCAGCGGCAGTCCCGGCAAAGAGATTGTCTATTTTGCTATGGGCAATGCCGTAGTGATTAACCAAACCTGTGGACGGGGCTTTGATGGTTTGAATGTAGAAGGCAGCGATTACATCGAAGTCAATGGTTTTAAAGTATATGCAATTGCTGACGCGAGTGGATCTGGAGAAGATGGCATTCGTGCCGTTCTTGCCAATCACATCACCGTGCGTAATTGTACTGTTGATAGTTGTTACCGGGGCATTTTTACCGGATACACCGACGATTTTCTTGCCGAAAATAATATTTGTAAACGCTCTTACGGCGAACATGGAATTTATGTGTCAAACAACAGCGATCGGGTTATCATTCGATACAACCAGTGTTATAACAATAAGGCAGCCGGTATCCAACTTAATCCGGATTTAAGCAGTGGGGCACCCGGTATTTCCATTGATGTTAAAATTTATAACAACTATTGTTACAACAATCGCATCGGACTCAATCTGCAAGGGATATATTACAGTGAGGTTTATAATAATCTACTCTACAACAATGGATCGGGAAATGGGGGAAATGGTATTACCTTATTTCATGGAGATGCCGCTACTGGCTGCAATCACGTAAAAGTATTTAACAATACTGTCCTGGTTCCTGCAGGTTCTCAATGGGCCATACTTGCTATAGAAAGTGATAGTTTATTTGTAATGAATAATATCTTACTCAGTGCTTCCCCAAAAGGAAGTTTGGATATTGAAAGCAGTTGTACCAATTATTTTGGAGATTACAATCTGCTCAACGATAAAATGACTATCAATCAAGGGAGTTCTTACATCAATTTTGCAAACTGGCAAGCATTGGGCCATGATGCGCACTCCATTCTGATCAGCAATAACAACAATGTATTTTTAAATGCACCAGCCAATGACTTTCATTTGGCGAATAACAGTCCGGCTTGGAATGCAGGCAGCAATCTTGTTTCTACACTCGTACAAGTTGATCTCGATGGTCGCAAGCGTCCACAAGGGAGCGCATTTGATATCGGTTGTTACGAACAAGCGGAAGCAACTAAAACCAAGCACTTTGCGAATGATTTAGATTATATTTTTATCGAAAATGAAAATATTCTGCAAATTCAATCAGAAGAAGCTGATTTAACAGCCGATATGTTTACATTTACAGGGAAGTATATTTCGAGTGGTGCTGTATTTGAAAAAACAAATCTTCCCATAGGCATATACCTGTTCCGAATTTACAATTCCAAAAGCAAAATCCTTTATGGATTTAAAAAGATTTTGATAAAATAAATTATGATTAGTATTGATGATTTGCGTTCTATATGTGGCGGTTTAGAAGATGTTTCCGAACAAGCACATTTTGAAAAAACATCCTTCCGAACCAAGAAACGAATTTTCGCAACGTTTGATGCTAAAACCAATCTCGTCTGTGTCAAATTAGAAGAAGCAGATCAATACATTTACAATAAATTAAATCCAGATATCTACTGGCCCCTTTCTAACAAATGGGGCAGCCTCGGTTGGACCCATGTAAAAATTGACTCCATAGAAAAAGATGCTTTCTTAGAAATCCTCATGAAGGCTTATTCTTTATCCAGTCCAAAACCACATCCCCACGAAACGAATTAAAAATTAGAAATTATGAATTAAGAATTATTGAAGTGTAGCGTAATTAACTTATACTTTTGTTTATCAAAATTAATTTTTAAATAGAAAAAACACATTTAAACATTGACCACCTGTCAACCATCAACTAACAACTATCATCTATCAACTAACAACTATTTTCATCAATAATATCAGCGATGGAAAAATTTAATAACTTCCTGTTGGCTTCCTGCTTGTAAAACAAGCCAATAAATTCCCTGATTGAATTGAAATGGAATTTTAACTTGTTGTTTGTTTTGAAAAGTCTGGATCTGCAATTTTTTACCATCTACATTGTATAAACTCACCAGAACCTTTTGAATTTCCTCTTTAAAATTTATTTGAATGTAGTCATCCTCCGTATGGATTTGGAAATCTTGAATTAACTTTTCCTTATTAAAATACTTTGTATCGGTAGCCTGACAACCTTTTACATCTACAATTCGAAATCCCGTATAATTTGAATACGGCGGAAAAAATGGTGACCAAATATAGCTTGCATAAGCTTTCTGTTTATAAAAGTCTATTCCCCAGGTCCCGTAATCATCGCTGTCAGAACCAAATTCTAAACAAGTAATTGGATGAGAAGGATCTTCCACATCCAGTACTGCTATATCCGTACGACCACAAGCCATATAAATTTTATGACAGCTGCTATCGTAGATTAACTCATTGGCATGTCCTCGTGAATTGGCCCAGATTTGAAAATTGTTAGTGGTGTCAGCCCAGGTAGGAGGATGCCACCAACTCACTTGCTTTAAATGACTGGGATCTGAAATATCCAAAATTTCCATTCCATAGTAATCGAGACTTAAAAATGCATAATTGTTGTAAATACAAATTGAATTGTATGCGGTTGCTTTATCTATCAATGGTTCGTAACAATATTGCCCGATTTGTTTTGCATGCAATGGATCTGAAATAGCTACCAAACGCAATCCGCCACGGTCGTAACAAATATAGGCTATAGAATCTTTTACCCAGATGCCTCTGGCATTGAAAGCAGCTACATTTGATGAATCTTCATGGGGAAACGTATTGCTGAATTTGACCTGACTCTTAAAAAGTATGTTTGATTTATCTTGAACATCCAAAACAATCAATCCATTACGCATGGCTGCCAGATATGCAATTCCATCTTTTATGTAAACACTACCGGCGCCACCGGAACTTCCTGGATGTATATAATAATCTAAAACTTTTACTTGCAAAGGGTTTGCGACATCCAAAATTGCCAATCCGGCTTGTTGATTGGTATTCCAGATGTCACCCAAAGTAAGATACAAATAAGGGCCTTCCTGAATCACTTGAATTGCATCTAAATTGCCATATTCAGAAGGTAAAACCGTGGCTACTAACAAGGGATTGGATTCATTTGATACATTGTATATTTTTAAACCTGCACTTTTATTGCTTAAATAAACATATGGTCGATCCAGGCGATCCTTCTTAATAGATACACCTATTCCAAATGCCGGATTTGTAAATAATTCTCCTGTCTGTATTAAATTTATTGCAGGCTTGCACTGTGAAAAACTAGCAGCCAGGTTTCCAAGTATAGTCAATAAAATAAAACCATAGCGATAACCAGCTCTCATAAAATCTTTATTTTTTATCAATTGCACTGCTTGGCTCACAATATTTTTCAATCAGGCCCAACATCTTTTCAGTATTTGCATTTTGTTTATCTGACAGCTCTTTCAACTGATCTAAACTTAGATTTTGCCCTTGTTGCGCCATAAATGTATTTAAATTCATGACATCTGAAAACCAATTAGTAAGTATAACCATCAATTGAGCAAGATTGGCCCGGCTGCTTTGCAAATCTAACGGTGGCTTATAAATAAAATGTGTAACTATATCAATCAAACCTATAGCACCAAAGGCCATGGAAAAGAATACTTTGTCCTGTGCAGCAAAAATGATAGAAGTTACAATTAGCGCCACCCCAAGATAAAATGCAAACAAATACATCAATAAAACATATTGATAAGCACTTTTTGCATCTTTAATAACATCCTGTAAAGATTCTTTGAGGCTAATTATGGTATCGTAGGTATTTAACACACTGCGATTCATAGCATCAAATTGTACTTTCATGTAATTTTCCTGCGGAGCTTGATTTTGCAATGCTTGCGTACCCAATCCTTTTATAGAATCTAATATATACTTCAACTCCTTTTTGTCTTCTTTATTTAATAAGGACTCTTGATCCAAAGTATCGCCTATATTCATGTTTTCAAACAAGGTTTTCTGCATGTAATCAAAAGCAAGGGGTTTGTTTTCCATATTAGATTTATTTACGATATCAAAATTAGAAATTAATATCAATCAATGCTTATGTGAATTTGTCTTATTTTCTACGACTACGAATTTACGAATCTTATTCGAATTGTAAAAAATAAATTGCCACGAATTCATTAATGGAGGACGAATAAAGCAATATTTTACTTTTAATTCACCAATTAAAGATAAATAGAGAAATGGAATGCCACGAATTAATAAAGTATAATTAATTAAACTTAATAAATTTGCCCTAGAATTCACAATATATTCAAACGATTACAAGCAAATAAAATGAATTTAAAATCAAAAATTAATCTGGGTAGATTTGGTTTCTTGTTTTCATATATAATCTTTTTTTGCATTTGTAGTTTGCTTATCCGATTTAGTTTTATCATCCTTTCATTTGATAAGCTGGAATTTAATGTATTTCACTTCATTAGAATATTTGCCTTAGGTTATATTTTTGATTTAGGGGCAGCGATTTTCATGAGTCTGATTTACGCCATTTACCTATTATTATTTCCAAAATTTTTAATCGGCCATGTTGTTGATAAATTCATAAGCTATTTTTTATTATTTATTCTCCTTTTTATAGCAGTTTTTGGATTCCTGGCTGAATTTCCATTTTGGGCTGAATTTAATACACGTTTCAATTTTATCGCGGTGGATTATTTAATCTACACTTTCGAAGTTGTAGAAAATATAAAACAATCGTATCCATTGCCTTTAATTTTTGGAACAGTCTTTTCAATTATTCTTTCCTTTTTCTACATCACATACAAATTAAAATTAGCAAGTGGGACTTTTCAATCAAAGGTAAATTTTCTAAATCGCTTAAAAGTTTTGTCCCCCGTTTTTATAGTAGCCGTACTCTATTTATACTTTGTAGAAAATAAGCAAGCGGACTGGAGTCAAAATATTTACAATAACGAACTATCAAAAAATGGAGTGTATTCATTTTTCGCAGCATTCAGATCAAATGAATTGGATTATGAAACATTTTATGATACCATCCAGGTTAAACAAGCTTTTGAAGAAATCAAACAGGAAATCAAACAAGACAACCAAACATATAGCGGGACTGAATTTTGGGATCTACGTCGGGATGTGAAACATGACAGTGCCGAAATACATCCTAATATCGTTTTGATTTGTCTTGAAAGTTTTAGTGCAGATTTCCTGGGTTCCTTTGGAAATTCTAAAAACATAACACCATATTTAGACAAATTAACGGAAGAAAGTATCACCTTCTCAAAACTTTATGCTACAGGAACCCGCACAGTTAGGGGTATGGAAGCATTAACTTTGTGCGTCCCGCCTACTCCTGGAAATAGTATTGTCCGAAGACCCGATAACCAAAATATTTTTTCAATTAATACCGTTTTGCAAAAAAAGAATTATGCAGCTTACTTTGTCTATGGCGGTGATGGATATTTTGACAATATGAATAATTTTTTCGGCGGACAAGGATTCAACATCATTGACAGAAACCGTGGGAATCCTTTGACTGATAATATTAAAACAAGCCGACAGAATATTTCGGATGAAGAAGTACAATTTGAAAATGCCTGGGGAGTTTCTGATGAAGATATTTATAAAAGATTGACTAAGGAACAAGATAAAAATTACACTAAAAAACAAGCAGGTTTTTATTTTGTAATGACTACTTCCAATCATAAACCTTATACATTTCCTAAAGATAAAATTGATTTGCCACAAGGAAGCCGCGAAGCTGCTGTTAAATACACGGATTATGCTATTTCCAAATACCTGGAAGAGGCAAAAACAAAAGCTTGGTTTAAAAATACTGTATTTCTAATTGTCGCAGATCATTGTGCAAGCAGTGCAGGAAAATGGGATATTAACATTTCTAAATATTTGATTCCTGCATGGATCTACAATAGCGGAAAACCTCCTGAAAAAATTACCAGATTGGTTTCTCAAATTGATCTAATTCCAACATTATTTGGAATTTTAAATTGGAATTATCAATCAGAGTTTTATGGAAAGGATATTTACAAAATGAAAGAAGATGAGGATCGGGCTTTACTTGGAAACTACAGAACCCTTGGTTTTATGCGAAAATCAAATTTTATCATTTTAAATGACCGCAAGAAGTGCTATGAATGGAATTTTAAAGAGAATAATCCGGAATATTTAGAAGAACTCCCGACTGTAAATGCACTAGACAGGAATAAAATTATCTCTTACTATCAAACAGCCAGTTACCGCTATAAATACGGTAAAATGAAACAATAAACTATGTCAGAACTTAATAAAAAGAGTAAAACATTAAAAGAGTTACAAAAAATACCTTCAATTGGCAAAGCCTGTTCTTTAGATTTGTGGAATATTGGTATTCGGGAAATATCAGACTTAAAAAATAAAAATCCACTTCATTTATACAATTCCCTTAATGCACTAAGCGGTCAAATTCATGACATTTGCATGCTGTATACGTTTAGATGTGCAGTCTATTTTGCTTCGGAGAAAATACACGAAATCGAAAAATTAAATTGGTGGTATTGGAAAGATAAAACTTACAATGAATGAATCAGGTAAGCTCTAAATTAAGTATTCGCGAATTAAGAGCTGAGGATTTAGATGCTTTAATTTCCTATTGGACAGAATCTAAAGCTTCCTTTATGGAAAATATGGGGGTCGATATGAACAAAATGCCTAAAGAAGCAGAATGGAGAACGTTTTTATCAAAACAGCTTCAACAAAACTACAAAGAAAAAGAATCGTATTGCCTGATCTGGTTATTGAACAATCAGGCTGTTGGTCATTCCAATGTCAGCAAAATAATTTATGGAAAAGAAGCTTATATGCATTTACATTTATGGAATCAAATGCATCGTATAAAGGGCTTAGGACTGCAGTTTGTCAAACTTGGCATTCCTATCTTTTTTACCAATTTGGCATTGGAGTATTTATTTTGTGAACCGTATGCTTTAAATCCTGCACCAAATAAATTACTACAAAAATTGGGATTTCAATTATTTGAACAATATACCGGAATTCCAGGCTGGCTCAATTTTGAACAGCCAGTTAACAAGTGGTTGATGACTAAGGAAAATTATTTAAATTTGAAAGTGAATTGGTAAACTCAGCATACGCAATGATTTTAAAAATTCTAGTAATAATCATTTGTCTGCCCATGGTACTATTTGGCAGCGGCAAAACATATGTACACTATGATACCATTCCACCATTAAATTCGAAAATTATAGAGTACGTTAGTTCAAAAATTGGTAAAAAAGTGGATCGTGGTGAATGTTGGGACCTGGCAGCCGAAGCATTGGAAACTGTTGGAGCAAATTGGAATCATCAATATAAATTTGGACAATTACTAAACCTGGAAACAGATTCCGTATATCCGGGCGACATCATACAATTTGAGCGGGTTAAATTAAAGTATGTAAAAAATGGCATCATATTTCATGAAGATATGAAACACCATACTGCTATAATTTATGAAGTTCTCAGTAAAGGCAGTTACACCTTAGCACATCAAAACACAGGATTCTCAGGTAAAAAAGTTGGATTGAGCCCAATAGATCTTGAAACACTTAAGAAAGGGCGCATCAAATTATATCGACCCATAAAATGAATTTTATTCTGGAGCGATTAAGAAATCCTGTCAACAATCTCCTGTTAGATATTCGATTTTGGATTCTACTTTTTTTCATCATTCGATTGCATGGAATTACCAGACCACCACTAGAGTTTGCACATAATTGGCGCCAAACTACCGTTTGTATGGTTGCCCGCAATTTTTTAGAAATCGATGCAAATATTTTTTACCCACGCCTTGACATAGCTGGTGAAAAAACCGGCATTACAGGAATGGAGTTTCCAATTTTCAACTATTTAATTTACACCGTATCAAAAATATTTGGTTACGAACATTGGTATGGTCGTCTCATTAATTTAATTGTATCAAGTTTTGGCATCTGGTTTTTTTTCAAACTGATTCAAAAATATTTTAATCTTGAAATAGCTAAGTATGCTACTTTTATTTTGTTGTTTTCAATATGGTTTAGCTATTCTCGTAAAATAATGCCAGATACGTTTTCTATGTCTTTTATAATAGCAGCCCTGTATTATGGAACAAACTATTTTGAGAATTCATCTAAAAATATAAATTTGTTTATTTACTTTATTCTTGGTTCTATTGGGATTTTAAGCAAATTAAGTTCAGCCTATTTATTGTCGATTTTTATACTGCTTATATTAAACAATCAGCATAGCATTCGGACCAAATTTAATTTTATACTTACAAGTATCCTCATGTTAATTTTTCCTGCTATTTGGTATTTTTATTGGGTTCCTCATTTGGTGCAATCATATGGCTTTTGGCATTTTTTTATGGGAAAGCCCTTGGTGGAAGGGTTCAATGAAATTATATTATATTGGTCTGACAGTCTAAAAAAATTTTATTCCAGCGGCATAAAATACATTGCTTTTGTATTTTTTATTCTTGGAATCCTTCAGGCAATCTATGATAAAAACAAAACATATCTATGTGTTCTTGCGATCAGTTTTTGTTCATTTTTTATAATTATGTGCAAATCAGGCTGGACTTTTGCACATCACGAATATTACATTATACCTTTCGTACCTGTGATGTGCCTTTTGGCCGCATATGGATTGAGCTTAATTAAAAATAATTTATATATTTATTTGATTTTAATTATTATAGGTTTTGAAGGTTTTATAAATCAAAAACACGATTTTAGAATTAAAGAAAATTTTGCTAAATTGGAAAATCTTGAAAACAGCCTGGATTCATTTTCAATAAAATCAGAGTTAATAATGATAAACAGCGGATTGTTTCCAACTCCAATGTATTTTGCACATCGTAAAGGTTGGGTTGAAACCAACGAAAAAATCATGGAAAAAGAATACCTCGAGGCTGCAATAAAATTAGGACTAAAATATGTGGTAATCCTTAAAAGAGCCCTTGGAACTGAAATAAAATTAGACTATCCCTGCGTTTTTAACAACGAGGATTATGCCATTTACAGGGTTGCAAATTCAATATCAGGTAATACGAACTAGAATGAAGTTGAAGATTGGATTCGATGCAAAAAGAGTATTTAACAATTTTACAGGTCTGGGTAATTACAGTCGTAATTTATTACAAGATCTACCTTCCAAAAATCCAGACTTTGAATTTCATTTATATACGCCTTCTATAAATCGTGAGCTGTCTACCAATTATTTCCATTCTGATTTATTTAAAGTTCACCTTCCTTCAAATGCAATAAAGATAGCTTGGAGGTCTTATGGCATTTCAAATGACTTGATTAAAGATGAAATAAATCTTTATCATGGTTTAAGCAATGAAATTCCCTTTAATTTTCCAAAAAATAAAATAAAATCTATTGTTACAATTCATGATTTAATTTTTAAAATTTACCCGAATACCTACCCTTTCATAGATCGTCTTATTTATAACTTGAAATCTAAATACGCTTGTAAACATGCTGATCTAATTTTGGCCTGTTCAGAAAGTTCTAAAAATGATATTTGTCAATATTATGCTACAAACCCAGACAAAATTAAAGTGCTCTATCAAAGCTGCAATCCTGAATTCAAAATTGAAAAAAATTCGGCTTACAAAAAAAGTATTTTAAATAAATACAAACTACCAAATCAATATTATCTCTATGTGGGAAGCATTGAGCAACGAAAAAATTTATTAATATTAATTGATGCTTATTCCCAACTGCCCAATGATCTGAAAATTCCATTGGTTATTGTAGGGAGAAACTCCGCTTTCAAACAAGAATTATTAAATAAAGCAACAAATTATAAAATTCTAAATCAAATTGTATTTGTACACGACTTAAAAAGTGTTCAAGAATTGAGTGCTGTTTATCAAGCTGCAGAAATTTTTATTTATCCATCCCGATATGAAGGATTTGGTATTCCGATCCTTGAAGCGGCCTTTAGTAAAACAGCAATTATTACCAGTAACAGCTCGTCTCTGCCCGAAGCTGGAGGACCCGATTGTAATTATTTCAATCCTGATAAATCAGACGAGCTCTCTTTGCAAATTGAAAAATTAGTAAGTGATCCAGAATTTAAAAAAACTTCCATTGAAAAAACCTATATGTATGCAGAGTTACATTTCAATAATTCGACAATTCAGGATCAATTGATACAGTATTATAAAAACCTCTTAGAAATCTGATCAATTGAAAAAAATTATCACGAATCCTTGCTTTTTATTACCCACCTTAGCAATCATTTTTAGGTTTTGGAGTTTTTTTCCATCCGTCATTGATCACGATGAGTCCACCTATCTGATTATTGCCAGGGACCTTTCGCAAGGGTCCATCTATTTAAAAGATGTAATTGACACTAAACCTATAGGCATATTCTGGATTTACCAATTACTTGGCCTATTGAGTTTTGGATCGATTGGTATTACGAGACTATTTGCTTCAGTTTTGATTGGAATAACTGCAATTTTTATATTTAAATTTATACTTAAAAGTACTCAGAAACACGATGCATCTTGGTTTGGAAGTATTTCTTATATTTTTCTTGTTTCGATTTTTAAAAATTGGGGCGTTAGTCCCAATACTGAGATTTATTTCAATCTCTTTAATTTAGTAGCAATTTATCTCGTATTATTTAATAAATCCAAACATATAGAAATTATAGCCGGTTTGCTGTTAGGATTTGCCTTTATAACAAAATATGTGGCCTTAGCAGAAGCTGGTGTAATTGGGTCGTTTTTAATCATTCAAGCATTGTTTCAAAATAATTTAAATCGTCAACTCATTTTCAAATTAATAAAATTAATACTTGGTTTTACTTTGCCAATTAGTATGATGTTGGCCTATTTTTATTATTACAAATTATTAGATAAATTCTATTATTTCAATTTTGATGTATTAAGTCGATATCCATCAGAAATTACCTTATCGAATAGCTTGCTATTTGTAGGAGATTTTTGTGGCCGCTATTTTATTTGGATCTTACTTGCAATTGCTGGTTTTAAACATTTGAGGAATCGAAGAGATTGTTTATCTATTTTATTTTACATATGGGTTCTTTTTGATTTAATTATCATTTTGTTGCCAGGTAAAGGCTTTAGTCATTATTTTATTCAAGCAATGATTCCAATAAGTATTTTATCTGGAATTGGAAGTATTGAACTTTATAAAACAAAATTATTTATTAATAACAAAAGAATACTTTCATATACCTGCATTGTGATACTTCCGCTTATTTTATATTTTCAAAAACTAAGTTATTCTAACAGAAATACAGATATCACAGAATTGTATAGTTATTTAAAGAAGGAGTTAAAACCTGGTGAACAAATTTATACTGGAAATTCAGCTCACATACTTTATTATTTATTAAAATTAAAAAGTCCAAGCCCATACATTCATTCTTCATTACTTTGGAATCCAGAACATATAGATGCTCTTCAAGTTGATTTAAATGAAGAAGCAGATCATATTTTAAAACAAAATCCGCGATTTATTATAATAAAGGAACCAGTTAAAGATTCAAGCATGCTTGTAAAATTTCTAAAAACTTATACAGAAATTAAACAAATTGATAAAAAAATTCATGTTTTGGTCTGCAACCAGCTGTTTTGATCTCCAAAATTTAAGCCCTTCCAATTAATGGATTTTAAATTTCAAATAGAATTCATTATTTTTAATCGAAAATTCACTTAAATGGAAAAAATGCTGACTGGTAGCTTGATGGGTGGTTTTCACGATGATTTTTACAAGTTTACTGCAAGCAGTAAAGCATTTGTAGCTATTTTAAGTAGCAATTTAACTCAAGATGGACACTACATGCTTTCGCCTGCTGATCCAAATAGTCAAGATATAGAAAAACAAGAGGAAGATCTTATGACAGGCAATTTAAGAAAGCCATGGGCTATGATATTTTACTATAAGCAAATTGTGGGTATATCAATTTCTTATTTATTGCTTTGCTTACTTTGTGCCCTATTTTCTGGATTGCTGATTGCATTTGTATTGCAATTTGTATTAATTGAGCTATTTTGGCTTAGATTCTCAGTTTCCATGAATTATTCATTATTTGTGCTGTTTCAAGAATTACTGGATGAGATAAATTGGTTTTCTTTCTCATGGTATTACCTAAAAGTTGATTTAATCGATTTACTTTTAGGCTGGGCAATTAGTACACTATTAATGGTGTGGTATTTTCATAAATCTAAATAAATAATTCCATAAAAATTTTAATATGAAATATTGCTTATCCCTGACGTTTGTTTGTTTTTTTAAGTTTTTGTCTACATGCCAAGAACTGATTATTACACCAAATGTAGCTGCCCCTTTTGCCGGTCAAAGAAATTTAAGTAGAAAAGAATGTATTGCAGTTGAAGCAAATAATCAAGCGCAAGGTGATTGGAGATTTAAATTAAATACACGATTTAATGTAACAGAACATGAAAGTCCGGATGTTGAAGCAATAAAAGCATTATGGAATCAAACCAAAAAACAAAGCTATAAAGGACCCGCTGATGAACCTGCATTTTTAACGCCTGACCCTGTTATTTCAAGAAAATTTGAAGGTCCCTGGATGCTTAATGGAACACCACCAGATAATTCACTGGCCATTTCTACCGGCGGAAATATTGTGGCAGTTAATAATGATGGCATTGAGTATTACAGTTCAACTGGTACTTATTTTTCAGGAAAATATTGGTCTGACTTTTTTACAGGAAATGACATTACCAGTAAATTGTATGATCCAAAAGTAATTTTTGATTCCGATAAAAACCGGTTTATCATGGTAGTATTGCATGGTAGCAAGGCTAATGTTTCAAAAGTATTATTGGCAATTTCATATTCGGACAATCCCAGAACGGATGGATGGTTTTATTATACTATTGAAGCAGATCCAACCAACAGCAATTCCTGGTTTGATTATCCCGGACTAGGGCAATCAACAAATGATATTTTTATTACCGGTAACTTATTTAGTGATGATGGAGTTTCAAATGAAAGCCTTATATTTCAAATTGATAAAACTTCAGTTTACAACAGACAAAATATAAAATATTACTACTATTCTGGATTGTCAAATACACCAATAAATGCGTTTTCTATTTATCCGGTTTCATATGGTCTGAAAGGTAATTATGGCCCTGGTATGTATTTTGTAAATTCAAAATCAGGAGGTTCAGATAAATTGCGCTTGTGGTACATTGATGATGCATTTACCGGAAATCCAAATCTTTCCAGTTATACCATCACTGTACCTGCATACGCGCCTGCCGGAAACGCAGGACAATTGGGCACCAATGATGTTTTGGATTCCGGAGACAGCAGGATATTGGGTGCCTTTTATCTAAATGGTATTGTTCATGTCGTCCATAATACCAATGAAGGAAATGGCTGGGGTTATATAAATTATCATAGGATAACGGTCCAGTCTTTAAAAGCACAATCGAGTACTTTTGGATTACAAGGCAGTTACGATTATGCCTATCCGTGTTTAACTTGTTATGCAAACAATAAAAATGATTTATCTGTCATGATTGGTTTTTTACGTAGCGGCGATGATATTTATCCACAATTTCGCGTAGTTTTTTGCGATCAGAATATGGATTGGTCGGCATCTGTTTTGGTCAATTCTGGTGAATCGTATGTTGACCTTCTGAATGGTACCACAGAACGTTGGGGTGATTACATAGGTGCCTGTAGGCAATATACCAATTCAACCTATCCAAGAATTTGGATCAATGGTTCTTATGGAAGTGATGTGCCAAGCGAAGGTCGTTATGATACTTATCGGAGTGCCATTGCTGAAATATATACCATTGTAAGTGCAACTGAAAATGATTCCCCTGAAGAAATGAATTCAAAGTTGTTTCCAAATCCGGTAAACAATTCCTTTAATTACAGTTTTAATTTACCGGAGGCACAACAAATTTCAATTAAACTCATAAACAATCAAGGTCAAGCAATTAAAGTTTTTTACAATGATTTTTTAACTTCAGGCACTCATAATTTAAGTTTTAATAAAAACAATCTGGCGACAGGTGATTATTTATTGGAAGTTGAAGGAAACAAAAAATTTAAAGATGAAAAAAAGATTATTATATTTTAGTATGTTGTTAATTGGTATGTTTTACCAAGCATGCCAATGTTCGAAGAATAAAAATGCAAGCCATACTGCTAAGAATAAGGTAGAAGAAGCTCCTGTACATAAATCTCCGGATCAACAACAAGTTGATAGTTTAAAAAACACATACAATAAACACCCTAAGTAGTTTTTATATTATTCATTCCATTCAAAATTTGAATTTCACAATGAAAAGAATTGCATTCTATTTATTATTATTTGGTTTTCATTTAATTTTTGCTCAAACTAAACATCCAATAACGCATGAAGATATGTGGCTATTAAAACGAGTAGGTGCACCTGCTATTAGTCCGGATGGAAAATGGGTTGTTTTCAGTATGTTAGAACCTTCCTATGATTCCAAAGAACAAGTCAATGATTTATGGATCGCTCCCTCAGATGCATCCGTTCCACCTCGAAAAATTACTTCCGGTAAAGCTGCCGAAACATCCTACTCATGGAGTCCGGATAGCCGAAAAATTGCTTTTGTAGCTAAAAGGGATGGAGAAGAAGAATCACAAATATATACGCTTGATTTGGCACAAGGAGGAGAAGCTCAAAAATTAACAAAGCTGTCAGGTGGAGCATCTGGACCAAAATGGAGCCCCGATGGTTTAAAAATTCTATTTACAAGTGAAGTATATCCTTTGTGTTACGCAGATTCAAGCAATAAGAAGATGATTGAGGAAAAGAAGAAACTTAAATACAAAGCTCGAGTATATACAAGTTTTCCAATTCGAAATTGGGATCATTGGCTGGATGAAAAACAAACGCATTTATTTGTTCAATACATACATCCGGATAGCCTAGCATTGAATTTGTTTTCAAACGTTGAAATTAGCAAAGCATCGGGATTTTCTTTTTCAAGCGCGTGTTGGACTCCGGATAGTAAATCTATTTTATTTGCTGCCACAACAAATAACAATACTGCTGCTTACCAAGAACCAAATTCACAGCTATTCCAGGTCTCTATATCTGGCATTGATTTAAAAGCGTTGACTACAAGTCAGGAGAATTATGAAAATCCTGGTTTTAGTTTAGATGGCAAATACCTGATATGCCTTTCCAGTCAGTTCAATAACAATAAAGTTTACAATGAAAATCGTTTGGTTCGTTTTGATTGGCCTAATCTAAACAATAAAATAATTTTAAATTCAAAATTAGACAGACCGATTCAAAGTTATTGCTTTTCTCAGGATAAACTTTATTTAACCGTTGAGGATCGCGGACATAACATTATTTATTCCATATCGATTGCCAATGCAAATTTTAGTAAATTGAGCAAGGATCCTATTGGATCTTATTCAAATTTGTCTTGTTCCAATACAACTCCACCAATAATCGTTGGAAATTACGAATCGGCTACGATGCCACCTGAAGTGGTTCGTTTTACTGAAGATCGCACGCATTATAGTATTAGCTATTTTAATAAACTTAAACTTTCAGAATTGGATTTAAATCCAATTGAAGAAATTTGGTTTAAATCAAGTCGGGGAAAACAAATTCGAAGTGTATTGGTAAAACCGGCTGGCTTTGATCCCTCAAAAAAATATCCCTTGCTGGTATTAATTCATGGCGGTCCTGCAGGAGCCTGGCTGGATAATTGGTCATACCGCTGGAACTATCAGCTTTTAGCAAAACCTGGATATGTTGTATTGGCAACTGATTTTACAGGATCAACCGGTTATGGTGAAAAGTTCTCACAAGATATTGCACTCGATCCTTTTAAAGGCCCTGGTGATGAAATCAATGAAGCCGCAGCTGATGCAATCAATCGATTTTCATTTATAGATGGAACGAAACAAGCAGCTGGCGGTGCAAGCTACGGTGGACATTTAGCCAATTGGTTACAAGCAACCACTTCTCATTACAAATGTTTGATAAGTCATGCAGGACTTGTTAATAGTATTTCACAGTGGGGTAGCAGCGATGCCATCTTCAATCGTGAAACTATGAATGGTGGTACACCTTGGGGTACATCGAAAATTTGGAAAGAACAAAATCCGTTTACGTATGCAGATCAATTTAAAACTCCCATGTTGGTAACGGTGGGGGAATTGGATTACAGAGTTCCTGTTAATAATTCTATTGAAAACTGGCATATTTTACAGCGACAGAAAGTTCCAAGTAAATTAATTGTATTTCCGGAAGAAAATCATTGGATATTAAA
This sequence comes from Saprospiraceae bacterium, assembly GCA_016787575.1. GTDB lineage: Bacteria > Bacteroidota > Bacteroidia > Chitinophagales > Saprospiraceae > Vicinibacter. The sequence continues at coordinate 55,339 of JAEUUO010000009.1, read as the reverse complement.
AGCGGAAAACAGCAGATTCTTTTATCAGGAAGTACAAGCATGGCTGGAAAAATATTTAAAATAGTCAGTTAAAGAATTGCCTTGACTGCTGTAATTTCCAAATCATTTTTAACTGAATGAATCACATAGCTATTTTAGGTCTTGGGGGTGTTGGCGGCTATTTGGGTGGTATGCTCGCACAATGTTATCAAAACGATCCTGCGGTTCAAATCAGTTTTATTTGTCGGGGTGAACATTTGCAAATTATCCAAAAATATGGATTGCATGTTAAAACACCAAGTCTTGATTTTATTGCAAAACCTGACTTTATTACAGATCAACCAAATTCATTAAATCCGGTAGATTTTATTTTTTGTTGTACTAAAAGTTATGGATTAAAAACTTCATTGGATTCACTTGTAAATTGCATCACTCCACATACTGTTTTTATTCCCATTTTAAATGGCATCGATAGTTACGAACAAATTAAAAATTTATTTCCAGATAATCCAGTATGGAACGCATGCATATACATCGTTTCGAGAAGAATTGCCCCAGGTGAAATAATAGTAAGTGGCATCGAACCAAAATTAATTTATGGGACTGAACAAGTCAGTGAATCTGAAATCAGCAAGTTTAAAAATATTTTGGAAACAGCTTCTATACCTGCATTTCATACTCAGGAAATTTTAAAAGCCATGTGGGAAAAATATTTATTCATATCTCCGGTTGCAAGTTTGAGCAGTTGGTTAAATCTCACGATTGGTGAATTTAGAATTATACCGAAACACATTGAAACCATTCTGCAATTAATTAACGAACTTAAAACCATTACTTTGAAATTAGAAATTCCAATCGACCCAAACATTATTAATATTGTTATGGATCGAGTGCATTTTTTACCTCCCGAGACAACTTCCTCAATGCATACTGATTTTATAAATAATTCTGAAACAGAATTGGAATCGCTTACCGGACATGTAGTTCGTTTGGCCAGATCTATTCAAATTCCCGTTCCAATGTATGAGAAAATATACAATGGCTTAAAAGTAAAAAACGATTTGTACAAATAATAAGAAGTTTAATTTATTTGAATTTCGTCTATAGCTCCAGCTACTTCCATCGCGGTATGCCTCCCGGTATCATTAAAAATTAGTTTCTTTTCTTTTTTTGAATACAATTGAACTTCAATTCTTGAATTCATGCTTTCTTCAATTCTTCCATCCATAACTCCTTGAATGGGTGAAGCAAGTTGAGTTGCTTGATTGCGGTGTGCATAAATTTCCAATAAATATTTTTTGTTTTCCAATATTAGCTCAACATGATCCAATAAAATCTTGCATTTTCTAAGACGGGTATTGTTGTATGTTGTAAATCGAATAAGCTGATTTTGATACCATAAACCAGCAATAAAACCAACAAATGAATTTCGGATCCAGGGAATATTTGCTACCGAAGCCTTAAAGGAAATACCCGAATTACTAAAATGATTGGATTGCATCCAAACATAAGATGATGGAAATGAATGTCCCCAGTCTTTTTCAATATAACCCCTTCCGTCTGTAAAATCAATGGTATCTAAATTGTATGCCAGCTTACCATTTATAGCATGGTCCATGCTTACAATGCCATGATAACACTCCATAAACGGTACAAATGCATACGGGCCCATAATTCCAGGTGAGTACCAGGGCTTTGGCCATCCAATCGGATTTTCAAAGTTGAGAGACCCTTTTAATATAGGAAGGTCCAGTTGAATGGAATTTTGTGTAAAACAGTTTTGATCTATCTTTATTTCAAATAAACCTGGTTTTGCTTGAAATGCAGATCCGTCAAACGAATAATATTCCGAACGATGCAATTTGCCATCCAATAGTTGAATAAATGCTTTTTTCTTACCCTCCGCATCCATTGCAATACCCGGTATAATAGCCAGAGCCTGGTTGCATTCTTTGTTGAGTATTTTAAAGTACCAACCCTCAAAGTAATTTTTCTTTTTTCCCCAACCCTGAAACTGTTCAGGATTAAAAAAAGCACTCCATTTCTTTAATAACATCTTTAATTTAAACTAAATTTTATAAAAACTCCCTAAGTATATTTATTAATGTAATATATATGTTCTATTAAAATAAAATAGAATTTGTTTTTAAAAAAATAGAGTTATAAGCCATCATTTAAATGTAAAATACTTAAAAAACTGTTGATAATTGTAATTTTTTTAATTAAATTGAAATTTCAAATTAAATATTTACCGTTTCATCAATCAAATGATAAATCCTAAATTTCATTTTTTAATTATTAAATATCTTTAGTCTTTCTTTGGATTTTTGGTAGTATTGATGTTTATATTTAATTAAATCAAATATGATTAGGGCAATTCAATTTAAAATTGGGCTTTGTTTGCTTTTAGTTCTCTTATTAATAAGCTGTAAACCGTCTGTTGATCAATCAGCAAATATGGTTGACTTGCTTGATAAAACATTCAAAAAAAATTCCGTAAAGGAAAATTTTTATTTTCCTACCTATGCATTGGCTTATTATGATTCATTGCTTAAAATTAACTTAAGTTTTGAAGAGAAAATGGAGTGCCTCTTTGGTAAAGGAACAACTCTATTAGCACTTGGTAGAGAACGGGAAACAATTCAGGCTTTTGAAATGGTTGCAAGTAAATTAAAGGATCCATATGGCAGTGGAACTGCTACTTTAATGAGTAAACTGGCTTTAGCTTATTTAAGAATGGGCGAACGGGAAAATTGTATTAACAACCATACTGCTGAATCTTGTTTATTACCTATACGCGGTACAGGTATCCACAAAGATCAATCCGGGTCACAAACTGCCATAAAATTATTTACAAATATTTTAGATCGGAACCCGGATGATTTATCAGCTCGTTGGTTACTGAATATTGCTTACATGACTGTCGGTGAATATCCTGCTGCTGTTCCTAAAAAATATTTGCTTCCTAATTTGGACAAAGATCCAGTTACAGTGCCCTTTAAACCTTTTGTTGACATTGCGCCGTATCTTGGACTGAATACAAAAAATATGGCAGGTGGTTTAATAGTAGATGATTTTAATAATGACTATTTATTAGACGCAGTAACTTCTGATTGGGGCCTAACTGAACCCATGCATTTTTTTGTAAATGATGGAAAGGGTAGTTTTAATAATGTTTCAAACAGTTCTAATTTAGGTTTGCTCAAAGGAGGATTAAACATCATGCAGCTTGACTATAATAATGATGGACATCTGGATATATTTGTTTTAAGAGGGGCCTGGATGGATAAATTTGGGGAACAACCAAATTCATTGATTAAAAACAATGGGGATGGAACCTTTACAGATGTAACTGTAAAAGCAGGTTTGTTATGTTATTTTCCAACACAAGCAGCTGTTTGGAGGGATTTTAATAAAGATGGGTGGCTGGATTTATTTATAGGTAATGAAACTTCAAATCAACGAGCCACTTACCCTAGTCAATTATTTATCAATAATTCAGACGGCACCTTCACGGAATCCGCAGCAAAAGCTGGTTGCCGAATCATTGATTTTACAAAAGGGGTGACTGCAGGCGATTATGACAATGATGGTTTGGAAGATATATACATTTCAAGCGCTGCAGGCAATCAACGATTATTTAAAAATACAGGCATTAAAGACAAAATTCCACAGTTTAAAGATGTTACTCAGGCAGCTGGACTAGATGATATAAAAATTAGAACCTTTCCTACTTGGTTTTGGGATTATAACAACGATGGATGGCTAGATATTTTTGTATGTGGCTATGCATTTGGTAAATCAATTGCCCATACCATGTGTTCCGAAGCCTTGGGCCTTCCTCATACAGGCAGTAAAATGTATTTGTACCAAAATAATAAAAATGGCACTTTTACCAACGTATCGAAATCGGCAGGTCTAGATTTTCCGGTATTTGCAATGGGATCAAATTTTGGAGACATCGATAATGACGGTTTTTTAGACATGTATCTGGCAACTGGTAATCCAGAATTTGAGGCAATTGTTCCTAATAAACTTTTTAGAAATACTGGTAAAGGCAGTTTTATGGATATATCGGTTGTTGCCCGTGTGGCAAATCTTCAAAAAGGGCATGCTGTTGCCATAACCGACATTGATAATGACGGCGATCAGGATATTTATGTAATCATTGGCGGTGCTTATCCCGGTGATTATTTTCACAATTCACTCTATTTAAATCCAGGCCAAAACACAAACCGTTGGTTACATTTACTTTTGGAGGGTAAAGAATCAAATCGTTCAGCAATTGGTGCCAGAATTAAAATTGTAATAACAGAAAATGGAGTGAAACGTGCAATTTATCGAGATGTCAATTCTGGAGGTAGCTTTGGAAGTACATCCCTTAGAAAAGATATTGGGCTGGGTCAAGCGAATATTATCGATGAATTGAGTATTACCTGGCCAAGAACTCTAAAAACCCAATCCTTCTATAATGTGCCGGTTAATCAAAGCCTTAAATTGGTTGAAGGACAAGGAAGTTTGATAAAATTAGACTTACCAATACTAAAATTTATTGGAGATAGTACGAAAATTCCAATGTGCAATCCAATTTAATGGTAGAATAGTACTCGTTTTAATTTTAACTGATATTGTTTTATCCTTTTTTACATCCTTTTCATCCAATCTTATTCCCAATCTACAAATTTTAAGAAGTCTTAGAGCTTTTCCTATCTAATCTTGACCCAGGATTTAAAGATCTGGAATAGCTATTCATGTGTAGAACACATTAAGAATTTTCAATGAAACACATGATTTTACCATTTGGGGGCAAATGCAACATCATTTGCAGAGCCGCTCTATTTCTTTAAACTTCCTAATGAATCAATCAATTTTGAAACGATTGATTCGGATGAACTTGAAATTTTATGCTTTAAAATTAAAAACTTTAAACCGGTCTGATCAATGAAAACTATTTTGTATTTAGGTATTTCACTTTTTGGAATTACTTCCGTATTTTTTATGTGCTCAAGCTCTCAGGATTCAACTCAAAAGATGAGTCAGATGCTTCAATCCATTTATCAAAAGAATTTGGCTCCTGATAATCCATTTGCACCGATTGCTGCTTTAAAACTATTCGATTCCATTTTAAAACAAAATCTCAGTGACATGGATCGCATGGAGATCATGTTTAGAAGAGGTTTTGCATTGCTTTCTTTAGGAAGAGAAGCAGAATCTGTGCAACAATTAGAATTTTTATCACAAAGGTTGTCTGATCCATATGACCCAAGTACCATAATATTAATGAAAAAACTGGCAATATCTTATTTGCGTTTGGGTGAAAAACAAAACTGCGTAACAAATCATACAGCAGAATCTTGTTTGTTGCCGATTCGTGGTACCGGCATTCATAAAGATCAATCCAATTCAAGAAATGCCATCACGATTTTGAATAAAATACTTGAAAAAGAACCCATGGATTTTGAAAGTCGTTGGGTACTCAATATAGCATACATGACGGTTGGTGAATATCCGACACAAGTCCCTAAAAAATTCCTGATACCCGATTTAGATAAAGATCCGACTGAAGTTAATTTTAAACCTTTTGTAGATATTGCACCAATGCTTGGGATCATTTCCAGCAATCTTGCAGGAGGAGCTATAACGGATGATTTTAATGGAGATGGTTTTTTGGATATTGTAACTTCTGATTGGTCATTAAAAGGGACCATGCATATTTATATTAATGATGGTAAGGGTAGTTTTTCAGATGTCAGCGAATCATCAAATCTATCTAAATTAACCGGTGGATTAAATATTATGCAGACAGATTATGATAATGATGGTGATCTGGATATTTTCGTTGCCAGGGGTGCCTGGTTGAATAAATATGGCGAACAACCCAAATCTTTGTTGCGCAATAATGGCGACCTTACATTTACAGACGTTACTGAAGAATGTGGTTTGATTTCTTTACGTCCAACACAAGCAGCCGTTTGGCGTGATTTTAATAATGATGGTTGGCTGGATTTATTTATAGGAAATGAGGCTACTCCCAATACAACCGATTATCCCAGCCAATTATTTATTAATAACAAAAAGGGCCACTTTACAGAAGTTGCTGAACAAGCAGGCTGTCAATTGATCGATTTTATCAAAGGGGTTACTGCCGGTGATTATAACAATGATGGTTTAGAAGATATTTATATATCAAGTTTAACTGGACAGCAGGTATTATTGAAAAATATGGGTGTAAAAAACAACATTCCGGTTTTTCAAAATGTAACCCATGAAGCCGGCTTAGATGATATTAAGACAAAAACCTTTCCTACCTGGTTTTGGGATTACAACAACGATGGATGGTTAGATATTTTTGTTTGTGGCTATGATTTTGGAAAATCAATTGCAACCACTATATGCATGGAAGAAATTGGCATGGAGCAAAACATTTGTCAAATGCATTTATATAGAAATAATAAAAACGGAAGTTTTACCAATGTTTCAAATGAAGCTGGTTTAAAACATGCGGTGTATGCAATGGGAGCAAATTTTGGTGATGTTGATAATGATGGGTTTTTAGATATGTATTTAGCAACAGGAAATCCGGAATTTGAATCCTTAGTTCCAAATCGTCTCTTTAAAAATTCTGCGGATGGTAAATTTACCGATGTTACTGTAGCCGCTCGAGTTGGAAACTTACAAAAAGGCCATGGTGTTGCAATTTCCGATATGGATAACGATGGAGATCAGGATATTTTTGTTGAAATCGGAGGCGCATTTCCAGGTGATTTTTTTCACAATTCCTTTTATCTTAATCCAGGACAAAATAACAACAATTGGATACAAGTCCTTTTGGAAGGGAACGACTCCAATAAAGCTGCCATTGGATCCCGCATTAAAATAAGCATCTCGGAAAATGGAACAAAGCGAGATATTTACAGAGATGTAAATTCCGGTGGAAGCTTTGGTTCGTCTTCATTAAGAAAAGATATTGGCTTGGGCAGTGCAGCTATTATTGATGAACTTACCATTACCTGGCAGAAATCTCAGAAAAAAGAAGTCTTTTATAATATACCTGTTAATCAACGATTGAAAATTAAAGAAGGCGAAAATAAGATTACAAAAATAGAATTAACGCCCCTTCGATTTTTTGGTGATAGTACAAAAATACCAATGTGCAAACCAGCTATTATTTAATGGTATTCTGAATTAATTTTAAAATATGTTGCAAAGTTGATTCATAATAATTATCAACAACAATCCGTTTATATTTGCAATTAACTTCGACGTGTAAGATTTGCAAATTGACCTTTGTTATATTGAATCTCCTCTTGGAAAAATAGTAGCCGGTGCCGATCCATCAGGAATTTGTTTGTTAGAATTTGCCGATGAAAACAATTATTCAATCGAAGAATTAAACTTTAGATTTAAAACGTATTCATTTGAATTTCATTATAAAGTTTCGGATTTATTGAATCAACTAAGTTCAGAATTGAATGAATATTTTTTAGGTCATAGAAAATCATTTACTCTTCCCTTGTCTTTATACGGAACTGATTTTCAAAAAAAAGTTTGGAATGAATTATTAAACATTTCATTTGGTACTACCTGCAGCTACCAACAACAAGCACTTCGACTGGGAAACCTCTCTGCGATTCGTGCTGTAGCACATGCCAATGGGACCAATAAAATTGCGATACTCGTTCCCTGTCATCGGGTCATCGGATCTGATGGAAATTTAACCGGTTACGCCGGAGGTTTGTGGCGAAAAAAATTTTTATTGGAACTCGAACAAACGAATTCAAAACAATTGAAACTCTTTAGCTAAAGGCTTTTTCACAATAGGCTTTCCTCCCTTTGTCTGAATCAGGATTTACAGGATTATTGGGTTAAGGAGATTGTAACATCCCAACATTTCATAAAGACTATAGACTTCCTTTCTATAGACTCCCATTCCAGCATTATACCATTGCAAGATTGCAGCATTTTCCTACAGACTTTCTTTCTACAGACTTCAGACTCTCCCTCCCTCACAGCACAGCAGCGCGCATGACCGATCCGGATCCCCAGCGTTTGCGAATATGATCCAGTTGCTGTAATAGCGAAATCTGTTCTTCCGTATCTTCAAACAAACTGATTTGATAATGGCCGTGAACTAATCCGCTAAATTTTAATCCGACCAAGCGGATTAATTGTCTTTTTTCATAAAGGCTGTCAAACAATTCATAACAAACACGTCGCAGGGTATTGTCTTGCGACGTATAAGCAATACGTCTTTGTTTCGAATATGTATTAAAATCAGCATAGCGTATTTTAACAGTAACACAGGAACACACCCGATTGCTTTGACGCATTTCGAATGCCAGTTTTTCACACATATCCAACAATAAAATTTTTATCCGCTTAATATCAAGGGTGTCTTGTTCGAAAGTGCGTTCTTTTGATATAGATTTTTGCTCGTGATATGATAAAACCGGTCGTTCGTCAATTGCATTAGCGTGTTCCCATAAATGACGGCCACTTTCATTTCCAAATTCTCTTTGAAGCAAGGGCACCGGAATTTGACTTAAAATATGAATGGTGCGAACACCCATAAAACTTAAACGTTTATAGGTTTCTTTTCCAATTCCCGGAATTTTTGCAGTGCTCAACGGTGAAAGAAATTCGCGTTCCGTCCCTTGTTTAATTTGTATTGCTCCATTTGGCTTTGCCTCATTGGTTCCAACTTTTGAAACCAATTTATTAACCGACAGTCCAAATGAAATAGGCAATCCGGTTTCCCGGGTTAATTTTTGCCTTAATTCCCCGGACCATTTCATACAGCCAAAATAACGGTCCATCCCGGTGAGATCCAAATAAAATTCATCAATAGATGCTTTTTCAAATATCGGCGCTTCCTCCGATATAATATCAGTGACCATACCAGAATATTTTGAATAGGAATCCATATCTCCCCGGATAATCTGAGCTTGTGGACAAAGTCGCAAGGCCATTTTCATCGGCATGGCAGAATGAACTCCAAAAGCACGGGCTTCATAACTGCAAGCTGCGACTACACCCCGATTACTATAACCCCCCACTACAATCGGCTTGCCTCGTAAACTGCTGTTTTTTATGCATTCCACTGAAACAAAAAATGCATCTAAATCCATGTGCAAAATGGCTCGTTCGTACATAATTTATTGATCTATAAATGTCGATTATATCGGCAAATATAGTCGATATTTTGTTAATTTCCTTTTTGTTTCAAAAATTAAGCTTAACTTTACCCATACTAAAATATAAAATATGTTCCTGGCTCAAAATCTTCGTTTCCTGCGTCAAAAAATGGAATACTCTCAAGCACAGGCAGCCGATAAAATCGGCATCCCAAGGACAACACTGGGTGACTACGAACGTGGACATACAGAACCCGATATGGCCTTACTGATTAAAATAGCAAAAGCTTACGAGGTTCAAATTGAAGCATTGCTTACACGAAAAATGGATAAATTAAGCTGGGATGAAGTCAGTTCTAAAAATGTGAAAATCCTGGCCATGACCATTGACCAGAAAGAAAAAGGCAACATCGAACTGGTCCGCACAAAAGCAGCAGCAGGCTACTTAGACAATTTTCAGGATCCGGAATTTGTTAGTGAATTGCCTCGATTGCATTTTCCGGCATTGCAAGGATTTTACAGAGCTTTTGAAATTGAAGGGGATTCCATGTTGCCTATGGAACCGGGATCTATTGTAATATGTAAATACGTAGAACGTCTAAATGAAATTAAAAACGACGAACCATACATTGTGGTTTCTCAAAGAGATGGGGTCGTCTATAAAAGACTTCAATTAAATCCTGCACAGCAAGCACTGATGTGCATCTCTGATAACATTCAATATCCGGTGTTTCAATTAAATTATGAAGACGTTCGGGAAGTTTGGGAATATCATGCTCATCTCGCATTCACAGAACCAAAAACCAGTTTTGAAAATTGGAATGAAGACCGAATGGGCGATATTCAGAAAAAAGTCACCGAATTACACAAACATTATATAGGAAAATCAGAAGGCAATTAAAAATTTCAAACGAGTTTCTATTTGGAAATTCATAGCCCCCTGATTCTGATTGATTATTTTAACATGCTTCGCTTTAAAATTAAACTGAAAGAATCAACCATCAATGTGACAAAAACAATTTGTAAATTGCATAAAGCGAAATACACAAACTTATTGTTCCCAAAAAGTATGCAATAAATTTCATTCTAACTCTAAGTTCCTTTCTCAAAGTTCGCTCATTAATTTGGATTCGTCCCTGGATTTATATTCTTCATAGAGTTGCTTATTCCAAAGATATATAATTACAAAACAACCCATGACCAATAGACTATAAATTGTGGAAGCACTGTGTATTTTTTTATAAAAATCTGTGTGGTTTATGAATAGCCACATTAAACTTGAAACAAATCCGGCGAAGACAAGGCATTTTGTTAATATTTGCCCCATGTATTGATTAAATCGGTTTAAATCTCTTGGAAATTTATAAAATACTGCTGGCCATTCTTCTTTAAAACCCAAATAACTAAATGCAATCACATTGCTAAATGAATACCCTTTTTCAATAGGCAGTAAGTCCTTTGCGTGAAATACACTTCTATAATAAGCATATATTGCATAAGCTGATAAAATAAACAGCGTGATCAACAGACTCGTCCATCCCATACCAAGTACAGATACCAAGGGATTTTTTTCTTTACTCAGATCAGGTGTCAATTGATAGGTACAATATGCATCGTAGCATCTGGTGAGTAGAATCCAACTGGATGTTAAAATAAATTTCAGACTCCTTGGCATATTAAAATAATTTACCCAGTATATACCTTTTAAAAAATTAAGAAAAATTACTTCGATTCATATTAAAATGCAATAATGAGCGATTCAATAAATTATTAGCAAAGGTAAAATTTTAATACTGAATCCATCTTGCGCCGAACTTCTATTGGTCGCTTTGCTAATAGGATTCGTCGAATATTCTAAATTAGAGGCAGACTGTCAGAATCGAGATATGCAATTGCTTGTTTTATTCTCTTTAAATTTGCTGGTCAATATGAATTTAAATTGAAAATAGCTGATCTATTCGTTTTTCCATTTCTTCTGCAATCCGAATTCCATTCTCATTTTGCTCTTTTAGTTTTAAAATGATATTTTGATAACTAATAAGGTCTCTGTCCTGACTGAGTTTAAAAACGGTATCCATAGCATGGATTTCGATTTCAAAAGCAACAATAGCTTTCATCAGTCGCTGAGTATAATCTGCCGGAAGGTTATCATATATTGTTGGAGAATTTTGATCGTAATTTTCAAAATGAAGTGAGATTTTTTTGAGCGCTTCTATGATTGCAGCATCATCCAAAAACCGAATGATTCCTCTTACGTGTACACTCATATAATTCCAGGTAGAAGGAGTATGTGGATTGCTATACCATGTGCCACTTACATACGTATTGGGACCAGTGAAAACTACCAATACCTGATCATTTTGTACAAACGCCTTGTGATGGTCAGTATTTTTCATTAAATGCCCTCTAAGAATTTTTCTTCCCGCTTCTTCCTCTATGAAAACTGGCAATTGTGTAGCCACTGGCTTATGACTCGCATCACATCCGGACAAAAATGCAAATGGGTATTGAGCAATAAATTCTCCAATTACCTGTTCATTTTTTTCTTTATGGTGGGGAAGGTCGTACATAGTTAATTTTTAAAATAAGAAAAACGATCCACTTTAATTACTATAATAATAACTTCAAATTTATTAAAAATAAAACTCAAATAGCAAATACCATGCTTTCGTTTTTAAAACAAAAAAAAATCCGGGAGTTTACTCCCGGATTTCGTTTAATTTTTAATTGATTAAACTATGCTACTGAAACAAAGATAGAAGAAAGCCAAATTTATTCTACTATAATTTTTTGGGTAATTACCTTATCTCCTTGTTTTATTTTTAGGATTAAGGTTCCTTTTGCCTCGTTTTTAATGTCTATTTCTTTATTATAACTTCCATCAAATTCATCTAATTTTTCAGAATAAACTTCTTTTCCGTTTAAGTCCAACACCTGAATAACTGTCGGAACTTTCAAACCTGAAAAATTTATTTTCATTTGTCCGTTACTTGGATTCGGGCTACTTGTTAGATATTCTACATTAAGTGATTGCTGTTTTTCTGAACGTATTACTTGTTCCTTGACTTCACCATCTCCTCTTTTAGATATTTCAACATTTTTACTTTCACCATCTCCATGAATAATTTTAATATCCTTATCTCCATCTCTGATGATAATAGTTTTGTTTTGATTTTCACCAAAACCTGGAATTCCCTTAATTTCCTCCATAATTTCTTTGCCTTCTTTATCTTTCTTAATGATAATACAACGGCTTTCACCAGAATTACCATTTCCTGATTTACAACATTTCATTTTTGCCATTCCCGGACCACAGCTTTTCATGCTGATTGTTTCTGCTTTTCGTTCTTGCAATTTTGCATTCAGGTTTTTAACTTTTGTACCTCTTAAGACACTTACTTTTACTTTATCTCCTGGTTTATTATCGGAAAGTTGTTCAATAACAGCATCTACACTTTTTGTTTCCTTCCCTTCAATAGATAAAATAATATCTCCTTCAAGTATTCCTGCTTTTTCGGCAGCTGATCCTTCAAATACTTCAATTACCTGCGCTCCGTTTTCTCCGTTGACATTTTCCAATTGAACTCCCAAAACAGCTTTGTTTGGGGGAGTTGCATTTTTATCTATTTCCATTTCATGCCATTCCATTTGATTTTCCATTTGGGGCATCCCCTGAAACATCATTTCATGTGCTTCTCCATCTGATAAAGTATTTCCCTTGGCGTCTTTTACAATTACCTGGATGTTTTTGTCCATGGAAGGATCCATTGACATAAAATCAACCGTATCAATTTCTTCTTTTTGGGTTTCTTTTCCGTCGATATTTTCAACGGTTACTTTTTTAATAATGTACTTCGTTTTTGTTTTTGTTTGTTCTCCTTGCGCAACCAATGTTGCAAGTGGAAGAACCAAGATTAAGTAAATTAATTTTAAATGTTTCATATTACATTTATTTTATTGGTTAAAAATTAATTGATTTGATGATTGTCATTGCGTGTCCTACCTGGATCCATTACCTCTTGTTCCGGTTCAACAATATTGTCAGTATTTTTATTCATACGAACTATAATTATTGTCCGCTCTTCTTCAGGAGCATAACAGCGTATTTGCTTGGTAACGATCCAGGAACCTCCATCGGATGTAAGATTTGCCTCTGTTCCTGTTTGTTTCACTTGAAGCAATACTTTTGTTTTTTGATTCAACTCATTTCGGATTGCCTTTTCAAGTTCTACGCTGAAATTTTGATTTGAAACTTCTTCTAAAGCCAAATCCTGATTGGTATTAAGTGCTTCGTATTTATTGATGCGCTTAGCTGTAATTTTCTTTTTAACAATAGGTTTGGCCACTTTCTTTTCTACTAAATCAACCTTCTTATTTTCTAAACAAACTGTTTGTTTACTTGTGGATAGCATGTCAGGTGCATCGAGGCAAATGGATTCCTGTTTATTTGGATTCATCTTAATGAAGGCCATACCTGCCATAAGGATCATAATTGCAAATCCGGAGTATTTTTCACTTTTTGTACCTGAAATATTTAACACTGTTTCAATTCGCTTGCGCAATTGCTTTTTCTGTCTGAAAAATGGAAGTGAAAATGCAGGAATTAATCCTGAACTTTCTTCAATTTTTACAATCAACTTTGCATATTCCAGTTTGGAATTAATGTATTTTGAAGCCGATGCGTCCGCCAATAATTCACGTTCTAATTTTAAATGACTGAGCAAAATATGTACAGCCGGATTGTAGAAATAAATTATCTCAATCAAATTCATCATTAAATTTACCCAATGATCTTTATTTAATGCGTGGGAAACTTCATGGGCTAAAATACATTCAGCTTCTTTTACAGTCAACTGATTAATCCATGCTGTAGGAATTAAAATTACCGGTTTGAGTACACCCGTTAAAAAAGCAGATCCTATTTTTTCACTCTGCAGCAATACAATGGATTTTTGAATCTTGTAATGATTACATACTTTTTGAAAAGCAATGCTCCAGGAATCATTGGTCAAAGGATCTGAAAACTTTATGATGCGTTTAATATATAAATTGCTCCAAATAAAGCGAAAACAAAAGGCAATGCATCCGAATAACCAGATTTGATTAATATATTTTACTGCAATGTTTTGATCTAAATTTGGTATAAGCGATGTAATCGAAATCAATTGGAGGGCTGGATCGTAAATAAGACCTGCAAATGTCACCATGCTTGTAAGGACAATTAAAACAAGCGCTGTAAGCGATAAAGCGTATAATACCTTTGGATTATTTCGATACAACATTCTCAACATCCACATCAACAATACGATCAAAGCACCTTGCCAAAGCGAATGCAATATTGTGGAGGCAAAAACTTCTTGCCAGACTGTGGATTCGATGATTTCGATTGTTTTCATTATTTGGATTCCAGGTCTTTTAATAATTTTTTAAGATCATTAATTTCATCAGGTGATGCCTTGTAATTTCCTAGTGTCTGCATAACCATCTCCATCGGTGAACCATCAAATACATGATCGATCATGTCCTTTAAATAATTCTTCTTTACCTGTTGTTCTTTAATTGCCGGTTTGTAAATATGCAATTTTCCTTCTGCTTCCCGTACGCAAAGCCCCTTTTCAAACATAATCTGAAGCATTTTAAGTGTGGTGGTATATCCAACATCCTTGTGCTCATTTAAATGCTCATTAACCGCTTTAACGGTTGATGGACCGATCTTCCAAAGAATTTGTAGAATCTCCAATTCGCCATCCGTGGGTTTATGAATTAATTTATTCATGAGTCAATTGTAAAATTTGGTGAGACAAATATTAAAACACAAAACAAATCTACGAAATATTTCGTACTATTTAATGTTTTTTTAACGTACGGAGGCAGGTGCTTTGAAAATGAATCCCTGAAAATTCTTTTTTCAAGTAAAATTTACAAAATAATTTTAATTCAATAAGGATAAATTGCCAAATAAAATTTGATATTCAAACAAATTATTTACTTATTCAAAATAATATTTCGAATTATGCAGTCTTTGTCCAAAACAAGAAGTTAAATGCGTTAAGCTTTGCACTTACATTTTTTCAAACCTCAATTCTTCTGTTCCTTTAGCAGTTAAGGCCTGTAACACATACCATCCGGGGTTTAATTTTCCAATATATATTCTGCTTTCACTGTTTGATAAATCACGCAATGAAATACCTTGGACATCCAGTATCCTCATTCTTAGAATGTTTGACTGATTCTCGTATTTTATATTTAGATAGTCTTTTGCTAAGGTTGGATATATCTCAAAAGAAGCATCCGGATTGCTTGTTGCTGTACGGACAGGAATGCTTATTTTAATGCTTGTTGTACAATTATTGGAATCTGTTATAATTAAATTGTAATCTCCGGCTCGCAAAGAATCTGGGTTTTCATTCAAAATTTCAAAGGTATAAGGTGGCGTTCCTCCGGAAATTACCAAATTGCTGATGCCACCGTCATTTTTACCCGGTGATGCGGATCGAATTGCATAATTAGCCGACAGCACAGCTGGTTCAATCATGTTAAAAACATATACCTTATTGGTATTCTTGGCCGATGTGATTGTAACCTCATAGCTTCCTGCAGCCAGATTGGCAATTTTATTGCTGGTTTCTCCGGTGTTCCATTTAAACGAAAATGGATCGGCTCCAATTAAATCTTCAATTTCAATCGTGGCTTTGCCACCATTGCATTTGATGCTATCTATTTTAATTTTTGAAATTTTAGGAATACTGCAGTCAAAACTTATGGATTTACAAGTAAAATCTTCATCACAATCTCCTACTGCTATCAAACAAATACTCTGCGGGGATTTGTCGCAGTCCAATACTGCATCAACTTCTGTAGATGTCAATGTGTCCTTACCAATAATCCATCGAACGCTTCGTGCATTTTTTGCTTCTGATTTTAAATGTATAAATTCATAGTCTTTGGTAAATGTAAAATCTGCTTTTGGAGTTACACTCAATACTTTTGTAATTGTATCTCTTACGCCCGCAGATAAATTATAAAAACTTCCACTCGCGGTTGTTTCAAGTTTTACCGCTCTTACTAAATATTCATATTTAAATCCATTGAAAGGACACATGTCTCTATAAAAAGTATCCATTACATTTTTTGCAGAAACTTCATAAATTGAATTCCCAGTAATTCTTCGATACACATTGTAACCATTACTTGCTTCAGACGATTTTCTCCATTTTAAATCAATATGCGGGCCTGTTTCAACAGCTTCCAAAGATTCAGGTGCAGCAATTGGATACATAATTAAACTGGGATCGCCCATCAATGCAACATGCGTTGATCGGGCACCAAACCCCGCCTGATACAAATTGGAATTATTGATACTTAATTTTCCACACAGTCCGATGGGGTCTCCCATGGCCATATAATGCATAGACCACAAGGGCCTTCCCGACCAGGCGTTACTTAAAATGGTGCCGCTAGCTAAAGCTGCGCGTAAAAAATTATTCGGACTATCCCAATCACCAAAATAACTGCCAAATAAAAAGGTGAATACGGATTGCAAGCTATCAACAGCCATGTTTTGAGTGGTGCTAATTCCACCTGCTCCTTCATACCAGCCTCCTCCAGCACCGTAAGACCATAAATACGACTTTTTAAGCAAGCTGTCACGATAATTGCCGTATTCTACGTTTGAAGGGCCAAAAAATGATGAGAAGTTTCTCATGCCACTTTGACCAAAAGCTTCACCTGCAAAATTAAAATTATCCAATACGATGCCTCTTTTTACAGCATTGATTTGTCCTGTTCTCCATTTGTGGTTTTTATTTAAATACGCTCTGAGCAATTCAATTTCTGATTTAGTAAATGCCGGCATATCATAGAAATCTACTCTGCCAACTTCTAAATCAACATCACTGGGCAAACTGCTTTGATCAAACTTTCCATCACCGGGAATGTTTTTGTTTGCTGCTCTGCCTGCACTCACATCGTTAACATTCACATCGGTCCAGCTTCCATCCAATTCACCATAGTAAGAATCACAAGGCCAGGCTCCAATGTGGTCTGAATGGCCATCTGGAGCAATGTCTCCAGAATATGGAACCTTTACATGGCCTAAAATAAAAATTGACTTTAGATCTGGATTGGTCCTTTTTAAATCTGCAATTTTTGTTCGGATTTCAACCACTGTATTTTTAGCGCTTGGTACATAAGTCAAAACATTCCAGGATTCATTTGATACGTCTGATTTCCAGGTTTCGATTTCCGTTTTCAATCTAACATTGACCAAACTGTCAACCAACAACAAGATACTTCCGCGGCTGTCCGTTTCAGGTAGCTTGATACCAGCATACACATATCCAAATCCATTTGAAACCGGACTTACTTTAGAAACCCGGTATTCATATCCTTTACCTACTTCTATGTTTTTATCAACGTATCTAGTTGAGTCTTTAGAAACATTGGCAATAAAATTACCCCAGGTGGTAGCTGATTTTGTCTTTCTAAATACATAATAATTAGTAGCATCCGGATCTGCAATCCAGTTAAGTGTTATACTAGCCGGAGCTTCCTGGGTTTCTACCCAAAGAAGTACCGATGCTTTAATGCTGTAATTTTGTGCTTTGATAGAAACAGTGCAAACAAAAAGAAAAAACAATAGTATTGGAAAACGCATGGCTGAAATTTTACTCTAAATTATAAACTAATTGTGGATTAATCAAAACGGAATACCTGCAATTTAAATTAATTGAAGCTTTTCATCTTAATGATCTGGTTTGCAAACTATTGGTTGCTTAGTATCAGTATTTTAAATATATTCATAAAATTATACACGAACATACATACCAACTTGTTCTTTTATTTTCTAATCTATTTATCATTGCGCATTAACATGTGGGCCATTTGAATTTTTGCTTTTCGAAAATAAATCAGCTGAAGTCCGATAAATGATACAACACTTCCGACAAATGCAAGGTTTCTCAATAGAATCGTAATTTGCATTTGTTCCGGATAAAACGGATTGATGATAAATAGATTCATTCCACTTAAGACAAGGGAGGCAAGTAACAATCCAATTACAATTGCAATTTTGTCTTTTTGATTCATTTGGACTTTTTGAAATAAATGGAAAAACAATTTTTTGCGATATTCTTTATTTCCTGTTTTCCATTTTACCAATTCAGCATAGATACCACATGCTGCATCAATTTTATTTTCATTTTTATAGGCTTCTGCTTTGTAATACAATACTTTTTCAAATAGTTCTTGTTGCCTTTCATTAAAGAAGCGATGATTTATGAGTTCAGATATAAATAAATCAGCTTGCAGATAAAATAAATTGTATTTGTCCAATTTATACAAAGCTTCAATGTAATTGAATTTTATTTCGATGTATTCTTCATAATCAAGTTTTACAATTTGATCGAAATATTGCTGGTAAAAAAAATAAAAATCATAAAATGCATTTTCCGGAATATTCTTAAACCTGGAAAAGACTTTGCTGCCGATTGTTTTAAAATTTGCAATCATATGGTTTCTTCCAATCGAAATAAGAGTGGCCTTGAAGGGACGGCATCCTGTTCCATGGAAGCAAGCTGCAAATTAATTAAATAATAGTTATCTTCCAGTATGTCCGGTATATAAATCAATTCTGTTATACTGCACTCGTTTGCCCGGCTTCCTTCCCAAAAACAATGATGTGCTGCCAGTTTTCCTCCGTCTTGCTCTCTGTCAACTGATGGGAGGTCAATCAAAAGGTGTTTAACCTGCTTAGAAACGATAAATTCCATAGCTTCTATTGATAAATAAGGAGGATTGGTCCCTGAATAATGTTGTTTCGTTTTAGAAACATCATTTGGAAGGGTACGAATGATTAAAAAATCTGGTATGCTTACACCTTCAAGTAGCAAGGACAGACTTTCTGCCTGAATGATGCGGTCTCCATTTTCTGCTTTTGTAGGGTAAACGGAAATTAAATACGCGATTCCAAAAAATTGTTTCAAAATTTGGTTTACAGAATGGCGCTCCTTTGAAATATGTCCCACTCCTTCTGTATGAGTCCCTCCTCCATGTATATTAATAAAGGTATTGTAAAAATTTACAGGGCCGCCTTCTTTCACTGATCCTATAAAATCACCTTGTTTTACAGCTTGACTGCTAAATAAATTCGCATAAAAACAATTTACCTGTTGGATTCCTTCTTTATATGAAATAGACAAGTCTATTCCCTGATTTAAATCACAACTAACTATTTTTTGATTTTGCTTGAATTGAATTTTCATTTCTAATTGCGTTGATCCAGTCCCCAGTTTAGTTTATCATGCATCGTTTTTAAAAAACTTGAAGGTTGCAATTGTATTAATC
This sequence comes from Saprospiraceae bacterium, assembly GCA_016787575.1. GTDB lineage: Bacteria > Bacteroidota > Bacteroidia > Chitinophagales > Saprospiraceae > Vicinibacter. The sequence continues at coordinate 35,882 of JAEUUO010000009.1, read as the reverse complement.
GAATTGAAAAATCACATTTCCTGATTCCAAGCTGGTAATCAGCACTGATTACTTCATATCTTGAGTCAAGCGTACACAAAAAATTATCGGTTCTTCCCTCTACTTCAAAACTTAAAATGGCATCATCTGGCAAAACAACAGGACGTACATTTAAATTGTGTGGTGCCACAGGTGTGATGATGAGATTTTGTGCCTGAGGAAATAAAATGGGGCCTCCGCAAGACAAAGAATATCCGGTAGATCCTGTTGGTGTAGCGATGATCAGTCCATCCGCCCAATAGGAGTTCAAAAAGTCACCATTCACATACGTGTGTATAGTAATCATAGATGAATTGTCCCTTTTCAAAATTGAAAAATCATTCAAAGCAAAGGGAGTTTCTCCAAAAAGGGGCACATTGCATTCCAATTGAATCAACGTTCGTACATCCAATTCAAACATACCGTGAATTAAATTGTGAACGGCATCAGCAATCAATCGTTTTTCAATGCTTGCTAAAAAACCGAGTCTTCCCAGATTTATACCCAAAATTGGGACCTGACTCTCTCTGACAAATGTCAATGCATTCAAAATCGTACCATCTCCACCTAAAGTAATCATACAATCCGGTTTCAATCGAACCACATCCTGATATTCGTTCCAGGTTTCAATTTTTGAAGGCTTTATCCCCATTTCCAGGCATTGCTCAAGAAAACTGTCTTTTATATAAATTTCTGCTTTAGCACCCGCTAAATGGTGCAGCAAAGACTGTATAATTGATATATCGTCTGTTTTTATCTTTTGACCAAACAACAAAATCCTCATCAAAATGCTTTCCGTGTATGAAAATAAATTCCGTCTTCCTTTAAATGATTTACGCTGTAATTTATATTAAATTGAAAAACTTCATTGATTGTAAAGTTAAGGCCGGGACCCAGACTAAACAAAATTTTATTCGTTAAACTGTTAAATTGAAAATAAAAAGGGTCGTTTATATAGGCGGAATTGAATTGAAAACTGAGATCCAGATCGGTTTTTATTAAAAAACTATTTATACGCAACAGCCTTTTGAAAAAGTCTGTTGTATATGCTCCTACAAAATATCTAAACTCATTGTGATTATAAATAAAATCGAGTCCATCTATTTCATAAAATTCATACCCCGAAATACCCGTATCGTTGTAATCAAGCCCCTTATATATATTTAAAGGTTTCTGCTTTCTTACCAAAGCAAGTTCTCCGCTTATATTTGTCTGAAGATAGCAATTTTTAAATATTTTTTTACAGGCTTTAATTGTTTGATTAAAATTTAAGTAGTTTAAATCATCACCAAAAATTAATCCTGCCTTTTTTATAGTCCAATTTAACTGCAAACCTCTGGTGGGCCTCAGAATGTGGTCCATGTCAAAATAAGTTGCAGTAACAATGCCTAAATTATAAATCTGCAAATAGTTCTCGTTTAAAAAATAATTTGGGAATTCCGTCGCAAGCTGTCTGTTTATTTTATTATTAAAATAATGTACCTCCACAGCATAATTCCAAAATTTATTTTGTTTAAAATTTAATCCTATTACAGCTTCCTTGTTAAGATAGATTTTCGTATCCCCTAGTTTTTTATAAACAGGTTTGTTGTTTGTTATTTGAATAGGTATTTCTTTGTGTTCACTATAATAAAAGGCGGAAAATAAACCTATTTTTGATTTTGGAAACAGTGCTGGACGGTTGTATAAGAATTGCAACTTACGCAAATATCCTGCTTGCAATTTAATTTTAAATTGATCCCGAACACCTGTAAAATTGACATGATTTAATCCAAATCCATAATTTACCCTTTTCAAAGAACGGTGATGTTCATTCCACCAAACATTAAAATCAGGATCTGCTATTTCAAATAATACAGAAGGATAGATATACCAGTTTTCCTGGACAACTACTTTAAATCGGACGCCTCCGGTTTCTTCGAATAAATAGACTGGATAAATTTCAATTTTTAAAAATAAATTCGTCTTTCTTAAATCTGAAGTAATAAGTTCCATGCATTGGATTACTTCATCTTGAAGGATTTTATCCCCTTCATTAAAACGCAGTTCTCGCCTTACAAACCATTCTTTGGTTTTTCTTAATCCATGAAATTCAAATCCCTGAATTACGAGCGTATCAAAATTTTGGGAAATTCCCTTTAGTTGAAGGAAAACGATAAACAAAATAATAGACCGTCTGGAAATAGCTATAAATTTAAATAACTCATCAACATGTTAAATCGATCTTGCAAAGGATCATTAAATCGCTCCTCAGAAAACAATTCAACCACTTCAATTCCGTAACGCTGCAGTGAATTTACAATTCCTTGTGCATCATGACAATTTAATTTCAGTGTTATAAATACACTCGTTGAATCCGATGCTTCACTCACAAAACTTCCCAATACATTGCAATCTTGTTCTTCAATTATGCGTGCTATTTTACTCAACGAATAATCCATACGGCGTTGGTTTAATACAAGGATGCAACCCGGTTCAGACATTGCAAAACACTGTCCGTAAAATTGAATTAAACTTTGCTTGGAAATGCTTCCGATAAATTCATCTTGATCGTTAACTACAGCAATACAACTGAGGTGATTTTCAACAATGCGTGTCCAAATTTCAAAAAAATGGCTCTGTGGACCAACTGACTCGTGCATTTGCATAGGAATTTCTTTTAACAAACTGTTTTCTCCATATTCGAGCATATCTTCTTTTGAAATCATGCCAACAAAATGTTTTTCATCCAAAACAATTGCTTCGGTCAATCCCGTTTGTTCAAGAGCCTGTCTTACTTTAGCTGCTGTGTCCTTTATGGAAAAGCTGTTTATATTTTTGTCAATAAAATTGAGTGCTATCATTTTTCTTTTATTAGTTCGATGGGTATTTTATTTACTAATTCAAGTGGTTCTTCTTTTGTTTGCACTGTTTTAGTTTGAAGCAGCGTCATGATATGTTCGTTTAAACGGTATTGATTTTTTTTATAAGCATCAAACGCCGGAAGCACACGTATATATGCAAGTGCTTCGTGATTTAAAATTCTTTCAAATTGTTGAAATCCATTGGCTACGGCTAAATCCAAATGTTTAAAAGATTCCATTGCTTGCTCTTCTAATGAATATGCACATGCGATATTAAAGTGAATGGCAAAATCATCGGGGTTTGATTCTAAAGCCTTTTTAAAATCCGATATGGCTCCTTTGGTATCAAATTCTTTGAATTTTTTTATTCCGGATTGTTTGAAACTTTCGGCTTCTCTCCTTTTTTTGAAATTCATTACCGTTGGATAATTTCGTTCGCTTTTGGGAGCATCGTCATCAATCATTATGTATCGGCCTTTCCGGTTGATGGTTTTTTCTTTAGACTTTTCAAGTCGTCTGCCAAAACGGTCTCTAAAAAAGTAACTGTTATAACGCCTGTCAAATTCTGCATCGTCCATGGTTAATAATTTGTAAGCATCGTACCATCCTAAAAATGCAGTCAATGGCATACCGGCAAAACGACCCAACCATATAAATAGTGCTAAATAGGCTACTCCAAGTTCCGGTTGACGAAGGTAAAATTTATGAGCCCCAAACCCACCGGCAACTACAGCCAATAAAATTGCTACAAATTTTTTCTTCATGCTTCAGAAAATTTAAACGTAACAAGTGCAATGTCATCTGGAATTTCTTCCTTGCCTTTAAAATCGGATATATAGTCCATAATTGAATTACACATTACTTTCGCTTCAGCATTTTGATGTTCTAAGATATAACTCCGCAACATGTCTTCGGTAAAATTTATTCCCAAACTATTTTTTAAATCGATCAATCCATCTGTAAATGCGACCAGTATGGTGTTTTCTTTCAAATCTACAATTCCTTCATGAATTTCCGGTAACTGATCAAAATGACCGATGATGGTTGTGGTTGCTTTAAGGTCTATAAATTTTCCGTCTTGAAATAAAACTGGCGGGATATGTCCTGCATTTACATAATACAATTTCTTGTATTTTAAATCAGCTACAGCTATAAAAAAAGTAAGGTACTTTTCACCTTTGGTAATCCGCATGACTGCCTGGTTTAAAACCATTACCAAGGTTTCAAGATCTTTATATTGTTGTCCCAGGTTTTGTAACAATGCTTGAAAATTCGCCATTATCATCGCAGCAGCAATTCCTTTTCCTGAAACATCTGCTATACAAAAGCATATTTTGTGTTCAGAAAACCACAAATAATCAATGTAGTCACCTCCTACTTTATAATGAGGTCTGTAAACATTGGCCAATGAAAAATTAGTTCCACAGGGCATCTCTTCTGGAATCAGCATTTGGGTTACCTCTTTTGCCAATTCCCATTCTTTTTCTTGTACGATCTGTTTTCTAACCAGGCGTTTATTTTCAATAGCAACGGCAACGATATTTGTTATGGATGTAATAAATTGAATATTATTAAAAATCTGATCTCCTCTTTTTACACCACTTATCAATGAATAGGCTATGGGTTCAGTTTTATGATATACAGGAATAATAAATTCAAATCCTTGAAGTTTTGCACTGTCCGTTTTTTTAATAGTGTGCAAACGATTGTATTTAATAAACAAATTTGGCAAACTGCTTAAATCTAAATCCGGATCTAAATCGTGTGTAACTACCGGAAGCCAGTTATCCTCTTCTCTGATGAATAAAGCTAAGCGCTCTATGCTCAGTTCCCAGGTTAAAAAACTCTTATACATATTGAAAAGTTCCTCCTGGGGAAGATTTTCGTTGATTGCTTGCGTAATATTTAACAATGAAGTGATCTGGAGCTGTTTTAAACTCAGCTCGTTTTCCATTTTTGTTAAAATTGCTTCTTCCCGGCTCATCTGATTACTCGCATCCTGACATCGGTTAAATCCCGCAGATGAGCGGTTATCACCTGAAAAGACAGAATGAGCAAAACTACAACAATCGAGGGAATCAATGCCAATAAGGGTTTTCCGGAAATGGCATAGGAATATTGTTCCTGGAGAATATTTCCAAGACTAGGAATGGGGGGTTGTAAGCCAAAGCCCAAAAAAGAGAGTCCGGATTCCAATAATACTGCCAATGCAAAGTTTCCGGCAGCACTTACCCATACCGGCCCCATCAAATTGGGCACAATGTGTTTAAATAAGATCCGATATTCAGAAAAGCCCATTGCCTTTGACGCCTGGACAAACAACATCTCCTTATAATAAAGTACCTGTGCCCGAACCAAACGGGCAACATCTCCCCACATGGTCAAAGCAATGGCAATAAAAATAGAACTAAATGACCTTCCAAAGCTTAGAATAATCGCAAAAGCCAATAAGATGGTTGGTAAAGACCAAAAGACATTTATCAATATTGAAATTACCGCATCGATTTTACCACCAAAAAAACCAGCAAGTCCTCCGAGAAACAATCCGATTAATAATGACAATACCACCGAAGCAAATCCAATAATAAGCGTATAGCGAAGTCCTACAAGAATGCGGCTTAAAACATCCCGCCCAAATTTGTCTGTTCCAAACCAAAAGCAGGAACATTCCGTATTTTCGTTTTGCTTGAAGTCGACGACCTTATTTTTATAAATAGCTCGGTTTCCATTGATAAATCTATCCAAGAATCCTTGATCAGAAGTTGTTATCAATATTTTCTGCAGACAGTAAGATTGTCCTGGATCCATCAATGCATATTCCGGTATTTGGTTGTTTGCAAACCTACTTTGATCAGGGATTATTACATAAGCAAAACATGCCATGACACAGCATCCGGTTAAAAACAACAAAGCCAAGTATAAGCTAACTTTCTTCAATTTTTAAGTTTAGGATTTTCAAGGTGTCGCTTATGGTCTCTGCTTGTTTTTTTATGCAGGTTTTTTTTGAATGCCTCATCCAAATCAATATCCAGTTGGTTTGAAAGGCAAAATACTATAAATAGGATGTCTGAAAGTTCATCGCCTATTTGTAATTGAATGTCTGAATTAGATTCCGTTATCTTAAAAGATTGGTCTCCGTATTTTCTGGCTATCAATCGTGCCAATTCCCCGACTTCCTCCATCAACAATAAGGTGTTTGTCATTTCGCTAAAATAGCGCACCCCATAGGATTTAATCCATTCTTCAACTTGCAATTGCTCTGATTTCATTTATTCCCGTAGTTTAGAATCTATAAAAATAGTCACTGGTCCATCATTGATCAATTGTATTTTCATATCTGCACCAAATACACCAGTTTTAATATTCTTTTGTGTAGCTAGTTCGAGTGCTTTTATAAATGCCTCATACCAGGATTTGGCTTCCGAAGGATTTGCAGCAGTAATAAACCCGGGCCTGTTGCCCTTTTTAGTACTTGCAAATAAAGTAAATTGACTTACAAGAAGGATTTCTCCATCAATATCCATAACAGAGAGGTTCATTTGATCCTTTTCGTCCGAAAAAATGCGCAATTGGCTGATTTTCTTAACGAGATAATCAAGATCTTCCTGTTGTTCATTTATCCCAATACCCAACAATACCAGCAAGCCCTTTTGGATCTCTGAATAGTTAGTGCCTTCAATCCATAAACTTGCAGAAAGTACCCGCTGAATAACAACCCTCATAATTTTTTATAAACATATAATTAATTTCTAAAGCTTAATGCATTGTTTTTCAATTGCTGTCATGGAGAATTTTCCACGAAGTCTTTTCAATTATTAACATTAGGCAATCGTTTTTTGATCTTTTGTTTCTTTAAACTCCAATTGTAATACATTTTTAATATTCCATGTGAATAAATGATTGCTTATTGAAATGTTTTAAACATTTTTATTCAGAATCATATTAAACATCCAGTTTTTAAACAATGTTAATAAAATCATACTCTTTGTTCAAAATCATTTAAATACAATTATAAAAAGATGTTGAAAAAATGATAAAAACTCAAATTGTTTATGTTATTAACATATTAACCAGGCCTTATTTACTTTCTTCATATATTTTATATCTAAATAAAGATAATAGAAGAGGATAAATTAAAATAGAGAAAAACAGCTGAGAATTAATCAATTTTGTTCTGTGGAAATATCCCAAAAAAATAAATACGTTTTAACCTGGTTGTGGACCGGATTAATTTTAGTTTTAATTCAAATTATTTTAGGAGGCATTACCCGATTAACCGGTAGCGGCCTCAGCATTACCCGATGGGACATTGTAACTGGAATTTGGTATCCTCTTAGTGAAAAGCAATGGACACATTATTTTGATTTGTACAAGCAAACACCCCAATTTACAAAAGTAAACGCCTGGATGGATCTTGACCGATTTAAGTTCATATTTTTCTGGGAGTATTTTCACAGATTGTGGGCTCGTTTAATGGGTTTGGTTTTTATTATACCCGCTGCTTATTTTTTTATTAAAAATTACTTGAGTAATCAGTTAAAAATTAAAATAAGTTTTATTTTTTTATTGGCTGTATTAGTTGCTTCATTGGGTTGGATTATGGTTGCAAGTGGATTAACAAGTTATCCCTGGGTCAATGCTTATAAATTGTCCTTTCATCTTATTGTTGCCGTTTTTTTATTGACTTATATTTACAATACGATCTTGTTTGTTAAAGGAAATAGCATCCAGTGGAGTCGTTTGAATGGTATTTTTAATTTACCGGTTGTTTTTACAATATTTGTTTTTATTCAAATTTATCTTGGTGGCATTATGGCTGGGATGAAAGCAGCTTTGGTTGCCCCTGAATGGCCTTATTTAATGGGAAGCTTCTTACCACGTGAAATTTTTCAGTTTTCAAATTATTCAAATTTTCTATTTTCTGAATACGAACTTTCACATACCGGTCCGGTAATCGTTCAATTTTTTCACAGATTATTTGCTTATAGTATTTTATTTATTTTGATTTTACTAATTTACAATTATTATTCAAGATTTGCAAGCAAATTATATCTGATAATATTTTTAGTTTTAGTACAAATCTTGTTAGGTATATTAACTTTATTAAACAGTCATGGTTCGGTTCCACTTTGGTATGGATCATTGCATCAATTAACAGGAATTGTATTATTATTGAGCTGTATTGATTTTTTAAGTATCGTATCAAATTCTAAGAGCTTATTGAAATAAGCCAAATAGCATTTCATTATTATTGGAATTAGATTATTTTTGTCGGAAGCTTAAGCATTGTATGGAGTTTAATTTGATAGAAGAGGATAAATTTAAATATATTGAGACTAAAACAGCAGGTCCGAATCTCATGCTTTTGCATGGGCTTTTTGGTGCTTTGAGTAATTTTGAAGGCATTCTCAACCATTTTAAAGGCCGGTATAATGTGATTATACCCATCTTGCCAATTTATGAGTTGCCAATATTTAAAGCTTCCTTGACTGGATTGGTCGAGCATGTATTGGACTTTGTCAAATACAAAAAATTTGAATCTCTTAATTTGCTTGGAAACAGTTTGGGCGGCCATATTGCATTGTTGTATGCACTTGCAGATGCTGATCGCATCAATACAATTACCTTGACAGGTAGTTCGGGTTTGTTTGAAAGTGGTATGGGAAATACATTTCCAAAAAGAGGAGATTACGAATATATTAAGAATAAAACGGAAGAAACTTTTTTTAACCCGGCAGTTGCCACCAAGGAACTTGTCGATGAAGTTTATGATATTGTAAATGACCGTGGAAAAGCCATTCGTGTAATAGCCACCGCTAAATCTGCGATTCGTCACAATTTAGGAGATAAATTGCAAAATATACATGTTCCTACTTTGTTGATTTGGGGTAAGAATGATGGGGTAACACCTCCATTTGTAGCTGAAAAGTTTAAAGAATTGATTCCAAATGCAAGTTTGTATTTTCTGGACTCCTGTGGTCATGCCCCAATGATGGAAAAACCGGATGAGTTTAACCAGATTTTAGAGCAATTTCTTAAAAAGGAAGCATCTAACTAATTGATTATTAATTATTAATGCTATAAAAGCAGCGTTTTGAAAAGCAAGGGTGTCTTAAAACAAAGCTAGTGGTCTCGTGGAAATAGAACAGATCATACAAGGTTGCCTTAAGGGAGATCGTATCAGTCAAAAGGCATTGTTTGATCGCTTTTCAGGGAAAATGTTGGCGGTCTGTAGTCGCTATTCAAGACATGTCATGGAAGCTGAAGACCTCTTACAGGATGGCTTTATAAAAGTATTTACCAACCTGGATCAATATAAGTTTGAAGGTCCATTTGAACAATGGATTCGGAGAATTATGATCAACAATGCTATTAAAAATTGTCACCGTAAAAGTTTTCAAAATGAATATTCGGTTGGAGATGAGCTTCCCGAAACGTTTGAAGATGCGGAAGCAATTAATAGTATGAGCGAACGAGAATTATTAGGAATGATTAGTGAATTGCCGGAGGGTTATAGAATGGTCTTCAATCTTTATGCAATTGAAGGGTATTCTCACAAAGAAATTAGTGAAAGTTTGAAAATAGAAGAAAGCACTTCAAGGTCACAATTAGTTAAAGCAAGGAAAGTATTACAAGATAAATTATTAAAGCTACAAAAAACCACGATATGATAAATTCGGGCTGGATGGATAAACTATTTCAAAAGAAACTGCAGAATTTTGAAATGCAAGTTAATCCACATGTTTGGGATGCAATAGCCAAAAGGTTGGATGAAGATAAACGCAGACCCCATTTATTGGGAAGTTGGTGGACAATCTTACTGTCATCGCTCATCGTTTTAATGGTTATTGGTGCTGGTACGTATGTTGTTACAAAATGGTTGAAATACCAAAAAATAGAGCAACAGCGGAATAAAGATCTTCCAATGATTCCAGAAACTCAAAATTATTCAACCATCGCAAGCATTTCTAACTCAGCAGAATCAAAGGCTTCTAATCACCAACGTGCTAGTATCAGTGCAAATCAAAAAGAATCAGCAAAAGCTTTGTTTGCAAACAAAGTTTTCTCGAAAAAATTAACTGCTGAATTGAAAAAGGAATCAGTTGAAAACAACAATTTATCTGCTGATGCAAACCAAATTAATTTGTCTGCCGAAATCAATGCAATTCAGGGCCAAAAAGAAACAAACAGTACAGCTGATTATTTAGGGAATCATCTCACTGCTTCTACAGAGCCTGGATTTTTAGAAACCCTTGTTTCAGGACCAAATTACCCTATTTACAGTGATGTAGGTCAAGCTGAAAAAGTTCTAACAAAAGAAGAATCTTCTAAACAAAATTCCGATAACACAGCATCCAGTATTTTGGACGGCTGCAATGTTTACAAAAACAAGAAGTCACATTTCTTTCTGGATGTTTATTTTTCACCTGAATTGGCAAATCGTACCCTAAGTACAAATGACCCAGGCTTGATTAATTATGCTATTGAGCGTTCCAATTCTGAAAAACCAATTGTATCCTACAGTTTGGGCATAAGAGGATCTTATGTTGCTGCCAACGGATTGACATTTCGAGGTGGAATTGCCTATGCAAAAAACAAGGAGCGTTTTGATTTTGTAAAAGAACGTCAAAAAATTACCAAAGAAATCAAGGACAAGGATGGAAATGTAATACGCACAGAAATAGAAGAAAAAGTTATTCTTGATAAAATTTACAATAAATATACTTACCTGGATTTACCAATTACCGTTGGATTTGAAAAAGACCTTAAAGACTTTATTCTTTCGCTTAACGGGGGAATTGGTTTAAATCTTTGGTCTCAGCAAAGTGGTAAAATTTATAAAGAAGACATTAAAAGCGTTTATGACCTTGAAAATGGAGGTGAAGCTGGCGTGGCATTGTTTAGAAAAAATGCTGGTCTAAGTATAATAACAAGTCTTGGTTTGAATTATAAATACAACGAACGCATTCTTTTGTTATTAGAACCATCAATGCGTTATTATTTGCATTCTTTGTCGAATTCTGAAAATCCAATAAATCAAAAATATGTTTTCATTGGATTGAATATTGGCCTAAGTTATCGTATTCAATAACGCCATTCAAACGTATTTATAATAGTCATTACATCTTTCTTTACAAAATCTAAAATCGGCTGCATGGAGTCTGGTCTGGTTTGTGCATTAAAATACAAGGATGCACGCAAAAAGTGTTTGCTTGAATCAGTTAGATAAAATTGAAAGGAAGAAGCCGTAGGTCCTTCTAAATTGTACAGGATACCATTTACATGATTTGTTTTATGAATAGGAATTTCGTCAATAAAATTGGCTTTGATTTGGTGTTCGCGCGCCAACTTGTATGAATCTTTTATGTATTTTGTTAAATCATCCGTCTTAACAATTGGAAGATACGAGCAATGAAGCGTACCTTGAAATACATCCATCTGTAAATTAATCCAGCAGTCGTTCACAGGCTTTTCCCCAAAGAAAGAAGTATCTTTTATGGCATTGGCATAAGATGCATATTGAAATTTAAAAGGGCAGGTTTCTGATTCATATTTTACCAATATGTATTCGGGAAAACTTATTTTAGGATACATTCTAGGCTTTGGAACAAATACGGTTTCTTTACAAGCAATAAATGTACATGCCAGCATGATATAAATGAGGTATTTGTTATTTTTATAATTTAAATTATGCATGGTAGAATATTTTGTAAAAGAACGTATTTTATAAACTTACTTTTATCTGTTCGATGCGCCGTTTATTTACAGCAGTAACTTTAAATTTAATACTTTCTATTTCAATTTCTTGATCTTTGCGGGGCATTTCGCCAGATTGTTCCAAAAGCAAACCTGCAATCGAATCAGAATTTCCTCGGGCATCATCAAACCGATAAATATCAATTCCCAATACACGGCACATATCATTAATCAAGGTTTTGCCATCAAATAAATAGGTATTCGGATCAATTTTTACAAAATTAAGTTCATGCTGTTCATCAAATTCATCTTTAATTTCACCAACGATTTCTTCCATAATGTCTTCGAGTGTTACGATCCCATTGGTACCACCGTATTCGTCAACTACAAAAGCCATATGTACATGCTTTTCTCGAAAATCATTTAAAGTCTCATTAATTTTTCTTGACTCTGGGACATAAAGTGTATTGGTTCTAATCAAAGTTTGCCATTCAAAATCATCTGGTTCATTCAGATAGGCCAATAAATCTTTTGCGTATAATATTCCGGTTATTTGATCAAAGTCTTCGTTATAAACGGGTAGACGCGAAAAGCCGCAATCGCGTACGACATTTAAAATGGTAGCATAATTTGTATTAAAGTCCAAACCATAAACCTGAGTTCGAGGAGTCATGATTTGTTTTGTAGAAACGTCATTAAATTTAATAATTCCTTTTAATATGTCAACTTGCTTTTCAGAATTTAGTTCCTGACTTACAGCAAGGTCAATGGCCGTATCAAGATCTTCTTTACTGGTGGTTTGCAATCCAACTTTTTTTTCCAATAGTTTCTTTTCAACCCGATTTGTCATGCCTACCATTACACGGGTCAATGGAGAAAATACGATATCCAATGTTCTGATTGGTATAGCCAACATCAATGAAAGACTTTTTGGATTGAGCCTTCCATATATTTTAGGCATTACTTCTCCGAAAAATAAAATAAGGCTTGTGGCTCCGACAACTGCAATGATAAAATAAATAAGGTGTCCAAGTTCATCTGGATTGGAGGATTGTAAATTAAATATGCTAATGGCATTTTGTGCCCAAAGGGTGCATTTTGAAATGGGCAACCAAAGTGCCAGGAGTTGTTCTAATATTAATGCAATTCCAATATTTACGAATGTATTGCAAATTAAAATGAGGGCCAATAATTTTTTTACATGATGCTTTAAATAGACCAAGGCTTTTGAAGCAGGAGTTTTTAATTCGGCGATGGATTCCATGTCCTCATTACTTAAGGAAAACATGGCTATTTCTGTCCCGGAAAAAATTCCTGAACACAGCAAGAGTAAGATTAACGTAAATAAATAACTAAGCTCTTCAAAAGGCAGGAAGAGAAAAGTGCCGGATATAATAGCGACAAATAAAGAATAATAAGGGTCTGATTCCACTGATTAAAACCTTTTAATTAAAAAGGTAAATCATCTTCTTCACTGTCCAGATGATTCGTTGTCGTGGTGTCATATTTTTTTTCATCTGTACTTGGTGTAGTGTTTGCCTGATAATTGCCAGAATGTTCTCTTTTTTCAAGCAGCCTTAATACATCCCCAATGATTTCTGTTGTGTAATGATCGCGACCTTCTTTGTCAACCCATTTTCTATGTGTTAGTTTTCCTTCAACATAAACCAACATTCCTTTTTTTAAAATCTTTGCCCTTTCTGCCAAAGAACGCCATAAGACAATTTCATGCCACTCTGTACTTTTTTGCCAATTGCCATTGCGATCTTTATAACTTTCATTAGTTGCCAAGGTGAAATTTGCCCTGTTAACACCATTTTCTAATGCACGGATTTCAGGATCTTTACCAAGATTTCCTATTAAGGTTACTTTATTTAACATAATTCAAGTATTAATGTAGTCTAATATTAGATCTGTAGCTTTTGGAAATGCAAAATTCACCAAGTTTTCTGGCTTTACAAAGGAAAACAATGCCTTTATTTTAGGCTTAAACGCTACATTTTCAAGTAAGTAATAGTTTATCATTAATTCCTGATGGCTCAATTTGTGTCGTTTTTCCCCCAGCTTGCTGATTTTAAAGTCAGTATTATCCTGAAGTCCAAGTTGTGATGCCAATTCAGTATTTGATTTTATATACTCATGTTTTTTTTCAGTTTCAATCATCGGAAATTCATATAGATGTTTCCAGATATCTGATTCTGTTCTTTTTCGTATTGGTATTTTACCGTGTTTGTTTTTAACTAGAAAATAATGAAAATAGCGTTTCTTAATTTTTAATTTTGCAGACTTGCTTGGATATTTTGAAATTTCATTTGTGGTATGTGCAATGCAATTTTTTTTGAAGATGCAAGTATTGCATTGCGGTTTTTGTGGAAGGCAAACCAGGGCACCAAAATTCATGATTGCCTGATTGTATAATGCTGGATTTTTTTTATCGAGTAAGTTCTGCGCAAAGTTTTGGAAATATTTTTTACCTGCAGCATCTTGTATAGATTTCGTGATTCCAAATACTCGTGATAGCAAGCGGATCACATTGCCATCAACAACCGAATAAGCCTGATTGTATGCAAAGCTGCTTATAGCTGCAGCTGTATAACTACCAATTCCTTTAAGACTTAAAATGTCCTGATATTGATTTGGAAATTTGCTATGATAGTGCTCTTGAATTATTCTAGCAGTCTGGTATAGGTTCCTTGCCCTTGAATAATAACCCAAGCCTTTCCACAAATTTAAAACTTCATCTTCTGTTGAATTGGTCAACATGTTTAAAGTTGGAAACGTAGAAATAAATTGCTCGTAATAGTTTTTTGCTTGATCTGACCGTGTTTGTTGCAAAAGAATTTCAGATATCCAAATTTTGTAAGGATCGCGTTCCCCGATCCAGGGATAATTCCTTGGATTTTCAGCAGACCATTGAATTAATTTTTTTGCAAATGATCTGGATGAAATCATGAATCAGGCAGGTATGTTTTTTTTCCAATAAAAGAAAAACCCTCCAATGCCAGTAACTATCAACCCGACAGCAATAACTTGGGCCATGGATAAATCAAATCCTGCTAAATGATATCTTGGATTGACGCGAATAAATTCTATAAAAAATCTTTCAAGCCCGTTGAGAAAGCAGTAGATAAAAAAGAGCAATCCTGCCCGATGCAACTTCGTCCGTAACAGCCACAGAATGATAGTAATTATGCCTGCCAAAATAATTTCATAAAGGGGTGTGGGGAAAACCTTCGGGTATAATTCGTTACAATAGCGCCATTGACAGGTTGGTATTGAAACACCTTCGTTTAAGACATTGTGTGCATAGGAATTTGCCCACCAGCTGTCCGGAAAAATAAACCAGCTTGGTTTGCTGAGTTCATTGACAATACCCCAGTCACCATCTCCTGAAAAATGACAACCCATCCTGCCAATACAATAGCCGATCATTAGGGAAGGAGCAACTGCATCCATCATATGAATAGGCTGAATGCCTCGTTTTGATACGTAACGATAAACCATGATGAATGCCAGAATTAGCCCACCATAAATTGTAAGGCCACTGCCTGAAAAGAATTCACCCAAGGGATCTTTAATAAAGGAACTCCAGTTCTCCAATACGGAAAATAGTTTAGATCCAATCAAGCCATATGCTGCCGCTACAATAGTTATGTTGGTTATTCGTTGGTAGGGATGTATAAATTGTTCAGCCGTTTTAATCGTTTTATCTTTTTCGTTTGACATTTTATAATACAGGTAAGCGGCTGTTAGAATAAATGCTGCGCATCCTGAGATGAAATTTCCTTTTAAAGAAAAAATAATGGCAGCAGGGTCTATTTTGAATTGTCCAAAATGACGGAAAATATACCCAAGTTTATAAAAAATGATAAAATTGATAAAAGCCTGTATCAAAAGTTCTTGCCAATCCAAAGGTTTATAAATTACAATAGTTTCTGTTTTGCCGAAAATCAGTTTTTGTTCTTCTTTTCTTTTCAATTCCAAATACAATAGGGAGGCACTGGCTATAAAAGCAATACCCAAAAAGAAACCAAAAGTTTTAATGATCGAAAAGGCATTGTCAGGTTCAGTACCAATCAGACTGTGTAAAATGTATGAAAAATCAGGCCACATAATGTTAATTACAAATTACAAAAATTTATAATATATAAATATAATGATTATCTTTGTGTGCATAAATGTAGGCTTTTTCTAATTTTTGACCTTATGATTAACCGATTTATATTAATTGGAATGTTTGGATTGATAAGCCTGGGGTCTTATTCTCAATCCGGAGTCGTGGCTTCTGTTGGCTTAAGCATGGCTTTTTCAGACAATCCATTGGTAAATAAGCCTAATGAGCTAATGAGCGGAATGCATGCTAGTCTCACCGGCCGTTTAGGTACCAATAACTTGTTTTTAAGACCTGGTATTGAGTTACATAAAGTTAAACTCCTCTCAAAAGAAATGCTGGACCCTTTTTCCAATTTACCTGCAGCTTATTTTCTGAAAATTCCTTTGCAACTTGGATATAAATTAATCAATACCGATGCCTTTAAATTTAGATTGATGGCCGGTGGACAATTTACCTATACTGCTTTTATTGAGGATAACGAACTAGGCCTTGATCATAATTCTATAAATGATGTCAGTTTTGGAGCTTTAATTGGTGCGGGTCTTGATTTTGGACCTTTAGCCATAGATGTAAATTTTGAGAAGGGGCTTACCGAATTATACCACGACACAAATTATAAAACAGATTACATTGTAGTAAGCCTTGGTTTTTTCTTTTAAACCAGTTCAGATTCAAAGCTCAATTCTTTATTTAGTTCGGTATTGAGTGATTTCAATTTTACAGGAACCAACTGATTGACCTGAACCTGTTCTTGATTTAAATGTACGCGAAGGTAATTTTTAGAGTACCCGCTGTACCATCCATTTACCAATTTGTTTTCAACCAAGACTTCCTGAACGCTTTGTTCAAACTTCAAATAATAGGCTCGTTTCTTTTGATCTGAAAGACTGCGTAATTTTTTTGAACGCATCAGTTTAACGGTGGGTGAAACTGAATTTAATAATTCAATTGCAGCAGTATTGGGTCTTTCAGAATAGCTAAATACATGTAAATAGCTGATGTCTAATTTTTGAATAAAATCATATGTGTTTTGGAAATGTGCCTCCGTTTCTCCCGGAAAACCACAGATCACATCTACCCCTATACAAGCATTTGGAATTTTAGATGTAATGTAATTGACCCGATCTTCATATAACTCCCGTTTATAACGTCTCCGCATGGCAGAAAGAATTTCATTATCTCCCGACTGCAAAGGCATATGAAAATGTGGCATAAAATGTTTTGAGTTTGCAACAAAGTCAATGATTTCATGAGTACATAGATTGGGTTCAATTGAAGAAATACGAAATCGGATATCAGCATCCAACGCATCCAAGGATTGAATTAAATCAATAAATAAAAAATCTTTTTTTGGTTTTGTTCCTTCCAAAACTTCGGTACCATTTCCAAAGTCACCTATATTTACTCCGGTCAATACGATTTCTTTGATCCCTTGTTCAATTAATTCCGTTGCGGCTTTTACAATTGCAGGAATCTCTCCACTTCGTGATCTGCCACGTGCAAGCGGAATCGTACAAAAGCTGCACTTGTAATCACATCCATCCTGAACCTTTAAAAAACTCCTGGTACGATCGTCTATGGAATATCCGGGGACAAACTCGCCCAGTACATTGATGGGATTTTGATAAATACCGGTATGTGGTGAGGCTAAATCATCACGATGAATGTAATCCAGAATTCTAAATTTTTCTGATGCACCCAATACCAAACTCACACCGGGAATGGATAGAATTTCTTCTGGTTTGAGTTGTGCATAACAACCAATAACAATTACCTGAGCTTGAGCATTTAATCGGATCGCTGCACGAACGGCTTTCCTGCATTTGCGATCGGCTTCATCTGTAACCGAACATGTATTGATTATATAGATATCGCTCGGTGTATTGAATTCCACTTCCTGGTAACCGGCTTGTTGAAATAATTTTCCAATGGTTGATGTTTCAGAAAAATTTAATTTGCAACCCAATGTGTGAAAGGCAACTGTTCGATGCGTAGACATAACACAAAGATACTCTTTTAGAGAAAACGCAGTTTGTAAGTACTTTATACAGATTTTTATGTATTTACACAGCGCGTTTATTTCTTATAAGAAAATTTGCTCCTTTTCAAAACCATTCCATTTCCTTACCAATCTGACTTTTTAATTTAGATTTGTCTTTAGATTTAAGCGATTTATAATATTGAATTTGTCTAGGCGACAAGACGGAATCATCTGCTTGACCATCACCCAAAGCTGCATTTAATTTTGTGGCTTGAATAGAAGTCATGGGAACATATTTGTAATCGGTTTTGTACAAATAATATTTTGTTTCAGGATCTTGTCGAAATGTGTTTGGTTTGTGAATTGGGATCGAGCTATTTTTTATATTTTCTGAAGTGAATATTCTATCAGCAGTGTTTTGTTTTTTTCCTGCTTCAATTATTTCTTCAAGTCCAATTTTTGATGGATCGTATTGAATTGATACTACTTCAGATCCATTCATATACCCTGCATTGGTAGATAGCACACCGTTTAATTTGCCATACGTTTTCTCTCCGGACCAAAAACAATACATACCGACAACGGTTTGTGAACTACCAAATTGCTTGGCTCTTAATTCCTGTTCTAGTAAATTTAAATAGACGGGTATTTTTTTACCGGTTGACAGCAAAGCAGCATTAATTTTTGATACGAGCCCATAAGATGAGTAATCTCCGGCCAGGCGACCCAATATATCCTTTAGATTAGAATCTACAATGCGTATGACAGGATTGTTCCAGGAAGCTTCCTGAAAAAATTGTAAGGCTTCTTTATCTGGTCCATTTTTATTGTTGTGAATGCAAACGGGAATAAAGTAACTTTCAATTGCTTCTACAATTAAAGGGTGGCTTAGCGTACCGCTGCCATAATTTTTACAAGTAGAACATCCCGGCACTTCCTGGAAGAGTATCAAGATGGATTTACCGGTTTCTTTTGCTTTTATCTGGCCGGTTTTTAAATCGCGCAACCAATTAATTCTCCCCAATTCAATGTCTCCTGCCTGACTCCTGTCAATTCCTATGCTAAACAAGAAAAGCCAAATCCAGGCTATTTTGATGTACTGGCTCATATATTTCTTTTGATTTGCAAATTTCCGAATAAAAACCAGGCTATTCAAGCGCTAAGAATTTGTTTTCTTTGCAGATTGAAAAAAAAGAATGTCCCAGCATAGCAGTCCATTGCACGATCGGTTTGAAAAGGAATTTCTCCCCCATTTAGAGGCCTTGCATTCCTTTGCATTCCACTTATGTTACAATGAGGAGGATGCGGATGATCTGGTCCAGGAGACCTTTTTAAAGGCTTTTAGGTTTATAGATAAATTTGAAGAAGGAACTAATGCGAAGGCTTGGTTGTTTAAAATATTAAAGAACGCTTACATCAATCAATACCGGAAGGATAGCAAACGCCCTGCAAGGGTTGATTATGAAGATGTAGCTGTTTACAGTGAGGATGAAGATGGACAGGTCAGCAGTTACTACGACCTGAGAGAGGATGTTTTTGAAAAAATGATGGGGGATGAAGTTTCCACTGCTTTAAATTTATTGCCAGAGGAATTTCGGACGGTCATTTTGCTTTGTGACATTGAAGGATTTAGTTATGAGGAAATAGCTAAGATTATTGAGATTCCAATCGGGACAGTCAGATCGAGGCTTTTTCGTGCAAGAAATATGTTGAAAGATAAATTGGTGAAATATGCTTCAAGCATAGGTTATAAAGATTTGAGGGGAGATCGGAATAAAGAGGACAGCACAGTGGAAGATTGAGAGCTTAAATAGATACAAACTTATTTTAAGATATTTTTTCAAAATTTAAGCTCAACTATTAATTTAATTAAACGGTTTTTTATGAAAGATTTTTTGCGAAATGATTTAAACAAAAGAATCGCTCAATTTTTTGATCACCAAATGAACCAGGAAGATGAACTTGAATTTCTCAAACAAATTCAGTCAAATCCTGCAGGTCATCAAGCCTTTTTGAAAGAAAAATCGATTCGTGAAAAAATTAAGGAAAACCTTTACAAGCCAACGCGGAGTAATATACTAGCCGATCAGATAAAAGATCGAATTAAAAAATATCCAGGGCAATAAAAACTTGTTTATTTGATTTTTTATTCCATCCAATCAAGAAATTTTTCTTTTTGTATTTCTTTTAGTTGTGGAGCAGTTTCATTGAGTTTTTCTCCGTCTAAAACCCTTTGATACTTTTCTAAATAATCCAACGCCATTTTGTTACTGTTAAATTTAGTCAATGCGTATTCGTGACATGTTTTCATAGAATATCTGGAAGCATTTTGAATGGCTTCTACCAATTCGCTTTTTTTATTGGATAAAAATCCCAGTTCATCGGGCACAAGCTCAGGCAATGATCCGTACGGCGTCCCAAATACAGGACAACCATAATACAGACTTTCTAAAATAGCAAGACCAAAAGGTTCGTGCCATCTGACCGGAAATAATAAACCTTTAGATTGATTTAGCAGCTTCGTTTTGTTAGTTCCACCTACCATTCCGTAAAAATGAATTCTTTTTGAAAACGTAAAACGCAGTCCCATTTTAAAATTAAAACGCGTACCTCCCAAAACGTTTAGGGTTTCTTGTGGACTTGCACGTATAATGTCTATTGCACCTTGAACATTTTTAATACGCCATGCCGCTTTTCCTAAAAAGTGAAAAGATGTACGTTTCATATTAAAATCAGGAAGCGCATAATCATTCCAATCTAAACCATTGTAAACAAAAGACACAGAGCCAAAGCGCGAGGCATGATTCCTTGAAACAAAAACGGTATTCAAATTTAGGGGCATTAAATTATTTGTATTACCGTGCATGGTTATAATATAAGGAACTTTGATTTCTTCGACAGATTCTGGAGTGAAATTGAAATGCACCAGATGTGTATCTAAAGGAATTTGCTCTGCAATTTTCTTCGATTTTTGATAGGGAATTACTTTAGCAAAATCACAATAAGAACCTTCTTGTGCGAGGTAACTTACGGTATGTCCCATTTTAGTCAGCTCTTTACCCAGATGCCAGATTACACGCTCCGTTCCTCCATAATAATCAACGGGTATTTTAGCATTTATAGCTAGTAATAAGTTCAAAATAGCAATGTTAAGATTCGCAAAGATTTTTTAATTCAAGCAGAGCCTTTGGCCAAAGCTTATCAAACATCTCTTTGTATTCTTCAAGCATTTCCATTTCTATTTTTAATTCAGTTTGATTTTCGGACAGCTGATTAAACCGGTAATTTTCAAGTGATGGCGCCCATTTTGTGACGGATTCGCTAGTGGTATCAACGATTCCGTTGCTAATCATTCCAAGATGTTGGATGGAGATATATTGGTATAATTTGTTTTCTTTAATTCGTGAATACATTCCCGACTGGGTACCATTGTCAGAATGGGCCAGAAACTTTATTTCAGAACCTTGTTCCCAATTTCCTTCGTAATAGGATGTGGGTTGAAATACTCGGGTCCATTGTTTATAAGTTTCTTGATTTATCATAGTGTTCCACACTTTTTGAACGCTTGCTTCAATTACAATTTGAAAGTTTAATATTAACATAGCTTGACCTTATTGATAAAAATAGTCGAAATTTTTTTATATAGATTATTTTAAAACGTTTGATATTCGATTGATTTATTATTTAAAATGTACTTATGAGGATTCTATTTTGGATAATATTTTTTCAAAACAAACACTGGTATAAATAGATTCGTATGGGCCATAATTGGGTATTTTAGAATAGTTATTCTTAATGTATAAATTTATTGCTTCAGGTTGATTTTCGCCAGTTTCTAATATACATTTTTCATAATTTAATTCCTGAGCCCAGTTTTCAAGTTCCTTCAAAACAAGTGAGGCAATGCCTTTTCCTCGATCCGATTCCTGGACAAACATTCTTTTTATTTCAACAATCTTATCTGAGTAGTGTTTGAGTGCGCCACAAGCTTTTACCTGCTTATTGGAATATGCTAATACAATATGTTGCAAAGTTTTTGATTTATTAAACTGGTGGTAAAAAGCATGTGATTCTCCATCTCTAATTGCCAATTCTTTATCCAATTTTATTACGAGCTTTTGGAAATCTGCATGTTCCGCGTTGGTTCTTTGTAGATAGATTTCGGAATTCAACTATGTAATTTTATTTTGAAATTACAAATTAAACAGCTTATTCTGAAAATGCAAAATTTGTTTGAGTTGTGCACGTTTTTAGCTGCTTAGTTTTTTTCGTATCTTAATTAATGAGGGGTTTTTAACGATTTCCTTAAGTGTATCGCAGATTGAACGCTATTCACATTTCCTTCTATCTTTGCGCTTTATTTTATAATATGCTTCTCGACAAATTACATTCTATTTATGATCGCTACCAGTATTTGGAAGAACGGATGTCCGATCCTTCTGTGGTTAGCAATATGGATGAATACAGTAAAATTAGTAAGGAGTATAAAGATTTAAAAGAAATTGTAGGTGTTTATTTGATTTATAAGAAGAAGACAGAGCAATTTAAGCAGGCTAAGGAAATGCTTTCTGACCCTGAATTGCGTGACATGGCTCAAATGGAATATGATCAGTTGAGGCCAGAGCTGGAGCAAATGGAAGAGGAATTAAAAATCCTTTTAATACCTAAAGATCCGGAAGACTCTAAAGATGTAATATTGGAAATTCGTTCTGGCACCGGCGGAGATGAAGCCTCTATATTTGCCGGAGATCTTTACAGAATGTACACACGGTATTTTGAAACCCATGGACTTAAATTTGAGATTTTGGATGTGAACGAGGGCAATGTGGGTGGATATAATAAAGTGGTCCTTGAGGTAACCGGAGAAAATGTTTATGGAAAATTAAAATTTGAATCTGGTGCACACAGAGTTCAAAGAGTTCCAAAAACAGAAGCTCAGGGACGTGTCCATACTTCAGCTGCTACCGTTGTGGTAATGCCTAAATTAGAGTTGGAGGAAGTTAACATTAATAAAGCGGATTTAAGAGTTGATACATTTCGGAGCAGTGGAGCTGGTGGTCAACATGTTAATAAAACAGAGTCAGGCGTTCGTTTTACTCACATTCCTTCAGGAATTGTTGCCGAGTCAATGGACAGCCGAAGTCAACATAAAAACAGGGAAATTGCGTTTAACAGGATGCTTCAAAAAATGCAAGATGCTCATATTATGAGATATGAAAACGAAGTAGCATCAAAGCGTCGTTCACTCGTTGGTTCCGGAGATCGGTCTGATAAAATTCGAACATACAATTATCCTCAAAACCGTGTTACGGATCATCGAATCAATCTTACATTATACAATCTCAATGACATTGTAAATGGTGATTTGGATGAAATTATTGAAGCACTTCAGGTTGCAGATCAGGCAGAAAGACTCAAAGGTGAAATGGAGGAATAGCTGATAAGGTCATAAGTTGACAAGATGTTAAGCTATTAAGCCACGAATGTAAAGATCGAAATAAAATAGCATCCATATTTCTGCTACTTAAATTGCTTGTGAGCCTAATAGCTTAACAGCTTTATCCTCCAACTACATTTTTACAAACCGCAACAAGTTTTGTTTTCCATCCAATTCGAAGCGTAAATAATAGATTCCTGGTAAAAGTTCTGTATTATTTATTTCAATTCGATTTTCTGTTGACTCTATTGGTATGTTTCGCATAAGCATGCCCATAGAATTGTATAAATATGCTTTCGTGTGAATAGATTCATTAAATCGGACAATAAATAAATTATTGGATTGTGAATATTGGAGATCATTTAATTGTTCGGTGCTAAATTTAGCATTCCAATTTATTTGAGAGGACTGTCCCTGTAACTCTGATTCCGTATTTTGAAATCCTTCCCGTTTATGTTCTTCACAACAAACCCGGCCAATGCTTTTAGATGCTTTGCAGGATTCATTTTCACAATCATAGACTACGAATTCATACACAGTTTTGCAATCTCCTGTTAGCGGTCCAATCCGAATGGGCAATTGAGTATAATTAAATGTTCCATAGTTTACTCCGTTACCACGTACTTTAAAGCAATTTGAAGTACCACTATATCTGAAATTGATGGTTACATAAAAGTTTTTGTGCTCATCACAATCAGATTTGTTAATTCTTAAATCGCGAATATTGCATTGCTTGTGCTCACAACAAACAATACCTAAATTGCCTGAAATCTGACAATGTTCATCGTGGCAATCGATGATTTTAAATTCATAATTTGTTTTACAATCTCCATCCAGAGGTCCAATTTTTATCGGTAATTGATTGTATTTAAAAGTACCGTAATCTTTGCCATTTCCTTTAACTTTGAAACAATCACTTGAATTTGAATTCTTAAAATTTATTATAACATAAAATTTTCCGTGATCGTCACATTTTGTCTTTTCCATTTTAAGTTCTGAAAGTTTACATACTTTTTCACAACAGACAATTCCCAATTCTTTTGATGTAGTGCAAGCTTCGTTTTCGCAATCCTGTGCAGTAAACTCATATTCAGTTTCACAATTTGCTTTTAAACCACAAATTTTTACAGGAAGTTGTGAATAACTAAATCGACCGTAATCATGACCATTTCCACTTAATTTAAAGCAATTAGAATTGCCTACATGGTTGAAATTAATAAATACACAAAAATTCTGATCATCGTCGCATTCTGTTTTTTCAATTCGCATTTCAGACAATTCACAATCTACTTCACAACATTCTTTTCCTAAGAAGTATTCCAATCTGCAACTTTCGGTGTGGCAATCTCGAA
Organism: Saprospiraceae bacterium; assembly: GCA_016787575.1. Lineage (GTDB taxonomy): Bacteria > Bacteroidota > Bacteroidia > Chitinophagales > Saprospiraceae > Vicinibacter. Next base: position 11,440 of record JAEUUO010000009.1, on the reverse strand, counting down.
TAACAAATTCATAGTCAGTTTTGCAATCTCCGGAAAGTGTTAATTTTACAGGAAGCTGGTTGTATTTAAAGCTTCCATATGTTTTTCCGTTTCCTTTAATAGTAAAGCATTCACCAACATCTTTGTATTTAAAATTTATGGTTACCATAAATTTCTTTTCGTGATTGCAATCTGATTTTTCGACTTGCAAGTCCCACAGCTCACAAGCTGCAAATAGGCCACTTGCACAGAAAAATGATAGGATGAATAAGCCAATGGTTTTCATATGGAAATTTTTAGATTATTGGTTTTGTATTAGGACCCTATACGTAAGAATTTGGCTGCTTGTTACCCTGCATACATTGATATTTTTTGATTAATTAGGGTCTAAACTAGTTTTTCTTGTATCTGTCACAGCAATTATATAAAAATTTTGTAATATGGTCTGGCAAATTTACCTTTATACAAATGATGTTTCTATGAGCTCTTACAAACTATTTGGCAGCATTGGTATTTTAATCGGCTTTTTAGGTCTCTTTTCCTGTAAACTGCAGGAACCTTCTTGGGATACTCAGTTGCTTAGCCCTTTGGTAAAATCTAATTTGACCATTCACAATCTTTTAGATTCTGATTTGTATAAATCGGACAGCAGCCATTTGGTAAATTTGGTTTTTTCGAAGAGTTTGTACGATTTATCAATAGATTCACTTATAAATTTTACGGATACCAGCGCCCGTAAAACTTTTAAAATTGATTCGCTTTCATTGTACAGTACTTCGGTTGAATATCCAATTACCCTGGGCGCTATTGCCAGAAATGCAGGTTCTACAGGCCAATTAATTCTTTTTTTACAAGGAAGTACTCAGGTAATTCCGTCCATTCCTGCTATCAGCTCAGGAGCAATTAATATTAATGCAGATACATTGTTTACGACCATGACTCTTAAGGATGGGAAATTGGATGTTCGTTTATTTAACTGCTTGCCAATAGATATTACAGATGTTAAGTTTGAATTAAAGAATGAAGCAAATGGTGCTCTTGTGGTAACAGGTTTGTTTCCTTTAATTCCAGTAAATGCAGAAGTCAGTCAAACATTTGACCTTGCTGGCAAAACGGTAGAAGGGAAATTAGTTGCTCAATTGATTAGCTTGTCTTCACCAGGGAGCAGGGGAGTCCCGGTTTTAATTGACACGGCAAATTCAATCAAAGCAACTTTAAAAGTTTATGATTTACATCCTGTCACTGCTACTGCAATATGGCCAAAGCAAAACCTGATAAACTCAGCGTATTATTTTCAACTGAAAAATTTACCGGTTGAGTTGAAAGAGACTCGTATTAAATCGGGGAAGGCTCGCATCATACTTTACAGCACTTTGCAGGATTCTGTTCGGTTTTCATACAGTCTGCCGGGGGCTATAAAAAATGGAGTTCCTTTAAAAGCTTATAAAGTGCTCGATCCTGCTCCACCAGGAGGTAGTTCTAGATTTATCCGGGACGAAGATTTGAGTGGATACACCTGGGATCTTTCAGGACAAAATCAAGATTCCTTCAATTTGGCATTTAATGAAGTGATTGGTTCTGTTGATAGCACAGGGATTATGAAAACATTTTCAGTAGAAGACAGTATTTATATTGAACTCGGTTTTTTAGACTTGCGGCCTGAATATGCCAGAGGCTACCTTCGAGACACGACCCTGTTTGCTGGCCCCAGTTTAATTGATTTGGATTTTTTCAATAGAATTAAATCTGGTAAATTATTATTGGATCAAGCAAAATTATCGATTGATTTTGAAAATAAAGTTGGTGTTGACCTAGAGTTTAAATTAAACGAATTTAATTCCATAAATCATAAAAACAATCAAAGCATTGCTTTAAGCGCAACAGAAATTAACAAACCAATTTTCATTCCCAGAGCAAGTGATCAGAATGGTCATCTTCCTATTAAGGCTACCAATACCAGCGTTAGGCTTGATGAAAAGAATTCCAATCTAACTGATTTTATAAATAATTTACCTGATCAAATTTCATATGCTTTGCAATTGAAAGCTAATCCCTTGGGAAATGTCAGCCAACATCGTGATTTTATTTATGAAGATGAATTTATGAATTTAAATATGAATCTCGAGTTGCCAATGGTTTTACAATCTAAAGGATTAACGATTTGCGATACCATGGAAATGGATTTAACCAAAGGTGATTTGTCCGGAATTCAAAGTGGTAATTTACATGCTTTTTTTAACAATGGTTTTCCATTAGATGTCAAAGCACAATTGTTTATATTGGATCAGAATAATGCAATTATTGATACCTTATTGAATGGAGCAAATGTAATTGCTGCTGCAAAGGAATCAATTCCTTCTTCTAATTATATTCCTCAACTTAGTCAAATTAATATCCCAGTTGATAAAATTAAAATTGATCGTTTGTTAAATTCTGGAAAATTGCTTCTGATAGCAGTTTTAGATACACAGCCCGTCGGACAAGGTGTTAGAATTTACGATACTGGCGTATTGAATTTTCAAATGACTGCTGATTTTGTTTATAGAGTGGAATAATTTTTTTAATATTTAAGTCAATTTTTTAGAATGAAATTGTTTTGTACTATTTGGATGCTTGTGTTTTGTATATGCGATATTTCGGCTCAGTGGAAATCCAGTGATTATTTTAAGGAAATATATAAACAGCAGGACAAAATATTAAGTGTTGCTGTCGACAATCATTTTGCATCAAATACTATTGTCTCCAGTTTTGCCTGGAACTATTTAAGAGGAAATTATATTTCCGAATCAGAAAAGGATGATTGCATTTCAAATTTTAACAATGAGCAGATTAGAGTTGGAGAGCGCTTTAAAACCGGTATCTCAATATATAAGAAGTTGGGGGAAGGTCCCTATTTTTTTGGTCTGGAATATTCAGAGAATGTTTTTTATGAAACACGCGTACACAATGATTTATTTAGTTTGTTATTTAAAGGAAATAAAAGCTTTGAGGGCAAATCGGCTTCTTTAAATCCAATGGAAATTAAGTTATTTCATTATGCAGCATTTAAAGCAGGGATTTCTAAGCAGACAGATAAATTTTCATTTTATTGTAAGCTGGCTTATTTGGGGAGTAAAAACTATTTAGACTTAAAGAGTACCAAGGGGAGTCTTTATACTGAGCCAGACGGAAGAGCTATTGATATCAACTTAAATTTAATTTCAGTTAATTCAAAGAGAACATCAGATGGGTTTTTAAATTTCTCAGGCTCTGGTGTACAATCTGAGTTTGGACTAGATTATAAATTTTCTTCAAGTACAGGGCTTTATTTTGAGTTGGATAATTTAGGTTATATTAAGTGGAATAAGGAACTGGTACAACGTAAAGTAGATACGAGTTACCATTTTGAAGGCATACTTATTTCAGGCATTTTAGATTCTTTCTCGTTGGATATTAAGGATGCTGAAGAATTAAAAAGTCGTTTTATAATTGAACAGGGCGGATTATCAAAACGTGTTAATTTGCCTGTATTGTTTAAATCTGGAATTTACCATGATTTAATTCCTGACTTTTTAAGATTGGGACTGCAGTATCAATATATCCAATCTGATTATGCAGATCCTTTATGGTCAGGACTTGTTGATATTAAATTAAATTCAAAATTTATGCTAGGTGCTGAGGCATCTTATGGCGGTTATGGAAAATTTAATTTTGGCTTTAAAACTGGCTTTAATTTGTTTAAGCTATTGTATGCTGAAGCATATTTTAATTCATTGAATAGTTTGCTTACAAGCAAAGAGCCTTACACATTTATTGGTGGAGCAGTGGCACGACTCGCTTTTTAATTTTCTATTTTTTAAATACTTAAATTGAATGAAATCTTTCATTCGCTTGTAAGTATTTTAAAAGTCTAAGCCTAATGAAAAGCTGTAATTGGCTTTTGTTTTTTTAACGTCGTTTAATTTCCAGCTCTGATCAAAGCGGATGTAATAGCCAAAAAGAGAAGTTCTCAAACCATAACCGGTTCCTGCGATGTAGGGTTTTCTGGTATATTGCAAATCAATGATTACAGCTGGATTTTCAGCATGATAATCCAGAGTAGAGCTGTTCTTAAAATCTGGTATGAATCCATCCCAAACAAAAGCTGCATCTACAAATGGTATAAGTTGAAAATTTCTCAATATGCTATTTTTCCAATTTTGACTTAAGAGGTATTGCAGAAAAGGAATGCGCAATTCAGTACTAATACCACATACAGAACCAGCTTTTAAAGCACCATATCCATATGATCTAACCTCAGTTGCTAATGCAGAATAAACATAACTGCCTTTAGTTTGCAATGCATTTTGCTCTTCGTATTTTGGCAATAGCCAATTTTCAGTTCCGCCAACATGGTATAGAATTTTTTCTTTTCCAAATGAAATATTTGAATAAATTCTGTTAGAGAAAACTGATTTTTTTAGGACAGGAAGGTGGTATCTGATATCAAAACCTGTTAACCACAAGGATCCGGGATAAAATTTATTCTTGTCTTGTGGATTCAATGCAAATCTTTTAGAAAATTCAAGAAAAAACTTTGCTTGCCATCCATTTCTAATATTAAGCGAGACATCAATCGAATTGTCATATACATATTCCAATCGACTACCTATGCGCTGTTGGTATTGATCTACACTGTCCTCCAGTGTTGCCGGATTTGTGGAAAGATATTGTGTGTGATCATTTCTAATGGTACTTATAACTTTTAACGCGTTGTAATGATCAAGGGCATATTTTAATTGATGATTTAATAGAATAATGTTAGTTTGTTTTTTAAGGTTTGAACCGAAGCCATTGCCGGAAAGTTCTGTATTTGTTTTGTAATACACGGCATAGGATTGGTCCATGCGTTTGATTCTGTTTTCAAACAAAACATACGATTCAATGCCATTAAAATTGGTTGGTATGCGAATACCTCCTTCCAGTGAATGATTTTCGAAAATTTCCGAAATTTTTGCTTTCAATAGAATTCCAATACTTGGTGGTTCATAATTTGTTGCAGATCCACTAAAGGTATTCAGTCCGGAAAAAAGCACTTCATTGTTTATTGTTGAACTTAATTCTTCAATTGTAAAACGTTTGCGGTATGCGATTGCAAGATTTGAGTTGAAATCTATTATATTAGGATATTTATCTGATAATATGTTTTGAGGACTTATTTTATCCTGCTGATTTGGATATACTCTTTTTGTATAAAATTCAGATAGTATTTTTTTAATGGAAGGTGGATCTCCAAATTTTGATTGAAATGTAATTTGCGCTGTATCTTTTTTAATACTTGTATCAGGAATTTCATTTTCATTTAATTGAGATGAAATTAAATTATGATTTACGTATGGATTTAAATTTAAGTCAGATGTAGAAACAGTTTTGAATTCGTAAGCAGAGGGTTTTATGGGTGTAATAAGAACCGATTGTTCATGGGTCAATGGATAAATAAAGTCAGGTAGAAGTTCGAAATTAAAATTTTGCAGCTGATTGTCTTTATATAAAAACCAAGTTGTTTCAATACCATGTTTTGCTTTAATCAGAATATCCGAATTGAATTCCTTCCATGTTTCAATAGAATAATCAGGAATGTCGACCAATTTTTTAACATAAGCTTTATCAGTTTCCTGACTTAAATCTAATTCGAAAAGTTTGAAATTGCCTAAAGGAAGAATGCTGTCAACTTTTTTAATTTGTGTATTGGAATCGGGTCTGTTTGAGCAGAAATAAATTTTAGAGTTTTTTGATGTTTTGTTGATTGCTAAATCATCCCATATATCGTCGGTAAGTTTTTTGTATTGTCTGGTTTTAATATTAAAAATGAATATATCTGAATAGCCTGAATTGTTAGCAGAAAAGAGCATTTCATTTTTATTTAGAATGCATGCAGCATATATGCGTTGAATGTCTTCAGGAAAGCGATGATTTTGTTTAAGATTAGATTTTGTATCCATTATTCTCAGGTGAACGCGATTTCTTTTTTCATAGAAAAAATATTCTTTATCCTCTTCTTGCAAGTGTGCGTAGATAGGATAATTTAGATCTGCTTGATATAATTTTGATCTAGACCCTTTTTTAAATTTACGCTTTTTTAGTTTTTCTATTATATTATAAGACAAAATGCGTCCTTTTCCATTTTGATGTGTGGATAATATAATTTGATTACTTTCTTCTCCTGTATTTACATCTGTTATTTTTTCTTCAGGATGAAGTTTGAAATTTGCTTTTTGAAAAGGAAATCTATTGTGTTCACCGGAGTTGATGTTTTTGTAAAAATTGTACCATTCCATTTGAAGATCTGTAAAGCTCTGGGAAAATACTGCTTGAGCTGCCTGTGCCAGTTCTTTTTGAATGCGTGTCATGTAAAGCCAATTGGAAATGGATTGTTCGCCATATGTATATGTTAGAAAATTCCAAAAGGATTTACCAGCGAGTTCAGGATATTTTGATGAGAACTTTTTGAAATTTTTTTGTTTCCATTTTTCGGTTAATTCGTATTGATCTTTTTTTGACCAACCTTCAGTGAGATATTCTATGAGTCCTTTTTCAAACCATTCTGGTAATTTTAGAGAGATTACTTTTTGTACAACTTCTTGCAAAGCGGTTCCGGAGAACATGGAGTTAAAATATATTTGGATAATACCTGCCCTCAGATCCTTTTTTAATTGTTGATGGTTTCCTGTAAAATAAAGTAAGATTTTTTGTTCTTTTATTTTTGGGGAAGCGTTCCAATTTTTATCATTAATTATACCTGTTAGATCAATATTGGATTGTGCATGATCAGATGCATCGGCATAGACAATGATTTCTATTTTGTCTTTTAAGTGGTACTCAAATAATTTTTGAACATAGTTATTTTCTGATTCAGCAATTTCAATGATAAATTGAGCCGGATTTTTAGATTTGCCATACCAGTAATAAACAAAGTTATTGGTTTCATAAATCCACCAATCGTATTGATCTTCGTTATATTGTACTTTATTTTTTCCAAAAACTTCTGCAGCATTCTGTGATTTTACTACAATACTGAACACAATCATTCCCAGAATGGTTAATACTATTTTAGAATTGATTTTCATTACTGATGCAAAATAGCAAGTTCAATGCACATTAAATCTTTCTGTTTTAATCCATTTTCTGAAAACACCTACATTTTATATAACGATGAATTGGATGCCATCGTGATAGATCCAGGATGTTCGAATGCTTCAGAGCGTGGTGCCCTAAGTAACTTTGTTAAAGATTTCGGGTTAACACCCAAGAGACTTCTATTAACGCATGCTCACATTGATCATATTTTAGGCTTAGCTTATATTTATAATGAATTTGGTTTACTAGCAGAATTTCACGCTGGCGAACTCGCTGTTTTAGAGTCAGCCGAACAAATTGGTAAAATGTACGGCATTCCATATCAAAAAACGGCCTATTCAAATTTGCATTTGGTTGATAATCAAATAATTAAATTTGGAAACGCTGATATTGAGTGCATTTTAGCACCTGGACATAGTCCTGCCAGTCTCTGTTTTTATAATAAGAAGGAGAATTTTGTAATTGCTGGAGATGTTTTATTTGAAGGCAGTATAGGAAGGACAGATTTACCAGGTGGTAATTACGATACCTTGATATCAAGTATTAAGACCAGGTTGTATCCCTTAGGAAATCAAGTTATGGTTTATCCTGGGCACGGTGGTTCTACCACTATTGGCCAGGAAAGACTTACAAATCCTTTTTTAAATTAATAAACTATAAATTGTTCCACGTGGAACAATTTACACCAAAGCACCCAGCACTTTTCCAATGGACAGGTTGTTCAGGATTTGTGAAATATTTCAAATGAATATAAACCCCAAACCCCTTGAAAGGGACTTTTGTGTAATGTAAGGATTGGAACACCCCATTCAAAGGGGCAATGAGTTCAGAATGCTGTATGATTTGAGAACCTATCAAATTGGAGACGAACCCCAAACCCCTTGAAAGGGGCTTTTGTGTAATGTAAGGATTGAGACACCCCTTTCAAATGGGCAATGAGTTCAGAATGCTGCATGATTTGATAACCTACCAAATTGGAGACGAACCCCAAACCCCTTGAAAGGGGCTTATGTGTAATGTAAGGATTGAGACACCCCTTTAATGGGGCAGAGGGTTACGATCTCTCAATCACCCATTTAGCAACGCTAGGCGCTAGTTCTTTTTGTGATTTTGCTCCAACAAATACTCCAATATGGCCTCCTGGAAATGCATAGAGTTGTTTATCGGTGCTGCCGATATGATCCATTACAGCCTTTGTTGATTCGTTTGGGATGATATTATCTTCTGTTGCATATATATTCAAGAAGGGAACAGTCATTTTCTTAAGATCTACTTTTTTACCATCCAACTCGAAATTGCCATTTATTAACTTATTGTCGCGGAACAGATCCTTGATATATTTGCGGTACATTTCCCCAGAAAGATCCGGACAGTCATTTTTCCATTTTTCCATGCGGAGGTAATTCATGAGTTTATCTTTATCTCCCATCATGTCCATGACTCCAAAAAACTTAGAAAGTTCCATGCTGGGTTTTAGCATACTAAATGCACTGTTTAGCATTTCGGCACTAACTATTCCATTAGAATCTACCATCGTATCTACATCCACATATTTTGTCCATTTGTACAACATATTACAATTGGCATCTCTGAAATCATAAGGCGCTACATACGTACTCAATGTTTGAAGTTTCTCAGGGTGGATCGCGGCATATATCATACTAAATAATCCACCTTGACAAATGCCCATTTTATGAATTTTTGGGACTTTGTGGCGCTTCCGGATAAAGTCAATGGCATCATTTAAATAACCCAATATATAGTCTTCCATGGTTAAATAGCGATCAGCACGTGTAGGATATCCCCAATCCATAATATAAATGTCTAAGCCTTCTTCCATTAATTTTCGAATCAAGGAGCGATCTGGCTGCAAGTCCAAAACATCTTGACGGTTCATGATTGCAAAGGAAACAAGAACCGGAATTTTACATTTAGGGGGAGTTTCGCGGATGTAGTGATACAGTTTGACTTTGTCAGATTGCCAAACAAGTTCTTTCGGGGCTGTTCCTACTTCAACATTTTCAATATCTTTTAGGGTTTCATATCCTTTTTGAATTTTACCACTTACTGATAAAAGCTCTTCATAAATCGCGCTGGAATTGATCATATTTTTAAATTAGTTTGCAAAAATAAAAAAGCCCGGATGAATGGCCGGGCTTTTTTGAAAATCAATGAAATTCAATTATTTTTTCTTTGAAACAGGTTTTGCTTCTTCAGTTGTTTCGGCACCAACCATGCGTTCCAAATTTCTGTACATTTTTTTCAAGTCGTAAATGTTTTTATAAACTTCATCCATTTCAGTACGTGTTGCTACCGGAAGGTTTACAAAAAACATTTTTTCCATTTGCTTATCCATTTCCATTTTAATTTTGGATTGTAAGCTGCTTACTTCGGTCATCAATTTGCTGTATTCATCGCTGTTAAATAAGCTGGTGAATTTTTCATCACCTTTCATTAACCAATCCTGGTAAACTTTAACGATGCTGTCGATGCTTTCTCCTTTTTCTATTTTTTGTGCAACACCTAAAGCTACGTCTTCCATAACTTTCATGCCGTGTTGATACATCATGTATTGCAGTTCATTATTCTTAATGTTGAATTGCATCATTTGGTCATAAATTTCATTCCAAACTTTTGCATTTTTTACATTGCTGTTTTCTTCAACAAGTTTAGATAATGGTGATACAGCTTCAGACATTGCATTTCTCCAGTTCATATACAGATCCATCATTTGATTAAATGGATTGGTATTTGCCCAAGGATTGTTACTCATGTTTGTTTTAATGCTTTGGTAATTTTTTAAACCTGCTTCACTTATTTGTTTCATGTAAGAAACAAAATTGTGATTCATTTGGTCAAAAGCTTTGCGAGAATCTTCTGGCATGAAGTTGAAGAATTTATCTACAAACTCCTTGTATTTTTCTGGACTTAAATTTTGTTTGAAAACATCCAAATTGAAATTCTTTTCTTGAATGCTTTTAAACATAGGAATCCACATTTCATAGAATTTATTTAAACTGTCAGCCATGTGATTCATTCCTTTATATGAATCAGCAGCAGTAAGATTTGAAATGCCTTTCCACCAGTCACCATTTCCGCTATTCATCAAATCCATGTATTGTTTTAAATATTGCCCCCATTGGTGAACTCCGTCATTTATTTTACTTTGAAAATTCATGAAGTTGTTTTGGTTCATCATGTGGTTCCAAGGATTTGTTTGCATGTTAGATTGAGCTTGGCTCATCCAATTTTGCCATGTATTCATCCATTCTGTTGGATTGGTACTAAAACCATTGGAAGAAATAGGATTTGTTGAAAACATGTTTTTGGCCCAGTTTGTTTGGTTTTCAAACCATTGTTCGAAATAATTTTTTACAAATTCAGTGTTTTTGTTCATTTCGTTGGTGCTGTCTGTTATAGTTTCAGTTGTTTTAGCGATAAAGCTAGCCTGATTTTGTAAATTCGTCTTGAACAAGTTATTGCCCTTATCCAAGGTCTCGTTTACAAATGGGATGTCTTTGGTTAATTTTTTGGTTGCTTCAACAGCTTGATCTACCAATTTTGTTTGGTTTTCTACCATTAAATCTACCATGTTTTTTGAATTGTTTCCGTTAGTTGCCATGATACTTAAATTTTATTTTTTAGAATTCTTATTATTGCACTGCAAATTTACTACAAGAGCAAGGGGCGACTGTAAAGAATATATTAATAAACGTTAAAATGCTACAAATAGGAGATCAATTCAATCATATTTTCCGGTATACTCAGGAAGATGTTAATTTATTTGCAAAAGTTTCAGGGGATGTAAATCCTTTACATATTGATGCTGAAGCGGGAAAAGCAAGTATTTTTGGACGAAACATTATTCACGGATTTTTAGGTGGATCTGTTTTTACTAAAATTTTTGGTGCACTCTGGAAAGCAGATGGCCATGTTTATCTGAAACAGACCATGCAATGGCTCAAACCCATGTTTGTTGATACTGATTATGAAGCCAGAATTACTGTAAAAGAAATATTTCCTGAAAAAAACCGGGTACTGTATGATTGCGCCATCTATGATAAATCTAGTGGCGAACAATGTTTTACGGGTGAAGCACTGTTGATGAATAAGAAGCAGTATGTTTGGTAGGAAGAATTTTTTAGGGAAATGCTGCAATGCTGCAATCTTGTTTAATGCTGCAATGGAAGGAAGTCTATAGAAAGGAAGTCTGTAGTCTTTAGGAGTGGAATTGCTCAAAAAACCGGACACAAAAGCTAAGCCTCTAGTCGGTTAGATAATAATTGATTTTTCTGTAATGGACTCATAAAGTTAATCGAACTGTGTTTTCTATGAGTATTATACCATCTTTCGATATAATCAAATA
>JAEUUO010000012.1 GCA_016787575.1 Saprospiraceae bacterium | reverse complement strand
GGGCAACCTTTGCTGCAGGTAAAATGCCATACTCCAGCTGCATTTTGAGCTGGTTCAGCACCAGTTGGAGCGGGTGGGGTCACAGTAGTTCCACCGGTCGGTTGAGTAGCAGGAGCCGCGCCAGCATTAGGATCTGCAGCTGGAGCAGTAGTCTCAGTAGCAGGAGCCGCATCCGCTTTTTTCTCAGATTTACAGGAAATCAGGCAAAGGCCTAATGAAAATAATACAAAATAAAGGATCGATGATTTCATAATTTGAAGGTTTGTGATTAAGGGGCAAAAATACGGATCTATTGGTATTTTTTTTAATATATTTTAGCCGATCGCTTTTCAATAAAACAAATTGTCATGAAATATAAACGGAGGTCATCTTCCGATCAATAGTTTATTTATAGTAAAAAAGCCGGTTTATTATGCCGGCTTTTCTCATGAGGAATATGATTATCAAACAAAACTTGGTTATTGGTTTATTTACAAAATTGTAAAATGAAAAGTAAATTATATCAAATATTTTAAAATTTGGAATAATTTTATTGAATGTGGTATAGAATTGTTTTGATTTATTTGATTAAAAAAATCATTGTACCAAATATTTGAATTAGTTACCATTGTTTATGTATTTCTTATATTATTTAAGTTTGATTTTAATTTTGCATAATTAATTTATTTAAAATTATATAAGATAAAATTAGTTATTAATATTTCAAAATAGAAATCATTTTTTCTATTTTACTTATATGCAGCATCAATAATATGATAATATGTGTCTTATTGTGTTTTTAATTTCATGCTTTTTACAGTGTTCTATTGCAGACGAAATATTGTTATGGAAATCTAAAAGAACATTTATTGAGGCCGATTGTATAAAAAATTATAGATATTTAATTAGCAATTTTGCCGAGAATAAAATTTTATTAAAAGATATTGAATTGGCATCACTAGTAGCTTTAAGCTATTTTCCTGAACTTAAAAATATTGAAATTGAATTTGTCTTAGATGATATAAAGACAACTATGGAAACCCGTCCAAAGATTAATTATTTATTGAGTTTTAATAAGAAAAGAAAGTATGTAATTTATGTAGATAGTATTGTTAAATTGAATTATGGAATTTTAATTGACCAAGTACCATTTAATGCTTTAATTGGCTTAATCGGTCATGAGTTATCTCATATAGTTGATTATGAGAGAAGAGGAATATTAAATTTAATATCATTGCTATTTAATTATAGTGATTTAGAATTCAAGAAAAACTTTGAAGAATTTATTGATTTGCAAACAATAAACAAAGGATTAGCTTGGCAGCTATATGATTGGGCTGATTTTGCAATGTGCAAATCTAATGCAAGCGAAAAGTATAAAAATTTTAAAATGGCACTTTATATGGATCCAGTTGAAATAGAGAAATTTATTGTGAATAATTAAAGAATTATACTTGAGTGAGCTAAATAGAAATAAACAAATACATAAACAAATGCAAATGAAAAAATATCTAACGATTTTACTTATTACAACAATTTCATTTTTTAAATTAACTGGGCAAACTCGTCTACCTGGTGCAACAAGTAGCAATCCTGCTTCTGAAAAATCCTTTGATTTTACATTAGAAGCTCAATTGAAAAATGATATTGATGATATTGGTTTAGCTATTGCTAATTCATTGATGAATTGTTGTTCAAGTTATGGCGGAACAAATATACGATCGGATATAGATTATCAAGAAGTTAGATTAAATGAAGTAACAGGGTCATTTACAATTCCAATGACGGTTAATTGGCAAGGATCACTTTCTGGTAATAATTATTGGATAAAGGGCAAATTGATAATTAGTAGTAATGGCACGAAAACTTGGTTAAAAATTAAGGATAGCGGTGGATTTTATGCAGGATGTTCACAAGGATGTGTTAAATAAAAACTCATTTAATATTTAATTTATAAAGAGACATTTATTTTGTAATTGACATTGTAATAGCAAATTTATATTTTCTATTTTTAAACTATTAATATGTTTAAAATGAAGTGTATAATTTATTAATATGGGGTTCTTATTAATAAGAATTCTCGTCTATAAATTTTGAGAATGACATATTTGTTTAATTTGTTTCTCATGTAAAATATCTATTATTTTATTTACTAAAATTGAACTTATTAATTTGATACTTAGAATGCAATTCCTCAACCCCCACACAACCATCTCTTCAAATCCTCCCCACCTCTGCGTGAAGCTAAAATAGGCTCTTGCCAATTGTGGAGGTAGATGGATTTACTTTGATGAATATAGGATTTCAAGTAATTTAGATTTACTAAAATACTTTGACTCACTGTGAAAAATTGCGGATACTCATGTAAGAGTTCTTTGAAATATCCTAAGTGTTTGGAGGATACAATTGGATTTGAATTTTGAGTATGGTAAATTTTTGTAAGTTGTCCTTCATGAGAAGACTGCATAAACAAGATGTGATCCAAATCAATCAATTCAATTTCTCCTTTAATTTTTGGTATGCGTATTTTGTTGCTGTGAAATCTTCTAACAGGAACTTTGTCCAGTGCTTTGGCTTGTAATAGATTCTGTTGATGGATAGCCTGATCTATGCTTATCTGTAACTTTCTGCGGTCAATGGGTTTGGTAATATAGCGTAATGGGTAATATTCAAAAGCTTTTAGAATTCTGTCAGTATCAATATAGGCTGAGATAAAAATAATAAGTTTAGGACAATATAAGCCTTGATTTTGTAAATAGTCCATCAACTCAAACCCATCGTGACTTCCCAAATTAATGTCCAATAATAAAAGATTGGGTTGTACTGTTGGAATTTGTTTTATGGCAGAAGTATAATTTTCAGCAAAACCAGCTAAATATAGTTGAGGAAAATCCTCCTGTATATATTTTTGTATCAATTCCCGGGGATCACGCTGATCTTCTACTATAAAGTAATTCATGATTTTATTTTTGGGTAACTGATATGTACAACTGTGCCTTTTTCATTGCTTGAAATAGAAATTTTGATTTCAATACCCATGGTCTTTAATAAAGCCAATCGTTGCCGGACTATTTCTGCACCAGATTCTTCTTGTTTTCGTTCGCGATATAAGCGGGATTGTTTTGCTTGTGCTATCCCGACTCCATCGTCTTCAATTAAGACATCAAGACTGTTTTTATTCTCAACGATTGTGATGGAAATTGCCCCTTTTCGTGATTCTTTGCCATCAATGCCCCACACAACTGCATTTTCGACGAAAGGTTGTAAAATTAATGGAGGCACGCACCATTCTGTTGTATCAAACTCAGTTGGAATTTTGATCCTCCAATCTAAATTACCATTATGCAATACATTTTGCATTTCCAAAAAGATCCGTATTATTTCCAATTCTTCATTAATCAGAATCAGACCTCCTTGTTCATTGCTGTTGATACTGCCTAAAAATTTTCGCAAAAAATCTGCAACTTGTAGTAATTTTTCATTAGCACGTTCTGTATCCTGGTAACTGACAGAATTTTGTATGCTAGTTAAAAAATTACTCATGAAATGTGGATTAATCTGGGCTGTCAACATGCGTGCTTGATGGTATTTACTTTCTTGTTCAAGCATGTGAACTTTTTTCTGGCTCATTTTAAAATGATAGAGAGCATAAATTAATCCTAAAATAAATAGTACGAAAATACAACTGACCAATAACGGGAAATGAGGTTCTTTCCAGATTTTTTGCTCAACTTTGAAATTTAATACTGCCTTTTTTCCTTTGTGATTGTTTTGAATTTCATTCCAATTTGTTTCCAATTCCAAACAATATGTCCCTGATGCAAGTTCAGGTAATAAAAAATATTGATACGAAAACCAATCAGTCCATTCTGTTTGGTTTAAGATGCGATATCTATATTTGCAATCAACAGGTCGGTTGGTTCCAATGAGATCAAATTCAATACTGATTCCTTTCCCGGTTTTGCTGGTTATTAAATTGGTTTGATATGAAATAGATTTTCCATTCATTTTGGTAAATTGAATGGTTAATGCTTCTCCTTCGTGCCATAAATTCTTTACAGGTATAACACAGAGTCGATCAAATGCGCCAACATAATAATTCGAACGGGAATCAACATAGGCAGCGTTTTGATCAGGCATCAAACCTGGAAATCCGTTGTTGAAATTGAATTCACGATATTGGGTTTTGTCTTTAAGATTTAAAACGGTAATTCCCTTTAGATGACTAATTAGTAAAAGACTGTCTTTGAAATTAATCAGACTGCTAATAATATTGTTATTTAGTATTTGTAAAGGCATCGTGTATTTATGAGAATGATGTCCAAATTCCCATAAACCATTGTAAGTACCTACATAAAAACTTGTATCGCTAGCCTTGCATATGGATAATATTCCATTAGCTTTTTCTTGCTCATTTGCAAAGTATTGATATTTCTTTAGTTGAACATCATACCTAATCAATCCTTTTCTAGAACCTGCCCAGATCATTCCATCTGAATCTTCATAAAGACAAAGAGTATGAAAACTTGAAAAGTCTTTACGATCCCATTTTATAAACTCTAAATCTTGTGTTTTCGGATCATAGATAAAAATGCCACCTCTTTGGGCTCCCAATAATTTATTTAATCGATGTGACCAGATTAAATAGAGCGATGCAGTAAAATCAGGGTTTTCTTTTGAAAGCTTGGGTATAGATTTAAATTCATTTTGAGTCAAAGTATAAATTTCATTTTCCCGATAAAGAAAAACAGGTCCGGTGGGATCTAGAGCAGGATGATAATACCAACGATCAAAAGAGCTTATTTTTTGAATTGCACCGTCTTCTTTAATTCGAAAAAGACCATTTAAAAAATCACCCACAATCATGTTTTGTTTGCTATCTTCAATGATCGCCCATGGAAACGGAATGCTGTCTCTATTAAAGAATTGAAATCCTGTTTTTGGAATTTTTAATAAGCCACGTTCTGTACCAAGCCAATAATAATATGAATCTATCCAGAGATAGGTAATATCGGGTTTACCTTTTGAGTTTTTAAAAAAGGAATGCAAATTGGAATTTTTATTGTTTAAGCCATTGAGGGCATTCCAGAATAAGGGCTCTCCTTTTTCATTTGGAGTAAAAGTGTATTCCCCTTTTTCAAAAAGTACGGGTATCGTTTCAATGAGACTATCTTTCAGATCGTATATCAAAGCCAATTTATCTTTAAAAAACCGATACACATAGGTTCTCAATCTGGGATAAGCTCCAAGTTCATCAGCTTGAAAATTTCTATAAAGTTTTACAGTATCATTTTCGCAAATTCCAATTGAGAAACTGTTGACAAGAACAGTATAAAAATTTTGTGTAAATGAATCATAAAATATATTTCTTAAGGGTTTTCCACAAAGATTTACGAGTTTCCTTTTGTAAAATTTATTATATGAAAAAATATTTAGCTCACTGTAGCTATCAATGTAATAAAAGCTATCTCTATAAAATGCACAGCCACCAGCATCATGAAGAGCGGATTCAAATTTAAAGGCTTTCCAGGCAACACCGTTGTAAATTGAAAGACCATCTTTTGCTACGGCCCATATACAATGGGTGCTATCTTCATAGAATTGATGAATATCTCCATAAATTCCCAATTGTGCAACTTCAAAATTTTCAAACGATTTTCCATTAAATCTGGAAACTCCTCCTTTAGTCCCGATCCACAAATAATTGCGAGAGTCTTTGAAAAGAGTGGTGATTTGTGGCTGTATGAGCCCATCGTGTGTGGAGTAAGTTTTAGAATAGGGGGTCTGCGCAAAAGAAATGGTCGCAGTTAAAGCCAATGAAGTTACCAATACCAATTTCCATGCAACAACTTTATAGAAAATCGATTCAAAAATGGATTTCAATGTTAAAAATAATTTTATTGCAATCTAGATGCAATATTTGAATTTCAAGCTAATTATTGTTTTATAACTTTAAATATCGAAGCTTCTTTGGTGTTATCTAGTCGAAGAAAATAAACACCACTTGCATATTCATTGATATCTAAATTTATTGTTTTACGAAATCGACCTTCTTTGAGCAGTTTACCAGACGTTGTCAGAAACTGATAGTTGATAGTCTCATGTGGGAAGTAGGAATGTATTAAAACAATGTCTTTTGTAGGATTTGGCGCAATTTTAAATCGAGTATTCTCTCCGGTTGTTATAATTTCGGAGAATATAAACTGAACCCGATTTGAAGTATCTGATGAACAAGCATTATCAGTAACTATTGAATAGAAAGTTCCATTGCGAATAGGAGTATAATCCTGAGCCGTAGCCCCAGCGATTAGTCCATTTAAATCATGCCATTGATTACCCGATTGTGCACTTGAATGAAGTGTGCTTCCGATAATCAATACGACCGGAGTGGCAGGCTTTCCAGAAATGGTAAATGATTGCTCAGGAGCCCATGCACTTTCGCTTTGAGCCTGATCTACTGCTTTTACGTTCCAGTAGTAGGTTCCGGGTTTTAAATTTTTTAATCTATAATTATTATTGAAAATAAAGTTTTTATTTAATGGCGAGACTACATCAGATGTACCGGGAGTTCTTCCAACGGAAATTTCATAATTCAGTGCGGTTTGTATAGAGTGATCATCAGTAGAAGGATTCCAAGCAAGATCAACTTCATTGCAGAAAGTGGAAGAGTTTAGTTGGTTGGGTATTGAGGGTGGTGTGTTTTCATATAAGTTGCAGTTTTTATACATCCTATTGGCTTGTTCGTAATGGCCTTCGCGAATTACATCCAGTTTACCGTCATTGTTGTAGTCTGTGAATGCAATGAATTTGCCTTGCCAATTTTTAATACTCCAAGTAGGATTTGTATATTGGTCCTCATTAGCTAATTGGTATCCTTCAATAGTTGTAATATCAGAAAAATCAGCAGGAAGATATGCGTCTATAGAAAAGAAATTATCTTGTCCATCGTTTCGCATAATTCTTGGAGCAGAACGGTAAATGACAGAAGGTGTTCCCCCACCAGTACCACCAACAGCCCATTGCATTCCAGGAACTCCAAGAATCAAAAGATCCAAATCACCATCATTGTCATAATCACCCCAATCTAAAGTGCTATATGCATAAGTAACCCATTTTTCATAACTGATCTGTTTTACAAACTTAGTTCCTAGTTGATTTTTAAAAATGTCCAAAGTCGCAGCAGGCCGCGCATCTACACTTAGAATTCCACCCGGATAGGTAACAGAAATTTCAGTCCGATTGCCAGAAATAGCAATATCAGGCCAACCATCATTGTCGTAATCTCCGAATTTAGCACAGCCATTGTCCACATCTGTGAAATGCATTCCAGTTTCAACCAAATTCCCATTGTCGTTACGATACAACAAAGTATTGCGCTTGGTTCCATCATGTCCAGTGAGAAGCACATCAGAATCTCCATCATTATCGTAATCTCTTAAATCACAAGAACTATTTTTTAGTAATTGCAAATTATTAGGTAACTCAATGAATTCTTCATTTGATACTCTATATATTTTGCTAATAATGGTATTTCCATTACTCTCACCTCCTAAAATAATTTCATGTCTCCCGTCTTGATCAAGGTCAAAGCTTGCAATATATCCTTCTTTGATTCCGGGTAACTCAATATTCAAAAGTTCAAAATTCCCTTTATTGTTTTTATAAACAAAGCTTCGACAAGTTGAATCCTTGCTTTGATATCCACTTAAGATAAAATCATTCCACCCATCGCTATTAAAATCAACCCAGATTGCAGAGGACAGACTTAATCGAGGAAGTTGAATATTTACCAGTTCAAAAGAGTCGTTACCCATATATCTATAAAGTGAAGATGAATCAAAGCCCGTAACAAGCATATCCTTAAATCCATCCTTATCATAATCAGCTATCTTAATATTTCCCTTGTAATTTGTAAAAAAGTTTTGCTTCAGTTCATGGAACAACTGTACTTTAAAATATCTGGAAATAAATTGATTTTTTAGACAGCTCCCATTATTCAAAACGGCAGTGATTTGGTTAAATCCCTCATAATTGTAGTATACTTCATATGGCCCTGCTCCGCTACCTGACAATACCTTACCTTGCCCAAAATCCCAGACCAATTGATCAGATAACTCTTGTTCTCCAATAAATTTTACGATGACATTAGATGGAGTAATATTTGATTGTTCCACATGAATATCGTAAGGGGTTGAAGAAAGTTGAGAGAAAATCTTCCTAATGGATTTTTCATTTTTTAAATTAAATTGCCTTATAGGGTGCACATAATTATATGGATGACTCTTTGGATGTTTGTATGAAACACTATCAAAAAGTGCAAAATACCAAGCTTCGGACTTTGAAAACTCTGATGATGACCAGTAATTATAAGCATTGGCTGGTACTATACCAATATGCCCAATATTTTTTAGTAGTAATTCTAATTCTTCTTTCGATGGTAAATACCAATCTGTGTAATTATTTATGCTTAAAGTGTCACAGAAATATGCGGCTATATTTTCTTCCTTACATTGTTTAATAATGTCTTGCGTATTTCGTTTTCCTTCTCCGATGCCTAGGAGATCACTCCCACTTATTTCCTGTCCATAACACCCCCAGGCCATTGCTTTAGTAGAAGAAGTCGCGGCTATTAATGCAAGATCTTTGGTTGCAAAATAGAAATATCCTCCTCTAAGCAAACTACCATATGGTAATTGCTGCA
>JAEUUO010000039.1 GCA_016787575.1 Saprospiraceae bacterium | reverse complement strand
TTTGATTATATCGAAAGATGGTATAATACTCATAGAAAACACAGTTCGATTAACTTTATGAGTCCATTACAGAAAAATCAATTATTATCTAACCGACTAGAGGCTTAGCTTTTGTGTCCGGTTTTTTGAGCAATTCCAGGTCTATAGGTTTTTGGCCAACAGCCTAACAGTCTAATAGTCTAATAGCCTAATTGCCTAAAAGCTTCCCCCCACTGAATTAAAAATTGAAATTTGCGATAGATGCTGGCTGATCCACTTTCAGCGATTTGCGCTGGTTTCCAACTCTTACATGCATGATGTTAATTTGTCCTTCAACATGTTGATACAACAACGTATTTTTTATTTGAAGAGCGACCGGAAATTCGCATGGCTCTGATTCAAAATAACACCAGACGGCTTCTTCTTCTTTTTCAATTCCTAAATAGTTGATGGTACATGATTTATTATTTATCGAGAGTACTAAATTGTTTTGAATGTATGATGCCACCATCTGATCACGAAGACTGGTGTCTTTTGGAATTGTTAAATTAATTGAATGGCCATATACTTTTTGAAGTGTATTTTCAAAATCGTCCGTAAAAATTTTTACACTCAATTCCATTCGCTTGCTTTCAACATTGTAGTTGATTTCACTGACACTAATATAGAATGGATGAATGGAAGAAGTTGATTTTGAATAACTCAAAGCACTCAATATGAAAAGTAGGACATTCAACATTATTAAAATTTACATTTGTGATATAAAGTTAACAGAGATGAGTGATTTTTTAGTATGGTTTTTAACCGGGTTGCAGCATATTCTGGATTTAAAAGCCTATGATCATATTCTCTACATTGTTTGTTTAAGCTTGTTATTTAAACCGGCTGAATGGAAAAAACTCTTGGTATTGGTCACTGCATTTACCTTAGGACATTCATTTACACTTGCTCTTAGTACTTTTAATATTTTGTCGTTACCTTCCTCCTGGATAGAAATTGCAATTGCCTTGACCATTGGGATAACCTGTCTCATTAATTTTAAAGAATTAGCACTCTCAAGTGCAGGTATTCAGTCCAGGTATTGGACGGCAGCACTGTTTGGTTGTATTCATGGTTTGGGCTTTTCGTACCTACTCAAATCCATGCTCGGCAAAGAAATGTCCGTACTTTTTCCCTTGTTTTCTTTTAATTTAGGATTGGAAATTGGGCAAATTGTGGTTTTGAGCCTCGTACTTGGTTTTACCTATTTTTTACAAAAAACGACTCTCCGATTTGAAAAAGCAATCTTATCTACGATAACTTTCGTAATTTTGTTGGTCAGTATTTATCTAATCCTTCAAAGGATCTAATAATTTTAAAAAATGAAACGGACGCAATTTCTACTTATTGGACTGCTGGGATTTTTTCAGCTTCTAAAGTCTCAAAACATCCGCAACAATCCCAATTCAAATCATGGCAATCGATTCGAACAATTGGGTACTATTTTGCCCGATGCCAATGGCTATCGTACTGCCTCAGGTGCTCCGGGTTCAGCGTATTGGCAAATGCGTGCAGATTACGACATTCAAGCCAAATTAGACGAAGAAAACACTAAATTATATGGTAGTGAATGGATTACATATTATAATAATTCGCCAGATAAACTTTACTATCTGTGGTTGCAATTAGATGAAAACGAACACAGTCCAAAATCTCCCAATAATTATGAATCCTATGACAGTAAAACCGGTGAACGGGTTAGCCAAAACGATATCGAAAATTTAGATCGCAGAACCATGACAACTGGTTATGGAGTCAACATTGAAGCTGTGAAAGAGGGGAGTGGCCTTGCATTGTCATACACCATCAACCATACTATGATGCGCATTGATTTAAAAAAAGCATTGCTTCCCGGTAAATCAGTAAAAGTATTTGTACAATGGAATTATAAAATCCCGGATCGCATGACCATGGGAGGACGAGGTGGATTGGAGTATTTTCCGGAAGATGGAAACCATTTATTTACGATGTCCCAATGGTTTCCAAGAATGTGCGTGTATTCAGATTTTCAAGGCTGGCAAAACAAACAATTTACAGGCAGAGCAGAATTTGCGCTTGCTTTTGGAAACTATAAAGTTCAATTGACAGTACCCTCAGATCATGTAATTGCTGCCACAGGTCAATGTCAGAATTATAAAGAAGTGCTGAGTCCTGCTCAATACAAACGCTGGGAAGCAGCACAAAAGGCTACCGATGTGGTAGAAGTAGTTACATTGGAAGAAGCTACTCAGGCTGAAAAAAATAAATCAACCAAAACAAAAACCTGGATTTACAAGGCTGAAAATGTTAGAGACTTTGCCTGGGGAAGTTCAAGAAAATTTATTTGGGATGCTATGCCAATTAAAATGAATTCGAAGCAGGTAATGTGTATGAGTTATTATGCCAAGGAAGCCTATCCTTTGTACAGACGTTATTCAACAAAAACTGTGGCGCATACAATTCAAAGCTATTCTAAATTTACCATCCCTTATACGTATCCGGTTGCAATATCTGTCGAGGCAAATAATGGAATGGAGTATCCTATGATTTGTTTCAATTTTGGAAGAGCAGAAAAAGACGGAACCTATTCTGAAGGAACTAAATATGGAATGATCGGTGTCATAATCCATGAAGTAGGTCATAACTTTTTTCCAATGATTATCAACAGCGACGAAAGGCAATGGACCTGGATGGATGAGGGTCTAAATACATTCGTTCAAACCCTCACGCAGGAAGCATTTGATAATAATTATCCAACCGATCGCGGCAATCCTTCAAGAATCGCAGATTATATGCGCTTGTCAAAAGATCAGTTAGAGCCTATCATGACAAACAGTGAAAATTTGGTACAATTTGGATCAAATGCCTACGCGAAGACAGCTGCGGGTTTAAGCATTTTACGGGAAACCATTTTAGGTCGCGAATTATTTGATTATGCTTTTAAAGAGTATGCGCGTCGTTGGGCATTTCGACATCCAACACCTGCAGATTTTTTCAGAACCATGGAAGATGCATCCGGTACGGATCTGGATTGGTTTTGGAGGGCTTGGTTTTATGATATAGAACCAGTGGATTTATCCATCGACTCCGTGCACGTTAAACTTACCAATGAAGCAGTTGCCATCACCCCTTTAAATTATTTTATGCAAGCTGCCGAACCTACAGAATCCCTTACAAAATATAGAAACAGAACTTCGGGAATGTCATTTTTAGTAGATCGCGACACGAGCTTGCGCGATTTTTACTATTACTACAATCAGAATGAAGAAAAAAATCGGGTTCGGATTCAAGCTCAATTAGCCTCAGATGAATTGCAAAAAGGAGGTGACAGTACTTACTTATACGAAGTCCAGTTTTCAAACAAAGGAGGGATGGTGATGCCGATTATTTTAAGGTGGAATTACACCGACGGTACCTATCAGGATGAACGATTGGATGTCCAGATTTGGAGAAAAAATGAACAAAAAATTGTCAAAACCTTCATTCGTAACAAGCAGGTTAAATCAATTCAAATGGATCCATTTTATGAAACAGCTGACATTGATTTAACTAACAACCAATGGAATGTAGGCGAAATCCCCACTCGTTTTGAAATTTTTCAAGCCAAACGCGAACCTCGAAGGGGTGGCAGGCGCGGCACTTCAAATCCAATGCAATTGGAGAAAAAGGGAAAAGGAGCCAATTAATACGGTCTCTTTTAAAGCTTCCAGGGTAAACTAACAGTCCTTGCTTTCGTTCTAATTTGAACGAAATCCAAAAAATCCGCTTTCGGTATTATTTTTGCTTGCATAACAGCTCTATGGATATATTCGAACGTTCCATTCGGTTGCATCAGGAACTGCAAGGAAAAATTACCGTTGAAAACAAACTTGACATCCAGTCTAAGGATGATCTTTCGCTTGCGTATTCACCTGGCGTTGCAGCCCCTTGCGAAGAAATTCACAACGACCCTTCTAAAGTTTACGATTATACGATTAAAGGCAATACGGTTGCTATCGTCAGTGACGGCTCGGCTGTGCTGGGATTGGGCAATATAGGAGCTCATGCTGCCATTCCTGTGATGGAAGGAAAAGCCATGCTTTTTAAAAGATTTGCCGGAATCAATGGGTTTCCAATTTGTCTGACGACCCAAAAAACCGACGAAATCATTTCCATCGTTAAAAATATTGCTCCTGTGTTTGGAGGCATTAATCTGGAAGACATCTCTTCGCCCAGGTGTTTTGAAGTGGAAGAAAAATTGCAGGATATTGGAATTCCCGTATTTCACGATGACCAACACGGAACTGCTATTGTGGTTTTGGCTGCTTTGATGAATTTTTGCAGACTAACTGGCAGAAAAATGGAAGACCTTAAAATAGTAATTAATGGTGCTGGTGCTGCCGGTATTGCAATAGCCCGATATCTGGGAAAAAAAGATCGGAATGCCCGAAATCAACAAATTGCAAAAGAAATCATCATGTGTGACACCATGGGTATTATTCATAAAAACCGTCTTGGAGTCAACGATATCAAAGAAGAACTATTACTCTATACTAATCCAAGAAATTTAATGGGTTCGGTTGAAGAGGCATTGGTTGGTGCAGATGTCTTTGTGGGAGTGAGTAAAGCAAATTTGTTAAACAGAAGCCACATCCAGGCTATGGCTAAAGACCCTTTAATCTTAGCCTTGGCAAATCCAATTCCAGAAATATTGCCTGATGAAGCTATGGCAGGTGGAGCTTTCATTGTTTGCACGGGTCGATCAGATTTTCCCAATCAGGTCAACAACGTTTTGGCATTTCCAGGTATTTTCTTGGGGGCATTGCATGCACGAGCCAAACGAATTACACTGGCTATGAAATTTGCAGCAGCTCAAGCAATTGCATCCGCCGTAGAACATCCAACTCGTGATCAAATTATTCCGCCTCCATTGGATGAAACGATTGCACACCGGGTAGCTAAAGCGGTTGCCGATGCTGCACATTAAATTCAGCTTGTTTCCACCTTTTAGTATCTGATTTAAAAAAGCATCAATTTTTTATACGAATGGCCATGCGCTTGTTCATGAAATTTAGACTGCAATTCAAATGGCCGTTTTTTAGTTTCAAATGCGGTGTTATTTCCTGTTTGCCGGATCTATGGGGCTTTATTAGAATGCCAATGCCTTCTTGTATCTTTGCCACCTCATGCATCCCACAGAAATAATTGAATCTCCAATTGATTTAAAATCACTCCAATCTATTTTTAAAAAGATGGAAGCTGATTTTAATAAATCTTCGGTACCCGAATATGAATTTAGAATTGCAGGTTTAAACAAGCTAGAAAAAAATTTACTTCTGTTTAAAGATCGGATAACAGAAGCCATGCGCCTCGATTTTAATAAATCCGGTTTTGAATCCGAAGCCTCTGAAATTCTAACCTGCCTGGTCGAATTGCGTAAAGCAAAACGCGAGTTAAAAAAATGGATGCGACCAAAACATGTTCAAACTCCCACAGAGTTAACTGGAAGTTCACATTACTTGCTTTATGAACCTAAAGGGGTGGTGTTAATTTTAGCACCCTGGAATTATCCTATAAATCTGTCCATAATTCCTTTGATAGCGGCTTGGTCAGCAGGAAATAAAATCATTTTAAAATCTTCAGAATTTGCTCCGCACTCAGCAAAGTTGATTCAAGAATTGATCCAACAATCGTTTGCAACATCAGACGTATACGCTGTGCTTGGTAGTTCAGAAACAGCCGAAGCCTTGGTTCAATTGCCTTTCAACCATATCTTTTTTACAGGATCACAAGCTACTGCAAAAAAAATATTAAAAGCAGCAGCAGAAAACTTAAGCAGTGTAACCTTGGAACTTGGTGGAAAAAATCCTCTTATCCTGGATGAATCAATTTCTTTAAAAAAGGCAATGCCTGACATCGTTTATGGGAAGTGCATCAATGCCGGACAAACATGTATATCACCGGATTACATTCTGCTTCCAAGAAACAGAGTGGATGAGTTTGTGGTTGAATGGAATGAGGCGCTTTTAAATATGTACGGAAATCAATTAATATTAAATCCGGATTATTGTGGAATGGTGAATGAAAAACACTATCAGAGAATATTGAAAATTGTGAACGATAGTTTGGATCAGGGAGCTCAACTGACAGAAGCTATACAAACAAATGCTGCAGATTTGAAAATTAAACCAATCCTTTTGTTAAACTCAAACTGGAACCATGTGAGTATGCAATCGGAACTTTTCGGTCCGGTCTTGCCTTTAATTGCCTACGATTCCTTGGAGGAAACTTTGAAAACCATTCAAAAATTGAACAGACCCTTGACTTTATATATTTTTTCAGATAACAAGCAGCATCAAAATTTAATTTTAAATTCGATTCGATCTGGAGGAGTAACGATTAACAATTGTTTATTAAACTATTGCAATTTTAACATGCCTTTTGGTGGGAATCACCAAAGTGGCCATGGCTCCAATCACGGGTTTTATGGATTTGAAACATTTTCACATAAAAGAGGAATTAGCAGAAATGGCAGATTGATTAATTCATTGCGTTTGTTTTATCCTCCTTATACAAAACCAAAAATCTTCCTTAAAAATTTATTATTAAAACTAATTGGAAAAATATGAAGCATCGTTTTGCTATTGCAATTTTTGGACTTTTTTGGATTCAGTTCCTTACAGCTCAATTAAAAGAAATCACACTGGAGGACATCTATGAAAAAGGAAGCTTTGTAACAAAAGGAATTCCCGGATTTCAATTTATGAAGGATGATCAGACTTTTGTGCGCTTACAAAACTCTAAAATTATCCAATTTTATTTATTGAGTGGAGAAGAAAAAAAAACCATCCTGGATGCCTCACTGATTGAAAATGGACTCATCAAAGACAAATTGGAATCTTTTGAATTCAGTTCAGACGAAAAAAAATTATTGTTGAAAACAGAATCTGAAGGAATTTATCGCTATTCTTCAAGAGCAACATATTATGTCTATGATATAGAATCAGAAAAACTTCAACGAATACATCCATCAAATAAAGTAATGTATCCATCATTTAATCCAAGTGGAGACAAGCTCGCATTTATATTCGAAAATAATTTGTATTTTCAGGATCTAAAACATGGGGATGTAACACAAATCACTCATGATGGAAAGAAAAATTTCATTATCAACGGTGCCTCAGATTGGGTATATGAAGAGGAATTTACATTGACCAAAGCGTATGAATGGTCTCCATCCGGAAATGATATCGCTTATTTGAGATTTGATGAAAGTCGTGTCAAAGAATTTACCTTAGAGTATTACAAAAACGATGCTTATCCCGAGCCCTATACCTTTAAATACCCAAAAGTCGGAGAGGAAAATTCCCAGCTTACAGTTTGGAATTACTCATTGAAAAAGAAAAAAACAACTCAATTGGATATCGGACCAAGAGAAGATGATTATTTGCCAAGAATTAAATGGACAGGAAAAGAGGATGAATTGTGCATCACCTGGATAAATCGGGATCAAAATCAATTAAAACTTATTGTAAATACCGTTACCAATAATAAATTTAAAACCCTTCTTGAAGAAAAGAGCAATTATTATATCGACTTGCACGACAATTTACATTTCCTTGCCAATCACAATTTTATTTGGACCAGTGAAGCTTCCGGTTACAATCAAGTTTATTTATATGGGCCCGATGGACGGTTGATAAACATGTTAACTGAAGGGAATGAGGAGCTGACAGAAATTTACGGCATGGATCAATCACAACAGCACATCATATTTCAGAAAGCAGTTAATAATGGATTGGATCGGGCTGTTTATAAATTAAATTTAGATACCAAACAACTTAGTCCAATTGCAACAGTACCCGGATTTAACAATGTGCAAGTAAGTCCGGGATTTAAATACATCATTTTGATGCATTCAGAGATTAACACTCCGCCAGTTTATAGCTTAGTCAATAGTGAGGGAAAATTAATCCGGGTTTTGGAATCCAATCAGACATTGAGTGAAAAGTTAAGATCTTATAAATTGTCCAATGTTGAAATTAACAGCATTTTTAATAAACACGGAGACCCATTGAATTCATTAATAATTAAACCTGTTGATTTCAATCCTGCCAAAAAGTATCCGATATTCATGTTTCTCTATGGAGGTCCTGGAAGCCAGCAAGTGATGAATCGCTGGAATAGTTTTGGACAGTATTATTGGTTGCAAATGCTGGCTCAAAAAGATTATATTATTTGTATTGTTGACAATCGGGGAACCGGTGGTCGCGGCGAAGCATTTAAAAAAATGACCTATTTGCAATTGGGAAAATTGGAAACTGAAGACCAAATCGATGCTGCCAAATACCTTTCTGAATTGCCCTATGTAGATGGAAGCCGCATTGGAATTTTTGGTTGGAGTTATGGTGGCTACATGTCCAGTTTATGCATTTTAAAAGGTAATGAGGTTTTTAAATCGGCTATTGCAGTTGCTCCGGTGACCAATTGGAAATGGTATGATTCTATTTATACTGAAAGATATATGAAACGTACAAAAGACAATGCAAAAGCTTATGAAGAGAATTCTCCGGTTAACTTTGCAGATCGTTTAAAGGGAAATTATTTATTGGTACATGGATTGGCTGATGACAATGTGCATTTTCAAAATACCGCTGAAATGGCCAATGCACTGATAAAAAATAAAAAGCAATTTGATACCTACTTTTATCCAAATAGAAATCACGGAATCAGTGGTCAAAATGCACGTATTCATTTGTATACAAAAATGACTTCCTTTGTATTGGAAAAAATCTAATAAATAGTAAAATTAAACTCATAATATGAAATCGATATTCAGTTGTCTCGTTCTTTTGATCCTTTGTTCCTGTGGCTCTGCACCTAAATTAGTCAATAAAAAACCTATTGACGTAGATTGGATTGTAGGTAAATGGAAACAAAAAGATTTAGAAGTTTATGAAAAATGGGTTAAAATTTCTGAAATGGAATACAGTGGATTAAGTTATGATATGAATGCTGGGTATGCCACGATTAAAGAAAAGATGCGTATTTTTTCCAAAGACAATAAATCTTGGTATTTTGAAGCAATTATAAAAGAAAATAACAATGTTCCAATTTTATTTACCTGGATGCCAGATCCAGTAATTACTTTAAAATTTGTGAATGAACAAAATGACTTTCCGCAAATTATTCAATATAAGAAGGAAGCATTTGATGTTATGACAGCTACGATTTCCAATAAAGATGGAGATAAAAAAATGATTTTCGATTACAGTCGTTACGCAACCCAGTGAAAAATATTGAAATCCTAAACCGAAAAGCAACTTACCTCTATAATTTTATTCAAACCTATGAGGCTGGAATTCTTTTATCCGGCCCTGAAGTTAAATCCATTAAAGCAGGCAACGCAAACATGAGCGATGCCTATTGTATGGTTGAACATGGGGAGGTGTGGATTAAAAATTTGAACATCAATCCATACAAACAAAGTGCAGATGCAGAGTACAATCCCAAACAAAATCGAAAACTTTTATTAAATAAAGATGAAATTCGCAAAATCGAACGCAAAATTTCTGAAAAGGGCTTAACCCTCATCCCCTATAAAATTTATACAGCCGACCGGGGCATCATTAAAGTTGAAATTGTGTTGGTATCTGGTAAAAAATCTTACGACAAAAGAGAATCCATTAAAGAAAAGGATGAAAAAAGAAATCTCGACCGAAATTTTAAAATAAGTTAATTAAGCATGTATGTTTTGGGTCCTGGTTATTCCAGAATCTTTCGCATATACCGACAAAGGATTTATTTTTTGTTAGCTATTTCAAAAACACACATCGATTTTAATCGAAGACAACAAATCTTGATACACGATTCAAATTTCCAGATTCTATATTGAGAAAGTAAATTCCGGGTTTTAAATCGATGTTTACATATATCGAAGATTCATTTAGATTTTGTGAAATTGTTCCGACGTCAATTAATTGTCCCTGTATATTAATAATTTGATATCGGATTGACTGTTTTATTTCTGCTGAAAATTTGATGTTAAGTTGGCGATTTAAATAGTGTGATTGAAATAAATCTACAGATGGGCCTGTTAACCCATAACCTTTAAATGGGGGGATGTATTCACCTTGTAACTGTGGAAATTCTATATAAAAATTAATAGTAAGAAATCCATAGATTTCACAACCGTCTTCTATGGTGGTCCACTTGAACGTATAGGCTCCAAAACGGGAAACTCGTACCCTCGTTTTTGGGTCTGTAGGATCTGCGAAATGTGCAGTGCCAGGTCCGCCGGCATAAGACCAAAGGCCTTTCTTTCCTTGAGCATTTAATTTGGTCCCAAGCACACCGCCAAGTTCTTGGTCCGGGCCAGCAATATTTTTTTCCGACCGACCAAACGCAATATCCAGGCATGCTTGCAAACTACTTGAACAGGAATCTGAATAGCTAACGCAAATTTTACCGCCTGCCATACTGCTGTTTTTATGCCAGCGGACACAAATACTATCTTTTAAATCAGGATTCGTTGTTATAATATCACCTTCAACCACATTCCAATTAAATGAAAAGGGATCTTTAACGATGTCTTTAATTGCATAACATTCAATATCGCCTTTGCAGACTTCATTTTTTCCCAATAAACTTCCTGTATTAGGTGAAGTTAAGTAGGAATCTTCATCTATTTCTTCATCAAAAGTAAAGTTACAAATGCCTGATTCGCTGCCGAATGAATATTGAACCAAAACCAGCAATTGGTAATTCCCTTTTTTTATAATTTTCAGCTCCTGACTTGAACCAATAAATATTGGATTGTTATTGGTTTTTTCAAACCAAGAGTAGCTGTATTTCATCTCGATTCCAATCCCACAAGTATCTGTATAATTGACAATTTCAGGAACCATAAATACATTTCCGTTTTTACAGGTTAGATGAAAGTTAGTTTTCAAATCGACATATGCTACATTCAAAATATAGCTGCTATCACAAGCATAAATCTCTGTCGATTTAGGTATAGGTATTTTTTGATTCGCTGTACAATTTCTATAATAGTTTTTTTGTATTGGATCGAAATAGGGGTCGCTTCTAGTGCATGAAACATAATTAATCCTACCTGATTCCGGTTTTGGAAGTAAGATAAATTCTACAATGCTGTCAAATATATGACAGGCAGTATTGAACCCTTGAGTATAAACACCACTTGAATTAATTTTTTGTTGGTGCCATTTAAATCCTCTTTGTTCATTGCAGAGAATCCGAGTGTTCCCATAGAGTTGATCCTTTTTCACCTTGATTGTAGTGCATGTGAGATTCGACTGTCCACAATTATAATTAGGAACCCCAATATACCCCTGAACGCAAAGTACAAAATCTCCCTCATTGGGAAAATCAAGCCTGACTTCCCGGTCGAAGTCATTTAAGGCTTGCCCATCGAGGGTCCATTCAAAATAACCCTCGCATGGCTCATTCAAAGGGTCGACTTTAAACTTTTGTGAACAGGCACCCTGACTCATTTCAATGATGTTATTTGCATCGTTATTAATATTTTTCAGAATCAAAGGTTGCGGAGCATTACCGCCGGTTATATTTATCGTATAATCGCATACACTCCCCTCGTAACCATCCAAATCCATATAATAGATTTTGCAAGGGATTGGACTGGCAATTGTGATTTTAAGTTGATAATTTGGTGGAATTGGCTGGGGAGATCTTTTACAAGCAATTTTTTCGCCTCCACAACAAGAGGTACTCATTCCAAAATCAAGGCCAGGATTATAACCCCAGGCATTAGAACAATTATTTACCGTTACAATTATGTCAATTTTGGACCCATTGCTGACGAATGCATAATGCGTCTGGTTTTGAGCAGATCCTGTACATAACTCATTGCAACGATCACCCTGGTAATTGTTTGAGGCCTCCAGCGTACAGCTTGAGTTATTCAGATTATTTGCACCACAGGTCAAAGGTACATCTTCACAAAAGGTTGCCATGTTAGGGCAATTTTGGGCATAGACAAGGTGGCAAGCGATTCCATTTAGGCTTAAAAATAATAGGTAACGGATTGCATGTAAAAAAGTGCAATTAAGATCTAAGCCTTTCATAATTGAAGATTTGTCTATAAGCAAAGACACAATTTAAGCAGTAAATGCTGCTTTGTCCTCTAAAATGTCTTTCAAAGCATTGAATTGGCATCCAATTCCCTCTAAGATTACGAATAGATTTTCAAGATTCGGGATTGGTGGTTCAAGATTGAAAGGCAGCTCCGTATGGCTTGTGTTGATTAGAAAAGAATTCAAAACAACACGGGATCTCATTGATTTGAATAAAAGCAATAAGCAATATCCACAAACCAAGATTGTGACAACAAGATTGAATTCGTAAAACAAATGGGTTGTATGCGGTAAAATCAATTCTAATATGAGCGAGCAACTTAATTAATTTTCATCCAACTGTTATATACAACTTGGATGAAAATTAATTATTAGTACTAAAATAAAATTTAAATTTTCACAACTTTGAAAATTTTTGTAACACCTAAATTATTCTTAACCTGAATAAAATAAATACCCTTATCCAAATTAGTTCCAATTGGAATTACTGTTTCGTGCGTTGCCTTGACAGTTTGTAAAATTTGACCTTTTAAATTGCTGATGCTGAAATCTAAAGATTGCCTATCAGGATTTATCAGAGTGGTTTGTTGTTCGAATACAGTTGCACTTAATGCAATACGAAATTTATCTTGCACATCTTCGTTTGCAACAGGATTACCATCAAATACTAAAAATGCATCCAATCCACCTTCAACTAAATGTCCAGGATTGTCATCTGCAATACTTACCATAAATTTGATGTCATCCAATTTGTTGGTTAAAGATTTAATTGCAAACCGATCTTTTGCAATCCATGCAGATTCACTTTTATTTATTTCTTCAATTTTTAAAGTGTCGGTACCAGAAAGAATATAAAATTTTATTTTATCATTCGGAGTATTGTTGCCACCTCCATTAAAAAACCAGTATGAATAGTTTAATAAAGGTTCATTGTATTTACTCAAATTCATTGTTGGACTGGTTAAAATAGTAGCACCATTATCCACATCTGCTGCAGATGGATCAGTAGTTCCATTTCCAGTTACATAACACGCATCCCCAAGATCGCCATCAACATCAAATTCTGTTTGAGCTTGATCATTGCCACTGATAGTTCCAACGGGTTCGCCACGAACCCAGGCACCGGTTGATGCAAATGTTTTGGTGGTCCAATTTTGTTCTAAGATGAAATCGTCTTGATATCCTTTATCTAATAATACTTCAATCTCAGCTTTCGGACTTAATGAACTAAATAGTTCGGCATGATGTAAATAAGCCCATTTTCCAACCACTAATTGAAAATCCAAACTATCCTGAATAATTTTTATGCTGGCAACTCCATCAGCAGCAGTTTGTGCTGTAATTGTTTTGTTTGCGTTAAACAAAACAATTTTAGCATCTGCAATTAAATTTAAACTGCCTTTTTCTTTTACAATAATTTTTTGGACAATGGTATTCTTAGGATAGAGTTTCACATTTTTAATCGTTACAACTCCGTTTTCTAAAACAGCTGATGTGGAAAATGAATTATAATCTGGATGAGAAAATTCTACCGTGTAGGTTCCTGGAT
Source organism: Saprospiraceae bacterium (assembly GCA_016787575.1). Taxonomy (GTDB): domain Bacteria; phylum Bacteroidota; class Bacteroidia; order Chitinophagales; family Saprospiraceae; genus Vicinibacter. The sequence goes on along the minus strand of JAEUUO010000039.1, from coordinate 28,413 downwards.
CAGCATACCCGGTTTTATATTCTCCTTTAAGATTTGTTAGTTCATTGTTTTTCCTGGGTGTGATAAGCCGGACAGTTACATTTGAAAGAACTTCATCTGTAAGACTGTCGCGGACAATTCCTTCCAAATAGCAGGCCCGTATGTATTCAGGCTTAATTATAAATAATCCCCCTTCGATATCAGATGCAATAATGGTTTTGCTAGGTAAAAATGGGCTCACGCCCCAACAGCCATGAAACCCAGTTTGATTTCCAAAATAAGTATCAACTGATCCTACTTCAATTAAATTTTCAGGACGGTGTGCATCAATAATTTTTACACCGTCTGTATAGTATGCAGTTATCAAATACCCATCCAGATATCGGGTATTGTGTGGAATAACACCTGTTCCTTCTGTATCTTTTGGTCTCCACTGATCTAAAAGTTTAATATTATGGATATCTGAAATATCGTAGGCTGCTACATAAGCATTTTCTTTCTCATCAGTTGTAAACATGTAGCGATTATCATCCGATGGCCAATTATTATGTGTGAATGCAAAAGGTGTTTTAACCCCATTGATTTCAACAGGTTTTGTTTTGTCAGTTACATCGTAGGCAGTCATAAGACCTTCATATATCTCTGATGAATATAAAGTATCTCTTCTCATAAACATATCGTGACTATAACGAGTCGTTTCTGCTCCTAAAAATTTTGGGTTTTCAGGATCCTGATTGATATCAAAAAACAATACACCTTGCCAAGGGCGGCATCCATTTAAACAAAGAATTCCTTTTTCATCTACAAAAACAGTATGGCAAGTGGTAATATTTGCAGTTTGATTGTTAGCAGTAATGTTTGTTGTCCAAAACTTACTGGTTATTGTAGCAGGTGCATTTTTCATATTGACAATAATCACTCCGTCAGAGGCATTATCAGTCACCGCATAGATGTAATCTTTATAGGCATACACTTCCCTCCAAATGGTATTAACACCCTTTACGCTTGCTCGAAGGATTGGCTTGCTTGGATCTTCAAGACTGTAAATATCCAATGCATCTCTGGTTCCGATTGCTGCATATTCAATGCCATTCCGATCTACATAATGCCAAATGCCACTGCCACCGCTGGGTGCCGGTACATGTGCTATAATTTTCATATTGAGATCACCATCCTGGGCAATCAAACCCTGAAAAAAAACAAAATAGAAGAGTAAGGAAAGTATATTTTTCATTTGATTTTATTAAAATTCCGTCAAAGGTAGTTCCCCATGCATGATTTCATCTAAATTTTAACGCTAAAACATTTAAATTTGATTCTATCATAGGCAGTATAACGTATTTGTATGCACGAATGTGATTCTTGATAACTGGTTCTAAAAAATGAACTCAATGCCTTCAAAATATTTAAGATTCATTAAGAAATGCCCGTTCTCAATATATTTGCACCCGTTACATAAAATCTCAGATACATAAACAATTCTGAATCAATCAATTAATTAAAACATGAATGAGGTTATAAAGCAATATGAAAACAATGTCTGCATTTTGACGATCAATCGGGAGCAGGCAATGAATGCATTAAATCACAATGTTATTGACGAATTAAATGCCGCAATTGATGAGGTTGAAGCCAAAACCGATGAACTCCGCGGTTTAATCATAACTGGTGCCGGACCCAAGTCCTTTGTCGCGGGTGCGGATATTTCTGAATTTGTCGGACTTAGCAGAAAGGAGGGAATCGCATTGGGAAGAAAAGGGCAAATGCTGTTTGCTGAAATTGAAAAACTAAATATACCTGTTATTGCCGCCGTAAATGGATTCGCGCTTGGAGGTGGTTGTGAATTGGCTATGGCCTGCCACATTCGGGTTGCAGGAAGCAATGCCAAATTTGGTCAGCCAGAAGTTAATCTTGGATTAATTCCCGGATATGGTGGGACCCAACGATTGATTCATTACATTGGAAAAGGAAAGGCAATCGAAATGCTGATGACCGGCGATATGATTTCTGCAGAAGAAGCCCACCGTCTTGGATTGGTAAATCACGTAGTAGAACCCGGGAAAGAAGTCGAAAAATCTTTGGAGATCATTCGTAAAATCGCAACCAAAGCACCCGTCGCCATTCAGAAAGTTATCAAAATTGTTAATTCCTATTTCGATTTTGAAATGCAAGGCTATGAATCGGAATTGGATTCTTTTGGCAATTTGATGATTACCAAAGATGCCGGTGAAGGTGTTGATGCATTTTTAAATAAACGCAAACCCAACTTCAAAGGGAATTAATGTTTGATTATCATAAAGACAAACAACGGTATTTTGATATGCAGTATCTCACTGCAAGAGATTTTATTATACCATTTATAGAAAGCAAGCGAACCATTCAGAAACAGGACCGCGTATTGGAAATTGGTTGCGCCGAAGCAGGTGTATTAAAAGCATTTATTGAAAAAGAATTGACATGTTATGGAATTGATTTGAGTCCATCGCGCATTGAAGCAGCAAAGCATTTTCAACAAGAAGCATTTGGCTTGGGAAAATTAAAATTCCTTTCAAAAAATATTTACGACATCCAGCTTAAATATGATTTAGATGGACCTTTTGACATCATCTTATTGAAAGACGTCATAGAGCACATTCCAAAGCAAGAAAATTTCATTCAACAATTGGCAAGTTTTCTGAATCCCGGTGGTGTCATTTTTTTTGGTTTCCCACCCTGGCAAATGCCTTTTGGCGGGCACCAGCAAATGGCCAAGTCAAAACTGCTGAGTAAATTACCCTGGTTTCATTTATTGCCAAAATCCATTTATAAAAAAATATTATCTTGGGGTGGACAAGATCCAATAACTCTCAATGAATTTATGGAAATAAAAGATACTGGCATATCTATTGAACGATTTGAAAGAATCGTTAAGCAAAATCAATTTCAAATTTTAAATAGAAAACTGTTTTTCACAAATCCAATCTACAAATTCAAATTTAACCTGGAACCAAAGACTGTTATTCCAGTTTTGAATGCAATTCCTTATCTCAGAAATTATTATTCAACTGCAGCATATTATTTAATATCAAAGTAATTTGTTGGAACAATTCAGCATTGTTATAATGCGGTAAAATCTTTAGTCTCTAGCCTTTAGTCTTTAGCCTCAACCCAAAATCAAATTCAGAAATTAGATTTAGAAGTCAAAAAAGACAAACCTGAAAGCTATTAAGCAAATAATATTCTTTATTTCTAGTCCTCTTTGCCTCTACTCCTCTTAGCAATTGTCCTCCTCTCCACTCAACCTCCACAAAAAGTTTTGAATTTTTTGATATACACTTCCCAAAGGTCTTTTTGGCCTTTCACCTCATCATCGTCACAAAAATCAGTCACCTCCAGGATGGTTTCATTGGTGATATCTGTCTTGTAGATGCGGAATTGCAAGAATTCATCTTCCCGGTCATTCCAACGGTATTTTACCAATTCTTCCTCAATGTCTTCTACAAGGCTGGCCTCTTCGTGATCGCCTTCCCAGTCAAAGGTGTATTGGTCGCCAATATTGTCTACCCGATCACAAAACCAACGCACCATACAGGTGGGTTCCGTTGTAAAAAGGTAAAGCGTCGCAGGCGATGACTTAAACATAAATTCGATTTGAAATTGGACTCTGGCCATTGATACTTTATCTTTTTTATAAAATTGAGCAGCGTTGAAGCGGCAATATTAAAATTGTTTGAATATTTTTTTGTTAAATCATGAACTTTTTTTATTCACAAAACATTAATTCGTGATGGGGAGATAATTGCTGGCTTGGCATTATTTTCGCCCTCTATTATAAAATTTCTGTAATTTATTTTATAATTATCTGATTTTTAATATTTTATAAATTTATCAACCATTCATGAGGCAGTTAAAGATTACTAAATCCATCACCAATCGGGAAAGTCAGTCTCTCGAAAAATATTTACAGGAAATTGGAAAAGTGGATCTTTTGACGCCGGAGGAAGAAGTAGATTTAGCCAAAAAAATAAAACAAGGGGACCAACTTTCTTTGGAACGCCTCACCAAAGCAAATCTTCGTTTTGTGGTTTCAGTAGCAAAACAATATCAAAATCAGGGACTTTCTCTTTCAGATTTGATCAATGAAGGTAATTTGGGTCTAATTAAAGCTGCTCAACGTTTTGATGAAACCCGTGGATTTAAGTTTATTTCTTATGCCGTTTGGTGGATTCGTCAATCCATTTTACAGGCTTTGGCCGAACAATCACGGATTGTGCGTCTGCCTCTAAACAAAGTGGGTTCGCTTAATAAAATTAACAGAGCCTTTTCTGAGCTGGAACAAGAATTCGAACGAGAACCGTCTGCAGAAGAGTTAGCCACCTTGCTTGAAATTCCAACTGAGGAAGTTGAAACCACTATGGGAGTAGCAGCCAGACACGTATCCATGGATGCTCCTTTCGTTGAAGGAGAAGACAATTCCTTGTTGGATGTCTTGGAAAACGATAGCACACCCGCTACAGACGCCAAACTGGAATTTAAAGATTCCCTTCGTCAAGAAATTGAACGCGCCCTGGGCACGCTAACAGATCGCCAGGCCGATGTGATTAAATTGTATTTTGGAATTGGCGTTGAACATCCGGAATCATTAGAGGATATTGGAGATAAATTTGGACTAACCCGCGAACGGGTCCGCCAAATAAAAGATAAAGCAATTAATAAATTGCGTTCAGCGTCCAGAAGTAAATTACTTAAACAATACCTCGGATAAACCGCAAGCCGGATTGTTTTTTGCTTCGGATTTTATAACCTTTGCGGAAAATTTAATCCTATGTCCATCGTTAACCAAAACGAAAAAATTGAACTCGCTCTCAAAGACTGGCGGGAAAAAGAAAAAAATGCACTGGAGCTAAGTAAAATCGTTGGCGACCTGCGTTTTGACCGTTCGATCGAATTGGTCATCTTTCGAAAAGATCTTTATGATGTGCGCCCCAGTCAAATCATAAGCGACCACCTTTTTGCAAAAAATTATATTGACAAACCACTCGATCTGGATTTAAGTCTGGAAATAGCCCGGATTATTTTTAAAATGAATGAACTGGGCCCTTCACGCATCGATATTGGTAAATTGGCTTCTGAATGGGAAACGCAACAGAAACATTTTGATAGTTTAGACCATTTTATCAAAGATCGCCTGCAATCAGGTTTGCAAATTGGAAATGTTGGCTTCGAACCTAAAGATGTGGTTTTGTATGGTTTTGGACGAATCGGTCGACTGGTTGCCAGACGATTAATTTCTTCAACTGGTAGCGGGGAGCAATTAAGACTTAAGGCCATTGTAGTGAGAGCCGGAATGAAAAATCAATTTGAAGAAGTTCACAAACGATTGGCACTTCTAGAAAGTGATTCCATACATGGAAGTTTTCCAGGAGCCATTGAAGTGAGTCCAGATGGAACTGAAGCCATCATTAATGGCAATCGCATCCACATGATATTTGCAGCATCCCCCGCTGAAATAAATTATGAAGATTATGGAATCCACGATGCGCTGTTGATTGATAATACCGGAATGTTTGACACCAGAGAAAAATTATCAGCACATTTAAGACCAGGGATTTCTGAAATTATTTTAACAGCTCCGGGTAAAGACATACCCAACATTGTAGTTGGCGTCAATACACAGGAAGCTGACAATCCAAATGAAACTATTTTTTGCGCCGCTTCTTGTACCACCAATGCAATTGTGCCAATCATTCAAGTAATAGATCAGGCTTTTGGAATTGAAAAAGGACATCTGGAAACCGTTCATGCTTATACAAGCGATCAAAATTTATTGGATAATTTTCACCGCAAACCGAGAAGGGGTCGAGGTGCTCCTATCAACATGGTTATCACCAGTACGGGGGCAGCGAGTGCTGTTGCAAAAGTTTTACCGCATTTAAAAGGAAAACTAACCGGCAATGCTGTACGTGTACCGGTCCCAAATGTTTCACTGGCGATCTTGAATTTAACATTAGAGAAATCAAGCAATCTGGAAGATATACTTGCAAAATTGCGACATGCAAGCTTGTATGGTGATCTGGTTGAGCAATTGCAATATTCTACTTCGAATGAATACGTTTCAAGCAATGCAGTGGGCACAACCTGCGCTTCAGTAGTTGATGCCCCATCAACCATCGTTTCTGCCGACGGAAAGACGGTAACCATCTATGCATGGTACGACAATGAATTTGGATATACGTGTCAGGTAGTGCGACTTGCCAAGCACGTAGCTAAAGTGCGACGCTATACGTATTACTAGCAGTGAGCACCCATTTAGATACATATAAAAAATGGCAGCCTTTCTTATTGGGTTTGTCTGCAGCCATTGGTTTGATAGCCGGTATGAATATGCGCCAGATTCAAAAACCTTTGGTAGAAACAAATTCCTATCCATTAAATGCAACAGACCGCATTCAAAAATTTGCGGATGTTTTGGGATATATCCAATCGAAATATATAGATAGTATTGATTTAGATGAAAGTACAGACCTGGCTCTCGATGCCTGGCTCTCTACATTAGACCCATACTCCGATTACATTCCATCTAGTGAAATCAATGCATTTGCAAATCGGATGAATGGAACCGCTCAGGATTTTGGATTGGATCTGATTATTTCAGACACTACAGTTTATATCCAACACGTGCGCGAAGTAAGTGAAGCCTTTAAAGTCGGAATGGAATCTGGGGATCAAATCAAACGCATCAATGGGATGTCGGTTCATCCTGATATGTACGCGCTTGATTCTTTGATTGAAACTATTTTTGAATCCAATCAGGATACTGTTGAATTTGAATGGTACAGTCGTAAACAAGCACGAAATCATATATCCAAAATTGCCTTAAGCACGTTTAAAGATGAGGCTGTAACTCTTTCTTTTAGTCCTGAAGCAGGAATCGTATACCTGAAAATAAAAATTCTCAATAAAGAAAGTTACAGGGAATTTATGAATGTTTTGGAAACCTATGTTTCAGATAAAAACTGCAAACGGTTAATCATTGATTTGCGTGGAAATGCAGGAGGGATGGTACATGAAGCTGCATACATTCTAAACCAACTGATACCTGAAAAAGATGTATTGCTATTTAAAACTAAAGGATCTAAAACAACAGAGAAAGAATTTAAATCAACAGGAAAACCTTTTTTCAGATTAGACAAAATAATTGTATTGGTAGATGCTGAAACAGCATCGGCAGCAGAACTAATTGCTGCTTCTTTGCAAGACCTGGACCGGGCAATTGCAATCGGACAAAACACATATGGAAAAGGGACTGTACTCGAACAATACAGTTTGCCAGATGGTTCAGCAATCCGATTGGCAGTGAGCCGGTTCATCACAAATTCGGGTAGATGCATTCAAAAACCATACGACAATGCAAATGGTTATATTTTTTTATCGAATCCTGAAGACTCAAGCAAGGCAATTTATTACAGTGTAAAAAAACGCAAATTGGTTTCAAATCAAGGCGTGGTTCCGGATATAGAAATACCAGATTCAAATCCGGCTTTGGATTCAAGTAACCATAGTTTATCAGTTCAAATTGTTGCTGAACACATCCTCGAGTTAAAAAAATTAGTAACTAAAAACAAAGAATCAATTGAAAACAATAAACCATTGGATCTGATTCTTAAAAATGGATTTTTAAAGGCTCAGGCAAACTATCCTGGAATCAAATGGAATGAATCTCAACTTATTCAAACCTGCCATGCCATCCTGCAACTTTGGATTTATGGGGAACAAGCTTACCAGCAACAATTGTTAAAAACAGATCCGGTATTTCTAAAAGCAATCAGTGAAATCAAAAATTAAATTTACAAGTCTTGCAGATTTTATTTATGAAAATCACATTCTTATAAATTCCAATTCTCCCTCCGGATCAAAACGAATGATTGCGCTGACTTGGTTTTCTGTAACATCGCTTTGTCTGTATTTAACTACATAATCCACTTGCTGTATTAGCAGAGGATCAATTTCACTAAAATTTGAGGGGGCTTCTTTCCCAGCAAAATTTGCAGACGTAGAGACAATCGGACCATTAATTTCCCGAATCAGTGCCTGACAAAAGGGATCTTCGCACACCCGAATGGCTATCGAACCATCCGCTGCTGTAAATCGTGGATCCAGATTTTTAGATTTCCTATAAATTACGGTCAGGGGTCTTTTGTGAAATCCCATCAGAGTTTCAACCCGCGGATGAATGTGGTCTATGTAATTTTTTAACATGGAAATGGAATCCACCAAAAGGATGGCTGCTTTGTTTTCAGGTCTGTGTTTAATCTCAAACAACCTGGCCAAGGTCTCTGGAAAAGCAGTTGAACAGCCAAGCCCCCAAATGGTATCGGTCGGATACAATAAGACCTTTCCTTCCTTCAAGCAGCTGACAGCTTGCTGGAAATCAGTATTTTCGTCATTTAAATTGAAATTCATTCAAAAATTTAATTTTGCATTGGATTTGGAAATTGTCAAAATCAACCAAACCTAATACACCTTCTTTAACCTATTAATTTCTTTGGATTGCTGTGGTTAGAGCTGGTAGATCAAGTTTGGTTGGAGTTTTAGTACATTTCCAAAAAATTAGTTTTACAATTACGTAACCAATTAACGATGGAATTCGTTTAGATTGGTATAATGAAATGCCTATTTTGAGATTCTTATTGCTATTATTATTTTTTCTAGGTCAATCCTTACTGCTTAGCGGTAAACACATCATAGGAGGGGACATGTCATACCGCTGCCTCAGTGTAGATACCGTAAATAAGTTTGTCAATTTTGCAGTAACATTGAAAATGTACAGAGATTGTTATGCTCCTCAGGCTGCTGAATTTGATGAACAAATCAAAATTGGAATTTATGAAAAATTGCCCAATGGTTTTTTTCGAAATGTAAAGAAACTGGATCAGGTGATTTTGAAAACTCCCATTGTTAACATCAATGCAGATGATGACAATCCCTGTTTGATAGTGCCTGAAAACGTTTGCGTTCAGGAAGGGACTTATGAATTCCAAACAGGGATTTTGAGGATGAGCACAAATTCTTATTACATCGCTTATCAACGATGTTGTCGAAATGAAACCATTTCAAACATAATAGCTCCTGGTATGGATGGTGCAGCATTTGTGATTGAAATAACTCCGGAAGCACAACGAGTTTGTAACAACAGTCCTGTATTTAAAAAATTCCCGCCCATAGTTATTTGTATCAACAGCTCCTTAAATTTCGATCATTCGATTATAGACCGAGATGGGGACCAGGTGACCTATGAATTTTGTACTCCATTGGTTGCCGGTGGGCAAGATGGGACATTAAATGGCAGTGAGATGTGTTATGGTGTAAAACCGGATCCGTTTAATTGTCCACCTCCATTCAATACCGTAAATTATCGTACCCCAATTTATTCAGCAAATGCTCCACTTGCAGGAAATCCTGTGGTTACCATTGATCCATTAACAGGAATAATCAGTGGAAAACCTGAAATTCAAGGCCAATTTGTAGTTGGTGTTTGCATACGTGAATACCGGAATGGCATTTTACTGACGGAAACTAGAAGGGATTTTCAATTTAATGTAACGTATTGTGAGCCTAAAGTCCATGCAAAATTGAAATCAGATTCAATACTCAATGGAAAAAAATTTATCATCAACCTGTGTGGTAAATCGGACCTTGATTTTGAAAATTTAAGCACGGATGCCCAATTTATAAGGGAGTATGATTGGACATTCAACATAGGGGGAATGCAACAAAAAGAAAAACAAAGGAATGCACGATTTAGCTTTCCGGGTTTAGGAAGTTACTTTGGAAAAATGGTTTTAAACCCTGGGAGTGAGTGCTCTGATTCCGCAGATATCCAGGTTAATGTTTTCCCTGAAATAAGAGCCGGATTTAACTTTGTTTACGATACTTGTATAGCAGGACCGGTCTTGTTTTCAGATCAATCATTTTCCGGAAGCGGACAACTAACCAATTGGGATTGGACTTTTGCAAGTTCGGGGAATTCTGTTCTGGCAAATCCAAGTTTTGTGTTTAATACCCCGGGCTTAAAGCCCATTCAGCTTCAAGTAAGGGATATCAACGGCTGTGTGGACGATACAGTAGCTATGATTCCATATTTTCCGGTGCCGCCTTTGTTGGTAGTAGATCCTTCTGCTTTTGATGGATGCACGCCTTTAAATGTATGTTTTAACAACCTTTCAGTACCCATCGACACAAGTTATACCATTGTTTGGGACTTTGGAGATGGCAAGTCCAGTTCGGATATTTCACCTTGTCATAGTTATAAAGATGGAGGTTTGTATTCAGTGAAACTTCAAATTACCTCTCCAATAGGCTGTTACATTGAAAAAGCCTACCCAAATTGGATAAATGTGAGGCAATCACCTAAAGCGGATTTTAGCTATACTCCTGATAAATTCAGTTCGTTTCAAAAAACGGCCAGTTTCACAGATTTGTCTACCAATACAAACAGTCGTTTATGGATTTTTGATCAAACGGATAAAAGCAGTCTGATCAATCCGATATATACTTTTAGAGATACCGGCAGACAATCCATCCAATTGATAGCAATAAACAATAACGGGTGTCGGGATACATTGACGCAATATCTTGATGTAGAGCCAATTGTAACTTATCATATGCCAAATGCCTTTACGCCTAATGGGGATTCAAAAAATGAGTATTTTTTGGGTTTGGGGGTATTGGATGGTATGGGATCTTTTGAGATGAGTATTTGGGACCGATGGGGAGGCAGGGTATTTAAAACAAATGATCCCAGGGAAGGGTGGAATGGACGATTTGAAAACTCTGGAAGTAATTTGCCAAATGGCGTTTATGTTTATTTGGTCCGGTACACGACTCCACGCAATCAATTGATAGAATTGAAAGGTTTTGCCAATTTAATAAGATAAATTAGGCTAAATTTTTAGATTTTCGTCTAAATTCTATATCTTTGCGACTCTTTTTAAAATCCTTAAACTAAATCATCATGGATTTGCTCAAATACGTACAAGACACACTTATGGACACCAGTCGGATTCCGGAGTTTAGCTCAGGAGATTCTATTGTAGTCAGTTATAAAATCATCGAAGGAAATAAAGAGCGTATCCAGGATTTTAGAGGCGATGTAATCAATATCAGGGGAGAGGGTAAAAATAAAACCTTTACTGTCAGAAAAGTTTCAAGTGGCGTGGGTGTCGAGCGTATTTTTCCATTCTCATCTCCCAATATTGCCGAAATTAAAGTTGTAAAGAAAGGCCGTGTTCGTCGTGCCAAATTATTTTACCTCCGCAAATTATCAGGTAAAAAAGCAAGAATTAAAGAGCGCGCTCAAGTTGTTAGAGAAAGCAGCGAAGCATAAGGAGCGATTAATCAACCCGTATAGCAAAAATTCCACATTTTGCAGACTTTAGCATTTATTCTGTAGGTAAGAAGAAAAAACCTATAGACTTCCTTTCTACAGACTCTCCTCCACAGACTGCTTCTCCACGGACTAAGTCCCTAATTTTCAACGGGCAACACTTCAACCAACGATTGATTATTGACTCCTTTGATGTTTTTAAACTTCTTGCGGAATTCAATATTGCGTTCTTTCGTTCCGGCTTCTAATGGAATGACACGTCCATCAATACTGATCTCAACCGGCAATTCCAATTTCTCTTCAGATGCAATTAATTTATAAATGATACGCGTCCTATTGCTGTCCGATTCAACTTTAATTTTTAGTTTAGGGATTTCTGCGTGGTAAAAATATTGTTGAAAAAATGGGGTGAAATCTTTTTTGGTAAAATTATTTACATAGTTAAAAAAAGTTTCACTGTCAATATTTTTATATTTATAGGTATTGTAAAATCCTTTAATCAGCTTAAACCAGTTGCTGTCATTTTTTATTGCAAATCGCAAAGTTTGTAAAGCCCAACTGCCTTTATAATACATGTCGGAATCCGGAAATCCCTGATAATTTACATCTCTTGGTCCAATCAAGGGGTGTTTATTCTGAATCATAGATCGCTGGCTATCCAAATATTTCAAAGCAGCTTTTCTTCCAAATAAATATTCAACGTATAATGATTCCAGGTATGTAGTAAAGCCTTCATGAATCCACATATCAGCATGGTCTCTGCATGAAACTGCATTCCCAAAATACTCATGACCACTTTCATGAACGATGATGTAATCAAAATTTAAATCTTCAGGTATTCGGCCTCCGAGATATCCACGCTGGTAATTATTTCCATAAGCAATAGCACTTTGGTGTTCCATTCCAAGATAGGGGGATTCAACCAAAGCGTAACCATCATTCCAAAAAGGGTATTTATCAAAAAAGTGCTCGTAAACCTCCAACATTTTTTTTACTTGTTCGAAATGATTACGTGCTTTTTCAACATTGTAACTTACAACGTAGTAATCCAAAGGAAGAACTGAACCATCTGCTGCATTGTACTGATCGCTGAAATGTGCATAATCACCAATGTATAAACTGACATTGTAATTATTAATAGGATAGCTCACCTTCCAATGGTAGGTTTTATGAGTTTTGTCAGTTTCCGTCACTTTGCTGAGATTGCCATTTGAAATTGCCATCAATTCGGAAGGAACGGTAATGTGAATTTCCATACCTTTTTCAGGTTCATCTGAAAGATGATCTTTATTAGGCCACCAAAGACTGGCTCCTGCACCTTCACAGGCTACTCCGACCCAAGGTTTGTTGTTTTGATCTTTTGCCCAAACAAAACCGCCATCCCATGGAGCATGTTTGGCAGTTTGAGGCTTGCCGTCATAAAAACATTTGAAAACTGCGTTTTCACCTTTCTTTAAATTGGTTTGAACTAAAATCGCATCATAGGTTCTTTGAAATTTTAATTCGCGACCACCTTCGGTTATTTTCCGGATATTCATTTTTTCATAAAGGTCAATTTGCAAAACAGAAAGTGCTTGATTAGCGGTAAGGTGAATTTCACAGACTCCCTTGAGACTTTGGTTGCTAATATCTACGGTCACATCCAGATCGTAAAAACTGACATCGTAATTGCGCTCAGGCCTTAAAGATCCTCTTAGACTGTCTTTTAAGCCGAATGCGTTTTGGCCAACAGCCAGTAAATTAACCAGAAAAAGGAGAGTAATTGCTGACAGGTATTTCATTAGACAGGCCTTAATTTGTTGTTATTGGACTTTAAATTTTTATAAACCAGATAATCCGCCCATTTATCAGGCAAAATTTTTGCCAAAAGTAAGAACAGAAATTTGTTTTTGTGGATCAGGTAACGGGCTTTAGGTTTTGTTGACAGTAAGGCATGCAATATAGGCTTATTCAGCACCTCTAATGGCATTGCATTCTTTTCCATTTGGAGTATGACTTCGGTGGCTTTTTCTAGATACTGTTGAAAGGAGCCGTCTTTGTAATCTTCAGCAACATCAAGGTTCTTTTTCCAAATAGAAGTACGAATTGGACCTGGTTCTATTAAAATAACCCGGATTCCTATTAATTGCAATTCTCTTCTTAGGCTATCCGAAAGGCCTTCCAATGCAAATTTGGATGCCGCATAGCTTCCTAAAAATGGGGACGCAAATAAACCGGAAACAGAACCAATGTTAAGGATTCGGGAACTGCCGCCCTGTAACTGGAGTAATGGTATTAACTTTTGAATGAGTAACAAATTGCCAAAAACATTTACCTGGAATTGGTATTTAAATTTTTCGATCGGAACTTCTGCTAATGGACCCGGGATCGCTAATCCTGCATTGTTGATTAAACCATAGAGCCCTTCATTTCCTGTAATTTCTTGAATTCGAATAGCAGCTTGAACTATGGATTCTTCATTTGCCATATCCATATAAAGTGGAATAGATCCAAATTCACTGAAAAAATCAACTTGCAACGCATCCGGATCCCGATGCGTCCCAATGACCTGAAAACCGTGGTCTATAAGTAAATGGGCTAGGTATTTGCCGATTCCGGATGAAATTCCGGTAATAACGATATATTTTGATGCCATGTATAAAATGTAAAATTATCGAAAATACCCTTCTTAAACGGGACTGCTTATCTTTACCCATCCAATCACTTGCATTATTTGATCAGAGCTAAAAATCATGCGCTTTTTAATACTAAGTTTCTTTTCCTTACTCCTTGCTTCCTGTGTGAATGATAAATCCATTAAAAAAGAGGAATTGACCGGAAAATGGATTGTAATTGAAGCCCTTCGAAATAATAAAAAGACAAATACCCTGGAAGGGGCCTTTTTTTATTTTGACCAAAATGTATTGACTACCAATTTTATGGGTGGGGAAAACCAGGCAGAATTTCAATTGAATAAAAATTTGCTTCAATTAACAAAAGGCATGGATTATACGTTTCATTTAGAAAGGAGTCCGGAACTGGGGGTAATTGTTATGAAAACTAAAATCCAGAAAACGGAATTTCTTTTCAAACTAAAGAAAGAATAAAATGAAGTTTGTTTTGGCTTGGATGCTTTTTATTCCCGGATTATTGGAAAGTTCTACAAAAGGGAGTTTACAAGCATTTGTTCAATCCAATGTATTTTATACCACAGATTTAACACCGTATCTCGAAATCCGATTGCACATTCTTTCAGATGGATTTACAAAAAAAATCGAGCGGGACAGTTTCTTATCTATTGAATCTCAAGTTACTTTGGTATTGAGAAAAGACAGCACCCTGGTAAAAGCAGAGTGCTTGTTGTTGAGATCAGATCCCCATAAAAGTCTGCGTGACATCATCCATCTTTTCCGCTGGCAACTTCCTATTGGTACTTATGTCTTGGAAACCAAAATAGAAGACCTACGGGATTCTGAAAGGGAGTTGAGCTTGTTGGATTCTATTGAAATCAAGAAACTATCTACAAATCCAATTTTATCCAATTTGCAATTGGCCTCGGTTATTAAGGAATCCAAAGACACTGCTAATTTATTTTATAAAAACGGTTTTATAAGCGAGCCCCTTCCATATGGTTTATATAAAGAAAACCAGAAGCTGTTGTGTGCCTATTTTGAAACCTATAACTGCATTAAACTTGGCAAGCGTTTTTTTTATAAATTCAGTTTGTCAAAACAAGATTCCCTTGGAAATTTTAGCATCCAACAAGAGTGGCATAAAGCACGCCCAAGCCGCGATTTTGATGCTTATTATCTTAAACACGACATCAGCAATTTAACAAGTGGAACGTATCGATTGTCTGTAAAATTATTAAATGAGTCTTCTAAACAAATTGCAGAATCATTTACCGATTTTAACAGGAACAATCCATTTTGGGATAAAATCGCAAAGTTGGTTGCAAGCAGGGTAGAAGATCATTTGTTTTTTGATACCTTGTCAGAAACAACTATTGATTACAGTCTGCGAGCTATGTATCCCTTAATTTCAAGTTTAAACGTTGACATCCTGAATAATTTTTTTAAAGAAAAAAAACTGGACGAAAAAAGAGTCTTTCTATTTGCATATTGGAGCGATCAATCGGATACTGCGCGCATTGCATTTGATAAATTTTTAAAGTATATCCGAAAATTAGATGCCATGTTTTATTCAGGATTTGGGTATGGCTTTGAAACTGCACGAGGCAATATTTATTTGCGTTATGGAAAACCGGATGAACAAATTTTTGAAGACAAGGACAATGGAGCATTTCCATATGAAATTTGGAAATACAATAAAATTTCCAAAACTGGGCAAACCAATGTTAAATTTTTATTTTATAATCCAGATTTAGCTGGAAGTGATTTTCGCTTATTGCATTCAACAGCTCATGGCGAAACCCACAATAAAAATTGGGAAATGGAATTGTACAAAAATGCCATCCAAGAAGTCCGTGGCAGTAATCCCATCGATGCAAACAACATCCCGGAAGGCTACAATCGAAGAGCTCGCGAATACTTCTACAATTAATCAGGAGTCAGGAATCTGGAGTCAATTAGCCATTCAATCTTCTTCTCCTCTTAGCATCCTTTCCTCTTCTCTTCTTCACCTTCCATTCATACCATCTTCCTCCCTATATTTGCACTCCAAATTTATAAACCCAACAATCCAGACCCATGCTTTTATTAGACGGCAATCAATTATCAAGCGTAATTAGGAAGGAAATTCTGGCGAAAGTCATTCAGTTTTGTCAAAACGACATTCGACCTCCCCATTTAGCTGCTGTAATTGTAGGGGATAATCCTGCAAGCCAGGCTTATGTCCGTAACAAAATGCGCGCCTGTGAAGAAGTTGGTTTTGCATCGAGTTTAATTAAAAAAGCCATCGGCACCACCCAGACTGAATTGTTGGACGTCATAGCCAAACTAAATGAGGACAATCAATTGGATGGATATATTGTACAACTTCCATTGCCCAGACATATAGATGAACATGCTATCAATTTAGCTATTAATCCTTCAAAGGATGTAGATGGATTTCATCCCAATAATTTTGGGAAAATGGCTTTGGGATTTAAAACATTTCAACCTGCTACCCCAATGGGCATTATGATGATGTTGGATCGTTATAAAATCGAAACAGAAGGAAAGCATTGTGTTGTTTTAGGCCGAAGCAATATTGTTGGAACTCCAATAGCTTTATTGATGTCGAAAAAAACCAAACCTGGAAATGCTACTGTTACAATTGCACACAGTCGTACCGCCAATTTGAAAGAGATTTGTCAAAGTGCTGATATTTTAATTGCAGCCTTGGGCATACCTAAATTTGTGAAAGGAGACATGGTAAAAGATGGAGTAGTTGTAATCGATGTTGGCATTAATAAAATGGAAGACCCTAATTCATCAAAAGGATATCGATTGGTGGGAGATGTGGATTTTGATGAAGTTTCAAAGAAAGCAAGTGCAATTACACCAGTGCCGGGTGGTGTTGGTCCGATGACGATCACAGCCTTACTGGAAAACACCTGGAGTGCTTATAGTAAACTATTTTAATTATGGTTCAATGCATTTCCTATCGCATTCAAACAAAATCAGATTCTTTTGATCTAATTCTTGCGGATCTCAGTATTTTAGGTGCAGACGCATTCCAGGAACACGACGATGCATTGGAAGCATTTATTGAAGGTGATTTATTAGATCAGCAGCAAGTGGATATTGAATCCTACCTCAAAGAACAAAAACTGGTCTACCAAAAAATTTTACATGAACGCAAGGACTGGAATGCAGCTTGGGAATCAAATTTTATTCCGTTCACTATAGCCTCAAAATTAATTGTGCGGGCACCTTTTCACTCGAGTGATCCCAGTTATCCAGAAGAACTTGTGATATTTCCAAAGATGGCTTTTGGAACCGGTCATCATGAAACAACTTCCATGATATTGGAATATTTGTTAGATCGGGATTTTTCTGGAAAGTGTATACTGGATTTTGGCTGTGGTACAGGAATTCTTGGCATCCTAACCGCCAAACACCAAGCGGATCAGGTAGTATTCATTGACAACGATCCTTTGTGTATTGAAAATACATTGGAAAATTTAAACCTGAATCTTATAAAGGAATGCCCTGTTATTTTGGGTTCAATTGGAGAAATTCCAAATCTAAATTTTGATTTAATTATTGCCAATATAACCCGCAATATTCTCATCGAAGCATTACCAACATTGGCCCATCACTTAAAACAAAATGGAGCATTGATTCTATCTGGATTTCTGCAACAGGATTTTGATGCTATGAATGCACAATTGCAAGCAGCAGGATTGAACTGTAAAATTCAAATACGAAAAGGTGAATGGCTTTGCATTATTGCGGAAAAACCAGGGCTCCATCAAAAGTCTTAAGTCCTTCATAAACTAAATCTGTGGGCAATCCCATAATATTAGCCTGAGTTCCTCGAATTTCAGAAATTTTACACAAACCAATCCATTCCTGAACCGCATATGCTCCTGCCTTATCAAAAGGTTTGTGCTGAGCAATGTACCAACATATTTCTTCATGATTCAAGGGCCTTACATAAACTTCAGACGTACCCGTAAATGATATTTTTCTTTTCTGGTCTTGCAAACAAACACCGGTATAAACCAAGTGTTTTTTTCCGGATAAATGAGCTAAAGTATTGTATGCTTCATTAAAATCAGTAGGTTTTCCAAATACTTTGTCGTTGAGTACTACTATGGAATCGGCAGTTAATAATATTTCATCTGGTGCAATGCTGTGAATCGCATGATTTGATTTTTGTTCTGCAATAAATTGCGCGACTTTAAAGGCTGGTAAATCATTTGGATAGGTTTCTACAAAATCAAATTGTCTTTGTTCAAACCAAAATCCCGAATCTTGCATCAATTGGAATCTTCTTGGTGAGCTGGATGCAAGAATTATTTTTCTTAAATTAATTTTAGAATTCATAGAGTATACAAAATAGGATTATTCCGAAAAGCATGATGAATTTTAAATAACGGCTTACCTTGGAAAAATCTTTTAGGTAATTTGCCTTTTGAATTAAATAGCTGCAATAAATAACCGGACCTAACAAGAATATTCCATTCAGCAATTGATTGAGAATAGTATGCTGGCAAATTATATCAAAAATTAAAACAACACTTAAAGCAATCAAACAAAAGACAGTCATAAATTTTGTGGTTGATATTCCATAATAAACAGCAGTACTTTCACAAAATTGACTGCTATCCGGGATGAAATCTTCCAGATCTTTACACAATTCACGACACAAATTGCAGAGAACCGCAAATATCCCAAGCATAACAAATCGATAGTTAAGTTGCGCCCATAAGGGGTAATCCATCCATCGCAATTCAGACATATTTTCTCGAAATGCAAAAGGAATAAAAAGCATGGCCAAACCTGTAAATGTTGCGACCAATATATTTCCCAACAAAGGAAAGCATTTCAATTTATAAGAATAGATCCAAAGTAAAAACACACAGATTGGATAAAACCACCATAGGATAATTTGATGTGTGCGATAGGCTAAATAAAAACTGATTGCTGCACCCAAAGTAATGAATCCAACATATAACATCCAACTAAACTTGAGACTAAAGTATTTGGGAATAATCAAATGGGTCGCATGCATTGCATCTATGTGGCGGTCAAATATAGCATTGATTACATTGCCAGATGCACATACCAATGTAAACGAAAATAGCAATAATATAAACTCTACCGTATTTAAGGCTAATTCGTCTGTTTCAAAAAAGGGACGAATTAAAAAGAAAAACAACAAAAATTGACTAAAGGCCAGGATTATTAAATTAGGCAATCGGAGCAATCGACTCCATGCTTTGATTACCATGAATCCTGAACTTGGAGGATTTTCTCAATAATATCCCGAACACAGCCATTGCCGCCACTAAAAGAAGAAATGTATTTTGACACGTCAATAATTTCAGGAACAGCATCCGATGGACAACAGGGAAGTCCGACCTGTTTCATGATTTCAAGATCCGGTATGTCATCTCCGATGTATGCAACTTCATTAAAATTCAAATTCCAACTTTCCAAAATCTGCTTCATCACAGGTAATTTATTTTCAACACTGAGATAGATAGCATTTACTCCCAATAATTCAAATCGGATGCGCGTTCCTTCAGACCGGCCTCCAGAAATTACTCCCACTTTTAAACCGGCTTGAATGGCCCTTTTGATGGCATAGCCATCCTTTACATTCATGCTGCGTAGAAACTGACCTTCCTCTGTTACCAGGATTTTATTATCGGTGCAAACCCCATCAATATCCATTACAATTGCCTTGATCCTGGGAAATAATTGATAAACATTCATGCCTTAAAGTTATGGGAATCTATTCTATATATTAAGTTAATACAAGCAAACTTTTTGAAGCAACAGATTTATTTTGATTGTTAATTGTTGACCGAGCCTTAAAGGGATCTCTATTAAACC
Source organism: Saprospiraceae bacterium (assembly GCA_016787575.1). GTDB lineage: Bacteria > Bacteroidota > Bacteroidia > Chitinophagales > Saprospiraceae > Vicinibacter. The sequence goes on along the minus strand of JAEUUO010000039.1, from coordinate 8,580 downwards.
ATTAAACGAGACTTTCAATTTATAGCTTTGAGTTTACTCCTGTAAAAGAGAAGTTTAAAAAACTTTGTAACAAATTATAAGGAGTTTTTTATAGATTTCTCTAAGAATTATTATCACGCCATTCATAGACCCATTTGGCTTGTATTTGCTCAAGATGGGCCTCGCTGCAATCATCACGTCGTCCTTCAAAATGCGGGATTTCCATTACCCATTCAATTAAATCAGTAAAACGGATTCTGTAAATTTTACTTTCATTAAATTGGCTTCCGAAGCGCTCATACAAAGCCATGGCGATGTCTTCATGATCTGCCCAAAAAATGGGTAAATTTTCAATTTCCTTAAATGACATGCTTTAATTATTAATGTTCGTGTCCAATTATTCTTTTTTGATCAGGAATCTCCACTTTGATATCTGCATTTTCATCCAGTAGAATGCATTGACAAGCCAAACGGGATTCCAACCGGGGATTTATAGCTCGATCTATAAAATCTTCTTCTTTGTCTGAAATGGATTCTAAATAGGAATCACCGGAATGAATATAAACATGGCAGGTTGAACAAGCACAAACACCACCACAATTGTGGTTGAGATGAATATCCTGTTCTTCAGTTATTTCAAGAATCGATTTATCCAACGCATTGCAAAGTACGACCTTGTCATCTATGCTCTTATCCTCAAAAATAAAGTGTATTCTCGCCATCGTAAAACTGAAAGCTAAACACAAAGTCCGTCTAAAAGTTCAAATTTTGTTAAATTTCAGGAATTTTTAAAAATTTTACCCAGCAATCATTTTTTGAAAAAATGTGTTATATATTTAATCTCGAATCTGGTAAAAACCGAAATGGAAGAAGAAGTTAAAATTCCCGAAACAAAAAAATTTAAGTTTAAAGAACTAAAAGTTTACGCTTCTACAGAATGGCTGGCTGACAATAAGAAAAAATACCGTCAGGTTTTTGACCGTTTTGAGACTTCCTACATCTATGTTGAACTTTCATTTATCAATAAATTTTTTGACAAGGAATCATGGGAGACTGACATAGAACTCAAATGTTTTAGTTTAATAAAAACCAAGAAAGAAGTTTGCAATTTAAGTTTTCGGCGTAAAATTTCTAAGTTCGACCACACTGTTTTTATTAGAGAAGGTTGGGGAAATAAAAAAGAAGGTTCTTTTTGGAAAAAGGGCAGTTATTATTGGGAAGCTTGGATGGATGGTGAAAAAATTGGTAGTAAATATTTCTATATAGAAGATCCCGGTGTTTCTAAATCAGAAACAGACAGACCTTACATTGAATTGCAATCATTAAAATTGTATGAAGGCCCATTTGAAGACGTTGCCCAGGAAGAACGGCATTATGTTAAAACGTTCAACGGTGAAGAAACACGATACATTTATGCCGAATTGGTATTGGACAATAAAAGTGTACAAGCGCATTGGCAATGCGAAATATTTGTAAAATTTCTCAATGAAGCTCGCGAGTTAAAAGGACAAGTAACTCGCCTGGTTCCGGTTCGAAGAGAGGACGAGAAAATCTTAATTACAGCTGGCTGGGGATCCAATGTAAAAGGCTCCTGGTGGGAAGGTTTGTATACCGTAGAGATCGTTTTTATGGAAAGCCTTTTGGCCGTCATGCCTTTTGAAGTTGCTTTTGAATTCGAAGAAGGAATTGCTCCCATAACCTTACCCCATACTTCAGATCCCATTGTCTTACCCGGTATAGAACCAGATCAATCAAAATTAGAAGATATCTTATCTGAGTTAAACCAATTGATCGGATTGCAAGACATTAAACGAAAAGTTAGTGAACACGCTCAATACGTCAAGTTTTTGCAATTGCGACAGGAGAAAGGAATTCGTGAGGAAGAAAAATTGTCTTTGCATTCAGTTTTCTATGGAAATCCTGGAACGGGGAAAACCACCATTGCTAAAATGATGGGGCGATTGTATCGAAAAATGGGAGTATTATCAAAAGGCCATGTTTACGAAGCAGATCGTGCTGAATTGGTCGGAGAATACATCGGACAAACTGCTCCCAAGGTAAAGGAAGTTATAGAAAAGGCCCGTGGAGGCGTTTTGTTTATTGACGAGGCCTATGCCTTGGCACGAACCAATGACGACAGCAAAGATTTTGGAAGAGAAGTCATAGAAATTCTGGTTAAAGAGATGTCCAATGGACCCGGTGACCTTGCCGTAATCATGGCAGGTTATCCCAAAGAAATGCGCTACTTCTTAGATTCAAACCCGGGTTTAAAATCGCGAATTAAATTGTACTTTGAATTCCCGGATTACCTCCCTCAGGAACTTTATAAAATTGCAAGTTTTGCAATGATGCGCAAAGGAGTGCAGTTTCAACCAGATGCAATCCAAGAATTGCATCACCTTATTTTAGAAGCATATCGAAATCGTGACAATACATTTGGCAATGCACGATTGGTTTTTGATCTGGTTGAAAAAGCGAAAATTAATTTAGGAATCCGTGTAATGTCTAACAGTGCACCACAGGATTTGGATATCGAACTCTTAAGCAGGGTGTCACTAGAAGATGTTCAAAAAATTGAACTGGAACCGGTTCATGTGAAACCATTAATTCCGGTTGATCAGGAACTGCTTCAGGCCACACTTTCTGAGTTAGATCATTTGGTTGGAATTGAAAAAGTAAAAAAGGAAATTCGAGAATTGGTTCGCATCGTGCAATTTGCTAGGAAATCAGGGAAAGAAGTTTTAAATCAACATTTTTTGCATACCGTGTTTTTAGGAAATCCAGGCACTGGGAAAAGTACTGTGGCACGTATTTTAGCAAAGATTTATAAAGCTTTGGGTATTTTAGAACGGGGTCATATGGTTGAAACAGACCGCCAGGGATTGGTTGCCGGATACATCGGTCAATCCGCTATCAAAACAGCTGAGAAAATCGAAGAAGCAATGGGAGGAGTATTGTTTATTGATGAAGCGTATTCACTCAGTTCAGTAAACCAGCAAAACGCAGATTACGGAAGTGAAGTCATCCAAACACTCTTGAAGCGGATGGAAGATCAGCGTGGTCAATTTTTTGTTTTTGTAGCCGGATATACTGATTCTATGGAGCAATTTCTTAAATCCAATCCAGGCTTAAGCAGTCGCTTTGATAAAATATTAAAGTTTGAAGACTATTCAGAGGAAGAATTGTTTATGATTGCTATGAAAATGTTTTCAGATGTAAATTTACAAATCAGCGAAGCTGCCGAAACTCATTTGCGAGCCTATTTAGCTTACTTATACGACAGCAAGGATAAATTTTTTGGTAATGCCCGGGTTATTCGATCTATCTGCGAAGAAATTATTCGTTTCCAAAACATCCGATTATCAAATTTAAACGAAAGTGAACTATTGAAAACCAACCAGGCAATTATTGAATTGGAAGACGTCCTCTCATTCGTTCCTGGTAAAGACAGACGCGATGTATTTAACAAACCGCGATTAGGTTTTATGAAATAAATATTTTGGTTAAATAAATTTCTGCCAAGGTTTATAGATTGCAGGTAGATAACTAAATCTTCCTTTTGTTAGTTTTTTTGACTTAAATAATAAACCCCAGCGTGGCATTTCCAGACTGCAATGGATGGCAGGATGTTGGGTTAGTTCTTGCCAAGCTTTGTTCATATCAAAAGACCAATGAATGTCGTCTACTAAAATTATAGCATCTTCAGTTAACAAGGGCAACAACTTGCCGAAATTTTCCAGGGTAGCTTGATAGCGATGATCCCCATCTATAAATACAAAATCATACATGTGAAGGTTTGAAGTATTTAAAAAAAATGTCTCAAAACTCGCATTTACACAATGGGCATTTACAAGTCCGAATTTTTTAAACAAGGCATTTGTACAGTCCGCTAAACTTGAATTTCCTTCTACGCTTGTGTGGAGCCCTTTTTTATTTGCGAGTGACATGCTTAAGCCACTCATACCTACAGAAGCTCCAAGCTCCAGGCTCATTTTAGTTTTGGTAAAAACCATCAATCGGTACAAACTTTCATATTCATACAGTGTATGTCCGGATTTTTTATACATCCTGCGAATCGATAATCCTGTTTGACGATGTGACTTTGCAAAATCGCTTAATTCAATCAGATTGTAATTATTTTCTAAGGAATTTGAAGCTTCCTGTAATTTTATAAAATCATAATAATTTCTGTCTGAATCAAAAACAAATTGCAGCAGTTCATACAGAAATGGTGCATGCATGTAATAGATGCTTTTAGCTTTCAGATAAAAGCGGCAAAATAGGAAAACACGTTGAGACACTAGGGAATTCAAATATTAAAATTTTTTTAATATATTTGCATACTATGAAAAGCAAATTTAAGTCACACCCGATTCGTTTAGGCTACTTCTTAATTTTTTTAATTCAATCTATCAATTTTGTTTCAGCACAAACGCCCTGGAACGAGCAAATCATGGGAAAAGCTTTTTTCAGCGGTATTGCAATTGCTTGTGCAGACATCAATGGAGATGCCACAGATGATATAGTGGTAATTGATCAATCGAAAAAATTATGGTACGGTCTCAACAATGGTTCGGCTCATTTCTTTTGGAATGAATTGCCATTTCATAGTTTGACAGCCATCTATTCTATCAATGTTGCAGATGTAGATCGAAATGGTTACAATGACATACTTTTGAGTGGAGAAGGAACCCAACTTCATATTTTATATCAATCAGCAACAGGATTTATAGACAAGATAGCCGACGTAGAATATTTTTTCTCTCAAGCAGCTTGTATGTTTGATTTGAATCAGGACGGTTGGATTGATTTTACAATTTGTGATGACAATGCTGCTTCGCGAATTTATATGAACAATACAAGTGGGCAACTTTTTCGGGATACAAGTTTTATTGATTTGGAAATTCCCGGCATGGGAAATTCTGCAGGTAATTATGGTTGTATTTGGACAGATTACGATTGGAATGGAAAGCCCGATTTATACATTTCTAAGTGTAAACCTGGTGTCAATGATCCTAGGGATCCAAGAAGACTGAACTTATTTTATGTGTATGATAGTTTGGCCCAAAAATGGACAAATCAAGCAGTAAATCTTGGATTGGATATCGGTGATCAAAGTTGGGCTAGTTTGTTTGAAGATTTTAACAACGATGGTTTATCAGATGTTTTTGTTATTAACCATTACACACCTTGTAATATTCTTAAACAAACCACCGACCATCGTTTTGAAAATGTAACATCCAGTAGCGGATTAAATTATAGTGGAATTGCATTGCAGGCTATTGCCCTTGATTTTGATAACGATGGGGACTTAGACATTTTGTTATCAGGTACCAGTACCGAATTATGGCAAAATCTGGGCGATTTAAAATTCGAAAAACTCGAGATATCATCATTTAATCCACCATTTTCAAGTTGCGCCACCGGCGATTTTAATAACGATGGGAATCTCGATATTTATGCAATTTATGCAGACCTTCTAAATGCGCCATCCAATAAAAATGACAAACTTTGGCTGAATCCGGGAAACGGAAAAAATTACATCCAACTTAGTTTTGAAGGAAACAAATCAAATCGAAATGGAATCGGAACAAAGGTCAAATTATTTGCCAACGGTTCTTTTCAAGTTAGAGAAGTCCATGCCGGAGAATCCTATGGAATACAAAATAGTTTATCCTTACATTTTGGACTGGGCTCAGCTCAAATTGCAGACAGTGTATATATTTATTGGCCATCAGGACTGCAAGAAGTTTATTACCAATTAAATGCAAACAGACAGTTTGTTTTTTATGAAAACTCCTGTTTTCAGGAATTGAAACGAACAAGGCCAAACAATTTATTTTTTTGTGGAAAAATTGATACCATTTTAAAAGCAGCAAATCAATATCAAGACATTCGATGGAATACAGGAAGCAATTCAAGGGAAATTCAATTAACTAAGGAAGGCGTTTATTTTTATACAGCACGTGATAACAGTAATTGTTTTTTTATTTCTGACCCGGTTTCAGTTTTTTTAAATCCTAAGAATTCAATTCAATTGAATCACAGATTCACGCAACTTCTTTGTTCCGGTGATGAACTTGAATTGTCCCTAACCAATTTGGAGTCGGTTTTATGGTCCAACTCACAAACAGCTGCAAGTATTACAATAAAAGAGAATGGCTTGTATTATGCCATCCAACAAGGTATTTGTGAATTAGTGTATTCTGATACACTGAATGTTCAATTTTTTGATGCACCCATACTTGCAAAAATTAAACCCGATACAACTTATAAATCTGGACCCAGAACATTAGATGGAGGTTCAGAAAATTGTAAATGGTATAGAAATAAAGAGGATCTTTCTCCAACTGCTTATGGAAGATATTTTGTTACTGACAGTTTATTGCAAACTACAAGTTATTGGTTAGAACACTACAATGTAAACCGCTATCCTTATGTGCATGGAGGTTTAAAAACGCCTAGTTTTAGTACCGGGCCATACCACGCCGCATTTATAAATAATCAAATGCTATTTAATGTTTACAAGGATTTGATTTTAGATTCAGTAACTATATACACAGACGATCCAGGTAAACGAATCATTGAATTGATTGATGGTGATGGAATTCTTGTGCAACAAAAGGAAGTTAATCCTATCAAAGGCATAAACCAAATTTATCTCGGGTTTAATATATCTGCTTCTTCAAAAGCATATAAATTAACTACGAATTCTGCTCAAAACATGACAAGCTTTGGATCTGTAAGTCCACGATTCTATCGTTCGGATCAGAATTTTTACTATCCTTTTTTTATTGAGGATAAATTACGCATCAATACTTCAGACAAGGGCGATAGTTATTACTACTACTTTTACGATTGGGTTGTACGGACCAATGATTTAATCTGTAGCAGCGAGAGAATTGAATTTCCGGTTGTATTAATTCCAGATGCAATTTACAATCATGAAATTCACGAGCCAATAATTTTCCTTAATTCAAAGAAACAACTAATTATTCAGGGAATTCAGGGGATTTCTCAAGGAGAGCTTCTTGGAATTGATGGCAGCTCAATATTAAAATTTGACAAACACGTTTTAGGGAATCCGATTTATTTGGGAAACATCCCAAGCGGTATTTATTTTGTTAAAATTCAGGCGAGTGATTATTTAAATGCAAGTTTCCGAAAAATTTTTATTAGCGGGAATTAGCAAAAAAAAAGCCCCAAAATGGGGCTTAAAATGGGTGGATGATGGGATTCGAACCCACGACCCTCGGAACCACAAACCGATGCTCTAACCAACTGAGCTACAACCACCATGTGATATCTTTAAACCTAAAACGATTAAACGCACTATTAGATTAGTTCATTGGGAGCTCAAAGATAAACAAAATTATTTTTGACCGGGTTCTGCTTGTAAAGTAAAAGTTCGCTCAATTGGATTAAAAGGATTATTGACCAACATTCCGGTGCTGTCTAACAAACTTAATTTAATTTTATTTTCACCAAGAGGCAAACCGGTTATATAATAAGGCTGCCACTTGTCAATAATAAATTCCTGATTATTAATTTCTGCTTTAACCTTGAACATAGGTCCCAAACGGCAGTTAGCCAAATAGAAATCAAGCATTACTTTTTTTGTGTCATTGCCAACATAAGTTCCTTTTGGCCTGGAGTAAAACAACATCGGTGTATCGACAGGGCTTAATTTTTTAAACGAGCTGTCTTTAACTTCAGCTTGTATTAACACAGATGCTTTGGGATTTTTAATGCTTTCGTGATAAGATCGGGATAGAAAAGCAAGCACATAATGCGTTCCATCTTCAATTTTATAATGAAAATCAGCTTCATATTTGGCTTCATAGGGCTTGTTGTCCACAATCAGATGAATGTGCTGTCCTTTGTCAGAATTGGCACACATTTTTTGGGGAGCATCGGGTGTTTGTTGTCCCAATTGGTAATTTCCGGATATTAAAAATTTAAATTGGCCATCTCGGTAATCCATTTTAGTGATTGCTGCATCATCAAATGCCGCTGAAGGCTCAAAAGCAAGCAATTGAATGCTGTCTTTTGTTGTTTCATCAGCTGCTTGTGTGTTGTCAACTTTAGGTTTACATGACTGCATTCCGGCAAAAATCCCTATACATGTGAAAAAGAGTAATTTATTCATGAAATTTTAAATTAATAAGGCAATAAAATTAAGAGTATTCGTTGAAAAATCACCCCCAATTAACAGCTGTTAACGTTTTAGTTGCCTTAAATGAGAAGGATGGTTCAATTTAGATAGGCAAGAATACCAAGATTTTGTCAAGGGGATTATCTTTGTGGCCGCAAGCTGAAATTCAGCCAGGAGGAATGGCAGAGTGGTTTAACGCGGCGGTCTTGAAAACCGTTGACTGTAACAGGTCCGGGGGTTCGAATCCCTCTTCCTCCGCAACAATAATTGAACCCCTTACACATATGTCCTATTATGTGTACATATTAAACTCAGAAGGATATAATAAATATTATATAGGTAGTACACAAGATATATCAGAGCGACTTTTACGTCACAATTCAGGAAAAGAACGGTTTACAAAAAAGTTCATACCCTGGAACTTGGTTTTACAGATGGAAAAGGAG
>JAEUUO010000022.1 GCA_016787575.1 Saprospiraceae bacterium | reverse complement strand
CAGATTGCCACAAGCAGGTGCTGCTAAATTGAGTATCTATGACGTAACCGGCAAGGTATTGAGAGTATTTGAACTCAATGGCGTAAAAGGAATGAATACTGTTAAAGTACAGAAATCAGAATTAAACGCTACTGGAGTATTATACTATCAGTTAGATGCCGCTGATCATACAGCTACCAAACGTATGATTGTAATTGAATAATCTTGATAAACAATAGAATTAAAAAGGCGGTCAACTGACCGCCTTTTTTTTTGGCATGAAATTGGTTATTAGTCTTCTGTAATCTTTTAAGAAGCATTTTCTACCAGATTTAGGTAGGAGGATGCTTTATAATAATATTTAATACGGCTTTCATTCTTGAAGGCAAATACCAAGGGGTCTGCATATATTACAGATCTAAATTCACAGGTATTAAATATCTCATAAAAAAAAATGTATTAATTTACTTGCAGGCTGTATGCAAATCTTGCATCATTGTGCTGTCACTCAATATAAATGCTTGATAGTGTAACACACTATTAAGTATTGAAAGATCAGAATTTTCTGATTCCTGATCTATGAGAAACATTTAATACCAGTCTACTCATCACTCCATTTTTGGATCGTATCGCGTATGCGTTTTCAAAAATCGGCGAAGCAATTATTGATTTACAAATAAATCCAAATTTCTATTGTATGAATAGACTAAGTTTACTATTAATGTGGCATAAAAAGGTGTCGTTACTTTTTATTGCTATTTCACTTTCTCTTGCTGTTAAAGCAGGGATTGTTTACGACGGCAGTCCGGGCACTGGAGCCCCACCACCAACTTTAGGTGGTTTAGTTATGACACCGGTTCCTGTAGATAACAGGCCGTTCTTTGCTAATGAAAATTTTGTTAGCGTTTCTAATTCCTGTCCAGCCCAAATAAACTTCGGTGCCCCAATGAACCACCGCAGGATTGGAATTGGTTGGGCAACCTGGAGCCACGGGTACACAGGGGATGTATATTATAACAATGGAGTTACAACCACTGTTATTACACTTCCTTCGTGTTCACGCGGTGTTTATTTTTATGTTGAACCCGATCCATTCGGATTTTTTGATGTTTCAGCTTCTGCTAATGACGGAACAACTTCAGGAAATATTTCCGTAAATGGTTTAGGGGGTGCTCACTACGTGGGTTTTTACACAACAAGTGCAACTTGTTTGTTAACTACCATCACAATTACATCAACAGTTGATTTTGCTATTGGTGAATTTGCTACAAATGTAAATTATGATGTTAACAATGGTGCACTTGCTTGCAATGACAATGTACAAATTAGTTTAGGTGTTGATTGTCAGGCTACAATTTCTCCTGAAATGATTTTAGAAGGTGAAAAAACACCCATTTGTCCTTGTGATTATGTTGTAGTAGCAAGAGATTGGAACACTAACAAAGTGATTGATGTTGATCCAAATACTCCTGGAACTCAAATAGGAAGAGATCAAATCGGTACAACTTTGAAGATTACGGTTACTGATCCATTTACAGGAAATTCATGTTGGGGAAAGGCTTATATAGAAGATAAATTACCACCAACATTGACATGTCCTCGTGACATTACCATTCAATGTTATGAAGACATCTCGCCTCGCAATACAGGCGAACCATCAGTATATGAAGGTTGTAGTTTTTACACCTTGACCTATAAAGATGTTGTGACTAAGGGTTCATGTAATTTAGGTTATGATAAAATTATCACCAGAACATTTACAGCAGTAGATGGAACAGGTAATAAGTCTGCCTGTGTACAAACCATTACAGTTAGTTTAGGTGATCTAAATAATTTATATTATCCATTAAATTTTGATGGATTGGCATTGCCAGGGCATACTTATGCTCTTAAATGTGATGAGAAAATTGATAAAAACAAAGACATTACTCCGCATTTAGTAGATGCTCCAACTTGTGTTGATGGTTATTTACTGGATTCAGCATATTGGCTATCAACTTCCTTGAGAGTTCCAAAGAAATTGGGATGGAATTGTTTGGATTATGGTCAATATATTGGACATCCAAATCCACATCCAATTTATTACCCTGCGAAACCAGGATGTTGGGGAGACAATGAATTTGTAATGTGGGAAGGAACCGGTGAACCTGGAAATGCAGGTTGCTCTAATATTGCCGTAACTTTCAGAGACATTCGTATTGATATTTCCAAACCAGGTTGCGATGCAGGTCCTGTTGGATGTTATAAAGTATTACGTGTTTGGACATTGTTGAATTGGTGTACAGGAGAGGTAAAGGACACCAATCAAATTATTAAAGTAATGGACAATGTTCCTCCTAAAATATTATACCCGGATAGTTTGGTGGTTAGCACAGATCCATGGAGATGCGAAGGTCGTTGGGACGTTGCACCTGCTTGGTTGGCTGACAATTGCTCTAATGAAATTCACTACACAATCCGTGTAGAGGATGGCACAGTATTAGGCAATGACAAATCAGGTTATGTCGTGGTAAATCTTCCTCTTGGTATCCAAAACGCTTATATTGTTGCAGAGGACTGTTGCGGTAATGTTACCGAGAGACGAATAGTCCTTGACGTTCAAGATAATACTCCTCCAAATGCAGTTTGTGATCAAAAAACTGTAGTCACCATTTCGGGTACTCAAAGCCCTGGTGAAAACACAGCAAAAGTTTTTGCAGAAACTTTTGATGATGGTTCTTTTGATAACTGTGCTGCACATCTGTCCTTCAAAGTAATCCGCATGGATGAATTGTTAGGTACTAATAATGGAAGTACAAAAAATAATACTGCAACTTGTAATGGCGTAAATGGAGATGATGATCTTCGTGAACTCGGTAACCAAGTTTATTTTGATGACTATGTAAAATTCTGTTGCGCAGATGTTGGTAAATCCATCATGGTTGTATTCAGAGTTTATGATGTAAGCACAGGAGCAGGTCCTGTACATCCAAATGCAATGAATCAAGGTGGCTATTTATTCGGACATTTCAGCGATTGTATGGTTGAAGTAGAAGTTCAGGATAAAAGCATACCTACTGTTGTAGCTCCACCTGATGTAGTTGTAAGTTGTAATTTCTGGTTTGATGTGAATGCGTTGGGAAATCCAGCTGATGGAACATTTGGTAAAGTCGTAAATGATTTAGCTTGGAGAGCTAAAGTAAAAACTTCAGATATCGTTTGTCCTTATTTCTGTCAAAAGAATTTAATCACAGGATATCCTGGAGGCGTTGCTGGAAGACCAGCAAGCTTGCAAACAGCTGCTGATAAAGCATGCGATGCTTATACAACACTATTTAATCCTGCTCATCCTGATGATAAATACGATATAGTATGGGGATTTGATGGTTATGTATTATCATCTTGCAACGTTACACCAATAATCAATGTTAGAGATTTAAGAGTATGTGGACAAGGTAGAATTTTAAGAGATGTAACTGCGAGAGGTCCTAATGGAGTTATTATTACTGCAACTCAAACCATTTGGGTTGTTAATTGTGATCCATTCTATGTAAATAGAGGAAACACTTGCGATCCTAATGATGATATTATCTGGCCTGATTGTCAAGGTTTAGGCACAACCATTGAAGGTTGTGGTGCTGATATAAGTCCAGACAATCCAAAATTAGGAAGACCAGAAATTGTTAACGGTGCAAGAAATCATTGCAATTTGATTGCAATCGAACCATTTGATGAAATCTTTACGATTGAACCAGACGCTTGTTATAAAATCTTACGTAAATGGATAGTAATTGACTGGTGTCAGTACGATCCAAATATTGACCCAGAGAAAGGTCGTTGGGAATTTACACAAATCATTAAAGTTAGAGATCAGGTAAAACCGATCGTAACTTGTAATGTTGGAAATTGCGAACCAGCTGTTTATAGTTCAAGTTTACAGTCATGTGTAGGTCATATCAAATTGACCGTAACTGCGACTGATTCATGTACACCAAATGACTGGTTATTGGTTGAGTATAAATTAGATGCATTTAACAATGGAACATTTGATTACAATGTTGGTAAATTAACATTGAAAGAATACAACCAAGGCATTAGACCATCTATACATAACAATCAGTTTGCTGATAATCCAAACAATCCATTTGATGCAAGCGGTGTTTATCCAATTGGTATTCACAGAATTTGCTGGTATGTTGAAGACGGTTGCGGAAATATTGGCCAGTGCTGCACTTTGTTTGAAGTGAAAGACTGCAAAGCTCCAACACCATATTGCTTGACTGGAATTATTACAGTTCCTATGCCAACTACAGGATGTATTGATATTTGGGCAAAAGACCTTGATTTTAATAGCTTCGATAACTGTACTCCTAAAAATAAATTGAAATTCTATTTTGATGGAGATACTGCAAAAAGAAGTATCCGCGTATGTTGTGATGACTTTGTAAGACAACAAAAATCAGATGAATTGAGTATTTCAGTTCAGGTTTGGGTTGAAGACGAAGAGGGAAATAAAGACTATTGTACTACTACTGTAATCGTTCAGGACAATCAAAACATCTGTCCTAACCCGCCAACTGCGAATACAGGAAATGTGAATGGTTTAATCCGTACTGAAAATGGTGATCTTACTGCAAAGGCAGGTGTAGAATTGTACAATAAGAATTTGTTAACCAGAGAAACAACTACCAATAATTCAGGTTCTTATTTGTTTGGTGACCTTTCTTTAAATACAGAATATGAATTGAAATCTAAGCGTAATGATGAGGCTGCTAATGGAGTATCTACAGCTGATATTGTTAAAATTCAAAGACATATTCTTGGAATAGAAGAGTTGGCAACTCCTTACAAATTGATTGCAGCTGATGTTAATAAATCTAATTCTATAACTGCAGCTGATATTTCTGAAATCAGAAAGCTGATTTTAGGTATTAATGCTGAATTTACAAAAGTACCTTCATGGGCAATAATTCCATCTGATTATGTATTTGTAACTCCGAAGCAGCCATGGGATTATTCAACTGGTAAAACATTTGTAACCTTAAGCCAATCAAATAAAGTTGACTTCATTGCGGTTAAAATGGGTGATGTTAATAATACAGCAAATGCAAGCATTGCAAATGGAAGTGCTAGCTCTAGAACTGGTTCAAGCCTTAACTTATTTGTTGATGAGAAACAAATAAATGCAGGAGAGATCTATACTATGGATGTTAAGTCAATGGATTTTAACAGTATTAATGGATTCCAATTTACTTTGAAATTTGATCCTTCTGTATTGTCTTTTGATGGATTTGAATCAAAAGCATTATCTGTTGATGCTTCTAATTTCGGTACAGTTAAAATAGAAAACGGAATTCTTACTATGAGTTGGGATGCAAAACAAGCCATAACTTTAGATGAGAATCAAGTTCTTTTTAGCTTGAAATTTAATGCACTTTCAAATGCGGACAATAGCAAATTGTTTGCTATAACAGATGATGTTACTGTTGCTGAAGCTTATAATGATAAACTTGATATCAAGTCTATTAAGTTAAGCGTACGTTCTGGTAAATCTATTGTTGAATCAAGTATGTTTGAGCTTTATCAAAATGCTCCAAACCCATTTGATAAAATAACTGAAATTAGTTTCAGAATGGATGTAGACGCGGTGGCTAAATTGAGTATTTACGATGTAACTGGTAAAGTAATCTTTATCAAGCAGTTAAACGTTCAAAAGGGATTGAATACCGTAAAAGTAAATCGCAGCGACTTAAATGGAGCTGGTATGTACTATTACCAATTAGATTCAGGAAATCATACTGCTACCAAACGTATGGTTATTATCGAGTAATTCAGGTTTAATTTTAAATTAAAATAAAAACAGCCCTTGCAAACAGTTGTGAGGGCTGTTTTTTTTTCTTTCTATTTTTACAGCTGCAAGCCCTTAAAATATCTTAATTATAAAAAATAAATGGAAGTTTCATGTGGTAGCCTTTTTGTGATTTCCAATATTTTAATTCACTGTAGTAAGGGTATAATTCCGGTATTTCAGTTTTTAAAATTGATTTTGCCATGAATTCGTTTTGGTCTTCCTTTTTGCCTTGAATTGCATCCAGTAATTTTTGCATTGGATCTTTTTGAGTAGGAAATTCAGAAATTCTATATTTGTCAAGAGATGCCATTCTGGAAGCGCAATTAATTGCATCTTTTAATCCGCCCAAGGCATCTACTAAACCTATTTCAATTGCTTTGGTACCACTCCAAATTCGGCCTTTTGCAATTTCTTGAACTTTTTGTTTATCTAATTTTCTGCCTTCTGAAATTACGGAAATAAATCGATCGTAAGTTTCAGTTATATTTTCTTGCATAATTCTGGCTTCGTCAACTCCCCATGGAAGCATTACATTAAACTTGTTAGCCATCGGACCGGTTCCCACAGTATCTATATCAATGCCTACTTTATCTCCACTGATTTTATTGAAATTGGGAATTAAGGCAAAAACGCCAATAGATCCTGTAAGGGTAAAAGGATTTGCATAAATGCTGTCTGCATGACAAGCAATGTAATAGCCTCCTGAGGCTGCATAGTTGCCCATGCTAACAACGACAGGTTTTCCTGCTGACTTAATTAGGTCAATTTCTTTAAGCAGTTCATCACTTAACATGGCACTGCCACCAGGAGAGTTAACTCTTAAAACCAAGGCTTTAATGCTTTTTGTGGTGCGAATGTCTCTTAGAATTTTAATGTACTTCCTTCCAATTTGACCTTCTTCGTTGGCGCCATCTGAAATATCTCCTTCAGCATAGACTACTGCAATTCGATTTGAACTGGAGAAATCTTCATTTTTAAATTTGGATGTTTCAAAATAATCTTCGATTGATATAAAATTTAATTTATCTGTTTCATTTATTCCCATTTTGGCTCTCATGTTGGAGTAAACATCTGATTCATATGCAATTGAGTCAATAAGTTTGTTTGAAAGCGCTAATTTTGGAGAATAGCATTTGTAATAATCGAACAAGTTTTGCAATTCAATTTTATCGATTGATCTGGAATTTGACAAATCATCTAAATAAATTTGGTATTCACTTTGTAAAAATTCTTTAAGTTGAAGTCTATTCTGGGCTGACATTTTGTTGAATCGAAATGGTTCTGTCGCGCTTTTAAATTCACCTGCATAATAAATGTTAAAATCAATGCCCAGTTTATCAAAGAGTTCTTTAAAGTGAGGGACAGAAGCCTGAAACCCTTTTAAATCAATGAAAGTATATGGATGCGCATATATGGATTGGGCTGCAGATTGTAGATAATAAGTTTTATGATCTATAAATTGAGCATAGGTATATAAAAACTTACCGGAGTTTTTGAATTCCATTAAAGCATCTCTGATAACTTTTAGACTCGCATAGGGATGATTTAATCCATTGCATTGAAGATAAATGCCTTTGATGTTATCATCTTTACTGGCATTCTTAATTGCCATTACCAAATCATGCAAGCCGATGCTGATTGAATTATCCAAGTTGAATTTCTCAAGAGGTCGATTGTTTGATTGTTCAGGAAGTTCGTCTGGTATTACTAGTTTGATAATTGAATTTGCTTGTGCATTTTTTGTAGCAGTTGAACTGGCAATTATAGTAGTGCCAATTCCACCAAGCACAAGAATCAGTACCAATAAAGCTAAAATAGTGCCTAAGCAGGAAGAAAGGACAGAGCCAAAGAATTTTTTCATTTGTTTAATTTAAGATTTTAATATGATGTAAACCAGGAGTGTGTTTTGTAAACAATACATTTGTTATTTCATTATAAAGTTGTTGATTTTGAGTAAAATCTTGATTAGAGATATCAAGAATTACTACAGGAATAACTGTTTGATTTTTAAAAAAATCAAAATAACTTTCTTGTATTTTATTTAAATAAATATCAGTTATTTCGTTTTCAAACAAACGTCCCCTTTTTGAAATATTATCCTGAACATGTTTTATTTCCCTGTGGATGTAAACTATTAAATCAGGTTTTGGAAGGCCTTGTGTTAAGGCTTGGTATATTTTAAAAAATAATTTATATTCATCTGGCTCCAGATTTGCTCTTGCAAACAACAAACTCTTTAATATGGTATAATCTGAAACAATAAAGTCATTGAATAAATCTAAGTTGGATGCATCTTGTTGGATTTGTTTTTGACGTTCTGTTAGAAAAAATAATTCTACAGTAAGTGCATAACGCTTGGGATCTTTATAAAAATATTCAAGAAACGGATTGTCTGTAAATTGTTCTAATATTATTTTACAGGGGAAGTCAAGATTGACCAACTGACAAAGAGTAGTTTTTCCTGCACCAATATTTCCTTCTATGCAAATGTATTTATTAGGATTTGTTTTCATGGTAATGGTATTTTATAACCTGACTGGAATCTTCACAAACGGTCAATAATTCTTGAATCGTTTTAGAATAAATTGGATGTATAAGATTGGCATCAAGCTCTGAAAGAGGAATTAGTACAAATCTCCTTTGATGAAGATGGGGATGCGGTATAGTAAGGGTCTGATTTTTATAGAACTGACTGTTCAAAAGCAGAATATCTAAATCAATTGTTCTTGGCCCAAATTTTAGTTGCCTTATGCGTCCCATATTATTTTCAATAGTGGCAAGTATATTCCATATTTTAGTTGGATGCAAACTAGTTTCTAAGGCAACAACCTGATTTAAAAAAGGCTGTTGCTCTTTGAATCCCCAGGGCTCTGTTTCATATACAGAAGAACATATAATATTGGAATTAAACAAATGAATGATTTGCGTCTTTGCAGAATTGATTTGTTGCAAGCGATCTCCTAAATTGCTTCCGAGGCCGATAAATAATTTTTTAATAGCCATTGATAAAATATTTGCCTGACCATTTAATGGCATTGGACGAAATTGTCACAAAATATATTCCTGGATTCAGTGGGCTGTGGTGTATAGTATTTGATTGATCTGGTCTTACATGAAGTTGATGCAATTCAATAAGTTGACCTGAAGTATTGAATATTTTTATCGAGGCATTGTCAATTTCAATATCCGATTTTAATTGCAGTTTATCATTTATATAATTTAAATAGAAACCATGTTTATTATCATTTTGGGTCGATGTACCAAGGTCCAAATTAAACTCTGTTGAAACACCATGTTGTGTTTCTGCTAATTCAAGCAATGTAGCAATTGAAGCTTTTGTTACCTGGCTCATAAAATTAAAATTTAGAAATTGGATGGAATCTTTAAGAGTATGGTAATTTTTATTTCTAAAATTAGCTCCATCAGTTATCATTAGAGCAGGTATATTTTTTGACCAAAATACGAAATGATCGCTTCTGGTTAAATCAGGAGCGATGCTTCCATTTCCCGGAACATCCAATGAGATAACTTTTAATTGGGGTACATAAGTAGTTGCTGCCTGGTGAAATTTTGTTCTTAAAGAAAAGGAAAGTGTATTGCCAACATTGGTTATAAAGTCACCTTTTCGATTGTTTGCAATCACTTGATTGTAAGCGTCAGGAAATAAAATATTAAATCCAGTTGGAAGATCTTGAGTATTGGCTTGTTCTGAATAAAATCCAATCATTTCAAAATTAATCACTCCATGAATGGTATCTCTTGCATTCAATTGATTAGTGACATAGAATGTGCTTCCAACCAATCCAGCTTCTTCCAAATCAAATAGCACATAGCGAATAGATTTTTTGCTGACATAATCTCCCATAACCCTGATTGCTTCCAAAACTCCTGCAACGCCTGAAGCATTGTCATCTGCTCCGGGCGCATTTGAGAAAGAATCGTAATGCGCATCTAAAAAGACAATAGTTCCTGGTTTTTCAATGCCGTGTTTTGTTGCTTCATAATTTTTACAATTGTATTGACCACTATTGTATATCAATTCGTGAGCTGGAACATTTTCGTTTAATGCATTGAACACATAGGTTCTGCTTTGATCATAGAATGATTGATTTCCGGTATTTCTTCTTCCCTGTAACTGTGCTACATGTTTTTTTAAATTGTTAGTATCAACTTTAGCTAAAATCTCCTGAATGTTTAGCGTTTCTCGATCCATGGCTGCGAGTACAATGATTAATTTTTGAAAGGGTAGTGCAGGATTCAATTGAATGTTTATTTGTTTATTTGTTCCTTTTGAGACAGGGTAGCCTATGTCGCCATTTATTTGGTCTGGAATAATTTCGGTATGTTTTGTTGTGCCATCAGCACTGAATATTTTACATTGGATTTCCAACATGGAATTGTCTTGATCATCCAAATTAAAATTAATTGCAATTGAATGATTTGCGGCATTGTAGTTTATAGCCTTATTACTTATTTGAGGTAATTGGTTTTGAGTCTTTCCATAAATAGACATCAAAATAAATACTAAGAGCAGGTTTAAGTTTTTCATTTTATATTGATTTATAAATTTCGAATTCTTTGGTTTTTGGGAAAATAATTTTTCAAACCATTTGGATTTGATTTAAACCAACCCAAATGTGCAGTTTTATATTTAGCTATGACCCATTTTGTTTCTTTGTGATACTCTGTTGGTGAATAAGTTGCGCGAAGAAAATTCAATGCTTCTTGTAATTCCAAATCACGATTTTGAATTTGAGAATTTAAATTTAAACTCATGGACAAAGCATGTTCTGGATAAACAATATTTCCTTTAATTTGGCCTATAGGAATACTACCTCCTATGAACTTGGTATTTGAATTTAAATAATTAAATTTTTCTAAATGTTTAAAATGAATGGCATAATAGATATCTCTAATGCGTATTAATTGATAGTCAGCAGGGTCGTTTATCCAATCTTCAAGATTAATTGTGTTTTTATGTTTATGATGAAATGAATTTGATTGAAAGCTTACTGGTTTTTGATCACTTTGTTTTTGAATGACGCCAATCGTAAGGCCTTCTGATGCTAGTTTGTGAGGAAAAAATCTGTATACGAATAAATTATTTTCAAATGATTCGCTTGCAAATGGATTTGAAATTTGTACACTTTTGTAAGTAGAATTGTGCACATATCCTTCTAATTGATTT
Source organism: Saprospiraceae bacterium (assembly GCA_016787575.1). Lineage (GTDB taxonomy): Bacteria > Bacteroidota > Bacteroidia > Chitinophagales > Saprospiraceae > Vicinibacter. Next base: position 128,274 of record JAEUUO010000022.1, on the reverse strand, counting down.
TCATTTTCTTCATAATTGTAAGTACAGGTAGAATATATAATATAGCCTTCAGGTTCGCACAATTTATGGGCGATATTTAAAATGTTTTGTTGCATAACAGTGCATGCTTTTACTTTTTGGAGACTCCATTGTTTTAAAGCTTCTGGTTCTTTGCGAAACATACCTTCGCCGCTGCAAGGAGCATCAACTAATATAATTTTATATCGCATGTTCAAATTCGATAATTGCTCAATTGGACCTTGAGTGACAAACGTATTACGCGTTCCCCATCGTTCTAAATTGTGTTTTAAAATTTGGGCACGGTGTGGATCATATTCATGGCAATGAATGAAGGCTTCATCGGAGAAATAGGAAACGAGAAGTGTCGATTTGCCACCGGGTGCACTGCAAAGATCCAAAACGTTGCAATTTTTTGGGATTTCCAATGACTTTAAAATAAAATCCAAAAACATAGAAGCCGGCTCTTGCACATAATAATGCCCTGCATGAAAAAATGGATCTAACGTAAATACAGGTCTGTGTTGCAAATAGTATGCAGCTTGACACCAAGGAATTTGTGTAGATAAATTTAAGTTAAAGTCATTTTCAATTTTATAAGGATTTAGGCGAATTGATATTGGGGAAGGCATTTGCAATGATTCTTCAAAATCGGAGTAAGAATCGTTTAATATCATTTTCATTTGGTTGACAAACTGCTCCGGGAGTTTCATGTGAAAAGTTTTTTTAGGGTTTTGTTTTTTGAAATGATATGGTCTACAGTCCGGCTTGTTTGAGGATCAACTACCAAATCGGGTGCATGGTGTGGTTTTTTTCTTGAATCAATTATTAAAGTATCCTTGCAAAACCAATGTTTGTTGCGGAAACCAGCGCACACTCCATAGATATCATGTGATGGATTGCTCCGAGTAAATGCAACCCATAAGAAATTAGAATAGTTAGCAGAACTGAAATTAGAGTCGTCACAAAGTACGACTAAAGGAAAGCCTTGGAATTTATGTTGATTTAGATATTCTGTAAGTAATTTGAGCTCTTGAGTTGCTGCTTCATAATTTAAAAAGGGCGGTGCTTCAATCAAAACAATTCCTTTTTGTATTAATTTACAGTTTTTAAAAGGATCAGGAATATCATTAAAAGCTTGCAACTCACTAGAAAGTTTTCTCGATTTATTTCTATTGCAAGCGACAACTAATTTAGAACCACCATTCCACTGATTGCCTGAATAATCAAGTGTATCAATTGTGGTGTTAGTATAAAAATGTAAATCTTGATTAAAATCAACTCGTTCAAAAATATACTCGAAAAAATCTTTAACCTGATGAACATCTATCGCACGTTCCTCTTCTTCAGCAGCTATAAATAAATATTTTGATAGCGATGTTTGTCCTTTACCTAAAAGTAAATTAGCGCTGGTAAGCAGTTCTTCCGGTTTTCTGTCTCGGAAAGGCATGTAACGTTCTGAACCGACAGCCAAAAGTAATGGATGCACACCAGCAGCATCGACAGCATGTAATTGTTTAATTCCTGGATATTCGACAGCAGTTAATTCGGAAACCATTTTATGTATTAGAAAGCCAAAGCCAGAGTCCTCCTGAGGTGGACGACCTACTACTGTAAAATGATAAATGGGATTTGGTTTATGATATACCTTGATATTATTTAGAAATGGAAAGGGATGCTGCAAACTGTAATAACCAAGATGATCACCAAACGGACCTTCATTTTTTAATTCATTCATTGCGACAGTTCCCGTTATACAAAAATCTACATCTTGTGGAATGAATTGATTGTTTTGAAGGTGATATCGGTATCTTCTGTTGTTTAAGAATCCATTAAAAAGGATTTCGCTCAAACCTTCCGGAAGTGGAAATATAGATGCCAATGTATTGGCTGGAGGGCCTCCAATTCCAATGCTGATGTTAAAAGGAAGTTCTGAATTTTTATAAAGTTGGTGATGATTGCCAATGCCTCTGTGCAACTGGTAATGCAATCCAATTTCTTGATCCACTTTGTAATCATTTCCATCTAATTGGATGCGGTACATTCCAACATTTGCTTTTTTAGGTTCTAAACTTCCAGGTGGAAAGCTGATTACTTGTGGTAAAGTAACAAATGAACCTCCATCCATAGGCCATGCTCTAATTTTAGGCAATTCACTTACAGTGCATGATTCAGTTAATTTTTGGGTGAAAGTTTTACGGGGAATTCCTTTTAAAAGAAAAGGAAGATGTTTTAGAAGACTGAAAGGTTTTTTTAAAATTTGTTCAGGATCGGCTTTTAATTTTATTAACCAATCCAATTTATTTAAAACGTCTCTGAATAAAAATTCACAACGGTCATTCGTCCCAAACAAATTGGATACACCTGGAAAATTTGAAGATCGGATGTTTTCAAAAAACAGAGCTGGCCCCTGAATGGCTTGAACTCTTCTGTGTAATTCAGGAATAACAAGGTTGCCATCAAGCTCATCCGCTATTCGGATCAACTGGCCCTTTCTTTCTAAATCGACACAGGCCTCTAAGAGGCTTTTATAGCTCATGTTTTGGTTTAGCTGTAAAATTAAGCCCTTTTAGAAGGAGTAAAGAAATATTTGAAAAAATTATATTAAGATTATTTTAATATGTTTCTTTGCTTTTGAATTTGAAGTATGCAGGACTATTTAAACCTTCTCCGGAAGGTTAAAGATGAAGGAGTTGAAAGAACAGATCGAACCGGTGTTGGAACTAAAAGTATTTTTGGATACCAGATGCGGTTTGACTTATCTGAGTCATTTCCTTTGTTGACTACCAAAAAACTGCATTTAAAATCAATAATTTACGAGCTGTTGTGGTTTTTAAAAGGGGATACAAATATTAAGTATCTCAACGACCATGGGGTCAGCATTTGGAATGAATGGGCCAATGAAGAAGGAGATCTGGGTCCAGTGTATGGTAAACAATGGCGTTCCTGGGAGACTTCAGATGGGAAAGTCATTGATCAAATGGCGGATTTACTTAAAACGATTCGATCAAATCCTGAATCACGGAGAATGGTAATCTCTGCATGGAATGTTGGAGATTTGCCTAAAATGGCATTAAATCCATGTCATTGTTTGTTTCAGTTTTATGTGGCTAATGGAAGTTTGTCGTGTCAGCTTTATCAACGTTCGGCAGATGTATTTTTAGGGGTTCCTTTTAATATTGCATCTTATTCTTTACTAACGCTGATGGTTGCTGCAAGCTGCGGTTTGAAGCCTGGAACATTTGTTCACAGTTTTGGAGATGTGCACTTGTATTTAAATCATATGGAACAGGCTGAATTGCAATTAAGCCGAACTCCATTTAATAGTCCAAAGATGGTTTTAAATCCCTTGGCTAAGGACTTGTTTGATTTTAAATACGAAGATTTTCAACTAATTGATTATCAATGCCATCCAGCGATTAAGGCACCCATTGCGGTGTGATTCACAACAATATGCAAAAGATAATAAACAAATTAACTTAACGATATTTTAACTGTTGTACTTATTAAGAAATTGAACTTTTTTGACAATCAAATAAAACATTTTGATCAGATGTTTTGGGAAACACATTTCTGGGGTATTTTTGCAGGCGATTCGTATAACGATTTAAAGCATCGTTTTATTTTGAAATCATATTCATCTAGTTTTCAATAATTTATGAGCTACAAAGGGATATTTGGAACTATTTTATTTGTGTTTATTTCGATTGGGGCTCTGATTTCAGCACCTGATATCGAAGTTGGCAAAAGTTCGTTTAAGAATAATTGTGCCAGTTGCCATAATAAAAACATGAAAGACCCGCTTACGGGACCCGCATTGGGAGGAAGCGTCGAGCGATGGGCTGCTTTTCCTAAAGCTGATTTGCACAATTGGGTAAGAAATTCTCAAGCATTGATTAAAGCTGGTCATCCGAGGGCAACAGAGTTATGGAACCAATTTAAGCCGACAGTTATGACGGCATTTCCCAATTTGTCAGATGATGAAATTGAAAGTATATTCCTTTATGTAGATGGAGTGTATAAAGGTACATACGGACCCAAACCGGTTGCTGCTGTAGGTGGGACACAAGCTCCTCAGGATCAACAAAGTGGACTTTCATTTTGGATTTATTTAATTTTTATTTTGTTGGTTGGACTTGCATTGTTTTTGTGGAATCTTATGTCGGATTTGGCATATCAAATGAAACTTAAAGCAGGGGACACTACCGCTAAAAAACAATCTGTATGGCAGTTAATGACATCAAAAACAGTTATCAGTTTTGTGATTTTTGCTTTGGTTTTGTTTGGCGGTTACACAACAGTTAATAATGCTATTTCATTAGGAAGACAGCAAAATTATCAACCGGATCAACCCATTAAATTTAGTCATGAAACACATGCTGGTTTAAATAAAATTGATTGTAATTATTGCCACGATGGAGCTAGAAGATCTAAGCAATCTTTGATTCCTGCAACAAATACCTGTATGAATTGTCATGCTGCAATTAAAAAGGGCAGCCAGTATGGCACCGCTGAGATAACCAAAATATATGCTTCAATTGGATACAATCCTTCAACAGATAAATACATTGACAATTATAACAACTTAACCGAGGATGAAATTGCAGCTATCTATAAGAAATGGATAGCAACAACATTTGCTAAGGATAACAATTTACGTGAAGGTGCTGAATCTGCAATAAGGGAATCGGATAACCAATGGGAAGGAATTAAAAATTCTTTGACCAGTGACACCAAATCAACAATTCCTGGACCTATAGAATGGAAACGAATCCACAATTTACCGGATCATGTGTATTTTAATCACTCGCAACACGTGACAATCGGGAAATTAGCCTGCCAAACCTGCCACGGAAAAATTGAAAACATGCCGGTTGTAAAACAATATGCTCCACTTTCAATGGGTTGGTGCATCAATTGTCACAGACAGACAGATGTAAAATTTACTGATAATAAATACTACGATAGTTATAAAACCTATCATGATGAATTGAAAGCAGGCACCAGACAATCAGTAAAAGTCTCTGACATAGGAGGTCTGGAGTGTCAAAAATGCCATTATTGATCTGAAGCTAAGTAGAATAAAATGAAAATGAACGAATCAACAATTTGGATTGGAGAAGAAGATCTGGTAAGAAATCCGGATTTTATTGCAGCCAATAATTCTGAGTTAAATCCTGTTAGTTTAGAATCTATCTTAGAAGATGAAAAAAGCGGAATGGTTGAAAGCAATCGTCGCGATTTTCTTAAGCTTTTAGGTTTTGGAATTGGAGCGGCAACTTTAGCTTCTTGTGAAATTCCGGTAAAAAAAGCCATTCCATATGTAATTAAGCCAGATACCATTGTTCCTGGAATTGCCAATTATTACGCTTCAAGCTATGTAAATGGTGGTGATTATTGTTCGATTTTGGTTAAAACCAGAGAAGGTAGACCTATTAAAATTGAAGGCAATGCACTCTCATCTATAACTAAGGGTGGTACCAACGCAAGGGTTCAAGCCTCTGTATTAAGTCTTTATGATTACAATAGGATAAAATTTCCATCGAAATTAAATCAAAGCCAAATTGCCGAAGTCAGTTGGAACGACTTGGATAATGAGCTTAAATCCTCTTTTGCAGCTAGTAAAAATATCCGGATTGTAAGCAGTACTCAAATGAGTCCGACTGCATTGCAAGCTGTTGCTGAATTTTGTACGAAATATCCTGGATCAAAACATATAATGTATGATGGAGTTTCATCTTCAGCTTTATTAGATGCAGGCTTACAATGTTTTGGTGAACGCATGATTCCGGAATTTAGATTTGATCTTGCTGAAACAATTGTTAGCTTTAATGCAGACTTTTTAGGTACTTGGATTTCTCCTATTGAGTATGCCTCACTTTATGCAAAAGGAAGAAAAATTAAGGCTGATGCACCTAAAATGTCACAGCATACTCAGGTTGAATCACACATGTCTTTAACAGGTTCAAATGCAGATAACCGGATTTTGGTTAAGCCATCTGAACAAAGCGCTGCAATTGCATTTTTATACAATGAAGTAGCTTCAAAATTAGGAGCAGCAACCATACCAGTAATAGAATTAAACGAAAAGGCAAAAGCAGCTTTCAAAAAATTAGCAGAACGTCTTGTTAATCAAAAATCAAAATCCTTAATTGTTTGTGGTAACAATAATATCGGAGAACAAGTATTGTGTTATGGATTAAATAATTTGTTAGGAAATTTAGGTACTACAATTGCTTTTAATAATGTTTCCTATCAAAGAAAAGGAAGCGATGCAGATGTTAATCAACTGCTGAGTGATATGAAAGCTTCTATTGTTGATGCAATTATATTTTGGAATTCTAATCCTTGCTTTGATTTGCCAATTGCTTCTGATTTTGCTCAAGCATTGGCGAATGTGAAAACCAGGGTAAGTTTAAATGCTACAATTGATGAAACCAGTGCGCTTTGTAATTATTTGGCACCTGATCATCATGTTCTTGAATCCTGGGGTGATGTTGAAGCTAAAAAAGGTCTGTTGAGTTTAATTCAACCTACCATCAATCCAATATTTAATACCAGGGCTAGTGGCCATTCATTTCTATCATGGGCTTCTTCACCTAATTTAAATAGTGCCGCAGAGCAACCTTATTATGAGTATCTAAAAAATCAATGGGAGCGTAAAGTATATGCTGCTTCTGGTGCTACTGGAGGATTTCAAGACTTCTGGGATGAATGTTTACATAATGGTGTTTTTACTATTGTGAATTCAACAACTACTCCATTATTTAAAGGTGATGTTTCTGGAGCAACTTCTAAACTTGGCAAACCATCTGGTTCTGCCCTAGAAATTTCATTTATTGAAACGGTTGGAATTGGAAGTGGTAACTATGCTAACAACCCTTGGTTACAAGAAATGCCTGACCCGGTAACAAGATGTGCCTGGGGAAATTATCTTATGGTTCCAATAAGTTTTGATGGAGATCGGAAATTTATTGCATTCAACAATGTAAAAGAAAATGGCGAATTAATTGACCTCACAATTGCTGGAACAAAATCTTCTGTAGGCGCTGTAAAACAATTTGGTCAGATGCCCGGAACAGTTGCAATAGCTATAGGATACGGGAGATCTATAGCAGGAGATTGTGGTACAGGAGTTGGTACTAATTTTTATCCTGCATGTAAATTAGTAGATGGTTATTTCCAATATTTTAATTCAGAAGTTGAAATATCTCAGAGCAGTGGAACTGTTGAAAAACATTTTGCTTGTGTTCAACACCATCATACGCTAGGTGTAACGGCTATTGAAAAAAGTTCTGGTCAAAAATTTAATGCTGATGAGGCTGCTTTGGTTGACGATGCGTTTAAAGGAATAGCAAAAGGCTTTCAAGGATCATTAACGGATCGTTCTGTTTTAAGGCATAGTCATTTAAATGAAATAAAAGAAAATATAGAAAAATTAAAAGAAGAGCGTGCTGAATTTCAAAAATTAAATTCTCATACGCTATATCCTGGTCATGAATATACCTATAACACAGGACATCACTGGGGCATGCATGTTGACTTAAATGCGTGTATTGGTTGTGGAACCTGCACCGTTGCTTGTATGGCTGAAAACAATGTGCCAGTTGTTGGGAAAAAAGAAATTGCAAGACACCATGAAATGTCATGGTTGAGAATTGACCGGTATTATTATGGGGATGTTGACAATCCAAATGTTGTTTATCAACCCATGATGTGCCAGCATTGTAATAATGCTCCTTGTGAAAATGTTTGCCCTGTCAATGCCACCAATCACTCTTCAGAAGGATTAAATCAAATGGCATACAATCGTTGTGTGGGTACCAGATATTGTGCTAATAATTGTCCATATAAAGTGAGACGATTTAATTGGTATGATTTTACAACTGCAGATTTATTTCCTGTTAATCAATTTAATGTTGCTGGAGAAAAAAATCAACCATTCTATTCTGATAATTTAGTAAGAATGGTTTTGAATCCTGATGTTACAGTCAGATCACGAGGTGTCATTGAAAAATGTTCGTTTTGTGTTCAACGGATTCAAGAAGGCAAACTTTCTGCAAAGAAAGAAAGTAGGACATTAAATGACAATGATGTTAAAACAGCTTGTCAAACTGCCTGTCCTACAGAAGCGATTACTTTCGGGGATATGAATAATAAGGAAGGAACGCTATTCAAAAAAATTGAGAATCCTTTAAATTATATTGTATTGGAAGAAGTCAATGTTAAATCTGTTGTGCATTATACCATGAAGGTCAACAACAGAGATGAAAATTTAGATGCATAAAACTATAAATACTAAAGCATGTCAGGAGGATTTGTAGCACCGGTAAGAAGACCATTGGTTGAAGGACATAAAACGTATCATCAGATAACTGAAGATTTATGTTCTCCAACAGAAAGAACCCCAAGTAAAGCATGGATAATTGCATTTATCATTGCAGCTTCAACACTTGCTTTTGGTTTGTTTTGCATTTGTTGGACCATTTGGATGGGGATCGGTTCTTGGAACGTAAACCGGACCATAGGCTGGGCTTACGATATAACAAATTTCGTTTGGTGGATTGGTATCGGTCACGCAGGTACTTTGATTTCTGCCATTTTGTTATTATTCAGACAGCGTTGGCGTACTGGTGTTAACAGAGCTGCAGAAGCTATGACCATCTTTGCCGTTATTTGTGCAGCTTTATTTCCAGTAATTCACGTTGGACGCTTATGGGTCGTATTTTATTTTTTACCTTATCCAAATACAAGAGGTTCCCTGTGGCCAAATTTTAACTCTCCGTTATTATGGGACGTTTTTGCCATCTCAACTTATTTTTCAGTTTCATTATTGTTTTGGTATACAGGTTTGGTTCCTGACTTTGCTACTGTAAGAAATCGGGCCAGTGGTCTGCGTAAAAAAATATACAATTTTTTATCATTTGGATGGACAGGTTCTGCAAAGCAATGGCAAAGATGGGAGTCACTATCATTGGTACTTGCAGGGTTATCAACACCCCTTGTATTGTCAGTACATACGATTGTAAGTTTTGACTTTGCTACTTCTGTAATTCCTGGTTGGCATACAACCATTTTTCCACCATACTTTGTTGCCGGGGCTATTTTTTCAGGCTTTGCAATGGTTCAAACCTTGATGGTTATGACTCGTAAAATTTTAAAGCTTGAAGAATACATTACTTTGGAGCATATTGAATCCATGAATAAGGTAATTCTTGTAACTGGTACCATAGTAGGTGTGGCTTATCTAACAGAATTATTTATTGCCTGGTATTCTGGATATGTGTACGAGCAATTTGCATTCTTTAATAGAGCAATGGGAGTTTATTGGTGGTCTTATTTTGGCATGATGGCTTGTAATGTAATTTCACCTCAACTTTTTTGGGTAAAAAAATACAGACGCAGTGTATTTCTGACGTTTTTTATGTCCATATTCGTTAATATTGGAATGTGGTTTGAGCGATTTGTAATTATTGCAACCACCTTAGCCAGAGACTATTTACCTTCTTCATGGAGTTATTACCGTCCAACCTGGGTTGAAATTGGAATTTTTATAGGTACCCTTGGTTTATTTTTTACACTTTATTTGATATTTGTACGTGTGGCACCTGTGGTAGCCATAGCTGAAATAAAACATATTTTAAAAGTTGGAGGAGATCAATATATTGGTGAACATGCAACGCATAAGCACCGTGTTGTTTCTTCAGATTCACATGAACATCATCATTCCTAAATAAACTAAATCATCCTTGCATGAGACAATTAAATAAAGATGTTATTTACGGGATTTATTCGGATGAAGAAGATCTTTTAACCGCTGTCCGGCTTGCTAAAAGCAAACATCTTGATATTATGGATGTCTTTACTCCATTTCCGGTCCATGGAATGGAAAAAGCACTTGGTTTGGAAGAATCAAGATTACACTATGCTGGTTTTGTATATGGCGCCATAGGAACGCTAACTGCTTTCTTAGGTATGACATGGATAATGACCAGTGACTGGCCAATTATCTTTGGTGGTAAACCATATTGGCCTGTGCCTTCATTTATTCCTATCGTATTTGAGTTGACAGTTTTGTTTGCATCCTGGGGGATGACAATTACTTTTTATACTATTAGCGGCTTGTGGCCAGGAGTAGAAAATCCTCAACTTGATTTGCGTACCACAGATGATAAATTTTGTCTAGCATTTGATCAACATCACATTTCCGAATCTGAAGCCAGATCTTTTTTTCAAGAAAGTGGGGCAGAAGAGGTGAATGTTAAATCTATATAAATGATGAAGCGTATTATTTTTTTATTCATTACAATAGTTTGTGCATTGAGTTTGTTTCAATGCAGCCCTGCAGGTGGAAATGCCACTGGTACAGAATACATGCCGGACATGGTTCATTCTATTGCATACGAACCGAATGTTAATAGTTATTATTATTATCATACTTGGGGAACGCCAGCAGAAATCGCAAAATTATCTGCACCAAAATTTCCGGTGAAGGGATCAATAGCTCGAGGAAGTGTTGCTGCTTTTGATTCTGCACATGCAGCGATGTACTCCGGTGATTTAAGCTTAAATGCAATCCATACTCCTGTTAATGGATCTGTAAATTATTATTATGGAAATACAGAGGAAGAGCGCTTGCGTGCTATGAAAGAGATTACAACAAACAAAGTTAAACTAACCAGTGCTGGACTTGCTGAAGGAAAAATGTTATATGATATTTATTGTGGCATTTGCCATGGTGAAAAAGGAGATGGTGCCGGTTATTTAGTTCGTGATGATGGTGGGAAATATCCAGCACAACCTGCAAATTTTTTAAAAGACGAATTTATTGCAGCATCAGAAGGTCGCTTTTATCATGGTATTATGTTTGGAAGAAATATGATGGGAGCTTATGCGGATAAATTGTCTTATCATGAAAGATGGAATGTTATTCATTATATAAGATCCTTACAGGCAGCATCAAAAAATTTAAAATATACAGAGTCTGAAAATACATTTTCCGGTTCACAAGCAGTTATGGATGCAGCTAAATTAGCAGCTGCGGCGACTGCTCCGGTGGCTACAGTTAAAAAATAATTTGAAGTTCAAGTACGAAACAAAATGAATACGATACAGATACCAACAAAAGACAAAGTTGTATTAGGAATTATGGGTTTCATCGGAATCCTGTCCCTGGTTACAATTTTGCTGACTGATGATGCTTATTTTACTCGCTTTTGGAGTAGTCTATTGCAAAATGGTGTATTTTTTACACTTATAGCTTTGATGGCATTATTTTTTATTTGTGTTAGTCGAACCGCATATGCAGGATGGAACGTTGGTTTTAAACGTGTTTGGGAGGCCATGTCTGGATTTTTATGGGTTGGTTTTGCTATTATGTTTTTTATTGCTCTGGGAGTTTATTTTGGTTGGCACCATTTATACCATTGGTCGGATTCTGATGTGGTTGCCAAAGATGAAGTGTTGAAAGGCAAATCAAGCTTTTTGAATAAACATTTTTACAGTATAGTAGGATTGGGAATTCTTGCAAGTTGGATATTTTTTGCATCTAAAATTCGAAAATTAAGTGTTGAAGAAGATGATCATGGAGACCAACATTTTGAACATTACAATAAGATGAAATTCTGGGCAGCAATCTTTCTTCCTGTTGCTGGTTTTTCTAGTGCTGCAGTAATCTGGTTATGGTATATGTCTGTTGATCCGCATTGGTATAGTACCATGTTTGCATGGTATACTGGAGCCAGCTGTTTTGTGAGCATGATTGCATTGACTATATTATTTTTAATTTATCTTAAATCAAGAGGATATTATCACAACGTAAATCAGGAACATTTTCATGATCTTGGAATATTTATGTTTGCTTTCAGTGTTTTTTGGACGTATTTATGGTTTTCTCAATACATGCTTATTTGGTATGGAAATATTGGTGAAGAAACTGTTTATTTCCAAACTCGAATTCAACAATATCCGGTACTTTTCTATGGCAATCTTATCCTGAATTTTGCATTACCATTTCTGATATTAATGAGAAATGACAACAAACGCAAATATGGAACTTTGATCGCGGTTGGTATCATCGTGTTTTTTGGTCACTGGTGGGATACATTTCAAATGGTAAAACCAGGAACCTACCACGCTTCACTTGAATTGAATATGGAGTATCATTCAGGACCTGCAACAAGTGAAGCATTGACAAAAGATAGTCATTCAATTACTGCACAACATGGCGAGACAGCTCATGATGAGCATGCGTCTAATAATCATATGCCTCCTGTAGGTTATTTTATTCCTGGTTTAGCTGATATTGGACTAATGATTGGATTTTTAGCTTTGTTTTTTGCAACCACCTTGCACTTTTTATCTAAAGCTCCATTGGTGCCAAAGAATGATCCATTTTTACAAGAGAGTTTACATCATCATGTATAGAAAAACGAAATAGTACGACATGACAGCTTTAATTACAATATTATCCATCCTACTGCTTTTTGTTGTTTTACTTCAAATTGCAAAAATTAATGAGATTACCGCAGAAATGCGAGGTCAAGAAGAAACGGATTTACACAGTGCTGATCAAAACGGAAGGTGGCTGTTGATTTTTGGTGTGGTATTTATAGGTTCATTTATTTGGGGTTCCTTATACTATGCAAATCGCCTGCTAGGATATGGGCCACTTAAAGCCGCCTCAGAACATGGAAGTTCGATTGATAGCATGTTTAATGTGACGTTGATTTTTACAGGAATTGTTTTCTTGATTTGTCATGTGGCATTATTTTGGTTTTCATATAAATATCGATATACACCTGGTAGAAAAGCTTTATTTCTGCCTCATGATAATCGCCTGGAAGTTATATGGACTGCATTGCCTGCTTTGGTAATGACGATCCTTGTTGTTCAAGGTTTGGTTACCTGGAATAAAGTTATGGCAGATGTTACAAAAGGGGAGGACTTTATTGAAATTGAAGCAACCGGATGGCAATTTGCCTGGAATTTAAGATATCCCGGTCATGATGGTAAATTAGGTGTTAAAGATTTCAGATTAATAAAACCAGGTGTAAATGAATTAGGTCAAGATTGGAATGACGAAAGAAATCACGATGATTTTAATGCTGATGAATTGGTAATTCCAAAAGGAAAAAAAATAAGAGTTCGGATTATTGCACGGGATGTATTGCATAATTTTTATTTACCTCATTTTAGAGTTAAAATGGATGCGGTACCTGGTATTCCAACCTATTTTATTTTTACTCCAATTAAAACAACTGAAGAGTTTCGTCAAGAATTAAGGAAGTACCCAGAGTATCAATTGCCTTCTGATCCAAATGATCCTACTAGTCCACCAAAATGGAAAACATTTGAATACGAATTGGCTTGTGCTGAATTATGTGGTAAAGGTCATTACAGTATGCGCCGATTGGTAAAAGTAGTTTCTCCGGAAGAATGGGAAATTTGGAATAAAAAACAAAAGTCTTTTTATCTAAGTTCAATTCGAAATACAGAAGAGGATCCACTAAAAGGGAAGGCCATAAAAGCTGAAGCTTTTATGAAAACCGAAGAAATGAAAACAATGTTGCAGAAAGCTTTGGATTCTACCAATACAAATGCAGCAGACAGAACAATCCGATTGGATAATATTTATTTTGAATTAGGATCAGCTACTTTGGATTCTGTTTCTGAGATGGCTTTAAATGTATTAAAAGAAACTTTTGATTTATATCCAAAATTGAAAGTTGAAGTGAGTGGGCATACAGACAATACGGGTTCTCCTGATATTAATTTAAAATTATCAAATGATAGAGCCAATGCGATTAAGAATTATTTGGTTTCTAAAGGTGTTGGCACAGATCGAATTGCTGCAATTGGAAATGGATCAAACAAACCGGTTGATTCAAATGAGACAGAAGAAGGCCGTTCGAAAAACAGAAGAATTGAATTTAAAATTTTATCTTTTTAAAACATAAATTATGTCATCAAATCATTCACCACTTGTTGAAAAAGATAAACTAATCCAGGAATTGGGTTATGATGATCATTTTCATGAACACCATCATGGCGACAAATATCAAACTAACTTTTTAACAACTTATATATTTTCTCAGGATCATAAGATGATTGCAAGACAGTTTCTTATGACAGGGATTTTTTGGGCTGTCGTTGGTGCTGCCATGTCCATCATTTTTCGTTTGCAATTGGGATACCCTGATGCGGACTTAAGTTGGTTAAAGCCGGTTTTAGGAAAATGGATAACCGTAAATGACGCTGGAATTGGAAGACTGGAACCTGAATTCTATTATGCTTTGGTAACTATGCATGGTACCATAATCGTATTCTTTGTATTGACGGCAGGATTGAGTGGGACCTTTAGTAATTTACTCATACCTCTTCAAATTGGAGCACGAGATATGGCTTCTCCATTTTTGAATATGCTTTCTTATTGGTTCTTTTTTCTTTCATCTGTAGTTATGTTCTACAGCTTGTTTCTTAATACAGGCCCTTTTTCAGGAGGATGGACAGCCTATCCACCTTTAAGTGCATTGCCTCAGGCATCGATCGGAAGTGGTGCAGGTATGACTTTGTGGACGGTGTCGCTAGTGTTATTTGTTGTTTCCGTTTTATTGGGAGGAATGAATTATATCACGACTATTTTGAATTTACGAACAAAAGGCATGAGCATGTGGCGTATGCCACTTACTGTTTGGGCATTTTTAGTTACAGCGATATTAGGTCTTCTTTCATTTCCCGTTTTAGCTTCTGGTTTTTTTCTAATGTTATTTGATAGAAGCCTTGGGACTAGTTTTTACTTATCTGATATTTTTATTAATGGTCAAGCACTTGATCGCATTGGGGGAAGTCCAATTTTGTATCAGCATATTTTTTGGTTCTTAGGCCACCCGGAAGTTTATATTATTATTTTACCTGCAATGGGTATTGTTTCTGAAGTTTTGTCTGTGCATGCCAGAAAACCAATTTTTGGATATCGTGCAATGGTATATTCAATTTTAGCCATTGCATTTCTTTCATTTATTGTTTGGGCGCACCATATGTTTATGTCTGGTGTCAATCCATTTATTTCAAATTTCTTTGTTGTTTTTACCTTGATTATAGCAGTCCCGTCTGCCGTCAAAGTATTTAATTGGATAAGTACACTATACGGAGGAAATATTAGATTAAATACACCGATGTTGTTTTGTATCGGATTTGTATCCATGTTTATATCAGGTGGATTAACTGGAATATTTTTAGGAAACTCCGCAATTGATATTCAACAACACGATACCTATTTTGTAGTGGCGCACTTCCACATTGTAATGGGTGTTGCTGCATTTTTCGGTATGTTTGCCGGTGTTTACAACTGGTTTCCAAAAATGTTTGGGCGTTTTATGAATGAAACTCTTGGTAAAATACACTTTTGGATCACGATGATTGGTGCCTACGCAGTTTTTGGCCCCATGCACTATTTGGGTATGGCCGGAGTCCCCCGACGTTATTATCGCTTTGATAATTTCGATGCATTCAAAGATTTTACAGACATGAATAAATTTATAACCATTGCAGCTATAATTACTTTTTTTGCTCAATTGTTATTTGTTGTAAATTTTTTCTGGAGTATGTATAAAGGTCGCAAAATGACTGAGCAAAATCCATATGGTTCCAATTCATTAGAATGGACTACACCAATCGAAACAGGTCATGGAAACTGGCCTGAAAAAATTCCTACTGTTCAACGTTGGGCATATGATTATGGAAAGGATAATAAAGAATTTATTCAACAGCACGTTCCGTTAGCAGAAGGAGAAGAACACAGCAGTCATTAATTTTTTAATTAATTTAAATTGAATCAGACAAAATCATCCGTTTTAAATTATTCCTTTATTAAAGATATTGGAATCCTGGTTAAGTTTAAACTTAGCTTGATGGTGATTTTATCTTCTGCTTTGAGTTATATCATTTTAGCAAAGGATCAATTTAATGGTAATAATTTTATTTTTCTGATTCTTGGTGGAAGCTTTATAACATTTGCAGCAAATGCTATAAATCAATGCCTTGAAAGAGATTATGATAAATTAATGGTTCGAACTGCTCTGAGACCAGTTGCTGATGGGCGGATGTCAATTGCTACTTCTGTTTTAATTAGTGGTATTTTTTGCACACTGGGTGTGTTGTTTCTTGCAATGATCAATCCCGTTGCCAGTTCGTTGGGTATGTTGTCTTTTGTTTTGTATGCATTTGTTTATACTCCTTTAAAAAGATTTTCGACTTTGGCAGTTCCGGTTGGTGCTATACCAGGTGCATTGCCAACATTGATAGCTGGCGTGGCTGCATCCAATGGCTTTACATTAGAAGCGCTGTGTCTTTTCGGTATTCAATACTTATGGCAATTTCCTCATTTTTGGTCTATTGCCTGGTTAGGACATTCAGACTATCGAAAAGCAGGATTTAAATTAGTTAATGATGTTGAGGGCAAACCAGATCCCAAATATGGTTTGTATGCAGCAATATACTCTGGTTTGAGTTTTGTTTTTTTAGCATGGTTTGTAGCAAATGGTTTATTAAATGCAATTACTATCATAGGAATTAGTATTTGTATTTTATTTTATATCTATTACAGCTGGAATCTTTATAAAAATAATAATGAGCAGGCTGCAAGAAAATTGATGTTTTGCTCGATTGTATATCTTCCTGCATTGCTTTTTTTATTGCTCACCAATAATTTGCTTAATTAATGCCGATTATTCAAATGATCGATAAAAACCTGGGGCCTAGTCGTTATCAGGCATTAAAATTCGGACTTTGGATTGGGATGGCATCAATTACCATGATGTTTGCCGCATTAACTAGTGCTTATTTGGTGCGAAGACCTGCTGGAAACTGGTATGAGTTTAAATTACCTGTTCAATTTTTTATCAGTACGCTGATTATAATTGCTTCTTCTTTTACTATGGAGTGGGCTTATAAAAGCTTAAAAGGCAATAAGCAAAAACAATATAATTATGGAATTGTATTGACATTCATCTTGGGTATTTTGTTTTTGGTTTCACAAATTTTGTCCTGGAAGGCATTAATGGCAACTGGCATTACAATAGACTTGAGTGTTTCGGGTTCGTTTTTGTATGCATTGTCAGGGATTCATGCTGCCCATGTTGTTGGTGGAATTGCTGCAATTATGGCTTGTGTTGCCAATGCATTTCTACTATCATTTACAGTAAGTCCAATGCGATTGTTGAAAATTGACCTTGTTAGGCAATATTGGCATTTTGTTGATATACTTTGGATTTATTTACTTCTGTTTTTAATATTACAATAGTATAAAATTAAAATAATGGCATCCGATCAAACATTACAGGCGCATCAAGGACATGAGAATGAATCCGTATGGATGGGCGCAAAAGAACCGTTTAAAGCCAGCTATGGGAAATTAATGATGTGGTATTTCCTGCTTTCTGACGCATTTACATTTGCAGGATTTTTAATTGCCTACGGTACACTTCGGTTTAGCAGTCCGACCTGGCCGGTTCCTGATTTTGTATTTTCCTCGTTGCCTGGTGGCATTCATCATAAACCTTTGATTTTTGTAACTTTTATGACGTTTGTACTTATTGTAAGTAGTGTTACAATGGTTCGGGCTGTTCAAGAAGGTCATCGTTACAATAAGAAAGGAGTAGTGTTTTGGATGTTGATGACTATTTTCGGCGGACTATGTTTTTTGGGTTGTCAAGCTTGGGAATGGACCACTTTAATTGGAGGCGAGAAAATGTCAATTCTAAAAAATCCTTTTGGCACACACGTGGAATCTGGAGTCTATCTTGAAGGAGATGGTCATGACATTAAACCGGGAGACTCGTTTCATGCGCATCAAACGTATCTTATACATCAACATAATGGCGAATGGATGCCTTTAAAATATAAGACTGAAGCTGGAGAAATTAAACAGCAACAGTTTGGCCCTAAGGCTTTTGGCGCTTTGTTCTTTTTCATTACAGGTTTTCATGGGTTTCACGTTTTAAGTGGAGTTGTGTTTTTATTAATAATTATGATAAATGTAGCAAGTGGCGTATATGTGCAAAGGCGAAATCATTATGAAATGGTTGAAAAAATTGGACTGTATTGGCATTTTGTGGATTTAGTATGGGTATTTGTGTTTTTAGTTTTTTATCTGCTATAAATCAAACAATAGGATGGCACATTTAAATTACGAAGAAGGAAAAAAAGTTGTTTTCAGGGGATTTGTCCTCTTAGGAATTGTCACGCTGCTAGAAGTTATGGTCGCTTTAGTAGGTAAAGGTTATATCATCCATGGTTTTCATTTGCCTAGGTTTATAATGTATTCATTGATGATTGGGATGTCCTTGTATAAAGCTTATTTCATTATTTTTGAGTTTATGCATATGCGCTATGAAGTACCCGGATTGGTGCGCAGTGTTCTGATGCCTACCATGCTTTTAATTTGGGCAATCATAGCATTTTTCTATGAAGGAAATACCTGGTATCATTGGAGAAAGAATGTCAACGATAGGCCAATTCTTGAACTATCTGGTGGTGTTAGCAATTCAAACAATACACATCATGAATCTGGTTCACACGATGGGAAAGAAATGCAGCAAGAAACTCCAGCCAATTTACCCGTAGACTCAAATGCTGTTGAAAAACATCATTAACTCAGATTGATCGCAATTAATAATTTACATAGATTAAATGAAAAAGGCATTTAATCTCATTCTTATAGCAGGGATACTTATTGGTCTTCCACTTTTTGCTTGGTATTACTTATCAAAAGGTACTCAAATGCGGAAAGATGCTATGGCCGATTTAATCCCAAAAGCTGAGCTAGGTAATTTTCAAACAAGTCTTGAAGATGAGTCGATTTTCTATTCTGATAGTTTGTTAGGAAAAAATTGGATTGTTGCCATCATTGGTGCAGATTCAACAAGAAGCAAACATTTAAATATTCTTAATAAATTATATACTCAAACCAAAGAAGAATTCTCTGTTAATGTATTCACCATAATTGGCTTATATCATGGTGAATTGTTAAGAGATATGTCTCAATTGCTTGGATTGCCCAATTCTAAAAACTGGCTTAAATCATACATGGCTGCGAACCATGTCTATCCATTTAGTGCAGAAGCATTTTCTATACCAGAGCATTTAAAAAATCAAAATGTAATTCTTTTAATGGATAAAAACGGTAAAATCAGAAACTATTACAGTTTACTAGATGATGCTTCTGTTGTTGACCTGGTAAGACATATTCCGGTATTTCTTAGTTTAAAAGATCCAAAATGAATTGGACCCCACAGCAAATTAAGCAATTAAATGTTGTTGCAACTGTTCTAAGTGTTGTAATACTTTTGGTTGTTGTTTTTATGCGCAAAATTCAAATTGAAACATCTATTGACTTTTCATTTTTACCTGTATTCCATTCGAGTCTCAACGCACTTGCCGGAATCGTATTGATATTGGCATATTTTCAAATTAAAAAAGGTCAAATTCAAAATCATAAGCGATTAATGACTGCAGCATTGATCATGTCTGGAGTATTTCTGATTTCTTATGTTATCTATCACATAACCACTCCTGAAATTCGATATTGTGGAGTAGGTTCAATAAGAATTTTGTATTTTATATTATTGATAAGTCATGTAGTGCTTTCGGGAATTTCTTTTCCATTTATTTTGTTTACCTATATAAGAGGATTAACGGATCAACGTCAAAAACATAAAAAATTAGCGAAATTGGTTTATCCGGTTTGGTTGTATATTTGTTTTAGTGGTCCTATTTGCTATATAATGTTATACCCCTGCAAGTAATAATCATATTCCAATGAAACGAATTGTAATTCTTATTGGCCTGACGTTGGTCTTGATTTTGGTCCAACAAACAGTGTTTGCGCAATGCCCGATGTGTAAGATGGCAGCAGAAAGCAATATGAAGAGTGGTGGATCTGTTGGAAAAGGGCTCAATACCGGAATTTTGTATTTACTTGCAATGCCTTATATCATAGTTTCAATTCTTGCTTATATCTGGAAGCAAACAAAGCGTAAAAGCGAATCTATTTCCTGATAGTTATTTTAGTGAGTTTACGGAGAATAAGCTTGCTCTATATTTTATCTCTTTTATTAAAGTATGATGTTTAATTGTACTTATAAAAAAAGCCCTGACCTTTTAAGACCAGGGCTTCAATATATTTGAAGATTTATCTTATTATTTTAAAACATAGCGAACTGCAACTCCACCATATCCTCCACCGAATCCATCTCCGAATCCGTTGACAAAAAATGTTGGAATCCAATCCAAACTGATATTTAAAGGAATGTTGTCAAATTTATAATCCAAGCCAAGTACTCCGGAAATTCCAAGAGAAAATGAAGAATAGTCATTATTTGGATAATAGTCATTGTCAAATGACCAGATGTATGCATTGGCTCCACCACCTACATACCATGATAAATTGTCAACACTTTTAATTGGAAAATGATGCTGGTAGTATCCACCAAAATTAAACCAATTGTAATACGTCCAACTTCTGTAACCGGCCGTTATTTCAATTGCGCCCTTGTCGTTGATAAATGTTTTGTAAGAAACACTCAAAGGATAACCCAGACGCAATCCAATAGCGGATTTATAATCTTGGGCGTCAGCTGAATAGGAAATTGCTGCAATAGCAAGTACCAACAGAATTCTGAATTTCATAATGATTTGTTTTGAAGGTTTTTAATAAGCAAATTTATCTTAATTCTTGACATCTGCAAAGCAGCAAGCTTATTATTCTGGCTTAGAATTATATTAGAAGCATGTTCAATTTACAAATAACAGATAATCAATCACTTAAACAATTTATATCGCTTTTATTGCTTATTTATTAACTAATTATTAATCGCGAATTTGCCAATCAATAGCTTCAATCCCGTGTTTTGTTAAATACAGATTGGCCTTTTTAAAATGATCGTTGCCATGAAACTTACCTCCGGCTAATGGAGAAGGATGGGCGCTTTCAAGTATCAAATGTCGGGTATCGTCAATCAGTTGTTTTTTTGACTTTGCAAAATTGCCCCAGAGCATAAAAACCAGATTCTCCTTATGAACGCTTAATAAATGAATCAAATGATCCGTAAATTGATGCCAACCATAGCCTTTGTGTGAATTTGGATTTCTATGTTCGACGGTTAATGAGGCATTTAACAGCAAAACACCTTGATAGGCCCACTGGCTTAAATCTCCATGATTGGGAATTTTATATCCAAATTCCCTGTTTAATTCTTTGTAGATGTTTTGAAGAGAAGGCGGGACTGGAATTCCTCTTGGAACAGAAAAACAAAGTCCCATCGCTTCACCGGGACCATGATAAGGGTCTTGACCAAGAATGATGACTTTTGTTTTATCCAAAGGGGTTGAATCAAAAGCATTAAAAATTAAGGATCCGGGCGGATAGATTGTTTTGCCGGCAAGTTTTTGAGACTTTAAAATTCTTATTAATTCAATGAAATAAGGCTTATCAAATTCTGCTTTTAAAAATTCTTTCCATCCGGCTTCTAATTTTAAGTCTTTCATATTAACTTGGCATAGTCTTTTAATAGATAAAGGTATTACGTTAAATGTTCAAAAATTTTAAATGAAAAAGTATAGCATATTGTTCTTTTTGAGTTGCATAAATCTTGTCCTTGAAGCGCAACCAAATAAAGTTTGGAGTAAAATATTTGGGGGAAACAATTCAGATGTTTGCACCACAATTACGCAATATAATGACACCATGTTAATTGCGGCAGGAAAAAGTGCTTCAACAAATGTAGGAGGTAATAAAGGTGCTGATGACTTTATGGTTTGTCAGTTTAAACCAAATGGTGATTTAATCCGAATCAAGACGTTTGGAGGACCCCAAATTGAGCAAATCAATAGTTATGTGACTCTTACAAATGGCAACCTGATTTTAGGAGGCTTCACCAATGGGAAAGGTTCAGATGTATCCAATTTATACGGTTTGACGGATATTTGGGTTGTTGGCTATAATCCAAATACAGGTGCGAAGCTTTGGGAAAAAAGTATCGGGGGAACCAATAATGACCAATTAAATGACCTGTTTTATCTGGAAGCCGGGAGGGTATTTATAGCTGGACATACCAAATCACTAGATAAAGATGTAGTTGCTACTCCTACAAAAGGAGGCAATGATGTTTTTATTGCTTCAATTGATGAGAGTGGAGCAATTATTAAAGCATTTACTTTTGGAGGAACTAAAGATGAAAGCGCAAAGAAAATTCTTAGGTCGGATGCATTTGGTGGACAAATGTTGGTCTTTGGCGAGTCTGAATCCAATGATATGGATTTTAATGGCTTAAGCAAAGGGAAAAAGGACATCTTCATTTTGAAGATTAATAGAAATATCAATAAGGTATTTCTAACAACAATTGGTGGCCCTGGTGACGATCTATTTGCAGATGCGATCAACTTGGGAGATGACGGGATGATCGTTTTTGGAACTGTTGGAACATCTGGTGGTCAGGTAGATAGTTTAAAGGGAGCAAAAGATATTTGGATGGCTCGATTGGATAAAAATGGAGTGCTGCTTTGGTCTAAAAATATTGGAGGAAAGAATGATGAGTCATCTGTAAAAGCACAATTAGACAAAGATGGAAATATTTTATTTTTAGGAAATTCAAATTCAAAAGATCAAGACATTACTGGTAATTACGGTGGCAGTGATGTTTTACTAATGAAATTGGATACATCCGGTACTATTTTATGGCAAAAAAATTATGGCGGAACAGCAGGGGATAATGCCGGTGCATTTTGTTTCGGCACAAATGGAGGATTGTATGTTGTTTCACAAAGTTTTAGTGTAAATAACGATCTGCCATCAAGCAATACTGCAGCACCTGATTTTTGGACACTCAAGTTATTTGAATGCACTACGGCAGAATCAAATTATTCAGCTTCGGTTTGTCAAGGAGATACCATTCAAATAAATGGAAGAAAATATTATTCCGGAGTTGAATTTGGTATAGATACGCTTAAAAAATCCACCATAAATGGATGTGACAGTATTGTTCATGTTACAGTTATTTTAAAGCCAACTTCAATTGGACAAATTGTTGATACACTATGTTATGATGATTCAATTCGCATTAATAATGTGGTATTTACCAGAAACAATCCCATTCAGACTTTTAAATTTATAAATCAATATGGTTGTGATAGTTTTCTTTTGGTAGATCTTAGCTTTAATTCTAATTTGATATTAAAAGATAGTATCATCACCAAAGACGATGGCAATGCTACCGGTTGTGTTAAAATAGAAATGGAAGGAGGTTGTCTTCCATATACTTATACGTGGAGCAATGGAGCAAATGGCAATGAAAATTGTAATCTTAGAACAGGTGTATATACCGTTGAGGTTAAAGACTGTTTAGGCTGCTCTAAATTTTACACATTTAAAGTTGGAACCACTGTCTCAAACGAAAACATTTCAGATTCAAAACCATATTATTTACTAACAAGTGATAAATTGATTGTACAATCCAAAGAGGAAGTGTATGTTTCATATGAAATCATAGGATCAGAAGGCAAGCTTTATAAATCTGGATCCATCGGGAATAACAACCTTGAAGTTTACAGAAATCAACTTCCAAGAACCTGGTTAAATGTAAAATTGAGACTAAAAAGTGGTCAAATTCGACAATTTAATTTTGTTAACTAAGTAGTAAGTCTTGGTTTTGTTTAATTTTGTGGGCTTTTTAAGGAGTATTTATACAAGTAAATACCTGCCATTACAAAGCTTTAAGATATTTAGATATTCTATTTAAATATTGGTCCCGTAGCTCAATTGGATAGAGCAACTGCCTTCTAAGCAGTAGGTTACACGTTCGAACCGTGTCGGGATCACTTTTCTCAAAATCACATCATATATGATTAAAAATTTGTTAGTAGGAACATTTTTGGTTTGTTTGTTTAACATGGAATCTTTTGGTCAATATTCTAAAGGAATGATCCGTATGGAAGTTGCATCTATGAAAATGAATGGGGAAGATGCACCTCCTGAGATGGCATCTATGTTAGGAAATATGCAGGTTTTAGTTTATTCCAATGGTGTCATTCAAAAAAATGTTATGTCCATGATGATGATGAAAAATAGTACCATTATGGATTCTAAGAAAGATTCTGTATTTCTATATATGGATATGATGGGTAAAAAATACCTAATTGTTGATCAAATAACGAAACCAGCTAAGGATTCTGTGAAAAACAATGAAGGGCAAAATATAAACATATTAGAATTTCCAGATGACACCAAAGTAATTTTAGGACATCAATGTAAACGAGTCGATTTAAAGATGAAAGCTCCTGTTTTACAAAATGCAGGTTCTGATCAATCCAATGAAATAACCATTAAGACATACATTACTAAAGAGTTGAATTTTGATCCTTCGTTTATAAGTCAAAATAACCGCACGATAAAATTGGAAGGCACACCTCTTGAGTTTTCAATGCTGATGGGTGCAGGTAGTTTTCAATTGGAATTGCAAATGGTTGCAAAAGAAATTAAAGCAGAAATTAATCCGGATGATTTATTGCCGCCATCTGGAAATTTCAAAAGATATTCCATGGAGGAATTTCAAAATGAAATTGCCAAAATGGGTCGTTAAACTTCCAAAAAATATTTGTCTTTTATAGCATCACTTGCTTCCTTTGAAATACTGGATTTCAAAACTTTTATAAAACTTTTAGAATCTAATTGAAGTTCAACAATCAAATCATCAATTTTGGTAATTCGGCCGATGATACCTGATTGGGTTACAACTTGATCGCCTTTCTTAATTTCTGTGATAAATAAATTCTGTGCTTTTTGTTGTTTGGTTTTTGGAAGTATAAAAAAAACATACATAATTCCAAAAAGAATAACATAAAGAATAATAATACTCATATACTGTTTTTATTTTATTACGTGACCTTTTAACTTGACTATTGTTTCTGCAGGATGGGTATTGGAGTAAATTGTAAATGTTTTTTCTTGATTTCCAATTTGATCCTGTGTTGTAAAAATAATATTTAGTAAAGTAGAATCGCCTGATTCTAGATGGTTTTTTAAAATTTCTGGTGAAGCACAACCACAGGAACTACTGACCTTACTGATTAATAAGCTTGTTTTACCTCGATTATACAAAACATAAGTTTGTCGGATGGTGTCCCCTTGCCGAACTGTCCCAAAATCAATCGATGAGATGTTAGGTATTAAATATGGTAACTCCAATGAATCCGATTGACCTTCAGCTGTATATGGATTGTGTATTAATTTATCGTATTCATTGACAGGCAGTTCTGCTTTCTTTTGACAGGCTCCCCAAACTGTCAAAAAAATAAGATATTTGCAATACGCTGCCTTCACAATGCAAAAGTATTAAAAGCAATCGATTGAAATGCCTAAGTTTTAAACCCAAAGTAAGTCTCATCGGAATGCCCGGGTCTGGTAAAACCTGGATGATGCGTGCTTTGGAAAAAGAACTTTGTTTGGAGGTTCAGGATTTAGATCATTATTTTGAAAAGTACTCTGGCATGACCATTGGTCAATTTTGGAAACAATATGGTCAAAAAGAATTCAGGAGTCTTGAAAGGTATTGTATGATGGAATTGCTTGAATCTCAGGTGTCAATTATTGCAATGGGTGGTGGAACTCCCTGTTTTTTTAATAACATTGAGATCATTAAAGATCTCAGTTTTTCTATTTATTTGAAGGTAAATCCAATTCAATTGGAATCGCAAATTGATCCTAATAGCAGGCCATTGTTTGATGGTATTTTAATTGATACCAATCAAATCAACACACTTTATCAACAACGAAGAGCATGGTATGAACGTGCAGATAGAATCATTGTCAATAATTTCTATGAACCAAACGTGCTGGATGATGTTAAAATGATTTGTAGAACGTACTTTCAAAGCCATATAAATAAATAATGGAAACTAAAATTCACCATACGATTATAGTTGGTTCAGGCCCTGCTGGTTACACAGCAGCAATCTATGCCGCCCGTGCCAATATGCACCCTTTGTTATTTACAGGAATAGAGCCTGGAGGCCAATTAATGATTACCACAGAGGTAGAGAATTACCCTGGATATTCAGATGGAGTGCACGGTCCAAAAATGATGGAAGATTTTCAAAAGCAAGCCCAACGTTTCCATACAGACATTCGGTATGAAGTAATCTCAAAAGTTGATTTTACAGGTCCTGTGCATAAGTTATGGACTGAATCAGAGGAAGAATTTCAAGCTCATACTGTTATTATATCAACGGGTGCTAGTGCAAAGTGGCTTGGACTTCAATCTGAAAAGAGATTAATGAATAAGGGAGTTTCTGCATGTGCTGTCTGTGATGGATTTTTCTTTAGGGGAATGGATGTTGCAGTTGTAGGAGCAGGCGATACGGCTGCAGAGGAGGCCAGTTATTTAGCAAAATTATGCCCCAGAGTCCATTTGTTGGTTAGACGAGATACCATGAGGGCTTCTAAAATTATGCAGGAACGTGTTCTGAACAATCCAAAAATTACAGTGCATTGGAATACAGAAACTCAGGAAATTCTTGGAAACGAAGAAGTGGAATCTATACGGGTAATCAACAATCAGAGTTTAGAAGTATCAGAAATTCCAGTGAAAGCTTTTTTTGTTGCTATTGGTCATCAGCCAAATTCTGCTCCTTTTGCAAATTGGATTGACATGGATGATCAACAATATATTAAAACAATCCCTGGTTCAAGTAAAACCAACATACCAGGAGTTTTTGCGTGTGGTGACGTTCAGGATAGGATATACAGACAAGCCGTTACAGCTGCAGGTAGTGGATGTATGGCGGCACTTGATGCTGAACGCTATTTAGTGGAGCACCACATTATTTAGTTAATGACCACAGTGTTTAGCAGACCAGCTATGTAATTTCGCTGATTTACAATGTGTTGATGTGATTTTAATTCGAGTTGCAGTTCTTCTTCAGGAATTTCATTGAGTTGAATTCTTCGCTCAAATTCAGAAATGGCCTTATTGAATTTTTTTAACTTAAAGCGCAGGATTGAATTTTCAATATCAGATTTATAATTAAGTTCGGGTGCTTGTTGAGTGCTTAGAAATATACCGTGTTTTTCTTCCCAGTTGCTGCTGTATTCATATTTGTTGATGCTAAAATTCAAAGCAAGTTTTGAAATATTTGAATCGGTATGGTTTAAATAATAATTCAATTCAGGAATTTTGCCTTGACTTATTTGCTGTGAAACATCCAAAATAAACTGCTTCAATAATTCATTTTCAAAAAACGCTAAGGTATCGGCAATGTTTTCTATTATAAATTCTGCATAATGCATTTCTTCATTCACATTTACTTTGTGATGGCCGTATAAAATAAGTATCCTGCAAATGTCAATTTCTTGAAATTCGTCATTAGAGATTGTGATTTGGCTATTATATTGTGTTTTGATATTGCTTTCAGATGATAATTCATTCAACAATTTTTGATCATTATCTAAAGCTTCTCTCTTTTGTCTAAATACTTTGTTTTTAAGTTCGTCTCCAATTATTTTATTACATGCAGAAATTAAACTGACTTCATCAATGCCAAGAATTCCGGCTGATTGTTGCAGATAAATGCTCCTTTTAATTGGATCTTCTACTTTAGCAATAGTTTGAATGATATCTTTTGCAGCTAAGGATTTCTTAATTGGGTCATTCTTTATTTCATTTGAATGCAAATTCAATTTATAAACGATGAAATCTTTCGATTCATTTTCAACGAATTTTTCAAAAGCGTCAGCGCCAATTTTTCGAATAAATTCATCGGGATCTTCATTGCCAGGAATTAAAATAATTTTCACATCGAGACCACCTTGAATCAATAAATCAATGCCTCGCATTGCAGCTTTGATTCCGGCTGAATCTCCATCGTACAAAAGGCTAACTTGTTGGGTAAAGCGTTTTAATACATGTACTTGATCTTCTGTCAAGGATGTTCCGGAGGAAGCAACCACGTTTTCAATCCCTGCCTGATGCAACGCCATGACATCAGTATATCCTTCAACCAAAAAACAATTGTTTTTATCTCGAATGCTTTTCTTTGCAAGATGTAAACCATAAAGTGTTTTACTTTTCTGATAAAGCTCGGTTTCCGGTGAATTAATATATTTAGGAGACTTGCTATCAGATGTTAAATGCCTTCCTGCAAAAGCAATTGGTTTGCCAGTTAAATTATGAATTGGAAAAATGACGCGATTCCTGAAAAAATCTTTTTGTTGTGCTGTTACCAAGCCAAGTTTTTGAAGAAAATCCAATTTAAAACCTTCCTTTCGTGCTTTGTTTAACAGCGCATCTGGTTCATCAAACGCAAAACCTAATTCAAATTTTTCAATAATTTGTTCAAGAAATCCCCTTTGTTTAAAATAACTAAGAGCAACGGATTGACCGATCGGATTATTTCTTAAGTTGTCCTTATAAAAATTTAATGCAAATTGGTTTATAATGTAAAGACTTTCTTGCTCTTGTTGTAATTCTGGATTGATTTCTTGTTTAAAACTTTCTTCAAGTGTTATTTGATACTTTTTTGCAAGTGTGCGAATGGCCTCAGGAAAACTAAGTTGCTCAACTTCCATTACAAATTGAGCAGTATTGCCTCCTTTGCCGCAGCCAAAACATTTAAAAATATTTTTTGATGGAGAAACAGAGAAGGAGGGTGTTTTTTCTTTATGAAAAGGGCACAACCCAATTAAATTCGATCCACGATTCTTTAAATCCACATAATCCCTAACCACATCTTCAATGCGGGCAATTTCAAGAACTTCGTCAATAGATTTTGGACTAATCATAATTAATATTAGTAACTCAAAACAAAGCGAAGAGTTGAAATTTCCATCAGATTGATTTTAGTCCGAGTACATCTCGCATGCTGTACAGTCCTTTTTTATCAACTAAAAATTCAGCTGCCAATACAGCACCCAGTGCAAATCCATCCCGGTTGTGTGCAATGTGTGAAATTTCAATTTCATCAATTGGTGAATTGTATTTAATTTGGTGAATCCCAACTGCAGGATCTTTTCTTATAGAAAGGATCGGTATTGACTTTGCCTTTGAATCAGGCTCTAAGCTCCAAGATTCGTATTCGGGATGAATTTCTATAATATCCTGCGCTAGACTGATTGCTGTGCCGCTGGGTGCGTCTTTCTTATGGGTATGGTGTACTTCTTGTATGGCGCACAGGTATTCTGGTCTGGATTCCATTAAATGAGCTAATTTTCTATTGAGTTCAAAAAACAATTGTACGCCAATTGAAAAATTAGAAGCGAATATAAATGCCCCGTTGTATTGATTTAAAGCTAATAGTACTTCATCCCAAGCAGCTGTCCAGCCTGTAGTGCCACAAACTACGGGCCGCTGCATTCGGAAGCAAGTTTTTAAGTGTTTAACTGCGGCTTCCGGGGATGAAAATTCGATGGCAATGTCTGAATTCGTTAAGGTAAATTCTAATTCAGATTCTTCAATTTTGCCCAGTTTAAAGGAAACCTGATGACCTCTTTTTAATAGTTGCAGTTCAATGGCTTGACCCATCTTTCCATACCCAATTAAACATACCTTCATATAATGCTATAAATCAGTTTATTATAATTTAACAGCCATTGCACTGCTACTTGAAATTAAGAATTTCAAAATTAAAAGGCTAAGTTGGCAATTAAGTATAAATTTGTTTGTTCCTATGGAATATTTATCAAAAGAAAAGCATTAAATTATGGGTTGGTTTAAGCGGCTCAAAGAAGGCATATCTACAGCTACTAAGGTTAAAAAAGAAACTCCGGATGGAATTTGGTATAAATGCCCAGAATGTTCTGAGATGTTGACAACCAAGCAGTTAAAAGAAAACTTTCACAAATGTCCGAAATGCAATTACCATCAAAGGATTGCTTCAGACCAGTATTTTGAGTTGTTATTTGATGGGAATTATGAAGTATTGTTTGACAATCTGATTTCTTATGATTTTTTGAATTTTACTGATTTGCAATCCTATTCCAAAAGGTTGGAAGATGCAAGAAAGACTGCAGAACATAAGGATTCAATTACGGTAGCAGCCGGGGTTATTAATACGCGTAAATTGGTAGTCGCAGCAATGGATTTCACTTTTATTGGAGGTTCTATGGGAAGTGTTATGGGTGAAAAAATTAGCCGTGCCATTGATTTCTGTATTGAACACAAAGCGCCGTTGATGATAATTTCAAAATCCGGAGGTGCACGAATGATGGAATCTGCCTTTTCATTAATGCAAATGGCTAAAACATCCGCCAAACTGACTTTATTGGCAAAAAACAATATACCATATTTTTCCTTTCTAACCGATCCTACAACAGGTGGTGTAACTGCATCGTTTGCTATGTTGGGGGATATTAATTTTTCAGAACCAAATGCGCTCATTGGATTTGCAGGTCCCAGGGTTGTGAAAGAAACGATTAAAAGAGACTTGCCTGAAGGATTTCAACGATCTGAATTTTTGTTGGAAAATGGTTTTCTTGATTTCATCGTTGATAGGAAGGATTTAAAATCAACAATCAGTGATTTGTTGGAGTTGTTTGATGTTTCTGAAAATTAAGTAAGCGTTTCTTCTATTAGATAAAGCTTATTTTCACCGGGTTCATACATCTGAACAAGAAAATCTACATAACTTTTCCCATGCTTAAAATAATACGGTAAAAAATTTTGATACCGTTCTTGTATCGTTTGATTTGGAAATAGTTGATCTTTTATTTTTCGAATTTGAACTAATTCATTTTCAAATTTATTTTTTATTGATTTAAGGTGTTTGTTTTCAATGTGCTCCAGTGATTTGGTAATTTTATGTATTTCTGATTCGATACTTGTTCTGGTTGATTGATCTAATTGAGATGAATCGACTTTTATTTTTTCTAATAACTTGTTGATTGTTATAAAATCCGCTGGATTTAAAATATATGTTGATGTTTGATTGTTTACAAAGTTCGATTCTAAATGATTGATTGAATCCAGAAAATCAATTTTGGAAAAACTGGTTTTCGATATTTTTTGAAGGATTCCTGCTTCGAAATAAATAGCCGAAAACCTCCTAAAAATAAGAGGGTAGGGGATGTTGACTGAATCAAAGGAAGTTTTTAATTCAAGCCAGTAGGCGATTTCACCTCCACCGCCAACAAATGCCAGATTTGGGAAAATATATTCTTGAAATAAGGGTCTTAGCAATACATTGGGACTGAATAATTCTGGTTTTGTTTCGAGTTCATATAAAATTTCTTCTTGGTTCCAGGTGTTCGAAGCATCAATTAATTTATACAAGCCTGATTCAAATACCATGCGTTTGCGTCCCTCGGGGTGATGATAAAATAGATTGAGTTCTCTTGGATTGACTTGTGCTAGAAAGCCAAGATTTTCAATTGCCGGGATGCTGGCATGGACATATTTTTGAATAAACTGATGAAGCAATTCCTGTTTAATAACTGGAGAAAATAAAGTTTTGGCATCTTTATCATCCGGATTAAAGAATAGCAAACCATATGAACCAAAAAGTTCATTTACAAAATGTCTGTAATAATCAACATACTTTTCACTTTGACGAATCCATTGTAAATTTTTATTTAAAAACTGATTAGCCTGCTCGGAATTTGAGAAAAATGTTAATAGGGTCTCAAAAAATTCAGGAATTTCATTTAAAGACATTTTGCCTACTGCATATCCTGGTTTTGATTTCCATTCTAATTTTTGATTAAAAACATGAATGTGATTGATTTCTTCAAAGTCATGATCTTCAGAACCACAATAATAAACAGGAATAAAATTATAATCAGAATAATGCCGTTTTAAGGTTTGGCATAATTTAATTGTACTCACAATTTTATAAATCCAGTAAAGGGGGCCTCCCATCAAACAAGGCTGGTGTGCACAGATTATAGTAAAGGTTTGATCCTTCTGTAAAAGATCTATATTCGTAGCGACACACCCATCTATTTCAACAGACTTGTATTGGTTTCGGATAATTTGGGCGATCTCATTCCTGAATTTAAAATCGTGCCTTTTTTCTATTTGATCTTTGAAATAGTTTAATTCAGCAGGATTGCTAATGAGTTCTTTGAATTTTTGAGAATCTTGCCAATAATTCAAATCAAATGGATTGAATCCATGTTTAAGTTCCGGAATTATGGGTTCGAATTTAAAAGTATTTGATTTTGATGTCATACTTAGTGTAAAGGTATTTACTTTTGTTCATTAACTGTTCTGCTGGTGGGCTTGTTTTTGGTTCGAAAAATACTAATTGGTTTCCTTTCACTGATAGCGGTCATTTTGTCTATTAGCTTAATCATTTATATGGCGCCAGTAGATCCTGCCAGAATCCAATTTGGTCAACGAGCAGATCCAGAAACCATATTACAATTAAAAAAGAAATTTTTCCTGGATCAATCTTATGCAATTCAGGTGCTCAGGTATCTTGAAGATTTGAGTTGTATCCAGTATATTAATAATTCAGACGCTCGGTTGGAAGATTACAGTTTTAAAACCATTTTTATTTCAGATGAATCAAGAGTAATTATTAAGCTGCCTTTTTTCAGAAGATCCTATGTGAATGGAGAATTGGTTTCAGATCTCCTTAAAACGGCCATGATATCGACCGCACTGCTTGGATTATGTTCAATGTTGTTTGCTTTTTTGATAGGAATACTATCCGGTACTTTGGCTGCAGTTTATTTTGATACATGGATTGATTCAACAATCACCTCGGTTACTACATTGTTTTATGCAATACCAAGTTATATTTCCGCTGTAATAATTGCGATGCTCCTGGGTTATTACTTAGTTGCCTATACCCATTTGCCTTTACAGGGTTCATTATATGCTTTGGATGATTTTGGGAATGAAGTTTTTAACTGGGATCGATTGGTTTTGCCCTCTTTGGCTTTGGGATTGCGTCCAGTTGCGATGATTGCTCAAATGACCAGAGCTTCCTTGTTGGAAGTGCGCTCGAGAGAATACATCAGGACTGCAATATCAATGGGTGCAAATACATTTAGGGTATTGGTAAAACATATTTATCCGAATGCAATGAATCCAATAATTACAACATTGAGTGGGTGGTTTGCTTCTTTATTGTCAGGAGCTTTTTTTGTTGAATTTGTTTTTAATTTTAGAGGATTGGGTGATTTGACTATCCAAGCGCTAAGTCAATTTGATATCCCAGTGGTATTGGCATGCTGTATTGTTACGGTTTGCATTTTTGTAACCATAAATATTTTAGCAGACTTAATTTACGCTTGGTTAGATCCGCGCGTTAAAATATAAGGCTGATGCTTCCAATAAGTCGAGATGCTTTTTTATCAAAGTTTAATTGACTTCCAAAGAAATTTATATGATCGCCATACTGACTAAAATTTCCTTCATGGCGAATGTCGATTCCAATTATTTTAAATAATTCAAATCCAATTCCAGCTTGATATCCAAAGCTGGCTGCTTTAAATTTATCTTTATAGCCCTCAATATCTGTAAGTTCTGATTTGTTATTAATAAAAATGTGCGCCACAGGACCGGCATATAGACGAATGATACTGAATTTAACACCTAGCATTAATGGGATGTCTAAATACTGGTATTTTTCTTCCCTAGCAGAATCTACTAATTGAGGCACATTGTAATTATTTACTTTAAAATGAGCGTTATTAGAATTGAAAATAAATTCCGGATGTAAATAAAAATTATTTAAGTTAATTCGTAAGCCCATTCCAAAATGATATCCATAAGATGCATTTTTAAATGAAAATTTAAATGAATCCAATTCACTTTTATTAGTTACGACAAAATCTTTAGGTCCTACATCAATACTGTGCATTCCGCCTGTTAGCGTAAAGTCAAGCTGAGCTTGGCAATAATAATTGCTTAGGCTAAAAAGAAAACATATTAAAAAACTCCGCACGTTAAATATTTTATATCAAATATACGAAAAAAATGTAACATGTAGTATGTTGGATTTTTAATTTAGCATAAACTTAACGAACTTTGATCCTGATATGTATATAAAAGCACAGGAAGCATTGTT
Organism: Saprospiraceae bacterium; assembly: GCA_016787575.1. Taxonomy (GTDB): domain Bacteria; phylum Bacteroidota; class Bacteroidia; order Chitinophagales; family Saprospiraceae; genus Vicinibacter. The sequence continues at coordinate 94,215 of JAEUUO010000022.1, read as the reverse complement.
TGTAGGTTCATTTGGAACTTTTAGCGAATTGCCTGAAATGCAATTGCCCGAATTTTGCTTTTGGGGCCGGTCCAATGTTGGAAAAAGCAGCTTGATTAATTATTTGTGCAATCGCAAACAGTTGGCCAGAGTTTCCCGAACACCTGGTAAAACGCAGACATTTAATCTTTACAAAATAGATAATTCATGGCTCATCATGGATGTTCCAGGTTATGGGTTTGCCAATGTTTCAAAGAAACTTAAGGAGAAGTGGGCTAAAGAAATTGGGAATTACCTTAGAAAACGAGCCAATTTGTGCCTTGTTTTTATTTTAGTTGATGCTTCCATTGACATTCAAAAAATTGACATTGATACGATCAATTATTTGGGAGAGTTAGGGATTCCATTTCATATAATTTTAACGAAGGCAGATAAAACAAAAGATAGACTTGTAACAGATTTTACGAAAAAGCTCAAAGAAGAATTATTAAAGAATTGGAATGAATGCCCGCCCATTTTTGTTACAAGTTCTGAAAAGCGATTAGGCGCAGATGAGTTGTTTTTAGTAATGGAAAATATTCTTGTGCAAATACAAAAAGAAGCAGAAAATGGAAGGATCTAATTATTCAAGATATCAGAAATTTGAGCACATTGAACAGGATCTCAACAAATGGCCAATTAGTTTATTTGCAAATACCAGAAAATCATTTTTAATAAAATTACAAAACGACGTATTTAATTATTTTACAAATTTACCTAAAGACGATCTTGATCAGGCAATTGCACGTGCAATTTATTTGGAGAAACAACGTGTAAAATCAAATCCATGGAAAGCAGATCCTCCCAATGAAATGCAATATTATCGCAAGATTCAAAAGGAGTACAACGAAAACCAACTTCAAGCGGACAAGCATGAAGCCAATAAGGAAACATTGCTTCGTCTAATTAAGAGGTATTCACTGGAAATTATTGGACATTTTAATCCTAAAACATTTTTAACTGCCCGAAAAATTTGCGATTTCTTATTTCATCTAATACTGTATCCTTTTGGCTGGCAATCTCTGTATAATTTGAAACGGATGAATTTGAAAAATATGGAGTCAATTCATATTAACGGTCATTGTGAAGAAGTCAGAGCATTGTTTAAAGATCATTTGGTTATCTTGGTTCCTACACATTCCAGTAATTTGGATAGTGTCTTGATTGGATATGCAGTTGATAATTTATTAGGTTTACCTGCATTTAGTTATGGAGCTGGACTTAATTTGTTTGATTCTGAGTTTTTTGCTTTTTTTATGAATCGGCTTGGAGCTTACAAAGTTGATAGAAGAAAGAAGAATAGCATTTATTTACAAACATTAAACAGTTATTCAAAACTTTCAGTTTACAATGGAGTAAATACAATATTTTTTCCAGGAGGCACAAGAAGTCGTTCTGGAGAACTCGAATCCAAAGTGAAACTTGGTTTATTGGGATCCCTTGTTCAAGCGCAACGCATATTAATCGAAGAGCAAAGTGCTAAAAAAATCGTCGTTGTTCCAGTAGTTTTAGGATATGAAAGTGTATTGGAGGCAAGAAGTCTGATGATCCAGCATTTGCAAATAACAGGGCAGGAAAAATATTCGGCCAGAGTTAAAAAAGATGGATTAGGCTCTTATTTAAAATTTGTAAAGCGGCTTTTAACGAAGCCAACCAAAATTGTTTTAACTTTTGGAATGCCAATTGACGTTTTTGGAAATCGGTTGACTATAGAGGGAATCAGTTTGGATCATAAAGGAATTCAAATTAAACAAAGTGATTATTTTCAATTGGATGGTAAGATTGTAGTAGATGCACAAAGAGAAGGAATTTATACACGTGAGCTTGGTGAAAAAATTTGCCAGGTTTATAAAAAATACAATTACATCCTTCCTTGTCATTTAGTAGCTTTTGCTGCTTTTAAATTGTTGAGTAAATTAAATCCACATACTGATATTTATAGCTTAGTTCAAGTTCCAGAGGAAGATTTTGTATTTCCACGAATAGCATTTGAAATGTTGTGCTTGCAATTGAGAACCATTTTGTTTGATTTATCAAAGAATCAAAATTTAATTTATCCAATGGAATTGGAAGGAGCCATTGAAGATGTTATTTCAAAAGGAATAGCTGCTTTAGGTATTTTTCATATCAATCGAATTTTGCTAGTGGATGAATTTGGCAGATTGCTTAGCGAAGATTTTATTGGTCTGGCATTTTACGCAAATAAAATGGCTGTTCTTGAGTTGGATGATACGATCGATTGGTCATCTATTCAATGGAATGTAGATCGTTTTTAATCGATTATTTCAAATGTTTTATTGTAGAGATGGCTTATATTATATTAGATCTAGAGGCGACATGTTGGAATCCAAACAGTGTTCAATACGAACAGGAAATTATTGAAATTGGAGCTGTCTTTTTAGATCCTTTTCTAACGCCGGTTAAGCAGTTTTCAAAATTAGTCAAACCGATTAAACATGCACAATTGTCGTTGTATTGCAAACAATTGACTGGCATACAACAAATAGAGGTTGAACGAGCAAAATCGTTTGAATTTGTAATTGAGTCATTTCTGGAGTGGAGTTTATTGCATGAAAACAATAGTGTCTTTTATACATGGGGTTCAAAAGATTCTAAATTAATTCGAGAAAATTGTCGGAGTCACCGGATAGAATGTGATTGGATCGAGTCTTTGGTTGATTTAAAACCTCAATATGCTAAAATTAGAAATTTCGCTAAACCTGTAGGATTGGATAAAGCATTAAAAATCGAAGAGATTGAATTTGAAGGAGGACGTCATCGTGCATTGCCGGATGCAGCAAATCTTGCAAAACTCTTTATTAAATTGTTTGAATATTGGGAAAAGTAAATATGGCCATTGTTGAGAGAGAAGTTGGTATGTGGTTATTTGAACAAACTATAAACTTGTTTGATGTGCGGTCTCCGCAAGAATTTAAACAAGGACACATACCTTCTGGTATCAATATACCGCTATTCAATGATCAGGAGCGAAAGGAAATTGGGACCTTGTATAAGAAAAATGGACCCAAGTTAGCCATGCTTCATGGCCTTCAAATTGTTGGACCAAAACTGCGATCTCTGGTAGAGCAATTTAACAGTCTGGCTAAGGGTAAAAAATTAGTAATTCATTGCTGGAGAGGAGGAAAAAGAAGCAGCAGCATTGCTTGGTTGCTATCTAATGTTGGGTATGAAGTAACTGTGCTGAGCGGAGGGTATAAAGCCTACCGGCATTTTCAATCTGAATTTTATACAACGAATCAGTTTAAAATCATAGTGTTGGGTGGTCGAACGGGCAGTGCAAAGACACAATTGTTGCGAGGATTGGCTGAAAAAGGTGAACAAATTATTGACTTGGAGGCATTGGCTAAGCATAAAGGTTCTGCATTTGGAGGAATAGGGGAGCAAGATCAAGAAACCAATGAGCAGTTCGAAAACAATTTATTTTCTAATTTGCTACGTTTAAATTTAAATCATTGGATTTGGATTGAAAATGAAAGTCGGACTATTGGAAGAAACTACATTCCAGAATTATTTTGGAAACATATTAAACAAGCCAGTTTAATTAACCTTGAGCGTGATTTGGAATTTAGAATTAATCATTTAATAAATTTGTATCAACAGGAAGACGATGAATCGCTGATGCAATCATTTGAAAAGATACGAAAACGACTTGGGCATGAAGCAACTCAAAATGCAATTGATTTTATTAAGCAAAAGAACTATTCAGCGGCAGCTCGCATCGCATTGAATTATTATGATAAATGCTATGATTATAATTTGGCGATCAATGTTTCAAACAAGATAGTTAAATTACAATTGAAACAACTATCCAATTTAGAAGTGCTTGATATTTTGTTAAACTATAAACAAAATCATTTTGGAATATAAATTAGAACCCATACGTCTTACACAATTCAGTCATGGTGCTGGTTGCGGTTGTAAAATTGCACCTGCCATATTGGATCAAATATTAAAGTCCAACCATACAAATGTTTTTCCAGGCTTAATAGTAGGATATGAAGGTCGTGACGATGCAGCTGTTTTTGATCTTGGTGACGATTCAGCATTAATCAGTACAACGGATTTTTTTATGCCCATTGTAGATGATCCATACGATTTTGGTAGAATCGCCTCTGTAAATGCCATCAGCGATGTTTACGCTATGGGGGGCAAGCCTTTGCTGGCCATTGGAATATTGGGGTGGCCAATTGATAAAATTGATCCTTATTGGGCTGGACAAGTTTTAGAAGGCGCTAGAGCTGTATGCATACAAGCTGGCATTCCACTTGCTGGTGGCCATTCAATTGATTGTCCGGAACCTGTATTTGGATTGGCAGTAAACGGAAGAGTCCAAACAAAGCATTTAAAGAAGAACGATGGAGCTAAAGCAGGAGATTTAATATATCTCTCTAAAGGACTTGGTGTTGGCATTCTAACAACTGCAGAGAAGCAAGCCATTCTTGGAGAAAAGGATAAAGAAATAGCTACCCAATCCATGTTGCGGCTGAATACTTTGGGAGCAGAGATTTCAAAGTATTCAGAAGTTCATGCACTGACCGACGTGACCGGATTTGGATTTTGTGGGCATCTAAATGAAATGTGCAAAGCATCAGATTTAGTGGCTAGAATAAATTATGTTAAGTTGCCTGTTTTAAGCAACATAGTGTATGAATACATTGAAAAGGGAGCTATTCCAGGTGGAACTCACAGAAACTGGAAGAGTTATGGGGAGCAAGTTAAATTACTAAATCAAGAATGGTATAAATTGGTTGCAGATCCCCAGACCAGTGGAGGTTTGATAATTGCTATTGATCCAATATTCAGATCTGAATTTGAAACCATCTTAAAAAGAGATGGATGGTATACAGAGTGTATTGGTGAATTTTTAGAAAGAGGAACAAACAAAGGGGTTAATATTACTATCGAATAGATACCAAATAAACAACTTAACATAATATAAATTATGGGAAAATAATATCCGTATAATTCTAAGATGTTTATTTGGTTTATAATTTACATTATCAACATTTTGTCAAGTTTCGATAAGGATAAATCATAAATTAGTAAACTCATTCTTAAGGAATAAAGTATTGTAGGAAAATTGAAAAATTAATTCCTTTAGGATTGTCATAGGAATAAAATTTCAAGCTAATTCACGGAATTCTATTTTATTGTTCTTAATTAAAATAGGTCAAGCAAATTGGAATGATATAAATTTTATTTGTATTTGCAATTTTAAAATTCAATTCGGCATATAATTTATGAAAAATTAAATATTCAATACTTTGCCCAAAAATTAACTTCTTGCAATCTTACAGTATCTGGTTCGGATCTAAAATCATTTGGGTTGTATATTTGATTAATTAGTATTGAACGTAAAGTTGGCCTTTGACGATCCTGTGAATACTTTAAATAGAAGTAAGTTTAAAATAATTATTTTTAGTTGAATCTAGAAAGTAGTTTCAATTGTCTAAATTCTTTTACATTAGTAGTTTATTCAATTAGGCGGTGACTATTAGCAAGGAAAATTGCATTTCTAAAATAAATAATTAAGAATATTTAACTTGGCATTTTTTTAAATAATTTTTAAATGCCCAATATCACGTCCCAACACATTTTAAATACCTCATCTACCCTATTGGGTTTGTGTCTGGTTGTTATTACGTCTTTGCATTTGACCAGCCAACAGGAGAATAATTTAATGGATGAAATCACTTCTGTAATTTCATTGTTGTTAGCTGCAGCGTGTATTTTTTCATTTATTTCTTTGCGGACTCAAAACCATAAGCTGGAACGTAAAACAGAACATATTGCAGACATCCTATTTATGGTTTCGTTAGGCTGTATCCTGCTATTGATAGTATATATCGCATACATTGTGATTTGAGATTTACCAAATAACCAATTGTCCATTTTTAATTCTTTGAAATAAATCTGTGCGTAAATTGGGTTTTTGCGGATTAGGATAATAGCGTTTGTATGCTAATTTGAATTGCTGCCGAATTGAGTCAGCAATACTTCCACTCCCCTTCATTCGGGTCTTGAAATTGGAATCATTTAATTGCCCCTGATGGCTTTCTCTGATTGCATTTAAGATTCGATCCTTGCGATCAGGGTAATGATGATCTAGCCAGGATTCAAAAAGCACAGGCAGTTCACCATTTAATCGAACGATTTGATAGGAAGCACTGGATGCACCAGCATCTGCAGTTATATGTACCATTTTCATAAGCTCGGTATCATTTATTCCAGGAATGATAGGTGCCAACATAGCGTGAACCGGAATTTCAGATTCTTTCAATTTGGCAATTACTTTTAACCTGCTTTCAATTGTTGATGCTCTTGGTTCCATGATGCGTCTGGTCGTATCTTGAGAAGCTGTAACGGAAATTGCTACGGAAACCAATTTATTCGAATTTAACTCCTTTAAAATGTCCAGATCTCTTAAAATCAGCGCATTCTTGGTAATGATCATGACTGGATGTTTAAGAAAAAGAAACAACTCAAGAATTTTTTGAGTTAATTTAAATTTAGATTCAGCAGGTTGGTAACAATCTGTATTGCCTGATAGCATTATGGGTTTTACTTTATAATTTGCTGAGCCTAATTCTTTCTTTATGATGTCTACTGCATTTTGTTTTATCAGGATTTTAGTTTCAAATTCATCAGCAATGCTATATCCCCAATAATTATGTGTTAACCGGGCATAACAATACGTGCAGCCATGCTCGCAGCCTTGATACGGATTTAAGGAATAGTCCATAAACAAATCCGGACTGCTTACTGTATTGATCATTGATTTAGCCATTACAGGGATGAATTGTGTTTTGGAAGTATGATCTTCGCGCTCTTGTTGGGAAAAATCAAGGTCATCGCTTGTTTGTAGTTTGAAAAATCGATTTGGAATGTGCAATTCAGTTCCTCTTCCCGAAATTTTGGTTTTTTTCATGGACTGTAAAATAGGCAATTAATGACGAAATATACGACTTTATTTAAATCTTTGATTTGTTTTCTTTGTCCTATTTTTGTATAAAATATCAAAATGGCTCTGTTTGATACTATAAAATCTTGGTTCTCAAAACCTTCTAAGTCTGATTTGCCAATGGATAGTCATGTTTATGAGGAAATGGGCAGTTTTCAAGTAGACAATCAACAAACAAAAGATAATTCTCCTTCTCAAACAGAAGGGTCTTCATCAACAAACGAATTTATTGATAAGGCTAAAGATTTTGTGTCCGATTCTTTGGATGAGGCTAAAGAACAAGGAAAGCAATTGTGGTCGGAACTAAAAGAAAAGGTAGATCAATTGGATGATTCTACCAGAGAGTTTAGAGAAAACCTTGCGGAGAAAGCAAAAGATGGTTTGAAAAAAATCGACCATTTTATTGATGAAACCGTTGATAAAGCAAAAAGCTTTGAGGAGGCTGAAAATCAAAAGGATCAAAACATGGATGGACTTGCTGATAAGCCCATTGACTTTGGAAAAAATTTAGAAGATTCACATCCAGATTTTTTTTCTAAAGCAGAAAAATGGCTGGAAACACAAAAAGACCACACCATTGTTGAACATAAAAATTTACCTAAAAACGAAGAAGGGCAAAAGAAAATAACACCTGTAGAATTACCTGACGAAACTAAGACAAATTAATTTATAATACATTTAAAACTTATATCATGTCAATGAAAGATTTTTTTAGTAAGCTTTTTGGAATAAGTAAAGAGGCTACACAACAAGCGATAGAAAACGCAGAAAAAACTAAAGATTTAATTGAAAAACAAACTGAGGAATCTCTTGAAAAGGCGAAAGCATGGGCAAACAGTGCGATGCAAGAAGCAAAGGAAAACACAATGGAAGCGGTGACAAAAATTCAAGAATCAGAATTTGTAAAAAAAGCAGAGGAAGTTGCTGAAACCAGTTGGGAAAAAACAAAAGAACTTACACATGATGTATTAGAATCTGCGCAGCACTTTGCAGAAAAAGCAGCAGACACCATGGAAGACTTAGCTGAAAAACTTCAAAAAAAGGAAACACCACAAGAGCCCAATAAACCTGAAGATCAAAAACCGGTCTAGTTTAATGCGAATCCAGTTTTATTTTTTGCTTTTTGCGTTTGTAATTTTTTCTTGTAAAGTAAAGGAAAATCAAAGCTATTATTTTGTAGATGAATCCTGGATTGAGGTTCATTTTAAACGAAGCATGTCTACTGAAGAGCTGGTTTCAATACGGGATAAATTAGTGCCTTATGGAGTCATTGTCAAGTATCTGGTGATTCAAAGGGATTCTTCAAAAAACATTAGCTTATTTCAAATAGAAGTGCAAGATGGAAAAGGCAAAATTGCACGTTCTCGAACAGAATTTTTAGATGAAATCCCTTATGGAATCAGAATACATCGCGGGGATCCTTCTGATGATGGATTTAAAGTTGGTCCTTTATATGAAAAAAGGCCCCAATAAAATGTGAAGCCTAAATAATTCCTTTTTTCGAATTATGAATCAAAGTTTCTAAATCAGCCGGACTGTAATTTATAGATTTTAATACCTTGCCATCTTCTGTGCGGTAAACTAAAAAGCAATCACCTTTTTGCTTTATTTCAGAAATTGTTCTTTTTTGCTCCAGATACATCAATCGCGTTTTTTCTGCTTCTTCTAAAGTACTGCAGGCTTTGCTCATATTCGAACGTTGCACTTCCTCAAACAGATAGTGAAAATGTTTGCCTAATCCAAACTCATGAATCGCTCCAGAAAGTACATATTGAATGTCACAAAATGCATCTGCAGCAGCAACAAGATCACCTTGTTCGATAGCTTCCTTTAATTCGTTTAATTCTTCTTCCAAAAGGGACAAACGAAGTTTACAGCGATTCGCATCCGGAATTTGCGGTTGATCTAAAACGGGTAAATCAAATAAATCATGAAACGCTCCTACCCCATTGAGCGCTTCAACTTCCTTGAATTTTTTTTCACTCATAAAATCGTTGAAACAAGATGTTAGTTGCCCAATGCTTCCAGTTTGGATTTGTAAGCATTGGATTTATCAAACTGTGATTTTTTAGCAAATATTTCCTTTAATGCAATCAGGGTATTTTTGTCTTTTGGTTCGATTTTTTCTGCTTGTTCAAAATAAGGCAAAGCTTTGTCAAAGTAGCTTTCCATTTCAGCTTTCTTCTCATTGTATTTGCGGGTTCCTTCTTTGCTGTAATCTGAACTCAGTTTATTGGCTTCTTTGGATATTAATGCAGCTTTGTTGTAATACAAGGCACCTAAACTATACAAACTATTAAAATCTGAAGCAGCAATAGTTAAAGCTTCTTTATAATACTTTTCAGCTTGAGTATAATACTCATTGCCTTTTTCGAAATTTGCAGCTTCCCATTCTTTTTGACATAGATTGTCGTATACGTTGCCTAAAGTTGTTCTCACTGAAACATTTCCGGGTTCTTTTTCAACAGCAATTTTGAGTTTATCTACCAATTCATTTAAACGTCCTTTTTTAAGATAATGGTTGATTTCATTAAATAACAAAGCGGTTTCATTTGGAAATTTTTGACGGCCTTCTGCCAAAGCTTCTTCAGCTTTCTTTTCGTCACGCTCCAGATAGTACTTGTACAATCCTTCATAAATAAAAGATTCACTGTAATTAACTTTTCGAAGGTCTTCAAGATAAGGAAAGGCAGTATCAAGCATGTTTGCATTGATAGCACATGCAGCTGCAAGATATTTCTGTTTATTTAAATCTTCGGAAGTTGCCAATACACCTTTCATCCCTCCGGCTAAAAGCATATCGTTTATTTTTACAACCGCATCAAAATGGTTAAATGCAGATTTGAAATCACCTGCTTCATAAGCCTGGATACCGTAATTATTTAAATACCGGTAGGTTTCAGTTAATGCTTCTAAGGCATCTTTTGATTCATGGCCTTTTGTTGCCAATTCCTTGGACTTAAGCCATGAGGTATAAGCTATTATTGCGGCATCTTTGTATTTAACTTTGTAAGGACGTCCAAATTGTTGTCCGATTAAGATGGAATCACTTTCATGAGAACAGATTGCATTGTAAACTTTACCTTTTACTGCCCAGGTTCTTGCTGATTTATTAACCAATTCATGGTCGCTGGCGCCATCTATGAGTGCTTTGGCTTCCCATAATTTAGATACATTTGCCGTAGGATCCAGATAAAAACTTGCAACTTTACTATCAGCTTTTTTAACTTCTTTTTCAGGTTCTTGTGCCCAGATAGTAAAAGACAGAAAATTTAAAATCAGAAAAAATAATGGTTTCATATTTTGCTTTTATTAATACTATAACTTAGAAGCATTAAAAATAATTCGTTTATTGGATTCGATTTTAGTTAAGTTTATTTTAAAAAGTTATTCCTCGGAATCATCAAAAGGAGGAGATACTAACGGTGTTTCAATCTCCATCATTTCGTCAGACAGTTCCTCTTCGCGATCAATTACGGCTACATCACCTATTTCATCCCCCTCATCCAATCGAATCAATCGCACACCTTGAGTTGCACGACCCATGACCCGGAGATCTGAAACGTGCATCCGGATGATTACTCCTTGAGTTGTAGTGATCATAAGGTCCTGTGTTTCACTTACATTTTTAATCGCCACCAAAGAACCCGTTTTGTCCGATAATTTTAATGTTTTTACTCCTTTGCCTCCCCTGTTTGTAACGCTGTAATCACTCAAATCGGTTCGCTTGCCATTCCCTTTGTCTGATACAACCAAAATGGTTGCCTGAGGATCATTTGGATCAACGCAAACCATGCCAACTACCTGATCCGTTCCATCTTCATCCAATCGGATTGCGCGGACTCCAGCAGCTCCTCTTCCCATTACTCTTACTTTGTTTTCCGGAAAGCGAATTGCACGGCCTTTTCTGTTTGCAATTACAATTTCAGATTCTCCATTTGTAAGGCGGGCATCCATCAATTGATCTCCTTCATTGATGCTGATGGCAATGATTCCATTTGATCTGGGTCTGCTAAAATCTTCAAGGCTGCTTTTCTTGATAATTCCATTTTTAGTACACAAGACAATAAAATGCTTTTTTAAAAAGTCTTGGTCTTCCAAATCTTCTATATTGATGTAAGCGCGGACCTTGTCCTCCTTTGGAAGGTTGATCAAATTCTGAATCGCACGTCCTAATGAAGTTTTAGTCGCTTCAGGAATTTCAAATACCCGCAACCAATAACATTTGCCTAATTCAGTAAACAAAAGCAAATAATTGTGATTGCTTGCTACAAACATGTGCTCTATAAAATCTTCATCACGGGTTTTGCTTCCAGTAGATCCTCGCCCACCCCTGCTTTGTGTTCTGTATTCTGAAGTTTTTGTTCGCTTAATATATCCTTGATGTGAAATCGTAACGATAACCTGATCGTTGGCAATCATGTCTTCGATATTGATATCGCCGTCAACTTGAGTGATGGAAGTTCTTCGGGCATCACCAAATTTAGATATGATTAAACTTAATTCAGACTTAATAATTTCCTTTTGAAGATGAATGTCATCCAAGATTTCCTGCAATCTTTTTATTTCAAGAATTAAAGCGTCGTATTCTTCTTTAAGTTTCTCCCGTTCTAAGCCTGTAAGTTTCTGGAGGCGCATGTCCAGAATAGCACGTGCCTGAATTTCACTGAGATTGAATTGTGAAATCAATCCATTTCTTGCATCTTCTACAGTTCGAGATCCACGAATTAGAGCAATGATTGCATCCAAATGATCGAGTGCAATCAAAAGACCTTCTAAAACATGGGCTTTTTCTTGAGCTTGCCGAAGTTGATATTGGGTACGCTTGACAATAACTTCAATGCGAAACTTGATAAACTGAAAAATAAGTTCTTTAAGCCCAAGGGATACCGGTCTGCCTTGTACCAATGCAATGTTGTTGATTCCAAAAGAAGATTGAAGTGGCGTGTATTTGTATAAATTACTCAATACTACATTTGAAATAGCATCTTTGCGCAATTCTACTAAAATACGAATTCCTTCTCTGTCTGATTCATCACGTACATCGCTGATCCCAACGATTTTTTCTTCATTTACCAGATCAGCAATTTTTTGAATTAACAAAGCTTTGTTTACCTGGTATGGAATTTCTGAAATTAAGATGACCTCACGATTATCAATAACTTGAATTTCAGCTTTGCCTCTCAATAATATTTTTCCTCGACCTGTTTCATAAGCGTCCCTGATCCCGGAAATGCCGTAAATCGTACCTCCGGTTGGCAAATCAGGGCCAGGAATAATTTCCATCAATTCTTCCAGACTGATGTCCGGATTGTCTATCATTTTGATAACACCATTGCAAACCTCCGTTAAATTATGAGGCAGCATATTTGTTGCCATCCCAACAGCAATACCGGAAGACCCGTTGATTAATAAATTTGGGATTTTAGCAGGCAAAACAGTCGGTTCTTCCAGACTGTCGTCAAAGTTCAATCTAAAATCAACGGTTTCTTTATCTATGTCGTCTAACAATTCATCGGCAATTCTCGATAAACGGGCTTCTGTATAACGCATGGCTGCCGGACTATCTCCATCCATCGAACCAAAGTTTCCTTGACCATCAATCAATGGATAACGCATAGACCATTCCTGAGCCATTCGCACCATTGCGTCGTAAACCGAACTATCTCCGTGTGGGTGGTACTTTCCCAAAACTTCACCAACGATTCTTGCTGATTTTTTATACGGTTTATTGTAGGACATTCCCAATTCACTCATGCCGTATAAAACACGTCTGTGAACAGGTTTTAAACCATCCCTGACATCAGGAAGGGCTCTAGCAACAATTACTGACATCGAATAATCGATGTAGGAGGTCTGCAGCTGTTTTTCAATATTTACGGATATAATTTTGTCGTGATCAGACATAGCGAAACTGCCTTTTTTATTAAGTCCGCAAAAATAATAAAAAGAAGTGCTAAAACCAAGGATTATTTAACAAATAAATGCTTTTAAAAAACAGAATTTCAGCATTTTAAAAATATTTTATTTCATAATATATACCCCTTTAAACGTTCTCGTTTTTTTGAATGTACCTTTGCCTTGAAATTCGTACGCTTTTGGTTAATCCATATACTTCTGAAGGTTCTAAAAAACAACAAGTTATCCGGATGTTTGACAATATTTCCGGAACCTATGATTTTTTAAATTCCCTATTATCCTTAGGAATTGATCGCTATTGGCGTAAAAAAACCTTGGCTTCGATTTCATTTAATCCTCAAGACGAGCTAAAAATTTTGGATATAGCTTCCGGCACTGGAGCTCTTGCAATTCAAGCTGCAAAAGCATTTAATCACGCGAATGTAATTGCAACCGATGTTTCAGAAAAAATGCTTGAAATAGGCAGGCAAAAGGTTTTAAAGCATCAATTACAAGACCGCATTTTATGTCAATTTGCAGATGCTGAACAGTTGCCTTTTCCTGAAAATAAATTTGATGTAATTAGTGCTGCTTTCGGTGTTCGCAATTTTGAAAATTTAAATAAGGGAATCACAGAAATGCATCGTGTAATAAAACCTGGAGGTCAAATTGTGATTTTGGAATTTTCGCGGCCCAGAGTATTTCCGATAAAGCAATTGTTTCAGATTTATTTTAAATTTATTTTGCCTTTGATTGGCCGCTTATTATCTAAAGATGAACGGGCTTACAACTACTTGTTTGAATCGGTGCAACAATTTCCCGATTTTGAACGTTTTACAGCCATCTTGGAGGCATCCGGATTTAAAAATTGTTCCTATAAACCATTGACTTTTGGAATATGCAGCATTTATATCGGATACAAATAGTATTAATTTTTGTTTTTATAACACCGTTCCTGCTGCAATCACAGGTAAATTCTCATAGCTACAACTATCTGAGCTTTAGAAAAAAATCGCATTATTTTGGTTTAACAATTGGCTACAATTCATCAGGATTTAAAATCGAGCATTCCCGAAGATTTATAAATAACGGAAATTACAAATGGAATGAGGGTCTTTCAAATTCAGGATTGACCTTGTCAATGATTACCAATTTTAAAATTGGGGATTACTTTGATTTTAGAGTATTGCCAAGCATTGCCTTGTCTTATCGAAGTCTTGCATACCAGGATTTAAATACAGGCATCGAAAAAAAAGAACGTATAGAATCCGTATTTGGCGAAATCCCTTTGCTTGTCCGCTTTACCTCTGCACCCTATAAGGATAAACGTGTATACTTTATTACAGGCGTAAAATACTCTTACGACTTCTCTTCAAACAGTCGATCTGATAAAAACCAATTTAAAATAGTACGCGTATCGCCGCATGATTTTCAATTGGAAATAGGTGTAGGAATGCAATTTTATTTACCCTATTTTATATTTTCTCCAGAAATTAAATTTTCTCATGGCTTGAATAATATATTAATTTTTGATAATAAATTACCCGAGTCAACCATTATTGAAAAATTGTTTACCAAAGCATTTACATTCTCATTTCATTTTGAGGGTTGAATAATTTTGCAACTTCTGATTTGCATTCATTGTAGAAATTATTAAAGTACATTATTAATTGAGTTTCATTTGTTTCAATAGCTGGTAGAATTTTTCTAAAGTCAACCGGGAATTTTGCTATAGTATTCATCCGGTTAAATACATATTCAAGGCCTTCCAAATTTGTATATTGCATGAGCCATTGATGCGCTATCATTGATTTGCATCGTTCTCTGATTCCTACAGGCATTAACTCTATGTTTTCATATAACTTTCGATAGCAATTTTCTTGAAAAAAATCAAAAGAACTAAAATTGTGTGTTTCCCAATTCTTATAAAGTAAATAGTCGCAAACAATGTCAGTCCCCACCGGTGCATATTTATGAATGTATGGATGAAAATATTCATTTATTTGAAAGATATCAGGGTGATTATTGGAATAATTATCGATCCAACGGTGCATTTTTATTCCGTCATGAAATGCATTGTGAACCTCTTTTTCCTGATGTTTGGTAATAAAATCACAGATATAATTCCCTGTCAACAATTCAGCGGACGGATACGAAAGATTTAAATGAGCTAAAAAATTCATAAATGCTGAAAGTTAATGATTTTCAATTGCACGAACGAACACTTCCTTTTTTCTAATTTTGCAAAAATTAAAAGTATATGGGATTGCAGTGTGGAATTGTCGGGTTGCCCAATGTTGGAAAATCCACCTTATTTAATGCGTTGACTTCAGCAGGTGCTTTGGCAGCAAATTATCCATTTGCCACAAAAGATCCCAATCTGGGTGTGATAACTGTTCCGGATCTGCGTTTAAATGAGTTAGCAGCTATTGCAAAGCCTCAACGCGTTGTTCCAACTACTGTTGATATTCTGGACATAGCTGGACTTATAAAAGGAGCTTCAAAAGGAGAAGGATTGGGCAATCAATTTCTAGCAAATATTCGCGAAGTGGATGCTATTATTCATGTTGTCCGTGCTTTTGATGATGATAATGTAGTTCATGTGGATGGTTCTGTAAATCCTATCCGTGACAAGGAAATTGTAGATACTGAACTAATACTAAAAGACCTTGAGACTAGTGATAAGCGAATGGATCGGCTGCGCAAACAGTCTAAAAGTGGCGATAAAGAAGTACTCCGGGAGTTGGAATTTTTAGAGCAAATTAACAAACATCTGGAATCCGGAAAACCTGCTAGATCCTTTATTACCGATGCAGATTCTGCACTACTTGTAAAAAACAGCCAGTTATTGACAGGCAAACCTGTTTTGTATGTTTGCAATGTAGATGAAGCTTCAATTCATACAGGCAATGCCCATACGAAGGCATTTATTGATGCTGTAAAAAATGAAAATGCAAAAGTGATCTTGATTTCTGCAGGCATTGAAGCAGAAATTTCTGAGTTGCCTGAAGAAGAACGAAGTGAGTTTTTTAAAAGTATGGGATTGGAAGAGCCGGGAGTTAATTTAATAAGCCGTTCTGCTTATGAATTGTTGGATCTGGTAACTTATTTTACAGTTGGTGAAAAGGAAGTTCGTGCCTGGACTATCGTTAAAGGAACTAAAGCGCCTCAAGCCGCAGCTGTAATTCATACTGATTTTGAAAAAGGATTTATTCGAGCAGAAGTGATACAATATCAGGATTATATAACTTTAAAATCAGAGGCAGCCATTAAATCTGCCGGTAAGATGTCAACAGAAGGAAAAGAATACGTTGTAAAAGATGGGGACATTATGCATTTTCTTTTTAATGTCTAAGGTTGATTTAGAAGCCACCTTAATTTATTTTAGTTTTTACTGAAAATATAAATTTGACTAGAATACCGGTTCTTCTTGCTAAAGAAAGCCTTTGCATTTGATAAAAATCCTATTGCAACGCCATAGATCAATCCTAAAAAATTATGTTTGTATTTTTCACTCAGCATAGATACATAATAGGAGTCAAAATACATTGGCAACGTTTTTATATGCATAAAAGAATGCTGACTTAAAAGCTTAATAATCGTATTGGGCGTGAAGTGCCATAAATGGCGAGGCACATCATAGCCGGCCCAATATTCTTTGTAGTGTTTAGAATCAAAAGAACTGCAATTTGGTACAGCGATGATTAAATATGCATTGGGTTTAAGTATTTTGTAAATTTCTTGCAATCGTTGATTTAATGCTGGGACGTGTTCGAGTACATGCCACATTGAAATTAAGTCTATACTTGATTCAGGTATTTGGTTTAAATAGGATTCATCAAAAACTTGAATGTTAAATTTACTGATTGAACCAGCTCTTGTTGTTTCATCTGGTTCTATGCCAAAGCCATTAAATCCTGCTTTCTGGCATGCATCCAAAAAATAGCCTGCCCCACTTCCAATATCAATTAAATTTGGTTGTTTATTGAGATTTTTTATTAATTCAATTTTTTGTTTTAAAGTATAGTTTCGGATTATTCGATAAATTTTATTTACAATGCCAATATTGGTGTCACTGTGTGATATGTATTCTTTTGATTGATAATATTTGCCAAGTTGCTCGTCATCTGGTCTTGGTGATGTCAAAATAAATTGACAAGAACTGCATTTTAATAGTTTAAAATATTCACCAGAAATTGAATGGTCTTTGATTTTTAAATAATCTTCGAACTGCTCAAGATTGCAAATAGGACAAGAACGAATTGAAATCATAAGCAAATGTACTGTAGTAGTTATTAAATTAAATCCTGTTCAATAAAATATTTTCAGAACTCGATTTTATTTTAATAGACTGATGTTGCCTTTTTTAGAATATTCTTTATTTTCAAAGCATTTAAATTTTAAGCCGTATCCGAATACATCCGGACTAAGAAGCTCTCCTTTATATCGGCCATCCCAACCAATATTTATATCAGAAGTTTTAAAAACCTGTTCACCCCATCGGTTATATATCTGAAAATCTATTTGGGTAACTGCATTTGAACGGGATCTTACATAAAGAATGTCATTCTTGGAATCGTTATTTGGACTAAATGCATTTGGAATAAAAACAGATTCAGCACAATCATTTACAATTATTGTAATAGTTGCACTTGCTGTGCAGCCATTTTCGTCCACAATAGTAACTGTATAACTAGTGGTTTTTATAGGCGTAGCTATTGGATTGTAAATTGCTGAATCTGATAAACTTCCATCATTTGGTTTCCAATTGTATTTCCAATTTGAATTAAATGTGGCTGTAAGTTGTGTTTTCTGTCCGGGCACAATTTGTTTAGGGTCCGCATCTACTACTAGTTGATTCTGGACATCACTTACTTTTACTAAATAGCTTGCTTCCCAACTGCAACCATAAGGATTGGTAACAATTACTTTATACAATTCATCAGATGTTGGTTTTACGTATATACAACTGTCTTTGTCATTTCCTAAAATGTATGT
Source organism: Saprospiraceae bacterium (assembly GCA_016787575.1). Taxonomy (GTDB): domain Bacteria; phylum Bacteroidota; class Bacteroidia; order Chitinophagales; family Saprospiraceae; genus Vicinibacter. Next base: position 76,319 of record JAEUUO010000022.1, on the reverse strand, counting down.
TTTTGGAAACCACTCAAATGAAAGGCTATCTGCTTTTGACAGGTGTAACTTTAATTTTACACTATCGCCTTTACATATAATTGACTGACCTTCGATACTTGCTTTAAATTCATATAAATTTACATAAACGGTATCCCCTTTCTCGCATCCATATGCATCTATCGCCTTTACAATATAGAATGTAGATTTGTCCGGTTCAACTTTGATTTCAGTTCCAGAACCAATTTCTTTGTTTTCCGAATTGCACCAAATTGTTTTAAGTCCACTAGTATTGCTATTAGCTTTTAATATAATACTTGATTTTTCACACAAGCTTGTATCGGGTCCAGCATTTAATATAATTGCAGGCGGAACGACAATGCAAATACTGTCATTTAAATAACAACTATCAGGGAAAGCTGGGTCATAAATTTTGACATAGTATTTTTTATTTGAACTATTTATTGACTTTGGATTTGGACTGTTAGGATTGTCTAAACCATCTGTGGGTGTCCATTCGTATCTCAAACTTGTATCTGCCGATGGATTCAAGTAGCTAACTCCATCGCAGGTCACTAAAGAATCGACCAATGTTGAGTGCAATTTAATAACAGTGACATTTCGTTCGGTGGAGCGATTGCAAATGGAATCAGTCTCTAAAAGGATGCGGTAGGTTCCTGTTTTATTATAGATGTAACGATCTGTTTTTTTAGTGGATTGCCCAATTCCATCACCAAAATCCCAATGAATTTTTCCTGAACTATTGGTATTTACAATAATTTCTAATGACCCGCAATTGGTATCAACGCTAATATCAGGAGCTTCTGAATTTGCTGCTTGAATTAGAATGCTGTCAGTAAGGCTGCAGTTGAATTGATTTTTAATTGTGAATTTAAGAAAATAATTGCCTGGGTTTGGACAGGATACCAGAACAGTGGATTGATTCAAAGGACTTATAATAATTGGGTTTGGTTCCCATGAAATCTTAAGGCTGTCAGTAGGATTCAAATTTTGAATAGCAATTTGAATAGAATCTCCAGCACAAAGAATATACGCATCTTTGTAGCTTAACTTAAGGGCTTTATTCGAAACTGTTATTGAATCCAAAGCAGCACACTGTTCTCCAAATCCTGCTTTAACATAAAATTTTCTGTTTCCGTTTATTGTATCTGCAAAATGGGAACCGTTAAATATTGGAGGATTAAAGAATCGATTGGTAGACCAAATAAATACTGTTGATGAATCTGAACTTGCTGTTAGATCAAATTTGCCATCGCAGACTAACGTGTCGCCGGCTATTTTTAAGTTGAGTTTGTCTTTTACCAAAACTTTAATTTGCCGAATTGCCATGCACGGACCATCAGTAATTGTAACAGAATAAGTTGTAGTAGTTGAGGGTTTTGCAATCGGGTCACTGGGATTTGTGAGATCTAAGGTGTTGCTAGGATTCCATTTATAAACCAATCGAGGATTAGGGTTCTTCACCAAGTGTACTGAATCACCTTTGCAAATGCTTAGTTCACTAGCTACTAAATCAACTTCAATGAGCTTGACGAGAATGGATTTTTGAATACTTGCAGTACATCCATTTTCATCCATTATTGTTAGGCTAATTTCAATCAGACTGTCACCTTGCAACTGGAAAATAGGATTTACATCCATTGAAGTCAAAAGATCTTTAGGCCCTTTAAGATTCCAAGTGCGCTTAACAATTTGTCCTGAGGCACTTGATTGATCTATTAGAGATAAGATTACCGTTTTTTCGCAGGTTGTTTGAATTTGAAAATCGGGTTTTAATTGTGGATCAATTACTGAAATAATTTGTCGGGCAGTGTCGTCGCATTCACCATTTTTAACAACCAATACGACCTCATAAATACCTGCTTTAGGATATTTGATGCTTGGATTGATTCCGGTTGAATTAAAATTGCGATTGTTTTGAAAATCAAAATACCATAAATAGCTCAATGCATTTAAGCTGTTATCTGTGAATGATACATCCAATCCGTTGCAAAGCGAGGAGCTTCTTGAAAATGCAGCCTGGGGCTGAATGCCGCATGGGACTATATTTACTTCATAATCTCTTTTGGTATATCCAATCAACTTGCCATTTCTATATTCTGATACACAAATACCAAATAGAAACTGTCCACGAATGGTAGGCGTAAAAGTAATTTCACCTGTTGCAGTATTTATCACTACTGGGCTGCCAACTAAATTATTAAGATCGTAACCTGATGCCCATACGACCGTATCGTATGGAGGAAAATCAGGCCTTCCTGCAGGATCCAATCTTGTTTTGCCTTTAAAAGGTGTACAAAAGCTATAAACCAATGAATCTCCATCTGCATCAGTTGCAGTATGTTTAAAGTAATAGGGTTTATTTACACAAGCATAGATAGGTGGAAATGCACCAAATACAGGATTTGAATTATTTTCTTTGAGGTTTTCCGGACTGATGTGAGCTGTATATGTAGCTCCTGTCTCTAATGGTTCTGTAATGTTTAATAAGGTTTCGTTTCTACAACATCTTTGGTAAGCCAAAATGTAGCCACGCTCATCAAACGGCAAAAGAATAGTGTCACGGTAAATTGTTTGATGAACGCATACTTCATTAAATTTTCCAGGACAGTAATTGTCAACGGTTTCATGTAAGGTGTCATTATTCATCAATTTTAAAGGTACAACACCATCAAAACCAACCCGAATTGCTTTTTGTCCGTTTCCATAAAAAACTCCTAATAAAGCTGGATTATCAAACGGAACAGTGTCTGCGCCATAAATACAATCCCTTCTGACAATGAGGCTTACTTCGTAATAATTATTTCCAAGACTCCTGTAATTTAATGAACCACCAACCAAATGGGTAGCTTGCAATTTAGAAGGAGCACTGAAAAGAACAATACTCAAAATAAATAAACTTCTCAAGCTGCATTCAAGCCATTGAAATTGATTCTTTAAAATTTTGATGTTGTTCATTCTAAAGGGTTTATGCTATTCCTTAATTTCAATAATATCTACACGACGTTCTCTGGATGCCTCGATTGTAAATATAGATCGGAGGTCTTGCTTTTTATCGCTAATACCTGCAGGGGCAGCTGCTTCACCAAAAGGTTTTTGACTTAATTTTAATTGTTTTGAACGAATGTATTCAATTAAAATTCCATTGTTATGCCTGTAAAATTCATTGTAAATTGAAATAATTCTTCTTTGACTTAAATTTAAATTGTAATCTGGTTTTGCAAGAGGTGAAGCATAGCCTTTTACAAATATTTCATAGCGCTTACCTTTGGCAAGATCTTTCTCTAGAATATTTAAAAATTTATCAAAGCGTTCTTTTCCGTATCTGATTTGATTTTCAAAAAATGTATCCATAGCATAACCTGAAGTGTCTCCTTTTGATTTTTGGATCGCTATGTACTTACTTAAAAATTCTATTTTTTTACTATAATACGCTTCATACGTTTTTGAATATTTTAAAAGTGTATGTCTTTTAAATGTATTAGGATCTGGCCGGTCATTATCAAAATAAAGACTGACAGGTAACATGCTGTATATTTCTGGTTCTAAAAATATATTTTGAACCACGATGCTATCGGTAGAACAGTCAATATTTAAATAGACAATTGTATTTGCAAAATCAGGTTTCGTTCCTGTGATTTTGTATTTATGACATGGAATAATTTCAAATTGACTCAAATTGGAATTGAGATTTGTAACTACTATAGGCTCTCTTGTAGGATCATCTAGATCAATCAAACTCACAGTAACTGCATGCAGTGTATCTTTTGTAATTTTATGGAAGCTTAAGACATCTAATGAGATTGCATTAGGTTTTAAAAACAATTTCTTGGTGATGTTAATAAATTCAGCAGGTTTGCCAGTATAAAAACTAATGGAGTCTGGAAGGTAGCCTGGTTTGCTAGCAATTAATTTGTAGTTCTTGTCGCACAAAATTTCAAATCGATGCGTATTTGTTTTTTCTGTATTTATAACGATAGGTGCCGACGTTGGTCTATCCAAATCGATCAGACTTATGCTGACATTTGTCAATTCTTTTTTAGTGTAATACTGGTAAACAAATGCATCTAAATTAATTTCACAAGGCTGCAGATTAATTTTGAATAAATCAAGACAACAGGCTTCCGTTGCATCATCTAAAAACTGAGTTCCGGTTCGGTTTGAAGCTAAATAAGCGATGGTGTCAAGATTGGTGATGACATAATATACATCATCAAAACTGCTATTTACGGGTACTCCTATGTTTTTAGGTATGGACCATGAATGATCGATGTATTTTGATTGATACACATCAAATCCACCCATGCCAAGATAGCCTTTAGAGGAAAAGTAAAGCGATTTGGATTTGGAATGATAATACGGCGTAATATCATCGGTATTTGTATTAACATCCGAACAATTTACTGGTTCAGAATAATTTCCTTGTTCGTCTATTTTAACAAACCAAATATCCAAACCTCCTTTTCCTTTTGATCTGTTTGATACAAAAAACAAAGTAGGCGTTGAGTCCTGGTCTAAATAACATAAATGTGGTTGTGTAGTCGTGCTCCCAGCCAGATTGATGTATTCTGGAAGTTTTGTTGGAGACGACCAGCGTCCTGAAGCATCTAATTCGCTGCTATAAAGATCGCATCGTTTATCATAATCATTCAGGTCTTCACAAATTGTAAAAAAAACTTTAGTATATTCCCTATTGTAGCTTGTGTGTGCTATGTTTAATCCTTCGGCAATGTAGTCCTTGATTAATAATTCTACAGGTAGTTGTGATTTATGACTGATTAATATTTTTGAATTATACCTTTTTGGAATTGTAGTGTTCTTTTTATTTTCAAAGCGAAGAGAGGAGTAAACAAAATCATCCTTATACAATTCAGGTGCAAAGTCAGAAAATGGTGAATTTATTTGGTCAGACATTTTTTGAATGCTCAATCCTTTAATTGGATATTTGACTTGTTCTATAGCCCATTCACATGCTAATATTTCTTTTTTTGCAACTGTAAGAAAACTAGTATCTTCTCCGGAATGCTCAGAGCTAAAAATCTTATAAGCTAAAATAGCATTTGAATAATCACCTTGAATTTGTCTAACTTGACCCAGCCAAAATCCTGAAAGAGGATAAATATTATTTAATTCATGATGCAATACACTGTCATAAAACAAAGCTGACATTTTGTAAGCACCAAATAATCTGGCACATTCAGCAGTTTTATAAAGGTATGTAGCATTGGTTGGTTCAAATTCCAATGCTTCCCTGAATTTTGAATAAGCATCAAAATAATTTTTTGAAGCAAGTGATTTTTCAGCTGCTTCTAAAATTCGTGTGAGACTTTGTCCATTGGAATCTATGAAGGCCAAATGTAATATAAAGAGAATTAATCCTACCGTTCTACCCCACATACTATGCTTTTTAAAATATTGGACAAGATTTTAGCACGGTCAAAGGATGTGCTTTAACTAATATATACATAAGTGAAAACTCAGGCCCGCCTTGACTGTTCACAATATTTTTAAATCCCGATGTTGTAATATCATAGCTAAATCCCGCATACCATGTTTTATACTCCACAGCAATTTTTGGAACAATTGCATCTTCTAATCTGCTTGCAATGCCCAGTAAAAGATTTAATTCCTTTCCTCTTTTATGATTTACATAAACTTTTCCATAAGCTCCAAATACCATTTCACGATAGGCTTGTTGTTGTTGGTATTGACCATGAAGCAACAGATCAAATGAATTAGCAATTTTAAAGGAAGGCAGCAGGTTGAAATTAATTCGAATGGGAAGTTTTATAGATAAAGATTGATCAAAAAATTTCTGCTCAGGCTTTGTAAGGTGGTAAGCTCCAACACCAAAATCAATTTTAGTCCTGCTTGATTTTTGCCATCTGTAATTAATTCCTGCTCCGCCATCAAAATATTGATTGGATGTGTTGGATAAATTTTCACCGGTAGGCCTGTTTGGATCAAAATTATCTACCCATTGTGCATCCCATTGCAATTCATCTGTCTTAAATCTTCTTTGTGAAAAACCACCTAAAACTCCGACACTAATCAAATTTTGTCTGCTAATTGGATAAGTGTAAGCCAAACTTAAACTTAGGTTTGCTAGCCCAAGTTTAGAATCTCCGGCCTGATCATAATTAAAAAGAAGTCCTGCATTCCAATGTCCTTTTGTAGTCCATTTTTTAGGGTAAAATTTAATATCGTATGAACCGGTAAGCGTCATGTAACGAACGATATCCTCCACAAACCATTGTCTTCGATAGTTTAAAGCCAGTCTTTGATCCCCATTGAAAATACCTGTTAAACCTGGATTTAAATTTAATGGTGCAGTATAAAATTGTGAATGGTGGATATCCTGCCCATTTAATGAAAAATGGATATTGCTTATAACAAATAATAAAATAAACCGACGGATACTACTCATAATCAGCTCGCTAAAGGTTAAAACACTATATTTAATTGAAAATCAATTAAATATAGTGTCCAAAGCCACCGGTTTTTGGTTGGTCCATTGTAGCTTTAACTGATATAAAGGTATGCTATTCCCGATATATTAAATAATTAATTATATTTATTTTAATAATGTAACGTTGCCTTTTTTTGAATATTTCTGGCCATCATTACAAACAACTCTAAAATAATAACCATAAACATCTGGTGTAAGTTCTGATCCTTTGTATGTGCCATCCCACCATTTGTTAATGTCCTTTGTTTCAAAGACTTTTTCGCCCCAGCGATCGTAGATATACATCTCAACAGATTCAATAAATTTGCTTTCAATGCGAAGGATATCGTTATTGTTGTCTTGATTTGGACTGAATACATTGGGCATAAAGACATCCTCTTCATTGCATTTTGGTCTAATTACTATCACAGCAACATCAGCGCTTTCTTCACAACCGTCAGCATTTTCAGCTTTAACTGTATATAATATTGAATATTTAGGGGATGCAACAGGGTCTGGGCAATCCAAACAACTTAGGTCATAAGGGATAATCCATTGGTATTTAAAAAAGCCTCTTGTGACATCTAATTTAGTGGATTCACCTAAATAAATGGTGTCCGGATCAGCAGTTGCCTCTAATGGTGGATCAAAACGGCTTATGTTTACTTGAAAGCTATCTTGAAAAGAGCAACCGTATTCGTTTACATAATACACATGATAAACAGTAGTATCTTTTGGTTTTACAATAATGCGGTACAATGTATCCAAGGAAATGATGTTCTTACCTGTCCAGTTCAATTTGTATTGGTGATTGTTTAAAGGAATAAACTCAACAAAGCCATCTGCTCCTGGACACAAATTCTGTTTGCCATCAATTTTATGCAATGGGTATATTGGAACCACTTTAAATGAATCCACATCTCCGCAACCATAGATATCGGTTGCATAAGCATATACATACATCGAATCGGTAAATTTACGAGTAACCTGATATCCGTTTCCAATCAAAATTCCAATTTGATCGGTCCAATCAATATTTTGAACTACAGCGCTAGAATCTGTATATGCTTGCAGTAACAATGTATCATTGTAACATAAAACGATATCTGAATTAACTCTTAAATTGATTGGTGGTGGAACAAATACAGTCACTTCTCGATCAATATAGCAATCCGGGATAAACTTGTCATAAATTCGAACACGGTATGTTGTAGTTTGCATAACTGTTGCCGTTGGATTCGGAGAAAGCGGATTATCCAAGCCACTTGAAGGGAACCATTCATAGGTATAATTTGTATCTGCGTTTTCATTTAATTTAACTGGTTTGCCAAGACAGCTTACAATTCGTTCACGAATATTTACCATAATAAAACCAACATCAATTGATCGAATAATTTCATTGTTGCATTCTGATTCAACTTTGAGTTTAACAAGGTATCGTCCAGGTTTATTGTATACATGAACAGGGCTCTTTTCTTCAGAAACCGTGGCGTCCCCAAAATCCCATTTATAGTTTCCTTGCGAACTTAGATTTGTAAATGTAACAATGGTGTTGTCACAATTTTTATCAACCTTAAATTCTGCAGTCGGTTTGCAAATGGCACGCACGTTTACTGAATCTGCAGCTTTGCAGTGATATTGATTTTCAAGTTCAATTCCAAATGTGTAGAGCCCACAGGAATCAAGCGTTGCTTTGATTTGTTCTTTTCCCTGTCCACTAATGATTCGTGATTCTGGCTTCCAGGTGATTGTCAATTGGTGATTTGGATTTAAATTGGTTAACTTAAGCTCAAAAGAATCCTGCTCACAGATTACCAAGGAATCAATGCTTGTTTGAACCAGAATTTTTTGGTTTTCAATTAAAATACTATCAGAACCAGGACAATTTGCAGCACTTTTAGCTCTTACATAAATTGTTTTTTTATCCAATGTCGTGCCATCATAATGGAAAGATCCGCTTTTAAGTATATTGGAAAAATCCGGCGTATCTGACCATTCAACCGAAGACTCTACGCCACCGATTGCTTTTAGGAAAAGACTGTCCTGACAAATAACCCCGTCACCCGATATATCAATGTCCAATAGTCGCGAAACTTTAACCAGCACAGAATCTGTTTCAGTGCAATTCCCATCCGTAATTACAACTTTATAAATGATATCAGAACCAGGACTGGCAGTTGGATCCGGACAATCATCGCAACTAAGATCGGTAGCAGGAGTCCAGGTGTATTTATACCTGGAATCCGGATTGTTGATCAGTTTTGTGGATTCTCCAATACAAATGGGAATATTGTCAGATAAAAAACTTGGCTTTAATCGATTTAACTTAAAGTCTTTTTCGATGGTATCCTTACATCCGCCAGATGAAGTCACTATCAGTGATACATTTAATGTTCCGGTATCTACGGAAACCAAAGCTGGATTTTGTTGAATGGATGTATTGATTTTATTATTCAATTGCATAAACCAATTCCAATTGGATATATGAAGCAATGAATCAATGGATTTGTCTTGAAATGAAATGAAAATGCTATCAGAGCATGAACCATATTTTGCATCAAAATCAGCTTGAAGCAAATTGTCATCGTATAAAAAAATGTCTTTGTAATTTGTGTCAATGCAGTCTTTGGCACGGACTGCGATTAATGCAACTCGGTATTTACCTGCTTTAGGAAAATTAAATGTTGGATTTGTATCGTGTGAAACATAATTGGTATTCGGATAATCAAAATACCAGGTAAATGATTTCGAATTAATGCTATTATTAGTAAATTTAACAAGACTGTCGTTTTTGCACAAAACAGATTTATCAGCATCAAATCTTGAAACAGGATTGGTTGTACAAAATCGCACATTGTATTGAAAATCCCTTCGTATTCGGGATAACAATTTTCCATTTCGATATTCATCAACACAAATACCCACTAAATATTGTCCTATGGCTGCCGGCTGGCCTGTTAAGAGTCCCGTATTTCTGTCAATCTTTAATGTTGGCGTACCACCCAATAAATCATTCAAGCTAAATGGAGCTTTATAATTAATCAATGGAAATGGAGGTTTACTAGGTCTTGTCGGTTTTGAATTAGCTGTATCTGCACCTGCGAAAGGAACGCATAAACTGTAAACCAAAGAATCACCATTTTCATCTTTTGCAGAATCATCAAAAATGATCATTCTGTCTCCACAAACATAGATGGGTGGGAATGCCCCAAATTTAGGGGAACTGTTGCAATAACGCAAAGCATCTTCCGAAATCACAACGCTGTAAGTTGCGCCTACCAATTCAGGCTCAAGTATATTTGTAATGGTACGATTTCGACAACATCTTTGATATGCTAAAGTATAACCTCCTTTAGCAAATGGAAGTTCAATTTTGCCTCTATAAGTAGTTGTGTGTACACATACATCGCCACCAACTACTTCACATTCGGTTTTTAAAATCTCATTGAGTGTATCGTCATTTCTGAAATCCAATAACAAGAGACCAAATTGGCCGACATTTCTGGCAGGATTTCCCTCTGTGTCAAAAATTCCAATATGGGCAGGATCATCAAACTCTGCTTCCGGACTGCCATTGAAACAATCTCTTCGCAAGGTTAGAGTAATTTCATACACCTGTCCGCCTAAGCATCTATAGGTCATTTCACCACCTACAATATGGCTGGCTGATATTTTAGCAGCAGAAAGCCCAACTAGTATATAGATGCCTATTAGTAATGGAAATTTTTTAATAAGCGTTTGTATCATCGAACTGATTTTATTAAAGTTTGCCATTGTCCTCAACTCCTTTTAATATTTCTAATATTTCCACTCTTCTTTCATATGCAGCTTTTAAACTGTAAATGGAATTTCTTGTGTCTTCTAATTTATCACTAACATCATTGGAAGAAAGTGATTCTCCAAATGGAATTTCTTTGATTTTAAAATTACGATTTACTATGTAATCATGAAATATCTTATTGTTGTAACGGTCAAACTCATTTCGGACGCTGTAAACTCTTCTTGAAGATAAATGCTGATTGTAATCTGATTTTGCTCTTGGTGAAGCAAACCCTTTTAAAAATATATCAATTTCATGGCCTTCTTCAAGAATGATAATTAATTTGTCCATAAACAATTTCAATTTTTCAGCATTCGCTTTTACGTTGCTTTCAAAAAATGTATCGATTTCCAAAATGGACCGGTCTTTTGAGCTGCCGCGCATTTTGTTGGTAAATTCGTATATGTATTTTGATTTTTTATTGTAATAATCGTTGTAAATATCCAAAAAACCAACGGAGGTTGTATCAGACTCTGAACGAATATCAGGCATGTCGTTTTCAAAAAACAACCGAATGGGAAGTAATTTTCGTAATTCCGCAATGGCGGTCAATTCAAGGTATAAATTTCTTTTTAATACAGACTCTTTTGCAGTCTCCAATGGACTAATTAAAACCATTGCGGATTCATATTTGTTTTTTCTAGCTGATAATTTATAATTAGTTCCTTTTAATAAATTAAAATCAAAGAAATTGCTATCAAGTTTTGTGGTGGTTTTAATTAATTTATTATGATCCATATCCCACAACTCAACGGTTACCCCTTTCAATGGAACATTGGTTGTTCGCTCAAAAGTGAACGCTTCTAAAGATTTGATTTCTGTGAGGTATAAGTTTTTTATAATTGGTTCAAAATTTTCAAGGTCTATAGCGCTGCAAATCACGGTATCCCCTATCCAATTTAGTTTATTTGCAGTAATCCTGTATTTGCGATCTTCTGTAATTTTAAATTTTTGAGAAGGTTCGTCAGGTGTTGGATTTGTTAAGTAACTTGAATCTGTATCGGTAATATCTTTTACAACAATGCTTACCTTGCCCAAAGGTGTTGAATCGTATTTGTCATAAGTATTAACATTGAGTTCAATGGTCGCTGGTACATATTTAATTTTATAAATATCATAGCAACAAGCTTGAACTTCTTCGTCAATATAAAAAGATGTAGGTCTGTTTGAAACTAAAAATCCTTTTTTCTTTTTTAAATCTTCAGAATAATAAAGATCATCGTAACTGCTATTTACAGATGGTCCCAAATTAATTATTTGACCTGCTGTTTTACCTTTAAATGCATAAGAGAATACATCTAAGCCTCCAAATCCCATGTGACCTTTGCTGCTAAAATAAAGTGTGTTTTCAGCAAGATTGTAAAAGGGGCTGAATTCATTTTCTTCTGTATTTAAAAATTCTATATTTTCAACCGGTGTCGGCTGATTGTTTTCATTTAGTAAAACAGAATAAATATCATAACCACCCTTACCGCCGGGTCTATTGCTTACAAAATACAATTTATCTAATTGAGTTGTAGGATCCTTTGTGATATAAGGTTGCGATGATGAATAATTTGCTTTGTTAACAGGCTCAGGCATTTTAATTTTAGGGCTCCAGCCTTTGGCGGTTTTAGATTTAGAATAAATATCGCATTTTAAAGTAGTTTTATTTTCTTCATAAGTACAAATGGTAAAGAATAATTTCGTTCCTGCTTGATTAAAACAAGCATGGCCCAACATAATATCTTCTTCAAACAAAAGCTTATCATCAGGCAAGACTTCCATTGTCGCTTCTCTAAGTTTAATTATTTTGCCACTGTTTTTTGCGATCTGACCTTTCTTTGTTTTTTCAAATGTATTTTGACTGGTTATATAAAGAAAACTATCCATTAAAAATGGAGCAAATTCATTTTCTTTAGTATTTACTTGTTCATCCAGTCGTTTTACCTGGATGAGTGGATCTTTTTTTGATAAGTTTTCTTTTGCCCACATTACCGCTTCTATGCGTTTTTTTGCAAGCTCATACATGTGACCTTCCTGTACAGTGGTGGCAAGGTAAGATTTGTAATAAATTAATGCGTCTGAATAGAAACCTTGATAATATTGTGACTCTGCCAGGTAGTATTCAACTTCCGGGTGCCGTTCTATAATTGAGCGGTCAACGATAATTTTAAAATGTTTTGTTGCACGAGCAAATGCATTTAAGTTAAAGGCAGCCATGCCAGCCAACATATGAAAAGAATCCACTTCTGTATCGTAAAGCAATGCTTGTTCTATTAAACTATATGCTTCGTAGAAATCTTCTTTTGATAAACTATTGGTAATTTCATTTTTGTATTGATTTAAAGATTGACTCCAGCCTTTGCTGAGTAATCCAAACATCAAACAACTTATAATAAATAATCTCATTGGGTAAAATTCAATTTAATAAATAGGGCATTTTTTGTACAAGCCAATAGGTTCAATACCTCTGAATATGTATTGCACGGCAATTTCGGGTCCACCCCTGCTATTAGTTGCTGTTTTAAAATCAGAGGTCGTAATGTCATATGACCCAGAAATCATCCAATTATTGTATTCGAAACCGAGCATTGGAAAATAGGCATCATCCAAACGAATTCCACATCCAGCCAATAAATTGAATTTAGAGCCAGGTTTTTGATTGATGTAAAGCCGAAATAAACCGGTACCCAGTTTTTCTTCATAAGCATCTTGTTTTTGAAATTCCCCATTCAACTGCAAGTCTAAAAAGCTTCCTAAACCCAAGTTGATACTGGCATTTAAAACATTTCTTTGGGGAAGCTGTATTTTGTTTTGACTTAGGCCATAAAAGGTTTGATCTGGTTCTAATAAATGAAAAATAGCTGCAGAAGCCATTAAACGAGTTCGTTTGGTAAATGAAAATTGATACCCCAATCCACCTGACAAGTCAAAAAACAAATCACCGGTAGTATTAAACGTTTCATTGGGTGATCGATTGGGGTCAAATCGGTCGCCGGCCCATTGACTTCCCCATTTAAGTTTTTCATCTGATAAACGTCTCTGTCCAATATTTGGACTTAATCCTATCAATACAAGGTGTTTTTTACCAAGTGTAAGGCCATAATTCAAACTAACGTTTAATGAGCTTAGGCTTAATTCAGAATCTCCGGCTCGATCGTAATCGAAGCCGATTCCGGCGCCTATGTAATCACCGTTTGATTTTAATTTTATTTTACTATCGTAAAACAAACTAAAACTCATGTAAGGTACAGGCACGGTCTGCCATTGATTGCGGTAATTGGCCGTAATCCGATGATTTCCATTGTAAAAACCAGATTGGATCGGATTTTGACTTGGGTAATGGTATATAAACTGCGAATAATGAATGTCTTGAGCATTGATATCCACATTAAACCAAATCCAAATACCTATTAAAAAACAAATAGGTTTAAAAGGCATAATTAATTGTATATTAATTAGTTAATAAATTTTGAGTAAATGAATATTGAAAAAAAAACGGAGTGTTATGGAGATTAATCCCATTAGGACAAGCAATATTATGAGATTTAGGACAAATATTCAAACATATTTTGATTTATTTTATATATTATATTAAAATTTTTCTTAATATTTGTTAATTCAAGCTTTTAGCTAATTGAAAGTACTTATAATTTTAATCAAATAATCGATGTTACCTGTTTTTAATTCAAGTCAATTAAAGGCTTGGGATCAATTTACGATTCTTAACGAGCCTATAAAGTCTATTGATTTAATGGAGCGAGCATCAGATTGTTTTGTAAAATGGATGGCAGCGACATTTGACCAAACAAAGCCGGTATTGATCTTTTGTGGAAATGGTAATAATGGAGGAGATGGCTTGGCCATTGCACGAAAACTAGTTCATTTGAAATATACTGTAAATGTATTTTGTTGTCATATTTCATTGAATGATTCTACTGATTTCCAAATCAATTTGGAGCGCTTAATGCAAAGTGGTTTTGATAATTTTCTAACAATACAATCTTTGGATCAATTTCTCTCTAATAACAAGCCTGGAATATTGATTGACGCATTGCTTGGATATGGAGTAAATCGGCCTGTTTCAGATAATTTAATTCATGTATTAAGTCTATACAATGGTGTCAACGCGATAAAAATATCTATAGACATACCTTCTGGCTTGTTTATTGATCAAATGTCTTCTTCGCCTTGTATATGGGCAGACTATACGTTTACGTTCCAATGTCCAAAACTAAGTCAGTTGATTGCAGATACCGGAATTTATTGTGGTACATTAATCATAGGAGACATTGGATTGGATCAAGATTTTCTATTGAGTCATTTTACAGATTGCAATTACATTGTGTTAGAGGATGTTAAAAATATTTATAAAAAACGAAATCCATTTGCATTTAAGAATCAATTTGGTCATTGTTTAGTGATTGGTGGATCTTTTGAAATGTGTGGTGCAACCATATTGAGTGCCGAAGCTGCTATGCGTGCGGGTGCAGGACTGGTTTCGGTTAGCACCCTTGAAGAAAATCGGAATTTAGTAATTGCCAGATTGCCAGAAGTTCAATATGTGAAACCTTTAGGAATTACATTCTCAAAGTATCAATCTGTTTTAATAGGCCCTGGCATGGGCCATTCCAAGGAAAGCCAAATGCTCGTGGAAAAAATATTAAAAATGCAAATTAGCAATCTTGTAATTGATGCAGACGGATTAAACATAATAGCTCAAAACAATTTACATGAATTAATTCCAGTGAATTCAATACTAACACCCCATATTGGTGAGTTTGATCGATTGTTTGGGAAATCTGAAAACGGATTTGAGCGGTTGGAAAAAGCACGTACTATGGCAGTAAAATATTCTGTTTACATTATTCTTAAAGGCAAATACACTGCAATTTGTACACCTGAAAATGAAGTATATTTCAATAGCACTGGAAATGCCGGATTGGCAAAAGCGGGATCGGGAGATGTACTGTCTGGAATTTTATGTTCTTTTTTATCCCAATCCTATTCATATAAAAACGCATGTTTGTTGGGAGTTTATCTGCATGGACTGAGCGCCGATTTGTGTGTAGATAAAATGGCTCAGGAAGTTATGACTGCTACGGATGTAATTTCTAATTTGTCACCTGCATTTAAATTTCTTAACGAATGAATCCTAAATTGGTAGTATTAAGTGGTGCAGGAATCAGTGCTGAAAGTGGTATTAAAACATTTCGGGATGCCGGTGGATTATGGGAAGGTTTTGATGTTATGGATGTAGCCAGCATTTCCGGTTGGAATAATAATCCGGGCTTAGTCCTTGATTTTTATAACCAAAGAAGGAGGCAACTTTTACAATGCAATCCTAATAAAGCGCATTTTATTCTAAAGGATTTCGAGAATTTCTTTGACGTGTGTATTGTAACCCAAAATGTAGATGATTTACACGAACGTGCTGGAAATAAACAAATTATTCATCTGCATGGCGAACTATTAAAATCTCAGAGCACGATTGATCCTACATTAATATACACTTGTACAAAAGACATTTTACCTGGAGACCTTTGCGAAAAAGCTTCTCAATTGCGCCCTTATATCGTTTGGTTTGGTGAAGAGGTCCCATTAATTTCCTTGGCTGCACAAAAAGTCTCAGAAGCAGAGCTTGTAATTGTTGTGGGCACATCATTGCAAGTCTACCCTGCTGCTGGTTTGATTTCATTTGCAAAAAAGTATACGCCAATTTATTATATTGATCCAAAACCAAGTTTGAATTTTGAGATCTCGCGACAACAAAATTTAGAAATTATTCCGGAAATTGCCAGTGTTGGTTTGTCCATGCTCTATCCAAGATTAACACAACTAATTTAAAACCTGCGGTCATCCCATCTGCCCATTCTTTCGCGGTCGCGATCAGGATTTAGTGGTATGCCTGGCGCTTTACCCGTATTGTAGTTTTTTATATTGTAAGTAAATGAAAATAATAAAAATCTTTTAATGCTATTGCTTCTTGAATCTTCTATATAAGAATCTGTTACAATCTGTTGGATGTTTTCATTTTGATTAAATAAATCATTTACACCCAATGATATTTCACCTCGCTTATTTTTAAATAGTTTCATTCCAAAAGCGAGGTTTAATAAATTTACAGTTTCATTTTGATTGTTAATTACAGATTGATTTGATTTGGAATTAAAATCGCCTCTGAATATAAAATCTCTATAAAATTGCCAAGCTATTCTAATCTTATTATCGTAGAAAAAATAGTTGTCTTCTGTATTTTGAGAAGCATAGAAGTTGTAAGAGGGTCTAAATTGTAAGCCAAAATCCAGTTTTGGGCCAATGTTGCTCGAAAGACTTATGCCGCAGGATATATTATTTTGATCGGAGGTATATTTTAAAGAATCGATCCATCCTGGAGTTTTGGTGAATTGATAAGAGCCATCAACCGCAAAATTGCATTTGATGTAGGGAATTGGCAAACTGTAGGTAATAAAACATCTGCTTTGGTATGAATTGCCATTATTTTCAGGAATACTTAATTGGCTACCAATTGGAACATTAATAACATTGAAAATTGGGTGCGACCTACTGCGAATGAATAGATGATTTGTAATATAATCTTTGGTAATTGAACCAGATAATGAAATAAATAAAACACTGGCATCCTTATGGGTAGCAGAATAGCGAAATACTATATGATGACTGGAGGTCTGATTTAAATTTGGATTTCCGGTCGTTAAATGAATGGGATTTGTGTTGTTGATCACATTTTGCAATTGACTAACACTGGGTAATTGAACATAGCTCCTGTAATTAAATTGTAAGTTCTTGTTGCGATTTATATTGTATCTCATAAAAGCAGATGGCAGAATATTGTAGTAATTGCCATTTTTATTATTGTTAACAGGCACTAGTTGTTCGTTATCTATATGGCTGATTTGATAATTTACTCTAATATTAAAATTAAGAATTTGTTCTTTGTTGAATTGATGACCAATTCCAGGAGAATGATAGGCTGTCTTTGAAATGAAATGATTTGATAGCTTTAAATTGAGTTGCTTTGGAATTCCATCCAGAAGTGGAATATCAAAGGTTTCGAGATCATTTTCCTCTTTTTGAAAGAAATGCTTATAGTTTACAGTAATAGAATGTTTTAAATTAATTGGTTCCGTGTATTCCAAATTGTGATTAAGACTCCATTTGCCTGTTTTGTTTTCGGATTGTTGGTTAATCGTGTCAATAAAATTCCTGCTTTTATTTAAGTACTCGGTAATGCTTTTTAAATTTGACTTTTCGTTTTTAGGGGAAAGTGATTGTCCGGATTCAATTGAAAAACTTCTTCCTTGTTTTGAAAATTTATGCCTAAATAACAATGTATTGCTAAAATTTAAACCAATGTTATCAATGTTTTGAATCGCATCACTTGAATTGGTTAATGTGTCTCTGATATAAGTTTGGGAAGTCAATGCAGATGAACTATTATTAGACTGGATAGTTAGCCTGGGTCTTAAAACAAAAGAATTGAAACTGTCTATTTTATATTCAATTCGGGCATTTAATCTATGATTTTGATTAATTGGTTTGGATTGACCTGATTCAAAATACTGTTGATTGAGCTTTCCATCTTCCAGATAATCTCTATCTAATTCATTTTGAATTTGGTTTGTATTTTTATTATAAAAATAAGAAAAATTTAATTCCAGCTTTTGCTTATAATTTTCAGTAAAATTTATTCCAATTGCATGAGACTTAGAGACTCCGCCGGATTGAGGCACTAAAAAATCTCCGGGGCCGCCTGAATTGTTGCCTCTGTTTTCTCGGTTGCCAGTGGGCCTTTGGAAATTTGATGGACCTCCGCCCCTATTTCTGGAATTACCACTATTTCCGACTACGCTTAGGATGTCGTCAATTGCAAAATTCTGTACATTGATATTATTAGACATGCCTATTAAACTGACTCGTCTGCTGCCATCAAATAGATTGTAATTTGCACCCATTTGATATTTATCTGGAATGCCATAGCCTGCATAAACTTTTCCAAACTGGCCATTATTCAATCCATATTTGGTTACTATATTTATGGTCTTTAATGTGTTGCCGTCATTAACTCCGGTAAATTGACTTTGCTCACTTAATTGATCAAATATTTGAACTTTATCAATTAAATCTGCTGGTAAATTTTTCAATGCTAAATTAGGATCAGTTCCAAAAAAAGGTTTGCCATCCACAAGTACTTGCTTAAGATCTTCTCCCTGAGCTTTAAATACACCATTTTCTTTTGTTATTGTGGGAACTTTGTCAACCAATTGTTCTGCGGATGCATCTCCCATAGTTTTAAATGAATTAGCATCAAACTGTAAAGTGTCGCTTTTGACTTTTGCAATATTTTTTTTATCTTTAACAGTTACTTCTTGCAACTGCTCTCTCTTGGTAATTAAAAAAAACTGTTTAACAATATTGAAGTTGCTGTCTATTGATACAGACTCATTTAAAGACTCATATCCAAGTTGGCGTGCTTTAATATAATAAGTTCCCGGAATTAAATTAGATATATTAAAAATCCCTAAAGTGTCGGATTCAACTCTAAATCGATTCGACCCATTCTCTGAGCTAATTTGAATTGGAATATTTATAACGGGTCTTCCGTTTTCATCTAAGAGTTGGCCTTTAAATTCAATGGTTTGACTATTTACCCATTGGCACCAAAGAATTATTAAGCTTATAATCGGTATTCTTTTCATAGGTTTTATGACAATGGCGACTTTAATTTAAGATTAAAATTCTGTGAAAGGATATTCAAGGTAATAAAGTTCAGGCTTTTGAAATAGACGTCCGCTAGAAAATAAATAATGTACATAAAGATTTAGAATATCAGCCCTTGTAGTTGCCAAATCGCAATTTATTTTGGACAACTGAAATCGAATTTCAGCTATAAAAACAGGATCTGCCAATTCCTGCAATGCCCAAGTTTCTGGATTGAATTTTTGTAAGATGAATTGACGGTTTGCTTCTAAATTACTAAATAATGTTTGCTTTCGCTTCATCTGATATTTTAAATCTGCAAGCTCCCTTATTGCCTTTTCATTTTCTTCAAAATAATCCATGTTTAAGTTCAACCGCTTTAATTCATATTCATCTTTTATTTTCTTGTTGCTATTCATCATTGGTATTCGAAAGCCAGCGCCAAGGGTTAATTTCTGGTTAACTAAATCAATTGGGTCGTCATGATAATGAATCTGAATATAATCCAATGGCTTATTTGCATCCTTAATGTCTTGTTTGAATTCAAACTGTTGTTTAGAAAGATTGTTTTCAAGCAGCGCATGATATGTTTGTGATTTTGGATCATAGGCTTCATTTGAAATGGCAACTATTTGCTCATTTGAAATAAATTGTACGAATTGAGAATCTATGTCTTGATTTATTTTTATTTCATCTTGTACGGTATTTAATTTAATTGTTAAATCCTCAAGATCACTTTTTGCATTTAGTAGTTTAAGATTGATGTCTAAATGTTTTTCAAAATTGACATTAGAGCCAGTTCCAGACTTTAAATTCAACAATTCAAGTTGTTTGACAATGCTTGAAGTGAAATCCTTCTGTGCTTTGATTTTTAGGGATAAGCCAACCAGCTTAACAATGTTATTGTATTTTTCGTAAAGCTGTTCAGCAATTTGTTTTCTTTTACGGATCTGCCATTCTTCTTTATTCAGTTTATTTATCTTATTTTGGAATTTGTTGTGACTAAAACTTCCTGTCTGTGCACGTATGCTGTATTCCTGTTGGTTTAATTTAAATTCATCGGTTTCTGTTCGCAAACTTAATCTTGGAATAATAGGTTGGTGTAACCTTTCAGTGCTATAGTAATTAATGATGCTATCATAAGTCAAGGTAGAATTTCCCGTTGATTGATTTAAATAAGCTAAATACGGATTCTGTGAGTGAGCTTTAAAATTCAGAATAAATACGATACTCCAAAGCCAAGGTTTATAAGCAGGTACTGGCATATAAACTATTTAAGTAATTGTATTTTTACTTTTTCCCCTTGCATAAATACATTTTCAGGAGGAATTTTAATTTGTATTTCCCGACCCCAAGCTCTTAATTCAGGAATTTTCTTTAACCGTTCCGGAAGTGGGCTGATCCGTGTGCCCATATTGGAGACTTTTCCGGGTACACTGTAAGTAGGGTTGCTAAGTGAACTAATAATCAGCGAATCCCCTTCTGCAATAGTACTTAACTGGCGATCGCCAATGTAGCTGGTAACAATGTAGGGATGTGTTCCGTATATTTTTAAGATGCTGTTGTAGGATTGAATTTTATCGCCGACATTAAAGTCTAGTTGGCCTATTATGCCTGATTCAGGAGCTAGCAAAACTGCATTTAATAGCATTTTATCAAGAGCAAGGATTTCATTTTGTAATTTTAATATTTTAATTTTATTTGCAGATTCACTGACTTTCATCTCACTGATTAAGTTTTTTATACGGAGATTAGTTTCTGAATTTTCGATTTTTTCTTTTTGGTTTAATGATTCTTTTAATAGTTCGTATTTGTTGTGAAATTCATTTAAATTCTTGTCGCTGCTAACACTTTGTAGTAGTTTTAATTGCAATTCTTTTTCATGCTCTAATTCAATACGTTTTGTTTGATAAAATTCTTTTGTTGCATTTAATTTATTTTGCAACAGGCTCAATTCGCTGTGATTTATTTCAAGGCTAACCTGGTTTCTTTTCTCTAATTCCAATTTGTCGTACTCCAGATTTTGTTTAAGACGTTCCTGGTCAAGTCGACTATACATTAGAAGGGTGTCACCTAATAATACAGATTCCCCTAGTGTTTTATAAAGTTTAATTACTTCAATCGGATAATCCAAATTAATAGTGCGTATTTGATTTTCAGCTAAGCCAAAAAACTCATTATTTGTTTGCAGTCTATTTTTAAGTAGTGGCATTAATAGCACTATGCCAATAAGGGCTATAACATAGATATAATTGACTCTTTGCAAAAGGATTGTTTGTTAATTCTGTAAAATGAATTTTTGAATTTGCTTTTCTGAGCGTAAAAAATAAACGCCTGCTGGAAAATTTGTTAAATCAATTTTTATAGATTGATCCATGATTTGCTCTTTTATTAAAAGTCCAATTGCATTGTACAATTTTAGTGAATGCGTTTTGTTGTCATTTGATTCAGCAATTATAAATTGGGATGCTGGATTTGGATATAATTTAAATTCAAATAAACCCTTATCATTGTTAAAGGACACAAGATCATTGTTTTTATTATAGGTGGCTTCCTGAATTGTAAAACTCCCAGTTCCGTTTGGACTTCTTGCGTAAGCCATATCCTGTATTTGTTCATAATAAACTAATTTATCAACTTGTGTAGCATTGGAATCTAAAAGAAACAGCTCTTCTCCGGAAGCAGATAGTTTAAAGTTGGCATGCAATCCTGTTTGTTTACCATCTTCGTCAGCCCAAATTATTAGGTAGGAATTTGGAGGAATGCTAGTACCGGATGGAAATCTATATTTATCAAGATTGGTAGCGTTGTCAGTTAGTATCCAATTACTTAAGTCTACGGATTCAGTTGATTTATTGTACAATTCAATCCAATCATCAAATTCACCATCTTGATCCGTCACGGTTTTCGTATTTGCGGCCATGATTTCATTTATGACAATTTGATTTGTATTTGATTGAATAAGATTTACCTGATAAACATAGACATCGTGTTCTGCGCCTTCAGGCATGTAAGAGCAAGTGCCTTGGGAATTGTTGGAAATTGCTTCAACATAATATCTCACAAAAAGTCCATTGCCGTGTGGAGGAATTGTGCCCCCATAGATTCCATCACCGACAGCTTCATCTTGATGCAATCCATCATCGTACATTTGAGTGACATTGAAGTAACCATCAAATCCTGGAGCGTAGTACAAATTTACACGTTTAACCCCATTAGTAGTATTGGTGACTTTTGCAGTAACTTGAACCGATTCAGTTTCGTTTGGTTTTTGATTTTTAACATTATTTGTTGAATATTCTACCGCTTCGATGGTGCTTCCTATTTGTTTAAATTCAGCATTTGCCATAATGGTGGTTCTTCTGTTTCGCATCCAGCTTATCAATTTGTTTTTCTCAGATTGAAATGCTTGATAAGTCATTAGTTTTTTTGGATCGGCAGAAACCAGACTGTCTATAAAATTATATTGTATGTTTAGTTGGGAGATAAAATTGACCGTGTCTAAACATTGATTAAACATGGTTTTAAAATGAGCCAAATAACGCTGTCTTAATGAAGGCACCGCAAATAATCTATTACACAATGGAAATTTTGTATCTGTTTCTTTTAGAAAGATTGACCAATTGGCAGTTTGACCGGACATAACAGAGTTAGCGTCATATTCCAAAGGAATCAAACGCTCTACATCTTTCTGATAAATAGCATAATAATCCATGCCTCCTTTATTTACATAACTATCATCATCTCCAAACATAATTTCTTTGGCAATAAACCAAAGTGCTCTGTCGATGTCTAAAACTTTTTTCAAGCTATCTTCCAATTGATTGAGTGAAACCGTATTTAATATTTTAGTAACGCGGAGCAAATCAGACCATGGATTCTCTACAGTTGTGTGTTTCAAAGTATAATTTGGTTTATAGGCGCTTGTGTCATCACCCAAATAATTAAGTGTAGATGTTCCGGCACCAAAGCCACCTGCTCCACCTCCACCGCTTATGCGTTCGCAGCGCCATCTGGATCCATCATTGCTTAAAAACCATTCTTTTACGTAATTGCCATCTAAGGCTTGCACATTGGGATAAATCCCCCAATCCTGATCATTGATATACAAATGAAGGTAATTTGCTTTCAAAGATGTTGAAAAAGGGCGAGTGATGTTTTCGTAGAAAACTTCTCGCATAAAACTATTGTCTTCAAAAGAATTATTAAGATTTAAAGTTTGGTATCCTTTCAAGTCTTGATCGGGATCAACATAATCCATTGTTATATTAAACGACTTTTTTTGACCGGTAACCCGTTGGTAGGATGTTTGTCCTTTAAATCGAACGCCTACATTGGGATAAATTTTACCATCCATGCTTAAGGTAGCTGGTATATCGGTTTTTGACTGATAATTGGCTGTAAGCAATGCCCAATAGTCCGCTTGGTCAAATTTTAAATCAATCCTCCTGATTTTAGATGGATTGTACAATCCATCTACTGATTGATTACCAGATATCAATCTCTTACCGTCTGTGCTAAACGCCATTTCAGCTGGAAGTTTTTGCGCTTCAATTTTTAAAAAACAAAAACTCAATAAAAAAAATATATTACACTTCATTCAACTAATTTAAATTATTTCTTCATCAGAGCGTATGCTTAATTTGACCATTTTAACATGTTCCATTGAGGATATATCTTCAACAATATTCAATTCATCGTTCGTTGGTTCTTTTAAAATTTCCCAGTTACATTCTTTCTCAGTTTTTCCTGTGACATTAATAATATCCATCCGCAATAAACTTGCTTTGATGTTTTTAGAATTGAGGTATTCAAAAACCCTGTTAACTCCTGTACGATCTATAGATTCAAATGTAACCCTCAGGCTGTATGATTTTCTTATATATTGCTTTAATGGGGAAACGCTTAATAAAAAAGCAAGAATACAAAATAAAAGTGTTCCGTAAAAAGCAATGTTAAAAGCAAATACACCACAGGAAATTCCCAATGCAAGGGAAGCAAAGATGAATATCATATTTCTAGGTTGTGTAATGTTGGTACGGAACCTTATCATAGCTAAAACTCCAAGCATTCCCAATCCCCTTCCGATACTGTCACCAATAGCTTGCGCAACTATTGTGGCAATGATAGCTCCCAGGATCATGGATTGAATAAAATGACCGGGTGAACGATTGTGTGAAGTCGTTTTTTCGTAGGTAAAGGATATAAATGTTGCCAATACAAAGCTCATTAGCAATGCATAAACGACAGATAAAATAGATGGATTATCTGTGTTGATATCAGAAAGTGAAAAATCAAACATACTGTAAAACTAATGAATCCTGAGAATCCTTCAGTTTGGACAGGAAAACTAAATAAAAGTTTAATGCTATCCTATGAATTGTATAGGCTTATCCTTGACAAGATATGCAGCCATCTTCCATGCTGCAAACCTGCCCTTCAATGATTTGTTGATCGGTTTCAGTAGCTGCAAACATTTCCTGTAATTTATCGGATTTGAAACTTGAAAGGGTTTCAACTTTTTCAGGTCTGATATCAATAATTTCTACCTGTTCTGTTACCTCTACAAATTTCTTTTGGTGTTTTTCACTCAAGGTAAATTTAATAGGGTCTACGGCGGATTTGGTTCGCAAGTAGTACATTCCTGTTTTTAAACCTTTCTTCCAGCCATAAAAATGCATCGAACCCAATTTATTGACGGAGGCATTTTCAAGGAATAAATTCAGACTCTGGCTTTGACAAATAAAGGCTCCACGGTCCGCAGCCATATCGATGACTGCTTTTTGGCTGATTTCCCAAACTGTTTTATAAAGTTCTTTCAATTTTGACGGGATGGAAGGTATGTTTTGAATTGAACCATTATTAAACATAATCATTTCCTTCATTTCCTGATTCCAAAGGCCCAATTTGACCAAGTCTTCTAAAAGATGCTTGTTAATTACAATGTATTCACCGGAAAGTGTTCGACGGGTATAAAAATTTGAAGTATAAGGTTCAAAGCACTCGTTGTTTCCTAGAATTTGGGAAGTGCTTGCTGTAGGCATCGGTGCAAGCAATAAGCTGTTTCTTATGCCATATTTTATGACATCTTTACGCAAAGCATTCCAATCCCAGCGATTTGAGTCGGGTTCAACTCCCCACATATCAAATTGAAATATACCTTGACTCATTGGAGAGCCAGGAAAAGTCTCATAGGCACCGTATTTTTTTGCCAATTCACAACTTTCACTTACAGCGGCATAGTAGATGGTTTCAAAAATCTCTCTATTTAATTTCCGTGCTGCATCGCTGTCAAAAGGCATGCGCATTAGGATGAATGCATCAGCTAGTCCTTGTACTCCAATTCCTATTGGACGATGTCTGAAATTTGAATTGCGAGCTTCTGGAATTGGGTAATAGTTGATATCAATGATTCGATTTAAATTTCGGGTAATAACTCGGGTTACATCAACCAATTTATCAAAATCGAACGTATTGTTTTCAATAAATTTTGGCAATGAAATAGATGCCAGATTACAAACTGCTACTTCATCAGGTGCAGTATATTCAATTATTTCAGTACAGAGATTGGATGAGCGAATGGTGCCTAAATTTTTTTGATTTGATTTTTTATTGCAGGCATCTTTATACAAAATATAAGGGGTTCCGGTTTCAATCTGGCTTTGACATATCTGGTACCAAAGTTCTTGAGCGCGTACAGTTTTGCGGGCGCGACCTTCAGACTCGTATTGGTGATACAAAGCCTCAAATTCTTCTCCATAGGTATCGTACAAACGAGGTGCTTCATTTGGACAAAACAACGACCATTCTTTGTCAGCTACTACCCTTTCCATAAACAGATCCGGAATCCAAAGTGCATAAAATAGATCACGTGCACGCAATTCCTCTTTGCCATGATTCTTTTTAAGTTCTAGAAAATCCATAATATCTGCGTGCCAGGGTTCGATATAAATTGCGAATGCCCCTTTGCGTTTGCCACCTCCCTGATCCACATAACGAGCTGTGTCATTAAATACGCGAAGCATGGGAATAATCCCATTTGAACTTCCACCGGTACCTTTGATATAGCTTCCTTTTGCACGGATGTTGTGAATGCTCAAACCAATACCACCGGCTGATTGCGAAATTTTTGCACAACGACTCAATGTTTCAAAAATGCCTGAAATGGAATCATCAACCATGCTTAATAGAAAACAAGAAGACAATTGTGGCTTTGGAGTACCGGCATTAAATAATGTTGGTGTTGCATGAACAAACCATTTTTCAGACATCAGATTGTACGTTTCAATGGCTGTTTCAATTTCTGATCCATGAATCCCGATGGCTGCACGCATAAGCAAATGCTGAGGGCGTTCAACTACTTTCTTATTAGCTTTTAATAAGTAAGAGCGTTCCAAGGTTTTAAAACCGAAATAGTCGAAACTATAATCCCGATCGTAAATGATGGCAGAATCTAATTTATCAGCATACTTACGGATGACCTGAATGGTTTCATCGCTGATCAACCCAGCTTTTTGATTGGTCATCGGATCGATGTAATTGTATAACAATTCCATCGTTTCAGAAAACGATTTATTGGTGTTTTTATGAAGGTTGGAAACTGCAATCCGGGCTGCTAAAATGGCATAATCCGGATGAATGGTAGCCAGGCTTGCTGAAGTTTCAGCGGCTAAATTATCAAGCCCTGAAGTTGTTACTCCATCAAAAATACCTTGAATTACTTTTTTTGCAATTTCAATGGGATCAACAAAATTGCTATCTAAACCATAGCAAAGTTTTTTTACCCGGGCGGTTATTTTATCAAAACTGACTTCTTCGCGCTTGCCGTTACGTTTGAGTACTTGCATCTTATAAAAATTAAAACAGTAAAAGGGTTAAAAAATAAAAAACACTTAAAAGTCTTCGTCTATCGAAAATACCTTTGGAGCATGGCCACCAGTGGCTACACCAGATTTTTGGTATTCCGACACCCTTTTTTCAAAGAAATTGGTTTTGCCTTGCACGGAGATCATCTCCATGAAGTCGAATGGATTTTGAGAATTGTAAACTTTAGAATTACCTAAAGCAACTAAGAGGCGGTCAGCAACAAACTCAATATATTGACACATCAAATTTGCATTCATACCAATCAGGGCGACGGGTATGGCCTCAGTAATGAAATGTTTTTCAATTTCAACTGCATCTTTGATGATTGCTTCGATTGTCTCTTTGGGAAGTTTGTTGACTATATGTTGATTGTACAATAAGCAGGCAAAGTCGCAATGCATTCCTTCATCGCGGGAAATTAACTCATTGGAAAAGCTTAAACCAGGCATTAAGCCTCGTTTTTTTAGCCAAAAAATACTACAAAAGGATCCACTGAAAAAGATTCCTTCAACAGCTGCAAAGGCGATTAATTGCTCAGTGAAACTGCCATTTTTAATCCAACGCAAGGCCCAATCAGCTTTCTGGCGAACACATTCTAAATTTTCTACCGCATGAAATAAGTAGTTTTTTTCATTTTGGTCTTTGATATACGTGTCTATTAATAAAGAATAGGTTTCAGAGTGAATGTTTTCCATCATGATCTGAAATCCATAAAAGAATTTGGCTTCTGGATATTGAACCATCCGAACCATGTTTTCAGCTAGATTTTCGTTTACAATGCCATCACTGGCAGCAAAAAATGCCAAAACATGTTTTATAAAATGTTTTTCATTGTCGTTAAGTAATTGATTCCAATCTTCAAGATCCTGAGATAAGTCAATTTCTTCTGCAGTCCAAAAAGAAGCCTCAGAATTTTTGTAAAATTGCCAGATATCTGAATGTTTGATCGGAAAGATTACAAATCGATCGGGATTTTCGACGAGGATAGGTTCTGAACGGTGATTCATTGGTTCTTGTTGTTTGAGTTGGCTAAACTGTAAGGTAATTGTGGTTCAAAAGTATTTAATTGTGGATATTATATAATAAAAATTTAGATATATTTTTTAATTGTATTTGTAAAACATTGATAAATAATTAAATAAGCTTAAATTATTTTTTAAATGCTCTATATTTTCATATTATTAAAAAAGTATATATCTAGCTCAAAAATACAGCAAGAATCCGCCGGGATTCATCGAAATTTATTAACATATTGTGGAAAACTTTAATAAGATTGTGGAATAGTGAATCTTACGAAATGTTAATTATTGCTGCTGGTGTTTAAAACGCATTAATAATGTGGAAAATGTATAAATGATTATTAGGCAATTTAAAATATTAAACTTTTTTTTTTAATATGTTGCGCATATTTGTACCTGAATCCGTCGGATGGCTCAAGCTTCAAAATCATATAAATACTACTTGTTTAATAAGCCTTATGATGTGATGTCGCAATTTTCTAAAGACCAGCACGACCAAAAAAGCCTGAAGGATTACCTAAAAGTGCCTACTGACGTGTACCCTGTTGGCAGATTGGATAAAGACAGCGAAGGCTTGTTGTTATTAACAAACGATCCTTCTTTAAATGCCATGATCTTAAATCCTTCTAAAAAGTTGGCTAAAACTTACTGGGTCCAATTGGAAGGAATTCCAGACACCAACAGATTACAAATACTTAAAACCGGTGTTAAAATTCGTATCGACTCGAAAGAATATTTGGTTAAAGCGCTGGCTGTTAAGAAATTAGATTCAATTCCTGCTTTGCATCCTAGAATACCACCCATACGCTTTCGAAAAACGATTCCCGACTGTTGGATTGAAATTAGTATAGATGAAGGAAAAAATCGTCAGATCAGACGCATGTTGGCAGCTATTGGTTATCCCGTGTTAAGACTTGTTCGGGTTTCCATTGGAAAATTACAACTTATTGACTTGGAGCCTGGTATGTCAAGAGAAATCTCTAAAAATGAGCTGACAAGCAATTTAAGATAGCCTATTTTACCAAGTACATTAATTCTTTAGCACACTTTACCACTCGACTTGCATTTGGTAAATACTCATTAACCATCGTTGGCGCATAACCTAAGGAAGTATCTGCTGAGTTTACCCGCGCAACAGGAGCATCCAAATAGTCAAACGCTCTTTTTTGCACGACATAAGCTAATTCAGCGGAAATACCTGCAAATGGCCAACTTTCATCAACTACGATTAGGCGGTTTGTTTTTTTAACGGATTGAATAACGGTATCGTAATCCATGGGGCGAATGGTGCGTAAATCAATAATTTCAGCCGAGATTCCCTCTTTTTCCAATTCTACAGCTGCCTGTTTAATAACTTCCATCATCTTATTAAAAGATACAATTGTGATGTCTGTTCCTGATCTCCGAATCACGGCTTTTCCAATTTCAATAAGATATTCTTCTTCAGGTACTTCTCCCTGAAGTCCATAATAGGACTCAGACTCCATAAAGCACACCGGATTGTCGTCGCGTATAGCTGATTTCATCAAACCCTTGGAATCATAAGGATCAATACAGGAAATTACCTTTAATCCTGGACAATTACCCAGCCAACTTTCAAACGTTTGACTATGTTGTTGGGCCAATTGACCTGCTGCGCCACTTGGACCTCTAAAAACAATCGGACAACCAAATTCACCAGAAGATTGGGATAAAGTTTTAGCAGCATTATTTACAATCTGATCAAATGCAAGAACAGCAAAATTCCAGGTCATAAACTCTATGATAGGTCGCAAACCATTCATGGCAGCTCCTACCCCAATGCCGGCAAAACCCAGTTCTGCAATCGGAGTATCAATTACCCGTTTTGGACCAAACTCATCCAACATGCCCTTACTCACTTTGTATGCCCCGTTGTATTGAGCGACTTCTTCCCCCATTAAAAAAACATTGGGATCTCTCCGCATTTCTTCGCTCATTGCTTCCCGCAGAGCATCTCGCAAGGTGATTATCCGACTCATAGAATAAAAATGTTAGCAAAAGTAGTAATTAATTGAAACTGATGGCAGTCTCTCTGTGTGTTGATCGCTATGTTATTTGAATAGCTCAATTCCACCAAAATTTCCGCTTCCCATGAATACAAGTATTCCAAATTGCGACTCCATAGAATTAATGGTTTCTTCCAAGTCTGTTTGACTTGTGCAAATAATGAGTGCTTCATTGGCAAAACATTGTTTAATGTAATCGGGATCAAGTGCCTCTTTGTTTTTAATTTCTAAAGCTTTCTGATCGTAATAAATAATTGATTGGTCTATACCATTTAAAGCATTTTGATACTGTGGCAGAAAATCTTTTGAAAGGCTGCTGTATGTGTGCAATTCAACAACAGCTAATATTTTTTGAGTTTTAAAATGTGCCCGGATAGCCTGTGCTGTAGCCTTAACTTTTGAAGGAGCATGTGCAAAATCGCGGTATCGAAGTTGGTTTTCGGATTTACTTAATAACTCCATTCGTTTGGAAGCACCTTTAAAACTTTGCAAAGCTTTTCCAACCAGTCCCATATCAAATTTTAAAATTTTACAACATTCCAATACAGCTTGAATGTTTTCGAGATTGTGGTTTCCAAAAATTTGCAAAGGAATCCAACTGTCATCTATTGGAATGTAAATTTGAAGGTCCTTTTGCCTAAATTCTCCCATTTGGTATGGGTGTATGGCTGCAATGCAACCGGACTCCAAAACCATATTTTTTAAAGCTGGATCTGTCTTGCAATAGATCAAATGTGTATGCTGCCCTAAGCTTTTGATGCGATTTCTGAAGGTACTTAAATAGGATTCTAAGCTAGGAAATACATTAAAATGGTCCCAGGCAATTCCGGTAATAATTTGAATAAATGGATCAAAATGATCAAATTTAGAGCGCCTGTCCAAACACGAACTCAGGTATTCATCGCCTTCAATAATAGCGAATGGAGCATCTGAAATGGAGACCATATTTTGAAAACCATCCAATTGTGCACCTACCAGATAATCAAAAGGAATTTCGAGTTCTTTAAATACGTGCATCAACATGGAAGTTGTTGTCGTTTTGCCATGACTGCCTGAAACTACAAGCTGCTTTTTATTTTTAAAAAGCCCTCCAACAAATTCAGGAAACGACTGAATCGGGATTCCCATTTGCATGCTTTTGATTAATTCCGGATTGTCGGATTTTGCATGCATCCCTAAAATTACAAGCTCTATGTCAGCTTGAATCCTGTTTTCATCCCAACCGATTTCAGAAGGAAGGATGCCCGCTTGAGAAAGTCGGGTCTTTGCAGGCTCGTAAATTTGGTCATCACTTCCTGAAATTTGATGTCCCATTTCATGCAGTGCAAGTGCCAAATTATGCATAACACTGCCTCCTATGGCTATTAAGTGAATTCGTGACATTAAAGAAAAGTATAATATGATGTAAACATAATTTAATTTTGTAAAATATTCTATCTTTGCTATCCGTTTTGGAAGTATTCCATCATTTCTAAACTGGTTAACATGAAAATTCAAAAAAAATCAAACATCCTTCTGTGCTTAGCCGGATTAGCTATGCTCTCTTTAACTTCTTGCAACAGAGGTTATGGTTGTCCATATGACTTTTCCGTTTTAAAAACCGGAATCAATCTATTGGCTGGTTTGCAGGAGTTTGTTGTTGCATTTTTCTAAGTAGTAGGTAGAAAAATACAAGGACCAGTCTTAGATTAAGACTGGTTTTTTTATTAAAATGGCAGGCCGGAAGTTGATTCAAACCAAAGATGGCAGTTCTTCTGTTTATGATGCTTATTGGAATGCTAGTTTTCATTCAATTCATGGTGCAATTACAGAAAGCAATCAGGTATACATTATTTCTGGGCTGCAACAGCTTCAATTCAATGGCCCATCCCTTCAGATATTTGAATTTGGTTTTGGAACAGGTTTAAATGCTTTTTTAAGTTTGGCATACAGTCAGGAGTTAAGTATCCCAATAGAATATACTGTGATTGATTCTTGTATCCTTGAAATGGATTTGGTCTATCAATTGGATTACCCAAAACAATCCAATCTTAGAAAGTATGCAGATTCATTTTATAGGATGCATCAAGTCTCTTGGGGCAAACCCAGTCAAATTGATACCAATTTTACTTTACACAAGATCCAGCTTGATTGGAATTTATTCGAACCAGAATTTGAGCAACACTTTGATTTGATTTATTTTGATGCATTCGGACCTGAAGTTCAACCAGAATTATGGAACTATGATTCATTGTTGAAAACTCACAAAATATTAAAGTTAGGAGGATTGCTTTGTACCTATTGTGCAAAAGGAAGTGTTAAGCGATTGCTTAAACAAATTGGATTTAAAGTGGAATCACTTAATGGGCCTCCAGGTAAGCGAGAAATTACCCGTGCTGTGAAATTATAAAATTAAATTATTTAGTAGCCTGCATTTTGTCTCGAACAGGGATGTAATTTTTCTAATTACACATATTCAATTTAAATTTTATGAATTTCGCATGGTTCTTAATAGTTTTGTACTAAATACATGTTATGAGTTTAGATTCAATTTTAGGTGTAGGTTCTCGAGTTAAGCACCCTGCATTTGGAGATGGTGTTGTAATCACTGTGGATGTTGCTGCTTACCAAGTTTGTTTTATGCAATTTGGAATTAAGTTGGTAGGAAAGGATTATCAACAATTGGAAATCATTGAACGCATTGAACCCACCGAAGCTATCACATTTACAGAAGCTGAAAAATCCTTGTCCAAAATATTACGGGCATGGTCTGATATTTCTGAAATTACGCCGCTTGGTGACAAGTGGAAAGGTGGCATGCTCATATTGAAACCAGGTGAGGTTGGATTGAAAGAAAAGGAAATTCCGATTGATCAATTTTTTCATAAAATTATAATGCTCAGAGATCGATTGCGAGTCATGGAGCAACGTATAAATAGCAGTCATTTGACGGATGAAGAAAAAGTAAATCTCCAACAATACATTACAAGGATTTATGGCAGCTTGACTACTTTTAATGTATTATTTAGGCATAAAGAACATCAGTTTGTAGGAGAAAAAGGAGATAAAGAATGAAGCAAATAAATGCATGTTTATTTTTTTTTATTTGCTTATTCATTTGTTCTTGTATTTCAATTCCAAACCAACATTCCAGTTTGCCCCCCGGAATTTGGAGAGGTGTAATTTATATAAACGAGTACAGCAATATCATTGTTACAGAAGGCAGAAAAGAAGTTGTAACACGAGATGTAAATTTTGAGGATAAATCATTATTTATACCTTTTAATTTTGAAATAAAAGAAGATTCTTTGCACCATTTGCATATGACCGTAATCAATGCTAATGAAAAAATTCATTTTGATCAAATTAATATCGGGCGTGACCCAAAAACCGGCGATGATACATTTCGAATTAATTTAGCTCCTTATGATGCTTGCCTCAAAGGAGTTTTTCAGGAAGATAAAATGCGTGGGTATTTTGTGGTTTTGGATAAACCAAATTATTTTATGCCTTTTGAAGCCCATTTTGGTTTGGCACATCGCTTTCAAAAAACACCTGCTCCTGTTGCAGTAAATGTAAGTGGTACATACCAGACTATGTTTTCGGATACCACTGGAGATTCATTTAATGCAATTGGAGAATTTAAACAAATCGGAGCTAAGGTCACAGGCACATTTCGTACGGAGACCGGTGATTTTCGATATTTACAAGGGGAAATTGATTCAAATAAATTATTGCTATCGTGTTTTGATGGGTCGCATGCTTTTCTGTTTCGTGCAGATATTTCGGGGGATAGTTTGGTTGGTAGTTTTTATTCCGGCAAACATTATAAAGCTAGCTGGATTGCATATAAAAATCCATCCGCAAAATTGCGAAGCGGTGACTCGATCAGTTTTTCATTAAATCCGCAAAATGCATTTAAATTTAATTTCATGACTCCGGATTCAAGTTGGATTAATTTTGAATCTGAGTTCTTTAAAAATAAAATAAAAGTAGTTCAAGTATTGGGTTCCTGGTGTCCAAATTGCAGAGATGAGTCTGAATTTTTAAATCAATATATAAAGGATTTTCCGGATAAACGATTGGAAATTGTTGGTTTAGCATTTGAGCGAAAAGGAGATCTTCAAAAAGCAATGAATCGAGTTGCATTGTATAAGAAAAATTTGAATTTAAATTATCCGATAGCCTATGGTGGTGTAGCAAATCGAGATACAGCAGCAGCAGTTTTAGGAAACCTGAATGGGATATTTGCATTTCCAACTACTTTGTTTATAGATAGACGAAACCAGATATATAAAATTCATAGTGGATTTGATGGACCTGCAACTTCTCAATTTGAGAATTATAAGAAAGAATTTCACAAAACCATATCTTTTTTATTAGATCAGAAATGAAGACAGTATTAATTACGGGAGCAAGTTCTGGAATCGGTAAAGCCTGTGCGTTTGTGTTTGCTGAATCTGGAATTCAAAATTTAATTATTTGTGGACGACGGATGGATCGTCTGGAGGAATTAAAGTCAAATTTGTTGAAATTACACTCATTGGAAATTCAAATTCTTTCATTTGACATTCGATCTTTTGATGAATGCAAGCATGCATTGAATAGTTTGCCAGAAGAACTAAAATCAATCGATGTTTTAATAAATAATGCTGGTTTGGCTAAGGGATTGGATTTTATACATGAAGGAAAATTGGAAGATTGGGAAACCATGCTGGATACCAATATTAAAGGTTTGCTTTACATGACAAAATTGATATCTGCTGGAATGGTTAGTCGCCAATCAGGACATATCATAAATATTTGTTCAACTGCTGGTAAAGAAGTATATCCAAAAGGAAATGTTTATTGTGCCAGTAAGTTTGCTGTAGATGCTTTAACAAAAGCTATTCGTCAGGATTTAGTTTCATGTGGGATTAGGGTAAGTCAAGTTGCTCCCGGACATGTGGAAAATACCGAGTTTGCATTAAATCGGTTTGATGGAGATGTTGAACGTTCTAAAATTTACAGTGATTTTAATCCACTAACCGCAAAGGATGTTGCTGATGCAATTTATTTTATTGCCAGCAGACCTGCGCATGTAAATATTCAAGACATTTTAATGATGGGAACGCAACAAGCCTCCTCCACAGTCATTGATCGCAGTGGTAGAAACTATGATGCTCCAACTAGTTAAAATACAATTACAACAAACGATCAATTTCAAGGGCTTCCTGAAGTAAATTTCGAATCGCTGTTGAATCGATTTCTGATATTTTATAAATCGTTCGAATTCCAATTTGTTTCCGGTTTGCAAGTCTTATGTAATTATGCTGTGGCATTAAATAAGCTTTTGAAAATCCCAATTCCACTCCAGTTTTCAATTTTTTTCCCCATGGAATGGCCCCGGGCCATATAAACCCAAGGGCTTTTCTATTAAAATAAAATGGTACGTTGTAGGACAATTTCTCTTTGACCGGAAAACCAGAATCCAAAAATATATTGCGTAAAATTAAAGTAATCTCCTTTTGATCTGTTGGCAGGGTTTCGATCATTTCATCTACTGAGTGAAATTTAAAATCCTGAAATTTCATTCTAAATTATATTTTTATAAAACTAGCACTCCCTTTTTTCATTTTGGCGTTGCAATTGATAAAATAGATACCGCTTTTATATGTTGCTATGTCTATTGCTAAATTTTCATCATCTTCTTTAATTCCTGAAAAAACCAATTGCCCAAATTGATTCATGATTTTAATATTCAAAATCGAATTTGTGATTGAATTTGAAAGCGTAATTTTAGTAGAAGCAGGATTCGGATTTATTGATAGCGCAATTTTTGCATCTTGAGTTTCTGTTTTTACTATTGTTTTCAATACATTATCTATGGGAAAGCTCAGGATGGATTTACCAAATGTGCCTGCAATCAATGTATTTTCTGATTCATTAATTTCTAAATCATATACTTCTATAAAAGGCATGTTCTCACCTACTCGATTCCAGGAATTGCCAGCATCAACACTCGCATAGACACCAATGTGATTACCAATAAAAATCACGGAGTCATTTTTACTCGGATATACCAGTATATCATAAATGGGTAATTCTGGTAAGTCGCTCTGAATGCTGGTCCAGCTATTTCCACTATTTGTTGACCTAAACAGATAAGGTTTAAAGTCATTTCCTCTATGACCGCTGAGGCTTACATAAAAGGTATTGCTGTTTTGATAAGATGTTTTAACAGATGTAATGTATGCAGCAGGTAAATTAGCGGATATATTTGTCCAGCTTTTATCAAATTGTTTGGTCATCCAAACATTTCCATTGACTGTTCCGGCAATAATTACATTGCTATCGATGGGAGACTGATCAAGCGTGGTAATGCTTGGATTGGATCTTGATGCATATCTTGGAGGTGTAACCAGATTGGGACTGATAGCTGTCCAGGCTGCTATGGTGTCTATATTATTAACATAAACTTGATTTGAGCCGGCCAATAGTTTCTGAGAATTAAAACGACTTACCATGTAGGGAAAGTCCCAATTTTTACTTCCGTTTAAACCTCTGGTGAAGCTGCGCCAATTGCCATGATAATATTGTTGCAAAGCGCCATTTTGGTATTCTGCATAAAATATTGTTGGGTCCTTGGAATTAAATGCCATTTGAAAACCATCTCCACCATAAATGCGATCCCAATTAGCAATTAAATTGTTATTTCCGGCTGTGGTTCCATTGTCTTGCAAACCGCCATAGTAAAAATCCCTTTCATGGGGATTGTAACCAACTCTATAAATTTGGTTTGTTGGTATGTCTTCTAAATCTATCCAGCTATCGTTTGTTCTGATGTGTTTATACAATCCTCCATCTGTTCCCAACAAATAATCGCCATTTTTAAAAAAGGCAATAATGTGCTTATCTGCATGAACATCTACTGCGCCATTTCTTGGCTCCGCCAAGACCCAATTTGAACCACCATCATCTGAAAAAAATAAATTAACAGCCATGATATACAATTCATTTGGATCAGTAGGGCTAATTGCAATATTTTGAAAGTACCAACCAAAACCACCAGTGTCACCACATTCTAAACCAGAGCCAGGTTCTAATGAAGGAAGTTCGATCCAGTTTTCACCCAAATCATCCGATTTGTAAATAGCATAGAGATTATTTGAAGTTTGATTATCACATAAATAAGTACGGATATAACGTGCGTACAGCAGATTCGGATTGCTTTTAGATATTGCCAACGCAATTCGCCCATTTAAACTATCAGTGGGCAATCCGCCGCTTAACTTTTTCCAGGATTGCCCTCCATTGGTTGATTTATAAATTTGTCCATCAGGCCCTGATACGATGCCGCGATTATTTAGTCCCAATTTATTCCAGCTAACTGCAAATAGTGTCTCAGGATTTTGTGGGTGGATTACCAAATCGCTTATCCCGCAGGAGTCATTTATAAAAAGTACTTTTGACCAATTAAGACCTCCATCCATAGATTTGTAAACTCCTCGGTGTTCGTTTTTCTGATAACTATAACCAAGCGAACCTGCGTAAACGATATTAGGGTTTTTAAAGTCAACAATAATTTTAGAAATGATGCGAGTTTCTGTTAATCCAAGATGGATCCAGGTATTTCCATTATCGAGACTTTTGTAAATTCCATTACCTTGACCACAGAAAAATCCTCCATTTGGATCTCCAGTTCCAATGTAAACTGTATTTGTGTTTATTGGATCTATTTCAATGCTTCCAATGTATAAATTGGTTTCATTATCAAAAACCGGACTCCAATTTTTTCCGCCATCTAAACTTCTGTATACGCCTCCATGTGAAAATCCTATAAAAATAATATTTTCATTTTTTGGATTGATTGCAATGGTATTGATACGGCCACCTAAATTGCCTGGCCCTTGGGTAGTCCAATTTCCAGGAATAACCATGGGCCCTGCACGATTTAGTTGAATTGATTTTTTAAAAAAGTTAATTTCATTTTCTCTTAATGCTAAAAACGCAACCGTCGGTTCTCCTGCTTTATCCAGAAAGTAAAGGTCATCAGGAGGAATGGTTTCCAGATTCGGATTGCTAGGATTATTTGAATGACCCTCTTTGCATGCATTGTGCAAAACAGCATTCATAAAAATTAATAATACTAAAACACGCATTGTCAAAATTTACTGATTTAAAAAATCTTTAGATTGAGTGGCTTCAGACGGTTTAATCCGACCACTTACAACCAAACGAAATTCTCGACGGATACCTGCTTCTTCGTATAGTTTCTGTTCCAATTCAGATTCAGGAATAACAGCGGGTATCTCTTTTGGCTTCATGGTGCGGTCATCCAATGCTACAAATGTAAAAAAGGCTTGATTCGACTTGTGTGCATGATTTTGCAGGACCCCTCTTGTAAAAACTTCTAGAAAAATTTCTACAGAAGTATTGAAGGCTCTGGTAACACTGGCTTTGATGTTTACAACATCTCCTAATTTTATGGGTTCCTGAAACGTCAAATGGTCAACAGAAACGGTTACAACATGTGCTTCACAATGTTTTGCTGCGCAGATTGCTGAAGCGATATCCATCCACCGCATTAGATTGCCGCCCATTAAATTTCCCAAAACATTGGTATCGTTTGGCAATACCAATTCATTCATTTCGGTTAAAGATTCTTTGACTGATTTAGCTTTTTCTATCATGAATTTGTGTTAAGATTAAAATGCGTAGCAAAGTAACGTATAAATACTTCTTTTACGGTTTCCATAGATACAGGATGTTGCAATTCACGAGAAAGCGAAGTGACTTCCTTTTGCTTTGGATCGATTCCGCATGGAACGATGTAATTAAAATAATTTAAATCGGTATTGATATTAAAAGCCAGCCCATGTAAACTGACCCAACGACTTAAATGCACACCAATAGCACATATTTTTCGAGGTTTTTGATTGGGTATTTGGATCCACACTCCGGTAAGTCCTTCAATTCTACTGCCCAAAACATCGAATTCTGCAAGAACATCAATC
This sequence comes from Saprospiraceae bacterium, assembly GCA_016787575.1. Taxonomy (GTDB): domain Bacteria; phylum Bacteroidota; class Bacteroidia; order Chitinophagales; family Saprospiraceae; genus Vicinibacter. The sequence goes on along the minus strand of JAEUUO010000022.1, from coordinate 37,461 downwards.
ACCGTTTGCTCAAGGAGTCTAACAAATTTATGGACATCTGTAAATAGATATTCCAAATCAAGGATTGGGTAAGCTACCAGTTGACCCGGCCCATGATAGGTAATGTCTCCACCTCTGTTAATTCTGTAAAATTTAGCCTGGATAGCTTCCATTTCATGCTCGGCTTGTAATAAATTGGCCTCATCACCCGATTTTCCAAGAGTAAAAACATGTGGATGTTCACACAAAATCAAACTGTGACCAGGAAAGTTTTCTGGTTGATTCCGTTTAATATATATAAGCCTTTCATGGAGCTCTGTTTGGTATTTCCAGGTTTTTTCATAATCTGAAAGCCCTAAATCCTCCACCTTTAAAGAATGGCTATTTTTTGTTAAAATATTTTGATTATCAAGCAAGTAGTGGTATTTTTGGTTAAATTTTTTATTATGAGAGCGAATTTAGTGTTAATCACAATTTTACTGGTATTAATTCCCTTGTTCCTTATAGCAAAAAAAGCACCTGATTTTGCAGTTACGGATCACAATAATAAAATCCATAAGTTATACGAAGATTATCTTAATAAGGACAAAGTAGTTGTCATAAAGTTCTTTTTTGTTGGTTGTCCTCCATGTTCGGCTATAGCTCCGTATGTACAATCGGCATATGTGAGATGGGGAGCCGGAAGCGGAAGGGTTCAGTTTTTTGAAATCAGTACCATGAAGGGTGATAACAATGCACTTATAAAAGGATACCAAAATGGGAAAGGTCTTACATTTCCTGGCGTAGGTACGGATGGAGGTTCTCAAGCTGCCAGAGACCCATACACATCAGGAACTTTCGGGCCATGGTACGGTACTCCAACTTTTGTGGTTATTTCGCCTGATGGAGAGGTAAATTACAATGTAAATGTTTCTATTGGGGATCAAAGCCCTTTGGATACAGCAATTGCCAGGGCTTTGCGTGTGAGTCATTCCGGAGGAGGAGGAACTGGATGTTCGAAAGCGTTTGCAGTTAAAACGATTAGCACAACTCAACCGGAAACCTATTACCTGGTTGATCTTTTGAATGGCAATCCTGCCCACGAGGTTAAAACGGGTATTTACAATTGTGAATTTGCCTTGCCTTCTATTACGGATGGATTTTATATCATTCCTCAAATGAATCAAAAAGTTGATGCCAGTCCCGGTGTAACGACTGCAGATATAGTTTACATTCAAAGACATATTCTTGGCTTGCAACAACTTAATAATTTACAAAGAGCGGTTGCGGATGTGAATGCATCAAGCACGATCACTGCTGCGGATGTATCAGAACTTAGAAAATTAATTTTAGGAGTTACGGCAGGTTTCTCAAAACTTGATAAATCTTTTGCTGTCGTTCACAATCCAAAAGCCAAAACCGGTCCTTTATCAGATCGGGTTTTATTGGATGATTTGGTAAGTGGCGCTGCAATAAATGAGTTTGGTGTTGGAAAATATGGAGATGTTTCAGCTGCCAATTTATTTCAAAACGAAGAACTAGAGATCAGATCTTCCAACAGCATTGACTTTATTGTAGAATCCAGCCAGTTGGCTGATGGTAGTTACGAACATCGATTTTATACTGATAAAGAATACAATTTAACAAGTTTTCAATTTGAAGTGACCGGTAGAGATGGAAATGTATTTAATGTCCTTCCTTCTAATTTCTTGAATATAGATCAATTCAAAGCTAATTTAAATATTGGACCGGGTGCTGTTCGTTTTTTATGGAGCAGTAAATCATCAAACAATATAATTCCTGCTTATAATACTTGGTTTTCAGTATTTACAAAAAATGCCGATCGATTAAAGACCAGTCATATCAAAGGTTTTAGATATGAATTCATTTTCAATGAATTTGCTGATATTATTGCAGATGCGAGTATAAGTTATTTAACTGCTTCTCTGGAAGGGATAAATGTTTCACTCTATTACAATCAGATAAGTGATTTAATTATACACTCAGATGAAAATGTTTCAAATTTTGCAGTCCTCAATGCAAATGGTCAACAAATTTTTTACAAAGTATTTAATGAACCAGTAAATTCTATTTCATGTCCATTGGATTTGAATAAACCTGGTTTGTATTTTGTAAGAATGGAAATGCAAAATGGAACAATGCTTACCAAGCGTTTTGTTAAATTTTAAAGTATCTAATTGATTTAATTCTACTAGCTTTAAAATACGAATTATTTTATTGCTAATTGATGTTTGTTTAATCAAGCTCCGTAACCCCATCAAGTTTTAATAAATTGATGGGATTGGGTTTTATATTTAAAATGTGATTTTGGGTAAACCAGGCTGTTTGATCGTAAAACAGAAATATAACGGGTGCTTCATCGATGAGTATTTGATCCATTTGCTGATAGTACTGAATTCGTTTTAATTCATTTGTTTCCTTGATTGCAGTTTCATACAACGCATCAAATGCTTCATTTTTGAAGCGGGTATAATTGGGTGGAGCAGGATTTTTACTATAAAATACAGTTAAAAATGATTCCTCATCCGGATAGTCAGCAATCCAGGAAGCTCTGAAAATCTGATATTCCGACAAACGCATTTTTTCGCGGAGAGTTGCAGTTTCAGCCAGTTCAATCCTTACAGGAATACCTATTTCTTCCCATTGTTTAGCAACATATGTTATTAAATCAACGTAGTCTTTGTTGGTATGAATGATCAACTCAGGAAAACCTTTTTTATTTGAATATCCTGCTTCGCTGAGTAATCGTTTCGCTTTATCAGGATTGTAATCATAACCTTTAACCTTTGACGGGTCAAAAGAAGGTAATCCTTTTGGTATAAATCCAGCACTTGCCGGAGTTCCAATGCCAAATTTTAATAATTGAATCATGGAATTCCTGTCTATGGCATAATTTAAAGCCTGTCTAATCCGTTTGTCAAAAAGCGGATGATTTTTGTGAATCAACTCAAAATTAAATCCAATATATTCCGTATTTAAAAAATCACCTTTCAGTAATTGGAGCTTGTTTTTTTTATCCTCTCTGAGGGTTCCGGTTTTGTCTACCAATTGAAATGCATAACCAGATTGCAATCCAGAAAAAAAGTCAATTTCGTTTTTTAAAAATTCGAGATATGCAGTATTTCGATCTTCCATAAAGCTGATCCGGATACCATTTAAATGAAAGGATTTTTTGTCAAAGTAATCTGGATTTGCCGCCATAAAGATTCCTTTTCGATCTAACCATTTTACCAATCTAAATGCTCCTGTTCCTACTGGATTCTTATATAGATCTTTACCGTAGTATGATTGTGCCTCTGGTGGAATAACGCTGCAATATTGCATGGACAGTAGTTTCAGGAAAGGGGCAAATGGAGCTTTTAATTTAATTGAAAGCACGCTGTCATTTAAAGCTTTAATTCCTTCTATAGAATCAATTTTGTCTTTAAATATCCAGGATCCTGGCGAACTCAATTTTGGATCCATCAATCTATTAAAGCTAAATGCAACATCAAAAGCTGTTACATGTCTGTCGATTCTTGTTTTAAAACAGCTGTCATCAATAAAAAAAGCATCCTTTCTAATAACAAATAAATAATGAAGTCCATCAGATGAAACAGTCCATGTTTTAGCAAGCTCCGGTTTTAATTTCATAGAATCATTCAGATCTACCAATTGATTAAACAAATGATCTACTGCCCATATATTATTTTGAGTTTTAGCAAAGGCAGGATCGAGTGAATTAATATAATTTACTTGGTTATAATGAAATACAGCAGTGGCTTTCTTTGAACTGTTATGTTTACAAGAAAGCAGTGTAAGCAATATCAGGCTTAGGTAAATATTAAAAAGCCCTGAATTCTTCAATAAGTGTTTCAAGCCTTTTTGCATTTTTTGGATTTTCATCCCAAAGATCCAATACTTTAACAATACTTGGAAAATAAACAAAGGAAGGATAAATAATCATTTTTAAGTATCTGCAAATTGCCATAAAATGATCAATGCCTCTGACATTTCCATTAATTCCATCTGAAATGCCAATGAGTGCAACTTTTTTAAATTTATAAGTCTCAGCCGATTTGCGAATGCTGAATGTATCGATCCACCATTTTAAAAAACCTGGAAAACTGCCATTGTATTCAGGTATAACAAATATAAATTTTTCAGAAGGTATTAATTTCAAATCTTGAAACTTTACCAATTCTGAATTTGGATCAAGTTCTTTGTAAGGAGCCTGTTCAGAGAGCAATTCTGTAAAATCTTCAAGATTTACAAAATTATGTTCAACATTCATTTTTGTAAGAATGCTGCACAATTTTTTACTGATTTCTAAAGTGGCACTTCCTTTTCGGTTGGTTCCTGAAATTACTAAAATGGACATCCGTACATAAACGAGTCAGCAATACAAAGGTTCATGAATTTAAAATCCCTGATATTTTGGCGTAGGTTTGCGGAAAATAGTTCAATGTATATTTATTATTACGGCCATTCATGTTTTTTAATCGAAGTCAATGGAAAGAAATTGTTGTTTGATCCATTCATTGCAGGCAATCCATTGGCCAAAGATATTGATATTCAATCGATTAAGCCTGATTATATATTTTTAAGTCATGGCCATGGCGACCACATTGGGGATGCAGTTGCCATCGGACTATCGAGTAAAGCACCCGTAATTGGAGCTTTTGAAGTGGTTTCCTGGCTTGAAAATCATGGGCTAAATGGATTTCATATGAATACTGGCGGAAAACGAAAATTTGAATTTGGAACAGTAAAAATGGTAAATGCAGTCCATTCCAGTCAATTGCCGGATGGCAGTTATGGTGCAAACCCGGCCGGATTTGTTGTTTACGGATCTGATTATTGCTTTTATTTTGCCGGCGATACAGCACTCACGCTTGATATGAAGCTAATTCCATTGACCTGTCCGCCACTCTCGTTTGCCATTTTGCCGATTGGGGATAATTTTACAATGGGATACGAAGATGCCATAATTGCTGCTGAGTTTATTCAATGTGATAAAATTATTGGTTGTCATTTTGATTCATTTCCAGTAATTGCAATAAACCACGAAAAAGCGATTCAGGCATTTGCAACGAAAAATAAAAAATTGGTATTACCTGCTGTCAATCAATTGGTTCAACTATAAAATGGGAAAAGTAATCGCTGTAGCAAACCAAAAAGGAGGTGTAGGAAAAACAACTACAACTATTAACCTAGCATCCTGTATCGCTATTTTAGAAAAAAGAGTATTAATTGTAGATGCAGACCCTCAGGCTAATAGCAGTTCAGGAACCGGTGTGGATGCAGAACAATCACATTTAAGTCTTTATGAATGCATGATCAACGATTTGGATCCGCATGAAGCAATTGTAGAAACAGATACTCCAAATCTATTTTTATTGCCCAGCAATATAGATTTGGTAGGTGCAGATATTGAATTGGTAAATATGCCAAACAGAGAACGTGTTTTAAAACATGTGATAGATCAGGTAAAAACTGAATATGATTTTATTTTTATAGATTGTTTGCCATCTCTAGGATTGTTAACAATAAATGCATTGACAGCAGCTGATTCGGTGATAATTCCAGTTCAGTGTGAATTATTTGCATTAGAAGGACTTTCAAAAATTAAAAACACCATTGAATTGGTAAAAGGGGCATTGAATCCAGACCTGCAAATAGAAGGAGTTTTGCTTAGTATGTATGACAAGCGATTGAGGTTATCTACAATGGTTATCCAAAACATCAGAGAAAACATTCATTTGCCAGTATTCGAAACGATCATCCATAGAAATTCTAAAATATCAGAGGCTCCGTTAGTTAAAAAACCAGTAGTTTTATATGATGCAAATAGCAAAGGCAGTCATAATTTTTTAAATCTTGCAGATGAATTTATGCGTAAAAATCAGATGTAAATGAGTCAAAAAAATGAATTAGGAAAAGGGCTACGCGCACTACTTTCAAATATTAACACAGATCAAAGTCAAAAATCAGTTGCGCCTGCAAGTACGGCTATAAATACGATTAATATCATTCCCATCGATCAAATTGTAGTCAATAAGCAACAGCCGCGTCATGTTTTTGAAGAGGAGTTAATAACAGAATTAGCAGAATCTATAAAAACCTACGGTTTAATACAGCCGCTTACTGTTCGTAAAATAAACCTCAATGAATATCAGATAATTAGTGGAGAAAGAAGATTTCGTGCTTCTCAACTGGCTGGACTAAAAGAATTGCCTGTCTACATTCGCACAGCCAATGATAATGAAATGTTGGAACTGGCCTTGGTTGAAAATATTCAGCGGGAAGATTTAAATCCAATAGAAATTGGAATTTCTTATCAGCGATTGTCTGATGAATGCGGTTATACGCAAGAGCAATTGTCAGAGCGAATCGGTAAAAAACGAAGCACTATTAGCAATTATGTTAGATTGCTTAAACTACCTCTTGACATCCAAGCTGCATTAAAAAATAAAACACTTTCTATGGGTCATGCCCGTGTAATTGCAGGAGTTGATGATTTAATTGTTCAAATGCAATTATTTAAGGACATTCAGGCTAAAGATCTCTCTGTTAGAGAAACTGAGAGGGCAATTCAATCTTTCGCAAAAGCAAGTGCAAGAAGACCTCTTAAATCGCCTCCGACAAATAGCAATGCACAAATTAAAACATTGGAGGATCGTTTAAGTGCTAAGTTTGGTTACAAAGTTCAAATTAAACGGAATGCTACAGGTGAAGGTCAGATTATTATTAAATTTAAAGACGATCGTCAATTAAATGATTTGTTGGATCGGATGGACGAATAAACATTAAATGAAGTATTTAATAGTTACAATTACGTTAATTGCGAATCTTTGCAATGCACAGGTTGTTGATGACAGTATCACAGCAAAACAGGAAAAGCAACCAGGTGTTTTTTCTGTAATGTTTAAAGGAAAGCCGGGAAGAGCACTTGCTTATTCTTTAATTTTACCAGGGGCTGGACAAGTTTATAATAAGCGAATTTGGAAAGTACCAATTATATATGCTGGTTTCGGAGCACTGGCTTATGCAGTAGCATTTAATACAAAACAATACCGTCGGTTTAATGATGCTTATATAATGAGGGTTGATTCTATGGAAGCATCTTTAGATGAGTTTCAAGGCATTCTTAGTTTGTCAGGAATTAACAGTTACAGGCAGTTTTACGATAAAAACTTGCAATTAAGCTATATCGGCATTGGTATTTTGTACTTATTAAATGGGATTGAGGCATTTGTTGACAGGCATTTGCAGGAATTTGATATATCAAAAGATCTAAGCTTTAAATATCAACTAGATCCGATCAGAGGTCAGGCCCAGCTTGGAATTTATTGGGCATTTCGGTAAAATTTTACATCCAACCTAGCAATTTAGCGAATTTCAGCATTTCAGTTTGATTGCTAATTTTTAGCTTGCCTGTTAGTATTGCCATCATCGGATTCAATTCTCCTTTAAACACCTTTTTTAGATCGGAAGCTTGAGCTTTGATAACGCAATTAGCAGTACCAATAAATCCTTCTTTACTAAGCATATGTCCATTTTCCACTATTACTGAAACTTGACCTCCGCCCTCTCCTTCCAAATCAAAATGAAAACAAGTATTCATTCCTTCCAATGCAAGAGCATTTACTTTATTAGGTAAATTCATTAAAAAATCAAAAGTCTCCATTTCTCAATTTAAATTGTTTATAAATAAATTATTGTTCGGATTAACATCCAAAAGTTGATTTTCTGGATCCAATTGGATAGATTTTATTTCTTCAAGGCTTTTTTCAATTTCAAATTCATAATATGGGTTTACCCAACTCCATTCTTTAAGTCCTACAACATTCAAAATATTATTAAAGTCTTTAGATCCTAGCATTAAGTTTAAAGGTATGTAATACAAAATGGGCTCCGATGATTTTGAATAAACTTTAATTTCTATTGGCATTGGGAACAAGCCAATTCGTTTAATCCTGCAGATAGTTTTTGAGCCATTTTGATATATGCTGTCTATCGCATAATCCATTTTTTTTGTGGAGTAAACAAAGTATTCTTTAAACCAGTCCAATTCGATTCCTGATACTTTTTCCATTTCTCTGAAAAAATCATTTGGATTAGGATGTCTGAACCTCCATTTCCAATAATAATTTAACATGCCTTTTCTAAAAGGTCTTTCTCCCATTATATATTTTAATTCTACCAAACACAAAGCTCCTTTTCCATACGATTCTTGTCCATATGCCGTATTGGTATTGTAATGATCTGCGTGCGTACTTAAATTTTCTTCTCTTCCGGTATTAATAAAAGTAATATAATTTTGAATTGTTTCCTGATGTGGATCAGGATTTGGAGCACCAGGAATGAGATTTAATTTTTTTAGGTGATTGATAACTTCTTCTTCAGCAAAAGAAGCAAAGCCTTCATCCATCCATGGATAGAGACTTTCATTTGTAGCCAGCATCATTTGGTACCAACTGTGCATCAATTCGTGTATTGATACACCCACTAAACTAATCAATGGTCTGTTTCCAGTTATCAATGTAGCCATTGGATATTCCATTCCACCATCTCCTCCTTGAATAAAAGAATAGCTGGAATAGGCATAAGGCCCAAAATTGGCTTCAATAAATATCAATGCGGAATCAATAATTGCGGGCAAAGCAGCCCAGGATTCACGTGTTTTGTCATTTTCCTGATATATAAAATGCAATTTGCAATTATTTGATCTTGTGTATATTCGGTGTGTATAATCTCCGTCTGCAGCCCAAACAAAATCATGTACATTTTCTGCAATAAAATGCCAGGATTTTGATTTTCCTTTTAATTCAGAAGATGAATATCCGCAACCCATGTTTTCTTGGTTTTGAAGCAAACCGGTTGCACCAATACAGTATTTTGAATCCATCTGAATGGTAACGTCAAATCGTCCCCACGGACCATAAAATTCACGTGCAACATAGGGAGGTGTATGCCAGCCTTGTTCGTCGTAATTGCATAATTTAGGATACCATTGCGCCATAGAATAATCAATGCCTTCTTTGTTGTCTCTACCGGATCTTCTTATCTGTATCGGCACTTGTGATTTAAAATCCATTTCCAATATGGCAGAATCCATTGAATTTATTGGGTTTGCAAGTTCAACTTGTAGAATGGTTCCATGGATGCTATATTTTAAGTTTTTATTTCCTTGTTGAATGCATTTTATTTCATGGTAGCCTATTTCATCTTTAGACAATCCGGCGATGCGTTTTCCAATTCTTGGATCCGGATCAAGAATAGTTCTGGATCTGATATCCATGTCACTTCCGGGTTGAAATGCGTTAAAATACAAATGGTAAAATAATTTAGTTAGGGTATCAGGACTGTTGTTATACAATTTAAGGAATTGCTTTCCATTGAATTGATGTTTGTCTGCATCAAAATTTATGTTCATGGTGTATTCAACGCGCTGCTGCCAGCGATAAGATTGTCCATTTAACAATCCGGTTGCAGTCAATGCGGTTATAAGAAAAATATGTTTCATATCAAGAGCTAAGTAAAGTTTTGGGATGTTCGATCCATTTAAATTTATATAAAAAAACCGAAACAAGCATTAGCATGAAAATATATTCAATCAATGCAAGAGGTACGTTGATTGTATTTTGAATAAACAAGGAATCCGTATTTAATGCAGAGCCCTTATAGTTTACCAGAACAGCAGCATAAAAATTATTTGCAGCGTGAATTCCTATAGGAATTTCAAGGCCATTTCCTAAAATTGCGAAAGATCCTAAAAAGAGCGCTATGATAAAATATGAAAAGAACATTTTTGTAATGCCATATTCTTCAAATTCCGGATTACTAAAATGCATAAACGAAAAAATGATACTTGTAAGAAGTAAAGCAGTTATTGGATGAATTTTTTTCCAGCTAGACAATGCTTGTAACAAGTATCCTCTTAAAATAATTTCTTCGGCAGCCGATTGTATTGCTAATAAACTAACTGCAATGACAATCAATTGAATAAATTTACTTAAATCAAATTGAAATGTATAAACTTGATTGAATATAAGAAAATTAACCAACTCCACTAGGATATTTAATATTAAAAAGAGTCCAAATGTTACAAGCAATGTCTTAAAGTTGAAATTTTTAGAAGCACTTATAAAACTAAGCAAAGGTCTTTTATGAATAATTGAAGCGACTATTAGAAACAATATCAATATATAAGCAAACGAGCTCAGTTGTATGGCCAACAATACTTGTGAGTTTTGAATGTCAGAAAGATTGACTCCAAAAATCCAATTCAACAAACTCAAACTTGTTACAATTAAAAAAAGCCCAAATAAGCTCAAGGCGTAGTGCAATCCATGTGCACGTCCAGACTGACCTAAGGCAAGAAATGAATTTTCAAGGGTTTTCATAAACGAATACAAAAATAGCAAATCATATCTTGTATTGCTTTAGGGTTTTGTATTTTTACCGGATGAAAGCTCGTTTCACAAATTATTCATTGCATAGCCTGGTCGGTTTGGTACTTATATTGATAATCAGCAGGTTAATTCCTCATCCACCAAATTTTACGGCAGCTACAGCAGCAATTGTCTTTGCTGCAGTAAGTCTTAGAAGCTGGACTTCATTGGTTGCCCTCATTGGATCGTATTGGGCTGCCGATTTGATAATTAATAATTTTATGTATTCCTCTGCCAAATTTTTGTGGGTTACGCCAGCATTTTATTGGATATTGATTCCAATCGTCGTTTCATTTATGATTATCCGTTTTTCCGTTAAAGATTCCATGGCCCCTTTAGCTATTTTCAAAAGTACCTTTGGAGCATCCTGCTTGTTTTTTATTGTAAGTAATTTTGGGGTTTGGGCAAATTCTGTCAATTATTCTAAAAATTTTAATGGACTCACTCTTTGCTATTTCAACGCAATTCCTTTTTTCGGCAATGAATTAGCTGGAACCTTTTTTTACACCAGTCTTATATACTGCATTTATTGGTTGACCAATTCAGATAAAAGTCTTGCAACTAAAGCCTCATGAAGCAGAACCAAGCCTGAAAGAAGGCATTGATTATTATCTGGAAAACGGCAATTTTGTATTTACAGCAAGTTATTTATTAAAACGAAATTATTGTTGTGGATCTGGTTGTCGTCATTGTCCATATGGAAATCAAAAATCAGCTGAATGAATCAATGGATTCTATTAAATTCAAGACGTTGTGAAACAAGATTGTGATTTATTTTCTTGCCATCAAAAACTTGTCGGCCATTTACAAATGTCGAAAGCACCTTGCCTTTTAGTTCGACACCTTCCAGTGGAGACCAGGCACATTTGTATAATAATTCCGACTTTCTTACCATAGTGTTAATAGCAGGGTCAATTAATACCAAGTCTGCATAATAGCCTTCTCTTAAAAATCCCCGATCCTTGATTTGAAAACAAATTGCCGGATTATGCGCCATTTTTTCAACAATGAAAGGCAAATCCCAATGATAGCGTTCACCCAAATTCAGCATGAGGGACAAGCTGTGTTGTACAAGCGGCAATCCTGAAGGTGCTTGTAAATAAGCACCTTGCTTTTCATCCCAGGTATGCGGTGCATGATCTGTTGCGACCACGTCAAGTTGAGTATTTTTTAAAGCCATTGCAATCGCATCCGAATCTTCAGCGGTCTTTATAGCCGGATTGCATTTTATTAAATTTCCGAGTTCAGGATACTTCGTTTCGTTAAAATACATGTGATGCACACAAGCCTCTGCTGTGATTCTTTTTTCATTAAGTGAAGTTGTTTTTTTAAATAATTCACATTCCTCTTTGGTTGAAATATGAAGAATATGCAATCGGGAATTGTATTTTTTAGCTAAATCAATTGCAAAGGAACTTGATGTAAAACAGGCTTCTCTGTTCCGTATGTTTGGATGCTCTGTGACCGGGATATTAGCGCCATATTTATCTTTAGCTGCTTGTAAATTAGTTTGTATGATTGTTTCATCTTCACAATGGGTTGCAATTAACACACTTGCATTTTTAAATAAATTTTCCAATACAGTGACATTGTCAACCAGCATATTACCAGTGGAAGAACCCATAAAAACTTTAATACCACAAACTTTATCGTAGTTTACCTTTAAAACTTCTTCCAGATTGTCGTTGGAAACACCCATGTAAAATGAGTAATTTGCAAATGAATGGTGTTTGGCAATTTGGTATTTGTCTTCTAAAAGCTCTTTCGTAAGCGCGTTGGGAATGGTATTAGGCATTTCCATAAAACTGGTTATACCTCCAGCAACTGCAGCTGCTGATTCACTGGCAATGTTAGCTTTATGGGTCAATCCGGGTTCTCTGAAATGGACTTGATCGTCAATGCATCCAGGGATCAAATAATGCCCCTTGGCATCAAAAATTTCAACATCCGGATGCGAAATGGATCTCTCAATTTTGGAAATACGCTCCCCTTCAATTAGCAAATCACCAGCTGAGATTTTGCCTTCATTTACCAATTGGGCGTTTTTTATTATTAATTTATTCATAATTATCCTAATAGTTCGTCAAAGTTGACCTGATGTAAGCAAAGCTTTCCGATTTTCGCTAAAATTTTTTAATGGATTTCATTCCATCACAATACAAGATTGGCATTTTAGGAGGCGGACAGCTAGGTAAAATGCTTGCTCAAGAAGCTTCTAAACTTGACATGAGCATTCATTTTCTGGATAAAGATAGAAGTTTCCCGGCTGCTAAAGTATGTCCAGATTTTACTGAAGGAGATTTTAATAATTACGAAGATGTACTTCGATTTGGACGTAACATGCAAGTCGTAAGTATTGAAATCGAACATGTTAATACTAAAGCGCTTCATCAATTGGAGTCTGAAGGAATCTTGGTGTTTCCTCAAGCGAAACTTTTAGATCTGATAAAAGACAAGGGCCTCCAAAAATTATTTTATAAAGAGCATGGATTCGCAACTGCACCATTTATGTTGTTTGAGGGTAAATCAGCAGTTCTAAATGCTTTGCAGGAGAAAACAATTCAATATCCCTTTGTTATCAAATCCAGAATAGGAGGCTATGATGGTCGGGGCGTCGCAATTATTAATTCGGAAGCTGATTTAGGATTGCTATTTGATACACCTTGTTTGGTTGAGCAATTAGCTAAAATAAACAAAGAACTCAGTGTCATAGCAATTAGAGCTAAGGATGGCAATTGCGTTGTTTATCCTACAGTATCAATGGATTTTCATCCAACCGCAAATTTGGTTGAATATTTAATTTGCCCTGCAACAATACCCTCAAATGTAGCCGAAGAAGCGCAGGCAATAGCCAAACAATTAATAAATAAACTCGGAATAATAGGTATACTTGCCATTGAAATGTTTTATTTGGAGGATGGAGGTATTTGGATTAATGAAATAGCTCCACGCCCTCATAACAGTGGCCACCATACATTGGACAATGGCGCTACCAGCCAATTTGAGAATCATTTAAGGGCCCTTTGTGGTTTGCAATTAGGGGATCCAAATTATAAAGAGTTGGCAATTATGATCAACATTCTTGGAGAGCCACCGTATATTGGAAATGCCATTTATCAAAATTTAAATCAAATATTAGCGCTTCCAGGAGTGCACGTACATTTATACGGTAAAACCGAGACACGTCCTTATAGAAAAATGGGTCATGTGACTGTTACAGGAAATGACCTGAATTCTTGCCTTGAAAAGGCTAATTTTGTAAAACAATATTTTAAAGTGATAGCATGAAAAAAGCCTTGGAAGTAGGAATTATTATGGGTTCTGACAGCGATCTGATGATCATGAAAGAAGCAGCCAAAATTTTTGATCAATTTGGAGTAAGTTATGAGGTCAGAATAGTTTCAGCACATCGGACTCCGGATCACATGTTGGAGTACGCTAAAACAGCAATAGACAGAGGATTAAAATTAATCATTGCAGGTGCAGGCGGAGCTGCTCATTTGCCAGGAATGGTGGCTTCGGCAACAACGCTCCCTGTAATTGGTGTTCCAATAAAGTCTAGTAATTCCTTGGATGGGTGGGATTCGATTTTATCGATTTTGCAAATGCCAAACGGTGTGCCGGTTGCCACAGTTGCGCTTAATGCAGCTCAAAATGCAGGTTTATTAGCTTGCAGCATACTTGCAATTTCAAATCCTACTTTGAGAGACAATTTGAATGTTTACAAGGAAAATATGGTTGATATGGTCCTGGGCAAAGACCAAGCAGTTAATGAACGTTTTCGCTAAGAAAACGCTCGAATGATTCCTCTAAATTCAATGGGAATCAAACTGGCGCCACCTACTAATACACCATCAATATCATGCATCGCAGCCAATTCCATAGAATTGCTTGCTTTTACACTCCCGCCATACAGAATCCTGAGTTGCATTGCATCCAAAATACCGAATTTGTTTTCGGCCCATTTGCGAATGTTTTTATGCATTTCCTGGGCTTGCTGTGGGCTGGCTGTTAGCCCTGTACCTATTGCCCATATGGGTTCATAAGCGATCACTATTTTTGGGAAATGCGAAGCTTCAATTTTATCAAAATCATGGTTTAATTGGCTTAAAACGAACTCCCATTCCTGATGGACCTTTCTGTAATGCAAGGGTTCGCCACAACAGAATATTACTTTCAGGCCAGCAGCAATTGCTTGTTCAATTCTTAAGGGAATGGATTCCGCGGTATCTAAATTTCTTCGTTCACTGTGACCAATTATTACATATTGGCAGCCGAGGTCAGAAAGCATCGTGGCAGATATTTCTCCGGTATAGGCTCCTTTATCTGCAAAATGACAATTTTGAGCACCCAATATGATACCTTTTGATTTCAAAGAGTTCAACCGGTCTAAATGTGTAAATGGAGCACAAATAACCACTTCGGTGTTAGTATCTTCAAGGCCATCTGTCAATTCAAATGCCAAAGCCAAAGCTTCAGAGGGTTTGCTATGCATTTTCCAATTTGCAGCTATGAATCGTTTCTTTTCCTGACTTCCCATCTTGAATTAATTATTGCATAAAATTAAGACCTTTAATTAGTACTATTTTCGAGTTTCAATATCTTGCAGACTTTCCCATATGAATGAAGCAATAAATACACTCAGTTTTGAATATATCGACCGGGATATCAGTTGGTTGGACTTCAATTATCGGGTTTTACAAGAAGCCAAAGATAAATCCGTCCCATTACTGGAGCGTTTAAAATTTTTAGCAATCTATTCTTCCAATTTAGGAGAATTTTTTAGAATTCGGGTTGCACACCACAGAAATTTAAAAAAGTTAGGAAAAAATACCAAAAGTCAATTGGACTACAATCCAAGCAAATTGCTCAAACAACTTTATGCAATTGCAAATAAACAGTTGAATGAGTTTAATGATATTTTTGAAAATCAAATCATTCCGGAACTTAGAAAGCACAGCATTTACTTGCTTTCTCAATTAGAAATTTCAAAAGCACAGGAACAATTTTTGGAAGTATATTTTAAAGAGAATTTACTTCCATTTGTTCAACCGGTATTGTTAGTTGGAAATAAAGTAAAACCATTTCTGAATAATTCTGAATTGTATCTAACAATTATGCTGGAGGATAAAGATTCGGAAATTAAAACACATCAATTTGGAATTGTAAAAATTCCATCAGATCACTTGCCCCGGTTTATTGAATTGCCTGGTGAAAAAGGCAGGCATGACATTATTTTATTGGATGAAATTGTTCGCTATTCGCTCAAATGGTTGTTTCCTGGGTTTCATGTAATTAACTCGTATTCTATTAAAATCACACGCGATGCTGAATTGTATATAGAAGATGAATTTAGCGGTGACTTAATGGATAAAATTAAAAAGAGTCTTATAAAAAGGAATATAGGACCGGCTTCGCGAATGGCTTACGATGATTCTATGCCAAAAGAAATGTTGGATTATTTTCTTCAGTTGCTGGAAATTCAAAAAGGAGATTTAACACCCGAAGGTCGATATCACAATAATTTTGATTTTTTACATTTTCCTGATTTTGGCAAAAAAGAACTTAAGAATAAATCCCTGAGAACAATTGAATACAGACCTCTAACTGATTCTGATCAATTGTTTGAAAATATAAGTAAAGGGGAACATTTGCTTTGCTTCCCCTATCATAATTATGAACCCGTTATCTCGTTTTTTGAACAAGCGGCCAAAGATCCGGATGTCACCCAAATTAAAATTACGCAATATCGGGTAGCGAAGAAATCCAGAATTATGGATGCATTGAAGTTTGCAGCTTCTGAAGGTAAAAGTGTCTTCATATTTATTGAGGTTAAAGCTCGTTTTGATGAAGCTGCCAATTTAGCATGGGGTGAAGAAATGGAAAAGCAGGGAATTAAAGTTCGATACAGTTTTCCTGGTTTAAAAGTACATGCTAAAATGGCCCTGGTTTCCAGAAGGGAACAAGATGAAATTCAACATTATGCATATTTGTCAACTGGAAACTTTCATGAGCAAACAGCTAAAATTTATGTTGATTACGGATTCTTTACAAAGGATGAAGCAGTAACTTCGGAAGTAAATCGTCTCTTTGGGTTTTTAGAACATATCAAGCTGCCAAATCTTCCATTTAAACATTTGCTGATTGGACAATTTAACTTGAATGATGAAATTCATCAATTAATCGCATATGAAAAAAGCCAGGCACTGGAAGGGAAAAAAGCTCAAATATTATTAAAATTAAATAGCCTTCAGGATACAGAAATGATTAACCTGCTTTACGATGCATCTCTGGCAGGGGTAAAAATTCAATTGATTATCAGAGGAATTTGTTGCATTGTAATAGGTAAAGAAGGATTAAGTCAAAATATTGAAGGCATTAGTATTGTGGATCGATACCTGGAGCATAGCCGTATATATTATTTTTACCATAGCGGTGAAGAAAAAATATATTTGTCTTCAGCCGATTGGATGGTTCGAAATCTTCATTTCCGTATTGAAACAGCCTTCCCAATTTACAATAAAGAAATTAAAAAAATAATCCTGGATAATATTAATTGTCAATTGATGGATAACATTAAAGCACGTTCTCTGAATTTTAATTTTATTAATAAATACATCAAGGCAGATTCAAAAAAGAAATTTCAATCTCAAATTGAAACCTATAAATATTTTAAAATGAAAAATGAGATCTAGATTGTTTGTAAATCCGTTCATTTATTGCAATAATTGGATTTTCGAAAATAGTATTATCATGCAATTAAATATATTTAAAATCAATAAATTACAGCATCTTGAAAAATAAAATTGTACTTTTTTATGTGCCATTTCCTTCAGAAAAATCTGTAAAGAAAATCTCTAACCAATTACTAGAAGATAAGCTAGCTGTTTGTGTTCAATCTCATGCTGTAGATTCTAAATATATTTGGAATAATAAGATATCTCAAACAAAGGAATGGGTTGCAATTTTTAAAACCAATATAAAAAATAAAAAATCACTTGCACGTTTTATTAAAAAGAATCATCCGTACGATGTCCCGTGTATTATAAAGTTAGAAGCCAATGTAAACAAAAAGTATGCGGCTTGGATGGATTCAATTCTAAATTAATCTTCATCTTCAGTAAAACCAACCGTTTTATTCATCATGTAAGTTTTAAGAAAATCATCGATGTAACCATCTAAAACAAGATCTGTTTGACTGGTTTGATAGCCAGTTCTATGATCTTTTACCCTTCTGTCATCCAAAACATACGAACGTATTTGCGAACCCCATTCGTTTTTCATTTTGGTTGATTCCACTTTAGATTTTTCTTGAAATTGTCGTTCAAGTTCGCGTTCATAAAGCCTTGATTTTAACATTTGCAAAGCTTTCTCACGATTTTGATGTTGTGAGCGTTCTTGTTGACATTCAACAACGATTCCGGATGGCAAGTGCCTGACACGAACAGCGGATTCCGTTTTATTAACATGTTGTCCTCCTGCCCCACTCGATCTAAATGTATCCCAATCAAGATCAGCAGTATTGATATTTACTTCAATGCGATCATCAATTAAGGGATGAACAAAGACAGATGAAAATGAAGTCATACGTTTTCCTTGTGAATTAAATGGGCTTACACGAACCAAACGATGTACACCGTTCTCGCCTTTAAGCATGCCATAAGCATACTCACCGTTAATTTCTAGTTCTGCGGTTTTTATGCCGGCAACATCACCGGCTTGATAATTGAGAGTGCTTACTTTAAATCCGCTGCGTTCTCCCCACATTTGATACATTCTAAAAAGCATTGCCGACCAATCACAAGATTCCGTTCCACCTGCACCGGCATTGATCTCAATGATACATGACAATTCATCTTCTTGTTTATTGAGAGTTGATCTAAATTCAAGATCATCTATGTAAGCAACGCAATCAGCATATTTAGAATCCAATTCCTCTTCTGTGGCTTCACCTGCGTCAAAAAATTCAAGAAGCACCTCTAAATCATCCAAATGATTTTGCGCCCGATTAAAAGATTCCATCCAATTTTTTGCAGATTTGATTTCTTTCATAATCAATTCTGCCCGTTGAGCCTGGCTCCAAAATTCTGGATCCATGGTCTGTTGCTCCTTATCTTCTAATTCTATTTTCTTTTTATCGATGTCAAAGAAACCTCCTTAACTCACTGAGTCTTTTCTTTAAATCCTTTAGTTGATCAACGGTCATGACTAGAATTTAAAATTAATAAAAAATGAGGAATTCCGTTTTAGTTGGAATTCCTCATTTATAGTTTAATAATAATTATTGATTGACTTTACCTACCTCAATGTAAAACATAAGGTCTGAATTTTCTGGAATTACCGGAGGTGAACCTTGAGCTCCATAACCTAAAGCGGAAGGAATAAACAAAGTTGCTTTAGTTCCTTCTGTTAAATTTGCAACTCCTTCGTCCCAACCTTTAATTACCTGGCCAGCACCTAATCCAAATGTAAATTCTTGTCCACGAGACCAGGAATCATCAAAATGTTTGCCATCCATCAACATTCCGTAATAGTTTACACTGACGCGTTTGCCATTTTCTGCTTTAGGGCCTGTGCCAGCTTCATGCACGTAATATTTCAAACCGGAAGCAGTAGTAACCATTTTATCATCCAATTTCTTAGCTTTATAATCAGCTAAAATCTGTTTTGCTTTTTCAGCAATTTCATCTGCCTTTCCTTTTGATTCCAATGCTTTTTCTTCGCTTGCTTTTTTATCAGCTTCCATATCTGCATTGTATCCTGCCTCATCTTTAATGTCAACTAAAACTACATGAAAATCAAGTACGTCAATACCCGGAATTCCAATAGATTTTTTCATGTTGTCATCCAAAGTCTGAGAAACGATGATGCTATCTCCTTTTGACATCATGTGCAATGCATCCGTAATTGGTTGTGCATTTTTAATATCTGTTTTTTCGATTTTTGGTAATTTAAATTTAATTACCGGAGTCTGCATGTTTGATGCAAAAATTAAAGAGTCTTTGCTTTTTACATAATAACGGAAATAAACATAATCTCCTTCTTTTGCTAAATCTCCAGCTTCATCTTTAAGCATGGATACTTCAAATCCATTTAAGGATTTTTTCTTTGCAGAGCCAGCTTTGCAGGCATTAAACAACACTGCTGAAGTCACTGCAATCATTAAGAATAATACAAATAATTTTTTCATGGAATAATAGCTATTGTTTTAATGAGTTAATTTCAATTCTGCTTGAGTGAGGGCATCCTTTAACTTGTTGATTGTTTCTTCTAAGCTCAATTTAGAAGAACCGCCGGAAGCATTTTTATGACCTCCTCCATTAAAATGCTGCCTGCAAATTTGTTGGACAGAGATATTGCCCTTTGAGCGGAGCGATAATTTAACAATACTCGGTTGATTCATAACAAGTGCTCCGATTTTAACAGATTTAAGCATCATCAGGTAATTAATAATGCCTTCAGTGTCACCTCTGCGTATGTCAAAATTACGATAATCTTCTTTGGTAAGGTAAATTAATCCAAAATGATGTTCAGGATACAACTCCATTCGGTTATGAAGGCAATGACCCAATAACCGCAGGTATTTTTCTGGTTGACTGTTATTGACTAATTCTTGAATTCGGGTATCGTTCAATCCTTCCATTTTTAATTCTGAAAGAATCTTGAATAATTTAGGACTGGTTGCATGATGAAAAGAACCAGTATCGGTCATAATTCCGGTATAGATGCAATCCATAATTAGTGGAGAGATCTTGGATTTGTAACCAAGTTCAGCAATCACATCGTACACGATTTCAGAAGTTGAACTTGCCGTTTCAATACTAAACATGAGATCAGCAAAAGGTTCCGGATCTATGTGATGATCCATCATGATTTTGGGCGCATTGCTTTCCGTAACAAATGCAGCCATCCGATCAATTCGTTCCAATGAGTTAAAGTCCAGGCAAAAGATCAACTCGGCATTTTTAATCGCCAACTCGCAATCTTTTTGATTGATGTCATAGATTAAAATCTCTTCAGTTTGAGGCATCCATTCAAAATTTACCGGATATTCACTTGGATAGATGACCCTGACATTGTGATTTATGGACTGTAAGAAAAGACTGAGCGCCAAACTTGAACCCAGAGCGTCTCCATCCGGATTGCGATGGGATAACACCACACACGATTTGGGTGAAAGCAGCAGGGCTTTTAGCTCATGAATTTGGTCCATACGAGGCTGTAAAATTCCAAATAATATTTGGCAAATTTCTTTTTTATATGTTAATAAGAATTCAAGATGTTATTGGTTAGCGCTTTATAAATGATAAAGCATCTAGATTTGGGCCTCAATTTTAAAAAAATGACAACAAACAGAACCTTTACAATGATAAAACCGGATGCCGTTAAGTCTGGTTATGCCGGTAAAATATTGAATCAAATTTGCGATGCAGGCTTTAAAATAGTCGCAATGAAATTTACGCGTTTGTCAAAAGAAAAAGCCGGTGAATTTTATGCAGTTCATGCTGCCCGTCCGTTCTATGGCGAACTGGTTGATTTTATGTCATCCGGCCCAATCGTTGCCGCCATTCTTGAAAAAGAAAATGCCGTGGAAGATTTCAGAACTTTGATTGGAGCTACAGACCCTTCGAAAGCAGCACCCGGCACAATCCGTGCCTTGTATGCTAAAAATGTTGGCGAAAATGCCGTTCACGGATCAGACTCAAATGAAAATGCGCAAATTGAAGGTAGTTTTCATTTTGCAGGAACTGAAATTTTTTAGAAAAAAGGAAAAGAGGAAAGGATCTAAAGAGGACTTATTTTTAAACTGTTTGTTTTTTTTAATTCCAAATTTACCTTTTCAGTCTAAAAGCCTAACAGTCTATAAGTATAACTGCTCCCCTACTTCATTGTTTGCGGTAACTTAGAAATTTTAGAATTTGCTCAATCTGGTCGTAGCTTAAGCTGTCAGCAAATGTATGCGTTTGTCCATCTTTCATAGCAAGTTTTGCTTTGTAAGTGTCTAGTTGAGCTTGACTAAAATTGGGTATGCTGTCTTTTCCTTGACCGTAAATTCCATGACACATCGAGCAATTGTTCTTGTAAAGTACTTTGCCTTGTTCAAAATAGGCAATCAGATTCCGTTTATTCTCTTTTGAAATCGTGTCTGGTATATAATATTGTTCTTTAGGTTTACTGCATTGAAAAGCCGTAAACAAAATACCGATAGCCAAAAACAAGTTGATTCTTTTCATTAGTACTCACCGCCCACTTTGCGATTGTTTAATTCTTTTTTAGAAGATAAAGGTAAGGATGATGGCGGGACTTGAATTGGGATCTTTTCTGTTAGTGTTTGAATAAAGATATTTATTTTTTGTTTTTCCAAAGCAGTCAATTCAAGTTTATCTGCAGATAGACTTTGGTTATCAATTTTCAATCCTTTTCCAAGGCCACCTCCTGCATTGTAAAATTCAAGAACTTCATCCAGGGTTCGGAAAACACCTTGGTGCATGTAAGGCATGGTGTGAGCGGCATTTCTGATGCTGCCGGTACGAAAAGCGTGATTCGTTTCAAATGCCGGGTTTATTTTGAATCGACCCGGATCCGGGCTGATTGCTCTAAAAGATGTATCTAAAGGCACTCCGATTACTTCAAATTCGCTGCCAATGTATGGTGGTTTAACTCCATTGAATTGAGGTACAAAATGGCAGGTACCGCATTGGGCTTTCCCCATAAATAAATTAAATCCTTCTTGTGATTCAGTTACTAATTCTTGTTTAGCATTCATGGCTAAATCAAAATCGGAATCGAAGAAACTAAAATCAGAATAATATAAAATGATCGCTGCACTGAGATGTTCAAATGTAATTGAAT
Source organism: Saprospiraceae bacterium (assembly GCA_016787575.1). GTDB lineage: Bacteria > Bacteroidota > Bacteroidia > Chitinophagales > Saprospiraceae > Vicinibacter. The sequence goes on along the minus strand of JAEUUO010000022.1, from coordinate 15,193 downwards.
TGGTTCCACCATATCTTTTTAATGATTGAAACCTTGAATTATATTCTTTGCAAGAAAGCACATTCTTTAAAATAGTTTGTTCGTTTGCATTTAATTCTTCGGAATTGTGAACCACATCTTTCAATTGACTTTTTAAATCGATGTGTTTTCCATCAAGCATGATCAAATGATTGTGAACCACATTTGTAAGTGATGGGGTGCTTCTTGGCAATCTTGATTTTTGATCAAATTTTAACGCGGTTTGATTTAAAGTATCTGTAAAAAATTGGGTCGGTTTGTGGCAAGATGCACATGCCCTTTTTAAATTACCCGACATGATAGGATCGTAAAATAATAATTTGCCCAAAGCCTTGATTTCATTAAGGATGGAGTCGTTTTTTATGGCTCGGAAAATGCCTTTATAATCTTGTCCTTCGTACAGATTTTTATCAAAAATGGACTTGACTTGGTTGTTTAAACTGTAATCGTTAAAGCTTTTAGATCGGAGTTTTAAATTAACGATTTGATCCTGATTAATTTTAAATAATGGATTGACAAATTTTTTTATAAAGCGGTAATGATCAAATAAGTTTGAACTGGACGATTGAGTCCGAACAAACTCAAGCATCTCTGAAAATAAATTTCGATATGAGTCCGGCAATCGATGCGTTGGATAGCTTTGATTGTAATGCGCATAAATTTCAGGCATTGCATTCAACATAAATCGCAATTCGGGAATAATAGCATTTGGGTCCGGGCATTCAAAACCTGTAGTATAAATTGCTGCAAGATTTAACAGAAACAATCGATTGGCAAAATAAAAATGATCCGGATTGTTAAATTGGATGGTTACGGAATCCTGTAAATACAATTGACTGCTTTCAATACTTAAATTGATCAATTGCAAAAAAGAATCTTTTCTAAAGTCTGCTTCTTCCAAATAGGATTCAGCCAAACCCAATCCAGCGCCAATTCGTTTGTACGGAACTTCAAATTTTTCAAAGACTTCGGTCTCCCACTCAACCATTAAGGGTCCATTAATTTTGCGGTATAATTGCGGATGAAAATACCTCAGCCAAAAATCGACCGATTTTAATAAAAGCCGATTTTGATGTATGATCTCCTTACAGCGCAATCTACTGCCTGGATCGCTTACTTGCTCCATTGATAGATAATCTAGAGCTTGTTTCTGAGAAGAAACAAATTCTTGAATTCTGGTTTCGTATAAATGATAATAACTACTTGATTTATAATTAGTTCCGTATACTAACAAAACTAGTAACGGAAGGAAAACCAAAGGCAAACCAGTTGATAAAAAAGATTTAGGATGTTTCATTTATCAATTTTGGCAACATATTAGATATAATTCAAAAGTATAAAATAAAATTAGAACAATTCATTTATGTTAAAATTGGGTTTTAAGTCGGTTTTTAAAAAGAGTCTGATTCAGGTGCCAAAATTGCATGTTCATCCTGAATTGAGAATTTAGTTTATTGAAAATCAGTATTTTGTCAGGAATATAATTTTGCAAAAAAAGCAAATTTTAAGTTTTTATTAAAAATGCTTATTTTTGATTTGACGTAGTAAAATTTTTTTATTTATAATAAGCTGTTATTCAGTGTAATATTTAAATTATTTGTAATATTGCACCAATTCTCTTGTTATAGGTAATGTATTTAAATAGACGACCTGAGTAAAAAATGATTGTAAAGTCATTTAATTGCTGTTTTGCTGGCATTAAGTTCATCAAGAGCTACAGTATTTCTATTTTCTCCATCAAACGATTTGTTTTACTCTCACAGCGATCTATTTCCATTAAATTAATTTCTATTAAGGGCTCCATAATTTCCTATATAGGAAAACTTGATTGGAGTATCCGTCCGTATATCTTTTTTACTCTTTCCCAGCCGGTTAAAGCAAACAGAACATGAGCAATCATTCCAACATACCTTGCGTATCATCCATCAAGGAAAGCTTTACTTTTAATACCCAAAACGTAAAATCCATGTGCGATTTTAGAAACTTTATAAAGCATCTTCAAGCTATAAATGAATCAAGCCATCTATTTAAAAAATGGAGCCTTACAACTTTGTTTGGAATGCTGCTCTCTTTTTCAGGCTTGTACAGTCAAGGGAGGATCTCCCCTGCTCCGGAAATGGAACAAAAAGTCCGCGAGACCTTAAAGAAGAATGCCGAAACCATTCGATTTATGGAAAACAAGGGTCAATTGGGGAACTCTAAAGTGCTGTATTATTTTGAAAGCCGGCAAGGAGCTGTCAGTGTTGAAAAGGATCTTATTCGTTTTGTTGCAAAAGATTTTATAACCCTAAAAAAAGAAGATCAAATTACGGATAAAGACAGTTCAGCAAAAGAAGATCAGCCCATACTTGCAGGAACCCATACATTCACTTTGCATTTTGAAGGAGCAAATTTGGATTCTAAGATTGAATTGGGTAAAACATTTGGAACACGTTTTAACTATTTTCTAGATCCGGATTCTACCAAATGGGCAACCAATGTCCGTGCTGCAAAAGATTTAATTATTAAAAGTATTTATCCAGGCATAGACCTAAGACTTTACAGTGATGACAATGGTTCAATGGAGTTTGACTGGATTATCGCACCCGGTGCAGATTACCATAGAATCAATATGAATTTTACCGGTCATGATAAATTGGATATTGGGCGTAATGGTGAACTTAAAGTGGGTTTGCATTTTACCAATGTTTCTTTTCATATTCCCGAATCCTATCAGGTGACTCCAGATGGTAAAAAAGAACTCGCATTCAATTTTATTAAGTTGGATAAATCACATATAGGCTTTAATACAAAATCTGCTTTTGACCCTGCTTTACCCATTGTCATTGACCCAACATTAAGTTGGGGTACCTATATGGATGATCAAACCGGAACTTTTGATGAATATTTATATGCAATTCAATTGGATACACTCACTTCCGTGATGTATTGTGCTGGTGCTACAAATAAAAACATAACCTTCAATTCTGCACCTTATGACGCGGATGGATATGTAAACACACTTGGTAATTTAAATGGAGGTCCAAACAACGGATACAGTGCAGGCATAGTCTATAGAATTAGTCCTTCCGGAAATGATTTAATGGACTTAACCTTATATGGTCGAGCTTCTGGGAATTATAGTTCTGGAAATCAAACAGTTGCACATGCCTTGAGTCTTTCTCCAAATCGGGTTTTTATTGGAGGTTACACAACCGTTGACATACCTATGACAGGAAGTCCATTTGATAATACAAGAGGCGCCACAGATGCATTTATTGCAGTTTTTTCCAGGGATTTAGGAACATTACATTACTCAACTTATTTGGGGAGTGATGCCGGTAATGAAACATTCGGAGTTACTTCCATACAGGCACTAAGCGATAACAGTTATGTTTGTGGATTTACACCTGATTTAGCACTTCCAACAGCTTATGTACCTTCAACTAATCCATATCAATCAACTTTTGGAGGCGGTAATACTGACATGTTTATTTGCCGTTTTGATACAATTAATGATATTCATTGGGGAACATACATTGGTAATTCTGGTGCAGAAACATTAAATGACATGGAGGTTACTCCAGCAGGTAAAATTATTTTTGCGGGTTGGGGAAATGTAAACGTAACAGAAGTCAATGGTGGCAATACCGCTCGTGATAATGGTAATAATAACGATGGACTGATCGGACAATTATCTGGGGATGGAATTACCATGGAATATTTTGACGAAATTGGAGGTTCTGGAAACGACCGGATTTTTGATATTGAAGTTTATGCAGACACACTATATTTTACTGGTTCTGTAGGCACAGGATTTCCAACAGGTTCAGGCAATCGGTATGATGCATCTTATAATGGAGGTCAAGATGCAATTATTGGTAAAATTGCAACTAATGGAAATGGTTACAAAGCAACATTTTATGGTGGAACAAATCCTGAATTAGGTAATGGTATTAAACAAGTTACTACTACTACTTGTACAGGATCCAATACTACTTTCTTATTAGTATGGGGCACAGTAACAGGTGCTGGATTGCCTGTGAAAAATTTGAATAATGAAACTTTTTATGATGCTACATCAAATGGAGGCTCTGACATGTTTTTTGCAGCTTTTACTGGCAATCTTGATACACTATTGTATGGAACATATGTTGGTGGTGCACAAAATGATTATTTAGGTATAGTAGGAGATCCTAGAGGAGCCAATCATTTATTTGTATTTGGAAGTAGTATTTATGTAGGAACAACTGAACATAGCGAGTGGAGTGCAACTGGTAACCCAAATATAATAATGGGAGGATTTGACCAAACAAAATCCAATACAAATGCTAATCCAGCCTTAAATAATGATTCTCATGTTATATTCGAGATTGAAGTAACATCCATTGTCGAGACTGATTTTGCAGATGCCCCAATGGGTAAAGTTCCTTATCACACCATCCGATGTGGAACAATTAGTTTGGGAACAGTGGATGCAGAAACGTCTTCATTAGGTACCAATGGTAATGCGAATAAAGACGATTTAAATGGTTATGATGATGAAAACAGTGTTGCAAATCCACCTTCATTTGCACCTGGTGGTCCACAAACTATTTCTGTTACAGTTGACAGTATAACAAACTTAACAGGTTCTGTTGCTTATTTATATGCCTGGTTAAATATCAATGGAAATATATTTTTTGATAGCACTGAGGCAAGAATAGATACAGTAACCAGTGGCTCTGTCAACCGTTCTAAAACATTTTCATGGAATAATGTTACGATAACTGGTTCTGATACAGCAAAATATTTAAGGATTCGTATCACTACTGATTCGCTGACGGATGCATATCAAGCTGGTTTTGCTGTGGATGATCGTTCAATTTTACCAGCAACTGATGGAGAAGTTGAGGATTATCGTTGTGTTGAGTTAAAATGCCCTACACAAAAAAATGAAACTCCGTGTTTAACTCAGGATACTGTCAATGCACGATATACTGCGTGGCTTGCAACAGCTAAAGGTGGCGGTGGATGTGATGGTGTATTAACCAATAATAATCCTGGGCCTCCGGATGCTTGTGGGGACACTGTAACCGTTACTTTTACTTATACCAGTGCATGTGCACCTTTTACAACTACCTGTACTTCAAAATTTATTACCAATGACTCCATGCCACCTCCGGTGGTGTTAACCTGCCCAACAAATAAAACGGAGAATAATTGTCAAACACAGGCTGCAATAAACAGTTCCTATAATACCTGGTTAGCTACTGTCGGAGTAACAGGTGGTTGCAATACGGTAGTTACAAATAATAGTACCGGTGCTCCCAACAATTGTGGAGGTTCTAAAACTGTTACGTTTACTGCTACAAGTTCGTGTCAAAACGATGTAACCTGTTCAGCGACCTTTACAGTTTCGAATGCTCCAACGATTACACTTAATTGTCCTGCAAATACAACGGTATCAGGTTGTGAAACTCAGGCTAGTTTAAATACATTGTACAATGATTGGTTGGCAAGTGCAACATTTAGCGGTGGATGTGCAGGTGCCACCCTATCCAACAACAGTTCTGGACCTCCAAACCGTTGTGCTGCCAGCACTAAAAATGTAACTTTTACGGTTACTGACTTATGTGGTACTACATCCTGTACCAGATCTTTTACAGTAAGTTATACCAACGTAAGCATTACCTGTCCGTCAAATGTAACTGAAGCAGCTTGTCAGACTCAATCTGCGATTAATCAAAAATTCAGCGATTGGTTAGCTACTGCATCATCAGCAGGTGGATGCAATCGCGTGTTAACAAATAACAATACCGGTGCCCCTTCTGCTTGTGGTGGATCAAAATCCGTTACATTTACTGTAACCAGCGATTGTGAAACCACTAAAACTTGTGTAGCAACCTTTACAGTTACCAATGCCACAGCTGTTGTATTGACCTGTGCTACCACAGTTACTGAAGCAGCCTGTCAATCGCAATCAACCATCAATACTAAATTTTCGAATTGGTTGGCAACCACTACAGCCAGCGGTGGCTGCAATCGGGTTTTAACAAATAACAATACCGGAGCCCCCTCTGCTTGCGGTGGGTCCACTACAGTTACATTTACTGTAACTTCTGATTGTGAAGCGCCAAAAACTTGTTCTGCTATTTTTACGGTCACCAATGCTACTGCTGTAGTTTTAACCTGTGCCAGTAATAAAACGGTTGCAGCATGTCAAACGCAAGCAGCTATAAATTCAGATTTCAACTCTTGGTTAGCCACAACTACAGCCAGTGGTGGTTGTAATCGGGTCTTAACCAATAACAATACAGGTGCTCCAAATCATTGTGGCGGATCTACAACGGTAACATTTACCGTTACTTCTGATTGTGAAACAACCAAAACATGTTCTGCAACTTATACAGTTACAGCAGCAACTGCCGTCGTATTAACATGTGCATCAAACGTCACAGAAGTTGCTTGTCAAACGCAGTCGCAAATCAATACAAAATACAGCAATTGGTTAACAGAAACCACTACCTCCGGCGGTTGCAATCCAGTATTTACTAACAACAGTACTGGAGCACCTTCTGCATGCGGAGGATCTAAAACAGTTACCTGGACTGTAACATCTGATTGCGAAGCACCTAAAACGTGTTCCGCAACATTCACAGTAGTTAATGCTACTGCTGTAGTTATAACTTGTCCATCAAATACAACAGAGGTAGCTTGTCAATCACAAGCCTCCATTGACGCTAAATACAACGATTGGTTGGCTACAGCTTCTTATTCAGGTGGCTGTAATGTTAATTTTACCAGCAATAGTACAGGAGCCCCACCAGCATGTGGCGGAGCTAGAACGGTCACGTTTACGGCTACTTCCGATTGTGAGGCGCCGAAAACATGCACCGCAACATTTACTGTAACTGCTGCCCCACCGGTTGTTTTGACTTGTCCTTCCAATGTAACAGAAGCTGCTTGTCAAACACAAGCTGCCATTGATTCAAAATATGCAGCTTGGTTTAATTCTGCAACAGCCAGTGGTGGATGCAATGCAGTCTTTACCAATAACAATGCCGGTGCCCCACCAGCCTGTGGCGGCTCAAGAACTGTAACATGGACAGTGACTTCGAGCTGTGAGACTACCCGGACATGCAGTGCAACTTTTACGGTTACAAATGCGCCTGTTGTTACTTTGAATTGTCCAGCTAATGTTACAGAAGATGCTTGTCAATCTACTGAAGTAATTCAGTCAAAATTTAATGCTTGGTTAGCAACTGCTTCCTTTACGGGGGGATGTAACGGTGTACTCACAAATATGAATACAGGCATCCCAACCGCATGTGGTGGTGTTTCTTCTGCAACATTTACAGTTACTTCAGATTGTGAAGCGCCCAAAACATGTGTAGCTACATTTACAGTAGGCATTGACACCATTCCTCCTACATTTACAGCTCCACCAAATATTACGATATATAAAAGCAATGTTTCACCTGACACTGCAACCTTAGTAAATTATGATTTCAATTCTGGTACAAGTTATGCTTCTTTATGTCCAGTATTATTTCCAGAAATTACTTCTACGATTGCTGCAGGTTCAAATATTTATAAATCCACTGTAGGAATAGCATCCGGAACATTGGCTTACACCAACAATCCAAATGGTGGAAAAGGCTTGCGTGTAGATACTTCAAATACATCAGGTCATTGGCAATTTAATATTAAAGGAGATAACCTTCTAAAATCTACAAATTTTGCGGTGTACGTTCAAGCAAAGAAAAATGGAGCAGGCAGTGCAGATTCATTAAAATTGCAATACAGTTTAAATGGAACAAGCTGGACTACATTTAGAACGAAAGCATTGACTTTGGGTAGTTGGATTCAGGATACTGCAAGTGTGCCTGGTGTATCCAATCCAGACAGTTTGTTTTTCCGTGTTACTTATTCAGGTGGCTCTGGAAGTTCACCAAAAGATCTCTACTTGGATAATTTTCAAGTTCGTGCGGATGTTTGTTGTACCTATGATCCATCTCCATCTATTACCGGAGATGTTACAGATGAATTTGATGCATGTAATCCTAATATTCAGGCAAGTTATTGTGATTCATTGGTTGCAACTCCTTGTGATGGATCACATTTAATTTATAGAAATTGGTCATTGATGGATAGTTGCGGTAATTTAGCAAATGAGCAAACACAATTAATTACGATCAGTGATACTTCAAGGCCAAAGTTTGATAAGCCAGCAGATATTACCATTTATAAAGGAGCGGCAATTGCAGATACAAATACCTTATTAGCTTATGATTTTAATAATGGTAATTCATATTCAAAATTAACACCTTACTTATATTTTGGTGTAAAATCCAAAATAGATACCAGTTCAGTTGGTTTTAATACGGATACAGGTACTGTTACTGGCACGCTCGCGTTTCGAGTAAATAATGTTGCAGGAAAAGCTTTGCGAGTTGATACTTCAGATCGCGCAGGATATTGGCAATTTAATGTGAGTGGACTTTATTTACCAATATGCAAAGACTTTGAATTATATACACAAGCTTATAAAAAAGACAGTGCAAGTGCTGACACTTTGCATTATTATTATAGTTTAGATAGTGTAGTATGGAATAAATTTGATTCACACAAACTTACTTTAGATACATGGGTTCAAGACACTGCAAAATTTCCATTTACTCAAAGTGTTACTAAATTATTTTTTAGAATTACGTATTCTGGTAGTGTAGGTACCGGTCCAGCAGCTTTATTATTAGACAATGTTCAATTGAGGGCATTTGTACAATATGATTCCTGCGGATACGATGCATCACCTGATATTACAGGTGTTCCAACCAATGTCAAAGACAATTGTGATATGGATCCTCGAGTCGAATACGTTGATGAAATCACAACAGGAGCTTGTCCGGATGAAATGATTATTATGCGACGTTGGATTGTAACAGATGATTGTAATAATATCAATTCGGCCATTCAAAATATTACAGCTATAGACACTGCTGCACCAACAATAACTTGTCCACCTAATGTTACTGTTGATTGTGAACAATCCACTGAACCAGGCGCAACCGGATTTGCAACCGGAGAAGATAATTGTACCGATGGTATGATTGATCCTGATTATTCAGATGACATTGTACCTGGCGATTGTCCTGGAGATAAACTAATTCATAGAACATGGACTGTAACTGATTCATGTGGTAATATGGCCAGTTGTGTTCAGGATATTCAAGTAGATCCTAAGCCTGGTCCGTTTTTAACTTGTCCAGATAATCAAACTGAGGCAGCTTGTCAAACTCAATCTACAATAAATAGTAAATTCAATACATGGTTGGCTACTGCCAGTGCTACTGGTGGTTGTAATACCATGTTTAGCAACAACAATACTGGAGCCCCAATGGCTTGTGGTGGAACTGCGTCTGTAACATTTACTGCAACGAGTGATTGTGCGGATCCTCAAACTTGTGTTCGCACCTTTACAGTTACGGCAGCCACTCCGATTGTATTAACTTGTCCAAGCAATGCCACTGAAGCTTCATGTCAAACACAAGCTGCAATTGATTCAAAATTTAATTCCTGGTTAAACAGTGCTAGCAGTACAGGTGGTTGCAATCCAATATTTACAAATAGTGGAGGAACAGCACCTGATCATTGTGGCGGTTCACGATCAGTAACTTTTACTGTTACATCAGATTGTGAAGCACCCAAGACTTGTGTAGCTACTTTTACAGTAACCAATGCAACTGCAGTTGTTTTAACTTGCCCAAGCAATGCAACTGAAGCAGCTTGTCAATCGCAAGCAACAATCAATTCTAAATTTAATGCATGGTTAGCAACTGCCAGTGCTACCGGTGGCTGTAATGTTATGTTGACTAATAACAGTGGAGGAACGGCTCCTGATCATTGCGGAGGATCTAAATCTGTGACTTTTACAGCAACTTCAGATTGTGAAGCACCAAAAACCTGTGTTGCAACATTCACAGTAACAAATGCAACGGCTGTTGTTTTGACTTGTCCTTCCAATGTTACAGAAGCAGCTTGCCAAACACAAGCAGCAATTGATTCGAAATTTAATGCCTGGTTAGGAAATGCAAGCTTTAGCGGTGGATGCAATGGAGTTTTAACAAACAGCGGCGGCACTGCGCCCGATCATTGCGGAGGTTCCAAATCAGTTACATTTACAGTTACATCGGATTGTGAAGCGCCAAAAACTTGTGTTGCAACATTTACTGTTACGAATGCAACAGCAGTAGTTTTAACTTGCCCAAGCAATGTCACAGAAACAAGTTGTCAAACACAAGCAGCTATTGATTCTAAATTCAATGCCTGGTTAGCTACAGCTAATTTCAGCGGGGGTTGCAATGGCGTATTGACCAATAGCGGCGGAACAGCACCGGATCATTGCGGAGGATCAAAATCAATAACATTTACAGTTACATCAGATTGTGAAGCACCTAAAACATGTGTAGCTACATTTACGGTTACCAATGCACCGCCGGTAGTATTAACCTGTCCTTCAAATGTAACTGAAAATGCTTGTCAGACACAATCATCAATTAATACAAAATTTAATAATTGGTTAGCAACAGCTTCCCATAGTGGTGGTTGCAATTCAGTTCGTACCAATAACAATACTGGCGCCCCAATGGCTTGCGGAGGAACAGCTTCAGTAACATTTACGGTAACTTCAGATTGTGAAGCTCCAAAGACGTGTGTTGCTACATTTACGGTTACCAATGCACCGCCAGTAGTATTGAACTGTCCTTCAAATGTAACAGAGAATGCATGTCAAACACAGGCTGCAATTAATTCAAAATTTAGTGCATGGCTAACAACTGTTAGTACCAGTGGAGGATGCAATCCAGTATTAACAAATAATAATTCAGGAGCCCCGATGGCTTGCGGTGGATCAGCGAGTGTAACATTTACAGTAACCTCCGACTGCGAAGCGCCTAAAACTTGTGTGGCAACGTTTACTGTTACGAATGCACCTCCTGTTGTTTTGACCTGTCCATCCAATGTAACAGAAAATGCTTGTCAAACACAAGCTTCTATTAATTCGAAATTTAGTGCATGGCTAGCAACAGTAAGTACATCTGGGGGATGTAATCCAATTTCTACAAATAACAATTCAGGCGCACCAGACCATTGCGGAGGATCTAAATCAGTAACATTTACAGTCACATCAGATTGTGAAGCCCCAAAAACATGTGTAGCAACATTCACAGTTACAAATGCTCCACCAGTAGTTTTAACTTGTGCATCTAATGTAACAGAAAATGCTTGTCAAAGTCAAGCAGATATAAATACCAAATTCAATAACTGGCTAAATACCACAAGTTTTACTGGTGGTTGTAACGGCGTTTTAACAAATAGTGGTGGAGCTGCTCCGGATCATTGCGGAGGTACAGCAAGTGTAACATTTACAGTGACATCCGATTGTGAAGCACCCAAGACTTGTGTAGCTACTTTTACAGTAACCAATGCAACTGCAGTTGTTTTAACTTGCCCAAGCAATGTAACTGAAGCAGCTTGTCAAACACAGGCTGATATAAATTCTAAATTTAATGCATGGTTGGCGACTGCAAGTTTTACAGGTGGTTGCAATAGCATGATTTCAAATAATAATACAGGTGCACCGGATCATTGTGGTGGTTCAAAATCAGTAACTTTTACAGTTACCTCAGATTGTGAAGGACCAAAGACCTGTGTTGCTACTTTCACTGTTACAAATGCTACTTCAGTTGTATTGGTTTGTCCATCAAACAGAAACGAAGCTGCATGCCAATCTCAATCTGATATTGATACAAAATACAACAATTGGTTAGCAACTGCATCCTTTTCAGGAGGATGCAATGGTGTGTTGACTAACAATGCCCCTCCACCGCCAAATCATTGTGGTGGATCACCGATTATGGTCACATTTACCGTGACTTCTGATTGCGAAGCTCCTGTAACTTGTGAAGCTGTATTTACAGTAGATCCTGCACCAAATGTTGTATTAAGTTGTCCAAGCAATGTCACAGAAAATGCTTGTCAAACCCAAGCAACAATAAATACAAAATTTAATAATTGGCTTGCCACCATGTCATTTACGGGTGGTTGTAACGGTGTTTTAACGAATAACAATACTGGTGCACCTTTAGCATGTGGTGGAACAGCTTCGGTTACATTTACAGTTACATCAGATTGTGAATCTCCAAAAACATGTGTAAGAACGTTTACGGTAACCAATGCACCTGCTGTTGTATTAAACTGTCCTGCCAATGTTACTGAAAATGCATGTCAGACACAGACCGCAATTAATTCTAAATTTAATACCTGGATTACTACAGCAAACTTTAGTGGTGGTTGCAATGGTGTTTTAACTAACAGTGGAGGAAGTGCTCCTCCAGCTTGTGGAGGATCAACGAGTGTTACGTTTACAGTTACATCCGATTGCGAAGCACCTAAAACTTGTGTAGCAACATTTACAGTTACCAATGCACCTCCGGTTGTTTTAACCTGCCCTTCAAATACAACAGAATTAGAATGCCAAACACAAGCAACCATAAATACAAAATTTAGCAATTGGCTTGCTTCTGTTTCACTTACTGGCGGATGCAATCCGATATTAACAAATAACAATACTGGCGCACCATTGGCTTGCGGTGGTACAACTTCTGTAACATTTACAGTCACTTCAGATTGTGAAACCACAAGAACTTGTGTGGCTAGCTTTACAGTTACAACAGCACCTCCTGTTGTATTGACTTGTCCAAGTAACACAACCGAATTATCTTGTCAATCGCAAGCAACCATTGATTCAAAATTTGCAAATTGGTTGAGTTCGGTTACTGTAACCGGTGGTTGTAATCCAATAACAACAAACAATAACAGCGGAGCTCCTTTAGCTTGTGGTGGATCAAAAACAGTAACATTTACAGTTACATCAGATTGTGAATCATCCAAAACTTGCGCAGCAACATTTACAGTTCAAAATGCGCCGGTGGTAATATTGACATGTCCTTCCAATGTAACAGAAGCAGCATGTCAGACACAGGCTGCAATTGATGGAAAATTTTCAAATTGGTTAAATACATTTAGTTTTTCAGGTGGTTGTAATCCAGTTTATACAAATAACAATTCAGGTGCACCAATGGCTTGTGGTGGATCAAAATCTGTAACTTTTACAGTAACTTCAGATTGTGAAGCACCAAAGACATGCGTTGCAACATTTACTGTAACCAATGCCCCTGTGGTTATATTAAGTTGTCCTTCAAATGTGACTGAAAATTCATGTCAATCACAAACAGACATCAACAATAAATTTAATGCGTGGTTAGGTACAGCAAGTTTTACCGGAGGTTGTAATGGCGTATTGACAAACAGTGGAGGAACAGCCCCAGATCGTTGCGGTGGTTCAAGATCAGTAACATTTACAGTGACCTCAGATTGTGAAGCTCCAAAGACATGCGTAGCTACATTTACGGTGACCAATGCACCTGCTGTAATACTAACCTGTCCTGCAAATAAAACGGAAGCTGCTTGCCAATCTCAAGCTGATATTGATACAAAATACAATAATTGGATAGCAACAGCAATGTTTACTGGAGGTTGCAATGGAGTCATGACTAATAATGCACCCGCTCCACCTAATCGTTGCGGAGGTTCGACAGTGGCTGTAACATTTACAGTGACATCAGATTGTGAAGCTCCAAAAACTTGTGAAGCATTTTTTACAGTTGACCCGGCTCCTGCAGTTGTATTGACATGTCCAAATAATGTTACTGAAGCTGCATGTCAATCACAAACAACAATAAATACAAAATTTAATAATTGGCTTGCCACCATGTCATTTACTGGTGGTTGTAACAGTGTTTTAACGAATAACAATACAGGTGCTCCTTTAGCATGTGGCGGAACAGCTTCGGTTACATTTACAGTCACATCTGATTGTGAATCTCCAAAATCTTGCGTACGTACATTCACTGTTACGGACGCACCTCCGGTCGTATTAAATTGTCCGGCTAATGTAACAGAAGCTGCATGTCAATCTCAAGCAGACATCAATACGAAATTTACAAATTGGCTTGCAACTGCTAATTTTAGTGGTGGTTGTGGTTCTGTTATGACCAATAACAATATGGGTGCTCCACTAGCATGTGGCGGCACTGCAAGTGTCACATTTACAGTTACATCAGACTGTGAAGCGCCAAAGACTTGCGTAGCAACGTTTACCGTTTTAAGTTCGCCGGTAGTTTTAACTTGTGCAAATAATGTTACAGAACTTGAATGCCAGTCTCAAACTGCAATTGATAATAAATTTAATGCATGGTTAACTACTGCTAGTTTTACAGGAGGTTGCAATGGAGTTTTAACAAACAGTGGTGGTGCTGCACCAAACCATTGCGGTGGATCAAGGTCTGTTACATTTACAGTAACATCAACTTGTGAAGCACCCGTTACTTGTGTTGCAACATTTACTGTTACCAACGCTCCTGCGGTAGTATTAACTTGTCCATCAAATACAACTGAACTTTCATGTCAATCTCAAGCAACCATTGATTCAAAATTTGCTAATTGGTTATCAACAGCAAGTTTCACAGGTGGGTGTAATGGTGTATTAACCAACAGTGGAGGTGCTGCTCCTAATCATTGTGGTGGTTCGAGATCTGTAACATTTACAGTGACATCAGATTGTGAGGCACCGGTAACATGTGTAGCAACATTTACAGTACAAGATGCACCGGCCGTCATAATTACATGTCCAACAAACACAACAGAGTTGGCATGTCAATCACAAACAGACATCAACAATAAATTCAATGCGTGGTTAGGTACCGCAAGCTTTACCGGAGGTTGTAATGGCGTGTTGACAAACAATAACAGCGGTGCACCGGATCATTGCGGCGGTACAGCAAGTGTAACATTTACAGTGACCTCAGATTGTGAAGCGCCAAAGACCTGTGTAGCAACATTTACAGTAATAGACGATACACCAATTGTATTGACTTGTCCAACAAATGCAACAGAGAATGCGTGTCAATCACAAACAGACATCAATAATAAATTCAATGCGTGGTTAGGTACAGCAAGCTTTACAGGAGGTTGTAATGGAGTATTGACCAATAATGCAGGCGCAGCGCCTGATCATTGCGGCGGTACAGCAAGTGTGACATTTACAGTGACATCAGACTGTGAAGCTCCAAAGACATGTGTAGCGACATTTACT
>JAEUUO010000013.1 GCA_016787575.1 Saprospiraceae bacterium | reverse complement strand
TGTAAAAACTCGTCTGCCAATTCATAGTCTTTTTTGTCGGATACAGTATTCTCGATTTTGTCTGACTGTGAATTTTGCTTTTCAGTTTGCCCTTTGTCAACAGTTTCATTTTGTTGTCCGCATGAACAAAAAATCACGGTCGTCAAAATTGTCAATATGTAGTTTGTGTATGCCTTCATAAAATTACCGCTAACGGATCATGTATACACGCAGTCCCGCTAACCGGAGAAAGTCAAAGATAAAGAAATAGATTTTACATTAAAAGCCAAAAGTGAAAGAATAAATATTTCTTTCGGGACTGAGTGTATACCATGTTACCAGCAATTATTTTATTCTCGCTTTCCATTTCTCGACAATTGGTTTCCATGTAGGGCCAGTATCTTCATGATTCATTTTTCCTGTAACCTGTAGTGCAAAACCAATTAATTCTGTTGGAACATTTATTACATCATTTGGGTAGTTACTTTTCCTTAAATCTTTTGCAATTTCTGAAAAGTGGGGTTTTACCTTTTTCAATGCCTCTTCCATATCAGTAAAAGAAATATTACTTTCAGAATAACTTTCGAAAGATTTATCTAAATAAAATTCTTCTATTGGCAGTAAGTCAGGAAAATGAAAATTTATAAAAGTAATATAGCTATCCATATTTAACTCTTGCGTAACGTCAAATTTATTTTCAATTTGTGCTTTTTCAAAAATACTTTTTCTATATTTATTAATGCCATCTCTTAATTCCTCGAATTGTTCATCTGCTTCTTCAAATTTAGCACTTAAGCGAAAGAGTTTTCTTTGAAAATGCGATGGCACCTGTGAATCACTTTTATAATTTAATTTATGCTCTATCTCAGCCCAAGCGTGCATTAATATTGTTCTTATTTGTATTTCTGCTTTCAGATTTTGGAGACCTCTATAATTAGGAGTAGTTGCCCATTCCTCTTTAATTGTTACAATATTATGTAGCGATCTATAGGCGAACTCTTTTAAGCCTAATGACTCAGATTTATCTACAGTCTCCAAAATATTGAATTCTCTCTTAACAATGTTTTCAATTTTTACTATATCTGAGGCATAATAGCAAATTATACGCACTCCGCAGATATCCTCAATTTCAGAAAAAGGATCTGTATAATTTTTTCTACTAATCTTTTCATAAAAAGACTCAAAATCTTTAATTCTATGATAGATGTTTAAATATGGAATTTCATCTATTTCAATGAAAGATTTCAACGCATCTTCCACGTTCTTGCCAAGTCTCAAATATTGACTTTGTAACCTTGCATATTCAGATTTAAATTCGTCTTTACTTTTCATATAATTGCTGGTAACGGTTTTGGTATACACGCAGTCCCACCAACCGGAGGAAGTCAAAGATAAAGAATTTAGTTTTACATTAAAAGCCAAAAGTGAAAGATTAAATTTCTAGCGGGACTGAGTGTATACTATGTTAGGCACAGTGCATTATTTTGTTTAATTAGCAATCACGATGCTTCTGCTAATTTTTTCACCAGTCATCTTTTCGGCAATAATTACAAAATATAAACCCGGGTCTAATTCACCTCTATCTAGAATATAGTTATGTAAGTTTCTGATATTAGAATTTCTTACCAACTTGCCTTGCGAATTATAAACTGAAATGGTTACATCATGCATTTGAAATGGGATTGAGATTAATGCTTGATTTATCAATGGATTCGGATTAATATCAAGAGGTAAAAAATCAGAGTCTTTATACGTTCCAGTTGTTCCATAGTACCATATGAAAAAGCATGGTAATCCCTTAATGCAAAACCCAAAATTTCCTACTTTACCGATACCATTTCCGCTGAATTGTAGATAAGTATATTCGTCGTTTATTGTGTCAGCACAAAATTCAGCATATTGATCAAATTGATTTATTAAGTCAAAGGTAAAGCAACCAGATGGTTTTAAATTTAAACAATTATTCCCATGCCAAACATTTAAATGAACTGTATCTAACCCATTAATTCCAGAGTAAACATACATCAGAAATCCTTTAGTTTTTAATTTAAACCAAACATCATTTGCAAAACTTGAAGTGCTATTGCTATATCCTTTACAATTTGTCATAGCTGGATATGGGAGATTGGGAACTGAGTTGATATTTGATGTAAACACTCTTACGTCAAATCCAGTAACCCCAGTAAAGCAACTTATGGCATTTTTTCCATACGAGGGCTGGAGTTCAGTGGCACTTAAGCAGCTATCATTGTTGACTTGACTGAATGCAGATTGGCAAGCCAGAATTAGGAAATATAGTTCTAAATATTTTCTCATTTTATTAGCATTGTGCCTAACGGATTTGGCAAAGACGCTGCACCGCCAAACCTTTAGCAACCAAAAGTAAAAAAATTGTTTTTCATTACGGGAAAAAATTAAAAGAGAATGATTTAGATGCTTGGCGGTGTGGAGTCTATGCCCTGTTATCGGCTGTTATTCTTTGTTATTTTTCCAGATTCAATTCTATTGTTCGAGAAAAATATTTTGTAGAAGTAAAATCCTTCTGGCAAGTTATTTAACGAAACATTATTTTTATCTGTAGTGAGATGTTTTTGCCCATACAAGTCAAAAATTTCAATTGATTTAATAATTAAATTTTCGTTGTCTAATTGAATTTGAATAATGTTACTTGCTGGATTTGGAAAAACTTTGTGTCTAATTTGTCTTTTACTTTCTTTTGTGCTGCCTATCAAAGCAGGAACTCCGTCACCAATTGATATGTAGAATACCTTAATTGTATCATTATTATTCAAGTATTCTAAAGTTCTCTGATGAGTTTGGAATACAATACTGTCTGATTGACCGAGAAAAGTATTTGTTCTAGGATATGGAGGACTTACATCTCCCGTGATCCAGTCAGTGATATAAGTTTTTAATCTACATGAATTCTGAAATAGTGTTTTATCCCATTTGACCACAATTGGAAAATTATTACATTTAATATCAAGTTGTACCCAATTCGGTTTGGTTGTTTTACATGGATTTGAAACAATTTGTTTTTTAGTATAAAAAGTAGGTAGAACGTTACTCTCTTGTAATCCATCTGAAGTTCTAACTTCAAAGCTATTATTGAAAGGTATTGAATAAATATTTGTTTCATTAAAGGAATTGTCAATAGAATAAGTTGCAGTAGTATCATATCCCAGAGTCAACGTATCTTTAGTCCCAACTGCATCTTCAAAGTAAAGTTGGAAATTAAATTCTTGCCCAAAGCATAGTTGGGAAATTAATGAGATTGATGCAAGTAATTGTATGTGTCGCATAATTTGAATATTTAATAGCCGATAACTCGTTTATACACGCTATAAAACTACATTTAGCCAGTAAAATTGGCTGGCTATGCGAAGCTTTGTTTCATGTTATACAAAAATAAGCAATTTATAGATTATAGCAGGATATGCTTATTTTGACAATCTATGCTCATTTACATGGGTATTTATCAATGTAATTTTTAACATAAATAAGGTGACACGAATTGCTACTCTGAAAAAAATAATTGCTAGATGGTAAAAAACAGTGAATACCTTTAAATCAAGGCTTGAATCTATTTAATAGTCAAAGTATTTTCCAGAATAACCAGATTATAGCATTGCAGATTTGCAGAATTTAATAAACCTTCTGTAACAAATGTAACAATCTGCATTAAAAATCTATCAGAACTTTGTATCAAATTAAACACAAAATATTATACTATGAAAAAGAATATGGGTTTTCTGGATGTTACCATCCGACTGGTTTTGGCAGCCTTAATAGTTGGTTTATATATGGGCAATATAATTACTGGTATGGTGGCTACCGTTTTATTGCTATTGGCTGCTGTCTTTTTAATAACCAGTTCACTGAGTTTTTGTCCGTTGTATTTGCCTTTTGGCATTTCTACCAGAAAAGGTTCAGAGGCTTAATAAATGTTACAGGCAATCCCAAAAAACAGGCAAATCAAATTGGCTTTAACAGTTTTTTAATAAAATAAATTCAGTCTAGTAACAAATGTTACCGTAATTGCTTTAGAATAGTACCAAATTTGCATCAGAATCCAACAATATGATTATTAAACAATTTGAAGATAAAAATTTAGCGCATTATTCATATGCAATTTTAAGTGGAACTGAAATTGCGTTGGTCGACCCCTCTCGAAATCCACAGACCTATTATGATTTTGCCGAACAACACCAGGCTAAAATTATAGCCGTCATTGAAACCCATCCACATGCTGACTTTGTAAGCAGTCATATGGAAATTCACCAACAAACCGGGGCTCCCATTTACGTAAGTAAATTATTGGGTGCAGAATACAATCATGAGGGTTTTGATGAAGGCGATGCCATCGTATTGGGTAATATTACCCTAAAAGCTCTCAATACTCCCGGCCATTCACCAGATAGCATTTGCATTGTTGCTTACGACGAACAGGGCTTAGAACATGCGCTCTTTTCCGGAGATACTTTGTTTATTGGCGATTGCGGCCGTCCTGACCTTCGCGAACAAGCGGGTGCGATCACTGCTAGTCGTGAAACACTTGCCAAACAAATGTATCATTCTTTGCGCGATAAATTGATGCAGTTACCAGATACCATATTAATCTACCCTGCTCACGGGGCAGGCAGTTTGTGTGGAAAAGAATTAAGCAAATTGGGAGTCAGTACGCTTGGACAGGAAAAACAAACCAACTGGTGTTTGCAATCGCAAAGTGAATCTGAATTTGTAACGGAGTTGTTATCAGATCAGGCTTTTATTCCCAAATATTTTACACACGATGTAGCGCTCAACAAACAAGGAGCTCCTCCTTTTGCAGAATCGATTGCTTCGGTTCAAATAAAGTTGCAGATTACGGCAGATGAATTTATTCATCGCTTTGAACCCAATACAATAATCATAGACAGTCGCCCACAGGATCAATTTAAAACTGCGCATTTGAAAAATTCGTACAATCTGATGAACGATTCAAAATTTGAAACCTGGCTTGGAAGTATTGTCTTTCCTGGTGAAGCTTTTTATTTAATAGCATCCAATGAATCTGAATTAAAGCTGCTGATTGCCCGAATCGCTAAAATTGGTTATGAATCTCAAATTGCATTGGCATTTACATTGGAATCCGGAAATACCAATTTTAAATTTTTTGACAGCAGTGTCTTGAATAAAAATGAAGACGACTATACAATTATTGACATCCGTAATCCGGCTGAAGTAAAATCAAATCGAATATTTGAACATGCCATTCACATTCCCCTTTACGAATTGCGGGAACGGACCAATGAAATTCCACTACACAAACCAATTTTGGTGCATTGTGCAGGTGGCTTTAGAAGTGCTGTAGGCAGCAGCATCATTAAGTCTCTCATTTCAACAGACACGGAGGTTTATGATTTAAGTACTTCGGTTAAAAATTTTCAATCATGAGTTTTATACTAAAACACAAATTGAGTTTAACAGGCATTGCGTTGGGTGCTTTGGCTGGCTATCTGTATTACCATTTTATTGGATGTGCAAGTGGAAGTTGCATCATCACTTCAAGACCTTTAAACAGTTCGCTTTATGGTGCTGTTGTGGGTTGGCTTTTAATTAGTATGTTTCAATCCAAAAAAACAATTAAATGAATATCTCAAAAATTTTATCTGAACAAAAACCAAGTATTCTGGATGTCCGCACACCCGCTGAATTTAGCGGTGGGCATGTTACGGGATCTATCAACATTCCACTGCAGGAATTGCAACAACGCATGGCAGAATTAAAAAAACTAAATCAACCCTTTGTGATTTGCTGCGCATCTGGAATGCGTAGCAGCCAGGCCTGCAATTTCTTAAGCCAATTTGATTTTAACTGCATCAATGGAGGATCCTGGATGGATGTCAATTATGCTCAAACTTTAAATCAAAATTAAATACATGTTAAACGCATTTAAAAAACTATTTAGCAGCAATCCTCCAACGGCATTTGACCAATTGGTGAAACAAGGAGCGCAAATTATAGACGTTAGAACTCCCGGTGAATTTCAACAAGGGCACATCAAAGGGGCTGTAAACATCCCTTTGCAAGTATTGCCCAACCAAACGAATAAAATTAAAAAAGACAAAGCGATTATTCTGTGTTGTGCTTCTGGCATGCGCAGTGCATCGGCAAAAAACATTCTGGTCGATAAAGGCTTTAAAGATGTTTACGATGGAGGTGGATGGAATAGCTTACAAAATAAAATCAACTAAAATGGAAGCACATATTTATAACGTTGATATCAACTGGAGTTCAGATAGAAAGGGAGTAATGTGTTCTCCTGAACTTACTAAGGATGCTGCCAGTTGCATAGAAGTTGCAACTCCTCCAGAATTTCCTAAAGGCATACCCGGTATCTGGTCACCTGAACACTTGTTTACAGCTGCTGTCAGCAGTTGCCTGATGACCACGTTTTTGGCAATTGCTGATAATTCTAAATTGGATTTTAAAAGCTTCAGCTGTAAATCCAAGGGGAAGCTCGAACAGATTGATGGCAAATACATCATGAGCGAAATCCTGCTTGAACCGAAAGTGAGCATTCAGAATGAACAAGATCGTGCAAAAGCAGAACGTATTTTACTTAAGTCGGAAGCAGCTTGCCTGATTTCAAATTCTATTAAATCGAAAATTAGCATGATTCCGACTATTGAGCTAGTTTCATAAATATAATATAAAGCAGACATGTTAGATAGAATCAGGAACGGTTGGACTTTCATAAGAATCATCTATTTGATATTTGGTGGATTTATAATTGCTCAATCTTTCATAGACAAGCAATGGATTGGATTTGCATTGGGAATTTACTTTACTGCAATGGGACTTTTTGGATTTGGCTGTGCTTCCGGCAATTGTTTTGATCGTCCAAATCCAAGAGAACAAGAGTTCCATTCAGCTAAATTTAATAAAGACATTCAATATGAAGAAATTCATAAAAAACAAACATAGAGTGCATAAAATAAAAAATAATGAAACAAACATTTTCAGATTTAATTAATAGTGATACACCTGTATTGGTAGATTTTTCAGCTGAATGGTGTGGCCCTTGCAAAATGATGAAACCTATTTTAGAAGAACTCAAATCCAAAATCGGAGATCATGCAAGAATTGTTAAAATTGATGTGGATAAAAATCCACAGGCAGCCATGA
Organism: Saprospiraceae bacterium; assembly: GCA_016787575.1. Taxonomy (GTDB): domain Bacteria; phylum Bacteroidota; class Bacteroidia; order Chitinophagales; family Saprospiraceae; genus Vicinibacter. The sequence continues at coordinate 246,362 of JAEUUO010000013.1, read as the reverse complement.
GCTATAAAATTCAAGGGGTTCCAACCTTGATCCTTTTTAAAAATGGTCAGGTTAAATGGAGGCAATCGGGTGTAATTTCAGCTAAGGAATTGGAAAAAGTAATTCATTCCAATTAATGGTAATGCATCAAGGCATTATGGATCCACGTCGATGTGAATTCTCAAACTAGACATACCTGTTTTGGATTTGAGCTCCTGAATCTTCTGGAGAATTTCCTTTTTGATCGTTGCTAATTGATTTGATTCTTTTTCAATTTTAATCAAAAGCTCCCGGACAAAATAACCTTTTATTTTTGAAAGATTGGGTTCAGCCGGACCAAGAATTCTCTTTCCATACAGGACTTTCAACTGCTTGCAAAACAAATCGATGGCATCTTCCAAAACCGGTAAACGAAGGTGTAAAAATTGAATTTTAATCAAGCGTACATAGGGTGGATAATGAAATTTTTTTCGCTCAAACAACTCCTGTGTATAAAAGCTTTGCAAGTCGTGGTTCACAACAAAATGAATGACCGGATGAAAGATTTGATAACCTTGAATGATTACCTGCCCTTGTTCCTTTCTTCTCCCGGCCCTCCCTCCTACCTGGGTCAATAGTTGAAACGCACGTTCTTGGGCTCTGAAATCGGGGTAAAAAAGTATTTGGTCCACCTGTACAACTGCAACAAGATTAACCCCATCAAAATCAAGGCCTTTGGTAACCATCTGTGTTCCAATTAAAATATCAACTTCCCGATCCTGAAATTCCTCAATGATCTTTTGTTGCATTTTTCGGGTTCGTGCAATATCCAGGTCCAATCTTCGAATGGTATGCTTCGGAAAATTTGCCTGAAGTTCTTCTTCAATTTTTTCTGTTCCAAATCCCAATATTTTAAGAGTTGATTGTCCACATTCCGGACATCTAACTGGTATGGGTTTTGTATTTCCACAGATGTGACATTTCAAAGATTCTTGCTGCTTGTGCAAGGTCATGTGCACATCACATCGCTCGCAATTGGATTCCCAATTGCAATTGCCACATTGCAATAATGGACTGTACCCTCTTCTGTTTCTAAATAGTATTACTTGCTTTTTTTGGTCGAGATTTGCTTTTATTTCTTTCAACAATTGTTCAGAAAACAAACCTTTCATTTTACCAAACAATTGCACTTCTTTTAACGAAATAGTTGAGACTTCCGGCAACTCACTTTCCCCAAATCGTTGATCTAAAAAACTATAACCGTATTTATGTTGTTTGGCATTGTAATACGATTCAATGGAAGGTGTTGCGGAGCCCAACAAAACTTTAGCATCGAACAGTTTAGCCAATATAATTGCAGAATCTCTTGCCTGATAACGTGGAGCAGGATCATTTTGCTTGTAAGACGCATCGTGTTCTTCGTCAACAATGATGAGTCCCAATCGGTTATATGGCAAAAATATGGAAGACCGCGCACCAACAAAAACCTTGGGATGTTGAAGTGCCGCATTCCAAACTGCTGATTTGGTTTTCAAACCCAAATCCGAATGATACTCCAGTAACTGCTCTCCAAAATAATACTTTAATCGCATCACCAATTGAGTTGTTAAAGCAATTTCAGGAACCAAATACAAGACTTGCATACCTTGCTCCAAATAATCCTGGATCAACCGGATGTAGATCATGGTTTTTCCACTTCCCGTTACTCCATGCAATAAACTTGTTTGGTGTTTAGTCCAATGCGATTTAATTTCAGCCAAGCAATTGTTTTGGACCTCACTCAATTCCAATGGAATCAATGTTTGCTGCTGGTTCGGATATACGTATTTTTCCAAAATACATTCTTCGTACAGTCCCTTTTTAATCAATGCATCCGTAACACTTTTATCCGTTGTACTGATTCGCTGCAATTCTACCCGTTTGATCCAGTCGTATGTTCGTTTCGATTGCAAATAATTTAGAACTGACCGAGACTGGCGTTCTGATTTCTGAATTTGGTTAAGCAGCTCATTCAATAAATGCTGATCCGATTTTAAATGATCGGGAATGCGAATCCAGGATACTGTAGGAATTTCAGATTTATCTTCCAATTTTTCACGAGCGGCAATCCACCGATTTTCAACCATTCTATTGATGAGTTTTAAAATGGAGCTCATCTGAATTATTTGTTGTACTTCTGAAATGCTTAATTCATTTCGCAATTCAAGGGCTTCCAGAATCAGATATTCTTCGTCTTCAAGCAACGCAGGATAATCTGCTTCTTCGATCAATTTATAAATCCGCGTCTCTGATGCCAATTTAAATAATGAAGGCAATGCAGCGGTCATAACTTCGCCCAAACTACAGACATAATAATTGCTCAACCATTCCCAAAATTCAAGCTGCTTGGAGTTTACGATGGCCTCGTGGTCAATGATTGCAAGTATGGGTTTTGTTTTGTTGTATCCAGGCACATCATGAATGGCTTTAACCAATGCAGCGTAGTGTTTTTTCTTGCCAAATTCAACTTCTACCCTACACCCTATTTTTATATCCTGCAAAATAGTATCCGGTATTGTATAGGTAAATGTTCCTGCAACAGAAAGTGGCAAAATCAGCTCGGCATATTTTTTAGGTGTTGTTTGTTGAAACATGAAAGCTTATTTCTTAAACGCAAAATAAACGGCGCCTATTAAAAAACAAGCACTGACCAAATGGTTCCACTTAAAACTTTCTTGTTTAAAAAAGATCCATGCAAATACAAAGAAGACGATCAATGTAATGGCTTCCTGCAATACCTTTAGTTGCACCAAACTAAAGGGTCCTTGATTTCCAGTATATCCAAAACGATTTGCAGGAACCTGAATACAATATTCAAAAAAGGCAATTCCCCAACACAATAAGATGATTTGAAAAAGTCCAAAAGATTGAGCCCAGGAAAATTCCTTAATTTTTAAATGGCCATACCAGGCAATTGTCATGAAAACATTGGCAGCTATTAACAATAAGACCGTCGAAAAAATTTTCACATTAGGGTTTTTGCAAATATATCAAACTGAAGACAAATCATCCGCCTGAATTGAGCCAAAGAAAGAATATTGATTCCTGCTTGTTAATAAGTCTTAATTTTGTATGAATCCGTCACAAATGATTAAAAATCTATTGTTGATTTTTTCCTTGCTTGCATTGGCATTCCCTGCTTTTTGCCAATTTGCTCCTGAAGATTGTGCAAACGGCCTGGATGACGATTTGGATGGATTTACTGATCTCAATGATCCGGATTGCAGATGCAAAGGGATAAAAGACACTTTGTTTGTGCCTTCTTCGCTGATTCCAAATCCATCTTTTGAAGATTACAATTGCTGCCCGACGGGTTTAATGCAGCTAAACTGTTCCAAAAACTGGATTCAGGCTTCAGCAGCCACCTCGGATTATTTTAATACTTGTGGCTTCTCCCAGGATCCTATGCGCGGCAGTCCGCCACAACCCTTGCCTGCGGGAAACGGCTATGTTGGATTTCTAGATCTTATGAATCATCCAGTGCGAAATTCCACCTATAAAGAATATGTTGGTGCTTGCCTTACCAATACGATGCAAGCCGGAAAAGATTATACGCTCAGTTTTTGGATTGGATTTGGTACACCCGGCAACTCGTATGGACCCAGAGCCATAACCACTCTTGGAATTTTTGGAACTTCCAAATGTGTAAACCTGCCTTTTGGAGGCGCCAATGGCTGGCTGTGTCCTACAAATTATCCCAATTGGTTTCAATTAACGACCGTAACTGCCAGCGGGACCCGAAAATGGGTTAAAGTAACCGTTAAACTGAAACCCAATCAAAACATAGAAGCCTTGGTGATTGGACCAGGTTGTACGCGTGCGGATGGTTTTTATTATTTTTTTATTGATGAATTAATTTTAGAAGAAACCGCAAAATTTGATTCTTTGCAACTCGCAATTACTGGAAATCCTTGCGTTGATACCATCCATTTAGCATCTCCAAAAAGTGTTGTAAGTCGAATTAAGTATCAATGGTATAAAGACGGGATTGCCTTAATTGGTGCAACAGATCCAAACTTTGTGATCCCTCCTGGTCAGCAAGGTCGTTATGTATTGCGCGCTTCAGATGGACCGGACTGCGAACTCAGCAACAGTTACGTTTATAAAATAGACAGTTTCAGTACTGATTTGAAAAAACAAATTTGTTTTGGAGATCGCTTTCAAATTGGAAGCAATTCTTTTGACAGCACCGGAAATTATCAAGTCACACTAAAAACCAACAAAGGCTGCGATAGTATTGTCAATTTGGATCTCACGGTAATTAAGCCAAAAGATTTTAGCATTGATACGTCCATATGCAGTGGTACAAAAATCCGAATTAACAATCAAGATTATGATTCCAATGGGAGCTTTGCTATTCATAGCCAAACTTCCTACGGATGTGACAGCATCACGATGTTAAATTTGAAAGTTATTGATCCTATCCTAAATGATTTGGACATTGCAATTTGTGAAGGTTCTTATTTTGTTTTTGAGAATGATACCATTCGCAATGCGGGATTCTATTCCAAAAGACTTCTTTCTTCTATCGGCTGTGACAGCACAGTTACAATACATGCAAGTATTTATAAAAACAGCTTGCTCATTTTAGATACCGCAATCTGTGACGGACAAAATCTATCAGTTGGAAATCAAATCCTGAATCAGGCTGGTAGCTATCCAATTAATTTAAAATCAAGTCATGGTTGTGACAGTTCGGTTATTATCAATCTTGGAATAAATCCCATTTACCTGCGCTTGATTGATACCGGTTTCTGCGATGGAAATGTTTTAAAAATTGGAAATCAATCATTTGATAAAACAGGAACGTACTCGCTCACGCTTGCAAGCAATGCAGGTTGTGACAGCAGCTTTCAAATCAAATTGAATGTGCTTCCCAGTCCGGTTAGTAAATTAGACACATTTATTTGTGAGGGCGAAACCTTTACATTTCAGAGTCAGGCGTATGACAAGAGTGGCTTTTATGAAAAACGTTATACCAATCAATTCGGATGCGATAGCAGCTATCAATTAAACCTGTCTGTGCGAACTAAAGCAGATAGTTATATCGACACCTTTTATTGCAAAAACAACAGCATCCGCATAGGTAAATCAGATTATAATCAAGCTGGTGATTTTATTCAAAATTATTTTAACAACAATCAATGTGACAGCATCATTCACATTCATTTGTCGGAAAGGCCAAGTTATTCAATTCCATTGGATACTGTTTTGTGTTTTGGCTCCAGTTTTAGGTTTGCTCAAAAAACATTTAATCAAAGTGGAAACTATCTTTTTAATTACAAAACTGCGGATGGATGCGACAGTAACTATACAATAGAATTAAAAATTCTCGATCAAATCATCCATCAAATTGATACCCAGATTTGTTTTAACAGCAGTATTCTAATAAATTTAAACACCATAAGCAGGGATACCACATTTGAAAATTTATTGATTGCAAGCAGCGGTTGTGACAGCATTTTAAGAGTCAATGTACGAAAGTCAGAACAAGCTAACATCAATATTTCGACCACACCAGTTAAATGTTTTGGAGATGCCAATGGCCAAATCAGTGTTATGACAACCGGCAAATACGGACCTTATAAATATTCCTGGTCTGATTTTAGCAATCAATCCAATCGAACTCAGTTAAAAGCCGGTATATATATACTTACAGTTACAGACAATGCAGCTTGTCAAGTTACTCAATCTGTTACTATAGATTCTCCTCCTCAATTGGAAATGAATTTCAAAAGCAAAGATGCCAATTGCCTTGAAACAGAATATGGTAACTTGTTAATCACTAAACTTTCAGGAGGCACACCACCCTATCAAATTTCAGTTGACCGGCAAATTAAATTATTTAAAGACTTTACAGAGCCTATTCTAATTGGAACGCACCTTCTTGAGTTGCAGGACTCCAATGGATGCAGACTCCAATATAATTTTACAATTGATCCTCCTGTTATTGGTCAAGTGGATTTAAATCCGGATTCATTGGCAGTTATATTGGGAGACTCTGTCTATTTGGAATTGCACACTTTAGACATCGATAGCATAGCCAGTATTGAATGGTCAGGACCTGGTTTAATCAGTTGCAAGACTTGTTTAAGAACCTCTGTTTTTATCAATACTTCAGGCGGTTGGTTTCGTGTAAAAATGACAGATGTGAATGGATGTATTTATGAGGAAAGCATCTGGATTAGCAGCAAACAAATTTACAATGTACCAAATGTATTTTCACCAAATGGCGACAACATCAATGACTACTTTAATATTTTTACCGATAGAAGCATTGAATCCATTGATTTGCTGCAAATTTTTGATCGATGGGGAGATTTAGTCTATGAGTCCAAAAATTTTGCACCCAATGGAATTTCAGGAGCATGGAATGGAGAAGTAAATGGTCAAAAAGCACTTCCTGCTGTGTACGTTTATCTCTTCTTGTTTAGGGACAAAACAGGTAAACACTTTAAAGCCAGCGGTAATTTAACACTATTAAGGTAATGCTACAATTCTACAAAGCTAGAATTCTACAATATTGGAACATACAATTTTCAAATGCAATATAATCTACCATTAATTCTTAATATTGCTAGAGGATATGACTCTAAAATTAGAAGCACAATTTAATGAGTGAACAATTAGAATTCCACATTCCAACTTTTTTGAGAGCCATTCCAATAGGGATCCTATTTTGGATATCATTTATTATTTGTGAGGAATGCTATACCCAAGGTGATCTAGATTACTCTTTTAATTCGAGGGATATTGGCTTTGGAAATGGAGATGGAGCTTCAAACGATGTTTATGCTATCCTACATCAGAATAATGGAAAAATAATGATCGGTGGACAATTCAATTCTTACAACGGAAACAACCGAAACCACATTGCAAGGCTTTCCGAAGATGGAAAGATAGATTCTACTTTTAATCCGGGTAAAGGGTCGAATGGACCTATTTATTCAATCACACATCAAACTAATGGAAAAATTATCATCGGTGGAGATTTCACAAACTACAATGGCACCAGTAGAAACTGTATAGCTCGACTAAATGAAGATGGAAAGCTAGATACTACTTTTAACCCTGGCACGGGGTCAGACAGTTTAATATGGACAACTATAATTCAACCTGATGGGAAAATTATAATAGGAGGAGAATTCACATCATATAATGGAAGAAATAAAAATAGAATCGCTCGGCTAAATGCAGATGGAACTATTGACTCTACTTTTAAAACTGATGTTGGAGCAAATGATAAGGTCTATATTACTTTACTACAACCAGATGGAAAAATCATAGTTGGAGGAGAATTTACTTCGTTTAATGGAACAATTACAAAAAATCTAACACGCCTGAATGCAGATGGAACTATTGACAATTCATTTAACTCAATCTCAGGATTGTTTGGCGCAGTCAAGACAGTCACACTTCAACCGAACGGTAAAATCATCATTGGTGGAAAATTCATGTTTTATAATGGAATAAGCAGAAATTATATCGCTAGACTAGATGCAGACGGAACATTAGACTTAAGCTTTGAACCAAACATAGCAGCTGATTATTGGGTCAATACTACAGCAATTCAACCAGATGGCAAAATTATTATTGGGGGCCTTTTCCATTCCTTTAACGGGAATCCTAGAAACAATATAGCGCGCTTAAACGTCGATGGAACATTAGATACTTCTTTCGACTCAGGTCAATTTTTGAATGGAAATGTTAATAACTTGGTCCTTCTACCAGATGGAAAATTAATCATTTCAGGAGAATTTTTCTACTATAACAAAAGAGGTCTGGCAAGATTGAAGGCAGATGGTGCTATTGACAATTTATTTAATTTAGGAAGTGGCGCAGATAAAGATATTTTAACTAGTGCTCTTCAGCCAGATGGAAAAATTTTGATTGGGGGCCTTTTCAATTCCTTTAATGGGAATCCTAGAAACAATATAGCGCGCCTAAACGTCGATGGAACTCTAGACACTACTTTTAACCCAGGTTCAGGTGCCAACGGATTTATTTATACCAATTCAGTTCAGCCAGATGGAAAAATCATTATTGGGGGCCATTTCAATTTTTTCAATGAAACACCCCAAAATAATATATCACGGCTAAACCCCAATGGCACACTCGATTCCACATTTATTTCTGGAACCGGCGCAAATAACAATATTTATATTACTGCACTTCAACCGGATGGAAAAATTGTAATAGGAGGTTGGTTAACTTTATATGATAGGACAAATGCAATTCGTATTGCACGATTGAATGTGGACGGAACATTGGACTTTACATTTAATTCTGGAACCGGTGCTAATGATTTGGTCCACACAGTAAATGTACTACCAGATGGAAAAATTTTGATTGGGGGGCGGTTCACAAACTACAATGGAACTGATATAAATCGGATTGCACGATTGAACTCAAACGGAGCGATCGATTCCACATTTAATCCAAGCTTAGGGGCAAATAAATTGATCCGTATAATTTCGATACAACCCAATGGAAAAATTATTGTCGGTGGAGATTTCACAAACTACAATGGCTCTAGTAGAAACTACATAGTACGCCTCAATACTAATGGGACACTCGACACCACATTTGAGGCTGGCATAGGAAGCGATGATTTTATTCATACAATTGCGATCCAACCGGACGAAAAAATTATCATCGGTGGAAAATTTAAGTCTTATAATGGGATAGATAGAAACTACATAGCCCGTCTGAATAATAATGGAACGATCGACAACACTTTTAGACCAGGCTTGGGAACGAACGGTGTGATTTATAGTACTGTTATTCAACCGGATGGAAAAATTATTATTAGTGGGGTATTTACATCCTATAATGGAATTGGTAGAAACCGGATTGCTAGAATATTAAATTGTGATATCGCCAAAGGCGAAGATGTGCAGACAGCCTGCAAAAGTTTTAAATGGATAGACGGCAACACGTATACTACTAGTAATAATACTGCAACATATAACATTATAGGAGGTGCATTAAATGGTTGTGATAGTTTGATAACGTTGAATCTTACAACTTATAATTTGGATAAATCCGTGACGGTATTCGGGAATTTACTTAGCTCAAATGCAATAGGAGTAAAATACCAATGGTTAAACTGTGATAATGGAAATACAGCAATCAGTGGAGCCACGTTGCAAACTTATATGCCTTTAGAGACTGGAAATTATTCAGTTGTTGTCACATATAATAACTGCTCAGATACATCTTTATGTTATAAAATACTCGTGACTGGAATTGATAAAAAAAACTTGGAAAATAGTTTGATTATCTACCCAATTCCAGTTTCAAACACACTTTATATACATGATATCAGAAATGCCTTCAATAGCTCTGTATTTATCCAAATCACTGATATGACAGGCACTTCATTCTTTACTCATGAATATCCAAATTTGTTCAAAGAAGTTAAAATTCCTATTCAGAGCTTGCCAAGTGGTATTTATGTTATCAAAATAATTGGCACCAATGGAAATCATTGGTTGGAAAAATTTATTAAATTTTGAATCCTTAATTCAACTAAGTATAAAAAATTATAAGACTTAAACTGTTGAGGTTTTTGGCAGATATACATCATGAATTAAATTCATTGCTTTTTGTTATTGCAGATTTTCAGAATTAAAGCATTGTATCCTTGCAGAATTCTAGAATTGCAGGATTGCAGCATTGCAATATTGCAGATTTGCATTATTATCTTACCAAGCTCACATCACCAAACAAGGTTTTTTCAGAATTTCCATTTTTCAATTTAATGTAATAAACAAACACACCCGGATTTAATTTTTGTGAATTGGCGGTTCCATCCCAACCCCTATGATCTGTAATTGTTGCACTTTGTTCGTAATACAATTGATTGCCCCATCGATCGTAAATTGCAAAATCGCTAATCATCCAATTTGGATCGACACTGATTACTTTAAAAAAATCATTGATGTTGTCGCCATTTGGTGAAAAACTATTCGGCACCCATGCCCTATCATCTAATTGTACTTTTACTCTCAGCTGAATTACAATCTGACATCCATTCTGATCTGTTAATTCAATTTCGTAATCTTGATCTGCGGCTAAATTAATTTGTGGATTCAGGCAATCCGAACAACTCAATCCGGTTGTTGGAATCCACCGAATGCTTGCCGGAGTAAAATTGGGAAGTAAATTAATAACAGAACTTTGCCCGGGACTAATGAAGATACTTGGATTGTAACTTACATTGAGATCCACAAAGTTAAGATTGACCGTTAACACAGAATCACAACCGGCTTTAGAAACAAATCGCTGTTCACCAGATGGATTGTTTTTATCATATACAATTCCATTGACACTAATTGATCCTTCAGGGCACAGGGTATCTTTAATCAGTGTTTTTAAACTTGGAATTAAACTCAATTGAATACTCACAATGCTATCACAACCGTTGATGGATCCTGCTTTCAGGGTATCAATTCCAGACAGACGGTTTTTATTATAAGTTTTGCCATGGATCGTCAAAGAAGCATCTTCGCAAAATGCTTGTTGGAAATTTCCGCTTGCGCTTTTATTAATTTGAACTTGAATTGATACAATGCTATCACAAGAACCATTCGCCATCCCAACCAAAGTGTCTGTGCCACTGGTGTGAAATTGATCGTACACTTTGCCATTGATTGTAATGGTTTCATTTTCACAAATGCTGGCATTAAAATTTGAATTTACGGATTTTTTAAAACTGATCGCAACATCTACAATACTATCACATCCTTGGAACGATGCATTTTTCAATACTTCCGTTCCATTTGGATTTAAAATATCATACTTAGTTCCGTTAATGGCAACTGATTGATTCTCGCATAAAATTGGAGTAAACCTCGATCTCCGTTCAGGATAAAATTGGATTTGAATATCGCGTATGCTATCGCAACCATTTGAAGCACCCGACTTAATAGTATCTATTAAAGCAGGATTGTTTTTATCAAATACCATATTTCCAATAGCTATGGTTTCGTTGTTGCAAACTTGATTTCGATACAAAAATAGAGCTGCTTTCATGTAATTTAATTGAATGTGCACTAAACTGTCACATCCATTTACAGAAGCGTTCTTTAAAGTATCGGTACCAGATGGATTTGATTCTGAGTATAATTTGCCATTTATAACAAGTGTCTCACCTGAGCATAAATTGACTTTGTAATTTGATTGAGGTTCCGGGCGAAACTGCAGGGCGATTGTAATCGTACTGTCACACCCGCTAACTTTACTGGCCCCTTTCAACAGCTCGGTTCCAGTCGGTCTATTGATATCGTATCGATTGTTGTTGACAAGCAGGGATTCATTTGCACACAACAATTGAGTCAATACAGTATCTGATTTCGGATAAAACAAGACTACTACCTTGACAGTGCTGTCACAGCCATTTGCGGCTGCTCCCGGAAAGTACTCTGTTCCTGATAATTTCGAACTGCCGTAAAAAGTATTGTTAACCTTAACACTATCTCCTTTACAGATTGTAATATCCCCAAATGGATTGTAAGATGAATACTTTATAGTAATATTAAATCCAACTTCATCAGGACAAAACGAAGCAATGGAATCAAAAACAAATAAGCTTGTGCTTCGGTAGATGCTGTCCCCAGCCTTGTATTTGATTCCCAGTCCATGTGAATTTGTATAATAAGCTGCATTGTTAGAGATATTTTTTCCGCTTATTGTTGGCAGCACAAATTGATCACAAACCGTAATGTCCGCTGGCTTAGAAATTGAAATTCCATTTTGCACCTGTATGTTAATCTGACAAATATCTTTTGGACAACTGATACCATCTCCAATTTCATAATCTATCCTAAAATTACCAGGCCCTGATTTACCGGCATCCCATACATTATTTTGCAAGGCTCCGACACTGTTGAAATCCTTAAAAATCCCACCGGCATCCGCATTTCTCAAAAAGGCATTTAAATCGATTATATCATTCTCACAAACAACTACGAGTGTATCCAATCCTGCATTCACTTTTTGTACTACATGCACAGTGATTTCTGATGAATCGGCTGGGCAGAATGCATTCCCGGGAACTAAATATTTGAAGCGAAATAATTGACCATTTAATCCTGCAGAATTAAAAAGTGATTGATTTAATTTGCCCGAATTGTCAAGATCTATATAGATTCCGCCTGAGTCGGCCTGCAAAGTATATTGTTTTAAATCCACAATGCTACCTTCACAAATTGAAATGTCATTGTTGAAGCCTGCAGTCAATCCTTTGATTACATCGATCCGAAAACTATCCTGCGTGATGCATCCATTTTGTAAATCATAGAGAAAGATCCAGGACGAATTAAAAATGGTATCCCCGGCATTCAGCTTGCTTCCTTGCTTATTGACAGCTGAATAATAGGATGCATTGGGTGTTAAATTAATGCCGGAAAAGCCAGGAAGTATGAGGCGGTTACAAACAATGGTGTCGTTTATCGATTTAAAATAAGGAGTTCGAATAACATTTAATAAAATTGGAACCGGATAACTTGCACAATTTCCATCCAGACTTTGTGCATAAACGGTATCGCTAAAACTGTAATATGGCGAAACAATTGGATTAGTAAAAAAACTGTCCTCAGCGAAACTTACTTGCAAATTGCTACCGCCATTGATCAAACTGATTAAAGAATTTAAATCAAAAAATGCCCGTCCGCTTTTATCTGCACATACGTCCAAAGATACAGATTTAGAAACCGGTCGCTTAACAGTATTTAAATAAATAGGTATTGGAAATGAAATGCATGAATCTTTATACAAGAATGCATAAATGGTATCGCTTCCTTTTACTAAAACAGGCGGCACCAATCCCAATAATTTCAAACTGTCTTCAAACCATTTAATTTTTATACTGGTATCGGAGTTGGTTAAGAGTTTGGAAAGTTGAATCAGATCAAAAAATGCATTTCCATTTCCATCATCACACATTTTTTCTGTGACAAGGCCAGGTGAATTTAATAAGCTGATTCTTAAAAAAACAGGAGCAAGTTCTGAAGAACATGCTGCACTGGAGACCACCGCATACAAGGTATCGTTTCCGGAATGCACCGGTGAATTCACTAAAATAGTCAGTGCGGAATCGGCATAAAATTTTACAGAAACTCCGGATTGGCCCTTGATGATTTTAGCAATAGTTAAATTCAAATCAAAGTCTGCTTTCCCATCAGCACCTGGACATGCACTTAGGTTGCTGGAATCTGCACTTGGTTTTGGAACTACCGTGAGTGTTATTGCAACAGGTTTTGAAATGCATTTTCCATCGGATATTACTGCATAAATAACAGTTGTGGATGAGGTATACGGACTTGCGATTGGTATATTTAATCCAATATCTTCATAAAATGAAACATTGGCGGATGCATTGCCATTTTTTATAAACTTTTCGAGTAAGCTTAAATCAAAAGTCGCAAAACCACTTCCATCATCGCATTGTTGATCAGAAGCAGAACGCGCAATAGGTAGAGGCAATACTTTTAAATTGATTGCAACCAAATTCGAACTGCATGAACCATCTATAATTTTTGCATAAATCGTTGCATTTCCTGAAAAGTATGGAGAATTGATTCGCATGGTTCCAGCCATGTCTTTAAAATATTGTACCGTCCCGTTTGAACCACCCAATACATCGGCATCTGCATCCTCCAGATTGAAATTCGCCTGCCCTCCAGAAGTTTCGCACGCTTCCAAACTGGCTGTATTTGCTTTTGGGCATTTAACATTGACGCTGATGCGTTCTGTAAATTCTTCCATGCAACAGATTGGATCTGGTTTGGGATTGATGATGCCGACTATTTCATAGACTTTATCACACCAGGATGCCGGAATCGTAAAATCAAAAGGGCTTACGGTACTTACTGCAGGAACGTAATTCGGTTGACTCATGGAAGGAGTTGCACATCCATTGTTTGCAATGCTGCCTTCTGCCCAAAAATCTCCATTTCCGGTTAATGAACCCGGTACATCGTACATTGCAGTGGTAGAACAAGCACATCCGGTGATGGTCATCACCTGTGTCCGATTGCCAGTAGATGCATCAAAATTGGAAAAAGCCCCAATTGTACGGTCGCAATTGCTGGCAGAAACAAATATTTTACATGCCAGGCCGCAAGCAGAAGTACAATCATAAATGGTTGAAGCATTGGCGCTGGTAAATACGATCCATATAGAATTGGGTGGCAAGTCAAAGTTTCCACCCACTGCTGTAGCGGAACAACCACTTATTAATGATGGATTCCCGCTTACAATTCCACATCCTCCCGGACCAATATCAGCATTTTGAGCTCCACCTGAATTGTTTTGAGTAGCAAAATCAAAATTAAAATCACCGGTATTGAATCCACTTCCGGTCCACATAACCAAAAACTCATTTTTTGCTTCAGTTCCACAAGCATCAATCATAAATCCCAATAAAACCGGACATTGTCTGCATTTAGGATTCGAAGTCGTGATATTTACACTGCCAATTTTTACGCCTTGTCCGGCATAGGGATTGAAACCCGGATTTACATCCGCATAGTAATCAATTTTCCCATTGTGAGGAAGGTCGTTTCCTTTAAGACTGATATTGAGTTTACCCCCTGAACACAATTCACATGAAGGAATGCAATTAGGGCTGGTTTTGGTTTCAGTTATATCGGGACACTGGGCTTTGACAGCCAAACTGCAAAGCATAGCAAGCAGTAAGCAATTTATTCTCAGAATGGCTTTATTCATTGTTGTAGGCTGCAAAGATAACTTTCGATACCGCGATTTAATAGGATTTTGTAAGCAAACGCATCAGACTCGTGAATTGCAATGCCAAGAATCTAAATGCGTTTTGCCTCTGCTAAATTTTAAAACTCACATTGAAGTTTTAGCTTCCAATTAGAAAAATTGCTTTCATTATTCAAATCGTCCTTGTTAATACGTGAAATTGCATGTTAATTTTTTCCAAAACACTATGATATTGAAGGTATTGGAAGCAAAAAGGCTTCTAACAGTATTATATTAGCTAAAATTGCTATGTATCTTTGTCTTTTCAATACAAGTCATGCATTCATTAAGCGAACAGGAAATTATCCGTAGAAATTCATTAGCCGCTTTAGAAGAAATGGGTATCAATCCCTATCCTCCGGAAGCTTTTGAAGTAAACGCAAATTCTTTTGAAATTAAACAAAACTTTGAAAACAATCCGGATGCTTACAAATCTGTTTCCATTGCAGGTCGATTGATGATGATCCGGGACATGGGTAAAGCCTGTTTTGCAGAAATTCAAGACAGCAAAGGAAAAATCCAGATTTATGTAAAAAGGGATGAAGTTTGTCCTGGAGAAGATAAAACACTCTATGATCTTGTATTTAAAAAGTATATGGATATTGGAGATATCATTGGTTTAAAAGGCTATGTTTTTAAAACCAAGATGGGTGAAATTAGTATTCATGTTTCTCATTTACAAATGCTCAGCAAATCATTGCATCCTTTACCAATTGTAAAAACAGATGCAGACGGTCAAACACACGATGCATTTACGGACCCTGAACAACGTTACAGACATCGTTATGTCGATTTAATAGTCAATCCACAACATCGGGAAATTTTTGTAAAACGAAGTCAATTGATTCATGAAATGCGAATGTATTTCAATGAAAAAAACTGGCTTGAAGTGGAAACGCCCGTTTTACAAGGAATGCATGGAGGTGCTGCTGCAAGGCCATTTAAAACCCATCACAATGCCTTGGACATCCCATTGTTCTTAAGAATTGCCAATGAGTTGTATTTAAAAAGACTCATCGTAGGAGGCTTTGATGGGGTGTATGAATTTGGGAAAATGTTTAGAAACGAAGGCATGGACCGCACCCACAATCCGGAATTTACTTCAATGGAAATTTACGTAGCCTACAAAGATTACATCTGGATGATGGAAATGGTTGAAACCATGCTTGAACGCGTCATCACTAAAATAAATGGAAATCCAAAAGTACAGGTTGGTTCAAATGAAATTAATTTCACAAAACCATATCGTCGATTAAGTATGTATGATGCCATCAAAGAATATACAAATTTTGATGTAGAAGGTAAATCAGAGGAAGAATTAAAAGCATTTTGCCGTTCCAAAAACATTGAAATTGATGCTAGCATGGGTGTTGGAAAATTAATTGATGAAATTTTCGGTGGCTTGGTTGAAAAACACTTAATTCAACCTACCTACATTACCGATTACCCAATAGAAATGACTCCTTTGGCAAAAAAACACAGAACCAAAGCTGGATTGGTTGAACGCTTTGAGTTGTATGTAAACGCTAAAGAAATTGCAAATGCCTATACTGAATTAAATGATCCAATTGATCAGCGCCAGCGATTTGAAGATCAATTAAAATTAGCAGCGCGCGGAGATGATGAAGCCATGTTAATGGATGAAGATTTTCTGCTTTCCCTAGAATATGGGATGCCTCCTACTTCGGGCTTGGGAATAGGAATCGACCGATTGACTATGCTCTTGACCGGTCAGGAAGCCATTCAAGAGGTATTGTTGTTTCCACAAATGAAACCTCTAATTAAATAGATTTCAAAAAAAGCTTTATTGGTTACCCGGATTCTAGCCTAGAACTCTAAAAAGAAAGGCTGCCTTTTGAGCAGCCCTCTTTATAATTTAAATGTATTTTATCTAAGGATTTGGTATTACCAGCACTTGTCCTGGATGAATTAAATCAGGATTCTTAAGTTGATCCGTATTTGCTTTAAAGATTTTATTATACGCGTTGGCATCCTTATAGTAATGCTTCGCGATTTTACTTAAGGTTTCACCAGATTTTACGGTATGTTTGGTGTAATATTCTGTATTGGCAACACTGACATCTGCAACAATATCACTAGGATTGGTTCCTCCTATTTCCTTTATTTTATCCCATAATTGGTCTTTTTCATACTGCGTTTGAGCAGTACCCCATACTTTCAGCACGCCGGCTTCTTCAATTACATTCCCATTTTGAATTCCTAATTCTTCTCCAAGGTTAAGAACTTCACGGTATTTGTCTTGTAAACTCATAATGAACTTGTTTTAATTATAAAATGAATAAATGCTATACAAACATAATAAAAATAAGTTTCAAAAGGTTCCGAATAAGACGGATAATATGCAGGAAGATTATATTTGCAGCTCGAATTGGGGATGTAGCTCAGTTGGCTAGAGCACTTGCATGGCATGCAAGGGGTCAGGGGTTCGAGTCCCCTTATCTCCACTTTAAAAAAGCCTGGAGTTTTGATTCCTTTTATTTGGAATTCTAAACATTTCGCCTGTATTATTCAAATTGATTAATCAATAGATTGAATATTACTCAATCAGACACCTAATAAACTATATCCAATAGTTTGCTTGGATTTTGATTATCACGAATGATTTGAAATAAATAAATTCAGATTGGCAAAAGCCAAATTAATTTTTGGACTCGAACTTAGTTGTCAGTTTTATTTAAAGCGAGCACCATTTTTAATTTAAGGTTAACTCCAATTTGCAAAACATCTACTAAATCTTGTACCGGCATTCCCTGATCAATCCTGATTACACAGGTTAAGTCCGGCGCTTTGGCCATATAACTCTTTAAAGTAGTTTGAATTTGATTGTAAGCAACTTCTTTATTTTCTATATAATACCGTTTATCAGGTGTCACAGAGATGGACACCGGTTTTGTTGTGGTTTGTTCCGTAGCCTTTGAAGAAGGCAGCATCAACTTAATTACATTAGGATTTGCAAGTGTTGAAACAATTAAGAAAAACAACAACAAGAAAAACATAATGTCATTAAGAGATTCCACACTCAATTCAGCAGTTTCCCTCCTTCTTCCTCGAATATTCATGAGCTATTGGGTTTATTTTACTGGTGCATGGAGAATATCCATAAATTCAATAGAGCGTTTTTCAAGTTTATTTACCAACTCGTCCAACATCATTGTTAGAAAATAATATCCTAAAAAGGCAATGATCCCCACCAACAAACCGCCTGCGGATGTAAGCATTTTTTGATACAAACCTCCAGAGATAACTCCAATTGAAAGATTATCGGTTAATGATATATCGTAAAATATTTTAATTACACCCATAATGGTTCCCAAAAACCCAAACATGGGTGCTATCCGGGCAATTAAAGAAAGATAAGTCACCTTTTTTTCAAGTCTAAACGTTTCCACTCTGCCTACATTTTCAATGGCTGATTCGATTTCAGGCATGGGTCTTCCTAAACGAGATAGTCCTTTTTCAACCATTCTGGCTAAAGGGGTTTCGCTATTTGCACAAATTGTTTGAATGGTTTGAATGTTACCACTTCCAATATTTCCTCTTAGATTTTGCATAACGCGTTCATCTTCACGTGCCAATGATTTAAAGGTCAAGTAACGTTCAACAAAAACATACATAGCAATAAAAGAAAGCAAAACCTGAATTGAAATAATTCCAATCCCCAAAGGACCGCTTGATAAAATAATATCAATAATACTTTGTTTTGCAATTGCATCAGCTCCGGTTTCACCAGCTTTTGCCACCATCATAATACTTGTTAGAAACATATATTTAAGTCTTATCTAATTAATCGTAAAATCCTTAAAGATTCGTATGTAAATTGAAAATATTATCGTTTTTCTTCAAGTTCGGGCACAAATGTACGTTTTTTATATATAATTTTGAAATAATGTGTTCCGGAAGATTGATTCGATTGGTAACATACCATAAAATCAAACAGTTTGCTTAGCAACAATTTTTATAAATTTTCAAAGGGAACCTTCCGCATAAACTGGTACCATATGATAAAATTGGCTAAAGTCTAATGCCAATCGCTTTATTAGATACAAGAATCATTTATATTTAAGCCAAATTAGAGGCTATGAAGTACAAGTTGAGCTTAATGGATGCTATCCTTATTGTGAGTGGATCCATGATAGGTTCCGGAATATTTAGAGTGAGTGCCGATATGGCCCGTACGGTAGGTGGACCAGGATGGATGCTTATGATTTGGGTACTCGCCGGGGTAATCACCATTTTAGGAGCATTAAGTTTAGGTGAATTGGCATCTATGTTTCCAAAAGCCGGTGGACCCTATGTCTTTTTAAAAGAAGCCTTCAATCCTCTGACCGGATTTTTATATGGCTGGACGGTTTTTCTGGTTGTACAATGTGGAACAATCGCTGCAGTAGCAGTAGCATTTGCCTCCTATTTCGGAGAATTGGTGCCCATTTTTAATGAAGATCACGTTATTCTTGATTTGAATTTTTTCAGTATTAAATCCACCCAATTGTTGGGAATTGCAGTCATAGGATTATTGACCTATCTAAACAGCCGTGGTCTTGAGTATGGTAAATTCATTTTACGCTTATTTACATTTGCCAAACTGCTTGCTTTATTTGGTCTTATAATGCTAGGGATTTTTGTTTTTGGAAATTGGGATGTCTGGCAAGCAAACTGGGATCAATTTTGGTCCTTAAATCCTTCTTATGTTTTGACAGATGGTAAATACACTTTGACCAGTTTGGGTGGAATGACTTTAATATCTGCAATTGGGGTTGCCTTGGTTGGATCTTTATTTTCTTGTGATGCATGGAATAATGTTACGTTCATTGCAGGAGAAATGGAATCTCCTGAGAAAAATCTTCCCAAAAGCTTGTTTTGGGGAGTACTTATTGTTGTAACTCTTTATGTTTTTGCAAACGTAGCTTATTTATTCTTACTTCCTTTTTATGGCAATCCTGATGGCACGGATGCTTTTTCTAGAGGCATCCAATTTGCAGCAGACAATCGGGTTGGAACCGCTGCTGCTTCATTGATGTTTGGCCAAACTGCTACCATTATTATGGCAATACTGATCATGGTATCAACTTTTGGTTGCAATAACAGCATTATTTTTTCGAGTGCACGTGTTTACCAGGCCATGGCATTAGATGGTTTGTTCTTTAAGAAAATGAAAGACAATAATAAATTTGGAGTTCCAGGCAATGCACTTTGGATCCAATTTGCGTGGGCTTCTGTTTTGTGTTTATCCGGAAAATATGGCAATCTACTCGATTATGTCATGTTTGCTGTAATGTTTTTTGCAATTATTGCCATAGTGGGTTTGTTTAAATTGCGGAAAGAGCGTCCTGAACTAAACAGACCATACAAAGCCTGGGGATATCCTTTTGTCCCTGCATTGTACATCATTTTAGCTGGCTTGTTTTGTATTAATTTATTGATTGAAAAACCCATGTATTCATTCCCAGGCTTAATCATAGTTGCATTGGGTATTCCTGTATTTTATTATTGGAACAAAACTGCCAAAATCAATTAATTGAGGAAAAATTAAAGTTTTGGAGTTTCCAACTGAACCAGAATTTAGAAAAGTGCAAGCCGAAGAGTTTGCTTTGCTTCGGAACATATCAATAAAAACATTTCGCGATGCTTTTTATCATCTTAATGCTCCTGTGGATATAGAGCTTTACATAGCGACTGCTTTTTCGACAAATCAAATAAAGCAGGAGTTAACACTGTCCCAATCTGAATTTGTTTTCTTATTACAGGAAGGAAATCCAATCGCCTATTACAAAACAAATTTAAGTCCATATCAATCTGACATCAATGATCCATCTTCATTAGAAATAGAACGTATCTATGTATGCAAAGAGCACCAAAACAAAGGTTATGGAATGCTTTTGTTGGATCATATATTTAAAAATGCAAGTCGCAATGCAATCATCCGATACATCTGGTTGGGAGTATGGAATCAAAACAAATCCGCCATTCGCTTTTATGAACGATACGGATTTAAAGCATTTGGATCACATCAATTCCTATTGGGAAAGGATCCACAAACGGATTTACTGATGCGCTTCGATTTTTAAGTCACAGAAAGTACAACTTACATGCTACAAAGACGGGCGGCTCTGCCAAGATCTTTCAAATAAAGCAGTTGTTATTTGGTGTTTTGAATTTTACTATGTTTAATTCCGTACAAAAAGTATATAGCAAATCCAATAGCCATCCAAACGATCAGTCGAAGCCAGGTATCCATAGGAAGTCCAAGCATTTGTAAAAAACAAATGGCGGCACCCAGAATTGGAACCAAAGGAACCCATGGTGTTTTAAAAGGTCTTTCAATATCTGGTCTGGATTTACGCAACACGATGATTCCGATACAAACAATCACAAACGCAAACAAGGTCCCGATTGAAACCAACTCACCCAAAATATTAATAGGCAAAACACCTGCAAAAAAAGCAGCTACAATACCGGTCATAATGGTAGTGATGTAAGGCGTTTTAAACTTAGGATGTACTTTAGCAAAACTTGCTGGCAGCAAACCATCTTTTGCCATACTAAAGAATACACGGGGTTGACCCATCAACATTACAAGAATTACTGAACTCAATCCGGCAATAGCGCCCAATTTAACAGGAAACCTTAACCAACTGAGGGCATCTCCCGTTTTATCTATAGCCAATGCAATGGGTGCAGGTACATTTAACTCTTTGTAATTTACAATCCCTGTCATTACCAAAGCAACAAGAATGTATAAGATGGTACACACTACTAAAGAACCAAGAATACCTTTTGGCATGTCCTTTTGTGGGTTTTTTGCTTCTTGTGCTAAGGTTGAAACCGCATCAAATCCGATGTATGCAAAAAATATAACCCCTGCAGCACTCACAATTCCAAACCATCCAAAATGTCCATGTCCATTTGCATCAATCACTCGTTCAGGTATAAATGGAACCCAATTGTCTGTTGAAATAAAATGAAAACCGAATACGATAAATAAAACAATTACAACAAGTTTTATCAATACAATGATATTGTTAAAATTGGCTGATTCACGAATTCCAATTACCAATAAGGTAGTTAGGATTCCAATAATTAAAACAGCAGGAAAGTTAAAAAGTGCTGTCGTTGACTGCAATCCATTGATATCAATATTGGCAGCCGCCATTCTTTCAGTTAAAGCACTTGTCCAGTTTTGCCATCCTTCATTGGGCACATTGATTAATTTGGTACCGGTGGAAGCAGTTATTTCTGGAGGCAAATAGATTCCAAAATCCTTTAAAATGCTTTGAAAATAACCAGACCACCCTACAGCAACTGTCGAGGCACCAAAAAGATATTCCAAAATCAAATCCCACCCAATAATCCAGGCTATAAATTCTCCCAGTGTAGCATAAGAATATGTATACGCACTACCGGAAATTGGGATCATTGCTGCATACTCTGCATAACAGAGTCCTGCAAATGCACAACCAACTCCAGACAAAATAAATGCAAGTACCAAGGCAGGTCCGGCATGAGTTGCAGCTGCAGTTCCTGTAAGTACAAAGATTCCTGTGCCTATAATAGCACCTATCCCAAGACTTATTAAATTAGTTGCACTAAGGGTTCGTTTGAGCCCTTTTGAAGGATCATCCGCCTCTTTTATTAAATCATTGATCGGTTTTAGCTTAAAGAGATTGTTCATTTTGTTGAATATTTTGGCTAAAAATAATACATATTTATACTTTGTGGGAAATTTGACCTTTTTTCAAAATCAAATTGTTCAAAAGCCTTGGTTTACAAGCAATTAATAAGTTATAAAGATTTCAAAATAAATCAGAATCTTAGAATCTCGATTCCAATTTAAACAATTTAAATGATTGAAACTTCAAATGAACCATCAAGAGCACCTAAACTAAAAAACGCATCCTTTCGTTTAGAAATCAATCGTCCTTATTTCAATATCTTGCACCAATGAAACATATCAGTTATTTATTTCTATTTCTTTTTACTGGATTCAATTTAGTGGCACAAACTGATCCGAAGGCTTTGGTTGAAAATTATCAAAAATTAAATCACGATGAAGCTGTTAGATGCATTTTGATTGATAAGCAGAATTATAAATGGTTGGGAACCGATAAGGGTCTTTATAAGATGATCTCCATGGATCTTGATCCCGAAATCATTGAAAAAGATTCCATTACAGGATTGGCAGAAGATAAACGAGGAAAAATCTGGTTTGGCAATCGTACCCAACAAGTACAAACAACAGATCACATCCAAAACATCATTTTAGAGCAAAGCAAAGCTGAGATCAGATGCATGGCCTATTATAAAGGAGACCTATGGGTAGGCACTGAACAAGGTGTCTTTAAAATTTCCGACGACCAGGATAAAGTTTTAAATCATTACACCATAAAAAATTCAAAGCTTCCAAACAATACTATAAATAGTATGTATGCAGACCCATACAATCGCTTATGGATTGGAACAGATGCAGGAATAGCTAAAATTGAAAATAAGGATTGGGATGTGTACGAAAAACAACATCACTTCACCGGTGCAATTTCGACAACAGAAGGAGTTTGGTTACTTTCTGAAGATAAAATGTGGTTGGTTTATTCAGAAGATGGCAGAGAGCGCTGGCAAGATGGAGCAGTAAAAAGAGGATTAAGCAAGGGACCCGTTCGCGCATTGGTTTCTGACAGCAAAGGAAGAATCTATGTGGCTTCAGAAATTTTGGTTCAATTTGATCCTTACAAAGAAATTGCATTGCAAATAGACGAGGATTATGGATTTGTATCTTCTCAAACTCTTTCCTTGGCTTGTGATAAAAACGATGATTTATGGGTGGGAACGGCAGATCGTGGACTCTTTCGTATAGACATGCTTGATGGCGAAGAAGAAAAATTCAATGTGATTGCATACAGTAAGGGTGAACTAAAATGCAAGGGTGCTAAAACTGCTGAAATCATTGTAATTGCCAAAGGAGGCAAATCTCCTTATTCATACAATTGGAATGTTGCTGGTTTAAAAGGATCAAAAAACGATAGTCTTGGAGCAGGTAATTACCAAATTACGGTAAACGATGCGGAAGGAGAAGAATATGTTGCTAACATTCAAATTAAAGAACCAGAAGCCATTCAAGTAAAAATCGTCTCTAAAACCGGTGTCAGCGAACTAAATCGCAAAGATGGGAAAGCAACTATCGAATTATCCGGAGGAACTGCACCCTATAAAGTGTTGTGGTCTAATGGCAGAACCAGCTTGAGTAATTCAAATTTATCAGCAGGAAAAAATACAATTAAAGTAATAGATCAAAATAATTGTGTAATTACTGAAAATATTGTGATTGATCAACCTAAAGTAATTGCTGATTTGGATCGAAAAAAAATATCAATAGGGCAAACCTTACAAATCAATCAATTATTTTTTACAGCTGACTCTTCCGTTATAAATCCGGAATCTTATGCCGTATTGGATGAAATTTATGATTTTTTATCAAAAAATAATGATGTAGTGATTGAAATTGGAGGTCACACGAATAGCATTCCTCCTCCTGAATATTGCGATCGCCTCAGCACAGCACGTGCTAAAAACGTTGCAGAATATTTAAAAGAAAAAGGGATTATTGCCGATCAAGTACAGTACAAAGGATATGGCAAACGGGTTCCCATCGCAAGCAATGAAACGGCAGCAGGACGATTAAAAAATCAACGCGTGGAATTAAAAATCATTTCCATGAAATAATTAGGCTTGATTTAATGCTCATCTGAATTTACATTCAGTGAACTAATTATTTAAAAAGCAATGGACAAATCCAGCTTAGTATTTTTTAGCCGAAACGAAACATTGCAGAAATGATTCAAAAAAAAGGTCGGATCCTGCCTTGAAAGATCCGACCCCGTGAACGTAGTTTAAATACTTTGTCTTCTTATTCTGAGTGACTTAGCTTTCCATATTTTACATGTTGACCATCTGTTATTTTATAAATTAAAATTCCAGACGCATTGCCAAATTGTAAGTCTTGTTCCCAAAACTGGAGGCCTTTGTCGAAAGAGCGGACATTTTTTACTAGCAATTTTCCTGCCACATTGTACCAGCTAACCGTCAATGTAACAGGTTTTATTAATTCCAATTGAATGGTGACCGGTTGATCACGGTATGGATTCGGAAATAAATTTAAAATTTTAAATTCGTCAGAAACAGTTTCCTGTGTAACACTTCGGTCTTGCAAATGAATTCCGGTCACACCAGAAGTAATGCCATCCAACTCCCCTACCCGGATTGCAATGTAATCTACATTTGATTGTGATTTTGCAATAGCTGGAATTTCATATGCTTGTTCAAAGTTGTTTAAAAATGGAATCAGAGGATTCGTAAATACAAAACCCTTGCGAACAAAACGCCAATGATTTGTCAAGCTTTCATATGGAGTAATACCGGAAACGATATCATATAAAAGATCAAAATCTGCTTGGTTGATTGTACCATCGCTGTTGATATCAGCAGCTATTAATTTATAAGTATCGGTGATGCGTTGAGAACCTGAAATGTGTTTTAATAAAACAATCAAATCATTTATATCAATCCCTTTGAATGAAAGTTCTCTTTTACTTAGGTTCAAATAATAATCTTGCCCTTTTATCAAATCTGTAAATTGAAACTTACCATTAGAAGCTGAAAGCAATTCTTTGGACCACTGATTGACGACCGTGTCGTATTTTGTAATGTAAGTCGTATCGGTATGCCTTATGTATAATTTCAAACCACTGGGACGAACAATGGTATCATACCAGGTTTTAATTACCGGAATCAAACTTGGAATGATTTTAATACCAGCTTTCATTTTTAAAGCTGTTTTAACATCAACTAAACTTTGATTTTGATCATCCGTTACCAAACCAGAAACAGTAATGCTTGTTTTGATACTGTCTTTCCGCTTGCAATCAGGAATTTGAGCATTGTTGTTTTGGACTTCTAAATAAGTTTTGCAGTAAGATTGATTTCCTAATGAATCTGTAACCCACATTTGAACTTCGTTTTTTCCTAAATCTGCACAAGTAAAAATTCTTGATTTATTCGTTGTATCGGATGAAAAGGAAAAGCTCAATTTTTTATAACCACATGGATGATAGGATCCTAAATTAAAATCTTTTGCCCAAACAGCAATCATACCATCGTCCGGTGTGCCATCTTTATTGGTATCTACTGGCATTAATGCAACAATTAATCCATTCAAACAATAAGGTACAGGTCCAATTTTATTTTTTACGGTTACTTTTACTTTGCATTTAATTTCTTTTCCACAACCATATTCAGCTGTGAAATAAAACTCTGTTGTGCCCAACGGGTAATCTCCACTTGCATCCGGCCCTTTACTTTTTGAATAAGGCGAATTATTTTTTATACTCAATGGAAACCCACATTTTGAAATTGCTTTTGCAGAGTCAAGTTTCACATAAGCGCCTTTGCAATTCATAGTTGATTCGATGACGGTATCCAATGGGCAAATTATTTTTGCAGTCGAATCACTTACAATTAATTTAATTACTTGTGTATAGGTCCATTGCCCTACTGCCGGATACACATTTGGTTTATATTGACACCAATCAATCACTTTCCAATCTCT
Organism: Saprospiraceae bacterium; assembly: GCA_016787575.1. Lineage (GTDB taxonomy): Bacteria > Bacteroidota > Bacteroidia > Chitinophagales > Saprospiraceae > Vicinibacter. The sequence goes on along the minus strand of JAEUUO010000013.1, from coordinate 219,976 downwards.
CAATATTTTCATGCATCCATCAGATACTGTATATTTTGTATCCTTATAAGAATACATCGGTTGTGCACATTTCAATTTATTAAAACTTGGATAGTTGTATGGATAGGGTAAAGTACGTGGATCTGTACTAGGATTGCACCCATCAATGGTATAGGCCGGTGGCCAGGTAATATCTGCTGCTGTAAAATTTGTTCCTCCAACTATGGTAATGGTTTGTGAGCATTTTTGAATAACCCAATGCGGATCTTCTACTTCCCAATAGCGGGTAATTGTACCAATCCCGCATGCATTGGTGTTGTAAACTACTTTAACCGGTGGAGGCGCCGGTTTTTTTACATAATTTTCCCAGACATAAGCAATTCCCCATTTATCCAAGTTACTTACATCGTCATAACAATATACCGTAACGGATGGAGGGCATTCCAGATAAAAATTTAAATTGGATTTTGCGCACAACACGCCATTGCCAATCAGCCAAATGCAAGCATTCAGCCACAAATAGGTAGCTTTCATATTTTGAATTATTTAAATTCTAATCTAGACTGAATTGGGAAGTGTGGCGTGTAGAATCGAACACAAATATATAAATATCTGTAATATGTAATGCTTTTTTTATTGTTTTTTTATGGGGAAGGCAATTTAATGTGCGTTTTCCGTGTTAAAATCCCGTTATACTTGGGAAAGTTTTAAATCTATTTATAAAATAGCTGTAACTTTACTTAGAGAAACGCATGCAGGCTTATCCACACATAAGTAGAAAATTAAAGACGCTTTTTGCAAAAAGTTTGCTGTATGCCTATTTATTGAGTTTGTTTGTTTTGGTTTTTGAATCAAGTCATGTACATGAATCCTCTGTATTTAAGTGTAAATCTGTTGATCACTTAGCGAAAGCAGATCCTTGTCATCTTCGTTTAGAACATCACGATCTTTTGAATGGCTGTAAACATTCGGAACACATTTCAAACGCCAGTCATCATTGTTTACTTTGCGACATTTTGCTTCATTTTGAGTATGCAGTCGTTTCAAACATACTTTATCTTTCAATTAAAAACTACCATGCAATCAATCCTTACGGATTGAGTGATTTTCATATAATCTTTCACACAGCGTTAAATAATAAAGCACCGCCCATGCTTAGTTGCTAAAACAACTTACCTACAATCGCTTTATTATCTTTTTGATTTTGGGAATACCGAAATTATTTAAAAACTTTTAATTATGAAATCTCAATTTAAATATAGAACATTCATTTATTTATTCGGCGCGATTGCCTCTCTTTTATCATGTGCTGATGATACGCCCATAGTCAACGAATCTGAACTTATAACATCTATGTATATGGTAATGGAAACTCCAAATGGATCAGATTCTGTGGTTTTTAGTTTTAAAGATTTGGATGGGGATGGCGGAAATCCGCCTGTTATATTTGCTCCAAAACTAAAATCAAATACTCTTTATCAAACTTCTTTACGCTTGCTCAATGAATCTGTTTCGCCGCCAATCGAAATTACGGATGAAATTGTTTCAGAAGGAACGGACCATCAATTCTTCTATACGCCGAGCGGTCAAGCGAATTTGCAAATAAGCTACCTTGATTTTGATAGCTTAGGATACCCGATTGGAACAAAAACGAACATTTTAACCGGAAATGCTGGATCCGGACTATTAAAAATTAGCTTAAAGCATTTACCGGAAAAGAAAGCAAGCGGTGTGCAGAATGGCAACATAACAAACTCTGGTGGTGAAACAGATATTGAATTAACATTTGATCTTGTACTTGAATGAAAGTTGTTTTAAGTATTTTATTAAACCTGTCCGTTTTGTATTTTATAAAGGCCCAGGATTGCACCATTCAACTATCAGGTAAAATTTCAGATCCTCACCATGAATTGAGTTTGGAATTTGCATCTGTTTACATTGAGGAAACAGGTCAATATGGAGAAACGGATTCAAGTGGCAATTATCAAATTCATCAAATTTGTCCAGGAGATTACCATTTAACCATTCGACACATTGGTTGTGAAACCAAATCTCTTTTTCTGCGATTGACTGAATCTAAAATTGTAAATATAGAAATGGAACATCATGCCTATTATTTGCAAAGTGTTACCGTTGAAGACCACAAAAACAGAAATGAATCTTCTACTCAAAATACATTGAAAACTATTGAGTTGTTTAAAGACAGTGGAAAGCCATTATCAAGCATTTTGGAAAATATTTCCGGAGTTTACTCCATTAAAAATGGTTCTGGCATTTCAAAGCCTGTGATTCATGGCTTAACAGGAAATCGCGTAAGCATTTTGAACAATGGTGTTTTGCAAGCCGGTCAACAATGGGGTGCCGATCATGCCCCTGAAATTGATCCCTTAAGTGCACAGCAAATTACAGTAATAAAAGGAGTGGATGCCATTCCTTATGGGGGAAACAGTTTGGGAGGCATCATACTTACTGAAAGCGGCCCGGTAGATAGAGATCCCCACATACATGGCTCCACATTGGTTCATTACCAATCAAATGGACAGTTGGTATACAGTGGAATTCGAATGGAACAGGCACGTGTGAAATACGATTGGAGAATCACAGGATCTGTAAAAATAAGTGGCGATCATAAAAGTCCCGATTACTATTTAACAAACACCGGCAATCGGGAACTGGGAAGTTCGGCAGAGTGGATTCGGAACATTCACAATGTCAAACAACACAAAATTTATTACAGCTTCTTTTATTCAGAGCCGGGAATTTTAAGAGGATCCCATATTGGAAATTTAACTGACCTTGAAACTGCTATTCGTGCTGAAACTCCTTTTTTTACAAAAGACCATTTCAGTTACCGCATCGAATCTCCAAGACAGCAGATTGAACACCATTTATTAAAATGGAATTATCAACAAAATGATTCAAACAAACTTCTGGAGATTCAGGCTTCCTCGCAACTCAATCACAGAAAAGAATTTGATGTAAGACGTGGATCAAGGTCCGATATTCCTGCTTTAGACCTTTTATTACAATCCTATAGCCTAGACATAAAACAACGGTATCTATTTACCAAAGATGTTCTTTATTATGGGTTGCAATCAAAATTCAATGTAAATCACAATCAAGCCGGCACCGGTATTCTGCCATTAATACCTGATTACAATTTATTCAATGCAGCTGCATTTGCAAATTGGAAACATCCCTGGTCCAATACCATTTTAGAATTAGGAGCACGGTATGATTTGATTCATCAACAGGCGCATCCCTATTCTATAAGTTTGCCAAGGACGATCTTGAATGAAGCCGCGACATATCACAATGTATCAACAGCCATTGGAATTCGAAAAAAAATGCTTGAAACATGGGAAATTCGATTGAACATAGGATACACCAAGCGATCTCCTGAAATCAATGAACGCTATAGCTTTGGATTGCATCAAGCAGTTGCAGGAATTGAGGAAGGAACCAGAAGTTTAGTAGCAGAAAACTCACTCAAAGCAATTTTGACACAATCCATAAATGTTACTGAACACTTTAATTTGGAATGGAGTAGTTATTCTCAATACATTCAAGACTTTATATTTCTGGAACCTCAACAAGAATTGCGATTAACTATTCGAGGTGCATTTCCATTATTTATTTACAAACAAACAAATGCTGTCATTTCCGGAATGGACTTTTTAGGCCGATGTGAGTTTGCAAGAAATTGGCAATTGCATGTTCAGGCAGCTATTTTGAAAGGAGTTGATTTAAATCAAAAGAACAGTCTGGTCGCTATGCCTCCAAATAACATCAGTACTTCTTTAAGCTACCAGTTGATTGATTTTTGGAAACTAAAAAATTTAAAAATAGTTGTTCAAGCGAAACAAGTTTTTAAATCAAATGTCAAAGGCAACAGACAAGAATTTTTACCAGCTCCTGAAGGATATTTTCTCTTAAATCCATCGATTGAAACTGAATTCAAAGGCTTTTCCAAGAATTTCAAACTTCAGCTGCTAATAGAAAATGCATTGAATACCTCTTACCGGGATTATCTCAACCGATTGCGTTATTTTGCTGATGAAGAAGGGCTTAGCTTAAATTTTAACTTGAAAATGAATTTTTAATTGCAGATTTAATGTCATCTGGAACTTTTTAAGGAAGAATTCCATTTATATTTACATTAAACAAAAACAATTGCAATGATTTATTTAGTGATCGTAATTGCCATCGCTCTGTTGGCTGTATTTATTTACAATGGATTGGTTGGGGCTAAAAACGCTGTTATGGATTCCTGGAGCAATATTGATGTTGCTTTGAAACGCCGTTTTGACTTAATTCCCAATTTGGTAAATACTGTTAAGGGATATGCAGCTCATGAATCCGGTACACTTGAAAAAGTAATAGCAGCACGCAATGCAGCTATGAATGTTCCTAAAGGAGATATCAATGGACAAATAGCTGCGGACCACACTTTAACAGCCAGTTTAAGACAAGTTTTTGCACTCGCTGAAAGTTATCCTGATTTAAAAGCCAATACCAACTTTTTACAATTGCAGGATAAATTGAACGAAATTGAGACCAATCTTGAAAACGCTCGCAGATATTACAATGCTACAGTACGCGAAAACAACAATAAGGTAGAAGGTTTTCCCGGTGTATTATTTGCAAGCAGTTTTGGCTTTCATACTTTTGACTTCTTTGAATCAGACGAACAAAGTCGTCAAAATGTAAATGTTCAGTTTTAATCAGCCAGGAAATTCATGCGATTAAAGCCATTTCTGATTTTATTAATTCTGCTTTTATTTGTAAAAGGAAATTCACAAGAATACTATTACATACCTAAATATCAAATTGATATCAAGGTCTTGAAAGATGGCAGTCTGGATATTGTGGAAACCATACAGGCCCAATTTACTGAACCCAGACACGGCCTTTTAATTGATAAGCCTCTGAAATACAAAGTTGATAAAAACAGTTCGGGAGAATGGTTGGATCAGCTTTTTCCGCATGAATTATTTATTGAAAACATTCAAGTTGATCAGCACAAGTTTGAAGTGCAACGCATGGGCACCGGTATCCGCATTAAAATAGGTGATGCCGATAAATTTGTAGAAGGCGAACAAATTTACAAGATTCATTACAAAGTCTGGAATGGACTCTTGCATGGAAATGAAAAAACCGAATTGTATTGGAACCTCATCGGGGATTATTGGAATACCGATATCCGGAAAGTAAATTTCAGAGTTGAAATTCCTATAGAAATTAATTTAAGTCCAGAGGACTATGAAATTCGAACCGGAGTTTATGGAAGTCGGGATCAGGCCGCTGTTTTGTTTTATCAAAATGGTGTTTTGGAAGGATCCAGTACAGAAGTCTTAGGAAATGGCAAGGCTATGACACTTAACATTCGAATGCCTAAAGGAATCATTGAACCATATACCTCCATAGGATTGTGGTTTTACCATTTTAAATTCTTGTTATTACCGATATTGATGCTGGTCAGTTTTATCTATGCCTGGTGGAAACATGGACGTGATTCTAAATTGGCTGATATGGTTGCATACATGCCTCCAAAAGATATGGATTCAGCTTTAGCAGGGTATGCCATTGATATTAGGTCTAATGAGAGAGATGCCCTGTCATTGATTCCTTATTTTGGTTCATTGGGATATTTAAAGATTGAACATTTAAAAAAGAAAGGTTTTTTTGAAGAAGATCAAATCACATTTATAAAATTAAAGCCACTTCCAGCTCAAGCGGCTCCACACCAACGCATATTTTTTGAAGGTCTTTTTGCTGGTCGGGATCGTGTTTCACTGGACAGTTTAAAAGACAGTTTCTATGTAACGCTTCAAAGCACGCTTCAGTCTATAAAGGATTCCGTTTTAAATTCAGATTATTTTACCCGAAAATCAGTAAGCGTCTATTGGACTGCGATGTGGTCAATTAGTCTGGCAGGAATTTTAAATGCGGTATTCTGCTTTTTTGCAGGGCGATTTGTTTTTCTTGGATTGACTATCTTATTAGCAATCGTATTGTTACTCATATCATTTATATTGTTAAAGCGATCTCAAAAAGGAGACGACGCATTTAAAGAAATCAAAGGATTTAAAAAGTTTATTAAGATGGCTGAAAAATCCAAACTTGAATTTTTAATTAAAGAAGATCCAGCATATTTTGATAAAACCCTGCCCTACGCCATTGCATTTAATTGTGTTGATGAATGGTGTGACAAATTTAGCGGAATCCAAATGCAGGCACCTGGCTGGTATTCATCAAACGTACCTTTTTACAACTCCTCCGGTGTTTGGAATATGTCTAACTTTTCAGAAACGATGTCCTCTTCATTAAGTGAAATGCGCTCAGTCATGTCAAGTCAACCATCATCAAGTGGGTCGTCATCCGGTGGTGGCGGTTCATTTTCAGGAGGTGGATTTGGAGGAGGCGGAGGTAGCAGCTGGTAAGGCGTGCAATAACTAAAATTGAATTAACTGGTCGAATAATAATTAACCAAATGAAAGAATAAATATGGTTAATCTAATCATTCAAACTAAATTTATTTAATCATCAGATTCAATTGATTCTGGGGTTTCTTTAAATTCAACAAAAAAATGGATCCAGATAGATCTTGACAATTTAAACCAAAAAACAAAGCTAAAAATCAGGACTAAACAAAGAATGATTAAACTCAATTGCCAATCTAATTTGAATACCAAAATCAAAAGTCCTGCAAACAGCAAGCTAAAAAAACCTGAAAAAATATAGGATATAAACATTGCACCATAGTAAAACCCAGGTTCCCTGAAAAATGATTCCTTACAAACCGGACATTTTTCATGCATTTTAAAGCTATAATCCAGAAGATAACTTTTATTTGGAAACAAATCCCCTTTCCTACAAGCAGGGCAGGTTAAGTTGAATATAGATTGAAGTTTTGAGCTCAAGGAATTTCAGATTTTAATTAACAACTATAAAGAATATGTTCTGAATATAATTGGGAGTCATTTAGGAGTACAAAATGATATTCATCTGGAATCTGCATTAAATACCAAAAGATTTAAACAGCCTATTATTTGTGACCCTGTGAGGAATCGAACCTCAACCTGAAGAACCGGAATCTTCTATTCTATCCGTTGAACTACAGGGCCGGGCTGCAAAGTTAATCATATCCCGGTCTTCAATCAAATTTTACAGGCATTCGATAAATACATGTTCAAAAATTGGGCTTGACAAAATAATTAAGCTACCTATGATGACCCTAATTAATTGAACACCTTATGAAGAATTACCGAATTCTATGGGCCGTCTATTTAAATCATTTGCTTTTATCGTTTTGCACTGCACAAAGTCAGGAAACAGAACTGTTAGACTTCAATGGAGGTAACCAGGCAGAGTACCTTGAGAAATTAAACGAACGCGAAGATGATAAAGACTTAGAAAAGTATGTGAACCATCCTTTAGATTTGAATCACGAAAATTTTGAAAGCATTCTTGCGTTTCCGCTATTTGATAAACAACAAGCAGAGTTGGTCAATGCTTATTTAAAAACCCATCGACCTCTTAAATCAGTCTATGAATTGCAAACCATTGATGGCTTGCCATTGGAAATTCTTAAGCGCAGTTTACCCTATTTCACCCTTAAAGATTCAATGGATGTTAAAGGATTACTCAAAATTGTTGCCAGAAAAAATACACATAAACTGGTCTTCAGGTGGGGACGCACCATTGAAATCAACAAACAAATGAATGCGGGAAGATTCTTAGGGAGTCCCGATAAATTCTACTGCAGGTATAAATCAGCGGTTCCCGGCAGCTATTCTTTTGCGTTGACAATGGAAAAAGATGCAGGTGAACCTTGGTTTCAAAAGAAAGGACCCAAAGGATTTGACTACAGCTCAGCATATGTTGAAATTGAACATCCGGTGCCCTGGTTAAAAAAAATTATACTGGGAGATTATCAGATGTGTATTGGACAGGGTTTGTTAATAGACAACAGTTTTACTATTGAAAACGCAGATGCATTGTCTTCTTCTATCAAGCGATCCGGTTTGCTTAAACCTTACCAATCGATCCGTGAATCAGATATGTTTCGAGGTATCGGGATGAATATTAAATTACCAAACAATACAACCGCCCTTGTATATTATTCCTCAGTAAAGCAAGATGCCAGGCTATCTTTAGATGTAGATCCCTTTAAAAAAGATACAAGTCTCAGCATCGGTTCAATTCTAAGCACGTCCTATCATCGAGATTCTAATGAACTGGAAACTAAGAACAAGCTAGCGATTGAAGTAAAAGGAATCAGTTTAAATTCAAATATACGGACTTTAAAAATTGGAGTGAACGTCCTTAAAAGCAGCCAACAGTATCCATGGGACGTATTGAAACGGCCGGATCGCAACTATATAAATACAAGCAATCCGAACTTTCAGTTTTCAATCGATCACAACTATACCTACAAGAAAATAAGTCTCTACGGCGAAATAGCAATGGATCAGAAAAAGCAAAAAGCATGGATGGAAACCTTGTTAATCCTACCCTCGAGTAAAATGGAACTTAGAATTCATATCCATAGCTTTGATCGTGGCTTCTACAAATATTACAGCAATGCCAATACTGCAAGTGGGCTAAGCTTTAATGAACATTCATTCCAATTAAGCTGGTTTTTAAAACTAAATGCCGGATGCAATATCACCGGAAATGCCCATTTTACAGCATATCCATGGTTGCGATATCAAGAAAGTCACCGTAGCAATGGAAGCAAGTTTTTGATCAAAATTCAATGCAGTGAACGAAAAAAATGGAGTGCATACTTGCTTGCTCAAAGCGATTTTGAAGAACAAAACCATGTTAATACTAAGAATAAACAGGACGAACTGATCTTTCAAAAAAACTACCAGCTGCGCATGAACCTCGATTTGAAAATAAGCAACAGTCTTGTATGGCGAAGTCGGATCGAGGCTCGAAAAAGTGTCATTAATTCAAATTCTGGTACCGGATTTTTAATCAGCACCGACTTTTTATATAAAAATTTTGAATCCAAATTATCAGGGAACGTTCGGTATGCAGCATATCGCATTCCGGAATATGAAAATCGAATTTATTCCTTCCAAAATGATGTTTCAGGCATCTACAACTTAACTTCATATTCAGGAAATGGGTATTCAATTTATTTAAACTTGAGGTGCCGACTCACAACTCAAATTATACTGGAATGCCGATGGGGCGGGCAGTTCAATCAGATTGAAGGCAGCAATATTGGAATTTCAAAAACGCATGATATCAAATTTCAGCTTCAATATAAATTCTAAATACCGGAATAAAGACCTTCTATTGGAATTGCCGAAATGCATTTAACAAAAGAGATAAAAAAGCCCAAAATCAAGTTTATATGCTGGTTGCTGATATGTTTTTTCAAGCACTATTTTCACACATTGATAAAAAAATATTAAAAAAAATTTGCATATTTAAAAAATATTATACCTTTGATATGGTTTTTGGAATGTAATGTCAATTCAAGAATCATTTATATTGAAATTTTTTTATTCGTTAACGTTAAAAAACTAAACATGGCAAAAGCACGTTCAACTGCTAAAAAACCTGCAAAAAAAGCAGGCGCTAAAAAAGCTACCGCTAAAAAAGGGGCAGCTAAAAAAGCTGCTCCAAAAAAAGCAGCTAAAAAAGGTGGTGCTAAAAAAGCAACTGCTAAAAAAGCAGCTCCTAAAAAAGCAGCTAAAAAAGGTGGTGCTAAAAAAGCAACTGCTAAAAAAAGCGGCGCTAAAAAAGCTACCGCTAAAAAAGGTGGTGCTAAAAAAGCTACCGCTAAAAAACCTGCTAAGAAAGCATCTAGACCTCGCAAGAAAGCCGCTGCTGCTGCACCAGCACCAATGGCTCCAATGGGTGGAGATATGATGATGTCTTAAGAGATATTGGAAATTTTTACAAAACTCCGTTTGTTTCAAGCGGAGTTTTTTTTTGCCCTTTATTAAATAGATGCTTTGTTCTGCAATACAAAATCTGCGAGGACAATTGCTGCACAGGCCTCCAAGATCACTGGAACCCTAAGTGCGATACAGGCATCATGCCTGCCTTTGATTTGGAATTTAACTACTTGCTCCTCTTTCAAGTTTATTGATTCTTGCATGCTTCCAATACTACTTGTTGGTTTAACGGCAACTCGAAAGATGATTTCATTTCCATTGCTAATCCCTCCATTAATTCCTCCTGCATGATTTGTTAAAGTAGTGCCGTCTGCTTTTAGAATCTGATCGTTGTGATCCGATCCACGCATCGAAGCAGCCTGAAAGCCACTGCCAAATTCGATACCTTTTATTGCTGGTATGGAAAAAATTAAATGACTTAGCTTGGATTCAACAGAATCAAAAAAAGGCTCTCCCAGTCCTATAGGTACATTTAAAATACGGCATTCAACCAGGCCCCCAATGCTATTTTGATTTTCAAGAGCTCGGTCAATCTGCGCTTCAATGTCTCGTGAACCACCTGCTTCAAGAAGTGTAGCATGAATCAAAATGGGTTGAATTAATTTTTTTGCCAATACGCCTGCAGCCACCAAGGCCAAGGTCAGTCTTCCACTAAAGTGTCCCCCACCCCTATAATCATTGGATCCTTTATATTTTTTATAAGCAACAAAATCTGCATGACCAGGTCGAGGTATATTTACCTGCTGTTCATAATCACCTGATCGGGCTTGCTTATTTTGAAACTGAATGTGAATGGGTGCCCCGGTACTTTTTCCTAAAAATATTCCTGACAATAATATAGGCACATCTTCTTCGACTCTGTTGGTTGTGCCTATTCCTCCCGGTTTCCTTCTTTGAATGTCCTCACTAAAATCACTCACATCAATAAATATTCCAGCCGGAAAACCGTCAACTACGATTCCTATTGCATTGCCATGCGATTCCCCATAGATAGTAATTCTAAAAAATTGACCAAACTGATTCATGCAAATGGTTCCTTCAGAGCACAAATCTAAAACCATTTACCATAAAGTACATTAGCATTCATTTAAAGCTGCATTCGCTGTAAGAGTTCTAGTGAATTTAATGATTCCAATTCCTTAATTTCTTTTTTTGCCAAAAGCAATTTGGTGGCTGCTACTTGAACAGGAATTTCAGGAAAGTCCGAACCCGATGCAGCATGTAAAAATTTCATAAGCCTGAATGGGTTTAAAAACCTGCCTATTCTAATTGCAAAGACTTGCTTCGTTGTGCTGTGATTAAGATCTTGAGACAATGCTTCTTCAAATCCAGCATGTACCAAAAACTCCGTCAATACATCCGAAGAAGGAATGCTTCTCCAAGAATTTCCTTCCTTGATTGAAGACCATGAATCGCACAATTTAGTATAAAAATTACAATAACATTTAATTCCATTTGGGTTATAGCTCATCAATGGAACTTTAGCTTTCACAATTTCATTAACAGATTTACCAGTTCCGAAAGGAACCCGATCAGATATTCTACCAGATGGATATACCAACAAAGGCTTCAGTTCAGCCAATTGTCCCAATACGCTATATTTATGTAAAAAATAAAAATCTTCTCCTGCTTTTCTCTTGTTCATGCCTCCTTGTTGTTGATACGCTTTGGAACGAACTGCCATACAGGAACCCAAAGTTTGAAATGCCATACTGTAGTTAAAATATTGCTGCCATCCTATGTAAGTGCGCAAATGCAATTCATATTGGATGATAGCATCCCGGGTAAATTCATTTAATTCTTCCATCCGATGCTTGAAGCCAATAGACAACGCGTTTATTTTTGGCATCTTCTTAAAGGCTTCTCTAACTTCTTGAAGATAATTTGGATGACAGGTGCAATCTGCATCAAAACACAGTATTATTCCATCCTTTTGGATTGATTCAAATCGATAGCAGGCTTCATCCATTCCAATCTTACGAGCCAAACCAACCCCAGCTGCTTTATTGGGTAAGCTAAAAACGGGAAGGTCCAATATTTCAATGGCACCAGTTGCTTTTAAACCCATTAGCTCCTTTCGCTGGAGTTCATGGTAGGACTGGATTGCATTTTGTGACTCTGGCTGATTTAAAACAACTATGATTTCAATCTTTGCTTCATTCACATGACAAGCTAAGAGTGATTGAATTGCTCGCATCAATCCTTCTTCATGGTAGGAGGGAATAACAACTATTAGATCTAAATCCTTAGAAGGCATTTTCTGAACTAATGGTGGGTACAGTGCGTGTTTTTGAAAGTAACTTTGCAATTCCAATATTGAATCCAAATAAATCTAATTGCAAAACTACCGAAACATCCTTATTGAAAGTCAAATCTTTCCTCCGATACGGACCCTATCAAGTTTCTTTTCTTATCCGGATGTATGTATTGAAGCATGCGAAAATTATCAAAAAAGATCCTATAGAAACCGCTACAGAATTGGAACAACACAGGGGGCCATGGAATTGTCAATACCGCTTTTAAAAGGTAAAAATCAACAACAAAACATACGGGATGTTAAAATTGCATATGATATAAATTGGCCGGCTCAGCATATTAAGGCTATCCAATCCAGTTATGGCAAATCAGCATATTTTGTATATTTTAAGGAGCCCATCTTTGAATTGATTGTAAAAAAGGAAATCTATCTATTTGATTTCAATTGGAAAGCGCTTCAATTGATTAATAATTTAATCCCCCTGAATCTTAAGTTACAAACCAGTAATAGCTTTCAAGAAATTACAGATGCCACTTGCCTTGATCTAAGAAATAAAATTCAACTAAAGACTGATACCCCTTATCCGGCATATTATCAGGTATTCTCTGGCAATACAGGGTTTATTTCCAATCTAAGTATTTTAGACCTGCTTTTGCACCAAGGGCCTGAAGCCATCTACTATTTACAACAAATTGGAAAATTAACCGTTACTTAAGATTCTTAAAATATCATTGAACATGCGAATTCCGGTTTCAATTTCTTGTTTTTGTTTGCTGCTATTTTTAAATATTGCTTGCAAAAAAGCTTCAAAGGAAAACCAATTTGTAGTGGAAGATGATCCCCATAGTTTTTCCAATCCGGAAGTGTGCAAAGTAAAACATCTTGATTTAGAATTAAATTTGAATTTTGACTTAAAGCAAATTCATGGCATTGTCAACTTGCATTTAGAACCCATTCACGGCGACACACTTGTGCTTGATAATTTGGATTTGGAAATACAAGGAGTTCAATTAATACAAGAAAACGACACTGTAAATGCAGATTATAAAGTACTTTCTAAAGATGAAGTTCTTGGTGCTGCAATTGTGGTTCCATTGCAAAGCTCCACAAAAATAGTGCAGGTTAAATACAACACATCTGCCAATGCCAGAGCGCTGCAGTGGTTGCCAAATGAACAAACCCTCAGTAAAAAATTTCCTTTTCTATTCACTCAAAGCCAATCGATCTATGCGCGTTCGTGGATTCCTTGTCCGGATGGTCCGGGCATGCGATTTACCTATCATGCTAAAGTTAAGGTAGCTCCAGGAATGATGGCAGTTATGAGCGCAAGTAATGGCATCGTTAGAAATCCTGAAGGCATTTATGAATTTAATATGGAACTTCCAGTTCCAGCGTATTTAATGGCATTGGCAGTGGGTGATTTTGATTTTAAACCCATTGGACAAAGAACTGGGGTGTATGCTGAACCCAGCTTGCTGAATAAAGCTGCTGCAGAATTTTCAGATTTAGAAAAGATGTTGGAAACGGCAGAAAAATTGTACGGACCTTATCCTTGGGGCAGGTATGATGTCATCGTTTTACCAGGGAGTTTCCCTTTTGGCGGCATGGAAAATCCACGCATGACTTTTTTGACTCCGAGTGTAATAGCCGGTGACCAAAGTTTAACTTCATTGCTTGCACATGAATTGGCACATTCATGGTCTGGTAATTTAGTTACCAATGCTACCTGGAATGATTTCTGGTTGAATGAAGGTATTACTACCTATTTTGAAAGCAGAATCATGGAAGCGCTTTATGGAAAACCCTATGCCGATATGCTAAGTTTACTTGGATTGCAGGATCTTGACAAAAGTATCTCAGAACTAGGTGCTGACAATCAACTTACCAAGCTAAAATTAAATTTAAAAGGAATCGACCCTGAAGAAGGCGCAACTGACATTGCTTATGAAAAAGGGAAATCCCTCATGCGCTATTTGGAAGAACGATTTGGGAGGAATGATTTTGATCGATTTTTGATGCGTTATTTTGAACATTATAAATTTCAATCCAATACTACGGAAGGCTTTTTAGAATTCACAAAAACAAATCTTTTAAAAAATAACCAAGGTGTATTGGATACCGTGAATCAATGGATTTATAAACCGGGAAGGGTCACTTACAAAGCTTCTTACGATGATAAAAAATTTTCAGACCTTAAAATACAAGCCGCCAATTACTTTGCCAATTACGATACCAATTTGCTGAAAACAGCTGATTGGTCAACCCATGAATGGCTTTATTTTATCCGACTCTTACCAAGAGATAGTTCATCACGACTTTGCAAACAACTTGATAAGGCATTCAATCTTTCAACCGGCCGCAACTGTGAAATCCAATGTATTTGGTTTGAATATGCAATATCCAATGGGTATGGACCCGAGATACTTCCAGACATAGAAAAATTTCTTACCAATTACGGGCGACGAAAATATTTGAAACCAATTTATTCTGCTCTCACAGAAAATCATATGACTTCGGATGCATTGAGGATTTTTGAAAAAGCCAAGGGTCACTACCACCCCATTTCATTAATTTCAGTTGAGAAAATTCTCAATCCAAAAATTTAATACGAAGATATTCGTATTTCTTATCTTTGCCTGATTTTATTAAAAAACTTAAAAATGATACGTAAACTAGGATGCTTTTTTGTTTTGTTTTTGTTATTACAAAACATCCATGGCCAGGAAGCTAGCCAGCCTAAACGATTTGATTTTGGCAAAATGTGGACCTTTGAAAATCCACCCAAAGAATGGTTTAAAGAAGCTTACAATTTCACTCCCGACGACGCTTGGTTTAACGATGTCAGGAAATCGGCATTGCGTTTTGCTAGCTGGTGTTCCGCATCATTTGTCTCTCCAAACGGATTAATCATGACCAATCACCATTGTTCTAGGGATGTTGTGACAGCCCTTCAAAAGCCTGGTGAAGATTTTGAAAAAAATGGATATTATGCAAGCAATTTAGAAGACGAACGAAAAGCAGAAGGGCTGTTTGTTGAACAAATGATCCAAGCAGAAGATGTTTCAGACCGCATTCTGGACCAAATGAAAAAGGCGAAAACCGATGTCGAAAGAAGAACACTTCAAGATTCAGCTTTGGCTCAAATTATTCGTGAATACCAAAATCGTGATAACTGGAAAAATTTGCGTATTCAGTCCGTCAGTTTTTACAGTGGTGGCAAATTCAGTCTATACGGCTATAAAAAATACGACGACATCCGCTTAGTATTAATTCCAGAAATGGCATTGGGCTATTTTGGAGGTGACCCGGATAACTTTACCTACCCAAGATACTCCTTGGATTGTACATTTTGGAGAGCCTATGAAAATGGAAAACCTCTAAACAGTTCAAACAATTATTTTAAATTTAAAACCAGTGGCGCTGCTGAAAATGAAGCTGTTTTTGTGGTTGGAAATCCAGGTAGCACAGAACGGTATCGTACCTTCAAACAATTAGAATATGATCGTGATATTCGATTCCCTGTACAATTGGAGATGCTTAAAAACAGAATTGCGATTTTACAGAAAGAATACGACAAGAATCCAAATGTCGATTTACTGAATGAAATTTTTGGACTTTCAAACAGCACAAAAGCGTTTACAGGCATTTTACAAGGCTTGAGATCTCCTGATCTTATTGGACGCAAGAAAAACATGGAAGATGAAATCAGATCTAAAACCAAATTAAAAGGTGAAGACCCTTGGCTTGAATTAGAAAAAACAGTTGGAGGCCTGCGAAAATATGGAGCATCGGTTACTTTATTAGGACCTTCTCCAATAAAAGGAGCTGCAGTAAATTTAATTTTTGAACTATCAAAATATGAAAAAGCGCTTAACATGCCAGATCAGGCTGCTAATCTTACTAAAATTCGAGAGGAAATAAAAAATCTAAGTAAAAAATTAAATACGGAACAAGAACTGGAATATTTAAGTACGTATCTGGGTGAATTGAAAAAATTTGAGCATCCTGAAAATCAATACATTGATCAACTTTTAGATGGAAAAACTCCAGAGAAAAGAGCTCAAAAGATGATCGAAAAAACAGATTTCACAGACCTTGATAAAATCGAAAAAATCTTTTTGAAAGATGCTGAAAAATTTAAAAAATTCGATGATCCTTTTTTAGATGCTGCCAGATTATTAAGTCCAAAATACAACGAAGCCATCGCAGCATTTCAAAGCTCAACTCCGAAACGCCGTGCTTTGGAAGCAAAAATTGCCAATGCCGTTTTTAATGTTAAAGGCAACAATTTACCACCTGATGCAACATTCACACTTCGTTTAGCAGATGGTGTGGTAAAAGGATATAACTACAATGGAACTACTGCACCATTTAAAACAAGTTTTTATGGATTGTACGACCGTTATTATTCTAATGATAAAAAGTTTCCATGGGCATTGCCGGAAAAATGGTTGAACCCACCAACAGAACTACTGCAAGCTCCAATGTGCTATGTATCAACCAATGATATTATTGGTGGAAATTCAGGCAGTCCAATGATTAATAAAAACAAAGAAGCAGTTGGGCTTATCTTTGATGGTAATATTGAATCTTTGCCTGGCAATTTTATTTACGATGAAATTTCCAACCGTACTGTTGCGGTTCATGCTGGAGGAATTATGGCTGCATTAAAATATATTTACAAAGCAGATCGAATCGTAAATGAATTGAGTGGCATGTAAATGGATTTTAACGACTAAAAGATAAATTAAAATTTCAATTATGAAATATTTAGCTTACATCATATCAGCATCGCTTTTAATCTTTTCTTCGGCTTGCTCGCCCGGTGGATCCGCTGCAAAAGGAATTAAAGGAATTATTAAACGCTCTGATTGCAAAGGCCCTTGCCATAAAACAATGGGATGTGAAGGTAAAGCCTTAACACTTGAAATGGAATTAGCCAATAACAACATCATGACTTCTGGCAATACTATATTTGCAAGAGATCCGGATAATTATGACTATACAGTTAAGATAGAATTCGGAGAAAGCGTTCCAGTAGAATTGTATGGAGATATTAAAAATCCTGTAAACAAAAGGTTCATAGTAACTGGAATTGTGGAAGGATACGACCAATATGTTCACGAACAATGTACCCGTTCTTATATATTAAAGGTGAATAATCCAAAAGACTTTAAAGTCTATGATAAATAATTCTATCTAGTTTTAAGAATTAAACGCATACCCTCTCTGGCAGCCAGGGAGGGTATTTTATTTTCAGAAATAAATTGTTCAACTCCTTTAGGATTGATTCTTGAATATTGACGCAGGGCCCAACCCGAAGCTTTTTGTACAAAAAATTCTTTGCTATCCGCCCTTCTCAATATGAGTGCCTTTAATAAATCAAAATCTGTTTGATTTCTAAACTTCAACTGCAAAATAATTGCTGTTCTTTGAAACCAAAAATTTTCTGAATGAATCCATTTTTCGCATAATCCTTCACGCAGATGTAGATTCCTCTTAACAATATTTCCCAAGACATTTGGAGCAATTCCATCCACTGTATCCCACCAGGGTTCTTTTTCAATCAGACCTTCAAAAAAAGGAATTGAATCAGGACTTAATTTTTTTTCAAACCTAAAACATAAATCCAGCGCAACATATTTATATTCACGTTGTGGCAAAAGCCACAAACGCCTAACCAACTCAACGAATGTTTCCTCTCCAACCCAGGAATAACTCGTGATAAAAGGTTTTAAGATTTCTTTTCTCATTGGTGAAGAAATACCAAGATAATCAAACTGATTTCGCATATAGGCCTTCATGCCTTGCGCACGTGTAAAATCAGCTTGCGCTTCCATGGAATGAAGCAAAGATTCAAATAACGTTGCCAAATTTCAATTTATTTAATAAGACTCAAGGTGCTTCGTTCGTGCACCGGTTCTTTTCGGTTGACCTTGTAATACAGATCATATACATAAACTCCGGGAGGTAAGTCTTTTCCTGCATTTTCAAATTTACCATTCCAACCCACCGTTGGATTTGACGATTCAAATAACTTACCACCCCAACGATCGTAAATTTTCAAATCGTAAGATTCCAAAGAATGTATTTCTCCAACTGGCAAAAAGGATTCATTTTTACCATCTCCATTTGGAGAAAACGCATTGGGCATGTACAAACTAAAATCTTTATATATAAACACATCTGTATCTAAAGTATCTGTACATAAAAATCGATCGGTTGCAATCATTCGAATATGATGCAATCCGGTATCTTGAAATGCATAGGTTAATTCTTTATCGAAAAAATATTCTTTCCCGTCAATAATCCAGGTTCTTCCAATAGTAGCTGATGTTACGTCTTCCAATTGGATGACCGGATCTTTAATATTTAATCTGTACTTATCGATGGTCCAATCAGCTGTGGGAGGATTGTATACATAAATTACTTGATTAAAAATACCTTCATTATAACAACCAAGTGGTGAACTGACTTCCAATTTTAATCCAAACACTCCGGTGTCTTTAAAAACATGCCGAACAGAAAAGCCTGAATCAACTCCCCCATCGCTAAATTTCCATAAAAATTTATATGAGTTATCTGTTGGAAAAGACACGTTATTAAAATCTACTGCTAGTGGAACACAACCCTCACTAAGATTTGGTCTGAAAACAATAACATCCGGTGCCGGATAATATTTTAATTCTTTAAACAACACGTTTTCACATCCAAAATTATCTTTTATTTTAAGTAACACCGGATACGTACCCGGTCTGATGTAATTGACGCTCGGGTTTTGAACAAATGCAGTCATTCCGTCACCTGCACTCCAGATCCAATTTGAAATCTTGCTGTATGTAGAGGTCGATTGATCCATAAATTGAACTGGACCAGCTTTGCAACTGTCGTAAATAGCTGTAAAATTTGGATTTAAATCCGGAACAACGGTAATTTTAAAATACCCTGTATCTCCACAATTTGTTCCAGGATTTAAAATAAAAGTTCCATTATGCACTCCTCCTTCTTTGAATTTGATATAGGGAGCCCAACCGTAAAAGGTATCAATTTTACCACCATTTTCATAAGTCCATTCTATTTGGTTGATAAATCGTTGATCGATACTCGAGTTTAAAATCTGATATTCACTCTTACCACAAACAGTAATTTCAAAATAATCCGGAGTGAGTCTGTTGGCGTCAACCAATCTGGCTTCAACCACCCCTTCACAAGAAGCAACATTAAATTGAAAATCCCTTTTTAACACTGACAATAAAAGTCCGTTTCTGTATTCATATACACAAACACTTACTACAAATTGACCTATTACGTCTGGTTTACCAGTAATTATCCCATTAAGTGAATTTATTGTAACTGGAGGATTCCCTCCGAGTGGAGATACAGCAGTATATGGAAATTTATAGGTAACCGGTGTATAAGGTGGTTTACAATCCGGTGTGGGTGTTGGAGTATCGCAAGTATTATTGCCCCCGTTTCCTCTCCCACCTCCTTCCAGTGGTTCGCAAAATTCATAAATCAGTAAATCCCCTTCTTTATCAAAAGCAGAATGATCAAATTGAAATGGTGCGTTGGCACAAAGAACGGTTGGGGGAAAATTGATAAACCGGGGTGAACTGTTACATGTTCGTTGTGCTTCCGGATGAATCTCAATAGTATAGGTTGCACCAATACTTAGTGGATCCAAAACATTGGTGATGGTGCTGTTTCTACAGCAACGTTGCCAAACAATTAAATAATTTTCATTTATAATCGGCAACTCTACAATCATTTCATAAGTGCCTGCTTCCCCACAAATATTGTCTGGTAGTTGAAGACATGGATATTCCGGAGGATCAATATTCTGTACCGGAATTGTAAACGGAATCCGGTACTCAGCAGCTGCTCCATTTCCGGTCTTAGTATTAATATAATTTGTGCCGCTTTGCCTATAAATTGTAAAACCCAAGGTTGCATCAAAACCTGTTTGTGAACCGCAATCCCGATATAATTTTATTGTAATCAGGTATTTCCTTTTTGTAGTATCAAGGCCATTGTTGCCGTAGCCAAGACACTCATAAAAAATTTCACCACCAATGATATGGGTGGCAAATGTTTTGATTGAGAATAACAAAAACAAGCTGATCCACAAAAAATTATAATATTTTCTCATATCTAAATTCAAAAGTAGAAAGGAATCCCAAATAATTAAAGGATTTACAATAACAGTACGTTAAATTGGAATAAAAAGATTTCTCGAAGGTCTAATTTTACCAGAAATTAAGAAAATATGGCCCCTTTAGCAGAACGGATGAGACCAGTGAAATTGGATGATTTAATAGGGCAAGACCATTTAACTGGTAAAAGCCAAGTCTTACGCCTCGCAATTGAATCAGGGCATTTACCTTCTATGATTCTGTGGGGTCCACCAGGTGTTGGAAAAACAAGCCTTGCAAAAATTTTAGCAAATGAGTTAAAAAGACCGTTTCACATCCTAAGTGCTGTTCAATCAGGCGTTAAGGATGTTCGAGAGGTTTTGGAAAAATCCAGAAACCAACGCTTTTTTGACCAGGCAGCTCCGATTTTGTTTATTGATGAAATTCATCGTTTTAATAAAGGGCAGCAAGACGCTTTACTGGCTGCTGTTGAAAATGGAACCATCATTTTAATTGGTGCAACCACTGAAAATCCTTCTTTTGAAGTAAATGCCGCTCTTTTATCAAGATGTCAGGTTTATCTTTTAAAATCTTTGGAAGATCGGGATTTACTTAAGTTGATTGATGCTATCGTGCACAAAGATTTTCTTTTTAAAGACAAACAGATTGAATTTCAAGAAACAGCTGCACTACTGAAATTGGCAAATGGGGATGCCCGCAAATTGTGCAACATGCTTGAAATGATTGGGTCCCTGAATGCAACCAATCTTGTTGTCGATGATGAATTAATAACCAAACTAGTGCAAGAAAATCCTGCCATTTATGATAAAGATGGAGAAATGCATTACGATACGGCTTCTGCCTTTATAAAATCAATCAGAGGCTCAGATCCAAATGCTGCTTTATATTGGATGGCACGAATGATTGAAGGAGGTGAAGATCCTCGTTTCATTGTCCGCCGAATGTATATTTCTGCTGCTGAAGATATCGGCCTAGCTAATCCAAATGCAATGTTACTTGTAAATGCATGTCATCAAGCTGTACAAATGGTAGGATGGCCGGAGTCACGTATTTTACTGTCAGAAACTGCAATTTACCTGGCGTGCTCACCTAAATCAAATTCTGCATATTTGGCAATTGATAAAACACTGAACCTAGTTCGTAATTCAAAAACCTTGGCGGTCCCACTGCATCTAAGAAATGCGGTAACCAAATTAATGGGCGATTTGAATTACGGTAAAGAGTATGCTTACGCCCACGCTTTTGAAAATCAATTTATCGATCAGGAATACTTACCTGAATCGATTTCAGGAACTGCTTTTTACAATCCTTCAGAAAATCCGAATGAAGATAAAAATCGGAGTTTTTTAAGCGAAAGGTGGAAAAACAAGTACAACTATTAATTTAAGTCTGGCTTATTACCTTTGTCGATCAAAATCGCTCTATGTCGCCAATTGAATCAGACCATTTAAAAATGGTAAGGGAATCGGCTCAATCTTTTGCCGAACAATTTATCAAACCTCATTTTATGGAATGGGACGAATCACAACATTTCCCAAAAGACCTAATGCACCAAATGGGCCAACAAGGTTTTTTAGGAGTCTTGGTTCCTCAACAATATGGTGGTTCAGGTCTTGGTTATCAGGAATACATAAGCATTATTGAGGAGATCGCTAAAGTGTGCGGATCCATAGGTTTATCCGTTGCAGCTCATAACTCCCTATGTACAGGTCACATCCTGTATTTTGGCAACGAACAACAAAAAAGCAATTATCTACCCAAATTAGCATCCGGAACATGGGTTGGAGCTTGGGGACTTACAGAAGCAAATACGGGCAGTGATGCAATAAGAATGAAGTGTGTTGCACATCAAGAAGGAGATTATTGGATTCTGAATGGAACCAAAAACTGGATTACTCATGGAAAATCCAGTGATGTAGCAGTTGTAATTGCAAGAACCGGTGAGTTACTAGACAGCAATGGAATGACTGCATTTATAATTGAAAGAGGTACTCCAGGGATGTCAGCAGGTAAAAAAGAAAATAAATTAGGCATGCGGGCTTCTGAAACTACTGAAATGATTTTCGATAATTGCAAGGTTCATCAATCGAATGTCTTAGGAGAAATTGGAGATGGCTTCAAGCAAGCTATGAAAGTATTAGATGGTGGAAGAATCAGCATTGCAGCCTTGGCTCTGGGCATTGCAAAAGGTGCTTATCAAGCAGCTGTGCAATACTCTAAAGAGCGTGAACAATTTGGCAAACCCATTTCCCATTTTCAAGGCGTAGCATTTAAATTGGCAGATATGTTAGTAAAAATTGAGGCTGCCGAATTACTCACTCGCCAGGCTGGTAAAATGAAAGACCAAAACCTAAAAATGACCAAGGAAGCTGCAATGGCTAAATACTATGCTTCAGAAGTAGCAGTGCAGGTTTCAACGGATGCCGTTCAAGTATTTGGAGGATATGGATATACCAAAGATTTTCCGGTTGAAAAGTATTATCGGGACTCCAAACTATGTACCATTGGGGAAGGGACCTCAGAAATACAAAAACTGGTTATTTCCAGAGAAGTTTTAAAACAATGACCTTTCAATTTTTTTAACGAAACATTAAAAACCTTTACAAACTCTTCCTGTTTATTTAAAATGCGCATTCAAATTAAAATTCTAATCGGATTGATAGCAACAAGCATTTTGTTGTCTCAATTGGGTTTGAATATATTTATTAATTATTGTTGTTGCGCTAAATCTGAAGTTTTCAGTTTTATTCCAAAAGACGATCGCTGTAAGAAATTATTAAAAAAACATGCTTGCTGTAATGAAACTGCAATTACAAAAAAAATAAGCATACGCAAAGCACCGTGTAGCAACAAAGTAATTGGTTATAAATCTTTGGAAAGCATTGCCGAAAAACCTGTTTACAAGCAATTGCAAGTTCAAATAGACAAAATTCCTTTAATTCCGTTTTTTAACATTGAAGGTGATATCCTTCATAAGGAATGTGCCTCTCCTATTTATAAATTTAATTCTTTTGAATCTGGAACTACCCTGCGAAAATTATATTGCAGCTGGACTTGTTAGCTGGAATTGTTCAATGATACTATTCAAAACAATTCTTCACTAAATTTAATTTAATTATGCGATTTTATTTAATGACAATTATGGCATTCGCCATTTTTGCTATTCAAGCCCAAACGCTAACAGGCAACGTTGTTGATTCAAAAAATAATGCCATTCAAGGAGCAACCGTTTATTGGTTATTTTCATCGGATGGAACTGCCACTTCTGAGAATGGATTTTTTCGTATTAATCACAAAGCTGACCATAAATTTCTTGTTACAAGTTATACAGGCTATGAAGCCGATACCACGGAAATTGCACCGAATGAAACATATGTTATCATAAAACTAAAAGAAGGTGTCATGCTGCAAACAGTAAATATTCAATCTGAACGAAATTCAAATAGTTTTTCAAGATTGGAACCTTTAAACATTGAATCATTAGAAAAAAAGGAATTTAAAAAAGCAGCCTGTTGTAGTTTGTCCGAAAGTTTTCAGACCAGCAATGCGGTTGATGTAAGCTATTCAAATGCAGTAACTGGAACTAAAGAAATTCAATTTTTAGGATTGCGCGGATTATACACGCAATTCCTAATTGAAAACCGACCTGCATTTGATGGAATTTTATCTACAATGGGATATGATCTGATTCCAGGAACCTGGCTGGACCAGGTCAATATTTTAAAAGGCGCATCATCGGCACTCCATGGATCTCAAAGCATGGCAGGTGCAATCAACGTGCAACTTAAAAAACCTGACACAGATCATCCGGTTTATGTGAATCTATTTGGAGATTTACATGGACGATTAGAATCAAATCTACATCTGAATAAAAAATGGAATGATCGAAAAGCCAGTGGACTTTATCTGAACGCCACAACCAATACAGCTTCACGAGATCACAACAATGATTCCTTTCAAGATGAGCCAAAAGTCAACAAAATTAATGGCTTGCTCCGCAACACATTTTATAGTGAATCATTTGAGGGCCAACTGAATGCTCAAGTGCTAAATGAAAGACGAACTTCTGGACAATTGAACGTAGAATCTCCATATACGATACAACAAAACATTCAACATTACAATGCATTTGGAAATCTGGGCTATGTTAAATTCAACAAAGAATTACAAAGCCTAGGATCCCTTTATGATGTATCCTATTCACAAATTGATTCTAAATTTGGCAATAGATCTTTTAAAGCCGATGAAACAAGATTGTCCGCTCAATTTTTTTATATGCACCCCTTTGCGGAAGGAAAGCATATGTTAACTGTTGGGCCCGTTTTTCAATACAATCGAGCGCATGAAATTTGGGATCAAAAAAAATTAACATACAATGAAAACGTAACAGCCGCAGTGGCTGACTATACCTATAGAAACAACACAGAGCTAAACAATGAATTTACCTTCACGACCAGTCAACGGCTTGAATGGTTGAATTCAGATCAATTATTATATATTCCTAGAGCCAATTTTCGTTTGCTCTTTGCCAGCGATTGGACTGCAAGAGCATCTGTTGGAAGAGGGTATCGATTTCCCCGTATTTTCTCAAACCAATCCGGCTTATTTGCCAGCGCAAAACTTTGGAATGTAACTAATACACCAAAAATTGAAACTTCATGGAATACTGGTATAAATCTGGTTGGAAAACCCTATTGGAACGGACGTGAATTGGTTGTAAATTTTGATTTATATTATACCTGGTTTCAAAATCAATTGGTTGTAGATCAAGATGAATCTGATTCAAGAATTTATATTTATGGATTGGGCGGTAAATCTTATGCCTTGCAATCAATTGTCACATTAAGTTATCCAATCTTTGATCGAGTTCAGTTAAAAATTGGTGGCAAATTTACCGAGTCCAAAACAAAATTTAAAAAAGGCCTTTTAAATAATTTAATGATTCCTAAATACCGTGGACTGGCATCACTTGATTTCGAATCTGAAAACAGAAAATGGTTATGGAATTTGACGACCACTTACATAGGTAAGATGAGATTGGCTGAGAAAACAAATATCCCAATTGATTTAATCAATGAGCATCAAGATCAAACTACTAATTATGTTTTAATGCAAACACAACTCAACTATACAAACAAATCTTGGGAATTTTATACAGGTGTTGAAAATTTACTTAATTATACACAACATAAGGCAATCATAGATCCAGAAAATCCTTTTGGAAATTATTTTAATGCAACAGAAATTTTTGCTCCAGTGTCTGGCATCAAACCATATATTGGAATAAAATGGCATTTGTAGTCCTTTAAGAAAATTGATTTAAATACTGGTTTTAGAAATTATTCTAACAATTGATTAAGTAAGGGGATTTTATAAATCCCCTTTATTTTTTGCCGATTGTATTTTTATATATTTTTCAATGAGTTTGAAGATATTTCGATGGATTGGTTTTTTAAGCAAAACCTCTTCTGGAAAAAGCCATTCTATTTGTTCTATGCCTTCTGATATTTGAGGGATGGGAAGATCATTTCCAAAATAATGTAAAATATACCATTTCGTTTTTTTTAAAGCTCTTGCATTATTTTTTTCGCGATAAATATGATAAGTTTCCGCCAATTTATCACCTAAAACCAATGCATGCAAACCTGTTTCTTCTTCACATTCCCTCAATGCAGCAATCCTAAATTTTTCATTGGGGTCTAATTTACCTTTTGGTAAATCCCAAACTGAGCGTCGGAATATTGTTAAAATTTGACCTTCCTTATTCCTGATGATGCCACCAGCGGCGGGAATCCACAACAACAAGCTTTTCAAGTCAATATATAGTTGAGGCAAGTCTTTAGAAAAAATCAAAATGGATTGAAATCGATCCGATTTTTCCAGGGTATCCAAATATTGAAATAAAGACTTTTTGTTCCCACTATAGGGCAAAACAAGCTGGTTGGGATCATGCAGAAGTTCAGGAATCACCTGCTCATCAGCCAGAATTAAGGATCGCTCGTCCAATTGAATTTCGTAAGTTTGCTGCTTGTTCGTCATACATGGATTTAGCCCACAAGATAGCAGATCGTCTTTTGGAAATAAAGGCGGTAAAATTAAATCCCAAAAACCCATTTACCTGGGCTTCTGGATTGCGGTCCCCTATTTATTGTGACAATAGAAAAGCCCTGTCATATCCTGCCATACGCAGTGAAATAATTGATGGTTTTGTTCAAAAATCTGAAAAAATCCCAGATTTTGACGCCATAGCGGGTGTCGCTACTGCTGGAATTCCATGGGGTGCATATTTATCAGACCGGCTTCATAAACCTTTTATTTACATACGGTCAAAACCAAAAGAACACGGACTCCAAAACCAATTGGAAGGCTCCTTAAATCCCGGCGCCTCTGTTTTAGTGATTGAAGATTTAGTCTCAACAGGTGGTAGTTCACTGGAAGCCGTTGAAGTTTTGCAATCTTTAGGGCATCCTGTAAGAGGCTTGTTGAGCATATTTCAATACGGCTTTTCAACAGCTTTAGCTAAATTTCAAGAAAAAAACCTATTTTATGAAAGTTTGACGGATTTTTCTATGCTTTTGGAACAAGCTTTGCTTCGGAATTATATAGACAAAACGGAATTTGAAAACCTATCCAACTGGAATAAGGATCCACAAAGCTGGTCTGCCTTATTTCGGTCTTAGAATTAATTTATGAAAATCATCAACAAGAAATCGGAAGAATTTCTCTATCAATACCTAAATAACCCATCCCCAACGGGTTATGAAGCAGCCGGTCAGAAAATTTGGCTCGATTACATTAAAAGCTATATCAATGATTGGAGTTTGGATAACTATGGGACCTTGTATGGTATCGTAAATCCCGGAAAATCATTTCGCGTGGTCATTGAAGGGCATTCAGATGAAATATCATGGATGGTTAATTACATAACGGATGATGGTTTTATTTATGTCATTCGAAATGGTGGAATTGATCAATCCATTGCCCCTTCTAAAAGAGTGCAAATACACACTCCAAATGGAATAGTAAATGGTGTTTTTGGTTGGCCAGCCATCCATACCAGAAAAGGAAATGACACCAATCTTTTAGCAACATTGGAAAACATTTTTATTGATGTAGGTGCAAAAGATCGAGAAGAAGTTGAAAAAATGGGTATTCATGTAGGTTGTTGCATCACTTATGAAGATGGTTTGATGAAATTAAACGATCGATTTTATGTTGGCCGGGCATTAGACAATCGATTGGGTGGATTTTGCATAGCGGAGGTAGCAAGACTTTTACATAAAAACAAAATTAAGCTGCCCTATTCGTTATACATTGTGAATGCTGTTCAGGAAGAAGTTGGATTGCGAGGTGCGGAAATGATTGCTCAAACAATTAAACCAAATCTTGCAATAGTCACAGATGTGACCCATGATACACATACTCCAATGTTAAAAACAAAAGAACAAGGCTCAATTAAATGCGGATTGGGACCGGTATTGTGCTATGCTCCACCAGTACATAATATTTTGCAATCCATGGTTGTAAAAACAGCTGAAAAAAATAAAATTCCAATCCAAAGAAATGCATCCTCTAGAACCACAGGGACTGATACAGATGCCTTTGCGTATTCAAACGGTGGCGTTCCTTCTGTATTGATTTCTGTGCCTTTAAGGTATATGCACACTACTGTGGAATCCGCTCACATAGAAGATATAGAACACGTCATCAAACTCATTTATGAAGTGCTGTTAGCAATTGATCCAAAAAAATCATATAAATATTTTTAATCAACGGCTATTTAATTTTTGGATTTCTGTTTATTACGGACTTCTTTCATTAAGTATTAGCAATTGTTTTTTTTGGATTTACCAACAGATCCATTTGCCTTTAAATAGCAGCTTGTTTATATTTTCATCAATTGCTGCTTACTACTATTATCAAAAAGAAATAGCTCCAGTTTACTTTCATCAGTTAAATAAGAATTTAACAAAGCTCCAGTTAACTACAATTTTGTTTTTAGCAATCCTTAGTTTGTATTTTTTTATTAGACTTAATTTTGAGATTCAGGCAACAGTGGCTTGCTTTTTTATTGTTGGAATTGCTTACCACAACCACACAAAATTTTTTATTTTTAGAAAGCTCCTTGTATGGAAAAACATCGTCATCAGCATTTGCTGGACTGGCATCTGCCTGATGAGTTTTAATTTAAATCATCTCGGTCAGCTTAATCTATGGCTGATTGCAATGGGGTTCTTTATTTTGGTTTTTATTCAAAGTGTTTTATTTGATTTCATAGATATCGATAAGGATAAACAATACGGACATCAAACACTTGCTCTTGCGCTTATCCCTGATAAACTATTCCAATTGACTCAAAATTTAGGTTTACTATTAGCCTTCATTTTGTTATCAGTAACATTTCTTGGAAAACTTAGCATTTTTGGGTTTCTTTTGAATATTTGCTTACTATCAGTTTATTATTCTAAATTTTTTCTTTTTATCAAATCCCATCATCCGCATTTGATTTATTTTACAGATATTATTTTTCTGTTATTTAGCGCTGGTTTTCTTATTTAGTCAACTATTCACAAATTCAGCTTGTTATTAATGCTGGAAGGCTTAAACAGAGGCAATTCCTTCTATATTTGCGCCTCCAAATTCAGTATCATGCAAGATGTTTTTATAGTTTCAGTAGCCCGTACACCCGTTGGTAGTTTTGGTGGCGTCTTATCATCGCTTTCGACAATTCAACTGGGATCCACGGTTGTGGATGCCGTTGTTAAAAGAGCCGGAATTCCAGCATCTGCCGTTGATGAAGTCATCATGGGCAATGTTTGTTCCGCAAATCTTGGCCAAGCACCTGCAAGACAAGCAGCTTTGAATGGTGGCCTTTCAAGCAGTACGGTATGTTCAACGGTCAATAAAGTTTGTGCTTCGGGTATGAAAGCCATATCAATGGCTGCACAATCAATTCAACTGGGTCAATCAGAAATCGTAATTGCTGGAGGAATGGAAAGCATGTCCAATATTCCATTTTATGTACCCAATGCCCGTTGGGGAATGAAATATGGTAATTCCGAACTCATAGATGGATTGCACAAAGATGGGCTGATGAATATTTATGATAAGTTGGCCATGGGTGTGTTTTCTGATCAGACAGCAAAAAAATATGCAATCAGTCGTGAAGAACAGGATGCATATGCCATAGGCTCCTATCAAAAATCAACTCAAGCCACTGAAAATGGAAGCTTCACTAATGAAATTGTTCCAATTTCAATACCTCAAAAAAAAGGTGAGCCGCTAAATGTTACCAAAGATGAGGAATATACTAAAGTTGATTTTTCAAAAATTCCAGCTTTAAAACCAAGCTTTACAAATGACGGGACTGCAACCGCCGCCAATTCTTCAACACTCAATGATGGAGCTTCTGCACTGTTATTGATGAATGCTGCAAAATTAAAAGAATACAATTTAACACCCATTGCACGAATTGTATCCTACGCAGATGCTGAGCAGGCACCTGAATGGTTTACAACTACACCATGTGTTGTCACTCCCTTAGCATTAAAGCGTGCTGGGTTGCAAAAAGAACAAATCAGTTACTTTGAAATCAATGAAGCATTTGCAGTTGTTCCACTTGCATTTAGTAAAATACTTGAATTGGATCCTCAAAAAATAAACATCCACGGAGGCGCAATTTCATTGGGTCATCCTATTGGATCTTCCGGGGCTCGTATAGTGTGTACTTTAAGTCAAATATTGAAACAAAATCAAGCTCAATATGGATTGGCGACCATCTGCAATGGTGGAGGTGGAGGTACTGCAGTAATTATTGAAAGATTATAGTCTAAGCTCAATTTATTTACCTTTCCCTTGGATTAAAACCGATAAGGTATAAAACAGAATTTTGAAATCAAGTCCCAAGGATCTGTTTTCTATATATAAGATATCGTATTCCAATCGCTGAAGCATTTCTTCAATACTTGAAGCGTAACCAAATTTAACCTGGCCCCAAGAAGTTATACCTGGTCTTACTTTTAATAAATGTTTATAGTGCGGAGCTTTCTCCATGATTTGATCTATAAAATACTTCCGCTCAGGTCGTGGCCCAACTAAAGACATATCGCCTTTTAATACATTGAAAAACTGCGGAAGCTCATCCAATCTCCATTTTCGAATAGTTGCACCCCAACTTGTAATCCGAGGGTCGCCATCATAAGATAGCATTGGCCCATTGTCCTCGGCCAAAATATTCATAGATCGAAACTTATATATAAAAAACGGTTTGCCATTCAGACCTATACGTTCTTGCAAATAAATTGCAGGACCTGGGCTTGAAAATTTAGTGCGTAAATAAACGTACAAGATAACAGGAGACAATAATATCAATGCAACAACGCTTACGACCATATCAATCATTCGTTTTGCAATGATTTGCCATTTAGGCATCATCTCTTGCTTTATTTCAATTAAAACTGCACCATACACATGATTCAAACGAACAGACCCTAGTAAGATATCGTAAGTATCCGGAATCGTCCGTACAATTAATCGATCTCCATATTCAAAGAGTATATCTACAATGGATTTTAATTTTTGGTGTTCGGTAGATTCAATGGCTATAATTACTTCTTCGATTTTATTTTCATCCAGGATTTTTCGAATATCTTTAAGGCCACCAACTTGTGGTAGAAATTGAATTAATTCATTTCCTTTGCCACCATTGGAATGGATGAAGCCTACAAACTTATGTCCCAGGCTATAATTCAATGAAGAAATATCTTTGTAAAGTTTTACTGCTTTTTGATCTCCGCCAATTATCAATGTATTGAAACCAACTATTCCATGTTTCAATCGATTGCTAACGTAAGTTAAGAAAATCATTCGAAACACAATGATTAATGAAAAATGATATATAAAATAAATGGAGAGTGCTTTAAAATAACGGTTTTCAAAATTAATTTCTTCATTTGAAAGCAATACAAAAAACACCATGAGACTGCCAAACATAGAAAGTAAAAGTGTCCTTGAAAAAACTGACCATCTGGACAAACGATATACATCCTTATACTGCTCAGAAATAAGATAAAGCAGGAACCATGAAAATGGAACAATTACGATCCCACCGCGATATATATGTTCAAATATTTCTGATTCGTTGCCTATAAAAAAGTGGTGTTCCCTCAGATATTGTATAAAAAAATACCAGGCCAGCATAGCCAATATAAAATCAATGGCAACGTAAAAGATATTTTCTTTGCGAACTACCATATACTTAGCGATGGATCACTTTAATATTATCTATATAAATCTGTTGCTCAGCCTTTGAACTGTCTTTTTGAAAATCAGCCGCAATAGCTAAATGATAATAATCTGCATTGGAAGTGTTGATAATTTCTCTAAAATCAAAATATACTTTAGTCCAATTCTTTTTAGGTAAAATCCCAGCCTTAATTAAATTTTCTTCACCAAGAATACTTTTATAAGCAATAAAACCAATTGAAAATGGAATATCCGATTTAAAATTTAACTCTAAAATAATTGGATCGCCGCTTTGTGGAATTGGGTCATTTAAAATATATTCTGCTGAAATCGAAGGGTGTTCTTTTGTTAAGGTGATCATCCCGGAATGCGAACCCTCAAAAGCATCTGAAGCATTGGTCAACACAATTTTAGTTTCAGGATCCTTGTCTCGGTCGGTATTAAAGAAATGAATGCCTTCAAAATCTTCTATAACTGAAAATTGAAGTCCCGATTGATAAGAAGTTGCAGGACGAATTGTATCTGTTATTTGAGGATCAAGCTGCAACTTAATTTGATATGGATTTAAAAGCTGGTACCTGAATGCATTTGTAATCCTTCCATCCTGACGGTAACCAGGAAGCAAGAGCACCTCACCAATTCCTTTTTCTAAAACTGGTATCCAACATGGAAGTTCATATGCCCCGTAATATCGATCATTAACATAAACCCAGACATCAGTTAAATTTTGACTACTGGAGCCTTCCCCAATTTTTACATTGAAATCAAAGGGTTCAATGTAGAGATATGCCGGTATCTTTTCATCATCCCGGTCACAAGCACAAAAGATGCAAAGGAGCAAGAAATAGAGCTTGCTATGTTTGAGAGTCATTGGTTCGTTTCGATTTGCTTCGTAATGGCCTGCACTAAAGCCAATGCCTGGATTCCTTCATCCAGATTGACTTCAGGCATATCATCTGTAACGATGCTTTTGTGAAAAGATTTTAATTCTTCTGAAATTGCATTCACAGTTTTTATTTCCGGGTTGACTAGAGAAATGTACTTATTGCCTTTATGTGTTTCAATTTCAAGCGTATTGTCTTGATATTCATCGAGTAATCGAATAACCTGCGCTTCTTTTTCTAACAAATCGATACTGATGTAAGCATCTTCCTGAAATATTCTGATTTTTCGCATTTGTTTCATTGAGATACGACTTGCTGTAACATTGCATACCAAGCCATTTTCAAATTCAATCCGTGCATTGCATATATCCGGCAAAGGGCTCACTAAAGAGACTCCATTAGCCCGAATGTCTTTAACTTCACTTCTTGCCATTAAACAAATAAGATCCAGATCGTGAATCATAATGTCATGAACTACTGAAACATCTCGTCCCCTCGGGTTAAAACTGGATAAACGATGCGCTTCGATAAATTTTGGCTCTTTTATAAATGGCCTAATTGCTGCAAAACTAGGATTATAACGTTCGACATGACCTATTTGTATTTTAACCGGATGTTCTTTTAATAATGTTTTTAAAAACCGGGCTTCTTCAAGTGTGCTCGTTACGGGCTTCTCAATAAAGCAGTGCTTGTTTTGTTGGATGGCATATTGGGCTAATTCAAAATGCGAACTGGTAGCACTCACAATATCAATGGCATCACAGGAGGCTACAAGTTCCTCATAACTGTTATAATTTTTTATTCCAAATTCTGCTGCGACTTGCTGCCTGGTTTCAGCATGGATATCATAAAATCCGATAAGCTCAAGTTCAGAATTTTCAAGAATGCATTTCAAATG
The DNA here is from genome assembly GCA_016787575.1 of Saprospiraceae bacterium. Classification (GTDB taxonomy): domain Bacteria; phylum Bacteroidota; class Bacteroidia; order Chitinophagales; family Saprospiraceae; genus Vicinibacter. Next base: position 186,641 of record JAEUUO010000013.1, on the reverse strand, counting down.
GATTTTACCCAAGTGCCCTGCACCAGCCAGTCCAATTTTTAGTTTTGTCATGAATTTAATTAAACTTGCATTCGGATTAAAAATAAAAGTCCTAAAACAATTAGGATTACAGCAATAAAAAGAACACCCGTTATCAACATATGCTTTCTAAACCTGTCCATCAAATCTATCGATTCCGGATAATTACTTTTAACCTCTTTCCATTTTTCTTGATTAAATAAATCCATGAAGTTAAATTGAATTCTATTTTGTACTAATAATTTATACATTCCAAATGTCTTTATCCGAATGTAAATATTGAACAAAATAAAAACAAGAAATATCAGAAATGCATATACAAAAGCCATGTAAATGGTATTAAATTGTTTGCGATTAATTTGTTTGTAGTATTGCGTGCAATGCATGGTTTAATGCGGCCGTAAGTCCATCTTTGTTTTTTCCACCGGCAGTTGCAAAAAAAGCTTGGCCTCCCCCACCACCTTCTATAAATTTAGCGGCTGCTTTAATCAATTGGGATGCATTGTATAAATTGCTGATCGATTCACTTACATAACACATTAATTGTGGTTTTTCATTTTCAGCAAATCCAAAAAATACAATTGCACGATCTTTATCATGAGCAAGCTGGTAAACTAGGTTTTTAACTAATTTGGAATCATCCAATCCTATTTGCTGAACCAGGTATTGAATTCCATTATGAACTTGAAATGAAGCCTCTAAATTTACCTTAACAGCATTAGCCTGTGCTTCTTTCAATTCTAAAATGCGTTTTTCAAGTCGTTTGTTTTCATCCAATAATTGCTGAACACTATGGGTTAGATCCAAAGGGCTTTTTAATAAATGTTTTATTCTATTCAGTGTTTCAAATTGTTCTTCAATAAGTTGCTCGGCTTTTAAAGCTGACACCGCTTCAATTCTTCTGATACCCGCTGCAATTGCAGATTCGGATATAATTTTAAAATAACCAATTTGACCGGTTGCTTCAACATGACAACCACCACAGAGTTCAATAGAATAATCAGGATCAAAAGTAATCATACGGACCTGGTCTCCATATTTTTCCCCAAACAACATCATCGCACCTGCTTTCTTAGCCTCTTCAATGGGCAGTTTGCGATGTTCTTCCCGAATGATATTTTCTCTTATTTTTTCATTAACCAATTGTTCAACCCGCTGCAATTGATCTGACTCCAATTTTTGAAAATGGCTAAAATCAAATCGCAAATAATCTTCCTTTACAAGAGATCCTTTTTGTTGAACATGTTGACCAAGGACTTTGCGCAATGCAGCGTGCAGTAAATGAGTAGCGCTGTGGTTGTTTTCAATTAACTTGCGACGATATCCATTTACTTGCAATCGAACATTGGCCGTTAGATTTTGCGGCAATACTTCTGAGACATGAATAATTAAATCATTTTCTTTAACAGTATCGACAATTTCAATTGGATAATCTTCAAAATAAGCGATCCCCGTATCTCCAACTTGGCCACCACCTTCTGGATAGAATGGGGTTTGATCGAAAACCAATTGAAAATATTCTTGTGATTTGGATAACAATTTACGCCAACGCAATAGTTTCACTCCGTCCGTCTCTATCGTATCGTATCCTAAAAATTGGATTCGACCTTCTGATACTATATTCCAATCGGAATATTCTTTTTTTGCATCTGATCTTGATCGTTCTTTTTGCAATGACATCGCGGCATGAAAACCTGATTCATCTACAGCCCAGTTATTTTCTCTTGCAATTAACTGAGTTAGATCAAATGGAAATCCATAGGTATCGTATAATTCAAAAGCTAGCTTGCCCTCTAGTTTTTTTAAATTAGGATCCAGTGATTCTAATTTTCGTAAACCTTCTTCAAGTGTCTTTAAGAAAGATGTTTCTTCCTCTCGAATTACTTTACTGATAAAATCCTTTTGCAATTCCAATTCAGGAAATACCGAAGCCATATTTTCAGAAAGCACCGGCAACAACTTATACAAGAAAGGTTCTTTTAAATTTAGAAAAGAATAGGCATAACGAACTGCGCGTCGCAAAATTCTTCGAATCACATAACCAGGACCTGTATTTGATGGGATTGCCCCATCTGCAATTGCAAATGACACAGCACGGATGTGATCTGCCATGACACGCATAGCCAAATCACTTTTAGCATTTACATCGTATGAAGCGGTGTAAGCAATTTTAGTATGCAATGCTATAAAATCTATCAGTGGTTTAAAGATATCTGTATCGTAACTGGATTTTTTATTTTGTAAAACCATGCTGATGCGTTCGAATCCCATACCGGTGTCTATGTGTTTTGCAGGAAGTTCTTCCAACGAACCGTCAGCTTTCCGATTAAATTGTATGAAAACCAAGTTCCATATTTCAATAAGTTCAGGTGAACCTGCATTTACCAAAACCGATCCATCTTGTATTCTTTTTTGATCTTCTGAGCGAAGGTCCACATGAATTTCAGAACATGGGCCGCAAGGTCCTGTGTCTCCCATTTCCCAAAAATTGTCTTTCTTTCCAAAAAACAATATTCGGTCTTCAGCAATCCATTGCTTCCAATAGGAAACTGCTTCCGAATCTTTTGTCAAACCTTCTTTTTCATCGCCACCAAAAACAGAAACGTAAAGGTTTTCTTTTGGTATTTTATATTCTTCAGTAAGTAATTTCCAGGCAAAGGCTATTGCTTCTTTTTTAAAATAATCTCCAAATGACCAATTTCCCAACATTTCAAACATGGTATGGTGGTAACCATCAGTTCCAACTTCCTCGAGGTCATTGTGCTTTCCACTTACTCGAAGGCATTTTTGAGTATCAGCAATTCGATTGATTGTAGCTACTTGATTTCCAAGGAAATAGTCTTTAAAAGGATTCATCCCAGCATTTGTAAACATCAACGTTGGGTCATTTTTAACAACGATGGGTGCAGATGGCACAATTTTATGATGGTTCTTTTCAAAAAAATCAAGAAAAGTCTGTCGGATAATCTTTGAATTCATTATAAATTATAATAAAATTTAATGTTTATATATTTGTTATATAATAATATACAAAATAATATTTCTAATATATTATTTTTATTCTATTGAAAAAATGGGTTTTACAGAAATTTCCTTACTTTTGTAATATTCAAACAAAGCGAGCGTAAATCGGATCGCAAATTTAATATTTTTTAACGCTTAGTATTTGAAGAGATCTGAAAAATACGTGTACAACCCTCAAACTCTTCAGTTTGAGAAACTTAAGTTGACCCATAAGTCCTATGTATTTAGGACAATAGGCTTCGTATCTGCAGTCGTTTTGACTACTTTTTTGTTTTATTTTATGACGTCTGAGTTTTTTCCTTCTCCTCGCGAAAAGGCTCTCAAAAAAGAACTGAGTCAGGTTGAGTATCAGATGCTTATGATGAAAGACCAGATTCAAATCATGGATAAAGTTTTAAGTAATATTCAGGATCGGGATGCTAAAGTTCACCGGGTATTGTTTGGAATGGATCCAATTGATCGCGACCTTTGGGAAGGTGGTGTTGGAGGGCATGATCCGAATGCAGGTCTGCAAGGTTTAAAATATGCTGGCACGACTATTCGAGAAACAAAAACTTATATAGATAAACTAGAGCGTCAAATTTATCTTCAATCCAAATCGTTGGATACCCTTGAACAAGCAACCAAAGCTAAAGAAGAACTTTTACAAAGCATTCCTTCTATAAAACCAGTTCGCGTTGATAAATTAAATCGGGACATGGCTCAATTATCCGGTTTTGGTATCAGACTTCACCCTATTCATAAAATAAACAAAATGCATGAAGGCATTGATTTTGCAGCTCCAGCAGGAACTGCCATTCAAGCAACTGGGAATGGAAGGGTCGTTAAAGCCGAGGCAAAATCATCCGGATACGGTCGCTACGTAATGATAGATCATGGAAATGGCTACCAAACCCTTTATGCACATATGAAGGAGATCAAAATCAAAGCTGGGGCAAAAGTTAAGAAAGGACAGCTTATTGGATACATTGGAAGTACAGGTACCTCCACTGCACCGCATTGCCATTACGAAGTACGTAAAAATGGAAAACCCATCAATCCGGTTCACTTTTGTATGGACGATCTGAGTCCGAAAGAATATCAGGAAATGGTCAATCTGGCTTCAGCAGCCAATCAATCATTTGACTAGCAGTCAAAGCTTTTTTAAATTTGTTTGTTTAGGATCAACCAGCTTATTCATTTAAGCGTATATCTATTTGAATTAATTTGCTTTCAATATTAATACTGTCTTTAAAAACTTCAATTGGCCATGAATAAAATTGCCATTTCCACTTTAGCATTTATCCTGATTGGATTATTTTCTCCGACTGTTCTATCTTCAAAAATTATTAAATACAAATCAATCAGACGCGCCTACCTTCCTGATACAATCCCTCTCATTGAACTGGGTTTGAATTTATGGAAAACCTTTCCTGGTGGGCTCTACCCAAACGGATTAAACAAGAGGCCTTTCCAACATGAAAAAGACGGTCAAGAACTTTCAAAAAACTTGATTGCATTAGACAGTTTTGGACAAGCAGATCCAATCAATGGTAAGATTGTATTATTATCAATTGGAATGTCTAACGCCACGCAAGAGTTTTCAGCATTCAAAATGCTCGCCGACACGTTTCGAAATAAAAATCCGAAGGTATTGGTTGTTGACGGCGCACAGGGCGGTCAAACAGCATCTGTAATTAAAAATCCCAACGCTAATTTTTGGACCGTTGTAACTCAGCGCTTGTATCAACAAAAAGTAAACGGTTCTCAAGTTCAGGCCGTTTGGCTTAAAGAAGCCAATGCAAATCCAACTGCAGCATTTCCAAAACATGCAGAAGATTTAAAAAATGACATCAAACAAATCGTTCAAATTCTAAAACAAAAATATCCCAATCTCAAACTCCTCTATCTATCAAGCAGGATCTATGCTGGATATGCTAATACACCCTTAAACCCGGAACCCTATGCTTATGAATCAGGGTATTCGATTAAATGGTTGATTGAAGAGCAGATTAACGGAGACAGCAGTTTATTGTATAATGGTTCAAATCCCAAATCGCCCTGGCTATCCTGGGGACCCTATTTATGGGCAAATGGAGTTAAACCAAGAATAGATGGATTGGTATGGAGTCCAACCGATTTTGGAACAGATGGAACACATCCATCTAATGCAGGAAGACTTAAAGTAGCAAATTTATTACTTCAATTTTTTTCAACTGACAGCAGCTGCATTTCCTGGTTTTTAAAACAAACTACAACCGATCTCACTCAAATTAAACCAGCACATTCGCTTGTTGTTTTTCCAAATCCATTTATAAATTCATTTACAGTTAGCTGGGATTCAAAATCATCTGTCAAAACACAGATTAATTTAATAAATGCACAAGGAAAAACAGTCGAAAAGTTATATGAGGGAATACCATCTGAAGGACAACAATCCGTTAATTTCTCTGAAATTTCTTTACATACTGGTTTGTATTTTATTGAATTTAAAACTAAGGATTTCGTTCAACGAAAAAAGCTAATGCATATTGATTAAACGAACCGTTTCAATAAGAGTCAAACCAAAATGAACACGACTTTAAACTATTTTATAGGATTTCTGATAATTGGTTTTATTCCTTTTAATCCTTTAGCAAGTCAGTCAAAATACGAGGTTTATTTTTTTTTCCTGGAAGACTGCAAAATCAGCCAAGCTTATATTTCTGAGTTAAAACGAATTGAAAAAAAATTTGCCAATGACTCGATCCATTTTTCAGCTTATTTTCCAAATGCAACATCAACAGAACAAAGCATAGACCGGTTTAATAAAAAATACAAGTTACCATTCGCTTGCAAACAAGATATTCAGCGAATGGTAGCCGATCGTTACCAAATCTCTGTTTTACCAGAAGTAGTTGTGATCAATGCTACACAAAACAAAAGTCTATACCAGGGACGTATTGATGATTTATTTGTAGCTATTGGAAAAAGAAGAAGCAAAGCAACTGTCTTTGATTTAAAAGATGTTTTAAATGGCATTCTAACCGGACAACAACTTCCTTATCGAAAAACACAAGCAGTAGGTTGTTTTTTAAGTCATTGGGATAATTAAATAAATTGAATTCTAAAATAATTGTACTTTTAAATTCACTATTGATAAATACAAGCATGAAATACCTGTTCACACTTTTTATATGTTCCTCATTGCTAAGTGTTTTTGCTCAGAATTATTCTGAAGACATTGCTCCTTTAATCTACAAGCATTGCAGTAATTGTCATCGACCCGGTGAGATTGCACCATTTTCATTAACCAACTACAATGAAGTAGCCAGTTGGGCTTCTACCATCAAACATGTTACCGAAATAAAATACATGCCCCCTTGGAAACCGGATCCAAAATATCAACAATTTCAATTGGAAAATTATCTCAGCGATGCTGAAATTGCAACGATTGGAAAATGGGTTTTAAATGGCATGCCTCAGGGAGATCCATCAAAAGAACCTGCATTTCCAAATTTTCCAAAAGGTTCACAAATCGGAACCCCAGATTTAGCAGTTTCATTTACACAGTCCTATGTGCACAAAGGAAATGACATTGATGAATACCGTTATTTTGTTTTACCAACAAATTTAACTGAAGACAAAGAGCTCATAGCATTAGAAATGCGTCCTGGCAATAGCAAAATTGTTCATCACACTTTGTTTTGGGCTGATGAAACTGGTAAAGCTCACGCAGAAGATGCCAAATCTCCTGAATATGGTTACTCGGGAGGCGGCTCTGCAGTATCCTTAGACAATCAATTGCCTGGTTATGTGCCCGGCCAGAAACCCAATGTTTTTACCAGTGGAATGTCACAAACTATTAAAAAAGGATCCGACCTTGTATTGCAAATGCATTATGCACCAAGCAGTGTAGATGAAAGCGACAGCTCTACCGTGAATTTATTTTTTGCCAAAAAACCAGCACCCCGGAAAGTTCAAAATAAAATCATGCTACCCTATGATTTGGTAAATGGACCATTTATAATTCCTGCCAACCAGGTAAAAGAATTTCATGGGGTCTATAAAATTCCAATTAAAGTAAGTCTTCTGGGAATCTGGCCTCATTGTCATAAATTGGGTAAAAAATGGGAAGCATATGCCAAACTTCCAGATGGCTCGCAAATCCCGTTGATCAAAATTGATGATTGGGATTTTAACTGGCAGGGTGGCTATTATTTTAATAAATTAATCGTTCTACCTGCTGGTTCAGAGATCCATGCCTTCGCAAGCTATGATAACACCAGCAACAATCCGGTAAACCCCAACGACCCTCCAAAATTAATAAGTTGGGGAGAAGGCACATCCGATGAAATGTATTATTTGCCCATCACTTATGTTGTCTATCAAGCTGGTGATGAAAGCATTGTTTTAAATGCTGGCAATCCTGATTTAAAAAATGCAGGCATTGAAGATATTGAAAGCAAATTGTATCCAATTTATCCAAACCCTATTCGCAATCAAAACATGGTGGTTGGTTTCGTTTTGAATAAAGATATGGATGTTTCTTTTAGTTTATGTTCAGTTGATGGAAAACAAATCAGTTTACTACAATCCAAACAATACTATTTGCAAGGTCAACATACCTTGAAATTTACAATTCCGGATCTGCCGAATGCTACGTATTTATTGAAAATGACATCAAACGACCGAGTATGGTCAGAACAAATAATTATCTCTAAATAAGGGATTTAATTAAAAATGTTGTGATGCTTCAATTATACAAAAAATGAACTGAAATTTTAATTTATTGATAAACAAAGGTGTAATTAAATCAACTAGCCAGATCAAGCATCACAATGATTTTAAAATAAAAATTTAAATTTTGTAGTCCCGAGCAGAATCGAACTGCTATCTAGAGTTTAGGAAACTCCTATTCTATCCGTTGAACTACGGGACCCTTAATACATCAATTTATTAAAATAAACATTTCTTATATAATCCTGTAAAATTAAAATTCAAATACATTAAGAGGCTATTTTATGGGTTGTCAGTTGAATTTTTTCTTGCACCAATTCAAAATCTTCTGGTTCATTTGATGCTATGATGACAAGTCGGTCTAAACAATGTTCTTTAATTAATTGCTTACACCATATTTTGGCACGATCATCTAAATTACTGATGGGTTCATCTAAAAACAAAACTTTTGAATCTGCCAAAATAGCCAAAGCCAATTTCAAACGCTGTTTCATTCCTGAAGAATAATATTTGATTAATTTATCTTCATGACCTTCTAAATAACAAATTTCAATAAATTGATTGCAACTTATTGAATTCCTGAATTTCTTAAACTGATGTTGGTGATGAAACAACTCTTTAACATTCATGTAATCATAAACATCTGCATAAGGTGCTGCATAGGAGATTTTTGAAAACCACAATTCCTCTTCAAGTTCCTTGCCTTCAAATTTATAAAGAATCTTTCCCTTGCTTGGGCTCATCATACCGGATAATAATTGAAGCAAGGTCGATTTACCAGAACCATTAGAACCGGCAATTCCATAGACTCGTCCGTTATGAAAGGTATAATTAAAATCTTTTAAGATCCAGTTTCGGTAAAAACGTTTATAAATTGAAGTAGCAACGATTTCCATTGCAATTAACGTCTGTACCCTTTCATGATACCTCTATTTGAATTTCGGATAAACTCGAGAATAATGTCTTTCTCAGGTGAATCCGGCAATTCAACCTCAATGGCTTTTATTGCTTTACTAACATTCTTGTATTTAACAAATAAGTAGCGGTAAATTTCATGAATTTTATTAACCTGATCCACACTAAAACCTCTTCGTTTCAAACCTATAGAATTAATTCCTTCATAAGACAAAGGTTCTCTTGCGGCTTTGGCAAATGGAGGGACATCTTTTGTAACCAATGAACCACCACCTATCATAGCATGGGATCCGATTTTAACAAATTGATGAATGGCACTCATCCCTCCAATAATAGCATACTCTTCAATTTCAATATGTCCGGCTAAATTGACACTGTTTGCTAAAATCACATTGTTTCCAACAAAACAATCATGAGCAATATGTACGTATGCCATCAAAAGACAATTCGATCCAACTTTTGTAGTCATTGCTGCTTTGGTGCCACGGTTTAATGTACAGCACTCACGGATTACCGTATTGTCACCAACTTCCAATAAGCTATTTTCACCTGCAAACTTTAAATCCTGAGGAGGAGCTCCTACAACTGCCCCTGGAAATACTTTGCAGCCATTTCCAATACGAGTTCCAGACATGATTGTAACATATGGACCGATCCAACAATTTTCACCGATGATTACATCATCCTGGATGGTAGAAAATGGTTCAACTACCGTCCCCTTCCCCAATTTTGCTCCCGGGTGTATGTTGCTTTGAATGCCACTCATGATTACCTTTTTACAATTTGTGCAGTTAGATCTGCCTCACAAACCAATTTACTTCCTACATAAGCCGTGCCAAGCATTTGAACAATTCCTCTCCGCACAGGAGCAACCAATTCCATTTTAATGATTAATGTGTCTCCTGGCAACACTTTTTGTTTGAATTTAGCATTGTCAATTTTTAAAAAATAGGTATCCCAGGCATTGGGTTCTTCCTGCATTGACAATACCATGATACCGCCTGTTTGCGCCATGGCTTCTATCTGTAAGACACCCGGAAAAACTGGATTTCCCGGAAAATGACCTTGAAACAAAGCTTCGTTAATAGAAATGTTTTTAATTCCCACTACAGACTTATCAGTGATTTCAATGATTTTGTCAACCATTAAAAAAGGATACCTGTGGGGTAACATCGCCTGAATTTGAAGGGTATTGAAAATGGGAGCTTTATCCGGATCATAATGTGGAACTCCTTGCATTTTCTTCTGTTCTATCAATTTTTTTTTCAGAATTCTGGCAAATTCAATATTTAATTTATGTCCCGGTTTTTTGGTTAAAATATTTCCCAGTATGGGTTTCCCAACCAAAGCCAAATCGCCCAATACATCTAATAATTTATGGCGTGCCGGCTCGTTGTCAAAATATGGTTTTATTGTATTTAATACGCCTTCCCGCTCTACTTTAACGCTTGGTTTATTGAGTTTTTTAGCCAATTCATCCAACTCTTCCTGACTCATCAACCGATCCACAATTACAATTGCATTGTTTAAATCTCCTCCTTTTATAAGGTTTTGGTCCAAAAGCGCTTCTAATTCGTGCAAAAAAACAAATGTCCGGCAAGGAGCAATTTCGGTTTTATAATCTTCAATATGTTCCAAACTGGCGTACTGAGGTGCAAGCGTTTTAGAATTAAAGTCAATCATAGTTGTTATTTCCAACTTTTCAGAAGGAAGCGCTAAAAATTCAGCTCCAGTGGTTTCATCTTCAAAAGAAATGGGCTCTATGATTTTAAAATATTCCCGTTCTGCATTTTGCTCAACAATACCACTCCCGATCAAGATATTAACAAAATCCATTGCACTGCCATCTTTGATGGGAATTTCAGGTCCATCCAATTCAATTAAAACATTATCAATTTCCAAACCTGCCAATGCAGACAGTACATGTTCTACTGTCCAAACCTGGGCCACTCCTTCCTGGAGTGTAGTGCCTCGATTAGTAGACACAACTTTGCTGACATCAGCTGCAATTATGGGTTGATCAGGCAAATCCATTCTTTGAAATCGTATTCCGTAATTTTCGGGAGCTGGTTTAAATTTCATTGTAACAAAAGAGCCTGTATGCAGTCCGACCCCTTCAATGAAAACGTCCGAAACGATTGTTCTTTGATTCATGTATTATGATTCAGATTTCAATTTATCTTCAAGCTCTTTAAGCTTTTTAGCCAAAGCAGGTAATTTTTTAAACTCGGCAAAGGACCGCAAAAAAGCAAAATACTCCATTGCCGGAGACCCATACCACTTTCCATTTGTTTGTTCCAGTGAGCTGGCAATTCCACTTTGAGCCTGAATCATTGTTCGATCGGCAATGGTCAAATGCCCTGCAATACCTACTTGTCCACCAATCATACAATTGCTTCCAATTTTTGCGCTTCCAGCAATACCTGCTTGAGCAGCAATCACCGTATGGTTTCCAATTTGGACATTATGGGCAATTTGAATTAAATTATCCAGTTTACAACCATCGCCAATTTTTGTTGAACCCATAGTACCCCGGTCAATGGTCGTATTGGAACCAATTTCAACATCATTTCCTAAAACTACATTGCCCAATTGTGCAATTTTTTGATAAACACCGTTTGCATCTGGAGCAAAGCCAAAACCATCAGAGCCAATCACAGCATTTGAATGAATGATACACCGATTTCCTATTATGCAATCTTTATAGATTCGGACTCCCGGATAAATTATAACCGACTCCCCAATTTGGACATTCTTCCCAATAAATACTTGTGGGTGGATGTATGTTTTTGCTCCAATCTGGGCAGACTCTGAAATATTTGTAAAGGCACCAACACTTACCATTTCTCCTAGCACCACAGATGAATGGATTTCTGCTTTAGGGTCTATTCCGCTATTTTCAGTAAAATCTTGAAATTTTTTAAACAATTCACTAACTGTCAACCTCACATTTTCAACTCGAATCATCACCGGTTTAACGGGGGATTTGGCTTGAAACCCTGAATTTACCAAGACTGCAGAAGCCTTTGTCTGGTATAAATAGGGTTCGTATTGCAAATTATCCAGATAGCACAAACTCCCATCTACCGCTTCTTCAATCTTACTGGGATGGGTAATTATTGTGTTTGGATCGCCTTCCAAGGTTCCATGAACTAAGGCTGCTAATTCACCGGCTGTTATCTTCACGGCACAAATCTACAAATTCGTTAGAAAGCTAGGAATCAAAACCCAATCTGGAAGTGCCAAATCCATTTTTTGTACCTTTGTTGGCCTAGTTTATCTTAAATGGCTAAAAAGAAAACCAAAACCACCATTCCATCCCCGCCAAGGGTAGAAATCAAAGATACAGAACCCGGAAAACCAACAAATTCCAGTTTGTACATCCTTCTGTTATTGGTTTTTACTTTTATCATCTTTAGTCCAGCCATAAAGTGTGATTTTGTAAACTGGGACGATGACAGAAACACCTATGAAAATAAATTGGTGATCGAACACAAATATGCCGAAATATTCACCCAAAATGTAATTGGAAATTACAATCCTTTGAGCATTCTCAGTTTTGCAATTGAGCATTCACTCTATGGAATGAATGCCAGTCGAATGCACCTGGTAAATATTTTACTCCATTTAATCTGTGTCTATTTTGTATTTAGGATATTTCAAGCACTCCAACTCAATTTATGGTTTGCCTTAGTTGGTACTGCACTTTTTGCATTCCATCCATTGCGAGTTGAATCAGTAGCATGGATTACTGAACGAAAAGATGTATTGTACGGAGCATTTTATTGCCCCGCAATTTACTTGTACATCAGAAATTTAGACAAGCCTGCAAAATGGAAAGCAATCCTGGCATTTGTATTATTTATTATTGGCCTTTTTGCAAAAATTCAAATGGTTGCCCTGCCTTTGTCGATGTTGGCTATAGATTATTACAAAGACCGTCCCATAAATTTCAAATTGCTTATTGAGAAAGCTCATTATTTTATAGCCGCATTTGTATTTGGCGTTATTGGTATTTTATTTTTAAAAGATCAGGGATCACTTGAAACCAATTCGATGGTACACACGGGCATTGATCGTTTATTTATTGGTTCCTATAGTCTTATTACGTATTGTATAAAATGGTTGGTGCCATATATGATGTCCCCTCTTTATCCCTATCCTGAAAAGCTAAGTACTTGGCATTATCTTTCTTTGCCCGCAGCCTTAATTATGTTATTTGGCATTTATTATGCTTATAAGAAAAATGCTAAAGCTTTGGTTTTTGGATTCTTATTTTTCTTTTTCAACATTGTTTTTTTACTTCAAATTCTTGCTGCTGGACAAGGATATTTGGCTGATCGGTTTACATACATTGCTTATATCGGGTTGTTTTTTATTTTTTGTTTTTATGCTCAGAAATGGATTCAATCGAAACCAAATCAAAAGTCAATCGCTTTTGCAACTGTAGGTATTTATTTATTAGTATTGAGTTTTATCAGTTATAAGCAAACTAAAATATGGAAAAATTCAGAAACCCTCTGGACCCATGTGCTCAAATATTATCAAAACACTCCACTACCCTATAATAATCGTGCAAATTATTTGCGAGATTTAAAACAATTTGATCGCGCCTTAGAAGATTACAACATGGCTATTAAATACAAAGCCGGACATGCTACTTATAACAGTCGCGCCAGATTGTTTTTTAATAAAAATGAAGACGAGAAAGCGATTCTAGATTATGATCAGGCCATCAAAATGAAGCCAGAAGCAGAATACTATGTCAATCGTGGTGCTGCCAAAGCAAAATTAGGCAGATGGGAAGAAGCATTGGCTGATATAAATAAAGGATTGGAATTAAATAAAAACTGGAAAGTTGGTTACCTCAATCGAAGTATCTTATACAATCAGGCAGGCAAAACCGAATTGGCATTAGCTGATATTGATTCCTATTTAAAACTAGATTCCAAAAGTCCTGAACTTTGGTTTGAAGGAGCACGCTGTCTAGTGCTATTGAATCAACCTGATAAGGCACTTAGCTATTTTAATAATGCCATTCGTCTAAATCCCAATTCCGGTTTATTTTATGCAGAACGGGGCCAAACCTTGCAAAATTTAGGAAAGATTGATGCAGCAAATCAAGATTTTCAACGTGCACAACAATTGGGACAAGCTATTCAATAAACTGATCTGATGCTGACAAGTCTTTCAATTAAAAATTATGCCATCATAGACCATTTGCAAATTAATTGGGAAAAAGGATTTACAACTATGACCGGTGAAACCGGGGCTGGAAAATCAATTATCATTGGAGCATTGCAATTGGTACTCGGGAACAGGTCTGATGTAAAAGATCTTAAAAATAATGAATTGAAATGCATCGTTGAAGCTGAATTTCAAATTAGCAAAGAGCTGTTGTTGCAATTAAACGATCGATTTGAACTTGACAATCAACAATCACTTATTTTGCGTCGTGAAATTTTTCCGACCGGCAAGACGCGTTCATTTATTAACGATAGTCCTGTGTTGCTAAATGTGATTCAATCGCTTGCTCCTTTTTTACTAAATATTCACCAACAGTTTGATCATTTGGATTTATTTGACCGGTCCTTTCAAATGGAGTCTTTAGACAAATACGCAAGTCTCACCGAAATTGTTTTGAACTATGAAAATAAATTTAAATCACTTCAAGCCTTAATTAATCAATTCAACAAACAAGAAGAAGCATTAAAATCCGGATTGTTGGAAAAAGAATTTATAGAATTTCAATGGAATGAATTAAGCGCAGCACAATTAAAAGAAGATGAACTGACGGGACTTGAAGATGAGTTAAAATTGGTTACCAAAGCTGAAGAAATCAAAACCAATTGCATGCAGCTTTTCGAAATAATTCAAAGTGAGCGAGGGCTATTGGATCAAACCCAAACTGGCATTGGTCTTTTAAAAAACATACAGGTTAATGAAAATTTAAAGAACATATACTCGCGTTTAGACAGCATTCGAACTGAATTAAAAGATCTTAGCTTAGAACTAGAAAACATTGCAGATCAAACTGAGTTAAGTCCGGAACGAATTAGTCAAATCAATCACCGGCTTGATCAGCTTAACCGTCTCCTAAAAAAACATCGGGCACATTCAGAATTCGATTTGATTCAATTGAGGGACCAATTGGAATCCAAATTAAATCAAATTTCAGTTTCAGATGAAAACTTATTAAAACTGCAGTATGAAATAGACCAACTGCACAATCAACTCATCAAGGAAGCACAAAGTATTTCAAAAAAACGGAAGGCAGCCATTCCGGAATTTGTTTCAAACATACAGAAATTATTACTGGACCTTGGAATGTTAAATGCCAAAGTTGAAATCCAATTGCAACAAAATGAAACCTTGAATTCCGAAGGTTTGGATCAGATTGACTTTTTGTTTTGTGCGAATAAAGGAGGTTTGGTCCGCCCATTGAAAGAACAAGCATCCGGTGGTGAATTGGCGCGTTTTAATCTTGCTGTAAAATCTTTGATTGCAACAAAAAACGAAGGTACTTGCATGATTTTTGACGAAATTGACACTGGGGTATCTGGGCAAATTGCCCTTCAAATGGGGAATATTCTGAAGGCAATGTCTCAAATGCAACAGCTGATTTGCATTACCCATTCACCCCAGGTTGCATCCAGAGCTGACCAACATTACTACGTTTATAAAGAACATACAAAAAACGATACCGCTACAAAGATCCGGAAACTCAATAAGGAGGAACGTCTCAACGAATTGGCAAAAATGCTGAGTGGGGAACCGCCTACTAAGGCCGCTTTGAAAAATGCAGCTGAATTGATGAGTTTGTGAGAATCTAAGATAATAATAAATCCCAGCTTCCTATAATTTACAGCATTTCTAATCAGAACGAATGTAATTTTGCAAAAAATACCTGCTATGTCAAATCAATTACTGGCTAATAAACGAGGAATCATTTTTGGAGCACTCGACGAACAATCTATTGCCTGGCACGTTGCCGAAAAATGTGTTTCCCAAGGTGCCAAAATTACCCTTACAAATGCTCCCGTTGCATTGAGAATGGGTAAAATCATGGAATTATCCGAAAAACTTCAGGCAGAATTAATAGGCGCAGATGCAACTTCTGTTGAAGACTTGGAAAATCTTTTAAATAAATCAACCGAAATTTTAGGAGGTAAAATTGATTTTATTTTACATTCTATCGGAATGTCCCTGAATGTTCGAAAGGGCAAACACTACACCGATTCCAACTACGATTTTATGCAAAAGACCTTTGACATTTCTGCAATCTCATTTCACAAATTAATGCAATCTGCATTAAAATTGGATTCTATTGCAGAAGGTGGGTCAGTAGTGGCATTGACCTATATAGCAGCCCAAAGGGTATTTCCGGATTATGGTGAAATGGCGGAGTCAAAAGCATTATTGGAATCCTTTGCGAGAAGTTTTGGATACCATTATGGCACTCTTAAAAAAGTCCGGGTCAACACAATTTCACAATCTCCTACATGGACCACAGCTGGTTCTGGAGTAAAAGGCTTTAAAGAATTTTTTGATTATGCCGACAAAATGAGTCCACTTGGCAACGCTTCTGCCGATGCTTGTGGCGATTATTGTGTGGCGCTGTTTTCTGATCTAACCAAAATGGTTACCATGCAAAATTTATATCATGATGGTGGGTTTTCAACCATGGGGATGAATCCTGCAATTCTAAATCTGTAATTAATGATCCAAAATAAATTAATTGTCATCATATGTTGTTTTACAATAGTATGTGCTAATTCTCAGGTTAAAAAATTAAACTTGCTGGGGCATTGGAGAGACCCTAATGTAGTAGGTTCATCGGCTTATGATAATGCATTCAATGAGGCTTGGGGTTTTTGGGTCAATGGACATGAATACGGTGTCATTGGCTCTACATCAGGAACACATATCATTGATGTTACGGATCCCAAAAATCTTTTTGAACGTTATTTAATTAAAGGCGCTTTTAATGGTCCAGATGTAATTCACAGGGATTACGATGATTACCGTTGTTATCTCTATGCTGTCTGTGACGAAGGCAGTAGCAGCCTCCAAATAATTGATATTTCGAATTTACCAGATACTGCAATTGTCGTCTATGATTCACGAGAATTCATGACACGTGTGCATAATATTTTTATTGATATTCCAAAAGCCCGACTTTACACTTGCTCTGAAAATGGTAAAGATGGATTTTTTGCATTAGGTCTTTATGATATCATTAATCCGGAAAAACCTAAGTTTATAGGTCACTATAATAAATTTGGAGACATTACAGCTGCACATGTACACGATGCTTATGCTCGAAACGACACCGTTTATTTGAATTGCGGACCTTCCGGATTTGCAATTATGGATTTTCACGATCCATCAAATCCAAAACCCATTTTAACATTGAAACCCAATGAATATCCTAATTCCGGGTATAATCATTCAGGTTGGCTTACACCAAATGGGAAAACCTATGTAATGGCGGATGAAAATCATGGTTTGCCACTTAAAGTTATTGACCTCACCGACATAGTAAATGGAAAGGTTGTATCCTTGTTATATCCAGCTAAAGATACCGCCATTGCCATCCCGCACAATCCCTTGGTATCTTGTAATTATGCCTATGTTTCTTATTACTATGATGGACTTCAAGTTTACAATATCAAAAATCCGTCAAAACCTGTATTAGAAGCATTTTATCCAACTTCCAACTTGCGTAACAATCTAAGTTACAAAGGGTCCTGGGGAAACTATCCCTATTTGCCTTCCGGCAATATTGTAATTGCTGATATGCAAAATGGTTTGTTTGTTGTAGAAGGTGTTGAAAAACCTTGCAATTCGGTTTATTCATGCAATCCGGTTGGAACTTCAGATGGCTCTATACACAAAGAGTTGAGAATTTACCCAAATCCAGCTTCAAATACAATCCATATTACAACCGATGTCATGTTAGACTTTCAGCAATACCAAATTTTTGATGCAAGGGGATCCCTGATTGAATCAAAACAATTGAAGGAATCAGGCCCTGATACAAACATCAATCTCGATGGTTTGCCAATTGGATTTTATTGGTTGAAATTAACTACTAAGGATCATCAACAATTTGTTTCCAGCTTAAGTAAAATTCATAATTAATCTATCAAATATTGCATTCTTGAATTCGAATAGATATAATAATCTATTAACTCACCTTGTATGGAGTATCTGTTTGTATTGTTTAACTGGTCATCAAGCCTTTGCACAAAGCGAAACGGATTCCCTGAAACAGTTAAAACTGGACAGTTTAAATAAAATCAAATTAGAAATAATTCAATTTGAGGCAGTTGATGCATTTAGAATAAAACAAAAAGATAGTTCATCTGGTTTTTTAATACACGATTCAGAATTAACTGGAATTCAATTAAACGCGATTCATCCTGCCCGCTATTGGGATGCGTCCAATACCTATGGCAACAGGCTTTGGGATCATGCTTTACATGGCCTTCGTTTTAACCAACAAGCGATTGAGCAATTTAAATTTACTTCTCCTAATAAAGCAATTTCTGAAATTGAACTTCAACGCGGGCGATCTTTTACAAATTCACAAGCCAGCTTTCAGGATAATTATGAACTCCAACTGATATTTGCTTCCCGATTTAAAAACCAAGTTATTTGGAATTTTTCTTACAATCGTCAAAAAAACAAAGGAATCTATGCCTTTGGAACACAAGAAAATACCCTTTTTAATACCGGCGTATTTTATAAAAACAAAAAGGAAAATTTTGCAAGCAGTCTTATTTTTTCAGATGAACGACACAGCTCACTTGACAACTGGGGAATTGAAAATGACAGCAGTTTGTTGGATCCCAATTATAGAGTGCGCGAATCTGTGCCTGTTAAAATCAACTCAGCTTCTACCTTGCAATTTGAACGCGCTTTGCTATTGAATCTTGAATATCGATTTAACAATTCTGCAAAACTGATCAGCCCTAAAATCAGTTACCATGGACTCTATAGCCTGTTTGCATTTAATTACAAAGACACCGGAAATCCACTAGATTCTACAATCTATAAGAATTTTTATACTGACAGTTTTCGAATCAATAACTATTTGCATTCTAAATTAGTAAACCAAAAAATTAATTTAGAAATCATCAACCTGTCTTATATACAATCATCAGTGGAATACCAGTTAGATATAAATAATCTGGATCACGATAGTTTGAATCAAAGTAAAGTGGTCTCTTCCACTGCACTCATTAATAATTTTAAATTTAAAATACTTGAACCGATTTCTACAAGATTGTCTGCAATTTATTTTGATAATAAAACAGGGCTAAATGCTTCAATTGCTTCTTCAATTCGTGTTAACAGTTGGCTTGTTGGCCAGGTTCATGCATTTTTTAAAAAAACACCTATCCCCTATAGCTACCGTTATTTAAATTTAAATAAATCCTATTTTTGGCAACCGACTTATTCCAGTCCTTTTATTTCAGAATCGGGCATTCAATTTAAACTTACAACCAGCGCAGCTTTAAATGCAGGCATCGATTTGAAATTGTCAAATTATTCAAACTTTGTGTACTTTGACACTACTGCCCATCCACAAGCAATTAACTCATTATCCAATACATCCTTGCGGATTCATTTAAATTACAATACGCGGAAATGGAATATTGCCAATCAATTCCAATTGGATTTGTATCAACCAGATCCTGCACATTTGAATGGATGGCATTCAGAACACAATCTCAGTTACAATCAATACATTTTTAAGAAAATAGTACAGTCTGAATTTGGATTGCAATTCAAACTTTATCAATTTGATTATAAATTTAATTTTAATCCTATTTTACAATCCTTTTATGGTTCCAATTTAAAAAATGATTTCATATACAGCACAGGTCTGTTTATGCATTTCAATATTTCAGAATTTAGATTGAGTTTATATGCGGATCATTTGGATTCTTTTTGGAATGAAGCTCGTCCAAATCTTGTGATCAATTATCCTTTTTATGATTTTTACTTTCGTTTTGGAATTACCTGGAAGTTCATTAATTGAATTCCGTCAAATGCATCACAATTCAAAGGTTGGTCGCAAACCATTGGAAGTATCTCCTTCATAATAATTTAATATTAATGAGATTACTTCGTCCGGAGTGTCAACAATGGGCATCAAATCCATATCTTCCGGACTTACATATTTATATTCATTGACCATCGTTTCAAAAATCCAATTTTTCAAAGGTTCCCAAAATGATTTGCCTACCAATATTATAGGTACTTTGTTGATCCGATGTGTTTGAGTCAACGTCAAAACTTCAAACAATTCATCCAAAGTTCCAAAACCACCAGGCATTGCAATAAAAGCCTGAGAATATTTTACAAACATAACTTTGCGAACAAAAAAATAGCGGTGGTGAAGATTTTTATCGAAATCTATATAGGTATTGTTTGATTGCTCGAATGGCAAATGAATATTCAATCCTACAGAAACACCTTTATTAACAAAAGCCCCTTTATTTGCAGCCTCCATAACTCCAGGCCCACCTCCGGTAATTACACCAAATCCTTCCTCTACCAATCGAGCTGCAACAGCCATAGCCAATTGAAAATGAGGGTGATCTTCTTTTACTCGAGCCGAACCAAAAATAGAAACACATGGGCCAATACGGTTTAATGTTTCAAACCCATCGACAAACTCAGCCAATACTTTGAACATCGTCCAACTGTTCTCTCCTTTAATTTGTGACCATTGTTTTTGTGTTTTCATAAAATATAATTTATATACAAAAAGCCTGCCTCCAAATTGGAAAGACAGGCTTCAGGAAATATTCTTGGCATTATAACTAAACTGGCGTTTTAAACGCAGTAAATTCTCTTTTTATAAAATCATTTAATTCCTGGATGTTATCAAATTGTTCAAACAATTCCTTGTACCTGTAGTTTCGCTGGCTTGCAGGAATTACAAAATCTAAAACATCCTTCCGAGTAATTTTTGTCTTAGACAATATGATTAATCGTTCGATCACATTTCTCAACTCCCTTATATTTCCGGTCCAATTGTATTTTTGCAATTCTTCGATTGCAGCATCATCTACTTTCCTTGCCGGCATTCCATATTCGTAACAAATATGTTCTACAAAATGATCCACTAAAACGGGTATGTCATCTTTTCTATCGTTTAACGATGGGACTTCAATTATAATTACTGCTAAACGATGGTACAAATCCTCCCGGAATCTACCTCGGGCAATTTCTTCTCGCAAATCTTTATTGGTCGCAGCAATCACACGAACATCTACTGATATTTCTTTGTCACCTCCAACCCGAGTAATTCTGTTTTCCTGAAGCGCACGCAATACTTTTGCTTGAGCTGACAAACTCATGTCTCCTACTTCATCGAGAAACAAAGTACCGCCATTTGCCAGTTCAAATTTGCCCAATCGTTGTTTAATAGCTGAGGTAAATGAACCTTTTTCATGTCCAAACAATTCACTTTCAATTAATTCAGATGGAATTGCTGCACAATTAACTTCCACGATGCTTCCGGTATTTCGATTGCTCTTTTCATGAATCCAACGTGCAACTAATTCTTTACCGGTTCCATTTGGACCAGTAACTAAAACTCGGGCTTCTGTTGGTGCTACCAAATCAATGGTTTCGCGAACTTTCATGATTTGTTTGGATTCTCCAACTATTTCCTGAATCTTTATTTTAGAAACTTTCTTCTGCAAAACCTTCTTTTCCGTAATTAAAGAAGATTTATCGATCGCATTCCGAATAGTAATTAAAAGTCGGTTTAAATCTGGTGGCTTTGATATAAAATCAAATGCTCCTTTTTTTACAGCTTCAACTGCCGTATCAATGGTTGCATGACCACTGATCATCACAACTGGTGTATCCGGGACCAAAAGCTGAATTTTATCCAGGGCCTCCATCCCGTCCATTTTAGGCATTTTAATGTCCAAAATAATAACATCAAACTCCTTTTGCTTAAGCTTAACAAGACAATCAAGTCCATCCATCGCCTCTTCAACCTCATATTTTTCCAAGATCAAAATATCCTTGAGAGCTCTTCGGATTGCTTGTTCGTCATCTACAATAAGGATTCTCGCCATGTAAAAACTGTAATTAATTTATTGCTAATGTATTGAGAAGACAAAAATAACATACTGTCTGATATTTAGTTACAAATTAGTAAATTATTTTATATGTAATTTAACACAAATTGAATTTGTGTGTGGTATGATCGAAATATTAAAAAAAATCAATGCGTAGAGCTTTGACTCTCAAGTCCCATTAAAGTACTCCATTTGTATTTAAACTCATAGCAAAGTAGGCCATTGTACCCGCTCCATGTTCCAATGCTTTTTCATCAATATCAAAATCAGCGCGATGAACACCCGGTACCTGTCCTACACCGAGCCTGTAAAAAACCGCTGGGATAACTTGAGAATAATAAGCAAAATCCTCAGAAGTCAATCGGGCACCAAGTCTTTCTACCTTCATATCCCCAAGATACTCCTCCCCTAGTTGAATCAGGCTTTCCGTTAAATCTGGATGGTTGATTAAACATGGATATCCGATCTGAATGTCAATTTCACAAGTAGCATTAAAAGCCTTACAAATTGAGACTGCAATTTCCTTGATCCGTTTATGGGCAAGCCATCTCCAGTTTTCATCCAGTGCCCGAAAAGTTCCAGAAAGCTTAACTTCGTCAGGTATAATATTGGTCGCTTCACTATTTGTTTCTATGGTGCCCAAACTTAAAACAGAAGCTTGATTTGCAGGTTTTTCCCGATTCATAAACGATTGAAATGCAAGTACCAATTGAGCAGCAATCACAATAGGATCAATGCATAAATGAGCTTGTGCCGCGTGTCCTCCTTTGCCTATTATTTTTATGTATATTTCATCACAAGAAGCCATAAATGCACCCGGGCCTATTCCTATCTTTCCTACTTCCATGCCAGGTTGCACATGTTGGCCAATGATTAAATCCGGCATTGGCTGATTTAAAACCCCTTCTTCAATTAATATGGATGCACCTCCGGGCAATTTCTCTTCTGCCGGTTGAAATATGAATTTAACCTTTCCACCCCATAAGGATTTGAACTGATTTAAAATCATCAGTGAACCTAATAAACAAGTCATATGCACATCATGTCCACAAGCATGCATGACCCCTTCATGGGTTGATTTATAGGAGCATTCATTTTTTTCATGGATTGGCAATGCGTCCATATCTGCTCTCAAAGCAACCAATCGATTTGATGACAGTTCTCCTTGTATTTCGCCAACAATTCCATGCTTACACCAGCCAGTAGTAAAGGAAATTCCCAATTGTCTTAAAACAGCCTGAATTTTTAATGAGGTTGCCGCTTCATGGAATGACAATTCTGGATGTGCATGAAAATCTCTTCGCAATTCAATCAATTGTGACTGGATCGTCGAAGCGTAGTTTTTAATAATGCCAATCCTTGAATCCATTTATTCTTGATCTAATTTGTGCAAGTTACGCAAACAGATATCAAGATCTGTCCACATGGAATAATTCCATGCATACATACTCAATAATTGTGCCTCTAATTCCTTTATTACAATGCGTTCGCTTTGAAAAAGTGGAAATAAAATACCTTGTTTTATCAAAGGTAAATTATCTACTTGCTCTGCACTTCGTTGATAGGACACCCAGGTTTTTTTTCCAAAAATCACAGCATGTAAGTTTTTTAGAAACTGACTCTTGTTTTTATAAATAAAAATCACCATCCATGAAAAAATCAGAAGCATCATTGAAAATCCAAGATCAAACAATCGCTTCTGCCTTAAATAGACTGTTTTAGCTAAATTGTATTCTAATTCTAATGACAATATTTCGCCTGGATTGTTTTTAGATGGACTGCTGATTATACCCGAACCAGATGCCGTCATGATTTTATAATTGAGCAAGTCTTTCATATTTGACATGAAAGAGAGAATTTGTTTCCATTCTATTTTATTTTGGCAAAAAACAATTTCCTGAATTTCGTGGATGCGAATATAATCCCTCCATTGTTCTATCCCCATTTCAGTTAATTTGCCAACAGAAATTAGTTGAAAGGCATCGACAAAATCATTTTTCTTCATAAGAGTCCTGACTTTTTCAAATTCTTCTGCATCTCCAATAACGAGCACATGTTTAGCTTTGGCAGTACCAATCGCCCAGGATTTTCTCATGATCCTGTTTAAAACAAGGCGACTCAAAACAGCATATAAAATAACCCATAAGAATGATAAAACCAGGAGCATCCTGGATGAACGCCATGTCTCAGGAAATAAAGCATACAAACTTAAATTAAATATAAAACCCCAAATAGCCGCAATTAATAAATCCTTTAAGGCATATTTTTTTTGATAAACTCCCTGAAAATAAAAACAAGATATCCATATCAATACAAACAAAGCAGCATTAAATAGTATGGCAGGACTATTGAAATAATTGACATCTCCATGATAATAGGTTGCCCAATATTTACGAATTAAATAAAATCCAATGCTCAATGCAAAAGCATCCAGAAGTATACCTTGCAAGGTTGTAATATAATTTCTAAGAAGGGTCAAAAATGCTTTAACCCATAATATTCCAGTTAGCATACTTACAAGAGCAAATCGATTGGTTTTATCAAAATGTTTTGTTGCAAAAATGATCATGGCCTTGTAAAATGCTATTACATAATTCAGGCTTCCTTTGCTGGTGCTTTCACCTTTATAATGAATGATGCTTGTGTCTGCAAAATAATAATTATTAAAACCAGATTGCTCAATTTTATAAGATAGATCTATGTCCTCTCCATACATAAAATAGTCTTCGTCAAATCCACCTACTTTATTCCAAATGTTTACTGGCATCATTATAAATGCACCGGAAAGCACAGGAACTTTATTGGACTCCAGTTCAGATAAATGCCCTTGATAGTATTGATTTAAAAACGAACTGGAGGGGGCTAGTTTGTAAACGCCGGTCATTTTACAAAATGCAGCCCAAAAACCCGGAAACCCACGCTTCGATTCCGGCAAAAATTTTCCGGAACCATCTATCATTCGCACCCCAAGCCCACCAGCATCCGGATGGGTTTCAAAAAACATTAAACATTTTACAAAGCAATCTTCTTCTACAACGGTATCCGGATTGAGGGCAAGAATATATTCTCCAGTTGCATGTTTAGCCGCTAAGTTATTTGCCCTTGCAAAGCCAAGATTTGATTTTGAAGCGATTGCCTTGACTCTAGGAAAATGTTCTTGCAACATTTGCAAGGAATCATCTACACTGGCATTATCTACTACAATAATTTCTGCTTCAATATTTTGAATTGCTTTTTCAACTGATGTCAGGCACTGTTCTAAAAAATGCCTGACATTATAATTTACAATTAGGATGCTTAATTTCACCAGCCTATTATTCACTTATAATGTATGGAGTGCGATTTAGCAATGAACGGCTTAAAGTAAGTTCATCAGCATATTCTAACTCAGATCCAAAAGAAACGCCTCTTGCCAACATGCTGATCTTAATGGATGGATTGTTAAGATGTCTCGTAATGTAATACGATGTTGTATCTCCTTCAATTGTTGGTCGTATAGCCAATATTAATTCAGTTATGGGTTGCATTTCTATCCGTTTAAACAAGGAATGAATTGTTAAATTTTCTGGCCCCATACCATCAATAGGAGAAATCAATCCACCTAAAACGTGATAAACTCCTCTGAATTGTTTCAATTCTTCAATAGCAAACAAATCCCGGATCGATTCAATGACACAAATCGTTTGTTTATTTCGAACTGGATCGCTGCAAATGGCACATATTTCTGAATCAGAGTATGCATGACATTGCTTGCAACGGATTAGTCTATCAGATATGTTTTTTACTGCCGAATACAAATCTTCCAGTTTCTTTTTATCCTGTTGAGCTAAATGGAGTACCATTCGAAGGGCCGACTTTTTTCCAATTCCAGGCAAGGTGCTAAATGCTGCTACTGCCTCGTCTACAATTTTCGAGATTGAATTCATGCGTTAAAATTATAGAAATTATACAACTGTAATAGATTGATTATGAATCTTTATGTTTAGAATCGTCTTGGATTTTCTCAAAAAACATCCGAATAGCTTAATTTTATGCAAAATTACTAAAGATGGCTGTAGCAATTAAGATGCCCCGACTTTCAGATACCATGCAGGAGGGTTTTATTAAAACATGGAATAAAAATGTAGGAGACCCTGTAAAACCTGGAGATATCTTAGCTGAAGTTGAAACTGACAAGGCCACCATGGACCTGGAAGCCTATCAGGAGGGCATTTTATTACACATTGCAGTCAAAGAAGGTGCTGTTCCAGTTGATGGAATCATCGCTATCATTGGTCAAAAAGGCGAATCGTTTGAAAATCTTTTAAATGGAGCTGGGACGGAAGGAATTCCAAACCAATCGGCTAATTCCAAACAAAACACGCTTCCAAATCCGGCTGAAACCGTTTCTAAGACCGAGTCAGCACCAGAACGCATGGACACCCGAATAAAAGCTTCTCCATTAGCAAAATCACTTGCAAAAGAAAAAGGTTTGAGTTTGGAAAATGTAAGTGGTTCTGGTGAACAAGGTCGCATTGTTAAAAAGGACATTGAAAATCTTGCCAGTCAATCTTCAATGCCTGGCTTGCAACCATCGCTCAACTACCTGCAACAAATCGGGGATCGGGAAGTACTCAACAGCCAAATGCGTAAAACCATCGCACGGAGACTATCTGAAAGCAAATTTTCAGCCCCTCATTTTTATTTAACAACCGAAGTTGATATGGATGCTTGCGTAGAAGCACGCAATCAATTGAATGCAGTATCTCCACAAAAAATATCCTTCAATGATTTAATTGTAAAAGCATGTTCTATTGCATTGCGAACAAATTTAGGCGTTAATGTTTCCTGGACCAATGATAAAATGATCTATCATAACGACATTCACATTGGGATTGCAGTCGCAATAGAAGATGGATTGGTAGTACCCGTAGTTCGCTATGCAGATCAAAAAACACTGACGGCTATAAAAGAAGAAATTCAGGACAAAGCATTGCGTGCCAAAGAACGCAAATTGAATTTGGATGAAATGCAAGGAAATACCTTTACAATTTCAAATCTCGGAATGTTTGACATCGAACATTTTACTGCTATTATAAATCCACCGGATGCCTGCATTTTAGCCATTGGTTCAATTCATAAGAAACCTGCTGTTAAAAACGACAGCCTTGTTATTTCAAATCGAATGCACATGACTTTGTCTTGCGATCATCGCGCTGTAGATGGAGCTACGGGTGCAAAGTTTTTACAAAATTTAAAACTAATTTTAGAAAATCCTATCAGCATGCTTTTATAAGAGAAAAGAAATGAATGCTTTAATAAAAAACCATTCATTCATCACAAAACAAATAATTTGATTATTTCTTTGGTGCTGCCTCTTTGGATTCAGTAGTTGATTTGCGACTCCAGGTTTTATGACAAGCTCCTGCCTTTGGACCATCTGGCATCGGCATTTCAACATCATCTGGTTGACTGATTTTAAATTCAACCCGACGATTCACTTGATAGTTTTTATTATGTCCACCTAGCGGACTTTCTTCCCCACCATACATTAATTTAAATCTGTTGCGAGGAATATTGAACGTATTGACTAAATATTCAATTGCTTCATTTGCGCGATTGTATGAAAGCACTTTGTTATAAGCATTGGAATGTCTAATGTCTGTATGACCAAAAACAGTTACTTTCAATGAAGGATGTGTTTGCATTACATGTGCAACACTCGCCAATTGTGGAACAAATTTTAGATCAATGCAGTACTCATCCAATTTAAAATGTATCATTGGTAAGAACCACTCGATATTGCTCAACAGTCCTTTGCCCCCAGTGCTGTCAAATGCACCCGGCGGAACGCCCAATCGATTGTCAACAATTCTTTTGACATCATCTTCTGACATGCCAGGCTGTACAACCGGTACCTGTGCAATTCCTTTTTCATTGACTTGAAAACCTGGTGGAGAAAATGGTTCAGCATCTTTATGATCCGGAATACCGTCATTGTCGCTATCCAATGCAATCCCTCTGGGATCAACAGGAGCCCCTGCAGGTGTTTCATTTTCCTGATCCAACAAATCTATGACTCCATCCTGATCGGTGTCTTTAGGATCGAAAATAGGTCTGCGCTTTAAATCTGCTATGTCCGTAAAAGCAGCATCTAAAGGATTTAACCAGTACAATGGTTCTTTGCGTTTTTTAAATTTACCTAAATTAATATTCAGCCTCAAATTTGTGTAATGCTGATAATCATTTTGGGTTGTTTGATCAACATCACTTCGATAAATAATTCCATCCAGATAATCATTATCCGAAAAATGAACCTGATGCTCTAAAGCAATATTGATACGTCTGTTTATTTTTCTAGAAATTCCTACACCCCCAATAAATATCGGATGAATATTTGTCTTATCGTTGAGGCGAAATATTCCTTTCTTTTTAAATGCGGGAGTTTCATAATCCCCATCATAAAGACCTCTTAATTTCTTTTTAATATCAATTCTTCCTTGTCTCGTATTAAATGCTGCGTCAGAATATTCACTTAGAGAAATGAGGTTTGTATATACATTCCCATTTTCATCTCTTAAATCCAATTTTGTATTGTTGTGGTCAAGCCCCGCTCCTAAGATCAAATAGCTATTCCATTTATTTCGGTCTTTATGAAAAAGTATGTTCCCTATATTTAAGATGCCTTCGATAGCTCCATAGTAATATTGGGTCTTATAAGCAGGAAACCAAGCATTTTGAGTACCATAACCCTGAAAAACGGAAGTTTCAACTTCAAGTGCCTTCGTATAAGGTTGTGGTTCTAAACCAAAAGCAGTTCCGTAAAAGAAGTCCAATCTGAAAGAAAATGAATAATTGATGGCTCTTCGCATGTGTAAGGACAAGCCATATCCGGGTATTTTGGGATCTACATCACCATGAATAAAGTAATGTCCCACTCCTAATCCTAATTCCCACATGTGCTTGGGTTTAGGAGGGTATTTTGCTTTACCGGATTTCCAATCAGCTTCGTTGGTATTGCCCAAAACTATTTTGGTCTTTGTTACTTTATTTAAACCACTTTCGGTACCGGATGTATCCGTTTTAGAAATCAGACTGTTGTCTTGTCTTTCTGGAATTGTATCGTTTTGTTGACCGAACGTAAAATTCGCCCATAGCATAAGCAAAAGTACTTGGTAGAATTTTGTAACCATTTAGTTCGATTTTATTAATAAATTCATCTTAACCTAAATCCCCAAACAAAGCTATGCAAAAATTCAGCCATTTTTGTTTGCTAGAATATAAATATTAATAAAGATACATAATGCTTTGTAATTCAATTATTTAAATTAATTTTTTGCATATGTTCGCAAGGCATTTTCAGTGAGCTTAACAGATTCGTGGGATTGTGAATAAAGACTGGAAATCGCCCCAAGCATGGTAGTTTCAATATCCTCAAAAATAGCCTTTTCGCTGATTTCTGCATCTTTTTGCATCAAATAAGCAAACAACCTGGCAACACCACAATTTGCAATAAAATCAGGTATAAGAGAGATCTCCTGATCGATTTTCTGGGTTAATGGACCGAATAAAAGCCCTTCCTCTTGAAATGGGACATTCGCACCACATGCGATCAACTCCAGACCATTGCGTTTCATACATTCATAACTTGATTTCGCAACCAATTTTGAAGCTGCAGCTGGAATAAAAATGTCAATTTTTAGTTTTGCCAATTCTTCGTCTAGTTTTGAAGCTGCATGTTTTTGATCAGATTGAATGGTGTGGTTAATCTTTTGATTCATAAAATCACGGACAGTTTCACATTCAAAACCATTTGGATTTAGCACAAATCCTTCTTTATCTTGAATTAAAACCAAACTAGCACCGGCCTGAGACAAATACCAACCTGCAGCAGCACCTACATTTCCCCAGCCTTGAATTGCAACCCGTTTCCCGGCTACAGTTTGTTGTTTAAAAACTTTATAATAAGACACAATGGATTGAAAGACTCCATAGCCGGTAATTAAATCAATGGTCGTGTATTGGGCAGTTCCTTGAGCAGGATTGTAAATTTCAGATTGCACCAACAAGGCACAGCCCTGTTTTAATTGTTTTAAAACATCCTGTTTGATTTGATCCGGATAATGAAAATGACCTTCTAAAACTCCGTATTGAGGATGGTTGATTCCCATATCCAATAAGAAGGGTCTCACTTCCGTGCGTTCATCAACATTCAAATCCCCGGCTGTACCGTAATAATTTGCCAATAGAGGTTTGATTGCAGCAAACCAACGTTGCAAAACCTCTTCCTTTCTTGGATCTTGTGGATCAAAATCGATTCCTGATTTGGCACCCCCAATCGAAGGTCCACACACTTTAAATTTTATTTCCATGGTTTTCGCAAGATCTTCTACTTCCCTGCGTGTTAAACCTTTTCGCATACGGGTACCTCCTCCGGCCGCTCCACCCGTTAAACTATTTATAACCAGCCAGGCCCTGGCCTCTGACAAAGGATCGTTCCATTCAAATACAATTTCAGCTGGTTTATTCAGGTAATTATCGAGAAAATGAGTCATAGATCAAATTTAAAATCATTTCATATTAAATTTAAATTTAATATGTAAATTTGTGTTTATTAATTAAGTTTTTTAAGATGGACCGCAATACCCCTAGCATCAATGACCCTTTTTTAGAAGATTTTGATCCTCAAAGCCTCGGACATCTTTTGGTAAATCAAGATGCAAATTACCACCTAACTGCCAATTCAAAATTCCTAGTTTATTTTTGTTCAACTGAGGCAGAATGCAATTTTAAAAGTCATTTTTACCAACTAACTGCTGATTATTTTGAAGATGCTCTTATCGCGCTAGGTGGTCAGTTGAAATCTTACCCATTGCAAGAACGGGCAGCGCTTTTATTAAACCTTGCCTACGTCAAGAAAAAAACACTTTTGATAATTGGCGCAGATTTAGATCTCATCTACGAAATCCAATTGCAACAACATAAACTTCGCGAACCTTTTAGTTTAACTTGTATTAGCGACCATTCTGAGTTTTTAGGAACATTGGATTCAATGTCTTTGTATCTTAAAGAAATTAATTTTCTAGCATTTCAAAGGCAGCACCTGGCTTCGAATCATGAAAAAATAAATTATTACAGAACGGGTGAATTTAGATCAAGTGCTTCTTCTTTTGAGCCTCCTTTAAGACGATCAGAATATATTTATTTTGATTTAAATGCAATTCGTGCAAGCGACTGCCCGGGGAATCGTATAAAAAATCCAAGTGGATTGTTTTCCGAAGAAGCATCTACGATATCACGTATGGCAGGCATGAGTGATCGGGTCAAAATGTATTTTATTTCATCCTGGAATGAATCGAATGATCCGGATGGAATTACTGCCCGATTGGTGGCTCAAATGGCATGGTATTTTTTAGAAGGATGTCATCTTAAACAATTGGATCAAAATATGAGCCGGGAATCACTAACCCAATACCTGGTTGAGATTAAAAATCTGGATTACATTGTCAAATTTTATAAATCTGAAAATACCGGAAAATGGTGGTTTGAAGAACCTTTGGTGGACAATGAATTTTCAAATCAATTGATTCCCTGTACTTACGAAGAATATTTAGCTACTGCTAAAGATCAAATCCCTTCACGAATTCTTGAGTTAATCAACAACTAACATATTTCTAATCAAGCAGTCGTTCCAGTCCTGCAGCACGGGACCCTTTGATTAGTATGCCCGTATCACTTGGCCAATTTTTTTCTAACCATGCTCTGCATGATTCCGCATTTGCAAAATGCAAATTCTTTGAATCAATTTCATTCAAATGATATTGCGCTCCAATAAATATACAACGTTGAATATCCAATTTACTCAATTGATTGACAAGCAAGTTATGTTCTTCTTCTGCATAAATTCCAAGCTCAGCCATTTCTCCCAATATGGTCCATTTGTTTTTAAAATCCATTTGATTAAATGCCTGGATGGCTTGTTTCATCGAACTTGGATTTGCATTGTAAGCATCTAATATGATGGTATTGGAATAAATTTTTAGAATTTGTGAGCGCATGTTATTAGGAATATACGCTGCAATCCCTTCTTGAATGAATCGTTCCGGCACTTTGTAAAAACATGCCAACGTACAGGCTGCGACAATATTTTGAAAATTGTATTCACCAAATAATTTTGAATGAATTTCAATTGGCATCAACTTATTGTAAAATTCCATAGCAATCTCAGGAAATGAATGAATCAATTTTGCAGTAAAATCAAGATCTTCACTTTGTGATCCGTATCCAATCACGTTTGGCTCATGTGCAGCATACTCTTTTAAAACATCGGAATACATGTTACAAAATCTGATGCCCCCATTTAATTTAAGGAAATCAAATAGTTCGAGTTTTGTTTTACGAACCCCTTCAAAACTACCAAAACCCTCTAAGTGTGCCTTTCCAATATTTGTAATCAACCCACTATCGGGTTCTGCAATGTTACACAATTCGCTGATATTGCCCGGGTGATTGGCCCCCATTTCCAGGATTAAAAATTCTGTATCCTCCTTAATCTTTAAAAGAGTCAAAGGAACTCCAATGTGATTGTTCAGGTTGCCCTCAGTTGCTAGTGTTTTGAATGCAAGAGAAAAAATTGAAAAGCTCAATTCCTTCGTAGTTGTTTTCCCATTGCTTCCTGTGATTGCAATTATTTTGGCTTTTGATCTTTTTCTATGAATTGAAGCCATTCGTTGCAATTCTTTCAATGTATTTTCTACCAGAATTAATCGGGGATCGTCTATCGTTTTTTGATCTACAATGGCAAAGGAAGCACCTTGATCTAAAGCCTCCAAAGCATATTTGTTTCCATTAAAATTTGGACCACTTAAAGCAATAAATATCCCATCTTTCAAGGGCTTACGAGTATCTGTAAACACCTTGGCGTCTTGTTCTAGAAACCGTTGGTAAGATTGTGGATAGTGCATAAATAAAAAAACTCACAACAAAGATTGCTGTGAGTTTTTCAAATTTTAATTTTTTGTCAAATTATTTATAATCTCTTTTGACTTTCGGCATTTTGCGTTTGAATTCCAAACCACCTGCATCCTCGTTTCCTTCCGGACCTCCTGTACGAGTCATCGCACAACGAAATCCAATGGAGCGATCTGATTTGTCTTCATCTTTAAATCTGCGAGCTCCAGGAGAGCACCAGAACAATCGATCGGACCAGGAGCCTCCTTTGTAAACTCTTGATTTTTCATTAATTAGAGATGATTTACCGTATTGGTATTTAATAACTTCATCGTCATCATCTCGATATTTTTTAACATCTCCTTTGTTGTAGTTTTCACGAAACTCTACTGCTGAATCAGACACCATTTGAAATCTTAAATCTCCTAAACTGTCTTTTTCTACAGGATTTCCTGATTCATCTAAAACCAATTCCTTAAATTCATTTCCACGGAATGGATTTAAATCGTGGTTTTCAACATCACGCAAAGTAGTAGACGTAAGGGGTCTGTATAAATCTGCAACCCATTCGTTTACATTTCCTGCCATATTGTATAAACCAAAATCATTTGGGAAAAATGTTCTTACAGGTGCTGGTATGTGTGCATGGTCATTCAATTTACCTGCCATACCCATATAGTCACCCTGACTGCGTTTAAAGTTAGCCAAAATATTACCCATGTACTTGTCTCTTCTTTTGTAACGGGCAGTATTCCCATCCCAAGGAAAATTTCTACGATCGGTAATCAATTCGTCTTTGTTATCTGATTGTTTGCCTTTTAAAGCAAGAGCGGCATATTCCCATTCTGCTTCAGTAGGCAAACGATATACAGGCAATAAAATTCCGTCATCAAACCTTACAGGTCTTTCACCTCCTGTCTGAATGTCTTCAAGATTTTTACGCACATTGCCTTGGTACTGACCGGCTAGATAAGAACCGGTATTAAAGTTGTCTGAATCAACCTGATCCGGATTGGGATTTAAAATTCCTTTCTCGATTAAGATAAACTCATTGACCCTGTCAGAACGCCATTTGCAAAAATCATTAGCCTGAAGCCAGTTTACACCTACTACCGGATAATCATCGTAAGAAGGATATCTGAAATAAGTTTCAACAAAAGGCTCATTGTAAGCCAGTTCCTCACGCCAAACCAACGTATCTGGTAAAGCTTTTTTGTAAACTTCCGGATAGGATTTGTAAACCCTGTTTAACCAGTAAATGTACTCTCGGTAATTAATGTTACTTACTTCTGTTTCATCCATGTAAAACGATGAAACCGTCACCCTTCTCGGGATGTTATTCCATTCATAAGTAACATCTTCTTCAGTTAAGCCCATTAGAAAGGTTCCCCCTTCAATAAGCACTAGATTCGGACCAGTAGCCTGGCCTCTGTAATCTACTTTTTCGAAACCACCCCACTCCTTGTCGTTGTATTTCCAACCGGTGGAGGAAGATTCGTTCTGTTTGCTTTTACTACAGGCTCCCATTACCAATGCAAAGCCCAGCAAAAAGACGATTTTTGAATAATTGCCTTTCATCCTACTACTTTCTTTTTTAGGGGAACAAAGTTATATAATAATTTATTGTATTGACAAAGAATTTTTTCTACCGGAAGGCTTCAAAGCAATCATTGATATTTGTCTTTTCTTTTCGAATCTCTCCCAGAAACAGTCCCAGGCTCAATTCATGGCTTCCTCCTTGAGCAATTCCGAGCTGGGAAAGCGTAAAATCAAAGCTGTAACCCATTTTCCAGGCTCCTTTCTTAAAGCCTAAAACTCCGATCAATGCATCCCCTGAATTTCGGGCCTGCCGATACCACAATCCGGCAAATACCGTGCTAAACTGATATTGGGTCCCTAAATTCAGTTGAAAAAATTCGGATTGCTTGACCAAAAGAAAAGCTGGTGACAGAATCGAGATGTTTCTGCTTGATTTTGCCAAATCCA
Source organism: Saprospiraceae bacterium (assembly GCA_016787575.1). Lineage (GTDB taxonomy): Bacteria > Bacteroidota > Bacteroidia > Chitinophagales > Saprospiraceae > Vicinibacter. The sequence goes on along the minus strand of JAEUUO010000013.1, from coordinate 151,959 downwards.
ACTGCATCCCGCCATGAAACATCCAACGAACCGGAATTCCGTTGTAACTAGAAGAATTCACCTTTAAAATGTCATTTTGAGGGGTATTGATATGCTTTGCGGATACCCCAATATTAAAATAAGGGTTATAATAAAGCAAACCTGTGCCTATGTCGAGATAAGAAACATTGGTTTTATCAGGTCTGATTTCATCTGTAGGAAATGGAGTCCCTCCAGGTGATATAGGTCCAATTATCGGATCAATTTGATCTCCAAACACAAAACGATCCCAATCATAATTGGTTTGAACAAATCCTAATTCAATCCCACCCCTTAAATAATTGGATTCACTGATTTGTGCCTGGTAACCATACAAACCTGCGACTTTAATGGTTTTAAGCAAACCACCACCGGCATCGTCTGCCATTAATTGAATGCCAAATCCACTGTTTATATTCTTAAAAAACTGATCGTAACTCAATCCATAAGTGACATAAGCTGCAAAAGCTTTATCAATGAGCGGCCATTGGTTTCGATAGATCATTTCAAATCTTGGGGCAAAACTCAAACCGGTAAATCCCGGATTCATATGCAAGGATTGAGCATAATATTGACTATAAACCGGATCCTGTGCAAAGCTGGTATTAGAAAAACTTACTACCAGCAGACAACTGAATGCCCTCAGGAATCGTTTAATATGTTGTGTCATTGGCAATAATATTATTTTCAGGACGTTTTTCTTACATTTGAACAGCCTTAATCCTATCCCAGTAAAAATGAAGCTCAAAATTATTTTGTTTTTTGTTTTCGGAACTTTTTTTCTTTCGGCCCAACAAATCTTTCAGTTTTCTGAAAAAATTGAATGGAACTCACAGTTAGTACGCAATTCTTCTGGCAATAGTACCCAAAGCATACAATTTAATCATTCTTTTAAATCACCCAATTATCCGGGTATAGCGATTTATAAAAAAGAGTTTGAAGTATTTGGAAACGGTCAGTTAAAAGCAAGACTCATCCCTAAAGAAACCGAATTTATAAAACCAGACGCTGCTGCATCATCAACCAATGGATTAAAACCTGAATTTGAAATAAATGCGCAAGTTTTTAAAGCTCGCGACAAATATGTGGCAAGCATAGAATTGATTCCAATGCGAAATGTGCAACAACTTGAAATTTTGAAAGCCTTTGATCTGGTTGTTGAGTTTATTCCTGTTGGCTTACCAACCCAGCCACTGCCCAATTTTACAAATGAATCCGCATTGGTTACCGGAATATGGTATAAAATTTCAATCAAACAACGTGGGGTTTATAAAATTGACAAAAACTTTTTAGAGAAAAATCTCAAACTGGATTTAAATACTATAGATCCAAGAAACATACGGATATATGGAAATGGCGGAACTCCATTGCCAGAGTCAACAGATGCTGTATTTGAAGACGACCTTAAGGAAAATGCTATTTATCTTAAAGGTGAAGAAGACGGTCGATTTGATGAAAATGACTTTATTCTATTCTATGCAAATGGCCCTGACTTATTTCAATACGATCCGGCTGTATCTGATTACAGTTATACAAAAAATCCTTATTCAGATGTTTCTTATTATTTTATAAAATTAGATCAAAATCGTGGAAAGCGAATCCCTCAAGTCGATGGTCCATCCTCACAAACCTATCAATCAAATTCAGCCTTTGATTTTAAACATATAGAAAATGATTTTGTAAACTTATTGGATTTAGATGCGGGCAGCGAAGGATCCGGTAAAAACTGGTATGGTGAGGAGCTCAGCAATACCAGAGAATTTGATTTTGGAAATAGCTTTGTTTTTGATCATGTTGACATAAATAAGACCGGTTTGTTTTCATTTGCTTTTGCCGGCAGAGCTCCAGTAAATCATTCAGTATCTGCAATGGTTGAGAATGAAAAAATAACAGTTTCAATTCCATATGTTATTTATAGCAGCATCAATCGATTTGCAAATATTGCACGGAAAACAGCTAACTTTCAACCAGTCAGTGATTTAGTAAAAGCCAAGATTGTTTTCCCTCAATCAGGTGGAACGGTTTCAGAAGGATGGATCGATTTCATGCAAATATCGGTTTGGAAAAAATTGATTTGGTCTAATAAGTTGATGTATGTTATGGATCCAAATTCTTATAATTTTGATGCAAGCCTTTTTACTATAAACAATGTTACTTCCCCAAAGAAAATTTGGGACATTACCAATCCTTTGGAAGTAATTCAGATGAATGGATCCATATCCAACAATCAGCTTCAATTTTCATCAAATACTTTAAATAGCTACAAACAATTTGTCGTTTTAGATGAAACATTAAATTTTGATTCACCCCAATTTATCGGCACGGTCGGCAATCAAAATCTTCATGGATTGAAAGATCCTGAGATGATCATATTGTATCATAAAGATTTTAAATCTGAAGCTGAGAGACTTCAAACACATCGCATCAAACATTCAAATATCAATGTCCAAGCTGTAGAAATAAGCCAAGTTTACAATGAATTTTCAAGTGGCTCCCAAGACCCAACAGCTATTAGAAACTTTATGCGCATGTTGTATTTGAGGAATCCAAAATTTAAATACTTAGCATTATTTGGTGATGGCTCTTATGATTTCAGACATATTACAAAACGGGATGCGGATCAGAATTTTATACCCACTTATGAGACGGAAGAAAGTCTGGATCCAATCACATCATTTCCTACAGATGATTATTATGGTTTGTTAGATCCGGCTGAAGGCCTTAATTTAATTGGCAAATTGGATTTAAATATTGGAAGATTGGTAGCTCGCTCGGCAGATGAGGCTAAAAATCTGGTAGATAAAATCATCCGCTATGATACCGACCCAAAAACCATGGAAGATTGGAGACTTCACGTAGTATTTTCAAGTGACGATGAAGACTCAAATGTGCATTTCAATCAATCTGAAAGAATATCAGAAACAGTCCGCTCTAATTATCCTGTTTACAATGAAGAAAAGATACACATTGATGCTTATGAACAAGTAACTACTCCTGGAGGCGAACGTTATCCCGAAGTCAACAAGGCATTTGCAAATGCTTTTTTTCAAGGTGCATTGGTTGTAAATTATATGGGACATGGAGGATACAGTGGACTTGCACAGGAACGTATTTTACAAAATACAGATATCAAAACACTGGAGAATTATTACAAACTCCCATTGGTTATTGTCGCATCTTGTACGTTTAATGGTTTTGATGATCCAACCAAAACAAATGCAGGTGAAGAAGGATTGCACAATAAACAAGGCGGATTTCTTGCTTTGTTTTCTACAGTTCGAGCTGTATACAGCGATGATAATTTTGACTTAACAAGCTCTGTATATAACTACATCTTCCAATTTGAAAATGGATTGCCTTTACCTTTGGGTGAAATTATGCGAAGGGCGAAAAATGATAATTCAGCAGGTTTTATTCGAACCAACTCACGAAAATTTTTATTGTTTGGTGATCCAGCACAACAATTGGCAATACCTCTTTTGAAAAATGAGGTTGATTCAATTAACCACAAACCGCTGTCCTCCGTTGCAGATACTTTTCACGCATTGGAAAACATGCAGGTAGTGGGTCGTGTAGTTGATCAAAGTGGAAGTTTACAATCAGATTTTAATGGCAAATTGTATGTGACTGTCTATGACAAAGAAATCAGTTTGCGCACAAAAGCAAATGATCCGACATCTTATACCGCCAACTATAAATTGCAAAAAAATATTATTTACAAAGGCTTGGTAAATGTGAATTCCGGAAAATGGAGTTTTTCATTTATCATTCCAAAAGATATCAATTACGAATTTGGTAAAGGAAAAATCAGTTTGTATGCCAGTGATGAAAAGTCAAAAGACGCAGCCGGTTATGAAGACCGTTTAATTATAGGTGGTGTTTCAAATGACAGTATAAAAGACGACAAAGCACCCCTTGTTAAGGTATTTATGAACAATGGAGATTTTGTGAACGGTGGAATTTGCAATCCAAATCCAGTATTGTATTCGCAGATTAGTGACGATTTTGGAATCAATATCAGTGGCAACAGCATTGGACACGATTTGACAGCAGTGATTGACCAGAACACACAAGCACCCATCATTTTGAATCAAGTTTATAAATCCAAATTAAACAACCCAAAAGAAGGAGAATTAAATTATCCCCTTAAAAATTTGAGCCCTGGTAAACACACGGTTAGCATCACTGCCTGGGATATTTCCAACAATCCCGGAACGGGAAGTTTGGAGTTTTATGTCATCGATGAATCAGATATCAGAGTGGACCGGGTATATAATTATCCCAATCCTTTTTCTTTTGAAACTGAATTTCAATTTGAAACCAATTTGATTGCAAACGAAATGGAAATCATCATTCAAATTCAATCTGTTTCCGGTAAGCTGGTAAAAACCATTAACAAAATCATCTCAAACAATGGCTACCGGGTTGGAGGAATTAAATGGGATGGAAAGGATGATTTTGGCAGCGATTTGGCAAATGGGGTTTATTTATACAGATTGAGTTTGAATGCTAAAACTGGGAATGAAATTATTCACAAACGCTCTTCTTATCAAAAATTAGTGCTTTTAAAATAATAAAAAGATGTTTTTTGCGATATATATAAGTTCCTTTACTAGCATCATATTAAAAAAAGAATTATATCTAATTGTATGCTAAATTTGCATTTTAAATCAATTATCCCTGTTTTATGCGTTTTCTAATAAGTTGTAGTTTTTTGGTTCTTAGTTTAACAATTTCAGCTCAAACCTGGAATCCTGCTAAAGGTTGTATTGTTGACGCAAGTGGCGAATGCCTCCAAAATACCATATTAACCGCCCTTCCTTTTTTAAGAATAAATCCTGATACACGTTCAGGTGGATTGGGGGATGCCGGAGTTGCATTGACAACAGATCCGAATGCGATGCATCACAACGCAGCCCGTTTGGCCTGGGCAGAAAACAATATGGGGATTTCAGCTACCTACTCGCCATGGTTGCGGAATCTGGGCATTGATGATATTTACCTCTTGTATCTTTCAGGTTATTACAAAATCGATAAATTTCAAACAGCCGGATTGGCTGTACGTTATTTTAGTTTGGGCAAAATTGATTTCAGAGATGAAAATGGCAACGACATCGGTACAGGCCAACCCAATGAATTTGAAATCGCTGCTGCCTACAGTCGCAAACTTTCAGATGTGTTTTCTGCAAGTCTATCAGCCAAATTCGCATATTCTAATTTAGCAACAGGAAAAACCGTGGGAGCTTATGATATTACTTCAGCAAAGACTTTTGGTGCTGATTTAGGATTTTTATATCGCAATAAACTTGGTGCAAGCGGTCGAAGAAATTACTTAAATGTTGGACTAGCCATCACCAATATTGGTTCGAAAGTAACCTACATAAAAGGACTTGTAAAGGATTTTATACCCACCAATTTAGCACTTGGCGCAGCTTACGAAATGAATTTTGATGATTACAATTCATTAACTACAACCTTGGAAATCAATAAATTATTAATACCGTCTCCTAGAAAACCCGGAGACCCTTTGTACGATGTAGACAATAATAAAATTGCTGATTATCGTGAAAAAAGTTTGTTTGAGGGAATTTTTGGTTCTCTAAACGATGCTCCAGGAGGCGGAAAGGAAGAATTGCAAGAACTTATGTATTCTGTAGGCATGGAATATTGGTATGACAAACAATTTGCTGTTCGTCTGGGATATTTTCATGAAAATGCTCTAAAAGGAAATCGGAAATACATGACCCTTGGTTGTGGAGTTAAATACAATGTATTTGGATTAAATCTATCGTATTTGGTACCAACTACAAACAACCGGAGTCCACTGGCAAACACCATCCGTTTTTCTATCAGTTATGATTTTGATGGGGGAACTAGTTCCAAACAAGGAGCTGAATAAAAAAAGGAGTCATTCAAATTAAACAACTCCCAAATTTTAAAAAGCCAAATAAGCCGGATTCTGTACTTTATGACCAAATCATAAAGTGCTTATCATTTATCTAAGCTGCCTACCCCTCCGTCTGCTTTCGCAACCACGGGTCCTGGCATTCTTTCGAACGACGGATATACATGGCATTTCAATTCACAAGGTTTATCCCAACCAACTGTTACCAGCCTGTTGCGTGCGCTCTTACCACACGTTTTCACCCTTATCCCGCTGTGCGGGACGGTAATTTTCTGTGACACGTTCTCTTCAGGATCTGAATCCTGAGCCATCTGTTAAATGGTGTGATGACCCGACATTGTCCGGACTTTCCTCTGTACATAAATGCACAGCGATAAGCTATGGCTGCACAAATTTAATAAATCCCCTGTCATAGGCTCGCTTTCAATACATTATAATAAAATATAATGTATAAATTCCTATTTTTACACCTATATTACAATGGTAAACCTTTCCATAAATAAAAATTGGTACCTAGTTTGGATCGTAGCTTTACTCCTGTTGACCTTGGCAAAGGTGTACGAATGGGTGTATCCTTCCTTCCAGCATGATTATCATCACTTCCTAAAAAACAAACTGGAAGGCGAACTCAATGCCGTCTTTGACAAAGACCAAAAATATATAAAACAATTAAAATCAGTACTTGCTAATAGCCCTACATCTTCCAATAATGGAAACCCGGATATTTTTAAAATTGCCAGGAAAAGTGGCATTAAACAGGTGCTGTGCAAGGATGGAGAAATTCGTTTTTGGAATGGCACCGGTGGTTTTTATGAAGACCAATGGTGCAAATTAAAAAATCAGGATAGCCTTTCGCTGATACAATATGACGGCAGCTATTTTCTAATGCTGGCAAATCAACTTGCAGAAGATAGCAATAAATTGGTTTGCATCAGACAATTTCCAATTACAAGTACACAAGATATAAGGCAAGGCTATGTTTTGTCAAAAATTCGGAAATCTCAAAAGGACCTACCAATTTTTGCCAATTCAAATTCCAAAAGACCCTTGTTTTATTTAAACATAGATGGCCCTTTCCTCGCCCCGTATTATGGAAATGCCTTGATCATTTTTTACTTATTGACGCTTGTCATTTTTTACATCCCCTTTCATCGAATTGCACGGGAATTTTTTAACCGGGGAAATTATCCCTGGGCGAATCTCATCTTGATTACAGGAGTATTGGTAACCGCAAGCATGTGTCAATGGATAGTCCATCAAAATGATTTTTATCACAGCATGCTGACTGATAAATTAGTACATACACGATTTTACGACTATACCTTATTTGAGTTTACTGTTTTTACCGGAATATTTTTCCATTTATGTTTTTTCTTTTATAAATATGCCAACATAGATAATAGTCAAAGTTTGATTAAATTTAGATTTGGGATTGTATTCTTCAATTATTTTGCTTCCATCATTGCCCTGGTAATTTATTGTTTTATTTTTAGCGCTGTCTTTATTCATTCCGATTTCTATTTTGATTTAAATAATATTTTTTCAATTGAAGCAGAAAATTATATTTTACTTTTCGATTTATTGATCGCGCTTCTAGCCATTTTTTTAATTACCAATAAACTTACCCTTAGTACAGCTAGTTTTGAATTGCTTTTTCGTCATAAAATTTTAATTTATCTACTATCTTTTCTAGCTCTTGCCGGGTTTATTTATCAATCAAATATCAACATCGGATTGCTTACATTTTTCCTCGGTGTATCTATTATTATTTGGATGCAGGATTTCTTTTCAGAAGATTATCAAAAAAATATCCTATGGTTGATTTCTTGGATTATTGTAATCAGCATTTTAAATGCCAGCATGATTTTTCATTTTCAAAATCAAAAAAAACGTTTTGTAAAAAATCAAATGATCCAACAATATGTTGAATGCATTAAAATCAGACAAGATTGTGTTCCGGAATTAATTCAAAACTGTACTACGAATCAATACGACCTTTATTTTTTTGAAGATCGCTTTTTAAAATATTCCAGCAATGTTTACAAGCCTTCAATCGAACAAGTACAGAAAATTTTATATAAAGACAGCATACGGCATGTCATTCAAGGTGACAAAGATGTACTTTACACACGTTCAAAGTCCAATCAATACCTTGTCATCAGCAATCCATTGGAATCCACTCTTAAGGGGATTTCGTTGTTTTCCTATTTATTTACTGTATTGATTTTGATTTCCTATTTAATTAGTTTAATCCACCAGCGTTTGCCATTCTTGCCTGATGGATTACAGATAACATTTCAAGATAAACCTTCGCTAAAAAACAGGATTCAGTTTTATGTAATTTTAGGAATCGTAATCAGTTTTTTAATCATTGCAATCACCACCGTATTTTTTACACGCCAATCAGAAGATCAGATATTCAGAGAAAATCTGGAAAGCAAAACCAACAATCTTTGCAATTTTCTGGAATCCACTATCCGAAACTCTGATTCTGCAGAAGATGCAAAATTGATATTAGCTGATCAAATACGTCGCTCAAGCCAAATGGTTGATTTTAATGTCAATTTATTTAATACAAAAGGGGTCGAAGAAAAAGTATATGCACTCAATCAATCGGAGCCGGATCCAATTTTTAAATTAATTGATCCTAATGTATTTTTCAGTTATCCCAGTTTTTCTGAAGATATTTCAATAACAGAAAATGCGGGAGAGGATTTGAATGCTTATCGGAATTTGTTTTACAACAACAAACGGATTGCAATTCTTCAAGTAGAAGCGAAAGATTCACAAGAAAGCAAATCTGGAAACCGTCTTGCAAATTTGATTAACACCTTGCTCAATATTTATGTTTTTTTATTTTTAATTGCAGCCAGTTTGGCAACTTTATTGGCAAATTCTATTACAGCACCATTGGTTAACCTGGGCAATAAAATCAGACAAATTCGTTTGGGAAAAACTAATGAAAAATTAGAATGGAGCGGGCAAGATGAAATCGGTGAATTAATTAGCAATTACAATCAGATGGTCGGCCAATTGGATGAAAGTGCACAATTACTGGCAAAATCTGAGCGGGACAGCGCCTGGCGAGAAATGGCAAAACAAGTTGCACATGAAATTAAAAATCCGTTGACTCCTATGAAGCTGAGCATTCAGTATTTACAACAACACATTCGTTCGGGTGCAGATGATGTAAAAGAAATGGCTCAGAAAGTCAGTTTAACCTTAATTGAACAAATTGACAATTTGACTAAGATCGCTACGGAGTTTAGCAATTTTGCAAAAATGCCCACCGCTGAAAATGAGAAAATTGTATTAAATGAAATTGTTTCATCGGTGCATGATTTATTTCGCAAACGGGATGACATAGACATCCTGTTGTCCGTCCCTATTGATGAGTTATTTGTTTTTGCCGATAAAAATCAAATCATACGAGTTTTGAACAATTTGATAAATAATGCCATTCAGGCTATTCCGGAATCCAAACGCGGCCATATTGATATTCAATTGGATGCAAATTCAAAAAATGCAATCATTATGGTTAGAGACAATGGAACAGGAATCCCTGAAGATCTGCAATCAAAAGTTTTCCTTCCTAATTTTACATCAAAGAGTTCAGGGACAGGATTGGGACTTGCTATGTGTCAACAAATAATTGAGTCGGCTAACGGTCGCATTTATTTTAAAACCATACCGGGTGTGGGAACTAGTTTTTACATTGAGTTGCCCTTGATGCGTTCTGTACCGAATCAATTTGAAGATTCTATTGATGGCGATTAGTTCCAGTTAAAATAAACAATACAGAACATGATTTGTATATATACAATACCCCTTTTATGCTTACAAATATCAGTTTAATTGTGCTGTCTTTTTTGGCAATGGAATTTGTAGCCTGGTTTACACACAAGTTTATCATGCATGGTATTTTATGGTCCTGGCACGAAGACCATCACAAACCACATCAAATGAAAACAGGCTTTTGGGAAAAGAACGATCGCTTCTTTTTAGTTTTTGCCATTCCTTCCATGATTTGTTATATGGCTGGATCGCTGTACCCTGATTACCGATTTTTGTTGTATATAGGCATTGGAATATCAATTTATGGACTCTGTTATTTTTTGGTTCATGATGTGTATATCCACAGGAGATTTAACTGGTTTAAACAACTGGATAATCCTTACTCCAAGGCAGTTTTAAAGGCTCATGGAGCACACCATGCCAGGCAGACAAAAGAAGATTGTGAATCTTTTGGAATGCTGTTGGTAAATCCTCGTTATTTCTCTAAAAGGAAAAATTTAACAACAAACTAGCTCGAAATTATTTTCCTAAAACGCGTTTCATTGTGATTCCAATGTCAGCAGGTGACTGAACCACATGAATTCCACATGCTGCCATGATTTCCATTTTTGCTTCGGCGGTATCTGCTTTACCTCCAATGATTGCACCGGCATGACCCATTTTACGTCCTTTTGGTGCTGTTTGCCCAGCTATAAATCCAACAACAGGTTTGGTGCCATATTCTTTAATCCATTCAGCGGCTTCCGTTTCCATATTTCCACCAATTTCTCCAATCATGATAATGCCTTCAGTTTGATAATCAGCCATCAATAATTGAACAGCTTCCAGGGTGGTTGTTCCGGGTATTGGATCTCCTCCAATACCAATGCAAGTTGACTGCCCCATTCCTGCTTTAGTTACCTGATCAACGGCCTCATAGGTCAAGGTACCTGATCTAGATACGATGCCAATATGGCCTTTTTGATGTATAAATCCAGGCATGATCCCAATTTTAGCTTCTCCCGGTGTTATGATTCCAGGGCAATTTGGTCCTATCAGTCGACACGCATAATTTTTAATGTATTCCTTTACTTTAATCATGTCCTGAATCGGCACCCCTTCCGTAATACAAACAATTACTCCGATTCCTGCTTCTGCAGCCTCCATAATCGCATCGGCTGCAAATGCTGGAGGCACAAAAATAATTGAGGTATTTGCGTCTGCTTGCTTTACAGCATCCAAAACAGTATTAAAAACTGGACGGTCCAAGTGACTTTGACCGCCTTTTCCGGGCGTTACGCCACCTATTACATTTGTACCGTAAGCAATCATTTGTTCTGCATGAAAGCTCCCTTCTTTTCCTGTAAATCCCTGAACCAAAACCCTGGAATGGGATCCAACCAATACCGCCATGTTGTTAAATTGTATTTACTTATTCTCGATTATAAACACATCCTCATCAGATTTGGACATGTAATACTTTTCGCGCGCAAATTTCTCATAATTATTCTCAAAATCACGCTTATCGTCGCGAACTTTTACGATTAATTTTTGAAAATCGTCGCGTTCCTTTTCAAGCATTTTAAGATTTGAATAAATTTTAAATGCTACGGGGATCCTATATTGGTCAAAAAAAAACATATATACCAGAAATGACACTGATGTCAACCAATACTTATGGATAGCTATCCAATGAGGTATAAAGGTAATTATGGGGATCGTTTTCTTCTTTTGAGACACAATCACAGGAATATAAGGCAAATATATATAATATTTATTTATCAAATATCTTTTTACCTGGATAATATGCCTGATTTTCCAATTCTTCTTCTATTCGAAGTAATTGATTGTATTTGGCGATCCGGTCAGAACGTGACAAGGATCCGGTTTTTATTTGACCACAATGCAGTGCTACTGCAAGGTCTGCAATGGTAGTATCTTCCGTTTCACCAGATCGGTGACTCATAACACATTTAAAAGAATGAGACTGAGCCAAATGAACAGCATCAATTGTTTCAGTCAAACTTCCAATCTGGTTAAGTTTAATTAAAACTGCATTTGCCGCTTGGCTTGAGATACCTTGTTGAATTCGATTTGGATTGGTTACAAACAAGTCATCTCCAACCAATTGGATTTTATGGCCTATTGCTTTTGTCAATGCAATCCATGCATTCCAATCGTCTTCTGCAAGTGCGTCTTCAATTGATACAATTGGATAATTAGCAGCCAATTTGATCCAATAATCAACCATTTGTTCGCTGCTTAAAGATCTTCCATCAGATTTATGAAAAATATATTTTTGTGTTTTCTCATCAAAGAGTTCAGAAACCGCCGGATCCATTGCAAGGACAACATCCTCTCCAGCTTTATAACCTGCTTTCTCAATGGCTTGCATGATGAGATCCAATGCTTCTTCATTGTGGCTTAAAGCGGGTGCAAAACCGCCTTCATCCCCAACATTTGTTGAAAATCCTTTTGTTTTTAATACAGACTTTAGAGTATGGAAAACTTCTGATCCCATGCGTAAGGCATCTGCAAATCGAGTTGCCCCAACAGGAGCGATCATGAATTCTTGAAAATCAAGTTTATTGTCAGCGTGGGCACCACCATTGACAATATTCATCAAAGGCACCGGCAACATATGTGCATTTAATCCACCGATGTATTTGTACAAAGGTAAATTTGCTTCGACGGATGCAGCTTTGGCAACTGCCAATGAGATGCCTAATATTGCATTTGCTCCAAATTTTGATTTATTTTCAGTTCCATCCGCTTCAATCATTGCTTGATCAATAGCTCGTTGTTGTGAAACGTCCATTCCCAGGATTTCTTCGGCTAATTCCTCCTCAACAAATTGACAAGCTTTCAAAACTCCTTTACCAAGATATTTAGTAAAATCTCCGTCACGCAATTCGACTGCTTCGTGTTTACCCGTAGAAGCTCCAGAAGGAATTGCAGCACGTTCAACAATTCCAAATTCAGTTTCAACTTCAACTTCTACCGTTGGAAATCCCCTACTGTCTAAAATTTGTCTGGCACGAATATCAATGATCTCACTCATGTATTAAACTTTCTTGGTTAAGCTTAGCAGTATTTTGATAAAACTGTTTAAATAAGTACCTTGAATCATGTGGCCCTGGGCCAGCTTCCGGATGATATTGCACACTAAAAACTGGTAAGTTTTTATGTCGAATTCCTTCAACTGAATGATCATTCAGATTGATATGAGTCAATTCAATTTCTGATTGATGATTAAGAATATCCTCAGCGTTTACTGCAAAACCATGGTTTTGACTTGTAATTTCACCTAAACCACTTATCAAATTTTTAACCGGATGATTCGTTCCACGGTGACCGTGGTGCATTTTATAGGTTGATACACCCAGTGCCAGGTTTACCAATTGGTGTCCAAGACATATACCAAAAACCGGTTTTCTGGTTGCAATCATTGCTGTAACGGTTTCAATGGCATAATGCATGACTTCCGGATCTCCTGGACCATTTGACAGAAAATAAGCATCCGGATTCCAGGCATTTATATCCTGAATGGTGGTTTTTGCTGGAAACACTTTTATGTAAAACCCCATCTCTTCGAGTTGTTTTAATATGGATTTTTTTATTCCATAATCCATAGCTGCTAGACGAAACTTACTGTCTGGATTTCCAAGAAGATATGATTTTTCTGTACTCACTTTGGATGCCAATTCTAAGCCTTCCATATTAGGTACAGTTTCTAAGAATTTAGCCAATTCCTTGATGTCACTGATTTCGGTTGAAATCACCGCATTCATGGCGCCATGGATCCGAATGTGCCGAACCAAAGCTCTTGTATCAACTCCATGGATACAAACAACTCCATTTCTTATAAGGTAATCATTTAGATTTTCTTCGGCTTGGGTGCGACTCAAATGCCAGGAAAAATTACGACATACCAATCCTCTGATTTGTACATTTGAAGATTCTGCTTCTTGGTGAATAATTCCATAATTTCCAATATGAACATTGGTATTGATCATAATCTGACCGTAATAACTTGGATCTGTATAAATCTCCTGATAACCGGTCATGCCAGTATTAAAACAAATTTCAGCTCCAAAGGTGCCGGTTTTACCTGCAGCAAAGCCTTTAAAATAGCTTCCATCCTGCAAAAGCAGCCATGCGTTTTGAGTTGAGCTGGTTGGCATATAAAATAATTATATTAGATTTTCACAAATATATAAAGCATTCTTTGAATGCTGTTTGATTTTGTATGTACAAAAAAAAAGCGGCTTAAGCCGCTTTCAAATTTATTCCTTCACATCAGTACCAACTGTCTCACCGGTTTCAACCGATGGATTGCTTGAATCTGATTTTTTAGTTCTTCCTCTACGAGTCTTTTTAACTTCAGCGGTTGGCGCTTTAGATTGAGATGCAGAAACCATAATTTCATTAAAATCAACCATTTCAATCATTGCCATTTCAGCACCATCACCCTTCCTAAATCCGGTCCGAATCACACGGGTATAACCACCCGGTCTCGTTGCTATTTTACCAGCAACAGTTCCAAATAATTCAGTAATAGAATCTTTATCCTGCAAATAGCTAAATACCGTTCTTCTGGAATGGGTGGTATTGCTTTTGGATTTTGTCATTAGTGGCTCAATAAATACTCTTAAAGCTTTTGCTTTAGCAAGCGTTGTATTGATACGTTTGTGTTTAATTAATGCAGAAGCCAGGTTTCTTAGCAATGCTACCCGATGTCCTTTTTTTCTACCTAAATGATTAAATGCTTTTCCGTGTCGCATGATATTAGTTTATGCTCAGAGTTTAAAAATTAATCTTCGTCCAATTTATACTTGGAAAGATCCATTCCAAAGCTCAGGTTTTTAGTTTGTAATAATTCTTCAATTTCCACCAGTGATTTTTTTCCAAAATTCCTGAATTTAAGCAATTCGTGGGTGTCATACTTTACCATTTCTGCTAATGAATTAATTTTAGCAGCTTTTAAACAGTTGTAAGCACGAACTGATAAATCTAAATCTTCCAATGGTGTTTTTAATAATTTACGCATGTGAAGTACATGTTCGTCGACTATCGTATCTTCTTTACGAACTGCATCTTCAAATGTGATGTTTTCATCCGTGATCAACATCAGATGCTGAATCATAATGCGTGCTGCTTCTTTAACAGCTTCTTCCGGGTGAATTGTTCCGTCGGTTTTAACTTCCAGAATCAATTTTTCATAATCCGTTTTTTGTCCAACCCTGGTATTTGAAATGCTGTAAGTTACTTTTTGTATAGGTGTATAAATTGCATCAACCGGAATGATCCCAATAGGTAATTCTTTTGTAATCATTTCATCAGCTGGCATGTATCCACGGCCTTTGGTAATGGTTAATTCCAATTCCAAATTCACGAATGGCTCCATTCGACAGATGATCAGGTCAGGATTGGTAACTTTAAATACATTGGTGCTATTTTCTAAATCTCCGGCGGTAAATTTATCTTTTCCACTGATGGTGATGTAGATTTTTTCCTCCTTGATGGTATTAGCATCCATGAGTGGTTTTAAGCGAACCTGTTTTAAATTCAGAATAATTTCAACCACATCTTCCATAACCCCTTTAATGGTTGCAAATTCATGCTCAACGCCGGCAATACGTACGTTGGAGATGGCAAAGCCTTCAAGGGACGACAATAGAATTCTTCTCAAAGAATTTCCAATTGTTTGTCCGAATCCAGGTTCCAACGGCTTAAATTCAAAAGTACCTTCAAAGTCGGTTGATTTTTGAAGAATGATTTGATCCGGCTTTTGAAAGTTAAGAATACTCATGTTGTGAACGTTTTTATTATTAATATGGATTACTTAGAATACAACTCGACAATCAATTGTTCGTTGATTGGTTCAGGTACCTGATCGCGGTTAGGATATTGAAGAAACTTCCCTTCCATTTTATCAGCATTCCATTCCAACCAAGGAAATTTGCGTGTATCGGTTTTTTGAGCAACATTGTGTTTGATAAATTCCAAGCCTTGAGATTTTCCTCTCACGGTCAATACATCGCCCGGTTTTAAACGGAATGAAGGAATGTTTACCAATTTGCCATTCACATTTATGTGGCGGTGTGAAACCATTTGACGGGCTCCCTTCCGTGTTGGTGCAATTCCCATACGGTAAACAGTATTGTCAAGACGGGCTTCCAAGTATTGAAATAAGTTTTCACCCGTTACACCTTCTTTTTTATGAGCATCGTGAAAAATATTTCTAAACTGACGTTCTAAAACGCCATAGGTATATTTCGCTTTTTGCTTTTCAATAAGTTGCAACGCGTAATTGGATTTTTGTTTCTTTTTACGGGAAGGACCGTGTTGTCCCGGAGCATATTTTTTCTTTTCAAAAGATTTATCATAACCAGTCAAAGACTGACCGAAAGATCTTGATTTTTTAGTTACCGGGCCTGTATATCTCGCCATATCTTAATTTCTACTATTGAAGGATTATACTCTACGATGTTTAGGTGGTCTGCAACCATTGTGTGGAATGGGAGTCGTGTCAATAATTTTGGTAATTTTAATACCGGAACTATCCAATGCACGAATTGCAGCTTCACGACCTGAACCAGGTCCGTTTACAAATACTTCTGCAGAGCGCATACCGGCATCAAATGCAGTAGCGGCTGCTGTATTGGCAGACATTTGTGCTGCAAATGGGGTATTCTTTTTAGATCCCCTGAAACCTGATCTACCTGCGCTTGACCACGAAATAACTTCACCTGCTTTATTGCACAATGAAATAATGATATTGTTAAAAGTAGCCTGAATGAATGCAATTCCATCAGAATCCACTTTAACTTTTCTTTTTTTAACCTTTTTTCCTTTTGCCATAAATGAATGGAATAAATAAAATTACTTGGTTGCTTTTTTCTTATTTGCGACTGTTTTACGCTTTCCTTTTCTGGTACGTGCGTTGGTTTTAGTTCGCTGGCCCCGAACCGGAAGCCCTTTTCTATGACGGATTCCTCTGTAACAAGCAATATCCATTAAGCGTTTAATGCTTAATTGGACATCTGAACGAAGTTCTCCTTCTACTTTAATTTCCTCCTGAATCAATTTTGCAATTGACTGAACTTGATCGTTTGACCATTCCTGAACCCGGACACTTTCTCCGATTCCAACTTTGGACAATATGTTTTTGGCAGTCGTCGAGCCTATCCCATAGATATAGGTTAAGCCTACAACGCCCCTTTTATTTCTTGGTAAATCAACACCTGCAATACGTGCCATAGAATTTCTTGTTTAGAATTAACCTTGACGTTGTTTGAATTTAGGATTTTTCTTGTTGATGATATACAACCGGCCTTTCCGACGTACAAATTTGCAGTCAGCTGTCCTTTTTTTAATGGAGGTTCTTACTTTCATTTCTTTTTATTTATATCTATAGGTAATTCTCCCCCTTGACAAGTCGTATGGGCTCATTTCAACCGATACTTTGTCACCGGGAAGAATTCTTATATAATTCATCCGCATTTTGCCCGAAATTGTCGCAATTATAAGATGATCGTTCTGAAGTCTAACCCTAAACATGGCATTTGAAAGTGCTTCTTCTATCGTACCATCCTGGGTAATCAGGTTCTTTTTGGTCATCTTAAAATTTTCGGAGTGCAAATATCTATCTTTTTAATCAATTTTTGTCAATTCTATGTTATTTTTCACAGATTTTTCAATGATTTTATGATCTGAGAGTTTTTCACCCCCATCTCTTCGGACGGCAACCGTATGCTCAAAATGAGCAGATGGTTTTTTATCTTGGGTAACCATCGTCCAACCATCTTTTAACTGCTTGACTCTTCTGGTTCCCAAATTAATCATGGGCTCAATTGCAATGACCAAACCCTCTTTTAAAACCAATCCACGTCCCTTTTTTCCAAAATTAGGAATTTCCGGTGGCTCATGAAGTTGTTTTCCAATGCCATGCCCAACCAATTCTCGCACAACTCCATATCCATATTTACCTTCCGTATGGTCTTGAATGGCCTGGCTAATATCACCCACCCTGTTTCCAAATTTAGCTTCCTGAATTCCCAGTTCCAATGATTCAATGGTAACCCTTAACAATTGCAATACATCGGCACTCACTTCACCAACCACAAAAGTGTATGCAGAATCTCCATAAAAGCCATTCAAACAAACTCCACAATCAACGGAAACCACATCACCTGCTTTAATTGGCTCTTTTGATGGGATCCCATGGACTACCTGTTCATTAATTGAAATACATAAGCTGGCTGGAAAGCCATGAAATCCCTTAAAAGCAGGAATTGCATTGTGATCTCTAATAAATTCTTCAGCTTTTTTGTCTAAGGCCAATCCGGAAATACCAGGTTTTAAAATTGTTGCTATTTCTGATAAGGTTGCGCAAACAAGCAGCGAACTCATTCGCATGATTTCAATTTCCTCTTCAGTTTTGAGGTAAATCATGCAATAATTTTATTAACCGTTTACTATCGGGCCAACTCCCTGACTAAAGCGTCCTTCTATTCTTCCGGATTTAACCAAGCCATCGTATTTTCTCATCAATAAATAAGATTCTACTTGTGACAAGGTATCTAGAATAACTCCAACCATAATCAAAACAGAAGATCCACCAAAGAATCTAGCAAACTGTGGATTCACTCCAAATACAACTGCTATTGAAGGAAGGATCGTTAAAAACCCTAAAAATATAGCTCCCGGCAAAGTGATTCGGGTTGTTGTTGTGTCAATGTACTCTTCTGTATCTTCTCCAGGTTTAATTCCTGGGATAAATGCATTTTGCCTTTTAAGGTACTCCGCATAATTCTGTGGATTTACAATCAATGCTGTATAGATATAAGTAAACCCAACAACAAGAATAAAAGTCAGAAAATTATGCCAAAACCCATACGGATCTGTCAAGGTATGCATGACACCGGTGGTACCCAATGTCGGATCAGAAGTCATGTATTGGACTGCTGTGAGCGGTAAAAACAAGATTGCCTGAGCAAAAATGATAGGCATTACACCTGCAGCATTTACTTTAAGTGGAATGTAATCCCGATTGGTAGCCATAGGCATAGAACCGGTTCCTCTACCAACCATTCTCTTAGCAAATTGGATTGGAATTTTTCGTACTCCCTGTATCACTAAAATACATGCAATTACAATTAGGAATAATATGATAATTTCCAATAAGAAAAGCAAAAACGACTGTGAGTTCAATTCAAATGCAAAGGCTGATGGCAAAGAAGCAATAATCCCAATCATGATGATTAAGGAAGTTCCATTTCCAATTCCCCGATCTGTTATTCGTTCACCCAACCACATACAGAAAACTGTACCAGTTGCCAGAATGATGCTGTTTGAAAACCAAAATATAAATGCACTCACATTAGGATCTACCGCACCCATTGATTTTACGTAAGTCAAATAGCCACCCCCTTGAACAAGGGTAATAAATACGGTAAGGATCCTGGTTATTTGATTTAATTTTTTACGGCCTGACTCCCCTTCTTTTTGTTGCAATCTTTGAAAATAAGGGACTGCAAAGCCTAATAATTGTACTATGATAGATGCCGTAATGTATGGCATAATTCCCAAGGCAAAAATAGATGCCTTATCAAATGCACCACCAGTATAGCTGTTAATCAAGCCAAACAAGCTGTTTGCAGAATTTGAAGCCTTTTGATTAAGTATAGAAGGATCAACACCCGGCAAAACAATAAATGAACCAACTCTGAAAATAATAAGCAAGGTCAGAGTATAAATGATTTTATCCCTCAGCTCTTGTATGCTCCAGATATTTTTTAAAGTTTCAATTAATTTTTTCATTCAGAAAAGTTAAATAAGTTCGATGGATCCACCCGCTGCTTCAATTTTAGTCTTTGCAGAAGCAGTACATGCATGAACTCTTAATTTGAAAGCCTTATTAATTTCTCCACGACCCAAAATTTTTATTTTATCACTGACATTAAAAATCTTGTTCGCATTAAAAAACTCCTGATTAAACTCAGTCACCTGATATCTTTCTGCGTAATTCGAAAGTGTATCGAGGTTAACCTCTTTATAATTTATCCGGTTAATGTTTTTAAAACCGAATTTTGGAATTCGTCTTTGCAAAGGAGTTTGCCCCCCCTCAAAGCCTTTGGTAGTTGTAGCACCTGAACGGGCTTTCATCCCTTTATGTCCTTTTCCAGAGGTTCCACCGTGACCGGATCCTTCTCCTCTGGCAATGCGTTTTTCTTTATGAATGGCTCCTTTAGCCGGTTTAAGATTGTGTAATTCCATGATACTTATATCTTTTCAACTTGAACAAGGTGTTTGACTTTATTTACCATACCCATAATTTGTGGGGTTGATTCTACTTCAACAGAATCATGAGGATTTCTCAAACCCAATGCTCTGATGGTCAGTTTTTGTCTTTCGCTGGTTTTTATAACGCTTTTAGATTGCGTAATTTTTATCTTTCCCATGATTCAATTCTAATTAATTAACCTTCAAATACTTTTATTAATTCAATTTTACGTTGCTTGGCAACTTCATAGGGGCTTCTGATTTTAGTCAATGCATCTAAAGTTGCTTTCACCACATTGTGAGGATTGGAAGATCCAATTGATTTGGCCAATACGTTGTGAATTCCTGCAATTTCCAATACAGCCCTCATTGCTCCACCAGCAATTACACCGGTTCCATCCGCAGCAGGTTTAATAAAAACGCGACCTGCTCCAAACTTTCCTTTTTGCTCGTGTGCAATGGTTCCTTTTTGAATTGGTACTTTTATTAAATTCTTCTTTGCATCATCAACAGCTTTTGAAATTGCATCCGAAACTTCTCTTGCTTTTCCGATGCCCTGGCCCACGATACCATGTCCGTCTCCAACAACAACCAATGCTGAAAAGCTGAAGGTTCTACCTCCTTTGGTAACTTTTGCTACCCTATTTAAGTTAACTAGTTTTTCTTTTAACTCTGTTTCACCTGCTGCCTTAACTCTAACTACATGCGATTTTGCCATGATCTTTATTATAGAAATTTAATTTTAAAAATTTAATCCACCTTCGCGAGCTCCTTCTGCCAATGCTTTAATTCTCCCGTGATATAAAAATCCACCACGATCAAACACAACTGCATCGATGTTAATGCTTTTCGCTTTGCTGGCGATTAATGTTCCAACTTTTTTTGCCAGATCGCTCTTGCTTGCTTTTCCTAAACTTTTATCACTGGAAGAAGCAGCACAAAGCGTTTTACCAGCTGAGTCATCTATAAGTTGACAATAGATTGAAGTATTGCTTTTAAATACTGCCAATCTTGGTCGTTCCGGAGTTCCGACAACTGATTTTCGAATTCTGAATCTTATTTTTTGACGTTGTGTATCTTTATTTTTTTTCATGTCAACCGAATTAACGATTAAAAAACTAATTATTATTTACCTGCAGATTTACCAGCTTTTCTACGAAGAACTTCTCCAGTGAATTTAATTCCTTTTCCTTTGAATGGTTCTGGTGCTTTAAATGAACGTATTTTAGCACATATCTGACCCATTAACTGTAAATCTGAACCTTTCAAAATTATTTTAGGATTCGAACCTTTTTCAGTAATGGTTTCAACTTTCAATTCACTTGGGATGTAAAACAAAATTGGATGCGAATAACCGATGGCCAATTCCAATAAATTCCCTGTATTTGAAACCCTGAAACCAACCCCTACCAATTCCATTTGTTTGGTAAATCCTTCATTGACACCGGTAACCATATTGCTCACCAATGCACGGGTTAATCCATGCAGTGATTTGTGTCGCTTTTGTTCCGTTGGTCTGCTGATTGTGATATTTCCATCTTCCGTTGTAATTTTCATATCAGGATCAATTGCTTGAGTCAGTGATCCTTTAGGTCCTTTAACGGTGACCGATGCTTTATCAATTTTTATTTCCACTCCATTAGGGATTGGAATCAGCTTTTTTCCTATTCTTGACATGTTAAATCAATTTATTAATAAATGTAACAAAGTACTTCGCCTCCGACATTTTCTTTCTTTGCGTCTTTATCGGTTAAAAGTCCTTTTGAAGTTGATACAATGTATATACCAAGTCCACTAATAATTCGTGGCAATTCATCCACATTACTGTAAACTCTTCTTCCGGGTTTACTGACCCTTTTTAATTCTCTTATAATTGGCAACTTACTTACCGGATCGTATTTCAAAGCAATACGAATCAAGCCCTGCTTATTTTCTGAATCCTCGAATTTATATTTTAAGATATAACCACTTTTATAGAGAATTTCAGTAATCGCTTTCTTGGTGTTAGAAGCCGGAATATCTACAATCCGGAAACCAGCTAACTGTGCATTGCGAATTCTGGTTAGGTAATCTGCGATTGGATCTGTTACAATTGACATAATACTTCTTTTATAAATTTAAAATTACCAACTTGCTTTTACGATGCCTGGAATTTTTCCATCTAAAGCCATTAATCGGAATACATTTCGCGACAAACCAAAGCGACGCATATAACCTTTTGGACGACCGGTAAGCCCACAACGGTTCTTTAAGCGAACAGGTGATGCATCTCTTGGCAATTTTGAAAGTCCATCGTAATCATGGTCTTTTTTAAGTTGAGCGCGTACATCGTGGTATTTTGCCACTGCACGTTCGCGTTTTGCTTGTCTTGCTATAATTGATTTTTTAGACATAAAAACGAAACTTAATTTTTTTGGTTTTTAAAAGGCATCCCCATTTGTTTTAGTAATTCAAATGCTTCTGCATCTGTTTTTGCTGTAGTTACAAACGTTATATCCATTCCGGCAATCTTGTTGATTTTGTCCAAATCAATTTCAGGAAATATAATTTGTTCGGTAATTCCCAATGTATAATTTCCTCTGCCATCAAAACTGTTGTCAGAAATTCCACGAAAGTCTCTTACCCGTGGCAAGGCTACCGTAATGAGTCGATCCATAAATTCATACATCCGATCACCTCTCAAGGTTACTTTTGCACCAATGGGCATTTTTTCACGGAGTTTGAAGTTTGAAATTGCTTTTTTAGATTGCGTAGCAACTGCTTTTTGACCTGTTATGGTAGTAATTTCATTCACTGCAATATCCACAAGTTTTTTGTCCTGTGTTGCATTTCCCACTCCTTGATTGATGCTTATTTTTACCAATTTTGGAGCCTGCATAACGGAGGAATATTGAAATTTCTCCATTAATACGGGAATTACATTTTGTTGATAATGTGCTTTAAGTCTATTTATGTAACTCATCACTTAATTATTTCACCTGATTTTTTAGAAACACGTACTTTTTGGTTATTGCGAATTTCATAACCTACCCGTGTTGGTTTTCCACTTTTTGGATCCAGCAAAGACAAATTCGAAATGTGAATGGGTGCAGAAAACTCTACGATTCCACCAGGATTGTTGTTGGTTGGCTTCATGTGTTTTTTAACAATGTTTATGCCTTCGACAACTGCCCGATTTTGTTCACTAACAATTTGACTGACTATGCCTTCCTTTCCTTTGTTGGAACCGGAAATGACTCGAATTTTATCGCCTTTTTTTATTTTAAATTTCATAATTCTTCTTCAAATTAATCTTGTAAAATAATCAGAGTACTTCTGGAGCTAATGAAACAATACGCATGTAATCTTTTTCACGAAGCTCCCGTGCAACTGGTCCAAAAATACGTGTACCTCTTGGTTCATCAGACGCATTCAAAAGCACTACTGCATTATCGTCGAAGCGAATGTAAGAACCGTCTTTGCGACGAATTTCTTTTTTGGTTCGAACGATCACTGCTTTAGAAACAGTACCTTTTTTTACACCACCGGGTGTAGCTGATTTTACCGTTACAACGATTTTATCTCCAATTGAAGCATATCTTCTTTTGGTTCCGCCCAACACACGAATACAGAGTACTTCCTTTGCACCGCTGTTATCCGCTACGTTTAGTCTTGATTCCTGTTGTATCATCGCTGCTTAAATTTATTATTCTCCTTTCTTAATAATTTCCACTAATCTCCAGCATTTATTCTTGCTGAGCGGTCTGGTTTCCATAATCCGAACCAAATCGCCTGTATTGCATTCATTGTTTTCATCATGAGCAAAATATTTCTTGCTCTTATTCATCCGTTTGCCATATTTATCATGCAACAAACTTCGCTCAACTTTTACTGTAATGGTTTTAGCCATTTTATTGCTACTGACCACACCAACTTTTTGCTTTCGCAGATTTCTTTCCATTATAGATGCGTATTATGCTTGTACTGTAGATCGTTTAGTTAATTCAGTTTTTATCATAGCAATTTCTCTTCTTAAAAAGAGGATTTGCTTAGGATTTTGCAATCCTTTTACCTTATGCTCCAGTTTCAAAGTGTGCAATTGGTTTATTGCATTGGTAAGATCTTTTTCAAGAGTCTCCTGATTCATTCCGGTAAATACGTTGTATTTTCTTAAAGCCATTTCAATTTATTTAAGCGGTTGCAAGATTTTGGAATTCTCTTCGTACAATCGTTTTTGTTTTGATCGGTAATTTCTGAGCGGCAAGTGCAAATGCTTCAACTGCCACATTATAAGGAATGCCATCCATTTCGAAAAGTATGGTCCCTGGTTTTATAACAGCTACATAATGATCCAAGGCTCCTTTACCTTTACCCATACGAACCTCTGCTGGTTTGGAAGTAATTGGTTTGTCCGGAAAAATACGGATCCAAACGGTTCCTTCTCTCTTCATATGCCTGGTCATAGCAACCCGTGCTGCTTCAATTTGCCGACTGGTTAAACGTGCAGAATCCATTGATTTTAAGCCAAATGTACCGAATGCAATGGTACTGCCCCGGTGAGCCATTCCCCGATTTCTTCCTTTCTGCTGTTTCCTGTATTTCAGGCGCTTTGGTTGTAACATGATCTTGTTTTTAAAAAAAGAGTCGCAAAATTACGATAAATTATTAAACCTATTTTCTACGTCCACGGTCTCCGCCGCCCCCTCTGCGGTTATCACCTCCACGATCTCCACCACCTCTTCGATCTCCACGATCTCCGCCACGATCTCCTCTATCATTTCCACCTCTACGGTTTCCTCCGCCCATGCCTGGTTTGGTTTCCTTTTTTTCCAATCCGACGAGTGGTGAAAGATCTCGTTTTACAAAAACCTCACCTTTGCAGATCCAGGTTTTGATACCGATTTTTCCGTAAACAGTTTGTGCTTCTTTAATTGAATAATCAATATCTGCACGGAATGTATGCAATGGAATCCTTCCTTCTTTGTATTCTTCTGAACGAGCCATTTCCGCACCATTCAAACGACCAGAAATTCTGATTTTAATTCCTTCAGCACCCGCACGCATCGTAGATTGGATAGCCATTTTAGCTGCTCTCCTGTAATTTATTCTGGATTCAATCTGCTTTGCAATCGATTCAGCAACAATGGCAGCATCCAATTCGGGTTTACGAATTTCAATGATATTGATTTGAATATCCTGATTGGTGAGTTTCTTTAATTCCTCACGCAGGCTATCTACCTCACTACCTCCTTTACCAATTATAATACCTGGTCTGGATGTTTGAATTGACACTGTAATTCTCTTAAGTGTACGTTCAATGATCACTCTGGCGACTCCTCCTTTGGCGATACGTGCATTTAAATAGATTCGGATTTTTTCATCTTCAACTACTTTTTGTGCAAAGTTTTTACCCCCAAACCAATTGGATTCCCAGCCCCGGATTATTCCTAAGCGATTGCCTATCGGATTTGCTTTTTGACCCATTGAGAATTTATTTTAAATTTTAATTTTCTGATTGTGTATTAATAGCCTGACTCCCTGCGACGATAAGTGTCACATGGTTTCTGCGTTTGCGAATTCTATGTGCACGTCCATGAGGTGCAGGTTGGAACCGTTTGATAACCATCCCGCCATCAACAAATGCTGTTTTTACATAAAGCTTTGCAGCTTCAGCACCACCTTCTCCATGTTTTTGTTCCCAGTTATTAATGGCAGAAAGCAACAACTTCTCAAGCCATATTGATGCTTCCTTTTTGGTAAACTTCAATATATTGAGTGCATCGTTTACATTTTTACCTCTGATCAAATCCACCACAAGTCTCATTTTTCGTGGAGACATTGGGCAGTTTCTCAATTTGGCTACAGCTTCCATATTATTTATTTTGCTTTATTAAAGATTATCTGTTACCTGCGTGTGATCTAAATGTACGTGTTGGAGAAAATTCACCTAATTTATGTCCAACCATATTTTCCGTCACATATACCGGAACAAACGTTTTTCCATTATGTACCGCGATGGTTTCTCCAACCATATCCGGTATTATCATAGAAGCCCTGCTCCAGGTTTTGATCACGGTTTTTTTACCGGCTCCTTTTGATTTTTGGATTTTTTCCATCAGTTTATGATGTACAAATGGACCTTTTTTAATTGATCTTGCCATAGGAATTCCTATTAATTAGTTGTTTTTCTTCTAGTAATAATAAGTTTAGACGATTGCTTATTCCGTGATCTGGTTTTTGCACCTTTAGCAAATTGACCATTTCTGGAACGTGGATGTCCACCGGATGCACGACCTTCTCCACCTCCCATTGGGTGATCTACAGGATTCATTGCAACTCCTCTGGTGCGAGGTCTCCAGCCAAACCATCTGTTTCTACCAGCTTTACCTACCACTTCCAAACTATGATCCGGATTTGAAGTAGAACCCATGGTAGCTTTACAAGTGGTTAAAATTCTCCGAATCTCACCAGATGGCATTTTAATTACCGCATAGCGATCTTCTTTTCCCATCATGGTAGCTGCAGTACCGGCACTTCGAACCAAAGTTGCTCCTTGTCCAGGATGCAATTCAATTGCATGAATACTGGAACCAAGTGGAACGTCTCCCAGAAAAAGGGTATTACCTACATCCGGGGTGGCTGTTTTTCCACTCACTATTTTGGCTCCAACTTTCAAGCCATGAGGTGCTACGATGTATCGTTTTTCACCATCAGCATAATTTATCAATGCAATGTGTGCAGAACGATTTGGATCGTATTCAATTGTTTTAACAGTTCCAGGAATACCATCCTTGTCTCTGTGGAAATCAATTTTACGATATTGTTTTTTATGTCCACCTCCACGATTTCTCATGGTACGGTGACCTGAATTATTTCTACCACCGGTTGAAGAGATACTCTCTACCAATGACTTTTCAGGACGATCCGTAGTTAACTCTTCATGAGTCAACTGCACGCGAAAACGCATGCTGGGTGTTATGGGATTTAGTTTTTTAACTGGCATAGTCTGTTTTTATTAATACTATTCACCAAATATGTTAATTTCATCACCTGCTTTCAAAGTAACCATTGCTTTTTTATACGATGGCTTACGTCCTTTGATCACAGCATTTCTAGAGTTTCTTGATTTTGCTTTTCCCGGCATCATCAGGGTATTTACGGATTCAACCGAAACATTGTACATTTTTTCAACTGCCTTAGAAACTTCAATCTTATTGACATCTCTTGAAACAATAAAGGTGTATTGATTTCTTTTGGTAGAAAGTTTTTCTGCTTTCTCCGTAATCATTGGTCTTATAATTATCTGCTTCATGATTCTAATAATTTATGCAAGCGTTTCTGCAATTTTAGAAATACTGGATTCCAGCAATACCAGTTTTTTACAATTCAAAATATCATATGTACTTAAATCTTTAGCAACTTGTAAAGCTGCATATGGAATGTTTCTGGAAGACAAATGAATGTTTTCATTGTAATCAGGAGTGACAAACAAGGATTTCATGTTTACCATGTTGAGATTTTTCACTATTCCCACAAACTCACTAGTTTTTGGTGCATTGATATTAAAATCTTCGATGACAACAATCCCATTAGCAGAAGCTTTTTGAGACAATGCCGATTTACGAGCCAATACTTTTACCTTCTTGTTCAACTTTTGAGAATAATCTCTTGGATGGGGTCCGAACGCTCTACCACCCCCTTTGAAAGTGATGTTTTTCATAGAACCTGCTCTTGCTCCACCGGTACCTTTTTGTCTTTTAATTTTACGCGTTGATCTGGCAACCGCATGCCTTTCTTTAGAATCATGTGTTCCCTGACGTTGATTTGCTAAATATTCTTTTACCGCCAAGTATAAAACATGCTCATTTGGTTCAATTCCAAAAACACTTTCAGGAAGTTCAATACTTCTACCGGTGCTGGAACCATTTATGCTAAGTACATCCAATTTCATGCGATTACTTTTTTTCAATGATAACAATAGAGCCCTTGTGTCCTGGAATGGCTCCTTTAACCAATAATAAATTCTTTTCTGCTAAAATGCGTGCAATTTTCAAATTGCGCACTTTAATGTTGTCGGTACCTGTTTGTCCGGCCATCCGCAATCCTTTTACAACTTTGGAAGGATAAGAAGATGCACCGATTGATCCAGGAGCACGTTGTCTGTTGTGTTGACCGTGAGTAGCATTTTGAACACCTCCAAAACCATGTCTTTTTACTACACCCTGAAATCCTTTACCTTTTGATATGCCTGAAGCATGAACCGTGTCTCCTTCATTAAAAAGATCCATTAAACTAACCTCTTCACCCAGTCCTTTATTCAAAGTACAATCTCTGAATTCGAAAGAACTTTTCTTAGGACCTGTATTTGCTTTGGCAAAGTGGCCAGTAATGGCTCGGTTGGCATTTTTTGCTTTTGCTTCACCATAAGAAAATTGCAAAGCAGAATAACCATCAGATTCTTCTGTTTTTACTTGAGTGACCACGTTTGGAGAAACTTCTACAACAGTGCAGGCAATGAATTTGCCATCAGCACCATAGATACTGGTCATTCCGATTTTCGTTCCAATTATTCCATTCACGATACGTGATATTTTAATTGTTTTTAAATCACCTTTCCAACAAGTGAAAAGATGCTGAATAAAAAATTAGGATTAAATAAAGGATCAGGATAATTTAACCTGTATATCCACCCCGCTCGGCAATTCGAGTTTTGACAATGCATCTACCGTTTTATTGGTAGGTGTGTAAATCTCGATAAGGCGCTTGTGCGTCCGAAGTTGAAACTGCTCCCGAGCTTTTTTATTCACGTGTGGCGAGCGCAACACGGTAAATATTTCTTTCTCAGTTGGCAGCGGAATCGGACCGGCAACTACAGCACCGCTGTTGCGCACGGTTTTTACAATTTTCTCCGTACTTTTATCAACCAGGTTATGGTCGTAAGAACGAAGTTTGATCCGAATTTTTTGATTCATGCCTATTACTAATTTGTTTTTTATTTATTTATTAAACGTTTTATACTTTAACTGAACCTTTTGCCTTAGCAATCACCTCTTCAGCAATTTGCTTTGGCACCGGTGCATAATGTGAAAATTCCATTGTTGAGCTTGCACGTCCGGATGTAATGGTTCGTAATTGCGTTACGTATCCAAACATTTCTGAAAGAGGCACATCAGCTTGTATAGCGACGGCACCTCCCATTCTTTGTTCTTGTCCTTTTGGCATTCCCCGACGACGATTAAGATCCCCAATTACCGGACCAACATAATCTTCAGGAGTAATTACCTCTAATTTCATAATTGGCTCCATCAATTGTGGGCCAGTTTTAGGGGCTGCCTCCCGAAATCCGTCTTTAGCACACAATTCAAATGCTTGTGGTTTAGAGTCAACTGCGTGCATCGAACCATCGTAAACACGAATTTTCATATTTTCAATGTTGTAACCGGCTAGAATACCGTTATTCATCATTGAATCAAATCCCTTGGTAATTGGTGCAACGTAGGTTTTGTCAATAGCTCCTCCAAAAACATCCCAAACAAATTGCATTCTGGTTTTGCCATTTTTAAATTCTTCACTTTCCAAGAAAGCTTCATCAGCTGGCCCAATTTCAAATTCCATGTCTGCAAATAAACCGGAACCTCCAGTTTGCTTTTTCAGACGTTCACGATGGCTTATCGTCTTAGTAAGTGATTCTTTATAATTTACTTGAGGAGCACCTTGATTGCATTCAACGCCAAATTCTCTTCTTAATCGATCCACAATAATTTCAAGGTGCAATTCACCCATTCCACTAATAATGGTTTGGCCTGTGTTTTCATCTGTAAATACCCTAAAGGTTGGATCTTCTTCAGCCAATTTTGCTAAAGACATTCCCAATTTATCTTGATCTTTTTGAGTTTTAGGCTCGATTGCGATGGAAATTACCGGTTCAGGGAAATTCATTGCCTCAAGAATGATTGGGTGATTTTCATCACAAAGGGTATCTCCGGTCTTAATATCTTTAAATCCTACAGCAGCAGCTATATCACCAGCTTCAATAGAATCAATGGATTTACGATCGTTAGCGTGCATTAAAAATATCCGAGAAATCCGTTCTTTATCCATGTTTACACGGTCCTTTTCAGAACGCACCTTCATTACATAAGAACCGGCATCCAATTTGCCAGAATACACCCGCATAAAAACAAGTCTTCCAACAAAAGGATCCGTTGCAACTTTAAAAGCCAAAGCGGCAAAAGGTTCTGAAACAGAAGGCTTTCTCCACAATTCTTCATCTGTTTTTGGATGTGTTCCTTTTACGGCTTCAACATCCAAAGGAGATGGCAAAAATGCACAGACTGCATCAAGTACAGCCTGAACTCCTTTATTTTTAAAAGCTGAACCACACAGCATGGGTACGAATTTCATATCGCACACGGCAGCACGGATTGCTTTAATCATTTCATCTTCTGTAATGCTATCAGGATTGTCAAAAAACTTGACCATCAGATCGTCATCGTATTCGGCAATAGCTTCAATTAATTCCTGACGGCAATTATGCACTTGTTCTGCAATATCTGCCGGAATAGGAATTTCTTTATAAGTCATACCCCTGGATTCTTCATCCCACACGATAGCCTTATTGGTAATTAAATCAACTACTCCTTTAAAATGCTCTTCAGCTCCAATTGGAACTTGTAATGGTACAGCTTTTGAACCCAGCATAGATTTAACCTGGCCGACCACATTAAAGAAGTCTGCTCCTTGTCTGTCCATTTTATTGACAAAGCCTAAACGAGGAACTTTATAATTATCTGCTAATCTCCAATTTGTTTCACTTTGAGGTTCTACTCCATCTACCGCACTAAACAAAAAAACAAGACCATCTAATACTCTTAATGATCTGTTTACCTCAACGGTAAAGTCCACGTGACCAGGAGTATCTATTATATTTACGATGTAAGCCGAATCTTTCCAATTCCAATTTGTTTGGGTAGCTGCAGAAGTAATGGTGATACCACGCTCCTGTTCTTGCGCCATCCAGTCCATGGTTGCTGCTCCATCATGAACTTCTCCAATTTTATGAGTAAGGCCAGTATAATATAATATACGTTCTGTAGTAGTTGTTTTCCCAGCATCAATGTGAGCTGCGATTCCTATATTCCTCAAATATTTTAAATCCCTTGACATTCCTTATTCTTAAATTGAATTACGATTTAAAATGAGCAAAGGCACGATTGGATTCTGCCATTTTATGGGTGTCTTCCCGTTTTTTAACGGCTGCACCTTCATTTTTACTTGCTGAAATCACCTCGTTTGCTAATTTGTCAGCCATACCTTTCCCAGCACGTGCTCTTGAATATTTAATTAACCATTTAATGGCTGTAACGATTTTTCTGGCAGGACGCATTTCCTGAGGAATTTGAAACGTGGCACCTCCAATACGCTTGGGTTTTACCTCGATGTGAGGCATTACATTGTTAAGCGCTCTTTGCCAAACCTCATGAGGGTTTTCAGCTGTTTTTGTTTCAACCATATCCATTGCCTTGTAAAATATATTATAGGCAGTACTTTTTTTGCCTTCCCAAATCATGTTATTCACAAATTGGGTTACTAATGGATCGCCAAAACGTGGGTCGGCTTCAATAATTCGTTTCTTTGGTTTTTGTTTTCTCATGGAATAAGCAAAAGAGATTTTATCAAATTATTTTTTAGGCATTTTAGAACCATACTTTGAACGGCTTTTCTTCCGGTTATTTACACCGGCAGTATCCAAAGCACCCCTTACAATTGTATAACGAACACCTGGAAGATCTTTTACCCTTCCCCCTCTTACTAACACAATAGAGTGTTCTTGTAGGTTGTGGCCCTCTCCTGGTATGTAACAAATTACTTCAATGCCGTTGGTCAAACGAACTTTTGCCACTTTACGCAAAGCGGAATTTGGTTTTTTAGGAGTTGTGGTATAAACTCTGGTGCAAACTCCCCTTTTTTGTGGGTTGGATTGCAGTGCACGAGATTTACTTTTGTACACAACTTTTTCCCTTCCTTTCCGAATTAGCTGGTTAATAGTAGGCATAAATTGGCTTGTCCTTAATTTTAATATTTTATATATAACAGATTTTCAACACCTTATGACATACCTATCCCATAAGGAGACGCAAAAATAGAACTCTTTCTATAAATAGCAAAATCCAATTGCATATTTATTCTATAAGTTTGCAAGACCTTAACACACACAAGCATCAGAAACCATGGATATTACACTCACAGTCAGGCTTCGGAAGGCTACCATCAGGGATGCACAAGCTATTTTAGACCTTGTTAGAGAACTTGCGATTTATGAAAAAGCAGGTCATGAAGTTAAAACAGGGCTGATTGACTATCAAAATGGACTTGAATCTGGACTATTTGAAACTATTTTGGCCGAGCATCCAGATCATGGGATTCTTGGCATGTGCTTGTTTTTTCCTTATTTCTCTACATGGGGAGGTAAAACCATGTATCTGGAAGACTTTATTGTAAAGGAATCTTTTAGAGGCCTGGGATTGGGTCGACTTCTTTTTGACGCATATATAGAAGAATCAAAAATCCAGGGTGCCCGAAAATTAAAATGGCAGGTACTTGATTGGAATGAATCTGCTAAAAATTTTTACAAAAGCTATTCAGCAAAATTCATTGCCGGATGGGAAAACGGGACCATTGAATTTGACAATCCTGATATTCAGGCTCAGCAAGCAGCTATTTGATTCAGACAAGTTATGCTTCCGGATTCAGATGGATTTGAAGCCCCGCAAAGATTTTTTATATATATTTGCCGAAATATATGACTTCAGGCAATCGTATACACAGATCCATAACAAAAAATCTGCAAAAAGATAATTTTGAATCCATTTTAGCATTCATTATTTTCAGAAGGAGCCTGATATTCTTGAATCGAATTGATTGTAATTTGTTTGAGATTCGATAAAATTTAAATTGCAAAAACAAGAAGATCAGAATACCGGACTCATGAAGCGAAAGAAGCAAATTATAACTATTTTTTTATTAATTGTACTGAGTATTATTTATACTACCATTCATCCGCATGCCATTCAATATTTTGAATCCCGTCAAGGTACTCAGCTCAATGATTATATATTAGATGTAATCCCATCGTACAATGTTGCTTTGTTTGTTTTTCTAATACAATACATCTCCATTTCCGTTTTTCTCTTTTTTAATATCCGGAATTACGATACCATGGTAAATGTCATTGCTGCATTTCTCATTCTTCAAACCATCCGGCTTTTTACAATTTACATGCTTCCTTTGGAACCACCTGAAGGTTATGTCCCATTAAAAGATGCAATATTAGGCGCCATAGTTTATTCAGGAAATATTTATAGCAAGGATTTATTTTTTTCAGGCCACACCTCCGCCATGTACATTCTATATTTTTTTTCAAGAACCCGGAATCAAAAAGTATTTCATCTGTGCAGCTTGAGTTTAATAATTCCTTTTATTTTGGTTCAACACATTCATTACACCATTGACATTATAGGCGCAGTAATCATTTCTTATCTGGTATGTTATTTTCTAAGAAGGCTTTACCATTATACGCATCCTGAAATTTACAGCAATGCAAATGCATCTCAAAACAAGGATGATGAATTTCCACCTTTATGGAAATTTAAATTGTAAATCCATGGACTATATTAAAAATAAAGGATTTATAAATTCCCAACCTTTGATTCCATACTGCCCCAGACTTTCCTATGTTTAAACATGCTTAATCCCAATAAA
This sequence comes from Saprospiraceae bacterium, assembly GCA_016787575.1. Lineage (GTDB taxonomy): Bacteria > Bacteroidota > Bacteroidia > Chitinophagales > Saprospiraceae > Vicinibacter. Next base: position 118,235 of record JAEUUO010000013.1, on the reverse strand, counting down.
TAAGAATGTTTGAAATTAAAAAAAGAAATGGACAGGAAAAATTTTACTGGTGGTCTTCCGGGCTTTCAATTGCAGAGCTATTGGAATTGTTTCAATACAGAATTTTAACACCTCGAACTCAATATAAAGAAAACTTTAAGTATGAATTAAAACCAGGAAAGTTTCAAATTCATTCAGATGCTACTGATTTTAATATTGGTTTCATTGGGGATCTGATGCCTGTAAATGGCAAAAGCTTAATTCTGTCAGATGAGTTAAAATTTCAATTAAAGGGCCTGGACCTGCTTGTAGTTAATTTCGAAGGCGTTATAACGGATTCTAAACGATTTTTAGCTCAGGTACACCATCCCGATATTTTGGATAAACTTAGAAACATTTATCATGGACCTCTTATATTGAATGTTGCCAATAACCATTCCGGTGATTTTGGTGAATCTGGATTTTACAAGCACTTGGAAATTTTACAGCGTTCCAATTTTCCTGTATTCGGATATCGTGAAAACCCTTACTATGACATAAAAAATATTAGATTATACAGTTCATCGTTGTGGTCCAATCAAGAATTCAGAGTCATCAATCGCTTCAACTACCAGACGGCTCAATCAATTAATCAAAACATTTCTGAAAATCAATTCAATATTTTTTTACCGCACTGGGGTTACGAAATGCAGCGCTACCCTATTAAAAAACATCAGAATTTTGCATACAATTTATTAAATGACTGGGATATGATTATTGGAAATCATACCCATTGCCCTCAACCAGTGGAATTAATTCCCTTTGAAAATGAACATAAAATTGTTGCATTTTCTTTAGGCAATTTTTGTTATGACATTTTTAATTCAAACCAATGGCATGGAGCCTTACTAGTTGCTGGTATGTCATTTAAACATGCCAAGCCCAAATTGGTATCTTGCAGTTATTACTTTACACATCAGGACAATCCAAAAAAGGAAATCCGAATCAAATTGTGTGACGAACTAAATTATACCAAAAGGCGATTTGATATGCTGGACTATTTGCGGTTTTAATTGCATTTGAACGCAGCGGATTTTTTTATAAAATTAATGCCGTCTTTCTAAAATAAGTTGCATCCAATTTTCCAATTCAAGTTTTTGTGCTGGACTTAAGGTAAGTGCACTCAATAATAAATGTGCTTTTAATTTATATTCTGAAATACGTTGTTTTAATTTTTCTTTGATTTTGTATTCATTTAATAAAGAAGTAACAGTATTCAATCGCAACACTGGGTCTTTAATCAGCATATAGTTTTTGAGAAAATCATTTCGACCTTGGATGTTCATTGATTCACACAATTCCAATATTAAGGCTGATTTTTTAGCTCTTAGTATATCGCCACCTCTTACTTTACCAAAATCTGAATTTTCTGAATACAAATCCAACCAATCATCTTCCAGCTGAAAAGCTAAACCTATCTGAATTCCCAAATCATAGAATGTTCCAGCCAAATCCATTCTGTTAGAAAGTTTTGCAGCCATTTCAAAACAACAAGCTAATAAAACAGCTGTTTTTAGGCGGATCATTTCAATGTATTCACTTAAGCTGATCTCCATTTTCTTTTCAAAACTCATATCCAAAGATTGCCCCTCACAAACTTCCCGGGCTGTAGTCAAAAACAGATTCAACAAATTGCTTTGAAAATTTCCCTCTTGCGCTTTTTGAATAAAAGAAATACTCTCAATCAACATCAAATCACCCGAAAGAATGGCTTCATTTTGGCCGTACTTAACATGTACCGTATCAAAACTCCTTCGCTTTTCAGAAGCATCCATAATATCATCATGAACCAGACTAAAATTGTGGAAAAGTTCGATACCATAAGCAGCATGCATTGCCTTATCCATATTACCATCCAATATTTTAGTCAAATACAATAAACTCATGGGACGGAGTCTTTTACCACCAATTGATAAGATATAAGACACCGGATCATACAATTCAACTGGTTGTCTGTCCCAACGTACTTTGGCCATATACAATTCAAAGGATTTGAGTAACTCGCTGATTGAATTTACATTTGTCATAATTAAATGCACCTAATGATGGTTCAAAAATATGGATGGATGCTGATTGTTTTCTTACTGCAGTGCAAGGTAGAAGAAAAAGCGGACAGTATTTTTTACAATGGACAAATTTATACGGCAAACCTCTCAGACTCCGTAGTTCAAGCCATTGCTGTCAAAAACAATCGGATACTAGCCGTAGGTACAGATCAAGAAGTCTTTAAATTTAAATCAAGTGAAACCCAATTGACTGACCTAGCGGGGCAATTTGTTATGCCAGGTCTTATCGAAGGGCACGGACATTTTTTAGGCTTGGGTAAAAGTGCCTTGGAATTAAATTTAATTCAAACTAAAAATTGGAAAGAAATTATTCAAAATGTAGCAGATAGGTTAAAAGCTGTACCAGCGGGTGAATGGGTAGAAGGTAGAGGTTGGCATCAGGAAAAATGGAATGAAAATCCTGGTTTAACAGTTTCAGGTTATCCATTTCATGATGAGTTAAGTAAAATAAGTCCAGACAATCCGATCGTACTATTTCATGCCAGTGGACATGCATTGATTGCGAATCAAAAAGCAATGCAAATGGCAGCAATCACCAATGAAACAAATTCACCAGCTGGTGGTCGCATTGTAAAAGATGAAAACGGCAAGTTGACCGGAGTTTTTGAAGAGAATGCAATGGATTTAATTACCAAAACCTACAATCAATCATTTCAAAAAAAAACCAAAAGCCAGCAACTTGAACTGATGAAATTGCAAGCGATGGAAGCCAATCGAATTTGCAATCAATACGGAATCACGAGTTTTCATGATGCCGGAAGTAACATGGAAGAAATTCAGGTATTAAAGAATCTTTGCGATTCACAACAACTCACTTTGAGACTTTATGTAATGTTGCTGATTAATCCGGACAGCATATCAAATGAGATTAAGCATCTGCCCATCCGTTTGAATCAGAATGAAAATTTTAGCTGTCAGGCAGTAAAAGCCTATCTGGATGGCGCACTAGGTAGTTATGGTGCCTGGTTGCTCAAGCCTTATGCTGATAAAGCTGAACATTATGGTCAAAATACCTTGGCAATCTCAAAATTAGAGCAAATCGCAGCAGCATGCAGTCAAAATGATCTTCAATTATGTGTTCATGGAATTGGAGACCGGGGAAACCGAGAAATTTTAAATGTTTTCGAAAGGCAGTTACAAAATTCAAACCACGATCAAAGATGGCGAATTGAACATGCCCAACATTTGGATCCCTTGGATATACTTCGGTTTAAATCATTGGGCACAATTGCATCCATGCAAGCCATTCATTGTACATCAGATGCGCCATTTGTGATTAAGCGATTGGGTTATGAAAGAGCCCAAAAGGGCGCATATGCCTGGAGATCCTTAATAAATGCTGGTGCAAAATTGGCAAATGGCACAGACTGTCCAGTTGAATCTGCCAACCCTTTTGAATGCATGTATGCAGCAATAACCAGAAAACGCCTTGACAATGGATTTGAATTTTTTCCAGAGCAAAAAATGACCCGATTGGAGGCACTCCGATCTTATACAATCTGGAATGCATATGCTGCATTTGAAGAACACCTTAAAGGAAGTCTTGAGGCAGGAAAACTTGCAGATTTTGTAATATTAGACCGAAACTTAATAAACTGTTCAGATTCTGAAGTTGCCGGATGTAAAGTAGTTAAGTTGTTTTACAATGGAAAAGAACATTGAATTCAATAGCTTTGAAGCCCATTAATTTATTACAGCAAAAAGGACCACAAGGATTTTCATTTTTAATGAATTTGGATGGACTCCTTTCAGATAGCTTACAAGCGCACTATAGCAGTTGGAACGAAATATTAAGTAAGCATCAAATTGAATTAACTCAAATTCAATTTGAAAAAATGCTAGGACTGAGGGATGCTGATTTTTTAAACCAGCTCTTAAAATTTTCAAAGAAAACGTTTTCGCTGAGTGATCGCAATCAATTGATTGCCGAAAAGAATCAACTGTACCTTCAATTTGTGAAATATTTGAATGAAGACGACTTATTGCCCGGGGTCCGAAATTTTTTAGTTGGTGCAAAACGGATCCAAATTCCAATTGCTATAATCACTGAAAATGCAAATGCTTCTTTTGTAATAGAACGCTCCGGATTAAAACCTATGATCCAATTGATTCTGGATGGAAATCTGACACCTCATGGAAAACCGGATCCATTTATTTATTTAAAGGCTTCAGAAATTCTTAAATATCCCGTAAATCAATGCATCGTTTTTGAAAACACTCAGATTGGCTTGGAGGCTGCAATCCGAGCTAAAACAAAAATTGTTGGCATTGGAGATGCTAAAATATTACAAGATGCCGATCTTGTTTTCTCAGATTTTAAAACAATAAGAGCATTTGAAATAATCAACTGGTTTCGGATTATGTAAAAGAATTTAACAATTTTAACTTTCTTAAATAAAACTAAAGAAAACCAAAGTTAGTTAACATCAATAGAATCCCAATTACAAAATAAGACTTACTTAAATAAAACTGATTTCAACTCATTACAAGCAATTTAATCAAAGCTTTGATCAAACTATTTCAGCCCAAGTAAAAATCCAATGGTAAAATTTGCATCCCAGTCAAAAATAAATTTTTTACACGCCGTTTCATCTGAAATGGCTTTGTAAATATTTATACCCGAACGTTGTTTTTCTCCATTTGCTTTGTACTCACTCGGTAAGTTTAAAACGGTATAACGTTCTTTCCCACTGCGGACTTGTTTAGCCAATTCGAATGGAATACCTCCAATAATAAAACAATAATTTCTGTTGGCAGCAGGAATTTTAGCAATGGTCTTACGCATGTCTGAGTAAACTTGGTCATCTGTCAAGTTTTTTTGATAATATTTGGAGCCATGAGATTCCAATGCCTGGATTGCAGTTCCTGTTTTCCACGAAATTTTAGTATTTCCTGAGCCGATATCAACCATAAAAGATTCTGATTCAAGGCTTGCAGGCATTACACACCGCAATCCATAGGTTCCTTCTTGCTGGGGTGTCACCTCATTAACAAAATAACCCAATGATTTGAGTCCATTTGAAATTTTAACTACGTTAGGTTCTGATTTTGCCCCGGAACTAACAACAAAATGAATGTCCTTTCCTGGGACACCAAAATCCAACATACCTCGTATGTAGTTTTTCAGTCCGCTACGAACATCATCGTCGGTGGCCATGTGTTCATGGACTAAACTGGAGCCAAATTCTGACCGTTCCAATTTCCAATTTTTGTCTTTATCTATCCGTACAACAAATGAATTAAAACCGGCTGCACCTAATTCTACAACTCCTTTCAAGCTGCCATTTATGGGTTCTGGAGCCTGATAGTCAAAACTGGGTCTCGTTGTAGCAACAGTTTCTGATTGATTGGGTGTATTGGTATTAGGAAGCTTATTTTCCGGGCTTGTATTCTCGCTTTGCGCAGGTTCGGCAGTTGATGGGGCTGCAGCGTATTTTTCTTGTAAACTAGGTGCATATTTCTTATAAACAAATAATAAAATGCCGAGGATCAATAAAACAATTAGAATTCTCGAAAACCGGGTAAGTTGCATATTGTACTTTTTTAATTGATAACCAAACAACGAAATTAAAAGTTTCTTTGAAATTAAAATATTTATAAATTTAGACCAAGAAGCCTGAAAAGTCTATGAAAGGCATAATTTTAGGGAACCTATTTAGATTTTTGTAAAAAACAATAGCCATGAGCATCCAAATTAGAAATAAAACTTCACTCCTTTGTCTGATTCTTTTGTTTTCCGCCATTTGTATCTTTAGACTAAGTCATATCCATAATAAAGAAATATCCTGGGATGTACTTGGCTATTATCTGTACCTACCTGCCAGTTTTATTCACCATGATCCAGGTTTACATACAATTGATTGGCTCCAAAGAATAAATGAAGAACAACAATTGACAGGAACGTTTTACCAAGTTGGGTCGAATTCTAAAGGTGAACCGATGTATTTCTTTTTGATGGGGATGGCATTATTTTACCTTCCTTTCTTTTTAATGGGACATGGAATCGTCCACATGACTCATTTTCCACCAGATGGATTTAGTCCTCCATATCAGATTGCTTTGGTAATTGGGGGATTAATCTACACCCTTCTCGGATTGATTTTTCTAAGAAAAATATTATTGCACTTTTTTTCAGAGCGCATCAGCATAGCCACAATGGCAATCATAGTACTTGGAACAAATTACATTCATCATTTAACCATTGACAATCTCGCAACAGTAAATGTACTGTTTATGTTGATGAGCATTTTGGTTTGGAATACCATTCAATTTCATCAAAACCCCAATTCAAAAAGTCTTGTTTGGATTGCAGCAGCTATTTTCTTTATGGGACTGGTCAAACCAAGCGAAATCGTTGCGCTGTTAATTCCATTATTTTGGAATGTTGATTCCTGGAAAGCATTTAAAGACAAAATCCAACTGCTTTTACAATTCAAAAAAACAATTGCAGTATGTCTTTTGGTTGGGGCAATCCTGTTTTTTCCACAAATGTATTATTGGCACGAACGTACTGGAAAATGGCTTTACGACAGTTATAAAAATCCAGGAGTAGGATTGGACATTTTTTCACCACATATTTTGGAAGCCCTATTTAGTTATCGAAAGGGTTGGTTTATTTATACGCCTGTAATGCTTTTTGCAATGGTTGGATTTTACTTTTTAAAAAAACAAGACAAACCATTGTTTTCAGGTATATTCATTTATTTTATTGTAACTTTTTACATTATTTGCAGTTGGTCTGAATGGTGGTATGGAGCGGCATATTCCCTTAGGCCTATGATTACTACCTATCCTTTATTAGCAATCAGTCTGGCTTGTTTTTTGAGTTTTATAATAAAGAAAAGCAAGGCTTACCAATATCCAGTTTACACCATTATCTTTTTTTTCATACTGTTAAATCAATTTCAATGGTGGCAATTGCGTCATTTTATTCTTGATCCTTATCGCACGACAAAAGACTATTATTGGGCTATTTTTGGTAAAACAACAAAAAAACCTGAATGGGATCAATACAAGTTGGTAGCACGGGATTTTTCTGGAAAATTTGAATTTACAAACAGAGAAAACTATATTCACAAAGTATTGGCATCCTGGGATTTTATCAATGACAAAGATCCTCGTTTTATAAGAGACAGCATTGCAAATGGATTTTACCGCATGTCCAAAGAAGAAGAATATTCCAAAACATTTTCATTTAAATTTAATGAAATTACTTCAAAGGATCATGCCTGGCTAGAAGCAAGCATTTCCATACGTTTTCCGGAATTGCCTTCAGAATCAAATCCGGAAGCACCTTTATTGGTTATGTCTATGGAACACAAACACGGTATTTATGCTTATCATGCCACAGAATTAAAACCTGATTCCAATTCTAATGGTTGGATACGTTATAAAATGGTATTTCTTACGCCAGAAATGAGGTCTAATAAAGATGAATTTAAGTGCTACATCTGGAACAGATCAAAGCAATTAATTGAAGTAAATGAATTCAAACTTGATCAATTTGAGCCGAAATAGCAGGCAACAAACTTTATTGTTATTGTCTAAATGAAATGTTTAACTGATCTTTGCATTCTTAATGGCAGTACAAACAACACATGATGTAATCAATCTGGAAGCTTTTTTCTCAGATTTTCGCAAACACATTATTGGCATTGACCAATGTCTAGAGACTCCGGATGGCCACACGCATCCTATAATATATACAGATTGGACTGCCAGTGGCCGAAGTTATCAACTTATTGAAGAACGTATACAAAAGGAAATCATGCCATTTGTAGCCAATACGCATACTGAAACAAGTGGAACAGGGATGGCCATGACTTTTGCATATCATGAAGCGCATCAAATAATTAAAAAACATGTTAATGCAATAGAAACGGATGTTTTGATTTCTTCAAATTCAGGTATGACCGGAGTGGTCAATAAATTTCAGCGCATCCTGGGTCTAAAATTACACGAACGGTTCCGTTCGAAAATTCATTTAGATGAAGATGAAAGACCCGTTGTCTTTATCACCCACATGGAACATCATTCAAATCAAACTAGTTGGTTGGAAACCATTGCGGATGTGATTGTTATACCTCCAGCTACTGATGGTTTGATATCTCTTGAGAATTTTGAAAATTGCATTTTAAAATACAATAAAAGACCGTATAAAATTGCTGCAATCACCGCCTGTTCAAATGTTACAGGGATCATGACACCGTATTATGAAATAGCAAAATTGATACACAAGTACAATGGATTGTGTTTTGTGGATTTTGCTTGTTCTGCTCCTTATGTTAATATTGACATGCATCCGTTAGATTCTAGTGCATATTTAGATGCAATCTATTTTTCACCCCATAAATTTTTAGGTGGACCGGGTAGTTCGGGTATATTGATCTTTAATAAAAATTTATATACCAACTCAATTCCGGATGATCCTGGAGGCGGCACGGTAGATTGGACGAATCCTTGGGGTGAACATAAATTTCTTGAAAACATCGAGGAGCGAGAAGATGGAGGAACACCTGCATTTCTTCAAACAATCAAGGCAGCCATGTGCATGCTATTAAAAGAAGAAATGAATGTTCACAGAATGATATCGCGTGAAGAAGAATTGATGCATATTTTATGGAATGGACTGGCTGAAATTCCCAATTTACATATTTTGGCAGAACAACACAAACATCGTTTGGGTATTATATCATTTTATATCGATGACTTGCATTACAATGCCGGAGTAAAATTATTGAATGACCGCTTTGGGATACAAGCACGAGGTGGTTGTTCGTGTGCCGGAACATACGGACATTATTTACTAAATGTGAGTCCTGAAATATCCCATGAGATTACTGACCGTATCAATACCGGAGATTATTCTACTAAACCTGGATGGATTCGCATTTCAATTCATCCTTGCATGACCAATAATGAAGTTCAATACATTGTAAAATCCATTAAAGAATTGGCTTCAAATTTTAAGGAATGGGAAAAAGATTACATATTGAATTTCAGCAAAGGCATCATACGATTTAAAGATGACGAAAAAGACAGCTTATTAAAAGGCAAAATGTACTCTATTTTACATCGACGTTTTTGTACGCACTAGTTTGATTTAAATTCCGATATTTCAAATCAATTACAACAACAATTGCAATGAGTGGCCAGAAAATATTATTGGCTTTATCGGTATCCAGAAAATTATTTAAAAAACCATGCGAAAAATAGGTCACCAACGCACACAATACCGTACATAAAATAAACCGATCTTCTTTACTTGTTTCTGAATAAAAATAGGCTCGAAATCCAATTATAAATATGCCTAAAAATAATCCTAAAAACAAGAGCATGCCTATTAAACCTGTTTCCGCTAAAGGTCCTAAATATTCACTGTGTGCATTTCCGACGTCACCAAAATTGGTGCTTATACTGGTGAAATTGCCAGATAATTGGTACGGTGCATATTCAAACATATAGGTTCCAGGTCCAAATCCTAAAACAGGTTTTTCTTTCCACATTTCAATCGCAGATGCCCATCGGTTGATTCGCTCTAGATTTGAAGGGTCAGAACTGATATTTGATATTGATTCCGCATTTTGTACAATATCATCACTGCCGGCCACTTTATTGCGTTCCATTTCCATTAGAATTGGATCCAGATTGGAAATCAGGTAATAGATGCCCACTGCGACACCAGCCAAGACCCACTTGAACTTAATTTTAAAAAGGAAAATTAAAAACAACAAAAGAGCAGGCACTATACTGACCCATGCCGCTCTCGAAAAAGTTAGTAATAAGCCTGTTACAAGAACCAGGAATATGAAGATCAAGAATCCTTGTTGCAGAAAATTTCCTTTATACCATTTAACCAAACCAACACTTAATGGAATTACGAGAGCCAATAAAGCACCAAAGATTGTATGGTCTTTAAAAAAAGGTTGCATGGTCCATTGTGATGGTTTGTCTTCAAACCCATAACTTGACAGATGAACAATATTAAACACGCTTACCAAAAACATTCCAAAGACAAATAAGTATAAATATTTTCGAATAGCTGGGGCTTCCTTAAAAAAAACACCGGCAAGAAAATAGCATGGAACGATAAACCACAGTTTGGCTATGATAAACTTAATGGAAACCATCTTATGAACGCTAGTAAACGAAGTGATTATCCACCAACCAAAAAAACAATAAATTAAAACTGAAATAGGATGTTTCAGAAAGTTTACATCCACTTTATCACTGGTTGTTAATAAAAGAAAAAAGAACAATACGAGAATAACGCCCAATGGTTCAGAAGGCAATGACAGGCTCAAATGAGACCATTCAACGTCGGCAGGATTTATAGATAATGGAGTAATAAAAGCAAGTACAAAAAATAGAATATCTGGCTTTTTTAGTATCAAAGGAATCAATAAAAAAAATAGAGGTAAGCCAAGTAAAGGATAGATTTCAAACCGGAATGAAAAATAAATTATTCCCAATGAAAGAATGAGACTGCCATACAATACAGATCTATTAGTTTCCATTCCCTCAAGCTTAGGACTCCAGATTTTTCTTGTATTCAGGCCAACTCTGTCTGATTAGTAACAAGCCAATAGAAATACACATAGAACTGATCAAACTTACCAACACCACCAACCATCTGACCGGGTATGATTTCCGCTCTGCCGGTTCAGCAGCATCGACAACAAATTTTTGAGAAAATTGAATGGCGCCATCGGCTTTTGTTTGAACCAAATACTTATTAATAAGCAGAATGTTTTCAATTTCACGATCATAAATTCGTTCAACTTTATCAAATTCTTCGCCATATTTAATATTGGAATCAACCAGGATTCTTAATTGATTTCTCTCGGCACCTACTGCTTGCGCGTAAGCCTCCAACAAGTAACCTCTTTGAAATTGACTCATGATTCCTTTATTGGTAAGCTGATCCATTGTTATTTTCAGGCTATCAATCAATTCTTGTTGTTTTGTATGCTGAAGCTCCAGATTGTTTACAAGCTCATTTGCACGAAGGTGGACCATTTCATATTTTAAAGTATCCAGATAAGAAGCAATGGCATTGGCCATATTAGCAGCCATTATTGGATCTTTGTCTTTGACTGTTATCTGAATAGAATTAAATTTAGTTCTCTTAATATCGACATTTCCTTCATACGTTTTAAATACAAAAAATTTGGCTGCAGGATCTGTTTGTTTGATTTTATAATGCGAGTAAAGGTCAAATTTATTTACAACTCTTTCCATCAAACTGGTTGAATTAAGAACTTCCAATGCTTGTTCAGCCTCCCCTGTTTCACCAAAATCACTAATATTTCCTCTTCTAAAGGCAGTCTCATTTACCGGAACCTGAGCCAATTTAACAGGAAAAATAGTTGTAGTTGATTTATAATATACAGGCAATATCAATGAAATACAAGCCGAACCAATTAATGTCAACAAGCCTATAACAAATAATAGTCTAAAATTTTTCCAAATCAATTTTATAAGTTCATTAAAACTTAAAACCTCCATAATTTTTCATTTTGTGTATTCAAATAGTACGAAAAAATACCCAAATTATTGGGCTGCATTCAAAAATTATGCGAATATACTCTGTAATCAGGCTATTCAAAACGAAATATTCATCAATACTATAATTTCAATCTTAGAAATACTTGTTTAAGTTCTTGATGCTCTATCGTTTCGGATTCATGTTTTGAAATCTGAGATTCAATGTATTTGATACGCTCTTCTGTTACCGGATGAGTACTTAAAAACTCAGGGACTGCTAAACCTCTTGTTCCGATACTTAAAAATACTTTAAACAAATCAAGCATTCCCGTTAAACTAATTTTACGGTCCAATAAGATAGTGACTGCATTTTGATCTGCTTCGTGTTCAAATTGACGTGAATAAGATAAATTTTGTATTGAATTCGCATTTTCCAAAATGATTCCTGCAAGACCAGTTAAATCACCAAAAATGGCCGCTAGAATTAAATAAGATGAAACAGATCTAAGAATCGATTTTAAACTGTGTTTTTTTTCTACATGTGTAAATTCATGAGCCAACAATCCGGCCAAACTTTCATAATTGGAAATCTTATCTAACAATCCCTTATAAACAACGATATGTCCACCAGGCATAGCAAATGCATTCAGAACTGTATCTTCAGAAAAATGCATGCGAATAGGATAATCGGATTCGATTTTCATTAATTTAAAAAAAGTATCAAGCTGCATGGACTTCAATGAATTTTCCTTCCCATCCGTCATAAATTGCTTAAACATTTTATCTCCAAGATCAACCTCCCATTTAACCGGAATGGCTTTCGTCAAACTATCTGACAACTTTGGAGCCAGCATAAAATACAATCCAATTATAGCAAAGATTGCAATGAATACAGCTCCGATAATAAGTCCAAACGCATGTTTAGTTATCCAGTTATCGGACTGAATCCATTTATGATATGGATACTTATTTTGAATATATGTCAAAGTTTCTCCAGATTGAAATTCCAAATAGTCATATGGTTTAGTGTCACCAAAAGATAAAATCAATTTATTATCCAAATGATTCAAGTCTGGTTTAATTTGACTTATGGGCCATTCAATGATTTGGTCTTGATCATCTTTATGTATGATAAATTTAAAAGAATCCAATTCAAATAAAACCTCAACTGCTATTGGCTGTGGTTTAATTCCAGAATAATAAAAAGCGTTTTTCATCAAATTTCCAATTCTAGTAGCTCTTTAGAAAATTCTTGTTGCATCATACATTTAAAATGATTTTTCGGGCATGTTCGAAAACCCAATTTAGAACATGGACGACACTTTAAATTCATAACTTCGTGGCTCCGGTAGTTGCCTGGCTGATTTCCAAAATATGGGTACATTCCAAATCCGGGAATGGTATTCCCCCAAACCACATGCATGGGTTTTCTCAGCGCTGCAGCAATATGCATCATTCCCGTATCGGGAGTAATAACCATCCGGGAATTTGCTAAAATTGCGGCAGACTGGTCTATCGAAAATTGTCCGGCACAATTGACAAACTTTCCAGGAAATGCCTTTTCCAATTCTTGCCCTAAACTAATTTCAGCACCCCCACCAATTAATACAATTGGCAATTCGACCGCTTCAATTATTTCCCGCCATTTTTCAAAAGGAATTTGTTTGGTGCGGTGAGCCGCGCCTAACACACCTGCAACAAAATGGTCCGGCAGTTTCTCGATGCAGTGCTTATAATCCTGATTCGGCTTAAAAAAATAGTCCAATCCCATTCCGTCATTAATCACTTTAAGTCTTTGCACTCCATCAAAATACCGATCAACCAAATGCTTATCTGGCATGAAGTTGAGTTTCAAATTACACATCAACCATTTCTTAAAATTAATTTTATCGAAACTATAGGAATTTTTACGAAGAATTGTTCTCAACAAAAGAGATCGCAAGTTTTTCTGCAGATCAACTACAATATCAAAATTTTCATCCTTGAGTGCATCAATACATTCAAAAACAGATTTCTCAAAACTCCAGTGTTTGTCTATATACGGATTGTTGATTAATACTGATTTAAATGCAGCTTTTGTAATTAAATGAATTTCTCCATTTAATTGCTTTTTTACACACCGAATGATGGGCGTAATCAGTATCAAGTCCCCAATGGAACTAAACCGGACAATCAGGATTTTCCGTTTCAAAAATTGAGGTATTAAAATTGGTATTTTACCTTCTTGTAGTTAAAATTAGTTTTCAGTTTTAATTATAGATATGTTTGAATAGCCATCTTTTGTCGCTAAGCTTAAAATATAAACTCCAGAAGGTAAAACTTCTGTTTGAATGACTAATTGATTTGAACCCGATATCACATTAAAATCCTGTGCATTGTGTACAGCGCCTGAAACATCGATTAGTTTTAAACTTACATTCAAGTTCTCTTTTGATTCTAAACTTAAAACGATGTGATCAGTAAATGGATTTGGTGTAACTGATCCTAATTTTATACCTGGCAAATTAATAGATTTAACCAAACTTCTTTTACCGTCAGCAAACCAACTACCATATCGGGCACCATTTACAAACAAGAGTTCATTTCCATTCGATGCAATTTTACTTTTAGCAAGAGGTTTGTATTTTAATGAAATATCTCCTGAATTATTAACTCCATCATACAATAAAAAATCATCGTGGACCGAATAACTTGCAAATCCAAGATCATCTCTATTAATTGCAATTTCGCCAACATCTCCGGTTTCAACATTGGCTCCCAACAAAGAATATGTATTAAATGAAGATTGTGCTTCAACATAATCAAACGCTATGATATATGGTGAATTTTTTGAAAAGACCGGGTTTCCTATGCTTACATTTTCAGGAATATCACTAAATAATTTTTCAATATGACCATCTCCAACTGTTTTTGTGACTAAATCAAAAACTCTGACAAAACCAATATCCCAGTATTCATATGGATCTGACGTACCGTTATCCAATTCACTTAAACAGTCGTACATAAGATATTGTCCAGAATGTTCAAAATCCAAAAAGTCTGCGTATTTAACGTTGGATGTATTTACACCCGATCCTGTAGTTGGATTGTTGAGTGTAAAGGTGTTCCACTTTTGATTGGCAAACTGATAAATGTGAATTTTATTTTCTGCCTGCTCGTATAGAACAGCAAGAAAAGCACCATCTTTAGAGATGCATGCATTTCTATAGATAGGATCACTATCCAGAATGAATTCCTGATATTGTTTTGTACTCGTATTGTAAAATAGTCCGTACAATTTAGAATCATCTCCAACATAGTAAATTTCAGATCCATCATCAGAAACACTTGGTTTGCTTTTAACTGCATTTTGACTTAATTGGCTAATTGCACCAGAAGCTAGATTGATCAAATAGACACCATCAAAATTATCATCGGTACAAACTACAAATTCCTTCCCCGGGTTAACCGGTAAATCTTTCTGGTAATTGGTTCCACCTCCTCCTGGAGTACCACTTGAACCAATCCCTACCATATCAAAAGCTTTTTTTGCAGCGTTGTGAATTGCAGAATTATTGCCATGCAAATCAATACATGCTTGTTCGACAGCAGGGCGCAATTCTTTAAATTTAGATGAACGGGTTAAATATTGGCTCAATGCTTTGTAATAAACTTTTTCTGCGACTCCTTTGGCTGCTGATTCGTTGGATGTTTTGGCTAATTCCTGAACAAAAAGGTAAAATGCATAATTTGGAATCCCACTGTTAATATGGACTCCTCCGTTGTCGGCCGTTCCTTTATATTGTTCATTTACATGTCTTGGTTGCCATCTTCCGTAATCTCCTGTTTGTGCACCATTGTGAGGATCACTCATGTTTCGCAAAGCACCCGAAGGGAATTCGCTCAGGCGAACAACATCCTCCCCTACTTTCCAATCATCCCGGTCAATCAAAACGCCGAATACATCTGCAAAAGATTCATTGATGGCACCTGATTCGCCTTCGTAATCTAAATTAGCTGTACTTTCAATTACACCATGAGACATTTCATGACCTGCAACATCCAGCCCTCTGGCCAGTGGATTAAATGACTGTGCTCCATTACCATAAAACATGGCTTGTCCATTCCAAAATGCATTGTCTAATCCACCACCGCTTTCATCATTGACATTGATGACAGAAATGATAGAACCTCCTTTTCCATTGATGGAATTCCGGCTGTGTGTGTTGGTGTAATATTCAAATGCAATGCCGGCATTGTAATGAGCAGACACAGCATTTTTAGCCCAGGTATTGTTGGTAGATTTAATTTGATCTACTTTTAAATTGTTAGGGTTGGTACTTTTTGCATCCAAAGTCCAGATTGCTCCAATCGGATTATCCAATTTAAAAGAAGCTGGTTTAAACATGGGTCTGGACCCATCAATCAGGTAAACCGTTGAATTTTCTCTCCACACATTCAGTGAACGTGTTATATCCAACAAATCTTTGGCGGTAGTAACTTCTGCTCCCTGTGGTGGTTCCTCCTGTTTTGGCAATGCATGCGTATGAGCTTGCTTCGAATTAGATAGCAAACAATGTCTTTGATAGGATTTTAATACAGATCCAGACACTGCATCAACTAATACCGTGTAGCGCGAAATTGCATTTGGAAAAACATCCAATTCATAAACCAAATGCCATTCATTATTTATTGGATCTGACCAATAAGCCAATCTTGCTGCTTGCAAGCCCAATTTTATAAATGAAGCGTGTTCCACATTTTCAGCTGCAAAATGAATTCCAGTTCTTTTAAGTTCGACTTGTGCTATGGTATACGCTATATTTTCATCTATTTTTGAATCTAAATAATTGTCAGGCAATGATATTGCACCATGAGCCATTACTTTTTGATCAGGATAAATATGTACAAAATATTCACCATTTATCACCGGAACACCTTCAAAAGTTTGGTCATACTTAAGATGAATGATTCCTTGTTCGTCTTTTTCTTCATTCCTGATTAAAAAATCAGTTGCTGCATAATCCGGCAATCCTAAACTTTTTGGTAGTTGTTTTGCCCAATACTGGGCATCAGGCAATTGCACTTGAGGGTGTTTGTTATTTGTTAAAAATCGTGTTGGTATTCCTTCGTCATTCATTTGGATAATTTGCAACGCAGATTTATTTGCTTGCAATTGCTGTCCTGGCAATGAAATGTAAACCGGATTGATTACCGGTAAATTTGAAGCTTCAAGTTTTGGCAATAAACCAGAGGGTTTAATCAAAATTTTATTTTCAATCTTAGTCCCATTGTTAATTGTAAACTGATGCGGTTTTTTAAAAACCTGTGCAGAAACAATCTGCAACATGAGCGATGTTAGCAAAAGACTGAAGGTAAATTTTTTCATGAATTCAATTTTTGAATTAGGTGAAGGGCGTGATTGTAAAATAAATTGAGATTATTATTAACATCCGGCGAATTGCTATCCCAACTCATCCGATGCATTTTGGTTCCAATTTTGTATTCAATAAATTTGTAAAGGTTGCCTGGTTGATTCCATTCCAATTGGTCTAATTGTAAAATTTCAATGTTTCGGGTCAATTGGCTGATATCCGCTTTTTTTAAGTTTCCAATTTGGGTGCCTCCCTGATCTACAGAACCTTTCAGATTAATCGTATAAACTGTTTCGATTCCTGCAAATCCACCCCCATTTCCAATTTTTATGTATTCCGGATTGGGATCTTGTTTAGAAGAACTACAAGAATTCCCAACAAGTATAATTGATAAAAGGCTGATAATGTGTAATTTATTAAAAATCATAATAATTGTGATGTCTTAAATTCTCGTTAAATGCTTTAACATAGAACTAAATATAAATGTAGGACGTTTTATCTTTGTAATACATTTAAAAAAACAGTTAAAAATATGAAAAATTTATTTCTTTTATTAGGTTTTGCTTTCTTGATTTCAGCCGGTACTGTATCTGCTCAAACTTGCTCACATGGTGCAAAAACTGCTGAAGCTAAATCTTGTGCTAAACCAAGCGAAACAGCTATGAAAGCTGCTGCGAATGATCCAAGTATTGAAACCAAAGTTTGCGAAAATGGCAGCGTATGTTTCATGAAAATGTCAAAAGATGCTCAAGGCAATGTATCAAAAACTGCAGTTCGTTACGACGACGCTACAGCTAGTTTTGTGAGTATTCCAAGTACTGAAGCTTCTGCTGTTGGTGCGGCTGGAAAATCTTGCTCTTCTTCTAAAGCATGCTGTGCTAAAGGTGCAGCCAACGGAAAAGCATGTTGCAAATCTAAATCTACTGCTGCTGTTCAAACTGAAAATGTAGCACCAGCTCCTCAGACAAAATCTGAATAATTTTCAATCTAAATTATAAAAAAGGCTTTCCTTTCCGGAAAGCCTTTTTTATTTTGCGTCCTATGCTTCGGATTTCACATAGTTTTGTTCTGTTTTTAATTCTTTTGGTAAAACTACCAGGCCAAATGCAAATTCAATTGAAAACGGATTGGTTTTTTAGCTCGGCAGACAGTCTCGAGTGGCTTGCATGTAAAATACCTGGAAATTCATTTACAGCCTTACTTGAAAATTCAAAAATCCCTAATCCATATTTTTCTGAAAATGAATCTGAAGTTCAATGGGTCAGTGAAAAAGATTGGTGGTTTAAGTCAAATTTTCGTGTTGATTCAAGTCACTTATCATTTGATCATCTTTATTTAGAATGCCCTGGGCTTGATACGTATTGTAGTTTATATTTGAACGATGTGTTGATTGGTTCATCTGACAATGCATTCAGAAACTGGAAATTTGATATCAAATCAAGATTAAGACCGGGAACCAACAGCTTAATTATTAAAATTCGCTCCGCAAGCAAGGTGGCGGATTCTTTATTTCATCAACTCGAAACAAAATTACCCGGAGAAAAGCGGGTAATGGTACGCAAACCGCAATTTCAATTTGGTTGGGATTTTGGACCTGTATTAGAAAGTGCCGGAATCACAAAACCAATTTCTATTATTGGCTGGAATGAAGTTTTACTTGAAACTGCCGCATTGCATACAAAAAAAATTGATTCACTGGAAGCCGTATTAAATCTCGAGATGGATTTTTATTCAGGACTGGACAAACTCCAAAGTTTTGAACTTGAAATAGACAAGCAAATGTTTAATTTTGATTGTTCATCTCAATTTGGATTAAATCATTGTACACATTCTATAGTAATTAAAAATCCAGAATTGTGGTGGCCCAATGGAAGTGGCCCTCAAAAATTGTATGCATGTAAATTATCAGTTTTAGAACCAGGCCAAAAACGCTTATTAAAAAAATGGAATACGGGTATTAGAACCATCCGATTAATTAATCAAGCAGATGAATTCGGTTCTTCCTTTTATTTTTTAGTGAATGGTAAAAGGATTTTTTGTAAAGGCGCCAATTATATTCCGCAAGAGATTTTATTTCCAAGCCATGATTTTCCGAACCGCATTTTGGATGAAGCAGCAGCATGCAATTTTAACATGTTACGTATTTGGGGAGGTGGTCAATATGAAACCGACAGCTTTTATAATGCATGTGATGAAAAAGGAATTCTGATTTGGCAAGACTTTATGTTTGCCTGTGGTATGTATCCGGGTGACTCCACCTTTCTTACCAATGTTGCATTGGAAGCAGAAGAACAAGTAAAGCGACTCAGCAGCCATGCTTGCATTGCATTGTGGTGTGGTAATAACGAAAACAATGAAGGATGGCATCGATGGGGCTGGCAATTGTTGATATCTAATTCTAATCAAGAACGAATCTGGAATGATTATCAATCCTTGTTTAAAAATATTTTACCAGAAGCTGTAAAACGCTACAGCAATGGCACTTCCTACTGGGAATCTTCTCCTTTATATGGCAGAGGTGACAAACGATTTACAAATAACGGCGATGCACACGATTGGGGATTATGGCATGATGAAATGCCCTTTGAACAATTGGAAGATCGAGTGCCTCGATTCATGAGTGAGTTTGGTTTTCAGTCACTTCCTTCTTTGGTTACATTAAATTCGATTGCAACTGAAGGTGATTTGCAATTAGAATCTAAAAGTATTTTAAATCATCAAAAACATCCAAGGGGCAATAAGCTTATAAAAAAATACATATTGTTAGATTTTCCGGAGCCACGAAATTTTGAAGAATTAATTTACCTTAATCAAGTATGTCAGGCAGAAGGTATTTGTAAAATCATACGCAAACACAGACTTTCAAAGCCTTATTGCATGGGGACCTTGTACTGGCAATACAACGATTGCTGGCCAGGTATTTCATGGTCTGGAATTGATCATGCAGGGCGCTACAAAGCAATGCAACATCTGGTTAAAAAAACGTTTGAACCATTGCAATTTACTGCAGTTCTAAATGAAAAAGGCATTTCAATCTATGCATTGTCTGATTTAATAAATGACGAACCTTTGGAATTGGATATCCATTTACAGGACTTTGCTGGCAATTTTATATTTTATGATCATTGGGATGGAACCATAATCAAAGACAGTTCGCAGTTGATTTTAACAATCCCTCATGATTTAAAAAAGCTTGAATTTACCCAAGACTACTATCTCTATCTAAAATGGAAGAATAAATACCGATCCGGAAACACTACAAGTTTTTTTGATCGATTCAAGAATTTAAATTTATTAGATCCTGTTATTGAGATTACAGATTTTGAAAAAACAAATCAAGGATATCGCTTTAGTATTTATTCAAAAAATTTTGCAAAGAGTGTTTATTTAAAAGAGAGTAAATCCACTCAATTTTTTCCTAATTACTTTGATTTAAATCCAACAGAAATTTTAAAAGTTGAATGCAAAACCGATGAAATAAATCTAAAAAGTCAGGATATTAATTTTTTGTCATTGTATAATTTGCTCCGGAATTAATATGAACCTATGGAAATGAATGTACTTCAGGAAGGAATTCCCCTGCTCTTACCAGATCACCCCGGATATGATCAAAGCGTTCCGCATGCACCAAAACGAATCATCGAAAACAGTTTAAGTCTGGCTGAAAAGCAACTTGCAGTCAGAAATGCGCTTCGTTATTTTCCTCAAAAGTTTCATGAAATACTGGCTAAGGAATTTGCGGAAGAACTAACTATGTATGGTCGTATATATATGTATCGTTTTCGCCCGCAATACGACATGTTTGCAAGATCTATTTCAGAATATCCGGCTCAATCAAATCAAGCTGCAGCCATTATGCTGATGATTCAAAACAATCTGGATCCAAAAGTTGCAAAATATCCACATGAACTCATCACCTACGGTGGAAATGGTGCCGTTTTTCAAAATTGGGCACAATATTTATTGACTATGCGTTATCTCAGTCAAATGACTGATTTTCAGACATTGGTTTTGTATTCCGGTCATCCTCTTGGTTTGTTTCCATCACATCCGGATGCCCCACGCGTTGTAGTCAGCAATGGAATGATGATACCCAATTACAGCAAGAAAGAAGATTGGAACAAATACAATGCATTGGGTGTAACCCAATATGGACAAATGACTGCAGGTTCATTTATGTACATAGGGCCACAAGGTATTGTACATGGTACAACGATTACACTTTTAAATGCCGCAAGAAGATTTCAATCAGGTTTAAACAATTTACAAGGTCAATTATTCATCACGTCCGGCCTGGGAGGCATGTCGGGTGCGCAATCTTTGGCTGCTGTAATCACAGGAGCATGTTGCATTTTAGCAGAAGTAGATCCTGATGCAATTCAACAACGGGTAGCTGATGGATATATTGATGCCAATAATATTTATACCTCCTTAACTGCTATTTTTGAAGCAGCAAAAAAGCATTCAAATTCTGAAAAAGGCATTGCCCTGGTATATGCGGGAAATATTGTGAATTTATGGGAATATGCTGCAAATAATAACATTCAAGTACATCTAGGTTCTGACCAAACTTCCTTACACAATATAGATGACCTTGGATATTGCCCGGTTGGCTACAGTTTTGCTGAAGCCAAAGAGCTATTGACCCATGACAAAGAAACTTTTATGAAGGAAGTGCAATCCAGTCTCAGGAGACAGGTTGACGCAATTAATATTCTCAGTCAGCGAGGGATGTATTTTTGGGACTATGGCAACGCGTTTTTGAAAGAAGCCGGAAATGCAGGTGCCTCGGTCTGGAAAGATTCAGAGCATCTTCATTATAAATATCCATCCTATGTCGAAGATATTATGGGCCCACTGTGTTTTGATTATGGTTTTGGACCATTCCGATGGGTTTGTTGTTCTGGATTGATAAGCGATTTAGAAAAAACTGATAAAATAGCGGAAGATGTAATAAAAGAGTTGTTGAAAGATTTGGAAGGAAATCCAAAACTTCAATACCAAGATAATTTGAAATGGATTCAAAATGCTGCCATTAATTTGCCTGTTGTAGGAAGCATATCCAGAATTTTGTATGCGGATGCTCATGGACGGATTGCTATAGCAAAAGCCTTCAATCAAGCCATTGCTAATAATATTTTGGAAGGGCCGGTAGTTTTAGGAAGAGATCACCACGATGTTTCAGGAACTGATTCTCCATTTCGGGAAACTTCCAACATCTACGATGGATCTAAATTTACAGCAGATATGGCTATCCACAACGTAATTGGAGACAGTTTTCGGGGTGCGACCTGGGTATCTATTCACAATGGAGGAGGTGTCGGATGGGGAGAGGTTATTAATGGCGGATTTGGAATGGTGCTCGATGGAAGCAAAGCATGTGATATTAAAATTCAAAGCATGTTGCATTGGGATGTCAACAATGGGGTTGCCAGAAGAGCCTGGGCGAGAAATAAAGGTGCTGTAGAGGCAATTCAAACCGCAATGAGCCAAGAACCTTTGTTACAAGTTAGCCTTCCGAATGCAGTCAAAGACAGTGACTTAGAAAATTTATTTTAATTTAGCATAATATTCTTCAAACTTTAATATCTTTCGTGCCTTAAAACTCAAATCGTATGATGAATGAAACGGTCCAGGAAATTATGGTTCGGGACGTAATTTGTGTAAATCCAACAGACACCCTTCAAAAGGTCAAAGAATTATTAATCAACAATCGGATTCACCACGTGCCTGTGGTTGAAACGGATATGAAGTTGGTTGGAATAATTACTACTTATGACCTTTTTAAATTGGCTGTGGATCATAAAGACTATCCAACTACTAAAGTTGGTAATGTAATGACCAAAATCCTGGCAACTATTGAACCGATTGATAAAGTTGGAACAGCTGCCGAAGTATTTATGGAGCATTTATTTCACGCATTACCAGTTGTTGAAAATGGAAAACTAGTTGGCATTGTTACTTCTTTTGATGTATTGCGTTACGAATACAACAGAGAATATCCAAAGAGATTTTAAATTGTATTTATAGAAGCATCCTGTACTTAAGGATGC
Organism: Saprospiraceae bacterium; assembly: GCA_016787575.1. Classification (GTDB taxonomy): domain Bacteria; phylum Bacteroidota; class Bacteroidia; order Chitinophagales; family Saprospiraceae; genus Vicinibacter. Next base: position 95,258 of record JAEUUO010000013.1, on the reverse strand, counting down.
TTCATGTATTTTGATCAAGCTAAACATGTCTATTTCGCCTGCGGTGTTGTATGTATTTTTTGGAATACTGGTAATTAGTTCCCTTATCATTATGTGGATGATTGCCAGTCGCTATCGTGCAGAAGCTCGGGATGCCATTCGTGACAAAAATGATTTAAGAGTACTTTACGATCAATTGAGAAAAGACAAATTTGATTTAGAGGAAAAAATCTTGAACACTCAGGAACAAGAAAGAACCTATAAAGTGGCGTATGAAGACTGGAAATCAAAATACAGCATATTAGAAGAGAAGTACCTCGAAAGCAAGCGAAAGCAGGAAGAAAGCCTTCAGCAAACTGATGGAGAACAATCAAATCAACTATTGTTCCTTTCTCAAAAACTGAATCAAGAATTAGAACTAAAAGTGTCTGAACTTGAAGAGCAAATCCAACAGATTAAATCCAATCAGAAAGTATCTGAATCAGAATCCGGAAATTCCAAAATTGTATCAGATCTTAAATCCATTTTAGATCAGCATTTAATGATTATAAGCAACATAATCGGTGATGAAAAAATGGAACTATACACCATGAAAGCACAGCCTTCAGACCCCCTACATTTAATTAAGGGAATCGATGCAAATGTTGAAACCAGATTGATCTCTAAAGGAATTCGAAGCTTTGATCAAATTAAAAACACCTCTAAGAAAGATTTAAAAAAGTGGATGGTAGAATTTGATGAAATTGATGACAAGTTGATTGAATCCTGGCCCTTTCAAGCGGAGGCCATTCTTAATGTAACAAGTGAGCAACTGCTACAAAAATCTTAGTACTTCTCAACTTCTTTTACGATAGTGCCAAATCGCCCAGGGAATAATGATCCCTGCCATTAGCAAAATGGATGCTAAATGAGGCAGAATGTCTTTTATGCCGCTGCCTTTCATGATAACCAATCTCATCACTTGAACAAAATATGCAATCGGGTTAATTTTTGTTACCCATTGTGCCCATTGAGGCATGCTATCTATTGAAGTATACAATCCACTTAATAAAATAAATACCATCATAACGAAAAAGGAAATCAACATGGCTTGCTGCTGCGTATTGGCAAAGGTTGAAATTAAAAGCCCAAGTCCTAAAATACATAAAAGGTAAGCAGAAGAAAATAAATAAATAGAAAAAATACTTCCCAATGGAACAATGCCATAAATCAATCGGGCAATTAACAAGCCGAGAGTCAAAACAACTTGACCCATAATCCAAAACGGGATTAATTTTCCAATAATAAAATGATATTTTTTAATTGGAGAAACATTTATTTGTTCAATGGTTCCCAATTCTTTTTCCCGGACAAGATTCAAAGCAGACATATTTGCTCCAACCATTGTAAGTAAGATCACCAGAATTCCAGGCACCATAAAATGTTTGTAATTCATCATGGGATTATACCAAAATGAATGATCTATTTGTATTATCGGGACTGGATTAAATTTAGGAAATTGAACCCATTTTAATCTTATTTCGCGATTAAAGTCACGCAAAATCGCCAGTAGATATTGAGCACCCAAACTAGCCCGTTGACCATTCACTGCGTTTACGGATGCTGAAAGTGCCGCCTCGTTTTCACGAATCAAAGTCTTTTCAAAATCCGGTGGAATTTCCAAAACAATATCTACTTCATCGTGTTCCATTCGTTCAAGCCCATCTTTGTATGAATCTAGATATGAATTCAATTTAAAATAAGGAGAAGCTGCAATTTTGTGAGTCAATTCACGAACATACCCGGAATGGTCGTGATCGACAATGCAAATCTGGATATTTCTTACTTCATAATTTGCAGCCAAGGGTAACAAGATCAATTGAATTACAGGCATTACCAAGAGCATTCTGATATTCGTTTTCTCCCGAAAAAACTGACTGAACTCCTTTTGTATTATAAACAGGACGGTCCGCATAGCTTAAAGGCTTAATCGTTTATCAAATTTTCGGATGCTAATTATAAAAAGCATGCAAGTCATTCCAAATAAAATCAAAGTTTCCTTCCAAATCGCCGAAAAACCGAGTCCTTTTATCATAATTGCCTTTACTATATTAAAAAACCATTTCGACGGGATAACATTTGACAACCATTGCAAGGGAATGGGCATGTTGTCTACCGGAAACATAAAACCGCTGAACATCAATGTTGGCATAAACAAGCCTACCAATGTACCAAACATAGCTGCAGTTTGAGTTGCTGCAATGGATGATACAAACATTCCCAGTGAAAGCGAGGTAATTATAAACAAAATACCCTCTGCCAACAATAAAAACAAATTTCCCTTAACAGGAACATTTAATACAAAATAACTCAATAACAAGATACTGCAAATATTTATAAAAGACAAAACCAAATAAGGGATCGTTTTAGAAATGACTACCAGTGCAGGTTTTAATGGAGACACAAGTAAAACTTCCATTGTTCCCATTTCTTTCTCACGCACAATAGCAATGGAAGTCATCAACGAGCATATCAACAATAAAACCATTGCCATAACACCCGGAACAAAATTATAGGCTGCTTTTAATTGAGGATTGTAAATCATCCTGACTTCAGGCTTAATTGTAAATGGCAATTTATTAAGTGCAATTAATTCATTTTGATAATCATTAATAATTGAACTCATATAATTGACCAAAGTCGTTCCGACATTGGGATCAGAAGCATCAGAAATCAACTGCACTCGCAGATCGTTTTGATGATGTAAATCTTCACTCATAGAAGCCGGTAAAACCAAAGCAAGTCGAATGGCACCTTGTTTAAAAGCAGGATCAATATCTGAATCGTTGTATAGAATTTTTGTTATTTCAAAATATTTGCTTGCTTCGATGCGCTCGATTAATTTACGGCTCACATCATCATTTGCATGATCCAGGACAGCAATTTTAGAGTTTTTAACTTCATTGGAAAGCGCAAACCCAAAAATCAATATTTGTGCAATGGGCATTCCAAATAAAATCAATAAAGTCCTTCGATCGCGAAGGATGTGCAGCCATTCTTTCTTCACAAATATCCAGAATTGCTTCATCATAATTCGCTTCGGCTTGATTTTCGTGCAAGGCTAAGAAAAACAGCTTCCATGTTAGTGACCCCCATTTGTTGCCTTAATTCCAATGGAGTACCGAGTGCTTCAATTTTACCATCAACCATTATTGAAACGCGATTGCAATACTCAGCTTCATCCATATAATGCGTAGTTACAAAGAGTGTGGTTCCTCTATTTGCAGCTTCCATAATTAATTCCCAAAATTCTCGCCTTGTAATTGGATCAACCCCTCCAGTAGGTTCATCTAAAAAAACCAAAGGCGGATTGTGCAATATTGAAATAGAAAAAGCCAGTTTCTGTTTCCAACCCAGTGGAAGCGACTTAACCAAAATATTTCTTTCATTCAATAAATTCAATACATTTAGGATTTCCTCTGCTTTTGTATTTATTTCAATGCTACGCAAACCGTAGATTCCTCCATAAAATCGCATGTTCTCAAAAACGGTTAAATCTTCATAGAGTGAAAATCGTTGACTCATGTAGCCAATATTTTTCTTTATTTTTTCAGCATGTGTTTTAACATCAAATCCTATTACTTTTGCGTCCCCTGAACTGGGAGTCAACAATCCAGAAAGCATTTTTATGGCTGTCGTTTTACCTGCACCATTTGCACCTAAAAATCCAAAAATCTCACCCTGCCTTACATTAAAACTGATGCTATCTACTGCTGTAAATGCTCCAAAACGTTTGGTAAGATTGTTAACCTCGATTAAATAATTTTCAGGCACTTTTTTTCATTAAGTACATAAAACAATCTTCAATACCAGCTTTGATTTGAAAAATCTCGATATCCTGATGTTGCTTTGCCATCAAATATGTTTTACACGCTGCCACTTCATTGTTTAGGTCTTTAAAAATTACATGACAGCTATCCCCAAAAGCAAAGCAGGAATGTACAGAATTCCAGGATTTTAGGTCTTCAATTAAACGAAACATTTCTTTCGTACGAATTCCAAATAATTTTGGAGTAAAATCATCAACTATTTGTGTTGGTTTATCTACCTTAAACAAACTTCCATCCTGAATCAAAGCAACCCGATCGCATATGGCAGCTTCATCCATATAAGGAGTTGAAACCAAAATAGTGATTTCATTAGCTTGCAATTCCTTAAGCATATCCCAAAACTCCTTTCGTGAAACTGCATCAACCCCGGTGGTAGGTTCGTCTAAAAACAAAACAGAAGGTCTGTGAATCAGTGCACACGATAATGCCAATTTTTGTTTCATTCCGCCTGAAAGCTGTCCAGCTCTTCGATGCTTAAATGGTTCAATTTGCTGATAAATTGATTTAATTAAAGAATAATTTTCCTTAATCGTGGTATTAAATACAGATGCAAAAAACTGCAAATTTTCTTCAACAGTTAAATCCGTATAAAGAGAAAAGCGACCTGGCATATACCCCACTCGCCTTCGAATAGCTTCAAAATCCTTTACAATATCCAACCCATCAACAGATCCTGTTCCTGAATCAGCCAATAATAAGGTATTTAAAATTCTAATTAAACTGGTTTTTCCAGAACCATCCGGACCGATTAAACCAAACAACTCTGACTGTAATATTTGCAAATTAATATCATGAAGCGCCTTTACCTCTTGCTTCTTAAAACGATACGATTTGGAAATGCCTATTGCTTCAATTGCAAACATGGCTTAATTGAATTTCACTTCACCATACATTCCTAATTTTAAGTAACCATCATTCTTTACTCGAATTTTTACTGCATACACCAAATTAGCACGCTCATCCTTAGTTTGAATGGTCTTAGGAGTAAATTCAGCTTTGTCACTAATAAAACTTACAATTCCTGTATATTCCTTTATTCCGGTCGTGGCATCATCAACAAATATTTTAACCTGCTGGTTAATCTTTAATTGAGTCAACTGACTGCCTGTAATGTATGCTCTTAAATAAAGTTCATCCAAATTTGCCAATTTATAAATTGCTTTACCGATAGTAACTATTTCGCCTTCATGAATGTACTTGGTTAACAGAGTACCTGTTCTTGGGTTTTTTATTAAGGCTTTTTTCAGATAGTCGTCTGCCATTGCTTTTCTCTTTTCTAGTGGTTCTTTTTCGCTGGTTATTGCTCTGTTTTGAATTTGAATCAATTCTCGCTGAGATTGAATTTGCTGTTTTATAAGAGCTATCTGACTTTGAGCTGTTTTAATTTGTTGTTCTAATATTGCAATTTGAGAGTTCAGATCATCTAATTGTTTAACAGGAGCTGCATCCGCCTTCACCATTTTTTCAACTCTGATTTTTTCATAAAGTGCATTTTTTAATTGCAACTGTAAAACTTTTATCTGTTCATTTTGAGATTCCATCTGAGCCTGCAAAATTTGTACTTGTGGAACAGCTGATACTGTTTTACTATCAACTGCTTTGATAGATGAAGCAATTTGTTCACTTTGCAATTCATATTGAATTGGGTCAATTTTTCCCACAATGGAATCCTTTTCTAATAAAGAACCTTCTTCAACCTTAAAATCAATAACTTTACCTATCACCTCAGAAGATACTATTATTTCCTCTGATTCAAATACACCGGATGCATCTTTTTGCAAACCATTGTGATTGCAAGATTGAATCAAGCCTGTAAGGGCGATTAAAACCAATAAGTTATAATAACTTTTCATAAATTAATACCAGAATAATAGTAAAACAAATATTGAGCTTGCAGAAACTGAAGTCGGTGAACAAATTCGGTTGTCCTGGCTTGTTCCTCTGCATTCAATTCACGTAAATAATCACTTGTAGTTATGAGCCCATTCTCATATTGAGATTTGGATGCATTTTTAATTTTAATTCGAAGCTCAATTAAATCCTTATCCGATTTTATCAGTTGAACGTATTTCTGGATATCCTGATTTTGCTGCATTAAATTGAGTTGGGTATTGAATAAAAAACTCTCCCTTTGCAATTCCGCTAAGTTTTTATTTAATACGGACATCCTATGATCACCCTTGTATTGATACAATGCAGAAAAATTCCAATTCAATCTGATTCCTCCTATATAGTATGTTTGAAATTCATTTTTTAAAAAATTCAATGCAGGATTGGAATATCCTACTTGCCCAAACAAATTGACTCGGGGAATTGATTTTGTGCGACTTAATTTCCACTGCAGATTTGCCAAATAAATTTGTTGGTCAACCAATTGCAACTCCGGTCTTTGAATTACTGGACTTAATGAAGGGATCGGTGGCTCAAGTAACTCAGCAGTTGATCCTAAGTTTCTATTTATAAAAACTCCCAAAATTTGAATTAGCTGGCCCTTATAAGTATTAAGTTCAATACGACGTTGATCCAGTTTAAGTTTTTCAGCCTGAATCAAATATAAGGTATTGGCCGCAATCGCTTTTGCATTGAGTGCAACCGTAGCCTTATTAATTTGCTCGACTAAATCTTTTTCCAGTAAATCCAAACTTTGTAGATTGTATTGGCTGATTAAAATTCCAAAATACAATTGTAAGATGCGTTCGTTTAATTTATAAAGTTCTGTTTCAACCTTGCTGATTTCCAATTTAGCATTGGCCCGAGCTAATTTTTTTTGTAATTGAATAGTTCCTCCATCATAAACTATCTGGGTCATGTCAGCATAAAACTTGTATTGATCTTTGTTCAGCGGCTCAGGACTTGGAAATCCGGGAATACTGATTGGCAAGCTAGTAACATCCGATTGATATGTTGCTTGCGCATTAAAAGAGAATTGCGGCAAATAAGCCTTGTTTAAGTTTGAGACCGTAGTTTCTCCAGTTTTTACAAGCAGATGCAATTGCTTAATTTGGGGATAGTTATTTCGAGCCAAGATAAAGCAGGAATCTAAACTTAATTTTCCAGCCTGACTAAAACTATAATTGCTATTGTAGAAAAACCAAAATGCGCATAGAACTATGAAACGTCCGTAATAAGTCATTCAATTAATACTAAATGAATTAATAATTAAATCAAAAACAAGTAATTTCTCAAATTGTTTATAATAAACAGCGTGTAAATCTACAAATTAAATTATCATTATTTTAATCCCTGATCTTTCTATAAATATTAATATTTCCTGTTCAAACAATGTACCTGAAGAAAGATACGATCAAGTTATTCTAGCATCAATTTTATGGTTTTTCTAATTCTTTAAACTATCCCTTTGCATAATCGTCTGAATTTGACCTTCTAAATTGGAACAAATTGAATCAATTTTAAAGAGACCCCTCTCAAAATCAGGTCCCATTTCTTTATCCATGTCCATAAACATCATAAGTGGTCTTAATAAAAAAGGCAGCTCGCCATGATTCGTCCAACGCACTTGGGTCCGCTCTGAACTTTCAGCAGAAAGGATAAAAGACCCTTTTGAACTCATAGCAAAGGATTCTAATAAGCTCAGTTTATAAACCATTGAATACGGTGGATCCGCCTGCACAATTTCAATTGATCCTGAGCCGGATGTATGTTCACCGCCTTTCCAATACATCATAGCACCATTGCTGGCGTCTTTTCCTTCGTATGAGAATTTAACTAACGGATCTCTTTCTTTCCAAGGGGACCAATTCTCCCAATTCTTGAGTATTCCGATTTGAGTGTAGATTAACTTTTGAGACGCCGACATTACTCGCGTTCGCTCCACATTATAATTTGATTTTGCAAAAAAAGCACTGAACACATACACTGCTATTAAAAATAATATAAATTTTGATATCCCTTTAATAAAATTCATATATTTAATAATTAATTGAACGCTAATTTAAATAATATTACCCGCAAGGTACATTTAAACCACCGAAGCTCAATTTAATTAAAAATAGACACGACCTGAATTTACTATTGAAACGAGATCCATATTATTATACAAGACAGCAATCATGTCATTGATCCGTTTTTATAACAGAAAAAATTTTCTTCAAAGCTTAAACAGCAGCCTATCTTCGCTGCAGCAATTGACCAAAACATGCATAAAAAAAATGATTTATTGATTACATTTTCAAACCAATAAAAAAACAGATCTTGTTATTGAATTTGCGAAAGGCCACCTGGACCATGAAAAAGACCCTAATTGCATTCATATTGGCTTGTTTGGCCATTGGCTTGTTTTCATCTCTGGACACTTTGGAATTGCGTGCTGAAGAGCCAAGGAGGGCAGTTACGGCAATCGAAATGTATTTGACGAAAGACTACATTGTTCCCCATCTGAATACATACAATTACTACAACAAACCCCCTTTGTTTAGCTGGGTGCTTAGTATCTTTTTCAGTCTGTTTGGCACATTTGATGAATGGGTTGTCAGGCTTCCCTCATTGTTGTCATTTGTTTTGACCGCATTTTTACATTTTATAATCAGTAAAAAACACATCGGAACCGAAGCGGCTCTGTTATCCTCCTTGTTTTTTTTAAGCTCTGCTGATTTACTTTACTACGGCAGTTTAAATTCCGGTGAAATAGATTTATTTTATTGCCTTGTAAGTTATGTTCAAATTATTTCGCTTTTTAGTTATTTTCATAAGGGTCAATCCTGGCTATTGATACTCTCCTATCTGACCGCATCTATTGGTTTCTTAACCAAAGGATTTCCAGCAATAGCATATCAAGGATTTGGAATTTTAGCACTTTGTATTCAAACGAAGAATTGGAAAATTCTTATAAAGCCAATTCATTTTATAAGTATATTTTGTTTTTTAAGCCCAATTATCGCCTATTATTACTTGTACTATTTAAGAGAAGGCAGTATTGTTTTTTCTTACATCATTCGATTGTTTGAAGAAAGTTCACAGCGCACCGGCTTTGGGAGTCGGATTCCTAAAATAGGTATGAACATCATCTACTTTCCCTTTAAACTTGCGCGCTTTATATTTCCATGGTCCTTACTCATATTATTTGTTTGGAAACGAAGTGTATGGGAGCATTTATTTGCAAACACTTATTTAAAATTTGCCTGCCTTTTTTTAGCATGCAATATCCCCATTTACTGGCTTAGTGGCGAAACAAAAAGTCGTTACCTATATTTATTCTATATTTTTATATTAAGCATCCTTACATTTCATTATTTGAACCATCCTGCTCAATCAAAATATAAAAGGTGGTTTGAAAACTTCGGGACAATCTTATTGCTTTTATTGATAGTAGCCGCTTTGATGGTTAATTTAATTCCAAATCTCAAATCCATTCCATACCTGCTATTAAAGTCAGCGTTGGCTGCACTTGTGTTTTCAATAATTTTATATGCATATTTTAATACCAAGTCATTAAAAATCTATTATTTAATATTGTCATTGGCATTATTTAGGATTGCATTAAATGTCTTTTATTTCCCTGCGATACCCCACATAGAAACCAGGTTGTTTAGGCCAATTATTTCTGAAATCATTGGCATTACAAAATCTGAACCCATTCATTTATTTGGCAGGCCCAATAAAATTCACACCAATTTATTTTTAGGTAATCTGGAACTTACTGATTCTAAACTTGAAACAGCCCCATTAATACCCTATCAGATACCATATTATATCACGAAATCAAATAAGCAAATCATGCAATTTGATTCAATATTGCAAGAAGGTAAATTTTATATTGGACACAAATACGATTTCAGACAACAATCGATTTCAATTTATTACCGTTTCTATGATTTCTGGTTAAAGGACAGTTTGTATTTGGCTAAATTATCCAAACCTGACTAAGCAATATACAAGCAGCACCTAGTTAAAAGCAGTAGGATTCATTTGCAATAAGCGCTGCTGCTATATTCCGTCGATGTTGTTTTACATTCACAGGCTCGTATCTTGAGAAACGTTTAATTCCTAACAACATGATACGAAGTTCGTCTCCAGCTGCAAAAGAAGCCAATGCATCCTGTCCATTTTTTACAAGTCTTGATTGTGCATCCCAAAAGAAAACCTTCATTGCAGATTCATGCAGATCAGTTAATTTTTGTGAATAATTTTCTTTTAGTTTTTGAATTCTTAATAAAATAGATTCCGCTAAATATAAATCAATGATCATGTCTGCGACATTCATTAAAATTTCCTGTTCGGTTTTTAAATCATGTTTGCCATCCATTTGATATTTTACAGCAGCCCCCGCTACCATCAAGACCATTTTTCTAAAATCTTTGATACTTTTAATTTCCAAAGCATAAGGTTCATCTGTAAGGTGCGAGGATGGTAAACTGGTCAATTCTTTTTGAACTTCCCATGCAGGACCCACCAGATCCAATTGCCCTTTGAGTGTACGACGCAAGATCATATTAATGATCAGCATGCGGTTAATTTCGTTTGTCCCTTCATAAATGCGATTGATACGAGTATCCCGATAAATTCTGGCAGGTGCATATTCTTCACTGTAGCCATAACCACCATGTATTTGAATTAATTCGTCAACCACGTAATCAATAATTTCAGAACCGCTTATTTTAATAATTGCGCACTCTACTGCATATTCTTCAGCAGCTATCAACATAGCATTTGCAGCATCTTTTCCGGAATCGATCGCAGCTATTTTACGGTCTTCCATAAGATCTGCAACACGATAAACGGTAGATTCCAATGCAAAAATCCGGATTGCAGCTTCTGCTAATTTGTATTGAATAGCCCCATAACTAGAAATGGGATGATCAAACTGTTGCCGTTCATTTGCATATTGAATGGCCATTTTGATCAATCGTTTAGTACCCCCCATGCAAATGGTTCCTAATTTATAACGGCCGATGTTTAACACATTAAATGCGATCAGATGTCCTTTTCCTATTTCACCTAAAATATTAGAAACGGGCACCTTAACCTTTTCAAAATATACTTGTCTGGTAGAAGATCCTTTTATACCAAGTTTGTTTTCTTCTGCACCAAGACTGATACCAGGAGAATTGCTATCCACTACAAATCCTGTAAATTTAGTACCATCTATTTGCGCAAATACAATAAACACATCAGCAAAGCCAGCATTTGTGATCCAAATTTTTTGACCAGTTATTACATAATAAGCATTATCATCTGTTAAAACGGCTTGTGTTTTTGCAGCAAGCGCATCAGATCCGGATTCAGGTTCTGTTAAACAATATGCAGCTTTAATCGATCCATTACACATCCCCGGTAAATAACGCATTTTAAGTGCCTCTGATCCGAAATAGAAAATTGGTAGCATTCCAATGCCCGTATGAGCAGCAAGAGAAGTATTGAAAGAAGCCTCCCCTCTTCCCAATTCTTCAGAAATCAGTGTATTGCTAAAAGTATCCAGAGGATTTCCACCATAAAGTTCAGGGATGTGAGATCCTAAAAGGCCTAAAGCGGCAGCCTCTTGCAATAAAGCAACCTGTTCATTGAGATTGTTGCCTCTTTTTAAAACTTCTTGTTCTACAAAACTTCTAACAGATTGGCGAATCATTTCCTGATCTTCATTGAGATCTTCCGGAATAAAATTTAATTTGTAGTCTGTATCTTTTATTAAGAATTCACCTCCATTTAATATCAAGGTACTCATATAGCAAAAAATTAATTGGAATAAACCATCCAATTAATTAAAACGAAAATAGCAGTAGATAGATATACAATTTAGGCGATATTTTTTCAAATACACTTTTCCCAAACCGCCTGGATACAAATTACAATGTTGGTATTGAACTTATTTCTACTTAAACCAACTCTTTGTGTTTCTTTTGATTAAAAATCATTTGGACAAAAGATCCTGATAAGAATTCCTGAGTATCTATTTGAGATTGCAACATAGGACCCTTGTACTTTCCTGTAAGCAACATTCTGGCAGCTTCCAACATTGGAGCTGCAGTTGTTGTTTGAATGGCTTTCAATTTATGGCTCCCGACATACGAAGGCTCTATGCGTAGGCTGCGTTCTTTAATTCGGATAGTTCCGGAGGCATCTTTTCCGGTAATGCCTACATATAACACAATGAGATCTTCATCCACATTAGGAATTGCCTGTTTCATCCTGTTTAGTAATTCAATTTCAGGATTGTCTTGTAAACCGATTTCGGCCAATTGTTTTTTTACCCAAGCATAATGCCCCGGGTATCTAATGGTTTTATAATCCAGGTTGCGGACTTTTCCAGCGAAATAATCAGGTAAATCTGCTGCACCGCCGCTGGTAAAATCGTCTTCATAATGAATTCCATCAATTAATATATCGGTGGTATCTGTAAGTGAAGCAATCGATGTTTTGATTCCATTACGAATGACGATAGCATCTTTTACATATTCAGTTGCAACCCCAATGGGGCTCCAGGTGAATCCATAATAATGTGGGTTGGTAGTTATTCGGGTCAAGGCACCAACTTTCATTGCGATGTGGTCAACCTGATGATCACCGTATTGAGAAACGAATTCTTTGTAAAGGTGATTTGCTAAAATATTGACGTATCCGGGTGCAAGACCAGATTGGAGTATAAATCCGGTTTCAGCATCTTTTGAAATCTCAAGAATTTGTCTTGTTTCATCAACATATTCTGTAAGATTAACATAATGCAGCTTGTATTTCTTAGCAAAAGCAGCCATGCGGGGAGCTTCAGAACCTGGAAGGCAGTCCAAAAGCAGGTCGGCCGACTTAAGAATATAATCCATGTGTTCTGAAAGCGAATCTGGTTTAATTTCAAACGATTCTATATTAACCAGACTGGAAGCCCCTTTTTGAATCCATTGGCAGGCTTCTTCAGCTATAGAAAGTTGGATGTCACCGATGAAAATTTCACAATCAAAGTCCGGTTGTTCAGCCATAATCAAGCCTGCAGCCCTTCCAATTCCGCCAGCACCGGCAATGATTACTTTGTGTTTGATATACATAAATAAACTAATTAGACTGCAAAATTAAAAATGCCTCCTTAGCCTCTACCAAACTTTGCAATAATTAACATATAAAAGGGATTGAATATACCACTATTATACATTACAAATATGTTATATATTATTTTTTTAATCATATTACAAATATTTATAATGTTTAAAATACAGATTTACACTAAAAAATAAATTATTTTTTAGCGTAATATGTAAAAAACACATACATTAGCGTCTGAATTAATATATAATCTACTAGAGTCCTATGGCGCGGTCAAAAAAGAACAAGGAGACTGCCTGGCAATCTTTTGTCGCCAGGTTGCAAGACGAACGTCTCTCCAAAATTATTGCCATCTTATGTTTTATGATGGCCCTATTTATACTGGTTTCTTCCATTTCCTATTTCTTTACCTGGAAAGCAGATCAGGATAAAATTTTTAGCTATTCCTGGAGGATCTTATTTAACTCTAAAGTAAGCATTGCCAATAGTTTAGGCAAGTTAGGTGCATTGAGTTCGCATATATTATTCTATTACGGTTTTGGTATTGCCGCCCTACTCTTTGTGCCTATTTTAGTCCATCTTGGATTCCGGTTTTTACACAGATCCGGCTGGTTGTCCTTTCTCAGGTTTACTACCCATTCTTTGGTTATCATGTCTCTCTTATCCATGATATTTTATTATGTATTCCAAAACTTAAGTTTCCCATATGGTGGAGCATTTGGGGCTCGTAACTGTTTATGGATGGAAGGCTTTATGGGTCCGATTGGTGCGGGTTTGGGACTGGTTTTTGGCTTGATTGCTTTGGTAGTATGGTACTACAATCCAAACATGCAAAGCTTCCAAACAGATGCTATTGGGCATACAGCTGTATCCTCTATGTGGAATGCAGATTGGTTGAATTTTAAAAACAGTTTTCAAAATAGCACCCACGAGGGTGGTCACAATCCGGAGCAATTTTTAAAAACAACGCCCAATCCCACTCCTCAACAAAAACCAATAATGGTTGACTGGAGTGAACATCCGGACCAAGATGATCTTTTAGCATCTCTAGCTCCTAAAGAAGACAAACCAACACAAACTCCTGATCTGGAGATCAGTGCACCAGATCCAAGTGATTTTTTAATTGAACCCCCTGTAAGAGCAACAGAACAAAGCGATCATCAGTTTTTCCCTCAAGCCGTCTCTGTAGACGATGACGGCTGGGAAGCTGAGGATCTAACACCTTACGATCATAAAGCCAATCTCTCTGCTTATAAGGCACCTCAATTGGATTTATTGCATGATTATGCCGATCATAAATTTGAAATTGATCGCGAAGAATTAGAAACCAATAAGAACTTAATTATTGCCACCCTTCAACATTATAAAATTGAAATCCAAAAAATAAAAGCAACCATCGGGCCTACGGTTACTCTTTACGAAATTGTTCCGGCTCCAGGTGTACGTATTTCTCGAATTAAAAGTCTGGAAGATGATATTGCTCTAAGTTTATCAGCGCAAGGAATCAGAATCATTGCACCCATACCTGGAAAAGGTACCATTGGAATTGAAGTTGCAAATAAAAATCGTCAAACTGTAGCTTTAAAAGAATTACTCCGTTCGGAACGATTTAATGATCAAAAATTGGAATTGCCAATTGCCTTGGGAAAGAATATTTCCAATGAAGTAATCGTAGCCGACCTTACAAAAATGCCACACTTGCTTATCGCTGGTGCAACCGGACAAGGAAAATCAGTTGGAATCAATGCAATCCTGATGTCATTACTTTATCGCAAACATCCATCGGAAGTCAAGCTGGTATTGATAGATCCAAAAAAAGTAGAATTACCTATATATTCAGAAATCAGTAAACACTTTTTAGCGCAGTTGCCAAATTCAGATGAAGCCATTATCACAGACAATTCAAAAGTTATTTATACTCTGAATTCATTGTGTATTGAAATGGATCAACGATACAGTCTGTTAAAAATGGCCCGGGTAAGAAATATCCTGGAGTACAATGAAAAATTTACCAAAAGAAAATTAAATCCAGAAAAGGGTCATAAATACTTACCGTATATCGTCCTGGTCATTGATGAATTTGCAGATTTAATTATGACTGCCGGCAAAGAAGTTGAAATGCCTCTGGGGCGTTTAGCGCAATTGGCTCGTGCGGTTGGTATTCATCTAATCATTGCAACCCAAAGACCTTCTGTTAAAATTATAACTGGTTTGATTAAAGCAAATTTCCCAGGAAGAATTGCATTTAAAGTTTCTTCCAACATTGACTCACGGACGATTCTGGATTATGGTGGAGCAGAGCGACTGATAGGACGCGGAGACATGTTGTTTAATGTTGGTTCTGATATGATTCGATTGCAATGTGCTTATGTCGACACTCCGGAAGTTGAGCGTGTAATTAAATTCATTGGAAATCAACAAAGCTACGGAACCCCTTATTTATTGCCAGAATATAAAGGCGATGAAAACGACAACGATTCAGGTGATGCTTCTATAAATATTAATGATTTGGACGAAAACTTTTTTGAAGCGGCGCGCCTGGTTGTCCAATCACAACATGGTAGTACCAGCATGATTCAACGACGCATGAAGTTAGGTTACAACCGTGCCGGACGGATTATGGATCAACTTGAAAGCCTTGGAATTGTAAGTTCGGGTGAAGGAAGTAAACCAAGAGAAGTACTGGTTTTTACAGAACCTGAATTGGATAATATCCTTTCTAAATTGAAACGCTAAACTAAAACAGATTACTACACTATACGACTAAAGACTCTCGAAGTTCTTTTTTGATTTTCCAACTGAGAATGATAGTAGATTTTTGCCCCTGCTGACCACAGGGGCTTTTTTATTCTTGTGATATAAAAAATTGTTACAAGTTTAAGTTGAATTAAAAAGTGTCACCATGAATACACGAATTAAAGGCGAATGAAGTAATCGTGGTCCGTATCTTCATTCGTGCATTCATGGCAAATCCTTTATTTCTTCCGTATGAATTTTATTCGTTGCACATTTGCAGTTTAAATTAATCCGAATTCTTTATTTAATGATTAGCTTCTCAACTCCAATGACCTGCTGTTTTGAATTCTTTAAAATTATAAAATAAAATCCTGGTACTAAATTTTCTCTTCCTATTTGAAGTGTGTTCGTTAAAAATGGCTTAGTCCACATTGTTTTTTTATTTAAATCTTGACAGCTTAAAAAGTACTTTTCATTTTCATCCCAATTCATTAGGTGGATAACCGCATTCTGAGACAAAGGATTCGGTTGAATGCTCCATTTTAGTTCGGAATTGGAAATATGATTCTGTGAATTAACCTGAATCGGAATTCCTAGCGTATGAAATTCTCTATTTGTTTTTACTGCATCATTAAAGTCAAAATAAATAAATGCTTCGTTTTCAATTTTTTTGCCATTGCCTTGTTTCTGTATCGGTTTTATTCTGTAGCTAACAAAACCATGCGATGCCTTTTCATTAATAGCTGAATCGGGCAATAAAATATTCTGGAAACTAAAATTTAATTTTCCTGTTGGGTCTATCAATAGTTGATATGGATGCGATGAGGATCCCAAAGAAATCGTGTTTAAATCTAGGTTATTAATCGGTATTTGATTGGCGATTCTGACATTAAATGCAGTATCGGTACCTGTATTTTGGAAACGAATCACATATTCAAGCTCTTGTTCATTGTCAATATATTTTCGATCAGAAATTCCAATTGGAAATCCGGTTATATCATTTGGATCAAAACTACCCCGTACTTGCAGGCAAAACTTTGAAATAAAAGGTTCGCCTTCATCAAGATTGTCAATTCTTGAAACTGGGGCCCCAGGTACCGGAATTACAGAACAAGAGACAATTTCTGTACGAGATGCTTGTTTGTAAGGATTTGAATCATCCTGTTCGGCTATAAATAATACTCTTGAAGCGCTTGCAATTTTAACATTGAATTTCTGTCCGGCATCTAATAAAAACTGCCCTGAAGCAATGGTTGATGCTTTGAAATTTGAAATAGATTGATCAATGGCTATCCATTTTTTAGGACTCAACATGGCCGCATTTCCTAAATTGCTAATGCTTAGTTGAATAGAATCTCCAAAACAAAATGCAGTTGTTTTGATATCCGCAAATGCTGTTTGATTACAGGTTGTATCAGGATAGATATGTGCTTCTGCACAATGAAAATCTCCCAATTTGGTATCACATGAAACTTTAATCCGAATTGTAAATGCTCCAGAATTATTTTCTTCAAGATCTCCAATTAAAAATCTATAAACATTTCCATTGATACTGGCAACAGGCTTCCCTGAGCTTACAAAAATAAAATTTGTATCCAAGGTTACATCAATATATGCATCTTTAGCTGCGATGGTTCCTGAATTTTTATAATACACGTAGATGTCTGATTCAAAACACCTTCTCAAAAAAGGAGTCTGAATATCGACCTCCATGAAAGGACATTTGCTCAAAGCTTGCAACCCCAAGTATAAGGTATCATTTAGATTATAGCTGCTTGCACTAATGGATTTTATACATGAATTCCAATAGGAATTGCTGGAAGGAACACTAAATTGATAATCACCCTGCTCTATTGGGAATTTAAAATTTCCATATGCATCGGTATAGGCATAATTAATTTTAGAGCCGTTTTCAACTTTTACGATTCGTTTAGGCAGAATAGTTTCTCCATTATCTTTTAGACAATTTTTATTTGCATCGTCAAATACATTTCCTGTAAGTAATTTGGTCGAACTGGTTGTAATACGTGTGCGGTATAGTCCATTCTTTATTGTTAGCATATACAATTTCTGAGCAGGAGAAATGGTCAATGCATTTAAATCATATTTTAAATCAAGATACACATTAAATGTTGCACCTTGATTGGTGGAAGTATATACTTCTCCGGTAAGACTTGCTGAAAACAGGCTTGCAATATTATTACACGCTTGTCCGGTATTTGCATTAAAAAGCAAATTCCCATTGCCATTTAACAAATCTACTTTTTCCCAGGTGATGCCTTGATCATTGGAGCGAAACAATCCACTCCCAAAAGGATCAGGATAAAACATAAAAACAGTTGAAAAACCATCGCTTAAAATTTGGTTGGCAATTAAGTCACCGCCAGGAAATACAAAAGACCAATTTAATCCTTGGTCAATGGAGCGAAATACACCATCGCGACCCAATATAAGCAAAGAGCCATCCGGAAAAATTTTAAGGTCTATTCCTTCCGCACCCAGAATGGCTACCCAGGTTTTACCTTGATCAGAAGATCGATATAATTTTTCGTTTTCAAGAAAAAACAAAGTATTATTTACATGATTGAGATATATTTTATTCCCAACGGCATATTTACTGTTTTTAATTTTTTTTCCACTCGCATTTACATCAGAATAATAATAGATGCCATCATTATTCAAAAAATAGTAATCCTTATCAATCACTTGAATCCGTTCGAATTTAGAAGCGTATTCAAAGTCAAATTCTCCAAATAACAATGAATTCCAAACAAGTCCACCATCTTCTGAATAAAAAAGTCCATCCACGGTGAGTGCAAGAATTTTGGATTCAGAAATAAAATCTACTTCAAGCGGTGTTGCAAAATCGATGCCTTGAGCAGAAAAACTCCAGGAGGCACCGTTGTTATCAGAACGATATAAACTACCTGAATACGGCAAACCAAAAACAGCACCATTGGTTGTTGCTGAAAATGTACGGATGTACTTATTCGGAATTGGGTTGGGAAAGAGCGGTAAAAAGTTATCACCGTAATCATCTGAATAATAGGCTGCATATTTTTCAAAAGCAAACAATCGCCCTGCCTTAGAAACGGCCATTTCAACATAAGCATCATCCACCGCGGATACCCCAATGGTACGAATTAAATTGCCCGATTGGTCAAATTTCCAAATTTGGCCTTTTCCGGACACCAATACCAATCCATTGCTGGTTGATATAATTTCTTTAGAGCCATCTCCAAAATCATCAAAATAAAATGGCAACCAGTTTAATCCGCCGTCATTGGACACATAGATGTTTTGATTGCCAATTGCATACACTTGATCTGAATAGCTGTTGTAATAAAATGCATCGATGTCTGTTTGCAAGACAGCAGTCCAGCTTTGTCCATTATTAATTGAACGATAGACTTTTTCGTAATCGGAAACCAATAAAACCCCATTTTGCAATGCATTGACATTAACAATCGCCTCAGCAGTGGGACTATTGAGTCCTGACCAGGATTGTCCGTCGTTAACAGACACATATAAATTCTTGCCAGCAGCTCCATAAAGATTGCCGTTATATGCTACCGTAAATGGGTCGTAAACCTGGCGAGCAGCTGGAGTCGGCATTTTTTTCCATGTGGCGCCACCGTCAACAGAACGAAACAGTATGGCCAGATCATCGTCCTCAAATAAGCGTTGAAACAGGATGCCGTTTTTTCCTTCATAAACCTTTGAGCCTCCGCCATATGGGCCATTGAGTTTTTCGTAAATCTGGGCATTTAAATTTAAAAATGAACCGAATAGGATGCATAGAAACAATCCTGAAATTGAGATTCTCATAATTGATTTTTTAGTGGGTGATAAAGACGAGCTAAAAATAATCATAAAAATTCAAGCCACCTTAAATTTTATAATTAGAAATTAGTTAATTACAATTTTTTCTAAGCCTAAAATCCCAGATTGATGTTGCTGTTTTAAAGAATAGATGACAACAAGAAAATTTTATCAAATATTCAAAACTTGTTGAATCAATATCCTTTGATTTTATATTCCAACTTGTTAAAATTTTAATACTTGGAACCTTGAGACAACATTAAATGTGATTCCATGATTAAGCAATTTATGTCTGATTTTTATAATTTAACTAAAAAATCAGTGTTTTCCCTGATTGCCACTCAGGGTTTACCCTGATTTTTAGCAATATTTTGAATTAAAAATAGGATTCCCAAAGAGTGCTGATTAATTTTGAAGCATTAACATCCGAAATTCAACATGATGAAAACCAATTTACTTTTTGGATTTTTATGCTGCTGTTTGATTTCACTCAATGGATTTTCTCAAAAGATCATTTTGGGAGGCTCGAATGGGGGTGATATTAAAGCATACAGCAGTGACAGCTGGAAACCCAGAAATCGACCTGACAGTTGTCCACCTTCTGCAAGCATCAACGGACAAGGAATGTTGTTTGATGTAATCAATGCAAGTCGATTTTTATATCAATCGGGTATGGGGGCAGGATATGAAGACATCCGAAATCTTGCGGGCATTGATTTTGGGGAATGGATAGACCAACAGGTAAAAATTCCAGCCACCAATTTTTTAAAAGAAACTCGGGATGTCCATCATGAAGTTTTGGACTGGCATTTTTCAAATGGTGGAGATTCCGCAAGCATTGCCCTTTCTCCCAACTGGATACATTTTCAATACGCCTGGTGGACTGCCCATCAAAAAAACAAGGATCGACTACGACAACGAATAGCGCTTGCTTTAAGCGAGCTTTTTGTCATATCATTAGATTCTGATTTGCAAGGTTTTGGCGAAGGACTTGCCAGTTATTACGATATTATGTCGCGCAATGCATTTGGCAATTTTAAAGACATTTTGATGGAAATCAGCCTCCATCCTACCATGGGTTTTTATTTAAGTCATCTCAACAATCCAAAAACAGACAGCATTGAAAATACGCGGCCCGATGAAAATTACGCTCGTGAAATTATGCAGTTATTTTCAATTGGGTTGAGTGAATTAAATCCAGATGGAAGTGTCAAACTGGATAGCCTTGGACAAGCGATTCCGACTTATGATCAAAAAGATATAAAGGAGTTGGCCAAAGTATTTACCGGATTAGGTTTAGGTGCAGTAGTCCCAAATATGTATACAGACACAGCCGTTTTTGGAATGGGAATTTATCTTGCTGATATGACCAAGCCAATGCGTATGTATGAATTTTGGCACGAACCCGGAGAAAAAATAATGTTGGATGGCAGTATCATTCCATCCGGTCAAAGAGGCATGAAAGACATTCAGGATGCTGTTAATTTTTTATTTAACCATCCCAATGTAGGACCATTTATCGGAAGACAATTAATTCAGCGCTTGATTAAATCAAATCCATCTCCTGATTACATTGAAAGAGTCACCAATGTATTTAACAATGATGGTAAAGGAGTCAGGGGCAATATGGGCGCTGTCATCAAAGCTATTTTAATGGATCCTGAAGCACGGGATTGTGATTGGATGCTCGATGCCTCAAATGGACAATTGCGAGAACCCATTGTGCGCTATGCTCATTTTACCACTGCATTGGATATTGAACAATACTATGACCGGTTTTGGAATATCGGTTATGAGTTTTTTACCAGTACAGGGCAAATCCCATTAGCGGCACCAACCGTTTTTAATTTTTATTCGCCTTTTTACAGACCAAAAGGTGAACTTGACAAAGCGGGATTGTACGGACCGGAGTTTCAAATACACAATTCCCGAACCAGTATCGGTTTTATTAATCAGGTAAATAATTGGTCGGTTTACGATTATGTAATGTATAGTTGGGAACGGGATGATCCATATACGATACTTATGCTGAATGAATTGGAAGATCTTGCTGCAGATCCCGAAGTTTTAGTCAACCGATTGGACATATTACTTACTCATGGAAATCTCAGTGACCGTACCCGTGGAATTGTCAAAGAAACGATCGGTAAATTTATCACTGGAAGTTATCGTGAGTACAGAGTACGAATGGCTTTATATTTAATTATGATATCACCTGATTACGCGATTTTTAAATAAAACATAATGAGTCAACATAAATTATCAAGAAGAAAATTTGTAGGCCAGGTCAGTTGTGCCGCACTTGGTTACACTTCAATTTTAAATTCATTGATTCATTTAAAAGGAATCAATGCATTGGCAGCATCCAACTCCATGATGGATCCTCAATACAAAGCTTTGGTTTGTCTGATGCTTTCAGGAGGCAATGATTCTTACAACATGATTGTGCCTATGGGCAATAAAGAATACAACGATTATGCAAAATCCAGATCTAATCTGGCATTGCCAAAATCAGAATTGTTACCCATCTTGGTGAATAACACACCGGGTCGGACTTTTGGATTGCATCCGGCATTAAAAGGCTGTCAAAAATTGCATGAAGATGGGAAAATGGTATTTATTTCTAATGTTGGAACTTTATTAGAACCTACTACCAAAGATGGATTGTACAACAGCACTGCTAAATTACCGCTTGGTTTATTGTCGCATTCCGATCAGTCCATTCAATGGCAATCTTCTCTGGCAGATAAGAGATCCACTTCCGGTTGGGGTGGACGAATGTCTGATTTGATTCGCGACATGAATTCAGCTACTGAAATCAGCATGAACATTTCATTAGCTGGAACTAATTTATATCAAACCGGTAATGAAACAATTGAATTTGCTATCGACCCACGCTATGGAAGTATAGGCATCAGTGGCTATCGTCCTGACAATACCTATGATCAGTTTAATATTTTGCGAACGTCTGCCATTGATACGATGTTGAATTATGAGTACAAGGATATTTTTCAAAAAACCTATATTGATGTAGTCAGAAGTTCAAGAGATGGTCACATTAAATTTACAGGAGCCTTAGAAAAAGCTCCCACTTTGCAAACTCAGTTTACAGACAATGACATTTCACAGGCATTCAACATGATTGCCCGTACCATATCCGTTCATGAAGAATTGGGATTTAAACGTCAGATATTCTTTGTTAATTTTTATGGATGGGATCATCACGATGAAGTATTAAATAACCAAAACGAGATGTTGGGAATTGTGGATGGTGCATTGTCGCAATTTAATTCGGCGATGGAAGAATTGAATTTATCCAATCAGGTAACCACATTTACAGCTTCAGAATTTGGTCGTTCATTAATTTCCAATGGCAATGGAACCGATCATGCATGGGGTGGAAATGCAATGGTAATGGGTGGAGCATTAAATGGCAAAAAGATATATGGAAAATTTCCATTGCTGGCATCCAACAGTGATTTGAATGTGTACGATGGCATCATGATTCCAACCACTTCCGTTGATCAATATTTTGCTGAATTGGCATTGTGGATGGGCGTACAGCCATCTGATTTATCATATGTATTGCCAAACATCGGACATTTTTATGATGTAAATTCCGGCAAAGCACCTCTTGGTTTCTTAAAAATTTAAAACACCGTTATGAAACAATTTTTACTTTTTATAAACGTAGTATTTTGTGTTAATCTGAATGCACAATGTTATCCGGATCGCCACTCTACCAATTGGTTTGATGCATGGATTTCGTGTCAGGAAAAAGAAAATCCAAATCCGGCAAACAAAGCAGGACATTGGATTTTATTTGATTTAAAAAATCAATATGAAATTGATAAAATAAAATTTTGGAATATCAATGATCCGGATCGCTTAAACTGGGGGATGAAAGATGTACTTATTGATTATTCGATCGACAGTATTTTGTGGGCAAATGCAGGAACTTTTAGCTTGCAACAAGGAGAAGGTAGTAATCGGTATGAAGGAATGGACTGGACGGATGTTGTCATCCCTAAAGCACGTTATGTATTAATCAGTGGGCTAAGTAATTATGGTGGCAGTTGCTCCGGCTTTGCGGAAATCCGATTCTCTGCTGAGAAAATCAATATTGTAACTGACAATACAGATGTAAATAATCCAATTGCAAACGGTTTAGATATTAAAATCGAACCTAATCCATTTTCTATTGCAACCCGTTTAGAATTTAACAGCAAATCAAGTGAGCCTATTGATCTTCAAATTGCAGATTGGTTTGGACGAGTAATATATTCTGAAACCATAAGTTTGAACAAAGGATATCAAAGTGTACGGATTAGCACACAAAAATGGCTTGCAGGTTCTTATATTTTAAGCTGCAAACAAGGAACTGAAATTACAAGAAAGCAGTTGATAAAAATATAACAAAAAGTAGATTGGCGAAATCAAAGTGTTGTAAGCCAATTTTAATTGAAAATAGTAGAGAAACGAATGCCCAATTTTTCACTTAAGGCATCAGAAACATCCCCACCAGCTTTCAATTGGGAAGCCTGGTATAGTCAGATTGGTGGACGTAAAATTAAAATTGAAGAGGTAGATCAAATCCTCAAAGAAATCTATGAAGTTCAATATAAACGGTTTGAAGGGCCAGTAAACCCTTTTAAAACACTGTTTGATTCTCCGGAAGCCGCATCTAATATAATAAAAGTTAAAGCTCAAGAATTTGGTGCAGACATAGTTGGTATATGCAAAATAGAGGCTACAGATATTTACAAAGGCAAACAAGTAACAGAAACACATGCCATTGCATTAGGCCAACGCATGCTTTGGAGAAAATTTCAGGTGGTGCCATCGCAAGAAAGCGCCATTGAATGTTTAAGAGTATATCATACTTTAGGTGAAACTGTTATTCAATTGGCAGAATTTATTAGAAGTTTAGGCTATACTTGCAAAGTTGAACACCCTATTGGTGACAGTGATTTGCTGCATATTCCCATTGGATTAAAAGCTGGATTTGGAGAATTAGGTCGTCATGGTTCCATAATACATCCTAAATTAGGTCCGCTATTTAGAATGGGAAGTGTGATATGTTCAATTGAAATGAGCTGTGATCAACCCATCAATGCTGGCATTGGCAAATTTTGTGATATATGCAAAGCATGTAGAATTTATTGTCCGGCTAAAGCAATCCCTGATCATCGTTCGCCTGAAGCCGGCAAAGATCACATAGGCCTAGATCGTTATGTTGTGGATACTGGCAAATGTTTTCCTTATTTTGCATCTCATTATTATTGTTCTGCATGCTTGCCTGTTTGTGTTTACAATCACAAAGAGTGGGCAAGAGATTTTGAAGGATTTCAAACAAAATTATTTCCGGAAGTCATTTTTGAAAATCCACCGGAACCGACGGATGGTGTTGCTGAAAATTTAAGACATGAGTACAATCGGGTTCACCGGGAACCGAAAGTAACATCCAAAAATCCGGAATAATTAAAATCTTCGATATTTAATATTTTCTTCAAAGTCTGAAAATCCTAATATCAAATTATTCTCATCGATATGCGTTAAATAATAAATTACACTATCTTGCTCGATAAATTTATCATTTCCCAATAGCTTCCATTTTGAATATAAAATATCCGGATCCAGTGCATCACATTTAATAACACCTTGATGTAATTCCAGAATATTTCCTGCTGCATACACATTAATATTATCCAGATCGCAGGAGTCTAGAAAATCTTTGGTTACATCTTGTCCATTGACTTTAATTGAAACAAGAATCCATTGCTTGTTGCTCAATGTTGATTGAACATCAATCACAGGATTGTCCTGACTGCATGACATTCCAGAAAATATACTTAGCAGCAATAAATATAATTTGAATTTAGTCATGGCATTTGGATTAAAAAGCAATCTAATTAATAACGATTAAATAATAAAAAAAGTCCCGTTAAACTTAAATTTAACGGGACCAAATTTTAATCTAATTTAATGGGTGCGCAGGATTTATCTCCATGCACTTAAAATACCCTGCATAACTATTAAACACAAGCCCCAATAGCCAATATTAATAAATGCCCAGGTCCAAGATCTTTTTTCAAATATTGACAATGTCCCAAAAATTGGAAGTATGATCAAAATCGTATTAATGATTCCATGTGCCATACCATGTTGAAACGTTACATAGCTGTGTCCATCTGGCGCAACATCCTGTCCAGGAGCTATAACATCCAATGCAAATTTAACAGCGAAAAGGAAAGACAGAACGAGTGCAACCAAATACCAAACTGGCTTTGGGCCATTGCCCAAACTTTCTTGAGTAAATCCATTGGATTTCATCCAGGCATTTCCCATGACTTTTGGATGATAATAAATAAAGCCCATAATCATGGGAACTAAAGAAGCTAAACCAATAGCCATCATGTTTAATTGTGGTTCCATATAATAATATTTTGTTTGATTACTTTTTTGAATTTTCTGGAAACTAAATATTAATTTTCATTAGCAGGCTTCGGGAATTTAATCCATACATCATCGCCTGCTCGATCAATTGGAAGTTCTGATAATTTATTGTAACGACGCATATCTATCCATCTATGGCCTTCTCCAAACAATGAATATCTCCGCTGTTTCAATAATTCCCGAATCAGTCCATCTTTATCAGAAGCACCGCTGTAGTCTGCCAAACCTGAAGCATTTCTAATAATATTTAACGTGCGTACAGCTTCAATAGTCAAACCTTTTTGAATATAATATTCTGCCTCTAATAATATCAATTCTTCATTGCGAATCAATGGAATGGGATCAGTATTGGTGGCATATAAAGCAAAATCATATTCACTGGTCAAGCCATTGGAAGTTGTTGCTGCGTTGCGTTTCTTTGCTTTATTTACACGTGTATCATTTGCATCAGCATCCGCAATATAACTCGGATGTGCTAAGCGAACTTCACCACTTACATTCAGCGGATAAAAAACTTCATTTAGAATATCTCCTCCGGATTTAGAGAAAATATAATAGACGCCTGATTTAAAATCTCCATTTTCATTAATAAAACTCTCTAATAAAGAAGCATTGACACCATCCCAATTTTCACGATATGCATTCACACGTGCACTCAAGGCCCTGTTAAATTTTAAAAACGAAGTTGGATTATCAAATCCAATAAAACCTTTGCCAAGTTTTAATGCAAAAGCCGCTCCTCCAGATTTTAAATCAGCCGATGCTTCATCCAGCAATGCTGCTATTGCATTTAAAGATGCGGTTTTATCTAAAAATGGGCCCAGATGATCCGGATCTTCTACTTGAACTCTGATTCCATTATCAAATTGCTGGTTAAATACCATTAATAATTCATGGGCTTTTATTGTTTTGGCTAATCCGTTTAATGCTTTACGCTGTTCATCACTGAGGGCTGCTTTTGTATTCTTTACAGCAGTTATTAAAATATTGCAATTCTTAACAACCCGGTACCTGGCATTGTAAGTATTTTGAGTATAAAACGCACCTGCGTCCAATATCCCAGAAGATGCACCCATTAACTCACCGGTATATCTAGGATCAGATCCAGAGAAGCGATAAACTTCTCTTCCAATAACACTGACTCCGTCGAAATAAATTCCGTATTCATTTCGCATCGCCGCTTGAATTCCGTCCAATAAATTTTGAAGTTCACTGATTGTTGCATTCGTTTCAATTGAGCCAATGCTTGGATTGTTAGGATCTTGAATGTCATCTAATTCGCAACTTGATATTACTACAAGCAAACAAATTATCAGGCTCCAAATTTGGATTTTTATAAGATTGATCATTTTTTTCATGACTTTAATTTTATTTATTTAAAAAGTTGCAGCTACAGTAAAAACCAGACTTTTTGAAGAAGGAAATGGCGTTACCTCAATTGCATTTGAAATGGCCCTAATTCCAAAATTAGAAACTTCAGGATCATAACTATTGTAATCAAAAATATTAATTAAGTTTCTACCGGATATTCCAATTTTAACTTGAGCTTTATCATTAAACATTGCCTTTGGCAATCTATAAGTGAGTCCAATTTCACGCAAACGAATATAACTCGCGTCCTCAATAAACACATGAGCGCTTGAACCTAATTGGCTTACTCTGTAATCACCATTAACTAATTTATTGGCAGGGTCCAGCGTTTTTTCATCATAATCTGCACTTGTTCCAGATAAGTCAGATAATAAAGTAGTTAAATTGATATTTTCACCCCCCTTCTTCCAATGGAACAAAAAGGAAAGATCAAAATTTCCAAAACTTAAATTATTTGACCATGAAAGATTAAAATCTGGTTCAGCGTCTCCCCACACACGCAATCCATCCGCATCTGAGGTGTCTGAAGTTGTACCAACAATTTGTGTTGGACTTTTTCCTTCTTCAATTTTAAAAACGCCTAAAATGGGTGCAAAACCACCTTCATTAAATGCAGGTACTTTTAAATTTTCAATGGTTGCTGTGTTTTTCCAAAAACCAAATCGAGTATTCCAGTTAAAATTTCTTTTTTGGATTGCATTTACCGCGAGGCCTATTTCAATTCCATTGTTTTTTAATTCAGCTGCATTCAACCATCGATTGGTAAAACCAGTTGAACCAGGTACTTGAACTTGTAATACTAAATCATCAATATTTTTTATATAGTATGTAAAATCCAGCAACATTCGGTTTTTAAATAATCCTAAATCAAAACCAGTTTCAATCTCCGTTTGTTTTTCAGGTCCTAATTCACTGTAGCCTAAAGTGCGGCCAATGATTGAGCCCGTTGAACCATCAATAACGATTGAATTTAATGGGGTGTAAATAGAACCAAAACGCGCAAAATTACCAGACTGTCCATAAGCAAGTCGCAATTTCAAATCGCTCAAATGATCATTTGCACAATTTGCTAATTTGGTGATGTTTGCTGCTAATGAAGCTTTTGGGTAATAATACAATTTATTAGCGTCCCCATTGTTTGAAGATTTATCAGCACGCAAACCAAGAGTTACAATAAGTTTATCATCCCAATTGACTTCTTCCTGTGCAAAAAAACCGCGATCTTTTTGAATCACTTTCGTTTGCAATACTGAAACAGATCCTGCTTGATTTAAATTTGATTGGGAGCCAATTAAAAAATTTGATTTATTCAAAATTGAATTCTGATCAAAATTTTCTGCAGTCAAACCAAATTGAGTTCGCAGGCCTAAACTTCCTGGCTGCCATTGATGCACTATGAATGCACCAAAATTTTTATTTGTATTTAAGGTGGTACCTAAAATTGAGGCGCCATTGGTACCGTTTCCATCTTTTTGCCATTGCAAGGTACTAGGAGCCAACACCGTCGTGAGCAAAGTATAATAATCCAAACCGCCACGGCCTACTAATTTTAAGGAAGAATTGTTTCCTTGATAAAGCGAAATACTTAATGAACCACCGGCAATAAATCGGTTAACATCTTCATTATTCTTCATCAAAGCACCGGTTTGAAGAAAATTTGATGGAGCGTATGGATTGTTAGGATAATTGCCTTGGCTATCAGGATGTAATTCAGCCCAAGCAGGGGTACTTACCAAAGAAACGCCCATGGTTGCAGATGAGTTGTCATTATTAAAAAAACCTCTGTCTGCTTCACTCTTCATATAATTTGAACTTAATGAAAGATCGATCCTTTTAGAAATTTTACGATCTAGATTTAATCTAAAGTTCAAACGTTCGTAGCCAGTATTTTTAACAATGCCGTCTTCATTTTTATAAGTCATGCCAGCAAAGTATTTCGTTTTGTCATCGCCTCCACTAATATTCAAGCGAGTATTTGAGAGAAAACCAGAATTGCCATAAAGTTCATCTTCATAATCATAGATTTTACCTGCTTGTTGAGCAGTTGTAAATGCATTCACTCCAGCGGCACCAAAATGGGTTCTTGCTTTAGCTGTATCCCATGTACGTGCTCCAAGTAAACGGATGGCACTATTGAATCCGAAACTTTGAGATACATCAATTTTAGTTTTACCGGATTGCCCACGTTTTGTAGTTATGATTACAACTCCGGCTCCAGCACGGGATCCATAGATTGCAGCAGCAGATGCTCCTTTTAATATTTCAATCCGGTCTATATCTTCTGGATCTAAATCGGCAATTCGGTTGGATGGATTGTCCTGGTCTCCAGCAGGTCTCCCATCTCTGTATGCTAAAGAAAGTGAGTTTAGTCCGGATGACACAGAAGAGTTATCAATATAAACTCCATCGATGATAAATAAAGGTTGAGAGTTACCTGTTAATGTCGTAACTCCCCGCAACTTAATAGCGATACCTCCTCCCGGGGCTCCGGAATTAGCAACAATATTTGCTCCAGTAAACTTCCCATAAAGGGCGCCATCCATAGTTTGCTGGACGGTCGTACCTGTAAGATCTCTGCTATCGATGAATGCAACCGCATTGGCAGCATTGCTTCGTTTAATGGATGTAGCCAATCCTGAAACGATGACTTCGTCCATGACAGTTGCTTTACCACTTAAGGTAATTTCTTGCATAGATTCCCCTGCATTTACTGCTTTTTCGATATCAGCATAACCGAGATAGGCTATAACCAAAATAGCAGAGGAACCTGGGACTTCCAATGAATATTTTCCATCAAGATCCGTATAGGTTCCAATGGTAGTTCCCTTTACCTGAACGGCCACCCCTGTAAGCGGATTACCATTTTCATCAGAAATTTTTCCCGATGCGGTGAATTGGGCATTAAGATTCAGGGAAAAAATAAGACTGAAAAAGAGGATTAGTCTTTTAAGCTTGAATTCTTGATACATAATTGTAAATTTTGGATTAGAAATATGGACTAATGTAATCCAATAAAACTAATAATGTGCCAAAATTCAACAAATAAAAATAGAGTAGAGGCCAAATACCAAATAATATTCTGAATACAGCTAAATACTGTAGGTCTATTCCAAATTAAAAAGAAGAATTTAAATTAACTAAACAGTCACTTCCTGTTCCACATTTATCGGGAGGATCCAGCCATGGGTATCAACAATACGACCTTTTCTGATTCCATTAATTTCATTTTTAAGCATGGTTGACAATTCCCATTGAGATTTATCAAACAACAATTCGTGATTTTTATATCCAATCCGATTGACATTTGCAACCACGGCAGCCGTTCCAGCTCCAAAAACCTCGACTAATTGTTTTTTTGTATATGCATCATAGATTTCTTCCATGCTAACAGGTCTTTCTTCTACTTTATATCCCTTTTCTTTCAAAAGGGTAATGATGCTATCGCGGGTTATGCCTTGTAAAATGGTTCCACTTAAATTTGGTGTGAGGACAACATCGTTGAGCACAAAAAAGATATTCATAGTTCCAACCTCCTGAACGTATTTAAATTCATGTGCGTCCATCCACATCACCTGATCGTAGCCTTTGTCCTTTGCCAGTTTGGTAGGATACAATGCAGCGCCATAATTTCCAGCGGCTTTTGCCTCCCCTACACCACCATCAACTGCCCGCACATATTTTTCTTCCACCAACAATGATACAGGTTTGTTGTAATATGGACCTGAAGGAAGGTTCATGATCATTAACTTATAGGTATCTGATGAGCGCACTCCAACAAACTCATCCGTTGCCATCATAACAGGTCTTATATACAAAGCACAATCTTCTCCTTTTGGAATCCAATCTTTATCCAATGCAACCAATTGACACAATGCATCGACAAAAAGATCGGTGGGAAATTCAGGCATACACATTCTATGTGCGGACACATTTAAACGCTCTGCATGATCATAAGGTCTGAATAATAATGGAGTCCCGTCATCGGTAATAGAAGCTTTCATTCCTTCAAAAATGCCCTGACCATAATGCCAAGCCATTGTAGCAGGATGTAAAGGAATTCGTTCTAATGGACGAATTTCAAAATTTTTCCATTGTTGCCCATCAAAATCCGCAATAAACATGTGATCTGCAAACACCTTTCCAAAAGGAATGTTGTTGAAATCGACCTCACTAATTCTTGATTTGTGGGTACGTGTAATTTTGATCTTGTGGTCCATATGGTTCGTTTTGACAAAAATAATGAAATCTGCTTTGTTTTTATAATTTTTATTCCCTTAATTTACAACATTTAATTGAAGCTTAGGTTTTGAAAAAAATAAGTAGTCAAACTAGCACATATTCCATCCCAGAGGAAAATTCAAATTCATTTGAAATTCAAGATCACCAATCCTGGTTAATTTTTGTTTCAGAAAACGAACTTACTCAAACCAACTTACTAGAACTGTTAAAGAAAATTATACTTGCATTAAATCTGACATGGGATCATGATTCCAAAATCATTGCATACCAACCAAACAGTTATTTTAAATTCAATCAAATTTCAAATAGCACTGTAAAGTGTATTTTAGGCTTTGGGATTGCTCCCAGTCAAATAGGTTTACAAGGATTTGAAAAAAAACATCATGTGTATACTGTTTCTAATAAAACTATTTTATTTGCAGATTTACTGGTTAATTATACAAATGATGCAAGTAAAAAATCTCTTTGGAAAGCCTTACAGGAAGCGAATAATTTTTAAATCGTTTTTTAATTCGTAATTCGTAAATAATTTTCTACTTATGCTGTTCCTTCTTGCATCCCATAATTCGAATAAGAAAAAAGAGATGGAGCTTATTTTACCAAAGGAATTTGAAATTAAAGATTTAAATGATTTGGGATTTGAAACTGAAATCGAAGAGACTGGAAAAAGTTTTTCAGAAAATGCTTTGATTAAAGCGCGGTATTTTAAAGAAATGACCGGATTAAATTGCATTGCAGAAGATTCCGGATTAGAGGTTGTTGCTTTAAATAACGAACCGGGAGTTTATTCTGCAAGGTATGCCGGACTTCAAAAAAGCGATGATGACAATATTAAATTGCTCTTATTTAAAATGAAAGGACTTGCAAACCGAGAGGCACAATTTCACACAGTGATTGCCTGTGTTTTCGATGACCGGGAATATTTATTTGAAGGCATCTTAAAAGGACTTATTTCAGAAAAGCCTGTAGGAAATTACGGATTTGGATATGACCCTGTATTTATACCTGATGGATACCAACAAACTTTTGCTGAATTGGGAATTGATGTTAAAACAAAAATCAGTCATCGCAGTAAAGCAGTTAAAAAAATGATCCAATTTTTTGAAGACTATAAATAAAAATCCAAGATGGTACATACAGCTAATACCACGCTGGCAATTCCATTGGTTGTAAAAAATGCTAAATTAATCTTACTCAAATCCCCTCTGCTGACAATTCGGTGCTGAAGTATCAACAAGACTATAAAGGAAGTACTGCCAATGTATGTTAAATAATTTAAACCAAATTCCTGATGCAGGATCCATGCACCTGCAACGATGCTTACTGCACAAACTAAATGCAAACAACTGGATACAAGCAATGCTTTTGACATTCCAAAACGAGCAGGAATAGAATACAAGTGCTGCTCCTGATCAAAATGAATGTCTTGCAATGCATAAATAATGTCAAATCCTGCTACCCAGCAAATTACTGCAATTGAATATAAAATAGGCAAAAAATGAAAATGTCCTGTTACTGCCAAATAAGCACCTATAGGCGCCAGAGATAATCCCAAACCTAAAAACACATGACAAAACCATGAGAACCGCTTTGTATAGCTATAGCCTAAAAC
This sequence comes from Saprospiraceae bacterium, assembly GCA_016787575.1. Taxonomy (GTDB): domain Bacteria; phylum Bacteroidota; class Bacteroidia; order Chitinophagales; family Saprospiraceae; genus Vicinibacter. The sequence goes on along the minus strand of JAEUUO010000013.1, from coordinate 62,189 downwards.
AATCGTCAAAGCAATTGGAGCAAGTAAAAAACAGAGCCAATTGATAAAATAAGCGGCTACTAAAAAAACAAGGCTGTTTATTATTACAAAACTTAAAGCATGATTTGAAGGAATAATCCCTGAAGGAATTTCTCTAATTAACGTACGCGGATTTAATTTATCAATGTCGCGATCTGCCCAACGATTAAAAGCCATCGCTGCATTTCTGGCAGTCACCATACAAATTAAGACCAAACCAAAGAGCTTCCAATCTAAAATTCCATTTCCCATTGCTTTTGTACCTATAATAAAACCAATTGCTGCAAAGGGTAAAGCAAATATGGTATGGCTAAATTTAACAAGCGATAAATAATTCTGTATTTGTTTCATATAGGCACTAATAAAAAACCCACCCTGTAAAAACAGGATGGGTCTCTATAAGTTTTAAAATAAAGCTTATTTTATTGCCGGAGTAGCCGGAGTTTTTGGAGCTTTAGGATCTTTCTTTACAACACCTGTAATAGTCAAATACGTTTGAGGAGGATTTGTATTTGCAGTTACAGTAACTTTTTTAGTTTGTTTTGAACCATCATCGCTTCCTTTGCCTTTAGAGTCAAATTCAACTTTGATTTCGCTGGTTGCACCTGGAGCAACTGGTTCTCTTGGCCAATCAGGAACTGTACAACCACAGCTACCTTTTGCATCGGAGATAATCAATGGCTCGCTTCCTGTATTTTTAAATTTGAAAGCATATTTTACGTGTTCACCTTCTGTAATTTCACCGAAGTCGTAAACCATTTCGGTAAATTCCATTGAAGTTGTTGGACCTGTAGGAGCAGCTGCAGCAGCACCTTCAGCAGCCATGATTGTTCCTGGCTCTGCACTTGGTAAACCAGCTGCATTAGCGGCAGTACCGGCTTCAGTAGTAGCAGCTGCATCTGTACCAGCAGCTTTGTCATTCTTGCAAGAAGTGATACCTACAAGCGCTACAATAAGACCAAAAGAAAAGAATTTTAAATTTTTCATGATTTAAATATGATTTTTTACTTGTTAGATTGAGATTGTAAAATTAAGACTCCTTCAAGTAACACCATTTATTCTATTTCAAATGTATTGTTAATGATTACTAAAACCTGTTTTTTGATTGAATCCAAAGATCAAATTCTGAAATTGATAAGGTATTCAAACAATTATTTTTTGTCAAGCCTCCCTTTCTTGCGCATAATACGCCATAACGTATATCCTGGATACCTTTTAAATTGTGTGCATCTGGGTTGATTGCAATTTTAAGTCCTTTCTCCATAGCATAAGGTATCCAGGTCCAATCCATATCCAAACGCAAGGGATTTGCATTCAATTCCATAACAACCTCATTCGCAATGCAGGCATCGATCAACTCTTTATATCGCAAGGGATAGCCTTTCCTGGACAATAATAAACGTCCGGTCGGATGTCCTAAAATTCTTGTAAAAGGATTTTCAATTGCTTTAATGATTCGAATCATTGCTTTGTCCTCATCCATTTTTAAATTGCTGTGAACCGATGCAATCACCAAATCAAATTGCTTTAAGGTTTCATCCGGATAATCCAAACTACCATCGCTTAATATATCTGATTCTATAGATTTATAAATTTTAAAAGGGGCTAGTTTCTTGTTAAGTTGATCAATTTCTTTCCATTGGTTACTCAATCGATCTATTTGCAAGCCATTGGCATAAAAAGCAGATTTTGAATGATCCGATATTACAAAATAGGAATAGCCCAAGCGAATACATTCTTCTGCCATTTTTTCAATTGAATAAATGCCATCACTATAATTGGAATGATTGTGTATAACCCCTTTGATGTCCTTGTCAGAAATCAATGCTTGTTCGTCAAAGCTTGCGAAAGTTTCTAAATCACGACATTCTGGAGGGATAAATTGAATTTTACTGGATTCAAATAAAGCAGCTTCTGTTTTAGCATTTGCATTTTTTAGCACAGAATATATTGTGTTTACAAAACAGTCAGAACCACCTGTTAAACGCAATTGGTCCTGCGCCCAATTCAAATCCTCAGTTTCATAAATTTGAACTGGAAAACGATCATTCCAAATGTAAATGCCATCCTTTAGAATCAACGTTTCCGGCACCTTAACTTTCTTTGCATTTGTAAGCAATTCGATGTTCGAATGTGTAGGAGAGGCTTTCCGCAACGCGCCAGTAAATTCAAATCGGGCATCTGGATTCAATGCCTGTAGGCTGCTTAAAATTGCCTTACCTTCCAATTCAAGTTGTGCAAACAAAAACAAATTTTGCTGACTGTTAAAATACTCAATGCTTTGAATGATATCCTGTTGAAGTTTTTCACCAAAACCTTTTAATGCCAGCAATCTGTTTTCATAACAAGCATACAATAATTCACCCGGTGATTCTACTTGTAATTCGTTCCAGATTGATTTAATTTTTTTCGGACCAAGACCTTTTATCCGAAGCATTTGCCGAATTCCTTCCGGTGTTTTATTTCGAAATTCATCCAGACTTGCAAAGCTGCCAGTGTTCTTAATTTCTTCCAGCTTGTCTAAAACTGCAGACCCAATTCCTTTGATTTGCATCCAGGCTTCACGATCCTGATCCAGTAGAGGCTGGTCTAATTTTCGCAAAGCGAGGTAGGCATTTTCGTAACTGCGGATTTTAAATGGATTTTCTTCATGCAACTCCATTAAGGATGCAAATTCATGAAATAATCCTGCAATGTCTTTGTTCGTCAAACCGCTTGTGTTTATGGAATGCAACAATGCATTCCGGTATCAATTATTTTACACGCATTTCCATGCGGGTCATACGCATGCGTCTGTTTTGTCCGGATCTAAAAATTCCATAAGCAATGACGAGTCCCATTGGCAATAGAAAATTTAAATATTTCAAACTGGATCGTTTTGAATCACTGAGTTCTTCAATCGGGCGGGTTTCCACTGATTTGGTACGTAAATCAATTAAACCGGTATCATCGCTTAAATAATCGATGCTATTAACTAATAAATTGATGTTATCTGCATTTTGTCTGCGTTGATCTCTGCCATTGATTGCAAAATCTCCATCTCCAAAAACGATCATTTTGCTTGCTTGATTTCCAGATAGATTCCCATCCAACACGGCAGCAACGCAAATATTTTTTTCAGTAAAATCAGCATTGGTCCATTGTCTTTGCACGTCAAAACGAAGAGGTGCTTTTTCTCTTGCTGATGCTTCAGAAGTATATAAAAACGGAACAAACTGAATGCCTTCCTTTCCTTTAAAATTAAGTGGACTTGCAAACTCCAACATAACCTGTTCTAATCCTTTTGTAATCGGATGATTTGGAAATTTTTGAATCAAAGGCAAGTATGGGAATTGCACTGGAGAAGAAAATGAAAAGAATCCTTGCTGTTGTTGCACATTGACTTGTCCGCAACGGGTATCCCGAACCAAAGCATCTTCCAATTCCAAACCTTTATTCATTAACCATTCTTTCATTCCTGTATTCATAGGATTTGCCATTCCGTATTGCATATTGGCATCCACTTGATTGAGTGCAAGGATTAAATTTCCTCCTTTAGATAAATATTGATCCAAACGTTGCAAATCAGCAGGAGGAATGCTGTCTGTTGGACGAACCATGATCAATGTTTTATACACAGATAAATCAATAGTATCTGTGTTGATATAAGCCGAACTGATGTTATAAAGTATGCTTAATTCCTGATATGCCTGCGCTAATTCCTGAATAGCGGGTTCGCCATGACCTTGAATAAAACCAATTAGTGGTTTATTTTTTCCGACCAATTTTTTTATTCCAGTTGCAAAGGCATATTCCATTGCAGTTCCAGGCTGGATGATTGGAATCGGCTCTTTTTTATCACTGGCTTTAATTACCGCACCTAAAAAAGCTTTTTGCTGTTTGGATTGATCTTTTTCACGCACATTGATCATAACTGGACGGATTCCTTCTTTGCTAGCTTCTTCTTCTTTTTGAGCATCTTGATTGGGTGCGATAAATTTATAAGATAACTTACCCTTAGAGATGTTTGAAAACTCATTGAGTAAATTTTCCAATTCATCCCGAACTTTAGTGATATCAACCGGAAGATCATCTGAAAAATAAGCAATAACTTCTACCGGATCATCCAAATTGGTTAAAATGTCTTTACTTGCTTTAGACAGTGTAAATGCGTTATTTTCTGTTAAGTCAAAACGAAGAAAAAAATAACGACTTGCATAATTAATTCCGAGCAATACCAAGATTGCTAAAAGGATTGCATACATTTTTGATTTAAACATAGTCTCTCCTATTTAATTCGTTTTGAAATAAATAATTCCGATAATAACAATCCGACAATTGTTAAACTAGCAAAAAACAAGATGTCTTTGGTATCCAATACGCCTTGTGCCAATGATTCAAAATGACGATTCACACTGAGGCCGCTGAGAAGCTGACCCACAAAACCACCTGAATTGTAACTCATCATATCAAATATAAAATGGAAAAATACTCCAATGAGCAAAGCCAATAAAAATGCTACAATCTGATTGTTGGTGATACTGCTAGCAAACAAACCGATTCCGATGTAAGCTGCACTCATCAAAAGCAAGCCCAGGTAACCGCAAAGCGTTGCGCCGTGATCAATGTTCCCAATTTGACTTACAGTTATGTAATAACTTATAGTAAACAGCAGTGCAATTCCAATCAAAAGTAAACAAGCAAGAAATTTTCCTAAAATGATTTGTCTTGCAGTAATCGCTTTGGTTAAAAGCAATTCGATGGTTCCTGATTTATTTTCTTCTGCAATCATTTTCATGGTAATTGCAGGAATAAAAAAGAACAAAGTCCACTTAGATACACTAAAAAACACCTCGAGATCGGCTTCTTTTCTCATGAAAATATCTGATCCTGTAATCCAGGTAAAGAAACCGCTGAAACCAAGAAATGCTATCAGCAGGATGTAAGCGGTTAATGAATCAAAAAAAGAATTCAATTCCTTTTTTGTAATAATCCAAACGGAATTATTCATATAAAATTAATTTATGGTGAGATCTCTAAATATATCTTCCAATTTTGTTTCAAATGGGATCATTTCCAATAAATCCCAATGATTCTGAACGCAAGCTCGATACACCAAACGGTTTACTGCATCTCCTGCATTGCTTTCAATTTCAAAACGTTTGTTTGTTGTATCGACCAACAATACTTTTTGCAAACCTTCAATCAATCGCAGCCCTTCTGCAATGTGCTCAACCGGAGCCCCTTCTATGCGAACCTGCAATAAACTTTTCCCTTCAGACTGTTTTCGAAGTTGTTGGACCGTGCCATCTGCAGCTATTTTACCTTTATTGATAATTAGAATCCGATCACAGGTGGCTTCTACTTCAGGCAGAATGTGTGTACTGAGAATGACTGTTTTTTCACGTCCTAATTTGCGAATCAGTTCACGGATTTCAACAATTTGATTGGGATCTAAACCAGTGGTCGGCTCATCCAGAATTAAAACTTTTGGATTGTGGATGATCGCCTGAGCCAAACCAACCCGTTGCCGGTATCCTTTTGACAGTTCCCCAATCTTTTTGTGTTTTTCAACATCCAGTCCACAAATGCGTACCATTTCAATGACTCTGGAGGGAACTTCTGATTGTGGAACCGATTGCAATGCTGCAGCAAATGCTAGATAATCCATAACTGGCATGTCTTCATACAGCGGATTGTGTTCAGGAAGGTATCCAATTTCACGACGGATGTCTACATCATAGGAACTGCTGTTATCATACCAAATCGTTCCCGAGTCTGGTTGCATATACTGTGTAAGCATTTTCATGGTGGTCGTTTTGCCCGCCCCATTGGGCCCCAGGAAACCGACAATTTCACCAGATTTAATATCAAATGAAATGGAATCCACTGCTTTTTGATTGCCGTAGCTTTTCGTTAAATTGTCTATACGAACATCCATGGTCCAGAATTTTGTTTGCAAAAATAAGTTTTCCTCATATGCAAGTTGCTTTATGAAAAACTTAAAGTATGTGAATCAATTGTGAATGTTTTTTAGAATCTAGATTGAACTTATGAAATAAGGCCCGCATTTAAAATTCAGCAAAAAACATATATAATTTTTACTAATATATTCCTACTTTTAGGCTGAAATCAAAATGTGGTAGCTAAACCCCAACATATCTGTTATCTAGTGTCCCATGGATTTGCAGCCCGCATGTTGATGCAAACCAATTTGTTGGGCTTGTTACGGGAAAGAAACTTTGAAGTGAGTTTGGTTGCTCCGGATGCATTGGATCCTAATTTGATGAGCTACTGCTCAAATAATGGCATTCAATTAATTGAATATAAGCCGTCCGGTTGGATCTGGAAATCACATTACATGCTGTACCGAATGTATTTTCTGGAAGATATCAAAAGCAATCCTGCATTGTATGAAAAACATTATTACGAAACACAACAACTTAAGCACCGCTATTGGATTTTAAAATACCTACCCTATGTGTTTATGTGTTTTTATTATTTAGTCAAGACGTTTCCGATTCTTAGAAAATTGTATTGGATTTGTGAACAGCAGTTTTTAAAATCAAAGCATGCCCTTGCATTGATACAAAAGATCAATCCACAACTCGTAATCGCTACGTATCCTGTTAATCCTGCAGAAGGCATTTTATTACACAACGCAAAAAAACTCCAAATTAAAACTGCCATCCATTTATTGAGTTGGGATAATATCACCTGCAAAGGGCATTTTTTAGCTCTGGCTGATTATTACCTTGCCTGGGGACCTGTAATGGAACAAGAATTTATTGAAAAATACCAGATTCCTAAAGATCGAATTTACCGCTGTGGTGTGCCTCATTTTGATATCCATACTCAAACAAAAAATCAAGCAGTCCGAACGGACATTTTAAAATCCTTGCAGATCGACCCGGATAAACCCTGGATTGTATTTGGAATGAGCTCACCCCGTTTTGCACCCAAAGAGATTGATTTGGTAGAATATCTGGCAAAAAAGATAAATGAAAATGCTTTTGGGGATTCGATGCAATTAGTCATTCGGCCGCATCCTCAAAATGTCGATGGTTGGATGGCTGATAAAACCTGGTTACAGCGCATTGAGGCCTTAAAAAATAAACAAATCATCCTCTTTTATCCACAATTGGCATCCAGCAAGATGATGTGGAGTATGGAGCAAGAAGATTTTCAAAAACTATCAACGGTATTAAGTGGTTGCACAATTTGTATCAATTCGTGTTCGACTTTGTCGATGGATGCCTTGATGGTTGGGAAAGGAAACATTGCACCTATGTTTGATGGCTTTGAAAAATTAAATTACTGGCATTCTTCCCGAAGATTGTTGGATTATACCCACATAAAAAAGTTTGTTGCATTGGGAGGGACGCAAGTTGTAACTGATTTTGCTTCACTGGATTCTGAAATCCTAAATTTCATTCACAATCCCAATTATCAACTAATACAACGGAAAAACTGCATTGAGCATGAATTTGCATTTGAAGGTCCGAGTGCTACTAGTGCTTCATTAGCTGCAATTGAGGCGATTGCATTTCAAACTTAAAATGCAATAGATGAATTGTAAAATTTGTAGGACTTTAAATGAATCAATTACCAATAAATTACTAAACAGACATGTATTAACTTTTTTAATTTATTTCATATTTTCTTAACCAATAGCCAATTGCCAATAAACTTTGAATGCAATAAGATGCATCCACTTGATTGTTTTTATTTAGCATTAACAATTGTCTTATTTGATTCACATTAAATGCATAATTGTTTTTAGTGCTCAACAATTCGAGTTGGTTTAGTACTTCCTTTTCATAATCTATAACAATCCATTTTCTAATTGGAGCCCCAAAACCAGTTTTTGGTCTATAAATTAAATCTTTGGGTAAATACCGTTCAGCAACTTTTTTTAATAAATATTTACTGATACCATTTTTTGTTTTAAGATCCGGGGGAATTCTTGTGCTGAGTTCGATTAATTCCAAATCTAAAAAAGGTACACGCAATTCTACTCCAAATTGCATACTTGCTTTATCAGAATAATTGAGATTATGATCTCCTAAAAAGAATTTCATATCCCAAAATAATAATTTGTTGAGTGGGTTCTGTTCTTCAGGAATATTTGAAAGATTCTCTAAAAGTATTTTAGCTGGATCATATGACTCTAATTCGTTTCTTATTGTATCTGAAAACAAACTCCATAAAGATTGCCTGTCCATCCAACGGTAATTTTCAGCCAATACCTCGTCTATGGATTCGTGTTGATACCTTGCTAAAAATTTTCTAAGACGTCTGGATTTTGGACCTTTTCCAAGAACTGATACTCCTGCTTTGCAAATTAATTTCCTGATTCCACTTGGTAAACTCATGAGCCATTTATCATAACGCACTGCCTGGTGTCTTCGGTAACCAGCAAATAAATCATCTCCACCAACTCCTCCAAGTAAAACAAAGCAACCATTGACTCTAGCCTGCTTTGCGATGTGTGCCACATAGATCGGTGCAACATCTGCTTGTGGTTCATCCAGTTGAATAATCATTTCTTCCAACTCTCTCAGGTAATCCAATTCTCCACTTACTATTTCCAGTTCGATATTAAGCAGTTTTGCAACTTGCCTGGCATAAGGTAAATCATCTGCAAAACCCTCTGCATCAGATTGCATTTGAGTATTAATTGTATAGCCTTTGAGTATGGCATTGGGTTGTAATTTCCGAGCAATTGCAGCAATTAAACTGGAATCCAATCCTCCACTTATAAAATAAGCCACTGGAACATCTGAAAGCAATTGTCTGGAGACTGCTTTTTGCAAAGCGGTGTCAATCAGATCAATCCATTCTGTTTCTGTCCTTGTTTCAAAACTTCCAATAAAAGGTATTTCATAATACTTTATTGTTTCTACAATTTCTTGTTTTGAAATATTATAACGAATAAAATAACCGGGCAACAATTTCTTAACTTGCTTAAATGGAGTTTGTACGCCGGGAGACCATAAAAAGTTTAAATAATTAAACATTGCTTTATAATCCAGACTCCGATCCCAGCCACTTAGTTTATCAAATGCCTTTAACTCCGAACTAAAAGCAAATCCCTCATGTGCATCCAAATAATAACAAGGCTTAACACCCAATGGATCCCGCACAATAAATAGTTCGTTTGTTTGCTTGTCATAAATAACAGCTGCAAAAATACCATTGAGTCGCTTAAAGCTATCGGTATGCCATTCAACAAATGCGTATAACATTGTTTCTGCATCACAATGAGAATTAAATGTATATTTTGATTGAAGTAAATGCCGTAACTCCCAATGATTATAGATTTCTCCATTTACCAAAATACAATAACGGCCATCTGCACTCCACATGGGCTGATGGCCAGCTGCAGATAAATCCTGTATTGCAAGCCGGTAATGGATCAAACAAAGGGATTCTTCATGGTAAATCCCAAAGTCATCAGGCCCACGATGTTTAATCGTTTGAGCAGCCAACGCCGCTTCAGATTGCCATCTAGTTGATACAAGGCCAAATATTCCGCACATTATTTAATTAACATTTTCCACACCATATATTTAAACTAATAACTTATTAAAGCGATAAATTAAGTCCATATTAATTTTCTTACTATCAAATTGCTTACTCCAAATTAGAGCATTTGAAGATAATTTACTGTAACTATCAACATTTAAATTTTCAATAATATTCAGTAAGGAATCAAAATCGTTTGCCGGAAATAATAATCCATTATATTGATCAATTACTATCTCAGGAATTGACATCCACTTACTTGCAATTACCGGCAAACCACAACTATTTGCTTCTATAATTGATCCCGGATATCCTTCTCCTGGATGAATCGTAGGCAATAAGAGAACATCATAATTTAAAAATGTATTTGGAATTTGATCTTGATTTAAGATACCCTTATAATATGATTTGTTTTTTAAAAATAAATATTTATCGCTAAGAATTGGGCCATAAATATCTAGAATATAATCACTATCCAATGAATCAATTAATCTTAATATAAAATCCAAACCCTTTTGTTCAGTAATCTGTCCAAAATAGATGAACCTCTTTTTGTAAACCTTATTTATAGTATATGTTACATTAACACTTCTAGATGTTGGCAACCAACAAACTTTGCAGCCCAATAATTCATATTTTTGAATTAAATCTTTTGTTTGCAACAACAACAGGTGTGCTGCTTTTAAGCATTTTAACAAAGCTTTTTGTACAATTTTATTTAAACCCAAATAAAAACTATAAAAATCACCTCCAAATATTCTAATTATCAATTTACAATTGGATAACTTTGATAATACTAACATTGGGAAAGAAAAAAAGAGTATCCCTCTCGGACTCGCATTAAACATTAAAATATTTATACGGGGTAGATTAATTATAACTTTATATAAAACATATACATAATTAATAATATCAAATTTTCTTTTTTTATATTTATTCGTACTTATAACAATATGGGTAATTTTATTAGAATCCAAATAATAAATTAAATTTTCAAAACTAACCGTTGTCCCACCAATAGAATCAAGATTATTGTTTCGCCTGGGTCCAATTAAGAGAATACTTAGAGCCAACTCTTTCACAACTAATGAACTTTCAATTGATATAATTATAAATCTCGAACTTTGATTGCAGGCACTCCAGTCATCAAGGAATTTGAAGATATATCAGATGCAACTACTGATGAAGCCCCAATGATTGCATTATTCCCAATTTTAATTCCTTTTAAAATTTTAACATTCTCTCCAATCCAAATATTATCACCAATCATAATTTTACTTATAACAAAACCCTTAAATGCCAAAGAATCATTTTCAATTATATAATCATGATCGTGGTCATAAAATGACACATTTGGGCCTACCAGTACATTATCTCCGATTTCAATTTGCTCATGGCAAACCATCCTTAAATTATCATTAAAAAAACAATTGGATCCAATTTTTACTTGCCCCTTCAAATCAATAAAACAATTCTCTCCAAAACAAACTTTTTCACCAAGTTTTAAATTGCCCTCTATATAAATACGGGTATTTCTGCCAACCAAACCAATGCTTTTAAATTGGAATCGGCTCCCGTATCTCATCTTTAAATACAAAAATCGGGCTACACCAAAAAAACGGCTAAAAAATGAATCTTTATATGTTCTCATCTTTAAACTCGACAAGTCTAGCAAAGCACTATTGCGTTTCTTACTACTATTATGCTATCTACAATAAAATAATATATTATAAAAATATATATTGTGTAAATTTAGCCCTATTTTTTAAATAAAAGCTATTTATCATAAATATTATTTTCAGACCGCTTTGCTCTCAAATACCTTATAACTATTTGTATTATATTATTTTATAACTTTCCTTGCAATACCCCAACATGCAAATTATATATATAGCTACAAATTTCAACCAATTTAATAATGACAGGAAATGTGCGGTATAGCTGGAATTAAAGGGGCAAATGGAATTGCTCTAAAAAACATGTTAACTAAATTAAATCATCGTGGCCCTGATGACGAAGGAGTCTATTTGGGTGATTCCTTTAGTCTCGGTATGAAGCGACTTGCAATAATTGATCTTTTAACCGGTCATCAGCCTATTTGGAATGAAACTAAAACACTCTGTGTTTTTCTTAATGGTGAAATTTACAATTACATACAATTAAAAAAACAATTGCAGGATAAAGGCCACATTTTTACTTCAAACTCCGACACAGAAGTAATTGTTCATTTATTCGAAGAGTTTGGTTACAATTGTCCAAGCTACTTACATGGAATGTTTTCATTTTGCATATATAATGTTATTAATAATGAACTCTTTTTAGCCAGGGATCGATTTGGTGAAAAACCATTGTATTATTACCAATCAAATGACCAATTTGCATTTTCTAGTGAAATCAATTCCTTGCTTGAATCTGGTTTAATCAAACGAACTCTGAATCAATCCGCAGTGTATGATTATTTAGCTTATGGCCTTACTTTTGACCACAGCACTTTACTAACAAATGTTTTTTCATTACCACAAGGATGTTCTGCAACCTATAAGAACAATTCATTTAAAATCATTCCCTATTTTAAAATAAACTATTCTTCAGAAGAAACCTATACCAATAAAAAACAAACACTCACAATTGGTAAAAATCTGCTTTATAAAGCTGTTGAAAAACAAATGATATCAGATGTACCTATTGGTGCATTTTTATCTGGAGGCATAGATTCAAGTTCTATAGCTGCCGTCATGAGCGAATTATCTCCTACCAAAATTAAAACATTCAATGTAAAATTTGAAGAAGCAAGCTTTGATGAAAGTGCCATTGCAAGAAAAGTATCTCGATACATTCATTCCGATCATACTGAGATTTTTATCCCAAATCAAACTTTTTCTGAACGTATTTTTTGGGATATATTATCCCATGTTGGGCAACCGTTTATAGATTCTTCAGCAATTCCAAGTTACTTAGTATCAGAAGAAATTAAAAAGCATGTTAAAGTTGCACTCTCCGGAGATGGTGGAGATGAAGCATTTGCTGGCTACTCAGATTTTTTATGGGGAAGCAGAATTAATAAACTTACCAAAATACCAATTCAATTCCGTAAATTGATTTTATCTGGTTTAAAATTATTACCAGAAATTCATGGTATCCCTATTGCTGATAAGCTTAGAAGTGCAGAAAAAGCAATTCGGTACTCTCTAGACAAATCAGATCTATTTCGAAATTTATATTGCTATTTTCATTCATCTGAATTGAAACAACTTTCAAAAAATTCCTTTCGAGATTCAACTTCAAATATTCCTTTGTTTAATGATCACGAGAACTCTTTCTTAAGATCAATGATGCGATTTAGAACGCAATATTTACTACCAGAGGATATGTTGATTAAGATAGATCGAATGAGTATGTTTCACTCTTTAGAAGTTAGGGCCCCTTTTCTAGATCCGGAATTATTTGAATTTTCTTGTAAACTTCCAGATAAATACCTCATTTCTGATGGCCAAACCAAATGGATATTAAGAGAACTAATGAAAAATAGTCTACCCAGGGAAGTATTTGATCATCCAAAAATGGGATTTAGCATTCCTTTGCATAAATTTTTTAACTATGAGTTTGAAAAATTTGCGCGTTCAATCATTCGAAAAACACACCCATTAAACGAAATATTAAATTATAGTAAATCAATTGAGATACTTGAAACAGGGATTAAACAGATGCAAAATACATCAAAAGAAAGTGTATATAAAAGTTCCCATAAACTATGGATTCTGCTTCAACTTTATGCTTGGTTTGAAGCATTTGAAATAGAATTATAAATCCAATTTTATTAATTTTCATCTTTAAATATTGCAACAAAACCAAAAACTATAAACATAAACCACATTGAGTGTGATTGAAAGCTCGAATTAAAAAAAGAAAATAAAGCTATATTAATAAAACATATTAAAAATAAATATTGATTTGAATTATTAAGCGAGTTTTTATATAATTTATTAAAAAGTGTTTTATAAAAACTCACAAAACAAACAAAAGCCAATATCCCATATTCTACCAATACAGTCAAGTAATCATTGTGCAATACCAATCCAGCTTGATTGGCTACAGAAACATTTTCAGTTTGACCTACAAATCGGCTGTAATTCTTAGGGTTTTTAAACTGCTCAATTCCCAATCCGATGAAATCTGAATCTTTAAAAGCTTCCAATCCTTTTAACCATAAAGTAGATCGAGCCTCTTCTTTACCAGATAAAGTCACCAATCGATTCCAGGCTGGAATGGCATCAGCCAATCGGTTGAAATCAATGATCAGGCTGAGCAACAGGAGCGGTATCACAATAAGTCCAGTCTTGACCAAAGTTTGTTTCCAATTAAACTGATACAATAAAATCATAAGAATAGACAAAGCAAAAGATATTAAGGCACTTCTGGAACCTGTAACCAACAATCCGGCAAACAAAATAAATACAGCCAATAACCAGGCTAACTTTTTAAATCCGGATGCAGGAGCATGGTAAAACTGATAGAAAAAATAGGTAAACGCAACATTACATGCAAATGCAGCAAAATTTGGATTATCCATCCAGCCGCTTTGCCTGCCCATGTCCGCAAATCCAAATAAATACAACATGTAAATGCTGTTGATGACAACTCCGAAGCAAAATAGATCCATGCAATGGTATATATTCCGGATCGTAAATGGCAGCGATTTAATCAATAAAAATATCCACAATACTATAAAATACTGGATAGAGGTCAGCCAAAAACTTTCAGCTAACAGCATGCCTTTTGACCAGGCGATCATACTCGGGATCAATCCAAAAAGATAGACCCATACCAGATTTAAATCGTTTTTAAAAAATTTTAATTGTTGTGGTTTGCGACTAATAACAATTAATAAACCTATGAGCAATGCTAATACTCTATACGGTCTAAACGGACTTTCTATTTGCCAAATGACTTTGGTAATATTTTCAAATGGCAGCATGAACACATACACACAAAACAAAATCCATATAAAACGATCAAAGCCTTTCACCCGTGTTGATTTGAGCGTTTAGATTAGACCGATACCAGTGTTTTAAATTTGAAAACAACCAGATCCAATCATCCAATCGGATGTCAAAAAAATCAAATAAATGTATGGGATAATTTTTAACCAACAAGATCCAGCCGGCAGCTGCCAAACAAAAATAACCAATTGTAGATGCGATAGCTGCTCCTTGCATGCCCCATATCGGAATCAATAAAAAATAACCGACAATACTGACTAAGGCTCCTAGTATACTGATCTGACTGGTCCATTTAACTTGACCAGTAGCAGAAAACAATTTTGTAAATATTTTGGATGAAATTAAAAACAAACTTCCAGGCATTAATAAAACAAAAGGAATCATCAGGGCGGTATAGTCAGTCCCTAAAAAGAAGGGAATGATTACATAATAACTTATAAGTGCCAACAAAATCAAGAGTACCAAACTAAAACTTAAAAGCAACCTGTGCAATCTTGCAATCAAGACCAGGGATTCTATAGATTGTTCTTGCTTTGCAATACGGTTAAATAAAACCGGACCGATTGCATCCGGAATCAACCAAACCAACTCAACTAATTTAACTGCAATATTGTAAACTCCCAATGCGCTGGCCGAGCTAAATGAAATCAAAACCAATTGATCCATTCTCAAATTAGCGCGCACCGCCAAGTCTCCGGGCCATGACTGCATTCCATAAGAGTTTGCAGCATGAACAAATTCTTTGTTGTATTTTGCAGAATTCCAAAAACTACGTGCATAATATGCATGAAGCAATAATCCAATAAGCGATGCAATTAAAAATGAAAAGTATAAAAAAGTAGGGTCTGCCGTTTCTAAAAGAAAAAACAACGCTATCAACACAATCGGATTTAATAAGCTGATGCTGATTTCTATAGTATTTAATATTTTAAAATCAGAATTGCCATAAAAAAGACGACCTAAAAGAAAACTTATCGATTGGCAAAAAATGGCAAGTGAAAAACAAAGCATTTGGATGACACTCATGCTTGTAACAAAGGATTGTAAAAATCCAAAACCATAAAGAATGGAAACCAGCGCTCCATTTAAAATAGCAAGCACGAAAGCAAGTCTTAAAATTGTGCTGCTTACTTCGTTTACTTTATATTTGTTTGAACTAATCAAATAAACAATTCCGGATCCAAAGCCCAAAGAACTTAAGGGGATTAATAGTCCAACAAAAGCGGATTGAAAACTAAAAATACCAAATAGTTCCGGACCCAGCAGTTTTGGGATGCATAAAAAGATTAAAAACGCAATACCACTTACTACAAGTTTGGTTATAAAATTTCTGATTGAATGATGAACTGAACTCAAAATGATAAATTAAAACTGATTGCTATTTAGTATGTAAATGCGATTGCTTTCAAATGCTTAAATTCCGTCTAGCTGCAAATATATCAATTTTATATATATATGTAAAATATTAATATGAAAAAGACAAAAAGGCTTAATTTTAGAGCTTGATTGTATGAAAAGATATGGCTGTTTTTGAATTTAAGATATCAGATTGGTTGGAAACTTTAAAAATTCAAACCCAGCCATCAGTCAAACTGTTTGATCCTGTGCGCAAGCGATGGATGGCTGAAACTCCGGAAGAAGTCGTGCGACAATGTTTGATTCAATACCTCTGCTTGGGGCATGGCATTCCTTACAGTCGGATGGCAGTTGAAAAACAAGTTGCTGTCTATCAACTTAAAAAACGCTTTGACCTTGTAATTTACAATAAGTTGGCAGAAGCCTATGTGCTCATTGAATGCAAAGCCCCTCATATTCAAATAGATCAATATGTATTGGATCAGGCCGCACGGTACAACATCCAACTAAAAGCACCTTATCTTCTTGTGAGCAATGGCCAAACCAGTCTCATGTGCCAAGTTGATTTTATCAAATCCAGCTATGACTTTACCGACATGCTTCCGGACTACCCTTTTTAAAGCTTGCTCCTATCTTAAATTGCACAAATCCTGGAGTGGAAATAATATTGTCAATTAATCGTTATCAATTGATTTTAAATATATTATACATAAGTACATATTTTAATGTTTAAAGAATTTGTTATTTGCTTCATATGTAGAACTATTTATTCGACTAGACGTTTATTTTACGTTATTCTGAAACTCTTTCATCTAATTTCTAATCCTGCATGAAGACTTTTAATTTACTGTGTTATCTAATTGTATTTGTTTTCTTTACAGCTTGTAGTAAACCTGCTAAAAACAAAGATCCCAAGCTCCATTTAGCCGAACTTAAAAACCAGGTAAAAGAACTGAATTCTCAAATTAAAGAATTGGAACTTCAGATTGCTGCAATGGATACCAGTTTTTCATTTTCAAAAGCCAAACTGGTAAAAATTGATACACCACAAAAACGAGATTTTAAACATTTTATAGAGGTTCAAGGAATTGTTGATGCGCATAACAACATTTTGGCTGCGCCGCAAATGCCCGGGGTTGTACAATCCATTTTAGTAAAAGAAGGTGATTTGGTTAGTCCCGGTAAAATTTTAGCTATATTGGATGGAGCTACAATCCGAAAAGGAATGGATGAAGTCAAAACCGGTTTGGCATTGGCAAACACCATGTATGAAAAGCAAAAGAGACTGTGGGAGCAAAACATTGGCAGTGAAGCACAGTACCTTCAGGCAAAAAATCAAAAAGACCAATTGGAATTGAAAATGAAAACTTTGGAATCCCAATTGGCGATGACCTACATCAAATCTCCAATTCAAGGAACTGTAGATCAAGTCAATCTTAAAATAGGTGAAATTGCCAGTCCTGGATTTGCTGGTGTACGGGTTGTAAATAATCAGAATTTAAAAATTAAAGCTGAATTGAGCGATTCTTATATTGGTAAAATTAAGGCTGGAGATAAAGTAAATCTTTTTGATCCTGCAAGCAATCAAAGCCTGGAGTCGAAAATCATTTTTGTAGGAAAGACCATCAATCTTACACGACGTACTTTTTTAGCTGAAGTTGCATTGCCTTCAGGGAATCCAAACTTTCTAAGTAATCAAACGCTCAAGATTAAAATCAACAACGGAATTATTAAAAATACCTATGTTGTATCAAGCAATCTGATTCAAAAAAGCATACAGGGTGAGAATTATATTTTAATTGCTGAAGAAACCAATGGAAATTGGATTGCCAAAAAGCGGATTGTAGATACCGGCATTGAATACAATGGTGAAACTCAAATTAAATCAGGCATCCAAGCGGGTGATCGAATTATTACTGTTGGTTACAACGAATTGGTGGATGGACAACAAATCACCATAAACCTTTGAATCGCTGCTCTTAACCCTTCCTTATGAATCTTGAAAACATTAAGCAATTAAAGTTTACAAACTGGTGTATTCACAATTCAACCAGTATTTATGTGATAACAATCATCATCTGTTTGGCTGGATTTGTTTCCTACCAACGGATTCCAAAAGAGTTGTTTCCGGATATTGTGATTCCAACAGTTTCCATAGCTACCATATATCCAGGTGCAACGCCAGCTGATATTGAAAATCTGATTACCAAGCCCATTGAAAAAGAATTAAAATCTGTCAGTGGCATTAAACGGATTAAAAGCAATTCGCTTTCAGATTTTTCTTTGGTGATTGCTGAATTCAATACAGATCAGGATCCAAAATTATGTAAGCAACGGGTATCAGATGCAGTAGATAAAGCAAAAAAGGATCTTCCAACTGATTTAAAAGACGATCCCCAGGTGCAGGAATTTGATTTTAGTGAAATGCCCATCCTGAATATTAACATTGCCGGAGATTTCCCATTAGACAGACTCAAAGAATATGCTGAACAATTAAAAGATAAAATAGAGAACAATAAAGAAATTACGCGAGTAGATATCATTGGCGGGGTGGACCGAGAAATACATGTAGATGTAGATCTTTACAAGTTAAATGCTTCCGGCATAACATTCAATGATATTGAAAATGCCATTCGCGGTCAGAATTTAAATATCTCGGCTGGTGAATTGCGCATCAACGAATTGCGAAGAAACGTACGGATCACCGGAGAATTTAAAGATCCCAAATTAATTCGCGATATCGTGGTTCGATCATTTACAGGAACAACTGTTTTTTTGAAAGACATTGCAAGCATTGAAGACGATTTTAAAGAAAAGCAGGATTTTGCACGTTTAGACAATCAATCTGTAATTACGCTCAATGTAATCAAACGCAGTGGAGAAAACCTGATCAATGCTACCGATAAAATTTATGCCATTATCAATGAATACAAGGCAACAAAATTTCCTCCCGGAATTAAAGTAAAAGTTACTGCCGACACTTCAGAAAATACGCGTGTGCAACTTCACGATTTGATCAATACTGTAATCCTTGGTTTTATTTTTGTTGTATTTATATTGATGTTTTTTATGGGCTTTACCAATGCCTTCTTTGTTGGTTTGGCAGTCCCTCTTTCTTGTTTAGTGGCTTTTCTGATCATGCCTGGATTAGACATGACCATGAATGTCATTGTATTGTTTTCATTATTACTCGCTTTGGGAATTATTGTAGATGATGCCATCGTAGTAATTGAAAATACGCACAGGATATTTAATAAATACAAAGACTTAAGCATTGTGGAAGCTGCAAAATATGCTGCCGGAGAAGTTTTTGTACCGGTGCTTGCCGGGACTCTTACTACACTCATGCCCTTCTTTCCGCTTTTGTTTTGGCCCGGTATTATTGGTAAATTCATGTCTCATCTTCCAGTTACTTTGATAATTACTTTAGGAGCTTCGCTCTTTGTGGCTTTTGTTATGAATCCGGTTTTTGCTGCAAGTTTTATGAAACGTGACGAGCCGGGTAAAGTTGAAAGTCTGGCAAGTTACCGCAAGGTATTTATTTTCTTTATTGCTCTTGCTTTGTTGGGTTATTTCAGTATGGGGAATGGGCTTGGAAATTTTGCGGTGTTCTGTATTCTACTCATTTTATTGTATCACTTTATTTTTTCCAAATTAATTTTCTTATTCCAGACAAAATGGTGGCCTGCTGTGCTGAATGCATACCGAAGCCTCTTGCGTATGTTGATCAAAGGTTATCGCCCGATAGGATTAATCTTGAGCGTATTTATTTTGTTGATTGCCAGTTTTATTTATTATGGAAGCACCAATCCACAAATTGAAGCATTTCCAGATGGGCAACCGAATTTTGCCTTTGTCTATTGCAAAATGCCCATTGGAACCGATGCGAATGTAACCGACTCGATAACACAAATCATAGAAAATCGCGTTTACAAAGTCATCGGAAAAGACAACCCAATTGTAAGTTCAGTCATTTCTAACATTGGATTAGGTGCAGGCGATCCTCAAAATCCGGATCGGGTAGCTACTCCAAATAAGAGTAAAGTTTCAGTTGCTTTTGTGCGATTTGCAGACCGAGGTGGAAAATCAACCAGGGCTGTATTGGATTCCTTGCGATCTGAATTTAAATCAGGAATTGCCGGTGCTGAAATCAGTGTTGAAAAAGAAAACAACGGACCACCTGTGGGCAAACCGATTTCTATTGAAATCAGTGGAGATGATTTTGATGCATTGGATAAAATCAGCCGCCAATTAATTTTAGGAATTGAAGCCAATAAAATTGAAGGAATTGATGGATTAAAATCTGATTTGCAAATTTCAAAACCTGAAATTATCATTGACATTGATGAAGAAAAAGCACAACGTGAAGGGATAAGTCTTGCGCAGGTTGCATTGGAATTAAGAACGGCATTGTTTGGAAAAGAAGTTTCCAAATACCGGGATCAGAACGATGATTATCCGATTCAATTACGAATCAAAGAAGCCAACCGCAACAAATTGGAAGAATTGTTAAATATAAATGTGTCCTTCATGGATATGTCCACACAACGATTTAAACAAATTCCAATCAGTTCAATTGCTACAATTTCTTATGGAAATTCAATTTCTACCATCAATAGAAAAAATCAAAAAAGAGTCTTAACGCTTAGTTCAGATGTAGTGACCGGTTATAATCCGTCTGCCATTATTGGCCAAATTAAAGACATGGCATCACAAATGGATCTTCCCGAAGGTTATGAAATCAGTTTTGCGGGCGAACAAGAAGAACTTCAAGAGACCATTGACTTTTTAGGAGTTGCTTTTGGTACGGCACTGGCTTTGATGTTTTTAATTTTGGTGACTCAATTTAATTCAGTAGTTAAACCAACCATTATTTTCACAACGGTGCTCTTTTCATTGATCGGGATTGCATTGGGATTTGGATTTTTCAACATCACACTGAGTGCTGTTATGACCGGAGTCGGAATTTTTTCCTTGGCAGGTATCGTAGTACGAAATGGAATTTTGCTCATAGAATTTACAGACGAACTCCGACAACGGGGCACTCCCATTGAAGATGCGGTTGTTGAAGGCGGCGCAACCCGTATAACGCCAGTAATCCTTACAGCCCTTTCTGCAATTTTAGGATTGATTCCATTGGGCATCGGTGTAAATATGGATTTTGAAAGTCTTTTTACTCATTTTGATCCTAAGTTTTATTTAGGTGGCGATAACGTTGCGTTTTGGGGACCTCTTGCGTGGACAATTATATTTGGTTTAATCACATCTACTTTTTTAACCTTGTTAGTGGTTCCTGCAATGTATATGTTAGGCTATAAAACAAGAGAAAAAAGTCGAAAATTGATCGCTAAATATTTCTGATAATTTAATAGGTTCAAATGTCCATTCGATGAAACGGGTGTGGATTTTTATTTTGGCTGCAATACTCATTTGTAGTATTGCAATTGTCCTGAAATTTTATCAACAAAACAAGCATTCGGATTTATCGGTAATTTCCAAAAAGGAAGCCATACTTTCAAAAGAGCACAATCAAGCTGCCGACGAAACAAGTCAGGCAGATGTTAAAGTCGAAACCATTCCGGCTTATGTCCTTAAAACTTTGAACTACATTCGAGCAAACAACAAAGCACCATCAGGCTATGTTGGAGGACGTAGTTATTTCAACCGCAACAAAGTACTTCCGCAGTTTGACCACAATCAAATAAAAATCCAATATCGTGAATGGGATGTCCATCCTAAACGTGCAGGACAAAATCGCGGAGCTGAGCGATTGGTTACAGGATCGGATCAATCGGCCTATTTTACTAAAGATCATTACAATCACTTCATCAAAATTAATTTATGAACCCATGCATTTTCGGCATTCAAACGAACAAAGAATTTCAACAACTGAAGTTCAGAAATGCATTTATTGCCAAACTGGATGGAGCCTGTTGCAGAAATTCAAATGATTTTTTTAGTGAAATAAAATTACAATTTGAGCTGCCTGACTATTTTGGAAAAAACCTGGATGCTTTGTATGATTGCATGCTTGATTTAGAATGGATCACACAGGAACAAATCATTTTATACATTGAAAATGCTGATCAGTTATTAGCAGATGAAGTCAATGATCCTGATCTGATTGATGATTTAGTCACTACACTCGATGAAATTTGTCAATCCTGGTTGTTGATGGAAAATGAAGAATTTACACCTAAAAAATTAAAAATTTACCTTCAACCAATTTCTAAATTTCGCGAAGTTCTTGAGCGGAATGATATAGTTTACAAAATATTGCACGTTTAATTTGGGCCAGATTTTTTAGGAACTATTGCAGGAGCATTTTTGACAACCATTTGCAATGTTTTACGAATGCGTTCTTCCAAGATTACAATTTTTTCTTCCAATAATTTGGGAATCATTGCATCTTGGTAGTGTCTGATGGTTAATAATTCCAAATCCTGATCTACCAATACTTTATAATCCTGTTCCACTTCCTTTATCAAAGCTTTAATTCGCTGTGGATCATTTCGTACACAGACTGAAAATGAGATGGCCGTATTGCGCATCATATTAACTTTGATGCGATGTTTTTTAAACAACTCAAATAAATGAGCCAAATGATGTTCTGCGATGAATGATAAATCTTTCGATGAAAAATGAATCAACGATTGATCATCTTCCAAGACTACAATAGGTGGATATTCCAAATCCAAATCATCTGATATCAGTGTACCCTCAGCAGCCGGATCTAAGAATGATTTTACAAACAATGGAATGCCTTTGCTTTTCAGAGGCTGTATTGTTTTTGGATGAATCACTTTACATCCGTAATAGGTCATTTCAATCGCTTCAGTATAACTAAGACGATCCAATTTTGTTACATGATCATACAAATCAGGATCAGCTGTCAACACTCCCGGAACATCTTTCCATATATACATTCCATCTGCTGCCAGCGCACTTGATAAAATAGCAGCCGTATAATCCGATCCTTCACGACCCAAAGAAGTTGAATTGTTTTCCGCACTGGATGCAATAAAACCTTGCGTGACAACAACTTTATGAGCATTCAACAATGGGTTTAAGGTATTTTTAATTCGATCATTTGTAACCTCCCATTGCACTCTGGCATCCCGATAGGTATCATCGGTTTGAATGATACTACGTGCATCTATCCATTCAATAGCGTTTCCGTTTGATTGCAACCAGGCACTTAAAATTCTGCTTGATATCAATTCACCAATACAAATAATCTGATCATACACATAATCGTAAGCCATCTCTCGATCTTCTTCAATGACCCACTCTGCTTCCACACAATGCTCGTGTATTTGCTGAGCTAAGTCTGCAGGAATGTTTCCAAACAATTCGTTAGCAATCTGTAAATGCTTTTCTTTTACCGCTTGCAAAAGCTCCATAGCCTCTCCGGGGTTGCTGAATTTTTTAGAAATCAGTTCTTCCAATTGATTGGTTGTCTTTCCGGTTGCGGAAACTACAACTACTAAAGCTTCACTTTTTCCATATTTGGAAACGATGGAAGAAACATTGCGAAATCCATCCGCATTTTTAACTGAAGCTCCTCCAAATTTAAATACTTTCATTTATAAATCGATATTCCATTTGCAAAACAAAACTACCGGAGATTTTAAATCTGATCAGAAGTTATTTCTTAAAAATATCTTCGTACTGATTTTTAAGAGATTCATGTGTCATGATTTCTGCTTCCATTTCTTTTGGACTGATCAATAACATGGGATCTCCTTTAACCAATTCCTGTTTCTCTTTTCCCAAAATTTTAGAAACGCCTTCAGTTTCCCATTTCTCCAACATTCGTATTCCCTCTTCTTCAAACACCCCATTCTGTAAATCCACTGAGGACATAAAGTTTTCAGACAATTCCATAAACTGTTCCATTTCACCAACTTTGCCACTAATATCATCAGCCAGTGCCTCCAGGGATTCATCAAACAATGCCCGTTTGTCTTTATCTCCGGCAATAACACTCATTGCAGATTTCATAGCACTGTGACTGGCGTGAATGGCTGCACGTTCTTGTTCTTTAATTTTAACCTCATCGGCGATATCCTCTGACATGATTTCAGAATTTTCATACATTTTAACAAGCACCTTATAAAGGATGCTCATCTTATTGTATAAATCTTCCAGTTTCATATTCGATTCCTTGAGTCTGCCAGCCTGGCGCGCTTTTAGTACAAGTACTGTTTGCAAATTCCCCTCTTTTGCTTGTTCAGCCTGTGTCAAACTTTGTTTAATTTGATTTTGATTGTTGTAAATCTGTTCACGCAACAAATGCATTTGGCTTCTCAATTTAGTAATCTGTTTATTCATCTTCCCTAAATTATCCTTCAAATCTTCAACATACGATTTTAGAATTCCAATGGGATCGATGCGAACAAACAAAGACGTTATCCAACGCATAACAGATTTGTAAAAATACCAAGACAGAGCCCGAGTTTGAGGGTCCAAGAGCACAAATAGAATTGCACCCAATACCAACAGCATTCCTGACAAATAAATCATATTTGAAGCCAACTGGATAATTGTAGGCAAAAATTTATACAGCAGGTAAGCCCCACCAATCAGTGTTCCTGTCAATACCAAGCCTCCGGTGACTCCTTCCGGGCGGCTCCAAAATCCTTTGGATTGATTTTCGAGTGCCATACTTTAATTTTATTTTAGATAGGTTTCCATCTTTTGCAAATCTTCTTTGATTTGGCGAACCACTTGCTGATAAGCGCTTTCGAACGCAGCTTTGTTTGAATCCACTTTAAGTTGAGCATTTGACAAATCGCTTTCCAAAGCGCTTAGCTTCTTTTTATCCTCATCCAATTTTGCCTGAAGTTGTGCCAATGTTTCTTCAGCATTCCGAATGGTTTGTTTTAGCTGTCCTGATTCGGTTTGTTTTTGATTTAATTGATTTTGTAAATATTGATCCGCCGTTTTATTAAACTGAATTTGCTCGGCTTCCAAAACATTGAGGTATTTTTTAGCCGAATCAAATAAAGTATCAGCATTTACATTGAATGCTTGTGCAGCAGCGAATGCTGTTTTAAATTGATTGGGTTCATCCAGGTGCTGCATTTGTGCAATGGATTGAACTGCTTTCCGAAACTCAAGGTAGTCGAATCCCGGCTGGTTGTTTTTTTCCAATACTTGCGCCAGTATTTCTAAAAACCGGGCGTTGCTTTCACTGTTTACTCCTTGAGTCCCTGTATTGTCTATTGGTTTAGTGCTGGAAATATATTCCTGAGAATCTTTGTTTGAATTGGCCGATTTGGGATCTTCCGGCACTATAAAAACAGCTTTCAGTTTATCTATAAATGGCATATCGTATTATTTGTGTAAATTAAGTAAGATTATTAAGTTTTAAACAAAATAAACCACTCATTTGGTTCCTGATAAAAAAATAAAAGCACCGGATATAATCTCAGTGCTTCTATTTATATATTTAATAAATACCTATTTCGCCAGTATGTCTATGAGTCGTGTAAAATTCTCATCCCATATGCCTCCGATAAAGTCTTGAAAAGCTTCATCATCAGCTTTGAGTCCTAAATAATTACAGCTATTACCCAGAGCCAGAAATGTGGTTGTGCCAGGATTGTTGGTTTCCAAATACTCCATAATTGTAAAAAACAAACGCTGTTTGTCCATTAGTTCCTGACCTGGAATTCCTCCCTTACTTGCAATGTTGGTAATTTCATCATTTACCAATTGCAATTCCGTGCGGACTATTTTCGCAGCATCAGCTACATCTTTTAGTTCAGGCACGACCCCTGTTTGAGAAAATGCTGTTGTTCTTGCAAAAAATATTAAAGCCAAGAAGCATATTGTCAATTGAAAATATTTCATGTTCATCAATTTAATTAATACATTATTTAATCTATAACCAACATTTGTTTTGTAGCCGTATGACTTTGTGAATCTAACTGATAGTATAAAATTCCGTTACCATTTAATTCAGATTTTGAAATTTTAATGGTATTCAATCCTTTTACACCATTCACATCGTAGATTCTTAAAATCTTACCGGTTATGTCATAAATAGTCAGTTTGGCATTTCCTGATTCAGGAAGTCTAAAGCTGATATTGGTTTCCTTAGCAAATGGGTTCGGTGAATTTTGATACAATTCAAAAACACCTGTTTCAACCAAACTGCCTTCTTTACGAACCAGCATGGCCAATTCTTTAACCGACAATTTAGAGTCATAAGCTTCAGCAGTTGTTACATCGCTGGTAATGGTCAGCAATTTTTCAATTGGGCTCTTTGTAAATGCACGGAATACCAAATTAAACAACACATCATTTGAATTTGAATTGATACCGGTTCGGTTATCCCAGCTGCACGTCAATTTTCCATTATCCAATCTTGAAATTCCAAAATTGCTTTCGTTGAGTGAAAGTAAACCGGATTCAAATCCTTCGTAGTTTATCACAGACTTATCAAAATTCAGTGTAAACTGGAATCCTGAAATATCCTTGAAATCGCTGGATCTAATAGCTACTTTATAAATTTCACCAGGCTCGGTTGTGCCTTTGTCAATTTCAAAATGCAATTTACCGTTTGTACGTTCAGAAATTCCGCTAAACTGATGTGCGCGGGCATTGTTGGTAACATCCCCCATTTTCACAGCCATAAAATTTTCTGAATACAATTTGGCTTCCAAAACCTGAATGATTGCTTCTCTTGGAGCTGCCCAAGGATTTAAAGGATCTGCAAATTGGTAGCTGGAAGGAACAAATGTCCATGAATCTGCTTTAGCAAATTTATCAGTTACTCCTAAGATCAATCTTCTGATGTCTGAAATATCTGAAGCAGTAATCGAAGCTGAATTGTTTACATCGGCAGCAATTAATTTAAATGGACTGTTTAATGTCTCAATACCTAAAATGTGCCTTTGGATTTTTACGATATCCGCTGTACTTACACCATTTACTGGATCATCAGTACGAATTGGATGAACCACATATTCCATACTTGGACCATAATTCAAATCTCCAAAAAGGTAACTACCGTTTGATGTCGTAGTCATTTCTTTCAATTTGGATCCAGACTGATATAAGTTTGCAAAAACTTTTTCAGTGGTTTCATCTTTTTCGGTTTTTAATAAACCAGTAATCTTGCCAAGAGGCTTTTTATCAGGACAAATATTCTGAGGATCTTGAATTAATATGGTTGTTCTGCAGAAATCTGCATTTCCTTCTTCATCCATCACCCAAAGTTGAACTGGAATTATCAGTTCATCATTTGCTCCTTGATTTACAAAATCATCACAGCAGAATGTCCGACTGGTTAATGAAGTATCTCCATCAAAGAAGAATCGAAGATTTATCGCGTCAGTACAGTTATCATAACTTCCATGATCTAAATCCTTTGCCCAAATTGTAACACAACCTGAAGATGGCATTACAACTGAAATAACTCCAACTTCACAATAAGGAGTTGGTGCTTTACAATCTTTTATTTCGAAATATTGGCAACTCTGACCAATATTTCCACAACCATCTTCAACAAAATAACAAACTCTATGTATTCCTACCGGATACGTTCCACTAATTTGAGTAGTGTTGTATAAATCATCCGCATAAGGATTATCAGCAAATAAAGGCGTACGGCCTGCTGCAAATGCTTTAGGACTCAACGGTCCCACTAAAAGATCATATCCACCAACATGATCTCCAATTCCATCATTAAAAAGATCTATTTTATATTCATAGTATAGCCAATCCAATGGCGTACAATTGTCAATTGCATTTGCTCTAAATTCAATATGTCCACTACAAACTCCATTCACTTTTACTGCCGGCTCACAGTCTCCGACACTTAAACTTACAATTGGTTTATCTGTGTCATGAACTTTAATAATTTGTAAATATTCCCAACGACCTTTGGTTGGATCGATGCTTGGGTCGTATTGACACCAGTCAATCACAGTCCAGTGACGCAATACTTTAAAACATGCATCTGGTTCGATAGTAAATATTTCATCGACATATTCTACACTTATCAATGCACACAGATCATCTGCGTTATTTTCAATTACTGGACGTCCGAGTAACGGATTGTCAGGACTAATATCTGCCCCACAACCGTCAATAGTTGTTGCCTGTCCAGTACAATTTCCTGGCCAGGTAATGTCATCATCCGGATCGCAATCGTCAGCGCCGTTGATATAGAATGGATCGCAATCGACTACCCAAATAATTTGAGTACCTGTTACGCTGATGCCATTAGGACCTCTGGCAACGATAGTACGTGTAATTTGACCTTGACCGCATTCACGATTGTCATTAACTGAAATAGAATAGTTGGTTCCGCAAGAGCCTAAAACGGTTCCATCAAATCCCCAAACCAATTCATGTTTTCTGTCATAATGTGCAGTATCAAACAAGACTCTGTAATATTCACAAGCTCTGTTCCATGCAGGAGGATTTGAAGGCGGTGCTCCCGGTACATAACCAGGATACCCAGTAATATCATTGCGAACACAATAGTTATAGCATACCAAATCGTTGGTAACCACTTTGTGTCTTAAACTTAAATCATTTACTACCCGACCAAAAGTTGCATCGTTTGGATCTGAAATTTTGTCTACATCAAACCAGAACCAACAGCTGACAACAATATTTGGTGGAGGCACCACAGTAGGAACACTCTTGTCTTGTACTTCAACTTCAACCATACAATCGCTGTAGTGATTAAAGAGCACACCACCAGAGTTCATTCTATTAGGTGGAATTGGACCTACACCTGGCTCGATATCGAATACACGGAATACCACCATGATTGTTTTACCAACATCGGAACAACAGAATTTTACGTGATCGTCAAAATAAATTTGATTGCCATCCAGTAAAGCATTGTCATCTCCATTGATGCCGGCACAATTGGTACCATTATCGGCTTGATTTGCATTGCTTCCGTTGTTGGTTCCTCTTAATTGCTCCATACGAATCACTTTAAAGAATACGTGCGGACTGCAATTGTCAAAGCTACCCTGATCAAAATCTTCAGCAAAAGCTTTTGCAAAATTTTCTCCCTGGGTTTGATTTCCAGTGATGCTTACAAATGTTTTTTGATCGCATACAGCAATAGGAGGTGTATTGTCAATTACGTTTACAGCTATTCTTCTTTTGGTAATGTTTCCGCAGCAATCTTCCGCATAGATATAAGCATCATTTACACCTCTTTCAATATCGCGAATTACAAATCCATCGGTTTCATTACCGGTTACCACCCCATTCAACATTTTAATTGTGTAATGAACTTCATTGCTACAATTATCAATCAACCAAGGTTTTGGGACTTCCCAAACACCTAAGCATCTCCAGGGCTCCATATTTGCAACTACTGTATCAGGATATAAGATTTGAGGACCCTCCACATCAGCAACCTTAATAATTTGGTTGTGGCCAGCTGCAATGCCTGTACACCAATCCAATACGGTCCATTGACGAATTACTTTATAGCATCCGATTGGTCCTGCATCGCATCCGGGTTTAGCGATATCAATCACAAGATCCCGGAACGTCATTCCCAAATTATGGCAGGTTGACCCAGTAGGCGTACCGGTTCCAGCCCACATAACAACTTCATCAGGACCCCAGCAAACCGGATTATTTGGTCGCCAGCTAGGATGAGCAGGCCAATAAACCGGGAATGGACTTGGATGACCGATGTATTTTCCGGTATCAATGCAATTCCAACCTAATGTACGAGGTTTACGTTCTCCTGCAAGGTCACCATTTGGACTTGGCAAGAATCCACCTGTTGCAAACCAATAAGCTGAATCCAACAAATAACCATCGACACAATAAGGATATGCGAGGTAATGTTGTGTATAATCTTTTACGGTATTTATTTTTTCATCACAATGCAATGCAGGCTGTTCGACATCATCGAAATTATCCGGAACACCTACGTCAGCGATAGTTGCAAGTTTAACCAAAATGGTTTGTATACAAACTGCTTTGTTTCCATAACCATCGATGGCAGTCCACTTGCGTATTATCTTTTCTTCATAACCAGCACCACAACCACCTTGGGTAACATCGTCTTCGTAAGTCAAGGAGTAAGAACTGCAATTTTCACGAACGCCGGTTATTCCTGTATAGAATGGAGTTGTACCAGATCCACAAGGAACGCAGGTATCGCGAGCACAGGTTAAGATCGGTGGTAACTTATCCTCAACAGTTGCATGTCCCCAACAAGAATTGCCGGTATCAGGATCAATGATGGTTATTTTAAATTCACGACCAATATCTTGTGAGCCTAACTGGACTCCAGGAATATTCGGGAAGCGATCAATCAATGCATTGGTGATCCAATCTCTGATTTCAACCCGGTAATCGTCATAACATCCGTAAGGTCCTCCTGCTAATACTTCATCTGCACCAACGGTAGCATAACAATTTTCATTCAAACTGATTTGAATTTCATCGTGACAAGTCAGGAAGTGAACTGGATTTTGAAACTCAACTAAAGTGTAACAGAAACTGCAGGATGATGTATTTCCATTAAAATCAGTTGCTTTAAAACTTAAGCATGTTTTTCCTCTTGGGAAAATATCTCCATTTTTAAAACCTGAATTATCTGTTTGCATAATGGAGGGAACACCGCCTGTTATAGTTTCTTTAGTATAATTTATAATACCATTCCAATAACGGCTTGCAAATGTTGTTCCAGTAAAGGCGGGATTAGCTTTACCCACTCCTAACGTAAGCAATAAATCACCATTGTTGAATGTAATATTTCCGTTGGTGTATCTCAAAACAATAGAACCCGCTGTATAATTGTCCAAACTAAAATACAAGCCATAGGTTTCACCCGGTTGAATCACCAATCCACCTATATTAAATAATGTTGGCATATTGATACCGGCACAAGGTGCATTGCCAGTGCCCATTGTCGACCAAGCCGCAGGATTTGTTTCTTTTCCAACATAGGTTGTTGGAGTATAGTAAACAGTTACAATGCAATTGGTACCAACTGTAGCCGATATGTTTCCTGCAAATGAATTTAAGGTAATCGGACCTCCAGTGAGATTTGTTACATTAAACATATTACCCGCAAACTGATTGTTGGAGTTAAATGCTGTTGTAATTGATCCGGTAGCAGTAGATTTAGTAATACCACAATTATCTGTTGCATATGGATCCACAAATTGAACAGCACGATCACATTCACCCGGATCTAAGTTAATAGTTAGATCTGAAGGACAGAACATAGTCGGACGAATGGTATCCAATACAGTTACAGTTGCAGTACAAGTCGAAGTCTTCATACAAGAATCTCTTGCAAATAGAGTCACTGTATTTGAACCTACATTTCCACAATCAAAACTTGTTTTACTTAAACTTAAGGTCCTAGCTGTGCTGCCATTGTCAATATCCGGAACTGTTAAGGTAGCAAAACCATTTTTATCCAGATACAAGGTTGCATTTTTGCAACGGGCAACCGGTTGAGGTAATACAGATATTCTAAAAGTAATTGGGGCACCAAAGCAGGTAATCCTTCCATCAGAATAGCTAGGTGTTACCGTAAATGTACTGGTAATTCTAACTGCAGAAGGATTGGTTGTTGTAAATGAGGGGACCGAATTGGTTCCATTGAGTGCAGCTAAACCGATTAGTTCAGGTGTACGTGTCCAGATATAAGTTGCACCAGGAGTTGATCCTGTAAAAGTTATAACAGCAGTCACATCTCCATGACAATATTGTACATCCGCAACAGCATTTACTGTTGGTGTTGGATTTACAGTTATTGTAAAAGTTATTGGGGTGCCTGTACACGTACGTGCCCCACTTGTAAATGATGGAGTTACAGTAAAGGTAGAAGTCAATGGTGTAGTCCCGGCATTTGTTGTAACAAATGATGGCACAAAACCCGAACCACTAGTTGGAGCCAATCCGATGGCCTCCGGAGTTCTTGTCCAATTATAAATAACACCCGTAGCAGGAGTTCCTGTGAAGGTAATTTGAGGCGAAGTTTGGGCAACACAATAAGATGTGCTTGTCACTGGATTTACAGTAGGTACCGGATTAACCAGTACAGATTGCGAAACTGCCTGAATACAGCCCGGATGTGAACCATTCGGTACCCCATCGGCGGCATCAAAACTGAAGGTAACGGTATGTGTACCAACTCCTTGAACCGCAGGATCAAAAACGGTACGCGGAACACCATTTACAGTGAAAGTACCAACACCCATTGCTGGTCCTGAACCATCTCCCAATTGGGCAGATCCATTCAATGTAACTGCAGGATCATTCAAACAAAAGGTGCTAGCCAGACCATTAATACTTGGGTTTGGATAATAGCAAGTACTTCCTATAGAAGAGCTGGTGCCTGCAGAATTGGTAACTGTTATGTTGTATCCCAATGCATCCACATGGACACCGCGCAAGGTATAATAGACATTTTCATCTGGTTCATCGGTTTGTCCATCACCATCATTATTAACTCCATCAGTGGTACCGTTTGTCATTGCAGTACCTATAGGAATAATAATTGGTGCTGCTGGAGGAGCAGGACTTGATGTTAAATAAAAACCTGTATTTGCTGAAACCGTCCAGGTTTGTCCGGATGGCGCATTTACAGTAACAATATCATTAAATTGGCCATTGGTTAGAGTTGTCGCATTGTTTCTACAAGAACAAGGATCTGAAATCATTGCAGTACAATTGTAAACAACTATTGAAGTTGATTTGAATGGTCTGCAATTAGGATTAATTGGAGCTGGGGATAATACTGCATAAAGGAAATAGTTACCGATTGCAGGTATACTTGCATTCAAAGTTGCAACGGTACCTCCAGAAGTTAAACTCGCATTTGGAACAACTCCTAATGTAGTCCCCATAGTATAAGGATCCGCCAAAGCGGAGGTAGAATATACAAAACGGATGCCGTATATGGTACCCATATTTGTCAAACCACTGGCAGTTGAAACAAAATTTATGGCTTTGCAAATCTGAGACGTATTAGTTGTATACGATCCAATTGATGGGCAACCACCACAATTGCCCGGGCCGGCCAAAGTAATTGATCTTGTAGCAGTGCATCCGTTAGTCGCAGTAACAGTTACTAAATAAGTACCTACAGACAATCCCGATTGGTCTTCTTGTCCATTTATTAAGCCGGTTCCATCCGGTGTTGACCAATTATAACTATAACCACCTGGCCCAGTAACGGTAAGATTAATAGAACCATCTAGTGAAATACAGCTAGTTGGTTCAACATGAGTCTCCGTAGTAGATACCCCCGGTATTACTGTAACAGTTGCAGTTTTTGAAGCTGTACATCCGTTAGCAGCTGTTACAGTTACTGTATAAGTTGTGGTTGAACCTGGAGATACGCTTATAGTTGGGGTTACAGCTCCGGTGTTCCAGGAATAACTTATTCCACCGCTTGCGGTCAACATTTGAACTGAACCGCTACACAAGGTTGGTGCACCAGGAGTAATAGTCGCAGTAGGGCTTAAATTTACTGTAACAGTTGCTGTTGCAGTAGCTGTACATCCATTTGCGCCTGTAACTGTAACGGTATAAGTTGTAGTAGAAGCAGGATTTACAGATCTAACTGGATTGGTTGATCCATTATCCCATAGATAAGTTCCTCCTCCGGAAGCAGTTAAAGTAACACTTGTACCTGAGCAAATAGTTGGGCTAGATGGATTGACAGCTGCCGTTGGGAGTGGGAGTACAAAAATCGTATCAAACATGACCACACGACAACCTGTTGTCAAAGTAACTGTATCTGTATAAATTGTAAAACCTGCCGGGCTTTGAGTAATTGAGCTTGTTGTTTCCCCAGTATTCCATTTGTGAGCAATTCCACCTCCACTAACTGTTAATGTTGCAGAAGCTCCTAAGCATATATTTTTATCATTGGGTGTACCTGAAGTCTCTGTAACGTTTATAAGAAGATTTGATCCAGGATTGAACTCATCAGCACCGATATCTGGGTTTGACAAAGAGCGATTTTGCATATCGATGTCCATGGTGACAGCAGGAATTGCCATACCACCTTGATTCAAACATTCATTAGCGACATTATTTTGTAAATGAAGATCCGTTGCACTCACAAACAAAGGATCGATATTTCTCGCTAGACCATCTTTTCCGATTGCATTTTGCCAGTCAGTTAAAGTCAGGTAATCCGTTGCTCCTATTCTTGAAAGAACACCTTGAGGGCCAGAAGCAAAATAATTGTTGTTATCCAAGCTTGCATATCCGGAACCTCCCACATCTGTATAAATTGCATAAGCTTTGGCTGTACCTCCGGTATTGTTTAACTTGTTGATAAAAATATTGTTTTTTACATTTAACAATGCAGCTACAGAATGCGCATAAAATGCTGAACTAACATCGGCAGAAGATGCTCTTGAAATAGTACCTGTAAGGTATACGGTATTGTGATAAACATTTACCCCTGCACTTGCTGAAAGCAAACGAATTCCAACAATAGCATCTGAAGTTATGGTACTCCATCCATCACCCAATAAACTATAAATAAAATTATTAGCTATGGTAATATTGGAATTTGCAGAAACAGCTAAATCGATCCCTTTACCACCATATCCGCTGGTTCCTGTATATTGTAAATCATGAATTTTATTGAATGAAACCAATGTATTTGTTGTACCTGCATTCAATCGAATTCCAGTAGGATTTAAAGCTGTTCCAATGATGTTGAATATTTCATTCTTAGAAATTGAAGAATTATTTATTTGGGCAATTACCATTCCATATTGTCCAACCTGGTCAGCAGTAGCTAAAGATCCAATTTCATTGGAAAGAATGTTTAA
The DNA here is from genome assembly GCA_016787575.1 of Saprospiraceae bacterium. Lineage (GTDB taxonomy): Bacteria > Bacteroidota > Bacteroidia > Chitinophagales > Saprospiraceae > Vicinibacter. The sequence goes on along the minus strand of JAEUUO010000013.1, from coordinate 27,496 downwards.
GTTATCATTTTGTCCAAAAGAACTGGAATTCGAATAAATACCATATAATACTTTAGTAATTGAATTATTTTGAATGGTATTGTTATCATTGTCATCTCCAGTTGCTGTTGTTGAAATGGTAGTACCAGCAATATGAATTCCAAAATTAGTGGAGGAGTTTATTCCACCAATAATATTACAGTTTTTAATTACATCATTTGTAGCGCCCAATGTCAAACCCAATGATTGGATGCACACCACAGCGACATTTGCAGATGTATTGGTATTACTCAAGCTTAAACTTCTATCAGTACCACCAGCATTTGAACCATCAATTGTGACATAATCAGCTCCATTAAATCTAATGATACAACTCGCTGAAGAGCCGGAAATTGAAGGTGTTTTACCGGCTGATGGTTTGATAGTGGTTGTATTTACGGAAGATTGTCCGCTGATTGCATTAATTGAAATCGGAAATGTTTCAGAAGGATAAGTATTATCAATTAATGAAAAAGTAACTGGTCCAACTAAGCAACGATTGTTGTAATCTGCAATGGCAGCTGTAAGTGAGGTATAATTTCCACCGATACCAACAGTATATAAGCCAGACATTGGATCTTTTACCACAATGGTATTTAACATAGTTGGTGCTGTACTTACTGTATTGACATCTGTAGCAACTGCGCCACAAGGACTTGAAATGATGTTGATCGGCACCGCCATATCCTGGGCAATTACATAATAATCAATGACATCGCCTAAAGCCAAACCAGCCATATCAGATGCAAAAATTGTAAATTGCCAATCTCCGTTTTGTCCGGTTCCAGTCAACAAAACACCCGGACTTGAAAACCAAGAGCCAGCATTTTTGCGATAATATATACGGGGTCTGGTCGCTCCTCCTGTTGGAACTCCAGTTGCGTCAATAATTGTAACGGGAGCTAAAATTTGATTTCCTGTACCACATGCACTGATTAGTGGAATGTAATTAATAACTGGAGGTGAAACATCTAATAAAATAAAATTACCTGCATCTGCTCCGATATCGGTTGGAGAAAATGATGCTCTGGATTGACCGTCAAAATCAGTCGTAACAAATCCGACAGCTTGACCTGCACCCTCTACAGGGGTTGCCATGCCTGTATTGATGTGTAAATCAACCGTTGAACTGTTGCCGGTAGGATTTACAAATTTAGGGTTTGATGAAATGCTGTTACAATCCTGGCCTGTAGCTATCCTCCAGGCAGCTAAAGTTGTTTGATCAACCAAATTATATTGTCCTAAAACACCGCCGGTCCCATCAGCCAGATAATCATTAAAATTAATGGTAGTACCAGCAGGATTCGGAGCGGTTCCAGCAATTTTAATTGCATAGTGTTTACCTGTAGAAGCCGCATTTGATCTGGCATTGTAAAAAATATTATTTCCGTAATAACGGGTCGTTGTCGTAGCATTGCTAAAAAACGCAAACGTATTATTACTTAATGTTGCTACCCCAGTTCCGCCAACATAAATTGAGTTAAAAAAGAAATTATTTGTACCTGAACTTTCAAAAATTCCATTGAATTGCAATCCACTTGTTATGGAGGTACCTGCGGAATTATAACCGAGGCGAATCATGTTGTTTACAAAGTTAGAAGTACCACCACTCACATAGATACCATTGATTGTTGAAGTTGTACCTGTACCCGTAATATTTAACGAGTGAATAAAGTTTGCATTAAAATTAACGATAGCAGTTGTTGTTGATACAGTAATCCCATTCACCCAACAGTTTGCTGCCGGTGAAGTATTTGATAAGGAATGAATAGTATTTCCTTCAATGAGACTTCCATTGGCAGCAGATGAAATATAAATACCCTGAACCGATGCAGTTGTTGTTGTACCAGTAGATTGATTGTTAGTTGTTAAATTAGAAATAACATTGTTGCGAATGGTTGAGGTAGATGTTTGTACATAAATACCAATCACGGTATTTCCATTTAAGGTTGCAGTAGCCGAATTGTTTACTGTTTTCAATTCTCCCCCTACGCCACCTATTATATTGTTTTCAATATTCAAAGTATTTCCTGCAGTATTACCAGCTCTCATACCGATGATTCCACAAGCGATGGTACCGGTATTGGTGTAGGTAAGAGAACCAATTTTATTATTTTTAAAATCGGTTTGTGCTGAAATAGAAACACTGCTGTAAATGCCATACATTTCTGAAGTAGAAGTGGAAGATGTAGTTATACTGATTGTTTTCGAACCATCCAAACTACCTACAGTATTATTATTACACTCCAATACCCATCCACTAGCAATTTGAATACCTATAAATGCCGATGTTGTGGTAGTAGTACCTAACAAAGCACCTGATAAACTTATATTTTGAATGGTATTGTTTGAAATGATAGTAGGTTCTGTTGTTCCTAGGGCTGATGAATAGATACCCACCATTCTTGATGAGGTTGACACTCCTACGATACTGTATTGCCCTGTTCCTGCAGCACTTGAAAAACCGATGGTGTTTCCAGTAATAACACATCCAACAATATTTGTACTTGCTAATTGGATTCCAGCATGAATTGTTCCAGTAGTAACCTGGGTTTTAGTAGTAGTTTGGTATAATTTATTATTGGTGATGGTCCAATTAGTGGATCCTGTTGTTATGTAAATACCAGCAGATTGAGTAGAAACTCCGAAATAATCATAGATCTCACAGTTTGTAACCGTATTGTTGCTGTTGTATTGAGCAACAGTTGTTGTGGTTCCGTTACTATAAACACCTTTAGTAAATGGATTTCCAGCACTGGGCCCGATTTTACAATTTGAAATCAGATTGTTGTCATTTCCAGTTGTAGTAGAAACTGCTCCAAAATAAAAATTACCTCCATTGGTACCAACAGACATGGTTCCAGCCCCATTGACCGTACATCTGATAAAGGTATTGTTGGTTGCATCCGCTTGCAATCGAATTGTAGACGTACCTGTAGTTGCGGAAATGGTAGTATTTTCAATTGTTAAAGCATTACCCCCTGTATTTAAGCCATCAAATGTTACATTGTCAGCTCCGTTCAAATCAATCAAGGGAAATCCAGCATTTGCAGCACCAATTATGGTTCTGGTAGCGCCTCCTGTTGGTTTTACAAGAATTGAGGAATAACTAGCAGCTCCAGCTCCACTTGCGTTCAAAATTGCTCCAGCTGCAGGCTCTGTAGTATTTCCTGAAATGTTAATGGTAATTGTTCCTGTGTGTGTCCCGGAATTAATTGCCATAAACGCATCGGCCAAGGTCGTATAACTGGCCATCATAGTACCTCCAGAAGAATTGACATCTACCTGAGCGGATACATGTAAATAAGACCCCAGGGATAGAAAGAGGATACAAATGAATCTAATAGTAAATCCAACAGGACTACGTCTTTTCATGAGATTTGAGTTAGGTTCTATATAAAAATACCACTAGACTGGCTTCGACAGTCTAATCGAGCAAAAATAACCAGGCTTCTTCAAGATTGCATCATTAAATGAATTATTTTCATATAAATTTTTTATTTTTTTATATTTGGTTCATTTTATATTAATTATATATATTAAACTACCATAATATAATTACAATTTTACATAATATTTTATGCGTTGCGACAATATATAAAGCTAAAATCCATCTCGCTCTAAGCAAATTTTAAGATATGATGTACCCCTTTATTCTTATCGTTGTGAATGATCCTAAAACATCATGCATAAGGATTCTTTCCATGAATTACAGACCGGATCAATATGACAAGAATTGTTTGCTAATCTCTGTTTCATTTATTTATTCTTATAATCCCATATATTAAAGCGATTTTTTATAAAATCCTTAGAAGCCTTTAAGGGTTTTAATTTTTAGAAAACTTATACGCACTATTTAAAGAATATTTATCCAATTTGAATTAAGGGAATTACATTTGATAAACACTTCCATTTTTTTATGCTCCATTTACGGTTGTGCCTGTGTTTTTTACTTTTAAGCTTAATGGCTTTTGCTACAATTGTTTATCCAGACAGTTTATCAAATCCTTCATTTAGCTACCGTATTCAAAGCATCCGAAACTTTGAGGAGACCTTCCATTCAATGGACTCTGCTTCCCGGCAAGATTGTTTGCGACAACTCAAACAATGGTCTATGGATTCAAAAGAATCCTCCTTAAAATTATTCTTTATGTGGTCAAGACTCAAACTTTTGTTTTTTGATGACAAACACAACCCAACCATCCCGATCGAATTAAATGAACTCATTCAAGAAGCACGTTTGTGCAAAGAAGATTATGTATTAACGGAGGCCCGCCAGTTGCTTGGCTATTATTATTGGGAGCATAAAGAATTTAGTCAAGCTATTGAACAATTTGCACAAGCTTATTCATTATATTCTGAATTTAAATTGGATGAATTTCCCAATAAAGGTGAATACACCTTTGACTATGGCAGCAAACATCAATACTTTGGGGATTATCAAACAGCTAAATCTTTTTATCTGGAAATGTTGAATTCAACACCACATGATCAAATTGATAATATCATTTCAAAAACCAATTCGATTGCTTATTGCTATCGCAGTTTAAATCAATTTGATTCTGCACTTTATTATTTTCATTTAGCAGAAGAATTTGCGATTAAACAAAAATCAGATGTATGGATTGGAATAATCAGTGGCAATATTGCCAATATTTATTATATGCAAAAAAAATATGATTTAGCAATTCCATTGATAGAACGAAACATCGAAATAAGTACCAGATATCGAGAAATGGTTGATTTAGCCATGGCAAAATCTATGTTGAGTGACATCCGCCGCATTCAAAATAATCCAAAAGCTGCAATGCACCTATCTTTAGAAGCCTATGATATCATTGCTAAAAAAGGCTTACTAAAGAATTATTATGTAATGAAAAACATTTACAGAAACCTTTCAAGTGCTTATGCTGCAAATGGTAATTTAAAAGCCGCTTATTTGTATTTAGATTCAGCATCGATGGCTAAAGATAGCTTTGCCACTCAACGAAATCAGTTGGCGATCAGCGGCGCAAAATACCGTGTTGAAGTTCAAAATCACATTAACGAAATTGAGCAAAAAGAATTTGAACTTCGTCAACAAAAAAAAATCAGAAATGGTTGGATTGCAGGAGCCCTAATAATGATAATAATTTCTATTGTTGCCATTCGCCAAAAAATAAATGTATCGCGGGCAAAAAAAAGAAGCGATGAATTGTTATTAAATATTTTACCGGAAGAAACTGCTGAAGAACTTAAAAGCAAAGGATTTGCAGAAGCAAAAAGTTATGATGAAGTCACAGCCATGTTTACAGATTTTAAAAATTTTACGATTGCCAGTGAGCAACTTACTGCTCACAATCTGGTTAAAGAAATCAACTATTTCTACAGTGCATTTGATAAAATAGTTTCTAAATACAATATTGAAAAAATCAAAACCATTGGTGACAGTTACATGTGTGCAGGTGGACTTCCTGTACCCAATAAAACAAATGCAGATGATGTGATTCAGGCGGCATTTGAAATTCAGGAATTTATGAAGAATCACCGCAAGGAACGTGAGGCACAAAACTTACCCTATTTTCAATTACGGATTGGCATACATACCGGTCCAGTTGTAGCAGGAATTGTTGGGATCATTAAATTTGCATACGATATCTGGGGTGACACCGTCAATGTTGCTGCTGCGATGGAACACCAAGGCTTAGAAGGCAAAATAAATATCTCCGGTTCTACATACGAAATCATCAAACACAAATATCATTGTACCTACCGAGGAAAAATTTTAGCAAAAAATAAAGGAGAAATTGATATGTATTTTGTGGAAGGAATGAAGGAGGATAGTTGATAGGTGGTAGTTGTTAGTTGATAGGCTAAAGGCTAAAGGCTAGAGGCTAGAGGCTAGAGGCTAAAGGCTAAAGGCTAGAGGCTAGAGGCTAGAGGCTAAAGGCTAAAGGCTAAAGGCTAAAGTTAAAATTTAGGTGATAGTATGTAGTTGATGGTTGGTAGTTGGTAGTTGGTAGGTGGTAGTTGTTAGTTGTAAATGGTTAATTATTAATTGCCAATGGTCTTTCCTTTGTTCATGTTTTTCTTTGCGCCTTTGCGACTCTGCGAGAAATTATTTTTTCCTAAGAAAGAAATTCCAGGGTATCTTGTATTTCTATGCAAAAGATTATTATTTTAAGTATCTTGTTTTGTTTGGCTGCCATCAATTTTGGCTTTGCTCAAATAGTACCGACACTTCCGAATACGGCTTCTGTAGAAGCTTGTTTTCCAGATACTATAGGATACAAGCGGATAACAGTTGGTCCTTCGGGTAGAAATTACACAGATCTTCAAAAAGCATTGAATGACGCTCAACCGGGGACTGTTATTATAATTGATGCAGGTTTTGTTTATATGGGTGGATTTGTTTTACCGGTTAAACCTGCTAGTAGTCGTTGGATTGTTCTCATCAGTTCAAGAATGGATTTATTGCCAGATCAAGGCAAGCGAGTTGAACCAAAAGCAAGCACAAACGATCCCAATATAGCCGAACAACGATTGGCAATGCCTTCGATTGTTACTACAAATTTATCAGGAATTCCTTGTTTTAGTACAGAACCAGGAGCTCATCATTATCGACTGGTAGGATTGGAAATCAGTGCACATGCTGCGGTACTAAACAGTTACGGTTTAATCAATTTTGGCAATTCTGGCACATCTCAAAATCAGGTTTGGCAAATTCCAAATCAGATGGTATTGGATCGTTGTTATGTGCATGGCCATAGCCAGGCCACCATTATGAAATACGGCATACGATTGGACTGTACAAATGGGGCTGTTATGGATTGCCATATTTCTGAATTTCACAGCATCGGTTTTGATGCACAAGCCATATCAGGAATTAACGGTCCTGGTCCTTTTAAAATCATCAACAACTATCTGGAAGCCTCCGGTGAAAACATACTTTTTGGCGGTGGCGGGACTTCTATTCCCGGATTGCTACCTTCTGATATTGAAATTTTACAAAATCATTTTAGCAAACCAAAAAATTGGTGGACCAAAGACCCGAGCTATGAAGGTAAACATTGGACAGTAAAAAATCTTTTCGAACTTAAAACCGGAACGCGCGTTTTGCTGGAAGGTAATTTAATGGAATATTGTTGGGCCGACTTACCTATTGGTCAAAGTGGTTATGCCATACTATTGACCATTCGCACTGAAAATGGAGCTTCCCCACAAGCGAATGTCAGTGATATTACGATACGAAATAATTATATCCGGCATACGGGAGCAGGTATCTCCATTTCAGGAAGTGATGATGGCAATGGAATCCGAAGCAAACGCATTTTAATTCAGAACAATGTGTTGGAAGATATAAACGGCCCTTTGTATGGAGATCAAAATACAGCTGGACCCAATGATGGGACTGCATTTCATTTAGGTGAACCTGAAAATCTAATGATCGATCACAACAGTATTTTTCAAACCGGTCCTATTACCTGGGCTTATAAAAAGATGAATGGATTTCATTTTACTAACAACATCGTAAACTCTTTCATTTCCAGTGGTGGTTATCAGGGAATTTATGGGCCTGGGGTAAAACAAGGTGATGCAACATTTGCCATGTACTTTCCGGATGTAACCGATGCCAATAAGCAGTTTCATAAAAATGTATTGATCGCTGGAGATGCAAGTAAGTACGCTAATTTTAAAACCATCAGCCAGAATTATTTTCCTCCAAAAAATTCAGATGTAGCTTTTGTTGATTTTAACAATGGACCACAAAATCTTTTAAATTATAAATTAAAAAGCAGCAGTACTTACTCAAAAAACAGCAGCGATGGAAAAGACATTGGCGCTGATCTGGACGATTTGATTCGCAGCATGAATCTAAAAAGGGATTGTCCTACCCTACCGGTGCATGTATCAAACTCAAATCAACTTAATAGAATTCAAATTTATCCAAATCCATTTACGGGTCAATTGCAAGTTAGGACATCAATCAAGTCATTAAAACAAGTCTATTTATTAAATTCTGTTGGCCAGATGCTAATTAAAATAGAAACTTCATTTGAAAATTTAGAACTGGATTGCAGTTCTATACCTCCTGGAATGTATGAATTGCAAATACTGCAAGGAACAATGTTCCGTTCTGAACGAATTATTAAATTTTAGTAAGGATTATGCATGACTCCTTTTGTCTGAATCAGGATTTATAGTAATTCAGACCTTGTCTGAATTACCTGATTTTAGGATGCTCAGGATTTTTAATGTTGGGATTTGAACAATTCATTAGTCTAAAGACTAATGAATTGTTTTTAAATTTTGAATTTTATCATTGTAGGATTTCAGGATTGAACCATTGCAGAATTATTCCTCACCTACAGACTATAGACTATAGACTTCCTTACTACAATTGGTATTTATACAATTCCGCAATTGTTTCATAATAATCCCGTTCGGTTTGTAAATAATTAGTCAGAGACTGTGAGTAATAATTTAGTTCAGTAAAATATTGTATGGTGCTTAGTTCGCCTAAATCAAATGCTTTTGTCAACAAGGCGGTATTATTTAAAGAAGGGAAAACTGCTTGATACTCCTGCAAACTAATTTTAAGGTTGGTATATTTTTCATAGATGTGTTTGATGTGATAGTAATGTTCGTTTTTATGAGCATCTAATTCCAAATCACTCAGAAGCAATTGAGCTTGTTTATGCTTTACTGTGTTTTTGTTTTCCCAAAGGGGCAATGATATTCCTGTATGAATGCCATGATAGCTTTGACCGAGAATACCTTGATAATGATATCCGAGTTCGATTTTAGGCAATCGCATTGCTTTACTCAATTCCAATTGCTTTTGATGAATGACTCGTTGTTGTTGTAATATTTTAAGAATCGGTTCAACCCGTTCATAATCAGATTCCAATTGAGCAAATTCAGGAATGGTAGGTAACATTGGATAAATGGTATCTTTTACTGTAATTTCAATTCCCCCGTTCAATTCAATTAATTTTTGGTTTAGTTGATTGATGGCCGAACGATTTTCCTGAGTTTGCTTCTTGATGTCAATTAATTGCAGTTTGGCTTTGTTGACATCCAAAATGGTTCCATCCCCTTTTTCCATTTTAGTTTGAAAGTCTGCAAGAATTTTTTCTGTGCGTTGTTTTTGTACATTGAGTTGTGCTTGCAGTCTGTTGTGATAAATTAGTTGAATACAATATTTTTTAGCCTCCAATAAAACATCCTGTCGCAAGGCTGTAACTTGAAAAACAGTTTGAGCAATTTGTTCACTCGCAAGTTGGGATTTTTTAATATAGCTCGTTGGAAAATCAACTTGTTGCTTAATTAAAAAGTCATGCTGGTTACCGGCATTTGCCGGACTGCCGGAAAGATAATCATATTCAACAAAAGGATTAGAAGGGGTATTGCCCGTTTTAAATTGAATTTTTGCAGCTTCATAGTATTGTGTCGTAGCTTGAATTGTTTTATTGTTCATCCCGATTTGAACAAGCACCTGATCAATAGTAGATTGTGCATGGATATCCATCAAAAAAGCAATTGAAATTAATTTGATAAAAGTGATTCTCATTTAGAAACTGTTTTATTGTTAGACATAAAATAAACCATGGGCACAATAAATATATTCAACACTGTGCTGGTTAGCAATCCACCCAGGATCACTTTTGCCATAGGACTTTGAATTTCGTTACCGGGTAAATCCCCAGCGATTGCAAGTGGAACGAGTGCGAGCCCGGCAGTAAGTGCTGTCATCAATATAGGACTGAGTCGATCCGTAGAGCCTTTAATGATGGTGTCATATAAATTCATTCCTTCTTCGCGCAAATTTTTATAATGGGATACCAGTAGGATTCCATTTCGTGTGGCTACACCAAACAAGGTAATGAAACCAATAATACTCGGAATACTCATAATACCGCTTGTAAACCAAATGCTAAATACTCCCCCGATCAGGGCCAATGGAAGATTTAATAAAATGATGCCGGCTACTTTTACATCTTTAAATTCCTGATACAGTAATAAAAAAATAATCAGCAAAGAAAGCAAGGAGGTAATGATCAAAGTTTTTGATGCTTCGGCTTCCGCCTGAAATTGTCCACCGTATTCAATGTGATATCCCTCGGGTAATTTTAATTTGTTGTTTAATGTTTTCCGGATTTCTGCTACTGCACTTTTCTGGTCGCGACCTGCCACATTCGCTGAAACAACTGTTTTGCGTTGCACATGTTCACGATTGATGGTGTTTGGCCCACTGGTGCTGACAATATCTGCAATGTAGTGTAATGGAATTCTGCGATGGTGCGATTGGTATTGAGAATTGACTGGCTGTGATTCGGTGCTCCCCATTTCATCATTGCTGCTTACGCCAACATCAATCAAGGTGTTTCGAATGTTTTCTAAACTGCCACGATTTGCATCATCAAAGCGCAAAATCAAATCAAAGGTTTTATTGCCTTCGTATATTTCTGAAACTTTCTCACCTGCGAAAGCCACGTCAATAAATTGGTTAAATTCACCCATTGTTATCCCGTAATGATTGAGCATGTCCCGCTTTGCTTTAATCTGCAATTGTGGAATGTCAATTTGTTGTTCGACGCTTACATCAACCAAACCTTCAATAGGCTGAATGAAGCTTTTAACTTGTTTGGAAAGACTAAAGAGGGTATTTAAATCCGAACCAAAAATTTTTATCGCGATGTTGGCACGCGTACCTGAAAGCATGTGATCAATACGGTGACCGATTGGTTGTCCGATGGTAATGTTTACACCCGACACCGTAGCCAACTTTTCTCGTACCTCAGTCATAAATGCTTCCCGGCTGCGATTGCTTAAATTAAATGGAGCTTCTATCTCCGATGAGTTAACCCCTTGTGCGTGCTCGTCTAATTCTGCTCTTCCCGTTCGCCGTGTCGTGATTTTAATTTCAGGAATACTGAGCAATGCTTTTTCAACCTGCTTTCCAAGTTTATTGCTTTCTTCTAATGAAATTCCAGGTAAACTCACTGCGCTGATTACCAACGAACCTTCGTTAAACTCTGGCAAAAAACTCCTCCCTAATTGGGATAATATAAACAACGAAACAAAAAACAAAGCTGCAGAAATACCAATTACTGTTTTCTTCCACTTCATGATGTGTTCAAGTTGTTTTGTGTAGGCTGTTTGCAATTTTGTCACCAACCAACTTTCCTTATGTTGTTTTTGCAACATGCTTACATCTGTTAAAAGATAAGATCCCAAAACTGGAGTTAGGGTAATTGAAACAATGAGTGAAGCAAATAGGGAAACGATGAATGCAATGCCGAGCGGTGCCAATAATTTACCTTCCATACCAGACAAAAAGAATAGCGGAACAAAAGCTACGATTATAATAAATGTGGCATTGATAATGGACGTTCTGATTTCAACCGATGCATCAAAAATTACTTGAAGTTTGTCTTTGCGATCCTCCATTGGTTTAAGGGCATTTTGTTTGAGTCGCTTAAAAACATTTTCTACATCAATGATGGCATCATCCACCAATGCACCAATTGCGATCGCCATTCCCCCTAAACTCATGGTATTGATGGTGTATCCCAACCAATGCAAACTCAATATGGCGGCTATTAATGAGATCGGAATGGCAAGCAATGAAATCAAACTTGCACGCCAATTCATCAGAAATAAAAAAAGGATCAGGATGACAAAAATGCTGCCTTCCAACAGGGTTTTATTTATGTTGCTGATCGATGCATTTATAAAATCTGCCTGACGAAATATATGTGTGTTGATATGAATATCTGTTGGAAGATTGTTTTGCAGTTCAGCCACCGCATCATCAATCTTTTGAGTGAGCTCGAGGGTGTTGGTGGCGGGTTGTTTGGAAATGGATAATACAATTGCCGGTTGCATGTTTGAAGATGCATCTCCAATTTTAGGTGCTGCTCCAATTTTTATTTCAGCAACATCTTCAATGCGAATCACGTTTCCATTAGACGATTTTATAACCGATTTTCCCAACTCACTTAAATCATTCGTTCTGCCAATTCCTCTTACGATGTATTCATTCCCAAATTCATTTAAAAAACCTCCCGAAGAATTTCCATTGGCTTGTTCTGATGCAGTTAATAATTCATTTAAAGAGACGTTGTAGTAAGTCATTTTCTGTGGAGATGCCAAAATTTGATATTGTTTGTATTCTCCACCCATCACAACAACTTGTGCAACGCCTCCGGTTGACAACAATCTAGGACGTATCGTCCAATCTGCCAATGTGCGAAGTTTCATCAGTGAAGTGGTATCTGAAGTAAGGGAGATAAACATGACTTCTCCCATAATGGAACTTTGTGGCGCCATCACCGGGTTGCCCACTCCTGCTGGAAGCTTTTCTGCAAAAGCAGTTATTTTTTCGTTTACGATTTGTCTGGCATTGAAAATATCTGTATTCCATTCAAATTCAACCCAAACAATGGAGATCCCGGCTGATGACGAACTTCGAACTCTGCGCACATGGCTTGCTCCATTTACAGAAGTTTCTATAGGAAAACTTACCAATTTTTCAACTTCTTCAGGTGCCATGCCATGTGCTTCAGTAAGTACCACTACGGTTGGTGCTGTGAGATCCGGAAACACATCGACTTCCATTCGCATAGCCACATAGCTACCAAAAGCAATTAACAAAACCGATGCCACCACAACGAGCAATCGGTTGTGAAGTGAGAAATGTATAATTCTATTTAACATGATAGTTGGTAGTTGATGGTTGATAGTTGATAGCTGTTAGTTGATAGTTGTTAGTTTGTCAAATTTCTTTATGGAATCTCTAAAAACTCCTTAGACGAGGCTTGCGATTTTTTTAAACGCTGAGTTTACTACCGTAAATGAAGTGTTTAAAAAAATTGCGTAACGAAGTATAAGGGGTTTTTAGAGGTTCCATTAATTGATCAATGTTCATGTCCATGTGCGGGAAGTGTCCCCGAAGCCGTTGACAATTTAATTTGGTAAGCCCCTTTGGTAACTACCCGTTCTCCAACTGCAACTCCTGATAATAATTGGACTACCAGTCCGTCTGATGCACCCAATTTTACTTCCCGTTTTTGAAATCGCTCGCCTCCGGTTTGCACATAAACAAAATAGCTTCCCTGTTCTTCTACCAGTGCAGTTCGTGGAATGACCAAAGCATTTGGGATGGGGCTTGATTTGAGATACACTTCTGCAATGGAGCCTGGAATTAAATTTCCAGTATTTTCAATTTCAAATGCTATGGGTATGAATGGAGAATTTGCATTTGCGCTTTTGCCATATGAAATCAATTTTCCTTTTAGCTGTTGAGTATTATAAACGATCTCGCTTTCTGTTGTTTTAAAATTGGCTGAACTAATACTGGATAACAGGTGAAAATATTTCTGAGAAACATTTGCCTGTAAAATTAATTTCCTGTTTTTTGAAATGCTTGCCAATGGAGTTCCTGCTTCCACAAATTGCCCTTCAGTTACGAAAATATTTTTAATAAAACCCTGGCTGCCCGCAAATACGCTTTGTCCTTTTGCAGAATAATTTTTTGCATGGGAATTAAAAACGATCCGAGCATTTTCAAAATCCAATGTTGCTTGTTGAAAATCTTTTTGCGAAACAATTTTATCCTTAACCAATTCTGCTGCACGGTCAAAATCTGCTTTTGCTTTTTCGTAATTAAGCTTAGCTTCTTTGTAATGTGAATCAATATTTCCATCAGTTAAATTTCCACCTGAGATTATAAAAAGTGAGGTTCCGGCACTCACATTCGACCCAAGAATGGTATGGCTTCCTGAAAATAAAACGATGCCTTTGGCTTTTGCTACAACAAGTTGTTCATCACCCGGGGCAGGCAGAATTTGTCCGCTGGTTTTGATCATGTTGTTGAAGGTTGTTTTAGTCAGGACCTGATTGGCAAATTCTACATTCCAGGCTTGCTCTTTGAGGTAGCTGATATCATTTGCATCAGCTTCTTCAGAAGCCGCTTCCATAGCCAACTGTTCATTGTCGTAAACCGAAACCGAGTCAATAATTATTTGGTTGGTAAAGTCTTTTGAAACCACATCAAAAATTAAGGTACCGGTACCTGAAACTGTTGGCTGCAAGGATAAACGATAGATCCCCGGTTTGGTGGGTTCTGTAATTGTTTGTTTAATTCCTTTGCCACCAACAAGCAGACTTACTGTGACCGTTCCTTCGGACAGTGGCAGAAACTTTTCCCCAAGTAAAGTAAGATGCGTCGCAAAATTTGAAGTCACTCCGAGAATCAAAGGATTGAATTCAACAAACAACTCCAGCTTCTCAGAATAGATCGTGTAAGCAAGTGGTTCCGGTCCGTGTTCGTGTTCGTGCACTTCGGATTTGTGTGTACAAGCGCCTAGCAAAGTAAGGCCTGTTAAGATTGCTAAAAAGTAGTTAGCCATAGCAGAAATTTATATTTATACAGTTAGTGTTTGTGTGGATGATCATGAACTTCATGATTTTGTTTTCGGGTGCTGTCTCCTTTTACAGCTAAAGTATCTTGAGAAACAGAAAATTCTTGTTGATTTGGTTTTTCATCGTGTTCATGATTTTCATGCGTCGAGCCATCAGCATGCTGGTGTGTACCAACAGGAGTCATTTGACCGCTGTTTTGATTGTTTGAACAGCTTATAAATAAACTAAACAGCTACTAAATATTGTTTTCATAATAAATGATTTAATTTGAATGAATAAATATAAAATCTCCCCATTTGCACGTAAGTACTGCAAAGGGTTTGATTTTCAATTAAGAATTTGCTTAGGAAAAAAGAGCAGGAGGCCCACGCAGTCCGGAAGGCAGGCATTTAAGCGAAGATACCAACCGAGTAGCCTCAGGTGGCTTTTGAATTGAGCCTGATATTCTAACAAGATCTATCCAATTCATTACTGGCAACAAGGCAGGCATTGATTGCTGCTGTTTAGAAAATGAATTTCCTATAGAATGATTTGCAGAGAATGCAAGTCCATCAGACGAATGCATCAGATGTGAAAGCCAGTGACTTAATCCATGTTCCGTTTGATCCTGTTCAGAATGGTGATGAGCCAGTAATTCTTCGAGGCTATCATGGTGATGATGTGGAATGAGGTCATGGCCAATGAGAATCACATTAGCAAGTGTAAGAAAGAAAATAGCCAGCCTCTTTTTAAACATCCGTGCAAATATAATGAAAAATGAGGGGAATTTATTGTCGATTACAATAAAATGGTCGGCCTTACCATATTAAAATGACCGATTCTTAAAAGTAGCTTTTTTCAATCTATTTAAAGGGAAAAACAAAAGAAGATTTTGTCTTTCCCTTTATTAAACATACTCAGTTATCTGATCTATATAAGGATGTACATTAGGCAAGGAAAATGTATAACAAGGGGTTAAAAGAGCTGGCAAAGATTTGTAATATTGACAATCATCTAACCTCGTAAATCAGTCGGCATTCGTTCGCCACTTATGCCATGATGAAAGAAGTCCCATTGAATGCGACAAGCTCAATGTTAGGACATTCTTCTCTTGCCACAACTGAGATTTATTTAAAGAACCCACCAGTTGAATTTCTAAATGAATATCAGGATAAATTGAGCTTGACCAAGATTTAAAAACCTGAAAAGGATGCGAATTTTAATAGTTGCAAGATTACATATAGCCATGGCGATATGAATATCTGCCTTATAGCGAAATGCAATCTTGGCAGGAGACACGGACCCCTAAAATCAAAAAGCTAAATACCAGCTTAGTATATGTATAATTATCTACACCAAAAGAAAAACAAGTCGACTATAATTTTCTTAAGATAAAAGTGATCTGCGTAATCGCATACCTTGCTTCATATTAATATAGGCTCTTTTTTCTTTAAATGTACTTCGCCGGATGCATACAATTAAGATAGTAAATTGAATAGTATTAGTCTTTTAAACTTGAATCAATGCACCAGTTTCCATTTCAGATTAATAATTAAATAAATTCTACGAATAAAAATCATCTGATAAAATGATTTTAGTCATCGAATAATTTAAATTATTTAGTAATATTTGAATGTAAACTTTAAATATTTAATTTAGAAATTAAAATTTGCTGCATTTGTTTTCTCCAAAGAAAGCAAGGAGCTAGAATTGGGGATTTTTAAATATTATAGGACAAATGATTTCTTTATTCATCAGGAATTTCCGAAGTAAATAAAAATATTCGGGTGTTTAACTATTACTATTTAATAGGAATATAATATGGATATATATTTGGAGTAAGGGAAGTCAATAAATATTGATTAGGCAAAATTACAAAAATTTAATTGATCATTAGTAGAAAATATTTGCTTTTTGAATACAAATAAAATAATTTATTAAAATTTATTTTTTAACATATTTAACATTAAACAAATGAAAAAGAAATTATTTTTTAGTTCAATTCTTATTGTACTTTTCAATGCTTTAATTTGTCAAACGCTTTATGTCCCGAGTGGAGTAAATGGCATTGGCACTTCTGCAAATTCCAATGTTGGAGTTGGAGTGTCATCCCCAAATGCAAAATTGGATGTTAACGGGTCATTTATGATTAGTGGTTCTAATCATTGCACATTTGGTCATGCAAATGGACATGGTGTAATTAATTTTGGTAATAACGGGCTAGGGCAACTGAATTTTAGAAGTTTGTTAACTGCGGGCAATATCAATAGTTTTAACCAGTTAATGGTTTTGACTTATGATGGAAAATTAGGAATTGGGACCACTAATCCTGGAAACCATAAATTAGCAGTAAATGGATCAATAAGAGCTAAAAGTGTTTTCGTTGAAACAGGTTGGTCAGATTTTGTATTCGAACCAAATTATAAACTTATGAGCCTAAGTGAAGTCGAAGCTTTTATCAAAACACATAAACATTTACCCGACATACCATCTGAAGCAGAAATTGTAAAGTATGGGGTAAGTCTAGGGGAGATTCAAAGTAAACTATTACAGAAAATCGAAGAATTGACACTATATATTATTAAATTAGATATAGAAAATAAGGAATTAAACACAAAAATTGAGAATCTTTATAGAGCATCTAAATTTTAAGATTATGAAAAAGCAAATTACAATAATTTATCTGTCACTTTTCTGGATATTTGGAATACAGGCTCAATTTGATAAATTTTTAATTACCTCTTGGAATTATGAAATTGATAATATTTCTACAGATTGCTTTTATTATTCCGGAGTTACTGGATCAGATAGGATAGTTGGGCATGATTATGAATTTATTCGGTATTTTAAGAAGAACAAAATTAATAGCATGATTCCTGATTGGCAACTATTTAAACCTCAGGAACAAAGATGGAACAATAATCCTCCACCTTCAAAGGTATTCTTAGATAATTCAAGAGACTTAGATATTAAAATGTTAGTAAAAAGCCCAGACCTAACATTCAATAGATCTAACCCTGTATATAATCAAACTAACAGCCAAGGAGCATTGAATTATTTTGGTAATCATTCGGGTATATTGGGATATTTTGTAATTGATGAACCAAATGCGAGTCATTTTTCTTATGTAGCATCATATTTTTCTGATATTTACAACTTTAATCCAAATTTTTTAAGGCTTGCTGGTTTGTTACCGATGTATGCGGATGTTGCAAGATTAGGATCCCCTCCAGGGACACCTCAAGATGTTGCTTATAATAATTATGTAGAGAATTATATTAATCAGACAAATCCAAATATCATAGCCTTTAATTCTCATCCTTTATACATCAATAATGATCCCAATAATCCAACACTTTGGCCATATGATTTTTTCCATAATTTAGATATTATTTCAAAAAAAAGTAGTCTGCATAGTTTACCATTTGTTTACATCCCAACTCCGATTTATTCCCCTTTTATTATACCTAATCATACAGTAACAACTGGCAATAATATTTCTCAATTTAATTACCTAATTTTTAGTGCGATGGCATATGGGGCAAAAGGAATAATATATTGGCCTACTAATGAACTTTTTGGTTCTGGAACCTATGGTTGTTTAAATTCTTGGGATTTAGCAATTACGCCAGCTACCTTTGACCATCTTACAAATATCCATTCTGAATTTACAGAAAACGAAAAGATAATTTTAAATTGTAAATTAAGCAATGCCTACCACTATAATATACAATCCACTGTTAAACCGGCATATAATGAATCAATTCCAACTTCCTCTTTATGGTCTAACATTACTAGCGATGTTAGTGCTATGGAGGTATTAACATCAACTCCTATTGTTGCCGAACCAGGATATAGTATAAATAATATTTTATTGTCATTTCTTCTTGATAATAACAATAATATTTATTTTTGGGTAATGAATAAAAGTATGAGTAATGAACAATATTTTCATTTTAATTTCAAACAAACTTGTTCTGTTGTTTCATTCCTGCAAAATGGCTTGTATGAAAATTTGAATACTGGAGTTGTTAACTTACAACCCGGAGAAGCTAAACTTTTTAGTGTGAATAAATTTTATTCAGCGAACAAGACATTTTGTAATGATGTTTATAATGCAGTTTACAAAGATGAATGGGCAAATGACATTACTTTAGGTGGTACTGGCTGTTCAGAAACATTCAGTAATGGCTCCCGTAAAAATTTTAAAGCCCGAACAATAACATTAAATCCAGGAGTCTATATTAATGAAGGAGCCTCAGTTTATTTAAATTCTTATGAGGTCAAAACTGGTACTATTAGGGCTGCTAAAAAATCAAAAGAAATTAATGAAGACTTGGTTGAAAACGATTCATCCGAACTAAATAAAATGATTGTTTATCCCAATCCAATGAAATCAGGGAATTTCTTTGTAAGGATCGATGGTCAGGATTTGTATAAAGGAGTCAAAATTAGGATTTTGTCAATTAATAATAATGATGTTCCCTTTAATATTATTAACTTTGGTGAATATTATAAAATTGATATTCCTGATTTACCAGTTGGAATATATCTCATAGAGGGAGAATTCAGTGGTAAACTTCATTATCAAAAAATAGTTAAATCCGAATGGTAAAGATATTAAGAAGAATATTGAATTTTGCGAGGAGGAATGGATATGGTCTCTTAGTTGATAAGATAATATATTATTACTATAATATAAAATACTCTCAGAATAATGAAGAGTTTATTAAGCTAAACCCAACCATACCCCTACCTCCTTCCTATATGTTATTTGAATCTTATAAATTAAATTATAGAGATTATTATATTTATGGAAGAGAGACAGCTGAATGGATTTTAAATTTAATAAGTAACCATATAGATTTAAATAAACAAATTAAAATATTGGATTGGGGTTGTGGCCCTTCAAGAGTAATTCGTCATTTACCTCAATTATTAAAAGATAAAAGTATTATATATGGCAGTGATTATAATGAAGATACAATTTCTTGGAATACTAGAAATATTTTCGGAATAAATTTTATTAAAAATGATCTTATTCCTCCTTTAAAGTTTGAAAATAATTATTTTGATGTTGTCTATTCTATTTCAGTCTTTACACATTTAAGTGAAAAGCTTTTTCTTCCATGGATAATAGAACTCAATAGAATATTAAAGCATGGTGGTATATTAATTTTTACCTTACATGGTGATGCTTTTAAGATCAAATTGAAAGAAAGTGAGCAAACCCAATTTATAAATGGGAATGCAGTAAATCATTATAGTGATATTGAAGGGCACAGGTCATATAGTACATTTCATCCTAGAATGTATGTAGAGAGATCTATTCAAGGGTTTTTTAAAATAGAAAAAATATTACCAGGAGAAATTAAAAATGGTATACCCCAACAAGATACTTGGATCATTAGAAAATCTAATTAAAGGTATGTATTTGTATTTTTAGAATAATACTTATTTTTTTTTAAAAAAAATGATTCTAATTAATCGATGAAATAATAGCACTAAACGGCCTAATTGGCTTTCCATCAATCAAAAGCTTAAGGTATATCTTATATTTCGGAAGATTAATATAATCTTCAATATCAAATTCCGGATACATTTCTTTTGCCATATGCAATGCATCTTTCGTTCCGATTCTAAATGAAACCACAGTTCCAGCATTTCCAAGCACAGCGCTTTTAATATAATCATCTAGCTGATTCATGTATTGGTGAGCTAATGTCATGCCTAATTTAAATTTTCTTAATTCAGAAAACATATTGACTAATGATAGTGTAGTGAAGTTATTAAACTTGTCCATGTAAAGCATGAATGGAATACGTTTTTTTCTTCTGTATCAACTCGACCAAATGAAGACACTTTCTACTATTCGTCCTTAAACACAACTCTAAATTCTAAATCTTAGTCAGGAGATTGATTTATTAACTCTATCTATACCTTTTTTGCTCTGCGACTCAACATATTTATAGGTATGAAAATGGAATCTACTGTAGGATAATTATGTGCAAATTATGTGCAAATTATGTGCAAATTATGTGCAAATAAAAAAGGAGCTATGATTTTACCTCACAACTCCTTGATTAATATGTCGGGGCGACAAGATTTGAACTTGCGACCCCACGCCCCCCAGACGTGTGCGCTACCAGGCTGCGCTACGCCCCGAATTGATTTGCGGAGTTTATCCTGCATCGGCAGGACCCCGAATTAATTTGCGGAGTTTATCATGCAGAAGTAAAACCCCCAAATTCATAAGATACATGTATAAAATGAACATTTGGATGCTTGGTCCCAAGGCGCAAAAGTAATGGATATTCAGGTTTTATATAGCCGTATATGACATTCATTATTAAAAAAACAAGGCCTTCTAAAAATGTATTTAGAAGGCCTTGAATAAAATTAAAATATTGAAAATCTTTGTTTTAGGCTGCAAAATCGCTAGCCTATCAAGTTCCAGCCTTTAGCCTATCTTCCGCCGCCGCCGCTTCCGCCTTCCTCTCCTTGTTTGAGGTCGTCGTTGAGGTTGCCTTTTCGCTTTTTCTGATTTCCACCAAACTCCATTTTGCCAAATCGGTAATCAAGACTCAAGCGGATGCCCCAGGCTTCAAACTTATTGTCGGATACATAACTAAACGATTCAGATTTGAATTCTGATTTTAAATTGGTCTTCGGGGTAAATGGATTATCAACTCCCAGGGTAAGTCCTCCCATTTTTTTCCAAAGATCTTTCCGCAAACCTATGCTATAAACATACCAACTAGCTTGCTTTCCTTGTGTAGTCAATTTTGGAGAATTGATAAAACCAAAAAAACTAATGCCCAGCGTTGGGGTAATGTTGACATTTGCAAATCCATTAAAGCTGTAACTGAATGCATCATTTCTAAGTCCATCAAATTGTTCGCTTTCAATTTTTTGATAATACAAATTGGCTGTTGCATTCAAAATGATTTTACCCAATTTCATAATCCCTCCATTGATACTGACACCGGAAGAGTAATTGGTCGCTAGATTATTGTATGTCGAATTGGTGCGACCTAAACTATCCACAAACCGATAATTATCAATTAGGTCATTGGTGATTTTATGGTACACTGAAATGGTAGCATTCTTTACATCTTTGGTAAAGGAATAATTCAACTCAAATGATTCTGTGAGTTCTGGTTTTAACTCTGGATTTCCATAAGAAATATTACTTGGATCGTTGTAATTGACATACGGATTTAAATAAAACATACTGGGGCGCTGAATCCTCCTGGAATATGAAAATTTTACTGTGGATTTATCTTTTAAGGTATAAGCTACTAATCCTGATGGAATCCAGGATGCGTAATTGTTTTCGAAATCGTTGGCATCTGCTTCAGTAAGTCCTTTAATAAATGTATGTTCATAGCGCAAACCCAATCGTCCTCTTAAATTGCTAAGTATTGGAAAAGTTAGTTGTGAATAGGCTGCACCCACATTTTGATCGTAGTCAAATACATTGTCCCTACTATGATCTCTTAAATAATTATTTGAACTTAAATCTAGCGTATCGTAATATATGTCACTGAATACATTTCTAAAAATACTCTTACCACCAACTTCTAAATTTATTTTCTTATGAATGGGATGCAAGTAGTCTGCCGCAAAAGTAAGTTCTTTATTATTTCCTAAATTTGGACTGGTTTCGCGGTAATTGCGAACACCCAATTCATCAAACTGGTCAGTTTCATATTCACTTTTTCGATTGCTGTATGAGTATTGGGCCGACATGCCAAACTCGCGTTCGGTTTCTTTTCCATAGGTCCTCTTATAATCAAGGTTAATGTCTGTTCCAATATTTCTGTTTAATGCATCGCTGACTCTTCTGTATGCAAAGGGTAAATTCGCAAGGGTATCTCCCTGATAGGTTGTTAAATCATTGTCATTGTGAAATAAGTTTATTGGAAAACGAGTCGTAAGATTGAAACTGTTTTTAGAATTCAGATCCCAGTCTGCACCGATTTGTCCGTATAAACCGCCACCATAATTTTTTGAATGGCCTGTTTGTAAAAAATACGGATCGTCGTTGATTAATAAATTTTCACGTTCAACGTGTTGGTCCCCTTTTCCCCGCCAGAAAAATCCACCTACATTGGCATTGTATCCTATTTCGCCAGCTCGCACCGTGAGGTTGGTTCCTAAACTGCTGCTCTTGGTTCCTGCACTCGTATAAATCGAACCGCTGGTTCCCTGTATTTTTTTTGTTTTTGTTACAATATTCACTATGCCTCCTGTTCCTTCTGCATCATACTTAGCACCAGGTTGTGTAATTACTTCGACTTTTTCAATGATGTCTGCCGGAATCATTTTTAATGCATCGGCTATGCTGCTTGACATGATCGTAGATGGTTTCCCATTGATCAATACGCGGATATTACTGCTTCCTCGCATGGAGAGATTTCCTTCCAAATCTACCGTCAATAAAGGAGTGCGCCTTAATACATCCGCAGCAGTGCCTCCTTTTGATGTCACATCTTTTTCTGCATTATAAACCAGGCGGTCAATTTTATTTTCGATTAGATCTTTGGTACCTGTTACCGTAACCTCGTCCAAATTAGTAACAGTTGGTGACAAGTAAATTTTTCCTAAATTATATTCTTGTACATCCTTGTTAATTTTATAGGGACCCATAATTTTTGTTTGGTAACCTAAATACGTTGCGATGACATTGTATTTTGCATTTTTCAATTCCTTGATTTTAAATTTACCGTCATCGTCAGTTAATCCACCGTCGACATCTTTTTTCTCCAAGGCTTCTTGAATTACAATATTTGCAAAAACCAAAGGCTTTTTTGTGATGCTGTCAAGCAACTCCCCTTGAATTTTACCTTCCGGTGGCGGGCCACTGGGTGGGCGCATCAGCTGACTGTATCCGTTAGGAATTCCAAGAATTACAAAAATCAGGATTAAGCAAAAAGAATCAAATTTTAGTGAAAATGAGTTCATAAGCATTTTAAAAATTGAGAGTTTTACTAACAGGGAAACCAGTAATAATTCCAATAAGTTTCAAGTGAAAACAACATTTGCATGTTATTAGATATTGAATGCTAAAACGACGACCAACACAGCTGATTTAAAGACAAAATTTGCGATAAATCTGATTTTGAGATTCTTTCAAATTTCAACGAACCCCAAACCCCTTGAAAGGGGCTTTTGATTCTTGGTAAAATTTAAACCCCCCTCCAAGGGGCAGGGGGTTCAAAATGTTGTTGCATTTGTGAATCATTCAAATTTACTCGAACCCCAAACCCTTTGAAAGGGGCTTTTGATTCTTGGTAAAATTTAAACCCCCTTCCAAGGGGGCAGGGGGTTCAAAATGTTGTTGCATTTGTGAATCATTCAAATTTACTCGAACCCCAAACCCCTTGAAAGGGGCTTTAATCCATTCTTTGAGTTAAAGCCCTTTCCTTAGGGTCAGAAGGTCTGCATTATTTCTTTGGATAGGCAGGCGGTGCCGGTTCCAGATAAGATTTCCCTTTCATTTGTTCTTTAATCAACTCAATCGCTTTATCCAATTGCTGATCTTCTCCAATGAATGCTTTGTATGGATCATTTTCAACTACAATATCCGGATCCACTCCATGGCCTTCTATTTCCCATTGAGTTCCTTCTACATTGTACCTGGAAAATTCAGGGCGATTTAAAAAACCACCGTCAACGATCGGCAAACTTCCACGGATACCAACGACTCCACCCCAACTTCTTTTACCGATAATAGTTCCTAATTTATGCTTTCTGAAACGGTATGCAAAAATGTCGCCATCGCTTGCAGAATACTCATCGATCAAGGCAATTTTTGGACCTATGATTTGTTCGGTGGGCTCATAAGTTGGTTTTCCGTTTCGACTTACGGTAATTTGTACCGGTTCTCTGCGCAAACGCTCAATGATGTGAGGAGAAACATTTCCACCACCGTTTCCACGATCATCGACAATCAATGCTTCTTTGTTTAATTGAGCATAATAATATTTTACAAATTCATTTAAACCTTCTGAACCCATATTGGGTATGTGCAAATAACCAACTCTTCCGTTGGTTGCTGCGGTTACCTTAGCGATGTTTTTTTGTACCCAACTGTAATAATATAATTTTTGTTCGTCAGCAATTGGAATTACAGTTACTTCACGTGATCCTGCTTCAGTTGCTTTTGAATTTACTTTCAAACGAATTTGTTTACCAGCAGTACCAACTAATAATTGATAAAAATCAGCAACATCCTTGGTTGAATTTCCATCCACTGCAAGTATCAAATCACCTTCCTTTACATTCACTCCAATTTCAGTTAATGGCGAACGATTGTTTTTGTCCCAATTCTCCCCTTTTAAAATTTTTACAACTTTAATATAACCGGAAGGATCTTTCACAATTTCTGCACCCAACAATCCCATAGGAATGCGATCTGCTTTTGGATAATCACCCCCACCAACATAAGAGTGACCGAGGTTTAATTCACCAATTAATTCACCGATGATATAGGTCAGGTCGGTGCGATTATTAACATAAGGCAATAACTGTGCATAATTGGCTCTTAGTTTTTTCCAATCCACTCCATGCAGATTTGGATCATACACAAAATCACGCATTTGCCTCCAGCATTCATTGTAAATTTGATTCCATTCAGCACTTCGGTCAATCCATACTTTCATGTCGTCTAAATTTAATGGATTTTCTAAATTTGGTTTTGCAGAAGGAATGTCAAGGATGTAAAAATTTCTGCTTGCAGCAAGCATCACTTTTTTCCCATCCGCTGAAAATGTAAATCCGTTGATATCAGCTCCCAGTTCAGTTTCTTTTTGACTATTGATGTCATACACAAACCATTTCATTTTATCGCGCTGAGATGAACGAAAGAAATAAATTTTGTCATTGGCTGTTTCCAATCCAAAATAATTTCCTGGAGGTCCAGGAATTTCAATAACGCGATTCACAATTCCATCGAAATCAATTTTCAAGCCTCCTGCATCTTTTTTGGTGCTATCTGCCTTGCTTGTTTTAGAATCTTCTTTTTTTACTGTTGTGTCTTTAACCACTACCTCATCTGATTTTGGTTCAAATGGATTTTTTACATCTTTGCGCAGCGGAATGCAATAGATTTTTGCCAAATCAAAGTAGGCATAATTCCATTCAACGTTGTTGTAACTTGGACTGAAGCTACGTTCAGAAACAAAGTATAAATATTTACCATCCGGACTAAACACTGGTGCATAGGATTGAAACCAGGATTCCGTAACGGCATAATTCTTTTTTTCACTCAAAGAATAAATATGAATGGTTGAATTGTTTTTTCCTTCCGGATTGGTATAACATACAAATTTGCTGTCATTGGACCAATTGTAGTCACGGATTTCAAAATATTCGTTAGCTTGAATCTGGATCACCTCTTTACTCATCACATCCACACTAAAAAGTCTTTGTTTGCGATCACTGTACAAAATCATTTTACTGTCAGGTGACCAACGAATGCCATATTTGTAATTATCCCCATTTTTTGTGAGTTGAACTGCTGCTTGCGTACCATCTGCTTGCAATAAATACAATTCGTCTTCTCCGCTGGCATCGCTGATGTAAGCGATGTATTTTCCATTGGGGGACCATGCAGCATCGCGGTCATGAGCTCCGGAAGATTTTGTCATGTTGCGCACTGCACCATTTTTCGCAGGTACTGTAAAAACATCTCCCCGTGCGCAAAAAACAGCCCGATTGCCATCAGGCCCGATATCCCAATTTTCAAGATAGTCTTTGGCGTTCACATATTTATTTCTACCGGATGCAAAGTCTTCCTGTATGCTGATGTTTACTTTTTCATACTTATCTGTGGTGGCATTTAGTTTATAAATGTATCCACCGTTTTCAAAAACGATCCAGTTTCCATTAGATGATGGAAATTTGCAATCAAAGTCTTTAAAGTCTGTTATTTTTTTTGTTTGCTTGGTGTTTAAATCGTAACAAAACAAATTCATGCGGGCATCGCGATCGGATAAGTAATAAATCTTAGAGCCCACCCACATTGGTATGATATCCTGGGCGTTGTTGTCAGATATTTTCGTGCTTTGTTTTGTTTGAAAATCAAATATGCGAATGTCATCTGCCTGACCGCCACGGTAACGTTTCCAGGTCCGGAATTCGCGAAATACATAATTGTATGCCATCTTGGATTTATCTGCATTGTACGAGCAAAATCCACCGTGATCTAATGGCAATTGTTCAGATAAACCTCCTTTGATATTGCAAAGGTACAATTGTCCTTTCCAGTCATTGAAATCACGCCAGCGTCCTCTGTAAACAATAGACTCATTGTCTCTCCAGGTCATACACAAATTATTGGGACCCATTCTGTCAGAAACATCGTCCCGGTTAAGTGTTGCTGTATAGGTCAAACGTTTGGGTTCGCCTCCATTTGAAGGCATGATGTAAATTTCAGAATTGCCATCGTATTGCCCTGTAAAGGCAATGTGTTTCCCATCTGGAGAATAGCGGGCAAAAATTTCCTGACCCTGATGGTTGGTAAGTTTACGCGCGGTTCCGCCATTGGCAGAAACGGTATACAAATCACCAGCATAGCTAAAGGCAATTTGATTATTAAATACGCTTGGAAATCGCAAAAGGCGACTTTCCTGTGCCGATAGCAAACAATAAATTGCTAAAAATGAGCAAGTTAAATTACGTTTTACATTCATGTTATTCAATTATGGGTGCGAATGTACGAATGTTTTCGTATAGTATGGAGGAATAGGTTGTTAGACTTTTAGGATGTAAGACTTTTAGGCTGTTAGACTTTTAGGATGTAAGTGGACCTACTCAAAAAGCCGGACAATAAGTTAAGTCTTTGGTCATAAACCAGTATTTTTATAATTATGAAAATCAGAAGAAGTTATGACAGGCAATTCAAGCTTGAGGTTGTAAATCGTAGCCTAGAAGGGATAAGCATTCATAAACTAGGAGAGGAGTTATCTATTAATCCAGATATGATATGTAGATGGCGACGTGAATTTATAAAATCAGGAGAGAAGCTAAGTTTTCCAGGAAATGGAAAAGAATCACTAAGTCCCGAGGAACAGGAGCTTAAACG
>JAEUUO010000010.1 GCA_016787575.1 Saprospiraceae bacterium | reverse complement strand
AAAGGGGCTTTTGTATTGTGTTCGTTTTATGAGCTTGGCTTATTAAAAGAATTTTATAAATCTTACTGGATTAAAAAAATTTTCAAGCTTTAAAATATTAAAGCCCCTTTCAAGGGGTTTGGGGTTCTGAGTAATATGATGCAAAAACTAATTAAAATTCTATCAAGAGATCTAGGGTTCTGAGTTTGTGGTTTTATTAAGAATGAAATGAATAAAGAAATTGGTAAGGTAGATTGATAAATTGTAGGTATTACTACAAATATCTTAACATGACCTATATTTTCAAATTACTATTTCCATTTATTTAAATTTCATCAACTCCTTATATGCAACAAATCCCATCAAGCCAATCAGCAACAAGGAACAAATCATAGATAAATTTTTTCCAAGCATAAAAGATTTAGGTTTGAATTCCATTACAATCTGGTGTTTGCCATCGGGAATCTGACAAGCTCTCAGTACATAATTAGCACGGATTAAATCAACTTCTTTCCCATCAATACTCAAATGCCATCCTAAATCAGGTCCGTACCAAATTTCTGAAAATACTGCCATTTGATTTCCGCTGCAATTCGCTTCATAAACCATTTTATTTGGACTGTATGAAGTTAACTTGATGGAGCCATTTCCATCAAATTGTTTTTGTGTTAATTTAGAATCAAATTCTTGGTGTACGATAGCAATTTGCTTTAAATTGTTTTTATCAAGTTCTGCAATTTCATCATCCGGTGTATTGACAGTTTTAACATTTTGAATCAACCAGGCATTTCCCATTGCAAATGGATTGGGTAAAGGCATTTCTTTTCCCGGTTGGCCCAAAATAAAATATTTTGTATTGAGCATGTTTAAAACACTTAAAACAGAAAGTGAATTGGTTAAACTGCTGTCGGTTGTAAAAGTTTGCAGAAAACCATTAAGCTGTTGTATTTCCGGTTCGATGTGTAAATCAATCAAATCCTGATATCGCTGTAATTTTGCAGGATGGTAACCACCGATGTGATTGTGAAAAAATGAGGGTATCGAACTGTTAAACGTATTGACCGTTAAATCAAGCACTCTGTAGTCGGCTTTGTCACCCAATATCTGTGTATCTACATTTCGTGGTTTTTGAGATTGCTCTTTTTTTGATTTGCTTACAAAATCCTCTTTGCTGATGTAACGGGTTGCTACTCCACCCAAGTCAATAAGCGTGAGTATTCCCAACGCAATGGCCGCATAACGCAATTGTATTTTAGATTTAAGGTAAGCCCATAACAAACCGCTTGCCAATCCAATAAAAAGAAGGGATCTCCAGGCATCACTTTGCATCAAGGATTTACGATCTGCGATCAAAGCATCGGTATCCAATCCTTGTTTAGCATAACTGGCATCAGAGCTGTGCGTGAAATCAAAAAAGCCAGGTCCTAATACAGCAAAAAACAAACAGATGCCACCGGTTATAGCAACACTGTAGTATAATTTTTTTAATAAAGAATCATCTTTTTTATCTGAATTTGAAATTTGATACAAAGCCATCATGCCAAGAATCGGGAAAAAATAAGAAACAACAGAAAGCATGCTGCTTGGTGCCCGGAATTTACTATAAAGTGGAAGGTAGTCAAACAGAAAATGATTGAAGGCTTCAAAGTGTTTTCCCATAGACATCAACAGTCCTAAACTGACAGAAATGGATATCCACCATTTAATAGGTCCTTTGACAATAAATAATCCGAGTATAAATAACAGACACATGATTGCTCCAAAATAAAACGGACCGCTTGTGAAGGGAAGATCTCCCCAATACAAAGGTGCTTTAAATCGTTTGGGAGCATTGTATCCTTTTTTACGCAAGTCCTTTAATAAAGCAGAATTGGCATCAACCGGTTCGGAAGTTCCACCTCCTGCTACACCTGGAATCAAACAAGACATTAAATCAATCGTACCGTTACTCCAGTTTGTTGCATAATCCCATTGCAATCCGGCTGTATTTACATCACCGGTTTCGTTATTTGTTTTTTTACTTAAAATGTGTCCCCCTCGCATGGTTTCTTTGGCATACTCATAAGTAGGCAAGATTGAACTGGAAGATGCCAGCAAGGCAAGTATGACTATGCCTGCCATCAAACCGCTGGGGATTATAAAATTTTTAAAATCTTTATCTTTAATAAACTGAACAGCAAACGCAATCACCAAAGGAAGCATCAATAACAGTGTATAATAACTCATTTGAACGTGATTGTTGAGCACATTTATACCCATTCCCAATGCAAACAATGCGCAACCTTGCAACCATTTCCCACGATAGGAAAGGATCATACCGGCAATTATAAAACCAATCATTGAAAGCACAATTAATTTGGGAACGTGTCCTGCTTCCAATACTATAAAATTTCCAGTCACAAGAGCAGTTCCCAATCCACCCATGCATGCAAAAGGAATGCTCAATCCCAATACCAAGTACAATACATAAAATGACAATGCACAAAAGAAAAAAATTGCGATCGGTCCGCTAAGAAAACCCAATGCTAAAATTTTCTGAACATAATTCATGAAATTATAATCCATGGGAGTAGAAATTTGATAAGCCGGCATCCCTCCAAACAGGGTACCGGTCCATAATGCAGGATCTCCAGGATGTTGCTTGTTGTATTCTAATATTTCGCGGGCTGAGCCTTCCCAACTGGAAACATCTCCCTGCTGCAATACCTTACCTTGCCAATGTGGAGCAAAGAAAAAAGAGATAACCACGATAAACAGCAGAATAACAAGTAAATGTGGATATAATTTCTTAAAAACTGTATTAAACATATATTGGAAAATTATATTCAAAGGTATTTGTTATTTTGAAAATGGAGCTAGTTTGTTGGGGGGAAGAGGCCCAAGGACCAAAGAGGACCAAGGACCAAAGAGGACCAAGGACCAAAGAGGACCAAGGACCAAGGAGGACCAAGGACCAAAGAGGACCAAGGACCAAAGAGGACCAAGGACCAAAGAGGACCAAGGACCAAAGAGGACCAAGGACCAAGGAGGACCAAGCTGATAAGTGGAACGATATATCCTTTAGCCTTCAGCCTTCAGCCTTCAGCCTTCAGCCTAAAATTCAATATTAAACCATAACAGGATTGCAACATTAAACCATTGCAGAATTTTTACCTCAATCCTTGATTGATATCCATCAAGGCTTCTGGGCCGGGACACAATTGTTTTTCTGAAAGTGTGTTCAGAGGTTTTTTTGAAGTGTTTAAAAGTTGATGTAAGTCCTGACTTTCTTCATTGATATAAATTAATCCGGTCAAAATTTCACCTTTCGAATTTGCTTCATGCAATGCATGGACTGCAGAATCCCGATTGGTTGGGTCCCAGTCTGCTTGAAGTTTGTTGAGTTTGATAAGCGAACCATCGTGCATGCTTACCAATTTGTTACTTCCGGCTTCGTAAGTGGTTTTAATTTCTGCAGCATGCGGAACAAAATCAACCGTTGCAGTGGCATCAACATGTTGGCGAACGTAATCATAAGATTTGGTAGAGCCAACATTGTTGTTGAATGTTACACACGGGGAAATTACATCTATAAGTGCAAATCCTGGATGTGCCAATGCAGCTTTTATTAATGGAATCAATTGCACCTTGTCACCTGAAAAACTGCGCGCAACAAATCCAGCTCCCAGCTCCATTGCCAAACCTGGTAAATCGATGTTTTGAAATAAATTGGTAGATCCTGCTTTGCTTTTCGAACCTTTATCTGCCGTTGCTGAATCTTGTCCTTTGGTTAATCCATAGCACCCATTGTTCATTACAATGTAGGTGATGTTTAAATTTCTACGGATTAAATGTACAAACTGTCCCATACCAATGGAAGCAGTATCTCCATCTCCAGAAACTCCTAAATAAATTAAATCCCTGTTTGCAAGATTGGCACCTGTTGCAACACTCGGCATTCTTCCATGAACCGAATTAAAACCATGTGAATTACCCAGAAAATACGTGGGTGTTTTAGACGAACAGCCAATTCCAGAAAGTTTTGCAAGGCGATGGGGTTCGATGTTTAATTCAAAGCATGCCTGAATCAATGCACCTGAAATAGAATCATGTCCACAACCTGCACATAAGGTCGACAAAGAACCTTCATAATCTTTGCGTTTATAGCCTAAAGTATTAACAGGTAATTCCGGATGTCTGAAACTGGGTTTTATGTAACTCATGATGCATTCATTTCTAAAGAAAAGTCTTTGCTCTTCTTGTTTGTTTTATGAATATAATTGCTGATCTCTTTGGAAATATGCGCTGCAGTAATGGGCATTCCATCGTAATTTAAAACACGTACTAATTTTTCCGGATTTACTTCAAGTTCGTTTATTAATAAAGTCCGCATTTGTGCATCGCGATTTTGTTCGATTACAAATATCAATTCATGGTCTTCAATAAAATCAGAAACTTCTTGTGAAAATGGAAACGAGCGTAAACGAATGGCATCCAATTCAATGCCTTCCTTTGCAAGTATATCACGTGCTTCAACAGATGAAAAATGACTGGTTCCAAAAAACAACATTCCCATGTTTGCATTGGCTTCCGATTGTAAAAGTTCCGGTTTTGGAACATAGGATTTGATTGTTTCCCATTTTTTTAACAAACGATCCATGTTGCGTTTGTATGCATTCCCATCTTCAGTATAAATGGCATATTCATCTCTGGAAGAACCTCTCGTAAAAAACGAACCTTTCGTTGGATGGGTACCTGGTATGGTGCGGTAAGGGATTCCATCTCCGTCGGTGTCCAGATAACGTCCGAAGCGACCGATTTGATCCAATTGATCTGCACTCAAAACTTTACCGCGACGGTATTGTGTGGTAGATTTCCATTCCAATGCATCGCTTACATGATCATTCATTCCCAAATCTAAATCAGAAAGTATGATCACAGGAGTTTGCAATTGTTCTGCCAAATCAAATGACATAGCAGCAAAATCAAAACACTCCTTGGGAGAATTGGGAATCAGCAAAACCTGTTTAGTATCACCATGTGATGCATGCGCTGCAATCAAAATATCGGATTGCTGTGTACGAGTGGGCATGCCGGTTGAAGGTCCAGTGCGTTGTACATCTACCAACACGGCCGGAATTTCAGCAAAATAGGCAAGCCCTAAAAATTCCTGCATCAAAGAAACACCCGGTCCGCTGGTTGCAGTAAATGCACGTGCTCCATTCCACATGGCTCCAATGACCATGCCCATAGCTGACAATTCATCTTCTGCCTGAACGATGGCATAATTGTTTTCATTCGTTTCCGGATCCACGCGATATTCTGCTGCATAATCTGCAAATGCATCTACTACAGAAGTGGACGGCGTAATCGGATACCAGGCGGCCACAGTGGCACCACCGTAAATTGCACCCAAAGCCGTCGCTGCATTTCCTTCAAATAATATTTTATCTTTGATAAGATCGCGTCGTTGCAATCTATAGGGTAGTGGATGTGAGAAATTCTTTTGAATGTATTGATATCCTAAATCCAATGCATGATGATTGGGTTGAATCAATTTTTCCTTTCCTTTAAATTGTTCGTTGACCAATTGTTGCAATACATCCATTTCAATATCAATCAATGCAGCCAATGCGCCAACATAAATGATGTTTTTAAATAACATCCGTTGACGTGGATCCGTATATTCCTGAATGGTAATTTCGGTTAACGGAATTCCGATATAATTTAAATCTTCACGAATGTATTCTTTGTGAAGTGGTTTGGTATTGTCGTAAATAAAATAACCTCCTGATTTTACACTGGCAACATCCTGCAACATAGATTGCGGATTTACACAAATCATCAGATCAATACCATCCCGACGACCGAGATAAAATTGTTCGTTGACGCGCACTTCATACCAGGTTGGCAGCCCTTGAATGTTTGAAGGAAATATATTTTTTGGACTAACCGGAATGCCCATCCTAAATATAGCTTTAGCAAACATGTTGTTTGCACTGGCACTACCGGTACCATTAACATTTGCAAATCGAATTACAAAATCATTGATCACAGAATGTGCTTGCATGAACCGGCTTTAGTAACTTGATAAAAATATTTTTGCATGTCCCATGCAGTTGTCGGACAACGTTCGGCACACAATCCGCAATGCAAGCAAACGTCCTCATCTTTAACCATAACCCGTTTAGTTGGTAAGACTTCAGAAACATATAAGTCCTGTGTAAGATTGTTTGCAGGAGCTGAAAGACGTGTACGCAAATCCATTTCTTCACCATCATCGACAAAAGAAATACAAGACGTAGGACAAATATCAACACAAGCGTCACATTCAATACAACGGCTGGTTGTAAAAACTGTTTGCACATCGCAGTTTAAACAGCGTTGGGCTTCTTTAAATCCGTTCTCAAGGTCAAAGCCCAATTCAACTTCTTTTTTTCGGTCTTTGAGAGTCAATTTTTTATCGGCCTGAGGAACGATATATCGAAGGTCGTCCACAATTTTGCTATCGTATGCCCACTCATGGATGCCCATTTTTTGGGATACCAAATTGACCATCGGATGAAGCCGCTCGGTTAAATTTTTACCCTGACAATATAAATCTATGGATATGGCTGCCTGATGTCCCTGGGCAACAGCCGTAATTACATTTTTAGGTCCAAATGCAGCATCTCCTCCAAAAAATACATTGGAAAGAGTGGATTGATGTGTAATTGCATCTACTTTCGGCATTTCCCATTGGTCAAACTCAATACCCAGATCTCGTTCAATCCATGGAAAACTATTTTCCTGACCAATAGCCAATAAGATTTCATCTGCTTCAATAAACACTTCCGGTTCGCCTGAAGGGACCAATTTGCGTTTTCCGGAATCATCTTTGATGGCCATGACCTTTTCGAAGCGCATGCCTTTGAGTTGGCCGTTTTCGACAACAAAGGATTTTGGTACATGGCAATCGAGAATCGGAATGTCCTCGTGCATGGCATCTTCTTTTTCCCAAGGCGATGCTTTCATTTCTGAAAACGGACTCCGAACTACCACTTTTACTTCTTCACCACCCAAACGACGCGAAGTGCGGCAACAGTCCATGGCAGTATTTCCACCACCGACAACAATTACTTTTTTTCCAATTTTGGCAGTATGCTCGAAGGCTACATTGGCCAACCATTGAATTCCAATATGAATATTTTCTTTGGCATCCCAGCGACCAGGCAGATCTGGAAGATCTTTTCCTTTTGGAGCCCCGGTTCCAACAAATACAGCATCGTAGTCTTTGGATAAAATGTCTTTAAGGCTGTGGACATAACTTTTAAAATGTGTGTGTATGCCCAGATCCAGAATGTAATTGACTTCCTGAGAAAGAACTTCATCCGGCAATCGGAATGATGGAATTTGACTCCGCATCATACCACCGCCAAATTCTTGATCATCGTAGAGGTGAATTTCGTAGCCAAGAGGAGCGAGGTCCCTGGCAACCGTCAATGAGGCCGGTCCGCCACCAATCAAGGCAATTTTCTTGCCATTGGCTGGAAAAGGCCCTTTAGGCATGTGCAAACTGACATCGCCCTTGTTATCAGCTGCGACCCGTTTCAGCCTGCAAATAGCCACTGGTTCTTCTTCAACTCGTCCGCGACGGCATGCCGGTTCACAGGGTCGGTCACAGGTACGACCCAATACTCCTGGAAACACATTGGATTCCCAGTTAATCATATAGGCTTCTGTGTATTTACCGGCCGCTATTAAGCGAATGTATTCCGGTACCGGTGTATGGGCGGGACAGGCATATTGGCAGTCCACCACCTTATGAAAATACTCCGGATTTTTGATATCTGTTGCTTGCAAATGTTCCCTTTTTAAAAAGCGCGACAAAGGTAGTAAATGTTCTCAATGAATAATCCTGCAATGGTACATTCCTACAATGCTGCAATGTGGCAATTTTACGGTTGAGTAATATTGGAATTGTTTTATGCAGAAATTGTTAAATTGCAGTATGTAATACACACAAAATCAGTACAATAAACCTAATTATAATTTATTGCACCCAATCTTTGAAAAGCAGGATTTGTTAAAAGTATAACATACAAAACTAGTCAAACGTTCTAAATCAAACCCCGATATGAAAAATTGGATGCTTTTATTGATTTCTTTTATGTTAATCAGTGCCTGCAAAGAGAGAGAATGTTGTGATTATCCGGAACCAGATTATTTGATTTTTGGAGTATTCAATGGCTTTTGCAGCGGACCTAAATGCATTGCCATTTTCAAATTATCGGATAGTTTATTATTGGAAGACAATTTGGATAATTATCCATCCCGTTCAAATTTCTACGAAGGCTTGTATTCACAACGATCCATAGAGAAATATGCCATAGCAGAAAAACTTCGGAATCAATTTCCAAGTCAATTCCTTTCAGAGACTCAAAGAGTTTTCGGAATTCCGGATGCCCACGACCAGGGAGGCGTTTATTTAGAATACAAATCACAAACATTCCACAATTTTTGGATTCTGGATACCAGTATCGACCGACTCCCGGATGCCTACAAAGCCTATACTGAATTGGTCATTGAGACAGTGGATAAATTATTGCAATAGTTGGATGTAGTCTTTAGAAAAGAAGTCTGTAGTCTGTAGTCTGTAGGAAATGTTGCAATGCTACAATGTTGCAATGCTTTAAATTTCTTTTGGGTACATTCCTTAAAAATTAAATTAAGCGATGATTGGTATCTGTTTTTTATAAATCAAATGATTTAATCTCTTTAATTTAAAAATCCTGTTCTCAGCCCAATTTTCACCAAAGTTTTAAATTGATCAGATTGATAACCAGAAAATCATGATGAATAAAACAGAACATCCAAAGGCATCTGCCTGATATGAAATTTTTTGCAGTATTGAATTTCTGTATTTACTAATATTATTGCTCCATTTTAATAATTTATAATTGAAGTATTGTAGAAATCGAACTATGGAAAATTTCTATCCAAAAAACCTCTTTTAAATAAGATGAGAAATCAAAAATTAAACTTATATTGCAACAGAATCAAACCAACCAATGATAAAGTATCTTTTGTTGATACCCTTAATGCTCCTGATTGCATGCAGGATTAGCAAGCTGGATGTAAATTCAGAGCAATCTAGAATTAATATCCTTCTGGACAATTGGCACCAAGCCGCCGGTGCTGCTGATTTTAAAAGCTATTTTGATCAACTTACAGACGATGCCATTTTTATGGGTACCGATGCTACAGAGCATTGGAACAAGACCCAGTTTATGGAATTCTCTAAACCCTATTTCGACCGAGGCAAAGCCTGGAATTTTAAATCCCTGCAGCGACACATCTATGTTGATCCTGCTGGTAAGATCGCATGGTTTGATGAATTGCTCAATACACAAATGAAAATCTGTCGCGGTTCTGGTGTGCTCTATAAACAAAACTCATCCTGGAAGATAAAACAATATGTATTGTCAATGACTATTCCGAATGAGAAGGTGGACGAGGTGGTGAAGATGAAGGGGGAGCTAGAGGACAAAGTAATTTTAAATATAGGTAAAAAATTAAAGTAAGGATTGGTTTTATTTTATGGTTTAATTAAATATTTTATCTTCATCCACATTCAATTCTATTTTATAAACTTACTTTTATAAGTTTTGTGCCCTTGGGTGAATATACCATAATCCTATGACTGCAAATGATAGCAATATAAAAGCATTAAAGTATTCTTCAAAGCTGGCATCTTTATTTTGTTCAGCACTCACCAGGGTTTTAGCTGTTATAATTATTACCGAGAGGAATGACACACTAAAAATTACTGGAAATATAATGGGAGTGGTGTAATGAATGTTTATATTATTACTGCTTGTGTTAACGTCGGTTGAAAAAAACAAGATAAGTAAAAAGGATATCACTGATACTAAAACGGACCAGTTAAAAAAACGAAAAATGTTCAGATGTAAATTAATTGAAGCCAGTTTATGATTTGCTTTATGAGCTATAGCAATTAACCAACACAGCAGGCAAGCCCCTCCAATGCTAGCTAACAATCGATTCAGGATTACATATGGATCTGAAGAAGGAGAGAAAATTCTTATGCTTATTGGAAAGAAAATAAGCAGAAATAGAAAAAATCTGTTTATGGTCAGAAATCCGGATGTCAGATGAATGAGTTGATTTTCAATTTGGTTTGTTTTTATGGTCTTTTTATTTTTTTTAAAAAAAACAAATACATTTTATGTGCATCTGTTTGTTTACAATAGATAATGTACACAGTTTATTGAAGACATTTTAAAAAAGATAATTTAATTTCTATTTATCTGTTTTTAAGTAGACAGTAATAATATTTAACTATACATTCAGTAATAATTTTATTCTTGCATAATTTAGCTTATTGCATAAAGTCAGAAAGCTGTGTTCTACAAATATAGTTATTTTTAATCAAGTAAAAAAAGTTCATATTGGAAATATTTGGTATAGCTCCTGATGACTTAACGTGTAAAATCCGGATGAATTAGAATGGATTATACAAAGGATCTATAGGGCCTATGCGCCTTGATTTACTCAGAACCCCAAACCCCTTGAAAGTTGCTTTAAAGTTTTTAAGCTTTAAATTTATTTAATAAACCAAGCACATAAAACGAACACAATACAAAAGCCCCTTTCAAGGGGTTTGGGGTTCAAAATATACAGTAAAGCACACACATAAAACGAACACAAAACCAAAAGTCCCTACACTGAGTTGTAATTAGTTTACAATTCAAATTACATAGAACCCCAAACCCCTTGAAAGGGGCTTTAATGTGTAGATATTTGAAATTTTATTTATTCAGTAAAATTTGATAAATTCTTATAATGAACCAAGCTCATAAAACGAACACAATACAAAAGCCCCATTCAAGGGGTTTAGGGTTCAAAACATGATGTGAAGCAAGCACATAAAACGAACCCAAAACAGAAAGCCCCTTTCAAGGGGTTTGGGGTTCAAAAACATGCTGTGAACCAAGCGTATAAAAAGAATATAAAACAGAAAGTCCCTTTCAAGGGGTTTAGGGTTCAAAACATGCTGTGAACCAAGCACATAAAACGAACCCAAAACAGAAAGCCCCTTTCAAGGGGTTTGGGGTTCAAAACATGCTGTGAACCAAGCACATAAAACGAACACAATACAAAAGCCCCTTTCAAGGGGTTTGGGGTTCAAAAACATGCTGTGAACCAAGCGTATAGAAAGAATATAAATCAGAAAGCCTCTTCCTTTAAAAAATTGCATCGGTTGATCAAAATATAAATTTAGAATATTTGGAAAACGAATGATTTGAAAAGGCAGCCTTAAAATTTAAGTCCAAACTTTAGCACTTGTTAAATTTAATAAGTTCGAATCCTTGTCTAGGAGTTCTAGAGAGTTTGTGAAATGGGATTTTTATCATTTTATTGATAAAAATTATTAAAGTATATTGTATGATTCAGAAAAAAGAACTTTTTATTCTGGCCTTTTTTGATGTGCGACGAAAATTAAATTAACGGCCAATAAGTAGGCCGGCAGGGTAATTAAAAATTTCTATACCTGCTTATTAATACAAGCTTGATAGGAATTAGAGTAGTATGTTTGTAAATGAAAACGGAAGGTTTTACTTTTGGCTTAAAGGGAAATTGGCCGTAGTTCATGGTGAACCATTGCATGCTCAGCCATATTCTCATTCCATATGCCTTTTGGACTTGTAATAAATTTTTATTGTAAACAGGAACCCTTAGTTTGGTTATTGAAACTATGATTAGATTAAAATGCATTCAGGCATAACCGAGAATAAAGCATCCGAACTGCTTAAGCGTTATGGTTTTAACGAGTTGCCATCTGCAAAATCTAAAAGCGTTGGCCGTATTGCCTTTGAGGTAATTAAAGAACCCATGTTTATTTTATTAATTAGCTGTGGCTCCGTTTATTTGCTACTCGGTGACTATCTTGAAGGAATTAGTTTATTATGCTCTGTGTCTGTCATTATATTCATTAGTTTCTATCAGCATAGAAAAACTGAAAACTCGTTGGCTGCATTAAGGCAGCTTTCATCTCCGCGTGCTTTAGTAATTCGCAATGGAACGGAAAAAAGAATTGCCGGAAGGGAGGTGGTGCCGGAAGATATAATCGTTTTGCACGAAGGGGACCGTGTGCCAGCCGATGCAATTCTCTTAGAATGCAACCATCTTTCTCTTGATGAATCCCTATTGACAGGAGAATCTGTTCCGGTAATAAAATCCGAAGAATCGGAAAATAAAATTTATAGCGGAACATTGGTTGTTCAAGGAAAAGGTATTGCAAAAGTTACAAGCACAGGTACTAATACACAATTTGGTATAATAGGAACTTCATTACAATCTATTGAGCAAGACAGCACGCGTTTGCAACGAGAAATGAAAACCCTCATCCGGAATTTGTTTATTGGGGGTGCCGTAATCAGCATAGGTGTGATAGCCGCCTTTTATTTTACGAGGGGCAACTTTTTAAATTCTCTTCTCACAGGACTTTCAGCAGCTATGGCGATATTGCCCGAAGAATTTCCTGTTGTTTTAACTGTTTTTCTTGCATTAGGGGCATGGCGATTGTCAAAGAACAAAGTATTAACGAGAAAGCCATCTGCTATTGAAACTCTTGGTTCTGCAACAGTTTTGTGCAGTGACAAAACCGGAACCATTACCCAAAACAAAATGGAGATGGCAGCTTTGTATTGCAATGGAAAAACGTATTCAAAACAAGATTTTAAATCCTATGAGAAAAATATAAGTTATTTAATAAAGCTACTGTTTAATGCTTCATCAAACAAGTCCATTGACCCTATGGAAAAGGCAATTGTTAGTGAACATGAAAAGCAACAAATACCCATGGAAAAATTTCAGCTACTGAAAGAATATCCATTGAGCAAAGAATTGTTTGCTATGACAAGGGTGCTTAAATCTGAAAAAGATAAAACAATTCATATTTATTGCAAAGGTGCACCCGAAGTGGTTTTTAAATTGTGTAGACTTTCAGCAACTGATACCGACATTTATACAAAAGCCGTTCAGGAAATGGCTGGGAAAGCTTACAGTGTTTTAGCGGCAGCCCAAAGTGATTGGCAAAATCAAGAATTGCCTGAAAAGCAAAGTGATATTCATTTCAGATTTGCCGGATTAGTTGCATTTGAAGACCCAATCAGACCAGAAGTTCCTAAGGCAATCAAAGAATGTAACGAGGCAGGGATTAAAGTAATAATGATAACGGGTGACTATCCTGCCACTGCCAGATGTATTGCTAAACAAATTGGTTTACAAAACGACGACAATGTATTGACTGGGGATGAACTTAAATCAATGAGCGCAGATGATTTACAAAAAAAAATAAAACATACTCATGTGTTCGCCAGAATAGTTCCTGAACAAAAACTGCAACTCATTCAGGCACTAAAAGCCAATGGTGAAATTGTAGCAATGACAGGTGATGGAGTAAATGATGCTCCTGCCTTAAAAGCCGCAGACATTGGTGTAGCAATGGGCATGAAAGGAACGGATGTTGCCCGTGAGGCATCTTCACTCGTTCTGCTTGACGATAACTTCGCTTCTATTGTTCATGCCATTCATTCAGGAAGGAGAATA
Organism: Saprospiraceae bacterium; assembly: GCA_016787575.1. Taxonomy (GTDB): domain Bacteria; phylum Bacteroidota; class Bacteroidia; order Chitinophagales; family Saprospiraceae; genus Vicinibacter. The sequence goes on along the minus strand of JAEUUO010000010.1, from coordinate 272,429 downwards.
TTTGACAACTTGCAAAAAGCGATGTCATACATTCTTGCCATCCACATTCCGATAATTGGCTTGGTTTTACTGCCCGCAATGTTTTCATGGTTGCCAATTCTTTTAACGCCCTTGCATATTGTTTTTATGGAGTTAATCATTGACCCTGTTTGTTCCATCGCGTTTGAATCAGAACAAGAAGAGGAATCCATTATGAACCGTCCGCCAAGGAAGCCAGACGAATTGTTTTTTGGGTGGAGGAAAATTCTTTTTAGCTTTTTAAAAGGGCTAATGCTCCTAGTAATGGTGTTAACCATTTACTTCCTGTCAATCAAAGAAGGACATTCAGAGAATGAAGTAAGAGCCATAGCTTTTTCATCTTTGATTATTGGAAATGTGTTTTTAATTCTTACATCATTATCTGACACTAGAAATTTCTTTTCAGTAATTCTTGAGAAAAACATAGCGGTTTTACTCATTTCTGTTATTGCATTTGCTATACTACTATTGACGATTTCAATTCCATTGTTACAAGACATTTTTAGTTTTGATTTTCCGGGATACAAACATTTTATTTCTTCTTTTATTGGATCATTGATATTGCTCTTGTCATTAGAGTCCATTAAAATAGTGAGAAAAATGTTTTAGAAAAACGCTCTGGTTTAATGATGGATAAGACAAATGCAGTTGAAACCATTGCTGCTGTTTAATTAAATTTGTTTATGATTCTATTGCAAATCAAACGGATCTACCATCCAACAGCTACCAACGGTAGCCTGTTTTTAATGGGTCAGGAATTGTGTAAAACGATTGAACTTCCCTGGAAACAAAATCGCAAACAAATTTCCTGCATTCCGGAAGGTGTTTACCCTATCCGGTTTAGAATCAGTAATAAATTTTCTAGGCACATCGAACTTCTCCAGGTACCCAATCGCAGTCTTATTTTGATCCACCCAGCCAACAATGCCATCAAGGAATTGAGGGGATGCATCGCTCCGGTTATGGAGTTAACAGCTCCAGGTCGCGGATTGCGTTCGAAAACAGCCCTGAGATTATTGCTGAATACAATGGATTCATTAAACATTCCGGCTCCGCAAGTAATGCAACTTGAAATCATGCAGCTGACAAACATCTGATTAAATTTAGTGCAATTTTTATAGTCCTTTTTGATGCACTACTTAAAGGGGTCTTTAATTTATTTAACTAAGGTTTGAAGATTTTCCAATATTAAGGTATTTTGGTTTTCGATTTTCAAGATGAAATCTATTTTTAAGCTTTAAAAAAACTTGCACTAGATTTTTGCAACATAATAACCCTTATAGATATAGCGGAATTATTAATAAATTTATTAATCTGTTTTTATAAAATGTGAGGAAACCATAATTCCTTCTGAATTTTGAGAGACGATGGTATAAATTCCATTGGGTAATTGTTCTATATTTATATTAGTTTCTTCTGTTTCTAAAACTAACTGCCCTGAAAAATTATACATTTTGAAAAAAGCGTTTTTCTCAAATTCAACTTGTATCGTTTGTGAACTTGGATTGGGTTTTACCAGAATGGAGTTATAAATTTTAGGTGTTGAGTCTTTTGGAAATGACTCGACAGCTGTATAGGTGGTTACATTGGTTTGAATAGCTGTATTTAAATCAAAATAGATAGAGGCAGTATTTTTAATGTCTGTTTTGTTTAAAATGGAAGATTTGGCTTTTATTCTATAACTAACAAATCCTTGGCTTCCAAGATCATCTTGTTTTTGAAAGGGAAGATGAATTCCGGCAAATAAAAATTTCAAAATGCTATTATCAATAAGTTCAATATTGCAAAGGTGTGAAGAGTTAATAATTTCAAGACTTTCAATGTCCAGATTGGGATCCAGCGTATCCAAAATATAAATATTGAATGCAGTGTCGTTTCCAGTATTTTGAAAGCGTATAGTGTATTTAATGAAATTTGATTTAAGGGTTTGAGATTTTCTCGATTCACCATAAAAATCTTGAATTTTATCGTTGGGATCCAGTGAACAAAATAAACTGTCAGAAATTGTTTGAAGACATTGAACTTCCGGATTAAGTTTGTCAGTTAAATATACATAACTTGTTAAAATTTCTTTGTTGGGGTTCTGAGCGGGTGCAACGGCAATCATTTTTAATGTAATAAAATCAAAAGCTTTGATTTCTATATTATTCCAAATGTAAGCCTTGTTTTCTATTCGATCATATGGAATAGAACTTGATTTGAATATATAATCTGGATCGGGCTTGAACACCAATTCCTGGATCGATTTAGTTGGATTGTTATTATAAACATTGATTATAAATTGTTTTTCGCTTTGGCATCGGGTTCTGCTTGAATAGACATCCAGACTGATTTTTTCAGGTTGAGAATTAAACCAAATGCCAAAATCGAAAGAAGTAGTATTGTAATTTGACTTGGAGATCGTGTAGTTTTTTGAAGGAGATGTTAAAATTTCATCTGGATTTAGTTTAATTTCCAATATTTCATCAAATAGTGAAATATAGTGTTGATAGGCACCGCTCTGAGTAAAAATTTCTTTATTTGCATTATGTAATTTTAATTTTCGGTATGGAAGTAATGGTTCCGATTCCTGATCTCTTATTCCATTCTTATCATTATCAAAGAAAACCTGTCCTCTAATTTTGTAGCGCGTTGTATTGTTTTGGTTTGACAAACCATCTGGATTAAATAAGCTTATACCATTACTTTGATTAATCCATAAATTATTATAGTTGTCAATTGTTAATTCTTTGACAAACGCTTGCAATAATGGATATTCGTAAAAATTCCAATTGATAAATTCCTGTTCGCCGTCCCAGCGATACAATCCTACATCAGTGGAAAGCCAATAGTAACCAGTACGATCTTCAATTACATGTTGTATTCTATATTGAGTGTTTGGGACTATAAATGCTTGGTAACTATTGTGCTGTATTGAGTATTTCCAGATGCGACCCTCAGATGTACCAATTAAATTACTTGAATGATCTGCATATAAAAATTCAAATTGATTAAAATCAAAATTTGCTGGTTGAACTTTTCTAATTAATCTTCCATTATCAAACAAATAGAAATATGTTTTTGAAAATGCAATATCATAGGAAGTGATCCATATTTTATTTTCAGCATCAATAATCGCATTGGAAATGCTTTCCCATACATTTCCATTAAAGTCATTCCATGTTAGTAAATGATCCTTATTGTATAAATGTAAAATGCCATTTGATATAAAAAGGAATTGATCTTCGTCGCCAATCGACAAATTAGTTATAGGCTCATCCGACTCAATTGATTTTACATAGTTGTTTCCAATAATTTTAATAATTGATTTATTAAAGGGAAATTCTTTAAATAAAAAATACAATTTCTGTTGATCAGGATCTGTTTTAATTTCAACACACGAAAAGTTGGAAGGAACATTGAAAAAATGATGATCCCTTAGGATCCATTGATCATTCGCGAACTGATAGCATTCACCGGCTATGGCAACCCAAACTGAGTTATCACTGCTTGCTGCAATTGCATCAGCACCATTTCGATAGAATGGCAATTCTGATTTTATCAAACTTTCACTCGAATTAAATCCTTCTAAAAAAACGCTCGTTCTATTCTTGATCTTATCAAAAGTTTGAAAACATAATTTGTTGGTTTGATCAGATCCTATAATTGTTAGTAAAAATTGATTTTCTGGAATCTGAACTTTAGCTCTCAAGACTGTGGTTTGTATGCCATTGGCAATTACATCAATTTGGCTATCTGAATCTGAAGAGGATAGTATATAAAATGTATTGTTTTTAAAATAAATAGAATTTAATTTGTACCCAAAATCTAGATTGCCGCTATCCCAATAAATCTCAATTTGTCCATTGGTGTATTTGTATAAAACATCACATTGGTTTGGATCATCGCGAACAGTACATGAATGTATGTATAAGGTGTTGGATGAATCAAAAAAGAAATTAAGTATCTTTTCTTTGTTAGAGGGTGCAATAGCAGTAAAGTCAAGAGAGTCTTTAATGTGACTTTCATCTAGTTTATATAAAAATTTGGAAGTTGAAATCCAAATGTCGGAATTGTAATCCGATTTCATTTGTTTTACATCTGGTATGCTATATTTGCCATAAGCTTTTAAGCCATTTTCATTTTTAATTATAAATATATTTCCACTTGATGTAGTATTAAAATGATCACCAACAAACCAAATGTTTTCATCATGATCTTGTGTCAAGAAATTGGTTGCTTGAATTTTAGTAGCTGTTTCTTTATTTGGGATAGCTATCAAATGCCCTCCATCGAATTTGAAAATTCCACCAGATTGTGTGGCAATATAAATTTGATTATCGTTAGTGGCCAAAACATCATTAACATCGCAGCCAATAATTTCTGAATTATCTGGATGGTAAGTAAGTTGCTTTCTTGTTTTCTTATCAATTTCAATCAATCCCGCAGAGTTTGCAATCCAATAAGAGGATTCGGTCTCAGTGAATTTTTTTGAGTAATATGGGACTACCAGATTTTTCCAGGTCGCATTCTGAGAAAAAGTGATACCATATAAAGAGTATAGGACGATGGTCCAAATTGCCTTTTGGTAAGTTGGTTTCATCTGCTTCGTTTTGAAATTAACGTAATAGGTATTTATAAATTGTATTCATAGTTATTTTAAGTTGCGAGTTCTTATGTTCCTCTTTAAGTAGATTTATATTTTTCTTTGCTGTTAAATTAATTATACACTAAGACAAAGGCATTAGGATCTAATGTTGCAGAACTAATTAGCTTTTTAATAGGTAATTCCGGAACCAGGAAACAGGGTTAGAGCTTAAAGTCACGATAATAAAGAAACGAAAATGAAGGCTAAATCAAAGAGGCTAGAAGAAGGATTTATTACATGCAGAAATTCTACTACCAAGGAGATTTTTAATCCCCTCAGCCCTTAAAACCTCCATTCTTCCCAGTTTCTTTAATAGCCAAATAGCCTTCTTTAATCCTTCAAATTTAAAAATTGCCGATTTGTAGAATTGTAAAATTTAAAGTATCTTTGATATTCAACCACGTCACCCTTTTTCAATAGAAATCCACTTCCGGATTAAATTTTATATTTTAGAGTACAGTTTAGCCTGATTTTTTGGCTGATTCCTCTAGGTATTGTTGTATTTACTCATTTTAAATAATAGTTTATGTTAAGAATTCGAACATTCCTAATTTATGGGCTTTGGATGCTGGGATCCATGGTTTTGCTAGCCCAAACACCCGTCTTGCTTGCTCCGGCTGATGTGGTGGTGAGCAAAGACTTTGTCTTTAATACTTCCAATTTGAAGGATCCTACGGATACTCTTTTTGGAATTCTGCACAACGATCCCAACGATCGGGCAAATGTTGCGACCCTGGATTTGGTTTGCATAGCCTATTGTCTTCCAAACCCTTTCACCAAGTATCCAGGACTGGATACCAATTTTCTTTCAGAAGCGCCTTCTATCGCCTGTGATTGGTTTAGTCAATTATATGACATTACCAATCCGGATGATTTGTACACCCTTAGCTGGGGATTGGATGGCTATTTCGAAAATCTTGTATCGGATTCTATTAAAATCAGGATCAGTGATCAACGGGTTAATGGGAGAGGAGCCATCTTAAGAATCTTTGAAGGCTACGATACTACAGGTTTGGTGATTTCCGATATCCAAACCATTTGGGTCGTGGATTGTGAATGTGTGTACGATCCGGAATTTGATTGTAAGGATGTTGAGGTCAATCTGTATTTAAATCCGGATTGTACTTTGACCATACTTCCAGAATGGTTGCTTGATTTTAGCGCACTCAAACCTTGCAATGAATATTTAAATTTGGAATTACGGGATTGGATTACCAATCAAAAAATTGACCGTCAGGTAAATGTAGATGGAGCTCAAGTGGATTATCGGGATAAAGGTCGCACGATTAAATTTATTTTAACGGATCCATTTTCAGGAAACCAATGTTCCGGAACAATGATTTTACTTGATACAGTCCCACCTGTATTGCACTGTCCTGCTGATACCATTGTAAGTTGTTCAGTGGAAACACAACCTTATAAGCTTGGAATGGCTATTGTTGATGAAAATTGTACTGACTATATTTTAAATTATAGCGATCAGGTGGTTCGTGGCGGATGCATCGAAGGCTATGACCGGATCATAAACCGCAAATGGATCGCAATGGATAATTCGGGAAATAAAACAGAATGCCAGCATCAAATAAAAGTGACCTTGCTTTCAATAAGTAACATCATTTTGCCTCCAAATTTTGATGGGACGGATCGGGATGCATTAAACTGTCAGGATGCTTTTGATAAATCCATTGATATCAACAGCCACATGTTTAATTCTCCATTCTGCATTGATGGATTTTTATTAGATTCTGCTTTTTGGTATGCACATCCACTGGAACCAAACACTTATCCGGAAAGAAGATTGCCAAGAGTGTTTGGATGGAATCGTATTACAGACACATTGAATCCATATTTTGGACATCCACATCCGAATTCAATTTATTATCCAGCACATAAAAATTGGTCATTTACCAATCCTGCATGCTGGGGCATTGATCAACACATACTTTGGGAAGGCACAGGTTTTCCTTCTGGCATTGAATGTGCTGACTTAAATATTTCATTTCGAGATTCTATTGTGGACAGAACGACTCCAAATTGTTCGGTTGCATCTTCCAGTTGTTATGAAATTTACAGAGAGTGGACGATATTGGATTGGTGTACCATGGAGGTATTGCTATACACACAAAAAATAAATATTACCGATACGGAAGCTCCTGAAATTCTATATCCCGATACAGTAAGAGTCTTTTTGGATCCGCTCAATTGTAAAGCGCGTTGGCAGGTTTTGCCGCCTTCCCTGAGCGACAATTGTTCGGAAGAAATTCATTACTTGTTTAATTGCAGTGCAGGAGAAATTTTGGGCGATGAAGTGAATGGATATTTACTAAACAATTTGCCGAGAGGCATTCATATTGGTTCAATCCTGGCCAGCGATTGTTGCGGAAATATAAACAACAAAGAAATGGTAATTATCGTAGACGAAAATACGCCACCGAATGCCGTTTGTGTTGAAAAATTGAAAGTAACGGTTTCTGCAAACCAGCCACCGGGTAAAAATATTGCAAACGTGTTTGCACATTTTATGAATAAAGCGAGTTCGGACGCATGTGACTCGGCGATTTATTATAAAATTATAAGATTGGATCAATTGCAAGGCACGAGCAATGGCTCAGATGATAGTTTGGATGTATCAGGCAATTATTGTGCTTCGGTGAATGGAGATGACAATGACAACTTAGACGGTACACAAATTTATTTTGATGATATTGCAAGTTTCTGTTGTGCGGATGTAGATGCAAGTACATCGATTGTGCTTCGTGTTTTTGATCGGGATCCCGGTATAGGTCCGGTATTGCCGGCAGATATGGCACCTGGTGGAAGATTGCACGGTCATTTCAGCGATTGCATTTCATTTGTAGAAGTGGTTGACAACAGTGTTCCGACATTGGTTGCACCACCGGATGTTGTGGTGAGTTGTAGTTTTCCAATTGATCTTTCAAAATTATCAGATCCTAACGATTCAACTTTTGGGAGAATAGTTTCTGAATTGGCCTTAAGATCAAAAGTGATTTCGCATGATAAAGTATGTTACAATTTTTGTGCAAAAAATGAAATAACCGGTTACCCGGGTCCGGATAACATGCCACCGCCTTCCAATCCTCCTGCAAGCAGCAGAGCATGCGATTATTACAACTCTTTATTTGATACTCTTCATCCGGATAGATTCTACGAATTGGTTTGGGGATTTGATGGTTATGTATTAAGCGCATGTGAAAATATTCCAGAGATTCAAGTTACAGATTTTCGTAAAGGCGGACAAGGTAAAATCACACGTCGGATTTTAGCCTATGGTCCAAACGGAGTTACAGTAACAGCAACACAAACCATTTGGGTTGTTGATTGTCAGCCTTTCATTATCAATAAAAACAATAATTGCGATACCTTGGATGACATCATCTGGCCGGGTAATTGCGATGGACAGCCAACTATATTGACAGACTGTAAGGCTGATTTGAGTCCATCCAATCCATTACTCGGCAGTCCAATTGCAATCAATAACAGAAACTGCAATTTGCTTACGGTAGAATATGTGGATACCCTCATCACAAACAATCCGGATGCATGCATAGAGTTGGTTCGTACCTGGACTGTCATTGACTGGAATCAATACGAACCAACACTCGCTTTGCTTGATGCCAAATGGACCTATCAGCAAATAATTTACATACAAGATACACTGGCGCCAGAATTAATTGCTGTCGTTGCTACACCTGCAATTGCTGATACCAGTGGTTTTGCGCACATTGATTTATTTGCTAGCGGCACAGACAATTGCAGTCTGGCAACAGATTTGCAATTAACTTATTTATTAGATGAGTTGAACGATAACAATGGAAAATACACCGGAGGATTTGACTACCAGGTTGGTCCATTGAGTTTGCAAGAATTCAATGACGGAAAAATTCCAGCCATTGCAGACAATCCACGAGCCTCCAATGCCAACAATCCATTTAATGCCAGCGGCAGTTATCCGATTGGTACCCATAAAATTGTATGGACGATAACAGATGAATGTGGAAATACATTTTCATCAGAAAAATTATTTGAAATAAAAGAAATTGTCAACACTGAAAATGACACCGAAAGTTCAAATGAATTAAGCATCGTTCCCAATCCATCTGATGGAAATTTTAAAATCAAATGCAATCAAGCCATTGACAACATACAATTGGTTTCAGGTATTGGAAAATCAAACGTAAACTTCAAAGTTCCCCAAACTAATTGGATCGAACTTAAAGGAATCCCGTCCGGGGTCTATTTTGTAAAAGCATTTAAACAAGGCAAACAAATTGCCATTACAAAATTGATGGTAATGGAGTAAGCTAAAGTTTTATCTTTTTATAGGCATTTAATGCAAAGCAGCCTCCTTTTTAATGGATATCGTTAAGAAGGAGGTTTTTTTTATTTTTTAATCATTAACCATTCAGAATTATTCTACCTTAGGCCTGGGCTTAACCTTTGTCAAAATGCAAATCGAAGTATGCACGAAATAAAACTTGATATGAGCAGATATACTCAATGGTTTGGCAATTACAATAATTAACTGACATGAAGGGGTTTCCACCGTCAAAATAAATTATTGTATTCACTACTTCTTCATTCTTTTCTTAGTTTTACTTTTCATTGTTTACAATTTTAAATCATGAACTACCATGTCCTTATCCTGAGTTGTCTGATAGGAATATCAATAAATGCACAAATCGTAAAACTTGACTCAAGCAATTTGCCAATTTGCCTCATTGATACCCGCGGAAAAACCATAGCAAATGAGCCAAAAATCCTTGCCCATATGAAAATTATTGATAATGGACCTGGTAAAATCAATAGAGTAAAAGATACCAAATACAATTACAATAATTTTATCGCCATTGAAATTCGTGGAAACAGTTCTCAGTTTTATCCACAAAAACAATACGGCATTGAGTTACGGGACAGTGTGAGTGGTTCAGATCTGGATGCAAGTTTGATGGGAATGCCGGCAGAAGAAGATTGGGTATTGTACGCACCTTATAATGACATCAGTTTGTTGCGCAATGTATTGACCTATAATTTATGGAATTCAATGGGGCATTGGGGACCCCGGACCCGCTTTTGCGAAGTAATTATTAACAATGAATATGTTGGAATTTACATTTTGACAGAATCAATTAAACGGGGACCGGACCGGATCGATATTGCAAAGTTAAATTCGGTAGACACAGCTGGACTGGAACTAACGGGAGGTTATATTATGAAGATTGATAAAAATTCCAATGCAGCAGATTTGGGATTTATTTCAAAGGTAAAATCAACAACTAATTTGGATATAAATTGGTTGCACCATTATCCGGATTCTAATGACATTAAACCGAAGCAACAAAAATACATTCAGAATTTTATTGACACGGTGGAGCTGTTAATTGCATCGGCTGGATTTGCAGATCCGGTGAAAGGGTATAAGAAGTACATCAGTGTCGGTTCATTTATTGATTATTTTATCATCACAGAGTTTTCCAGAAATATAGATGCATACAAGGCAAGTAGTTTTTTTTATAAAGAAAAATTGGAGGCAGATGGAAGCAAAGGCATGTTAAAGGCGGGCCCGGTTTGGGATTATAACTTTGCATTTGGAAATGCAAGTTTTTGTTCTGGTGCACAAACCACTGGTTGGATGTATGATGGTTGTGTTCCTGCAACGATACCCACACCTATTTTATGGAGAAGATTATTGACAGATACAAATTATGCCAATGCGGTAAAATGTCGCTATCTTGAATTGCGTAAAACCATTTTGGATACCGGATATTTGTTTCAGTATTTAAATCGCTATGCATTTGATACCTTAGATGCAGCTCAAAAGAGGCATTACACGAAATGGAAAATCATTGGCACCAATCCAGGTGGATTCAATGCCTACATTGCCAGTTCGTATCCGGATGAATTGAATCGCTTAAAAAATTGGATACGCAATCGACTCAACTGGATGGATGCTAATTTGCCCGGTCGATGCATCCCGGCTCCCGTAATTGTAAAAATTGAAATGCCCTTAGATCCAGAGTGTTTTCAAGGAATTAGGCCGGTTATGGAGAAAGGCCAACCCTTTAATAAATTCCCCTATAATTACAATGGGACTGAAAAAATTGTGAGCATTCCGTCAAATGTCATACGATGGGTGTTGGTAGAATTAAGAGACTCCAAAGACTCAACAAAAATTATCGATCGGAGAGCAGCACTGCTTCGCATTGACAGTGTTTTGCTTGATACCAACTTAAATGTTGGAGTATTATTTCCAAAGGCAATAGATAAGCAACAATATTTTGTACTGGTTCGATACGATTCTTTGGGATTTTTATTAAGTAAAGAAGCGATACAAGTTCCAAATGATAACGATTACAATCTCAACCGAAATCACCGATTAAATACTATAGCAAATAACAGTACTTTGATATATAATAACAATTGGTTAGGATTTGATACTTTAAAAGTTTGTCAGGGTCAATCAGTGTATTTAAGTGATAGCAATTTGGTGAAATTGGGGTATTCGTTTGCAAATCAAATTGTTTCAGTTAAAGGTGCCTATATAAATATACCATCCGCACATGAGCTAAGTATTCAATTCGACAGTATCGGGAATTCTCCAGTCGAATTGTATTTAGATTGTTTAGGACATTCGATTGTGAAAACTAAATTAACATTAATAGTATTGCAAAGTCCTATTGCACGAATTATTGGACCGGATGCATTTTGTCCTGGAGATACCATTGTGCTAAGTTCAGATTTGTTTTCAGCATATAAATGGAGTACCGGAGATACTACAAAGACAATTTCTATTTACAACCAAGGCACCTATCAATTGACAGTGAAGGAAAATCATGGATGTAGTTCTAATGCAATAAAGGAAATTTTGCAACATCCTAATATCAATGGAAAAATTTTTTCTGAATCAAGCCCTGCATCAAACAAATGCAAACTTTATTTTATTCCGGAGGATCCAAATGCAAACTACAAAAAACTTTGGAGTACTGGCGAGCAATCAGATACTATTGAAACAAGCGATTTAACCGTGCAGCTCACAGTAATTGATTCAAACCAATGCAGTCGAATGTTTGTTTTTATTTGCAATCCGGTTTCTGTTAGTGAAGAAATAAATAATTCATTGCAAATAAGTCCCAATCCAAGCTCAGGTACAGTTAAAATAAATAGCAATTCTGCAATCGACCAGCTTGTGGTTTACGGTGCATCAGGCTCAATTGTTTATTTCTTCAAGCAAAAACCAGATTTAGAACCAATTTATCACATACTATTGAAGGATTTGAAAGCTGGAATTTATTTTGGCACAGCATTGCTCAAAACCAATTATATAAATTTCAGGATAGTTATTGAGTAGGAAGGAAGTTTATGTCTTAATTGTTAATGGTAAATAGGGAAAGCACATCCCTCTTTCCTTCGCTAGGAGTAGGCTCTGCCTATATCAAAATACAAAACGAAGAAAGTTCAAAAGACAAGTTGAAACGAGCAGATATCCAAAATGGCTTCATTATTAAAAGAAATTAGTAACATTAAGTGGATTCCTACTTTTATGAATTACTAAATCTACCAACTACTATCAACTACCAACTACCAACTACCACCTATCAACTACCAACTACCACCTATCAACTACCACCTATCTATTGTAAAAACATCCTACGTAAGGCTTCCGGCTCCACCTCCTTTTTCTCCCATGTGAATCTGGTTTATTTTGAGTTCGTTTTCAAAACCAGTATCCAACAAAATTGCAGAAGCTTTGGTGTCTAGCATGAAAATACCTTGAACATTATTGGGAAGTCTGGCTTTAATGTATGGATGTCCAGCTCCGTAAAGAGTAAATGGAATGCATACATAATCGGCTTTATTAAATGCTCCTTCAATTTTACTTAATACTGATCCTTGCTTGGTTGTAATTTTAAATGAGAAATTTTTATATCAATCCAGGATTCGGTTTAGGAGTTTCTAAAGTACCGATAAATTAAGTCCGTAATATTTTATCCATTTTTTTACCTTTTGCCAATTCATCAACCAACTTATCCATGTAGCGAATTTTTTTCATGAGTGGATCTTCAATGTCTTCTACCCGGTATCCACAAATAAGGCCGGTAATTTTTGAAACATTCGGATTTAGTTGAGGCGCTTGCTCGAAAAACTGTTTTAAATCATTTTTTTGATTGATTTGGTCTTGCATGGATTGCTCATCATAGCCGGTAAGCCAATAAAGAACCATATCAAGTTCAGCTTTAGTTCGGCCTTTTTTTTCAACTTTTTGTAAATAAAGCGAATAGATACTTGCAAAACTGTAAGCAAAAACTCTTGTATTATCCATATCAATTATTTTATAAAGTTAAAATTCAATTGTTTTAAGAATTAACACATAATTTCAGGAATCAAAAGCCAAGATAACAAATCATGGAATATTGGATTTGATAACTTTATAGATGTACAGACTATTTTAGTTAATGAAATTTCAAGCATGTTATTGCTTCTTTCCAGCAAATTGAACCCCAAACCCCTTGAAAGGGGCTTTTGTTTTGTATTCAAATGATGTGGTTTTTCAATTAGAATTTTTATAAATATTACTGGATTAGAATAATTTTCATCATCTAAATACTAAAGCCCCTTTCAAGGGGTTTGGGGTTCTAAGTAACATGTAGTGAAAATGTATTGAAACTCCCTTAAATGGGGCTTTTGTTTTGTATTCAAATGATATGGTTTTTCAATTTAGGATTTTTAAAAATCTTACTGGATTAGAAAAATTTTAATCATCTAAATTCTAAAGCCCCTTTCAAGTGGTTTGGGGTTCGGAGTAACAAGAAGTGAAATCGTATTATTAACTCTATAATTGATTTGGATTTAAAATCATTATTACTTGAAAATGAAATTAGTAATATATGTTAAAAACAGCTGATATAATTTTTTAATAAGGTGAATCGTTGGAATCTTTAATACTAAAAATATTTTATCCAATTATCAGTTTTGAAATTTATTGACTTATTTACGTTCTTCCCGCTATATTAATTTGTTGAATAACTATTGTTTTTAAAATTAATCAACTTGACAGTTCATTTCAATTTAACATATTTCCCAATCCTGCAGCGCACGAAATTAATATGTCCGGTTTCGATAGTTCACACGATTCTTTGATTGGAATCTACGATTTGAATCAGAATTCAATGCAAGTAAATTTTGAGTAACTTGATAATCACTTAATTATTGACTATTTGCCAAATGTTGTCTATTATTTAAAACTTAAGGATTTTAAAACCTTCCGATTTTTAAAGTTCATAAAGATCTTGAAAAGCTACTTTTATTAATCCATCCACCATACTTCCTCTCTCCAGATTTCTTACCTTTATCATTCTTAAGGTCAATAATCTCTGGCAATGATTAAATACATCCTGCTTTTTATTCTTCCATGTTGTTCTGTTGCACAATTGGATAGCACCTCGTATGGTTTTGAAACAAAGAAGGATCAGGATTTAAATTACGATGCCAGGCCTTTTAGATTTCTTACAAATTCACCAGGAGCTATTTATCAAATATTTAAATCGCCTTTTAAAAAGCAATACACCACCGGATTTGTTGCTACAATGATTGCTACCGGTTTGCTGATACCATTTGATCAACCAATTGCAGATGGAGTCAAACATATTTGCAGACAAGTTCATTTGTATTCACAAACGGATTATGAAGTGATATTAAAGTATAAAAAAGCACGCATCATCCGCATTCCAAGAAATTTAAACAGCGGTTTGTATATGTTAGGAGAGGGTGGAACCTCTGTAATTTTAGCAGCAGGTTTATATGCATATGGAAAAATATTTCACGACAAAAGATCAGTAGGTGTTGCCTGGGATTTGACAGAAACATTTATTACCATGGGCATGTCTACACAAATCATCAAGCGAATTACAGGTCGGGAAAGTCCGTTTCGGGCTACAGCTGATGGCGGAGTCTGGAGACCACTGCCAGGTTTTATCGAATACCAGACCAACACCTCTCGGTACGATGCATTTCCTAGTGGACATTTAGCTACTATGATGGCAACTGTTACTACTTTGTGTTTAAATTACCCCCATAAAAAATGGTTAAAACCGGTAGGCTATGGCATCATTGGCTTGACAGGAATCGCCATGATCAATACAGACGTTCACTGGATCAGCGATTATCCCTTGGCACTTGCGCTGGGTTTTGTAGCTTCAAAAATAACTTTTAATAGAAATCATAGAAAATCTAAATTGTATACTAAAAGCATCATTTGATTTCTTATTATTATAAAAAATGACTTTTATGCTGTTTATCATATCCAAACATTTATTTTCTCCTTTTTGATTAATTTGCATACTGAAATTTCAAAATGATGCATGATTCATTTCTTCAGATTTATTCACGGTCATTCTTTAAACCCTGGCAATCTTTTTCGGAGTTGCTGCATCATCCCAAATCATTGGCTTTTGGTTTTTATGCAGTATTCATACAAGCTATTCTTTATACCTGTGTGTATGGTTTTCTGATTTTAGGAGGTGGACAAGCATTCAAGCCCTGGCTTAATATTCCGGTGGATGTCTATTACCAATACAATGTTTTCTTTTGTGGCCCGACAATGTTTTTGGGATGGATACTTGCAACTGGCCTGATTCATGTTTTGCTTCGAACACAAACCCAACAGGGTCAATTCGAACAATTATTTTGTTTGTTAGGTTTTGGCATTAGTATAGCCTCATGGGCAACTGGGATTCATGATTTTTGTTCCAGTTTTTTAGGAGCCATACATATAATAGATCAAAGGTCTTATGAAATTCAACTCAACAGTCCGGGGATTTGGCGAAATTTACTTTGGTTTCAGATGCTGGTTTATTTACTTTGGTTTATTTTTTTATTTACAACTGCTGTGCGAATTGTGTATCAAGTAAATCGATTCAGAGCACTTGCATTTGGTGTATTAGCATTTCTAGTTTATCAATTGTTTTTTCTAATTTTCAACCGCTAAATACATTGGGAAAGCATTCCGTTTATTCTAAAATATTTATTATCGCATTGTGGTTTTTACATGGATTTCTAAGCATCAATGCCTTGGTAGGGGGAGGTTTGTTAATGATTCAACCAGATGGAAGCTTATTGGGTATGCAGAAAAATTGGTTAGGTAATTCAGTTTTTTCAGATTATTTTATACCTGGTTTATTATTGTTTACAATGATAGGATTATGTTCCTTAATCTGTTTAATCGGATTGATTCGAAAGCCACAATGGTACTGGGCTCATCGATTGAATCTTTACAAAAATATACATTGGAGCTGGGCTTTCTCAATTTATACGGGAATCATCAGCATAGCCTGGATTATCATTCAACAAATCATGACCCATTATTTCTGGATTCAATCCCTTATTTTAAGTGTCGGATTGCTCATATTGATTTGTACATTGCATCCAATTGTAATAGAGCGTTTCAAACAAATTCATATGACCAATGATTAAATTTGGATTTATTGTTTTGATGTGTATTCACGGCTTGATACACCTGATGGGCTTTGCAAAGGCATTCGGATTTGCAGAATTGCCGTCATTGTCTAAGGAAATTAACAAGCTTAATGGCTTGTTGTGGCTGGCTGCTTGTGTTTTGTTTTTACTAGGAGCAATCTTTTATGGAGTTGGAAAGTACAACTGGTGTGTATTTGCTTTGCTGGCAGTTGGTATATCTCAATTTTTAATTATCAGCTCATGGCAGGATGCACGAATTGGAACAATTGCAAATCTGATTATTTTTTTAGCTGCACTCATCGGGTTTGCTAGCTGGAATTTTCACAAGCAATTTGAATACGATTTAAAACAACTATTGGATATTGAGAACAAGCGACATAAAGAAATTCTTACAGAGCAAGACCTATTGCCACTCCCGGATTTAATTCAAAAGTATTTACGGCAAGCAGGAGTCGTGGGAAAACCAAAAGTGCATTATTTCAAAGTAGGATTTACTGGTACCATTCGTAAAGACCAACAATCGGAATGGATGCCATTTACATCCGTTCAATATAATTTTATAGAAAACCCTGCGCGATTGTTTTTTATGAATGCTAGCATGAAAAACTTGCCGGTTGCCGGCTATCATTCCTACAAGAATGGCAAAGCATTTATGGATATTCGTTTATTGTCATTTCTGAAAGTACAATATCAGGATGGTCCGGAAATGGATCTTGCTGAAACGGTCACTTTTTTTAATGACATGTGTTGCATGGCGCCGGCCACATTGATTGATAGACGCATCCAATGGGCTCCAATTGACAATCACCTGGTCCAGGCTTCATTTACAAATCAGGGCCTGCGAGTTATTGCTATGTTGCAATTCAACGATCAGGGGCAGTTGATAAATTTTCTTTCAACAGATCGCTACAATGCAGACGCAGGAAAACGTTTGCCCTGGTCTACACCGCTTAAGGATTATAAGACTATAAATGGATATAACATCAGCAATTCAGCAGATGCTGTATATTCCTATCCGCAAGGAGATTTAATCTACGGTACATTCAAATTAAGGGAACTCGAATACAATGGCAAATAAGCGTGAAACCCGATTTTTTAAAAACCAGGATACATCCAGAGTTTGTTTATATTCGTATATATAGATATTATAACAAAAATGATGATCAAATTTAGCGTTTTATTTTTAAGTGTGTTGTTCCTTACGTTTACTCAAACAACTGAGCCACCAGAAAATCAATTTATTTTAACAGAAGGCAGTATCCTAAATTTATACGATGCCTTTGGAAAAGATTCTATTTTAACAAAGGATTTTGGATTTTCTTGCATTACAAAATATCAGGGTAAGACCATTTTATTTGATGCAGGCAGCAATGCAGATATTTTTAAAAATAACATTATAAAATTGGGCATCGATTTAAAGAGCATTGATTTGGTGGTAATTTCTCATGGCCACTTTGATCATTTAAATGGATTAGATTACGTTTTAACGCAGAATCCAAATGTAATAATTTATTTTCCTTACGATATATTTTGGGGAGCGCCGGTTCCTTTTGATGCAACTGGTCAGGAAAATAGTGTAAAGGATTCATTACCTAAGCACATGCAGTATTTTGAGGGTGGCCCAACTAAATTTTTTATCAAACAAAGTGGTCGCTTTTGGAAAGCAAACATTGAATTTGTAAAGTCATCAAAGGAGATTCTTCCAGGTTTAAATTTAATTGCAACCAGTTCAGCCTATATGGGATATTTTTCTTGTTATCCCAATAAGAGTTTTGTAGAAGGTCAGTTTGATCATCCAAAGGATGAATGTAAGCAAACAGGTTTACCTGAATTGTCATTAAGTATGAAAACTCCAAAAGGAGATGTATTAATAGTTGGTTGTTCGCATACTGGTGTAGAAAATATTATAATAGAGACCCAAAAATTTACCAATGCTCCTACTGATTTAGTATATGGTGGATTTCATTTGTTGCCTTTTGATCGTATACAAACAAGTAAATTGGTTGATAAAATAAAAAATGAATTGAAAGTTCTACGAGTGGCACCCGCACATTGCACCGGCCACCTTGCATTTCAACTACTCCAAAAAGAATATGCTACAAACTATTTATATGCCGGCTTGGGTGAAAAACTAATTTATTAAATTATAAACTTATTTATGTAATTCGTTCTTCAAGAAAGCTATTGTACACTATCGTCGCAATTCCTAATTCTTAATTCCTAATTCTTAATTCTTAATTCTTTATTGCCTCATCCCATCCATCCAATAATCGCGCCCATTATGGTAGACGATACGACCATATATCCTGCATCAATAAAATACAATCGGGTAGTGCGGTGTGAAAATTGATAACTGATTCCAAGACTCATGGCAGAAAAAAAGGCACCCGCCATCAATCCAAACTTCAATCCATCAGCCATGCCGCTCAAGTCTGTGCGTAAGATTGTTTTTGCTAACATAAAAGCATAGATACATGTCATGATAAAAGACAATCCAAATACTTTAATAAAATTGGATTGCATCAGTTTTTCTTTGTCTAGTTGATTGTCTTCCATCCAGGATTTGCCAAATAACATCGGACTGTACCACAGCCAACCTAAAATAAAAGAGCATATACTTGCTAAAAGTACTCCAAGCCAATTTATATATTCCATAATTTATATTTATGAATTTATTGAATCAATTCAATTTATAATTTATCAACTATTAATTAAAAAAGAAAAGCTGCCATTTGAAAATAAAATTCATGCTGGCAGCTTTCCCAAATTATGAGTGTTTGTTCCTAACGCCAAACAGGATTAAACTCCGTACGACGGTTTAATGCTTTTCCATCTTTGGTCTTGTTGTCACCGATTGGTTTTGTTTCACCATAACCCGCAGACATCAATCGACCTGCAACAATGCCTTTTTTAATCAAATAATCTGCACATGCTTTTGCACGTTTTTCAGATAATTTTTGATTAAATGCATCATCACCTACATTGTCTGTATGTCCTTCGATACTTAAATTCATTTCTGGATATTTGTTAAGTACTGCCAATACTTCATTCAAGTTTTTAAAAGAAGACTTTGTAATGATAGCTGTTCCGGTTTGGAATTGAACGGCTCTCATGGCTACATCCAAAACTTTCTTATCCTCTACTTTAATTTCAGGACAGCCCATATTGGAAACAGGTCCTTTGGTATTCGGACACTTATCGTTGTTGTCAGTAACGGTATCTCCATCTGTATCCGGACAACCGCCAATACTACCGGCAAGATCCGGGCAAGGATCAGTAGCATCCGGGAACCCATCGTTGTCGCGATCGGGTGGACAACCATTGTTACTTGCAGGTCCGGCAACTTTTGGACATTTGTCATCGATATCTACCAAGCCATCGCCATCAGTATCCGGACAACCTTTAATTTTACCGGCAACATCTGGGCAACGGTCGTCTTTATCAGCAACTCCGTCTTTGTCTTTATCCGGACAACCTTTAACAGTACCTGCAACTTTTGGACAATCATCGTCGCGATCGTAAACACCGTCTTTATCCATATCGGAAGGGCAACCCATATTTTCAACTACACCAGCTTCATTTGGGCATTTATCATCTTTGTCAGCAATCTTATCGGCATCTGCATCCGGACAGCCTTCAACAGTACCCCAATCATCTGGACATGGGTCCATTTTATCAGGCCAACCATCATCATCGCGATCTTTAGGTGCCAGTAAAAGACGAATGCCAGCTGCATGTTGCCAATTGTCAAACCCATCTTCAAAAGCAAATCTGTAATCAGATTGCAAAGCAATTTTCAAACGATCGTTTACACGGATATCTAAACCCGCACCAAATGGAGCCTGAGCATAAAAATTGTCAAAATCAAAGGCTGGAACAGCGCCGCCAATACCGGCATATACAAAAGGAGAAATACCACAATTTTTATAGAAATTCAATTGCAATAAAGCATCTAAACCAGTATAAACTTTATCACGGGTATATTTATGGACTGTTTTTGTTAAATTATCATAAATCGGAAAATTTGCCAAACCGATACGCAATGGCAATGCAAAACTTAAAGAATTGCTAAGATCTCTGGTATATCCTAATTCAAAACCATTGGAAAGATTTTCAAAAACCTTTTTATTGTCGCGGTTAGGAGCTTGATAATTAAACCAAACTGCCTTAGCGGTCAAACCATTTTTGGCTGGTCCTGGTTGACTGAAACTGACCTGGGAAGTCAGCAAAATGAATAAAATGAAGCTAAATAAAATTCGTTTCATATATCTTGTTTTAGTGAATGAATGAAATTTGATTTCAAAAATACAGCATATTCCCGCACAATGTAGCAATTCTAAGCACCGTCAATGTATTTTTACGGTTAAATTATTAAAATAGGCTTAAATCAAATCTAAGCGATTAAAGCCTGTATAATCAATAAATTTAGCCTCACTTAAATCTACTATTTAGAAATAAAAAAAAACCGCCTTTAGCCTGTAGTCTTTAGCCTCTAGTCTATAGACTTCAACCTCTAAGCCCCCTATATGAACACCAAATTTCATAAAAACCTCGTCAAGGCAGTTTGCGAAATCATACACCAGGTAATCTATGACCAGGTTTATGCAGATAAAAAAATCGAGCAAGTTTTAAAATCCAATAAATCCTGGGGAGCAAGGGACCGCAGTTTTATTGCAGAAACTGCTTATAATATCATTCGCGAGTTTAGGAAAATACGCTATTGCAGCGGCAATTCAAAAAAACCGGAACATTGGATTTCAACGTATTTCTTGCTTAAAAAAATGAATCCGCCGGATTGGGAAGTTTACAATGACATGAAATCAGAAAAGGTTTTCGCAAACCTTGAAACCTGTAAATCAAATTTTGCAATTATGCAATCGTATCCGGATGCATTGGTTGATTTGATTCAAAAAGAATTACCGGAAACCTGGGAAACAGAATTGACAGCACTCAATAAACCTTCCCGGCTTATAATACGGTGCAATACACTAAAAACAACGGTAAAGCAATTACAGACAAACTTCCTTAAGGAGGGCATAGAAACACAAACCATTCCTGATTTACCAGATGCGCTGATCATACTTGAAAAATTCAATGTTTTTAGCAATTCTTTATTCAAATTGGGTCATTTTGAAATCCAGGATGCTTCGTCCCAAAGGGTTGCCGCATTTGCTGAAGTCGGACCCGGCATGCGGGTGATAGATGCCTGTGCTGGAGCTGGGGGAAAGACTTTGCATCTGGCAGCGCTGATGAAAAATAAAGGCAGGATCATTGCAATGGATACAGAGTCCTGGAAATTGGAAGAACTCAAGAAGAGAGCGCGCCGGAATGGTGCTGAAAATCTGGAAACTAGAGTCATCGATGGTACCAAGGTGATTAAGCGTCTTTCCAATTCCTGCGATCGGCTGTTGTTGGATGTACCTTGCAGTGGTCTGGGTGTTCTCCGACGTAATCCGGATGCCAAGTGGAAAGTTGACCTTGCCTTTATCGAACGGATGCGAAGCCTTCAAAAAGAAATCCTGGCAAATTATGCATCGATGCTTCGATCGGGTGGTAAATTGATCTATGCAACTTGCAGCATTTTACCATCTGAAAATTCAAAACAAGTTTCGTATTTTTGCAGCGAGCATACCCATTTTCAATTAGAAGAAGAGAAAATCATCAGTCCAGCTTCCAGTGGCTTTGACGGATTTTATATGGTCCGTCTAATCAAGACTTAAATCCTTAAAAATACCGATATGAAAAGTAACAGTATTGTCATCCTGATTCTGATTCCATTTCTTGGAATTTCAAAAACCTGGTTGGTAGGTCCAGGCAAAACCTATACATCACCAAGTGCAGTTTCAAATCTTGTAGCTGATGGCGATTCCATATTAATCGATGCAGCTGAATATAAAAAAGATGTCTGCCTATGGAAAGCGCATAACCTGACTTTTATTGGAGTCGGGGGATACGCACATTTAAATGCAGAAGGCACAGCATATGGTGGTAAAGCAATATGGGTTATCACTGGAAATTTTAATCGACTGGAGTTTATTGAATTTTCAAACTGCAGCGTGGTTGATCGAAATGGAGCTGGCATACGATTGGAAGGAACCAGTCTTACAGTCAGCCATTGTTATTTTCACAATAACCAGGATGGAATACTTGCCGGAGACAATCCAGCAAGTGATGTTGTTATAGAATACACTGAGTTCTCTCACAACGGTGCTGGAGATGGTTATTCTCATAATTTGTACATCAATCACCTGCGTTCCCTTACATTTAAATTCAATTACGTACATCATGCATATTATGGTCACGAATTAAAAAGCAGGGCTTATACCAATGTAATTCTATATAACCGCATAACCAATGAAGATGGTGATGCCAGTTACGAAATTGATTTGCCCAATGGTGGACCTGCATTGATTATGGGCAATGTGATTCAACAAAGCAGGTATTCTGACAACAATACCTTGGTGTCGTATGGCCGTGAAGGACTTACAAATCCAGGTAAACACAGTCTTTATTTTCTTTACAACACAATTGTAAATAATGAAGATAAAGGAATACTATTAAATGTACAAACAGGTATGGACACCCTCGTTTGTGCAAACAATTTAATTGCTGGTAAATTAACCTTACTTAATGGAATACCAAAAGACTTTGTTAATTTAAAGAATTACATTCAGGCAGATATAAATGTATTTGAATTTCAAGATCCGACTAATTATGATTACCATTTAAGTAAAACATCACCGGGAAAGGACAGCGCGCATATTTTTAATGAGAGCTTTTTGTCTTATGAATTAAATCCAACACATGAATATGTGCACCCCCTAGATTCAAAATTCAGGTACAGTGATTTGCATCCCGATCTAGGAGCGTTTGAATTGCAACAAATTACTTTAAGTGAATCTGAATATAAAGAAAAAGTTCGCTGCATATACCGGGAAGGATCTAAACAACTTCTGGTAGAAGGATTGAAATTTGACCCAACTGCAAATGAATTTCTTTGCAGGGTTTTCAGCCTGGATGGCAAACCGGTTTTAATAAAAAGAGGAAATGTAAATTCAAATTCCTTTGATTTGGGCGAACTAATTCCAGGCTATTACACGTTTACTATAAATATAAAAGCAAAACATTATGCCGGAAGCTTTGTTGTTTTCAGATAAACCAGCCAAACCGAGCCTGTTTTCCGAATTAATAATTGATTAATTTTTAAAAATGAAACTTTTACTTTTTGTAATGATGATTTGTACAATGACAAGTATTTCTGCTCAGAAATCAAATGCCAAGGTTCAACCACCACTAATTGATCGTGAGTTGTTTTTCGGAGATCCGGAAATTTCTGGTTCACAACTTTCTCCCGATGGCAAGTTTATGAGTTTTATCAAACCATTAAATGGTACTCGTAATATTTGGGTTAAGAAAACTGACGCAGCATTTGAAACTGCAAAGCCATTGACTGCTGATGAAAAAAGACCGATTTCTTCTTATTTCTGGTCAAGAAACAGCAAATATATTTTATACGTTCAAGATAAAGGAGGCGATGAAAATTTTCAGGTGTATGCTGTAAGCCCAACAGAAAAACCGGAAGAAGGAAAAGAGGTTCCGGTTTCACGAAATTTGACAAATAAGGAACGCACACGCGCTTACATTTATTCCGTTCCAAAAAGCAATCCGGATTTATTGTATGTTGGACTCAACGATCGGGATGCGTCCTGGCATGATCTGTATGAGTTGAAAATATCTACAGGTGATTTAAAATTGTTACGTACCAATACGGATCGAATTACAGGATGGGTTTTTGACCGCAGAGACAAATTGCGTCTCGCAGAACGTACCAATCCGGATGGTTCAACTGATATATTAAGAGTGGATCCAAAAGGATTTAATTTAATCTATTCCTGTGGTCCATTGGAATCAGCGTATTGTGTTAATTTCCATGAAGACGGACAGCGGGTATACATGGTTACAAACAAAGGAGCTAAACAAGATTTATCTAAATTAATAACGCTCAACGTTACTACAAAAGTTGAAGAAGTCATTGAATCAGATCCAAAGAAACGGGTTGATTTTGGAAGTGTTTCGTTTTCTGATATTGACAATCGGATAATTGCAACTTATTATGAAGATGAAAAAACAAGAATTTATTGGAAAGATAAAAAATTTGAAACTGATTATAAAGATTTAAGAAAGGCATTTAATGGCTTGGAAATCAGTTTTAATTCTTCCACAAAAGATGAAAAATTATATTTGATTGCAGTTTATAGTGATACTGACAATGGAGCAGTATATTCATTCGATCGCACGACAAGAAAAACAAAATTCCAATACAGACCAAGACCTAAATTGACAAATACAGATTTGTCTCCAATGAAACCTATCAGTTACAAATCTTCAGATGGTTTGGAAATTCCTGCATATTTGACCCTGCCTAAAGGTCTAACTCCAAAACTATTGCCATTGATTGTAAATCCACACGGCGGTCCATGGGCTCGCGATGGTTGGGGTTATGATGCATATGCTCAGTTTTTAGCAAATCGTGGGTATGCCGTATTGCAAATGAATTTTAGAGGTTCAACAGGTTATGGAAAGAAATTTTTGGATGCAGGCAATCGCCAATGGGGTGATAAAATGCAAGATGACATTACTTGGGGGGTTAAGTACTTAATTTCAAAAGGAATTGTGGATCCTCATAGAGTAGGAATTATGGGTGGTTCTTATGGGGGTTATGCAACATTAGCCGGCGTTACATTTACACCGGATTTATATGCCTGTGCAATTTCTATTGTTGGTCCATCAAGTTTATTGACACTTTTAAATTCTATTCCACCTTATTGGGAAGCCGGTCGTAAAATTTTCCATTTAAGGATGGGAGATCCAACCAATCCAGAAGGGGAAGCTCAGTTAAAACGTCAATCACCTTTATTTTCTGTAGATAAAATCAAAACTCCTTTAATGGTTGTTCAAGGGGCCAATGACCCACGGGTTAAAAAAGTAGAATCGGATCAGATCGTATATGCTATGAATCAAGCAAAGATACCTGTTGAATATATCTGCGCTCCGGATGAAGGACATGGATTTGCAAGACCGGTCAATAACATGGCATTTTTAGCCGCCGCTGAAAAGTTTTTTGCTGATTATTTAGGAGGACGCTATCAGGAATCGATGGGAGAGGATGTGGCAAAAAGATTAAAAGAAATTACGGTTGATCCTGCTACAGTTAGCTTGCCAAAGAAAATTGAAATTAAACCGGATGAACCTGCTATGGATTCCATGACTACCATCAGTTTGCATCCTGGAAAATATGTGTTTGATGTAAAAATGGATATGATGGGGCAGGAAATGGAATTTGATCAGATAACGACTATTATTGATTCCGGAGCTAACTGGAGAATTATAGAAGAAACTAAAATGCCCATGGGCGAGATGGTGGATAAAGTTAATTTAAATAAAGAAAACTTAAGCCCCATTTCCCGTCAAATAGACAATGGTCCGATCAACATAGAATTGAATTACAGCGACAAGCGCATTGATGGCAGAATGAATATGAGTGGTACAAAAACACCTTTGCAGGTTACAACCACTGGATTGTGTAAAGCAGATGGTCCGGGTGCATTTTTTATTATTGCAACCATGCCCTTGGCAGATGGATATTCAGCTCAGATTCGCAATTTGGATTTACAAACTATGGCTGAAAAATTTTATCTGGTTGAAGTCAAAGGATCCGAAATGATCCAAGGCAAAGATTGCTATAAAGTAAAATTGAGTCCTGCAAATGGTGACGCCGGTGAAATGAATGTATGGATTTCTAAAGGAGCTCATGCAATGCCTCTGCAATACGAAATCTCCTTGCCGGAATTAAATGGCGCTACTATGAAGGCAACGCTGAAGAAAAGTTAATTAAGAATTAAGAATTAAAAATTAAGGATTTCACAATTTTTAATCCTTAATCCTTAATCCTTAATTCTTAACTCTTAACTCTTATCTCTTAATTCTTAATTCTTAATTCTTAATTCTTAATTGATACTATCGTATTTTTGCGATAAATAAGGAATATGCCCAAAAGAGTTTTGTTTTTATGCATACACAATTCTGCTCGCAGCCAAATGGCGGAAGCTTATTTGAAGAAATTAGGTGGAGCTGCTTACGAAGTGTTTAGCGCGGGTCTTGAACCGGGAACACTCAACCCACTAGCTATTAATGCAATGGCTTTAGACGGAGTAGATATTTCAAAGAATCTTACAAAATCAGTTTTTGATTATTTTGAAAAGGGAACTTCCTTTGATTATGTTATAACAGTTTGTGATGCTTCCAGTGCAGATAAATGTCCTGTATTTCCTGGCGTTAACAAAAAGTTCAGTTGGGATTTTCAAGATCCTTCTCAGCTAAAAGGAAATCCTGTAGAAAAATTAAATCAAACAATTTTGGTGAGGGACCAAATCAAACAAGCTGTACTGGATTTTATTAAACTGAATTCCAATAAATAAAATGTAAGTTATGCTTAATGCCTTGCGTTTGAATAGGATCTATTTGGCAGAGTGTATTGGAAGCTTTGCTCTGGTATTTTGTGGAACTGGTGCAATAATTATCAATGATCAAACCAATGGTCAAGTCACACATGTTGGCATTGCCATGACCTTTGGGCTTATAGTATTGGCAATGATTTACGCGTTTGGATCTCTTTCTGGAGCACATCTCAATCCAGCGGTTACTATTGGTTTTCTCATTTCTGGTCGATTTAAATTGCAATTTTTATTACCCTATGTCGTGTTTCAAATTTTAGGTGCATTGTTAGCAAGTTTGTTGCTGCAAATTTTATTTCCTGAAAATATAAACCTTGGTGCAACGATTCCTTCAGGATCTATGATGCAAAGTTTTATTTTGGAATTAATTCTCAGCCTGTTATTAATGCTGGTAATTATAAATGTTTCGCACGGTTCTAAAGAAAAAGGCATGATGGCTGGAATAGCAGTAGGTGCAACGGTTGGCCTGGAAGCGTTATTCGCTGGACCTATAAGTGGCGCTTCCATGAATCCAGCCCGCAGTTTGGCTCCAGCACTGGTTTCAGGTAACCTAAGTCAATTATGGATTTATCTGATTGCACCTGTATTGGGAGCTATTTTAGCTGCTGTTATATGTAAGCTGTTTGAAGAGTAATTTTTAAGCTATTAAGCTGACAAAATACCTACAGTCTGTAGTCTATAATCTAAAAAAGCGGATTAGCTTATGTATTTATTTCCTCTTATCCTCTTATCCTCTTTTCCTCTTATCCTTTATCCTCCAGCCTCAAATCATTATTCAATAATTAGGAATCAGAAGTCAATCATCCAACATTGCAAGCCGATCTTTCCAATCCGCATCAAATAAATTCCAGGGTTCGGATAATTCCGGCAAACAACGAAATTCTTTCCGGATTTCTGTTTTGGGCTCGTCAAAACCTAAAAAATAACTGTAAAGACCTATTTTAATTGATGGTATCATGCGCTTGGCACCATACCACTCATCATTCCAAATAGGATGGCCCAAACAAGAAAGTTGAAATCGAATCTGATGAAACTTGCCAGTAAAAATTTGGATTTTTAGTAAACATAAATCGCCTTGGGTACAGACCACTTCATATCGCAATCTGGCAATTTTAACACCAGGTGTATCCGGAGAAGCACTTACCGCTCTGAATTGAGTATTTGATTTGATTAAATAATTTTCCAATAAGGCTTTGGATTTTTTAGGAGTACCTTCAACCACAGCCAGATAATATTTACTGACTCTGCGTTTAAAGAATTTATCCTGCAGATCTTTTAAAATACTTTGTTTTTTAGCACAAAATAAAAGTCCACCGACAGGCTTGTCCAGTCGGTTGGCCAATTGACAAATAAGTTGTTTCTTTTTTGGATATGTATCATGCAAGTGTTTTTCAAGAATTTGACGAAGATTTATAGATCCTGCTGGATCTTCTTCTGACAACAATCCAAATGGTTTTTTAGCAATGATGTAATCTTCATTTTCAAAGAAAATGAGATCCGAAGGATCAAAATTATTTTGTGATTTTGTCAACGGATTACATTCAAATCACCATAGAACTTTTGGATTTCTCCATTTTTCCATTCCAATTCTAAAAGATAGACATACACTCCTGGAATTACAACTTCTCCATCAACGCGCGCTTTCCAGCCATAACTAGGATCATTGGGTGGAAAATGCAGAGACTCATACAATCTGTTGCCCCACCGGTCAAATATTTGTAAGGACCTTATTTCATTATAGGAATCCTCTGTAACAACAGGATAAAAACTGTCATTGATATTATCACCATTTGGACTAATGGCATTCGGAAACCAGATGTTTCGTTTTACAACTTCAAATCGAATGCGTGCAGTTGCCGTACATCCATTTTTATTGCTAATGGTCAACGTGTATTCAATTTCTTTGTCCAGCTTTAAAACTTGTGGCGATTCACAATTGCTGCAGCTTAAAAAATCAGAGGGGCTCCATTCAAAACTTGCAATGGAATCTTTTGGAATTGAATACACTGGCTGGATCGTATAATTTTCTCCGGATTGCAATCTGACCAGTGGTGTTAATTGTACACTTAATCCTATGGGTTGCTGGATGTTGAAGTTGGATGTAATTTCACAAGCGTTTTTATCTACAACACGTAGCTGATGATTTCCGGAAATGTTTCCACTAAATTGATTGTTGAAAAATTCCTGATTGTCTAAAAAATAACGCAATGGTTTTTCTCCACCCCTAATTTGATTGAGTTAAATTCCAGGAATCTCCGGGACATTTTGGTTGTTCGATACTATAGTCTATTGCTGTCGGCACATTGGTGTTTTCTGTTACAACAACAGAGTCTAATCCCATACAAGCATTTCCAGGATTTTGCGCACGGAAATAATAGACCCCTGGCTTGTCAACTTTGACAGTTAGCATATTATTGGTTCCAATAATATTTCCTTGAGTTGTACTCCAATTTAAATTCTCAGCACCGTTTCCATTTTGTACATTCCCAATTAGAATTCCATCTTTAATTGTACAAGTCAATTCAAATTGTCCAGATGCACGAACTTGTAAATCATTGATCTGACTTACAACCAAGGAATCTGTACTGATGCATCCATTCGCAGCATTGGTAATCTGTAAATAATAACTGCCCGGCTTGTTTATTTTTACCTGAAGAGCATTTGTTGGACTGGTAAAATTTCCTTGTGGACTGGTCCATATTATAATTTCAGAACCTTTTGGATTGTTGATTTGTCCATTTAATGTTAAATCAGTAGTAGCACAATTTAATTGTGTATTTGCACCAGCTTCAATAATAGGTTTTTGTATGTCTTCAAGTATCAATACTTGTGTTGAATCTTCGCAATGGTTTAGGGTATCTATTACACGCAATATGTATATTCCGGATTTGTCTAACTGAATATTGAGACCATTTACAGGGCCTACAATATTTCCGTTGACTTGAGTCCATTGGTAAGTATAACGATTCCCTGTACTTGATCCTTGTCCATTCAATGTCAACAATCTTTTAATACAAGTCAGCGTGTCCGGATTTGAAATTGCTGCAACAGGCTTTGTTAAATCAGGAATGATCGTTATTTGATCCACAGATTGACATCCATTCACCTGATCGATGCATGTTACAAAATAGCTTCCCGGACTCCCAGCAACGGTGGCAGATGAATTTGCAGGTCCAATAAGCAACCCATTCACTGTCGACCAATTGTATTGCAAGGAGTGATTGGTGGTGCTACTGCTTGCTTGTAAATTTTGTTGACTGGTACTGCAATTCCAAATAAGGTCAAGTCCTGCATTTAATTGAGGGGGAATGGTATCAATCAATACATTTACTTTAACCAGTGTACTACATCCATTGACCAAATCTTTAACAGACAAGCTATAATCTCCTGCCTGGGTGATCGTAGGATTTAAACTCCCTGCATTTTGAATAGACTGACCTTGATCAGCAATCCAATTAAATTGAATCTGATTTCCTACCGGTGAGTTTGCTGTTCCAAATAAGTTAATACTATTTTTTTTACAACTCAAGGTGTCCGGAAAAGCAATACTTGCAATTGGTGCATTCAAATCTGGTTTTACATTTATAATTGCAGTATCGGTACAACCATTGACGGTATCTTGTACTACCAAAGAATAATCACCAGCAGAGCGGACATATAGTTTGTTACTTCCTTGTCCACTACCTATGTTTCCATTGTTTGTAAACCAAAAATATTTTATTTGATTTCCACTTGAGGAAAGGCTGCCATCAATTGCAATTAAAGTATCTGAGCATGTAAAATTTAAACCCGGGCCGAGCTGGGCATTGGGCGTAATTTTATTTTGATCTATAAAAACAGAATCAGTGGAGCTGCAATGATTGGTTGTATCAATAACGTGAATGACATACCAACCAGATGAATTAATCAGAGGGGTTAAGGTGTTGCCTCCTGATAGAATAGTTCCTGTAGAACTTGTCCAAAAATAAGTTGTGGAATCCGTTTTGGTTCCATTTGCGTTTAATTGCAATTGCAGGACTGTGCATGTTAAAGTGCCACCCAGACCTGCATCAACAGCAGGAAGTTTTCGGCTATCAACAATCAGTAAACTGTCAGATGCAGAACATCCGTTTACTTTGTTAACTGCTGAAAGTATGACTTTGCCAGCCTTTGTTTCTGTTTTTGTATTCAACATGGATTCTGCTGGCAAATTTCCAGAAGGTAATTTCCAAAAATAATCGATTGACTGATTTGGATTATTTCCACTTGCTTGAATGTTGACATTTGACTGTATGCAATCCAGAATCAGATCAGGTCCTAGTTCCAGATTAGGAATTAAGGTATCCTTTTTTAAAAGTATGGATTTGTCTGTAAAGCACTTATTTGTTTTATCTGTAATTCGAAGTTGATAATTTCCTTCAATGGATGTAACCAAACTGTCTTCATTTCGAAGTTTGGAATTATTTGGAAGTATCCACTCATACGTATATTTTGTGGTATCAAATGGACTTCCTGTTAACAAGGCATTGTTGCGGATGCAATTTAACAGCGTATCTCCTGAAAGTTTGAGGCTAGGGTGTAGGGTATCTGAAACAACTACCTCCTGCAATTCCAACTCACAGCCTGAATTTGCATCGATAATAACCACTTTATAAATACCTGCTTCTGTCACATAAGCGATGGAGTCATTTCTACCCCGATGAATTTTATTTGCAGGGATCCAGTTAAAAGTAAACTGCCCGCTGCCATTGAGTGGATTTGCTTTTAATACAATAGTATCTGAATTGCAATTGGCAATGCCTTCCACTTCTAAAGTGCCTTCCAAATCATCCGAAGCTGTTACGTCAATCTCAGCTTCTTTTTCACAGATAACGTTGCCATTTTTATAAGTTACTTTGATGATGTAGGTTCCACTTCCTTGTCCTCGGGCAGTCAGGCCATTCTGTGAAACGATTTTCCCGCCCACTGTACTCCATTCATAAGTAATGTTCGGGCCTGCAGACGAACCGATAGCATTCAGATCAAAAATATCAGAAGCACATTTGGGAAGTTTTGGGACTTCAATACGCGCTTTAAGATCAACCACTTCTACCATGACTTCATCATCATCCATGCATTTTTCATACATTTCAATATCATCTATGGCAAAGTCATTCCCAAAGCCAACTCCAGTAGTTTCACGAATGCACATTTCTACTGTACCGGAATTCGCTTTAAAGCATGCTTCAAATTCAATCCAATCGCACAAAGCTCCTGCGGTTACTGTACCTATAGATACCCCATTGGCTTGAATATTAAGCACACAGGGTGATACAGGATAAACACTTGTTACGTACAAGCGGAATAAGTATGTGGTGCCATTGGTAACGCTAACATTTTGACACCAAACTTTTGCATTGGTGGCTGTATGTCCATCAACGATCAACATATTTCCGGAACCTGAAGTATGATCGGGACAATGACTAAAGCCGCTATTGTAAGGAAAAGGATCCGGCCCGACACTCAACCAACCGGGGCCGAAAGTGCCACCAGGACTGCCATAGCTATACTCATGCGTAAATCCTGAATTGCCTGCTTCAAAATCACCGTTGCGGATCAGGTTGGTGGTTCCGACTTGCTCAACTGTAAATGTGTATTTGTATTTTCCAACAGGTGCATTGACAATAGGATCCGTTGCATTTGGATCACTGAGATAGGTTGTTGGAGTCCAGGAATACTTCATCGGATTTCCAGAATAACTACCCATCAATTGAACCGGCATGCTAGGGTCGCAGGTAAAAAGATCCGGTCCGGCATCAGCTGAAAGTCCGGTGCATTGAGAATATCCGTCAATGAAACTAAATACTGTAAAAAAAACAATATGTAAAATGTTAAAACGCAAGCTCATCTCTTCGGTGGTTTGTAATTACAAACACTAAGATACGGTTCTTAAGAAATTGAGCTTGAATTACTATGATGACTCTTATTGGTCCGCTCAATCGGCTGTAAAGCCAATATTTACACAGGGAGCAATCAGGTTGGTAACAGAAGTTAAAGGAAAGGAAGGACAGCCGTTAGCGCCACAAGGGTCTTCATTAAATGATATGATTTTGATGTTGCCTTTTGTAATGGGAAAATTAAATACGTCCCCATTGGCATTGCGTACATTAAAAAACACATCTGCTACCAAGCTGACACCAAAATTGGTACCTGCTGTAATTTCAATAGGACTTACATTGACAAAGGATTCAGTATTGACTTTTTTTGAAGCAATGTTTTGTTCAAGTAGTAAAATATTCGAGCTGAGATTATACAGGCGGACTTTATACGAACCAGTATCTGGAACCAAAATACCAAGTTTTGATAGCTTGCCATTTACAAGACTTGTGAATTTAAATCCATATTCCCAGGTGTTTGCCGCTTGGGTAACGGTATCAATTTTAATACCTGAACTTTCAAGCAAACTAAAGAATGGGGTTTCTAAAGGATTTGAATTTTCATTTGTGCATTGCGTGAAAAGGATTCCAAGCAATAAGAAATAATATCTAAATAACATTGCATTAATTTTAACATAGTTTTGAATGAGGATTTTCAATGTATCTACTTCGGACACTGTAAGCCAATTAGAAAGAAAATCTAGCGCATAATACACGAAACGCTCACTACCGGAATAATATTTTCTAATTTACCGGCATCATCAAACGATGCGCGCATGGCGTAGTTTAAAATGACATTCCGGCTAAATCGCCAGTCGCCACCAAACGATATAAATTTACTTCCATCAAATACACCGTGATTGAAGTTAACCGGACTAAAGATTTCTGTAAAGAAATTGTATCGGTAGTTGCCATAACGGAAATTGAGACCACAATCCAATTGATAGTATTTTTCGTTGATGAGAATATTTTTATCTCCGGTCAAACGTGCAATTCCGCTGAGTAAAATGTTTTTTCCAAAGCCTCTGCTTCCATTGATCCATAGACCCCAAAGGTTTCTCACCTTGTGTAAATTTTTAAATTTCAACAAACTGCTGTCGCGGCTGTCAAAATCAAAAGCTTGGCCAAAAGCTATATCAATGTAACTGGCATTCCATTTTTCTGCTTTATACAAATCGACAATCTTTTTCATGCGAATGATGTATGCATCATCCAAGCCATTGAGTTCCATTTCGTAACTCTTAAGTTCTTCTTTGAGTTGCGATTTTTCTTCCATGTCCGAAGTTTGGGCGATGGCTTTTTTTTGCTGAGTGATTTGATCTTTTAATGCAGCTTTTTTATCACTGTATTCCCGCATGACGTTTTTAAAGATGAGTTTATCATCCAATGGTTCGTATTGTTTGTACAAATTAATTTTAGCAGCATAAGAGAAGCTTCGAATCCTCCAATTATTTTCCAGGTTTACTATAGAATCATTTCCTTCTACATCTTTAAAGGTCAGTGTTTTTGTTTCCAGTTCTGTATTGCCATCAACGGTTCCAGCAGAAAGATCCAAACTGGACAAGCGTTTCAGTAAACTAGATTTTTTATGGTAGTTTTTTAACTTACTTGGAGTATTAAAATAAATCTCATTGATGGGTTGTGTTTGAATGGCCAGATTAGGTGTTAAACCATAACTCTTAAAAGACCAGTCCACTTTAAAATTCCGAAGATTGGAAGGTTTTGGAACCAAGCAAGGATTAACACCCAATAAATCAAAAGCAGGGGAGACCGGAATCGAAAACTCAGGAGCATAACTTAGGTAATTGGAAGTTTGTTCCTCTAGTTGGTTTTCAGCTTGTGCCATTGCATGTTGAATGCAGAACAATAAAGCAGCAAGCTGCATTAAACCGTTTAGCAAACACTTTAATTTAATATATGGTACCATGCTATTATCCTCTCTTTTGATTTCCACCAGGCAATATTGTTTTGATATCCTTAGATTTATTTTTGGGTGGACTTGCTGGCATTGGAATGCAATGATTTTTAAAATCACAGGCATACCTTTTACACCCAATGGTCAATCCTGGATTTGTGCATTTTATACAGATCATGGTATCCATATTTAAGGTATCGCAGGATTTAGTGTAGAGTTTATCTTTGGTTTGAACTTGGCTAAATCCGAAGCTTAAAACACCAGTCACAAGTAGGAGAATGCTACATAATTTATTCATAGAACATTTCTATTTTGACCCAAATTTTAATTGGATTTCGTGTTTATTACGATTCCTTCAAATGCTGCTATGGATGAAGTGGTACGTATTTTACCCTTGCATTTTAATCTACAACGTTCAGTATCTTCAATGAGTCTTAAAAAGCAATCACTTGTCCTGCCATTTATTTCTACCGGACAATTGGGAGGAAGCACAAAAGGGCATGCTTTGTTGCACTTTTCTTCTAAAGTTTTTGTGCCTTGGCTTACTTTCCGGCTCATAGTAATCACGTCATTTGATGAGCTTACTGGATATAATACGAGATTCCCAGACTCATCGCTTGATAAATAGGTATTTCCTGTTTGTGTTTGAAAATAGTAAATTGTATTTGCTGCAATAAGTGCTTTCTTAACACCTTTTATAGAATTAAATCTTGAAGCTTTTACTGCTGATGAAAATTGAACTTTTGTAACGGGCAATTTTATATATTTGCCAGTTTCATTTGTAAAATATTCTACACAGTTTTTAGAAAGCTTCTGATCTTGACAAAGACTAAATACTTTCAAATTGCCTAATACGGTCTCAGATGACTTAACAAAATATTTGCTGCCTTCGATCGTTACATCTTTCTGGCCGTATCCTGTAGAAATAATTGTTAATAATGCGTAATAGATTAAAAATGTTTTCATGTTACTTATTTTGAAATGATATGGGTTTTACCAAAATGTTTTCCAGGACTATTTGTACTTTTTTTACATATTTATCGCATATGCCAGTGCACCCTAAGAAGCTAATTGCACATCCATCATAACAATTTTCATATCCTGAACCTCCAGCCATAACACAATCTTTAAAACATTTATCCTTTGCGTCTTGACATGCACTTCTGCAAGCAATGTTTTGAGCTGAGGAAGGCCTCTTTGCAATAGGTGTCGTGGGTATATTGTATTCTACTATATTCAAATTTTTGCCATGTCCAAAAAAGTAAATTCTTGAATTGTGTTTATCAATATATGACAAGCTGACTTGTTTATTTACCTTTTCTGTATTAACATTTTTTAGCCCTGATAAATTTTTTGATTTCGAAATACTGTTAGCTTCAGAGCTTGTAAGTGTAGTTTCCTGATATTCATTGGATCCAATTGCAAAATAGGATTTACAATTTTTGCTAAGTTTAGCATCACTGCATGCTGTGATGTGAGCAACATCGGTGGAAAGTTTTATATTATTTTTAATAAATAATTTTGATTCACCAATTTGAATTGTCTTTTGGCCTATTGCAGAATAGGAAAAGAGTGTAAGATGGATAATAATTAGTTTGATATTAAATACTGATTTCATATTTTTTAATTTTAATTTGTTAGTCAAACAATTTAACACTGCTTGTTCCGCTTGTACCCTTTATGGAAATGCTTATTGTGGATTTAGGTACAAATTTGTTGCAAATCCTAGCACATGCCAATCTGCTTTTTTTGCATTCTGACAAACAAAATGTGTTGCTACCGCAATTTCGGTCGCAAAGATTGCCTGTGTTTATGCAATCATTTATACAACTTTTATTTTCTGGAGATGGTTGCGTTGGACGAGCTGCAGCCTTAGTCCCTTTTGGAACAGTATAACTGTCTAATGTAAGTGTTGACTCGGATCTAAATATATAAGTTCGTGTGTCCCCGTCTTGAATATAATAGTCCGTAAGACCAACGCTTGTGGCTTCTTTCTGAATGCCTTTTATATTTTGGACTTTTGGACTTTGTATCAATGATTTTAAGCTTAATTTTCCCATTTTAAACTGTGCACATTGACCTGCATCATCGCAGGTATACGTTTTACAGTTCTTTTTTAATTCTTTGTCTTCGCACAATGTACACGATTGCATACCTGCAGAAACGCGTTCACATGATTTAATAAATAAGCCATTTTTTGCAATAGCTACTTGTGTTTTTTGTTGTCCAATTGCATTAAATGCAAAAACAGCTAGTGATAGAAAAATTAAATATTGTCTCATCTTATTATTTTTTTGTTGAGGTGCTAGGTGTGGTGGCTTTAATATCTTTGTTTTTATTAGATGTCGGAACTTTTTTAGTCGCTCTTATACATACACAATTATCGTTTTCGTCACAAATTGCACATTCTATGCATGATTTGCAGGGACCATTGGGTCC
The DNA here is from genome assembly GCA_016787575.1 of Saprospiraceae bacterium. Taxonomy (GTDB): domain Bacteria; phylum Bacteroidota; class Bacteroidia; order Chitinophagales; family Saprospiraceae; genus Vicinibacter. The sequence goes on along the minus strand of JAEUUO010000010.1, from coordinate 235,532 downwards.
AAACATATCGTTGCAATCATCAATTCCATGGCATTCGCATTGCAATGGGAGACAAGTGAATCCTGCTCCAGGTACATTGTTACTTAGTTTATAAGAAACACCATCAATTGTTGCGCTCGAAATCGCCCCTGATTTTATAGTTATTGAAATGATTTTACCACTTGCCAACTTCACTGAATTAACTCCTTCAAGCAATTTGCTTTTAGAAATGTAATTTACTTTAGTAGTCCCAATGGTTTTAATGCTTGCGCTGCTACTGGTGGCGGAACCTTTTTGTTGCGCAATTCCAAGATTTAATGAAAAAGCAATAAGTAGTAATGTGATTTTAATTATTTTCATGTTTTTTATTTTGTGACAAAGATTAGGCAGCAACTTGTTTATATCAATAGCATGTTCGTATGAAATTAGTATACTGGTAGTGTAAATCTTACAACATCTCTGAAATGAGATGCAATAGATACTACCGACTGTGAAGTTTATTCAAAGCTTCAGTCCTAGTGTGCACATGCAGTTTTTCGTAAATGCTGCGCACCTGTGATCGAACAGTGTGTTCCGAAACGAATCGCTCGGCAGCAATTTCTTTGTAGGCTAGACCGCGTTCCAATCGCGTAAGAACTTCCCATTCCTGTGGAGTGAGTTTCTCAAAATCAGGATGTTTCCTTTCATTATTTTTAAACGAACTCGCAACCATTCTTGATATCTGACGGGACATGGGTGATCCTCCTTGATGCAATTCTCGAATGGCTTCGGCTAGTTTTTCCGGGGTGGTTCCTTTTAATACGTAACCATTGGCACCAGCAGCCAGTGCATCATAAACTTCTCTGGAGTCCTGGTGATCTGAATACACTAAATATTGTATGGATTGCTTTGTCGGTCCAATATCCCGAATGCATTCGATGCCTGTTTTGCCAGGCAATCCGATATCCATTAATACGATATCAGGATTAAGGGTTGGGAGGCTGTTTTCGAATTCTTCAGCATTGGCAAACGTACCAATGCATTCCAAATCCGGATAGATATTGATCAGACTGGCTGTTAATTTGCGGATATCCGCATCGTCTTCAACGAGTGCCACTTTGATTATATCCATTGCTTGTTTCAAGCTGCAAGTTTCAATAAAAAAATTGAAAAGTAAAATACCACATTCGTATGAAAGGAATTTTTTGGCTTAGTGGCCATTGCTAAGTTTCAGTGGTCCGCTAACCTGAATAGTAGTTCCAGATCTTGGATTGCTTATTACATTTAAAGTGGCTAATATGGAATCTGATCTGTTCATAATGCCACGCATACCATTGCTGTTTTTCCCGGCATTTATAGGATCAAACCCTTTGCCATCATCCTTAATTTCAAGTAGATAGCTTTTATTGTTTAATTCTTCCAGTCGAATCCAGACTTGCTTTGCATTGGCATGCTTTAATATATTATTAAGTACTTCTTTATATATTAACAGGAGTTGCCTTTTAATATCCGGATGTAATAATACATTTGAATTACTTTTTGGTAAGTTGAAATAAATTTGGATTCCTGAATCTTCCAAATACATCCGGGCATGTTCCTGAAAATAGGCCTGCATATCATCAAAATGATCAAAATCGGGATTGATTGAAAACACCAATTCGCGTAATTGAGACGAAGCTATTTTAGCATCTTCGGCTACATGTGTCAATCGGTTTTTTAAATCCTCCTGTGATAAGCTGGAAATGCGGCTTGCAACTTGTGCAGATAGGGCTATTTTAGTTAGACTTGAACCCACCTCATCGTGAATGTCTTGAGCAATTTTATTCCTTAGGATCTCTTTATCCCGTTCCTTTTCTATTTCTGAAATTTTGAGTCTATAATCGTAAATCACAATAAATAGAAAAAAACTTGCCACAAGAATGGCTATCAGTCCAAAGAATATTGGTGATTTCCAAAATGGACGATTTACTTTAAAATGGAGTACTGACGTGTCAAAACAAACATTTCCATTTTGACAAGTTCGAATTTTAAGATGGTAGTTGCCATACCCAATTCCAGCAAGACGTAGGATTGGTTTGTCACCAATGTATGTCCAATCTTTGTTTTCTTCGTATAGCTGATAGTAATATTTTTCCAGATTTCCATCCAATAAATTTGCATGTGCAAATTCAATTTCTAAATTGTTTTGATCATAATCTAATTCAAGTTTTTTATTAAATTCAACTTCTTTTCCATTTATATTCAAAGACCTAATAAAAAGTGAGTTTTTTGCTTTTGGAATTTGAAAGGACTCAGGGTCTAAATAGAAATTCCATTTTGGGCCTCTTAAATGTAATTTGCATTTTTGTCCTTGGACTTTAGAAATTGTAATCACATTGCTTGGTACTCCATGATTTTTTAAAAAAAAATAAGTACTTGAAGTAATGGGATCAAATCTGAACAAAGATTTGATCGTACTGCCCCAAACATTACCTAAACAGTCGATAGTTAATGAAGTAATATAATTATCCATTAAGCCAATGGTTTGGGTATAGTTTGTAAATTTCATGCTATCAGGATGAAATCTGTAAATTCCATAACCTTCGGTGCCAAGCCATATATACCCTTTTTGATCCAAACTCATTCTAGAAATCGCTGGATAGAAAGAATTTTCTGGTTTCGAATCAGGAAGTATTAGGGAATAGGAATCCAATGCACGATTCCATTTAATCAATCCATTTCCGAATGTAGAACCAAACCAAATATTTCCGGAACTATCTTCCTGAATTGAATTTAAAGTTGAGAATTTTGCAATTGAATCTATGGATTCAATTTCTTTATGGATAACGCGATTAGTTTTAGGGTTGTATCGAAAAATGCCATTGCCATAAACAGTTCCAAACCAAAATTCATTTCTGGAATCTTTAAATACTGAAGATGTGTATTTTTCAAAAGGATATGCATCTTTTATTGTTTTACTAATCAAGCTGGATTTATTATTATAAGGATTGTAATGAAAACATAGATTTCCACATACCAACCAATTGCTGGAATCTAGTAAATAAATTTTATGAATCTCTGTTTGACTATCAATAGGGGAGATGGGTTGATAAAAACTACAGCTTTGGGTTGTTTTGTTGTAAATTGACACCCCAGTATAAAGATAACATTGGAATAACGAACTATCATTTTCAAATGCCATACTAGGGTAGACTGTCCAATTCTTAAAAAAACTTGTACATTCAAATGTGCTTAGCAAGGTATTTACAGGAGTGTTAATTAACAATCCCATGCCTGTTGCTGCATAGTAAAAGTTTTCATTTCGAATTACTTGTCGAAGGAATACCGGTGGATCCAATAAATTTAAATCTAATTTTCCAGTTTTTGGATGGTAGATCAAATATTCTCTCCAATCATTAGTAGTGATCCCAAATTCATCATTCGAAATTACAGAAAGAAAAGGAACCTGATCACCATATTTAAATGATTTATGTTTAATTGATTTTTGATTATAATTATTTAAATTAAATTCAACAATTTCTGCTTGATCACAATAGGACTCGTAAACAACAATAGCCAGTGTATCAGAAATGTGTTTAAAAGATAAATATCTACTATAATCTTTAAATGGTATGGTGTCAATGACATGTATTGTTTTTAATATGGGATCGATTTCAAAAATTTTACATTGATCATTAATCTGGGTCTCCTTAATTCGTGGGCCAATTACCCAGGTTTTATGATTTGGAAATTCTATGATTCGATTTGGTTGTAATGAAATGGCTTTAATTTGCAGCGATTTTGAAAATGCATAGGATTGTAGAATTTTTAAATCGTTCGAAACTAAGAATATATGGGTAGTTGTTACTACCCAAAAAGATTCATCTGATCTAACTTTAATATCCTGAATTCGATTGGTTGATTTTTCAAAAGCTTTGGGGGAACTAAAATTGAGGTTATCAACTTCAAATGTTGTAGCATTTATTTTGCTAATGCCTTTATCTGTACCAGCTAGTATGAAATTGTTATCGAGTTTTATTAAAAGGTGAATGATATTCCCTAGTATTTTTTTTCTACCTATACCAGATGGAATATTGAAAAAAGTATTCCCATTATAAATCTGGATTCCATTGTTTGATCCAATCCATAAAAATCCATTGTCATCCGTGCAAACCGTTGATAAATTATATGACAATAAGCCGTTTTCTAAATTTAGTAAACCATAATTAGCGAAGGAAGATTGCGCACTGAGTATATTAAATATAGAGGAAATTAATATACAGAGAAAGGACTTAATGCTGCAATTCAAAAGATTGTATTTTGAAAAGGCTAAGATAGTTTAAGGATTTTAAACTAATTACTTGAGTTCATAAATAGTAATAATACTTTCGTGTGAAATTCAATAGAATGAAATTGGCTGGTTTGTTTATTCCTCAATCAAATACAGCAAATTGTCCTCTACCAAATACAGCATAGGGGCAATAATTACATTGGGATAACGCAAACGCAGTCGCTTGGTTTCACTTAGGATGAAATGCTTTTCATTTCCGATTTCATGAATGGGCTCGTAATGGTAAAAATGATCTTCAGCTTCTTCTCGGGTCCAGCCGGCATTGGTAATCAACCCCTGTATAAATAAATCCTTTCTAGCCATCAAATTTACCATTCCACAGTTATTATGTCCAATTAAAACCAAATGCCTGACATTACCAACCGCAATTGCATAGGAAACCCTAAATTCACTATATCTCAAATTGGCTCCACCCGAACGGATGATGTAGGCAAAATTATCGGGAATTGATAAATGCTTCCGGTTGTCCATGCACATACCAATTAATAATTGGGCTTGTAGATATTGTTGATAGGTTTTTCCTAAATTGTGATATGCTAATAGTTCGGCTATAGGTGTACCTAGGTAGGATTCAGGAATCCGATCAATATGATCTATTTTAATTAAATCTGCTGACATAGGTTTAATGATTACATAAAACGGGTTTGAAGCACCAGTTTTTCTGTCCATTCCGGATAATATTTGTGTTCCAGTTCCTGTACTTTTTTTGAAAGTTTTTCCGCATTGTCCCTGCGATCTACCTTGCATTTAGCCTGAAAGATAATTTTGCCACGATCATACATTTCATTGACATAGTGTATAGTTATGCCACTTTCCAAATCACCTTCATTGATTACTGACTGATGCACGTGCAATCCATACATTCCTTTTCCGCCATGTTTTGGTAAAAGTGCAGGGTGAATGTTGATCAGCTTCCCTTCAAATTGCTTCACTAAAAAAGGGGGGATCAATAATAAAAATCCCGCCAATACTATAAAATCAATATCGTACAAGTTTAATAAGGCAGTGGTGTATCCGTTATTGGATAAAAGGGATTTGTTTACTACGGATGACGGAACATTGTGTTCTTTGGCAACTTTTAAAACTCCTGCTTTACTTGAACTGGACAAAATCAAACCTACTTGTATTTCAGGATGATTTTTAAAATGTTTAATTAGTTCGGCAGCATTGGTTCCATTGCCTGAAGCAAAAATGGCTATTTTACGTTTCTTCATGGATTGTTAAATTAGCTTCAAGATTTTATCATAGGTTCGTAACTACTCGTATTTGCCGGATCCATTTGGATCATTGCATCATACACTTTTTTCTTTTCTTGTGGGGTTCCTTGTTTAAAGATTTCTAGAATTTCCTGATTTTTAAGATAAGTAAACATTTTTATTAGATAAGTATCTGGATAAGACAAGTTGCTTCTTCCAATGTCTTCTAATACAGAAGCTAAACTGGCTCGACTTCCAACAGCATCTTTTGAAAACTGATCCATACATTGACGATGGTATTCGTAATAGGCTCTTCGGAAACTCTTCATCCTGGGGTTTAATAAATTTTCTACTAAAAAATAGCGGGTATTCTTTTTGTCTTTTGTTGGTGACCAGGATGGATCGGCTCCTTTTATAGATGCGGGTAAAATATTTAGCATATTATTTAAAATCTGCAAAAATGCTTCTCCTCCTTCAAGGCTGTAACTGTCGTAATCCAAAGCTAAAATGAGATACGCATAATAGGTCAAGACAGCAGATAAATTATCGTAATAGGTTTCCTTAGAATTTTCAAGATTTTTATAAGGATCAAACGTTATTGGAATTTGTTTATCTATGACACTTAATAAAGCGGTCTCATAACTGGCATTAAATACTGGCCTGCTGGCTTGAACAGCGATGTCTACCAACAGATTGTTATCGCCTTTATCTGCACTGATCGTTATTTGAAAATTGCATTTTATTTTTTCATGGGGTTCAAAAACATCCTGAGTCCACTTCTGATTGTTCAAAAAGTCTTTAACGTTTCTTTCAATTTGATTTACAATGGATTTATCGCTTAACCCAAGATTGGGTGCATTTACCCTGACAGAAGCGTTAAGCTCTTGTGCACAAAGCATAGAGCCAAACAGCAAACTGATAAAACAAGTCGTCAATAGTACTTTCATGTTATTTAATTTCTAGAATGGCATTTAAAATATCGATCGCGACCTCTTTTTTAGACTTCAAATCAAAGAAACTTATTTTTCCTGACTTATCCAAAATGCTGACCTTGTTTGAATCTGAATAAAAAGCTGCGCCAGGATCGTTTGGCGAATTCATAACGATCAGGTCCATGTTTTTGTTTTTTAGTTTTAGGGCAGCATTTTTTTCAAGTTCCTCTGTTTCAAGGGCGAATCCACATAAAATTTGTTTGCTTGTTTTCTGCTTTCCAATAAATCCAGCGATATCCGGAGTTGGAACCAAATGAATATTTAATTCTGGGTGGTTCGATTTTTTCAATTTATTTGAAGCAATGTTTTCGGGTCTAAAATCAGCCACTGCAGCAGCCAAAATAAAGACATCCATTGCTTGCATTCTTTTTTCAACTGCTGTTAAAAGATCCTGGGCACTTACAATTCGGGAAATTCGCAAATTGGGATGTTCTAAAACAGGTTCTTTGCTTGGTCCTAGAATCAATTCTACCCTTGCTCCCATTCGAGTGGCTTCTTCAGCCAATCTGATTCCCATTTTACCTGAAGAATAGTTGCCTATAAATCGAACTGGGTCGATGGCTTCATACGTTGGACCGGCTGTTATGAGTACATTCTTACCAGCAAGAGCTTGATTTGGATTGAAAAATTGCACAATCTCCTGAAATATAAATTCAGGTTCTGCAAGTCGTCCAGGGCCGGAAAGTCCACTGGCCAATGAACCTTCTCCAACTGGAATCAGTTGATTTCCAAATGATTGCAATCGCTTAATGTTCGTTTGAGTTGAAGGATGTTTCCACATATCCAGGTCCATGGCAGGGGCAAGCATGACCGGACATTTGGCAGACAAATACACCGCGGTTAATAAGTTATCTGTAATGCCATTTGCAAGTTTTGAAAGTGTATTGGCACTGGCTGGAGCAATCACCAAAAGATCTGCCCAAATACCTAGCTCAACATGTTTATTCCATTCCTGATCCTTGCTCAAATCGGATAACACCGGTTTATTTGAAAGGCTTGCAAAACTTAATGGCCCTACAAATTCCTTAGCGGCTTCTGTAAAAATAATTTGAACTTCTGCACCCGCCTTTACCAACAAACGCAGAAGAATAGCAGATTTGTAGGCCGAAATACTGCCAGTAATGCCGAGGATTATTTTACGTCCTTCCAATAAATTGTGCTGGACTGACACCGATTGTTGTTCTGAATTATTCGGAATCGGGTTGCTGGTTTTTATAGTGAAATTCTATTTTACCATCCAGATATTCTTCAGTTGCAATGATAGATGGATTGGGTAATTTTTCATAAAATTTTGAAATCTCAATTTGCTCTTTGTTTTCATGAACTTCCTCAATCGTATCAGAATGTGAGGCAAATTCTTCTAATTTATCAACCAATTCTTCTTTAATGTCATTGGTTAATTGATTAGCACGCTTTGCCAATACGTTGATAGTTTCATAAATATTGCCGTTGGCACTGGTAAATTCTTTGATATTGCGTGCTTTTACATTAGGATTAATTCCTTGCACTTGTGTTTTGATATCTATCATAATCCGTTGATTTTAATTTAGCATTAATTTTTCTGTTGTATTCCTTGATTTCACTGGTAGTCTTACCTGTTGGATATCTTTGAATAAAATCTTCAATGTATTGTTTGGCTTCCAGGTAACGTTCTTTCTGTTTTTCAAAAATACTGTGTTCTGCAAGCAAAAAAGCCGATTTACAGATTAAAAATCGAATCTCACGTCCATTTTTGGTTTCAGGAAAATCATTTAAAACATTTTTCAGACTGGTTACACAAGATTGGTAATTATTCATGTCGTAATAAAGCTTCCCCGCTTCAAATGATTTAAACTCAATTTTAGCACGACATTCATCAATTAATTTATTGCATTCATCAACTCGCTTTGAATTCGGATACGTATTGACAAATAATTGAAATCCATCAATGGCTTTTTCTGTATTGCTCTGATCTAAACGGTATCCTGGGGAGGTTTTATACAATGAATAAACAGACATAAAATCTGCTTCTTCCTTTTTGTCACTGTTGATAAAGGTGTTGGCAAATGTTTTAAATAAGTGAGAAGATAAATCAAATTGATTTAAATAATAATGGGTATAAGCATATTTAAAATAGATGATTTCCGCTTCTTTTTGACCGCGAAATGAAGTTAAAATCTGCTCGTAAAGTGTTTGTGCCTTGATGTACGATTTCTCATCATAATATTTGTCTGCAGCTTTGAGAATCAATGCCGGATCAGAACTGGTACGTATTTTTTCAAAACCTGATCTGCAACTTGCAAAAGCAAGCAGGAACAAACAAAAAAAGTAAAGTGATGCTTTTCTCATGAAGGGCGCAAATTTAAGACAATAAACGGAATTTCAGGGGGATAAGTATTAAGATGGCAATCAAAAGAGAGCATTTATAGTCTTTAGCCTATAGGTTGTAGTCTATAGGATTGCAGAAGAGGGGGTAAAGAGGAAAATTGGACTAAATTGCCCAAGCTCCAGGAAACCCTCTGCTCATCTTCTCCTCTTTTCTTCCTCCTTATGTTCCTACCTCAAAATATCCTTTACCAGCACATCTGCCATTTTGCGGTCGTTGCTAAGTCGGTTGACCTTAAATTGCTCGCCCAATTTGCCGGCCTGACGCATGTAATCCAGGAATCCATTTTTACGGATTGGCCTGATTTTTAAAGTGTCCAGGAGATTGCCTTCGATGAGATCTTTGTAATAACTGTTGAGTTCGCATAAATGCGCATTGATAGTTGAAGCAATTTCTTGAATGTTTTTAGGGATTTCTGAGAATTCAATAAACCATTCATGGTAGGCATGTCTGTTGTCAGTGGGACTTACCTGGGGTGCTACAGTAAATTCTACCACATCAAAACGGTGTTTTTTTTGCGCGTAGCTAATTGCCTGGTCAATTTCACTCGAAATGACATGTTCTCCAAATGCTGATATAAACTGACTGATTCGACCACTGAATTTAATTCGATGTGGGTTTTTGGAAACAAAACGAACTAAATCACCAATAAGGTAGGACCATAATCCTGCATTCGTGCTTAAAACAATGGCATAATCGCGGTTGAGGCTTATATCAGCCAGACTCAATCGTTCAGCTTCCGGATCGTGAATTTTATCTTTTTCAATAAATTCATAAAAGATGCCATCGTTTACAACCAATTGCATATTGTCTTCTTCACAGTCCGTTTGATATGCTATAAATCCTTCACTGGCTGGATAGGTTTCAATTAAATCAATGGGACCTCCTATAAGTTGTTGAATTTTCTGTCTGTATGGGGCATAATTTACTCCGCCATGAATGTAAAGGCTTAAATTCGGAAAAACGTCTAAAACACAAGATTTGCCGGTGTAATCGAGCAAATGCTCACAAAACATTTGAACCCAGGGTGGGATGCCACTAAATACCCGAACATCCCTGGTGCTTAATTTGGATACCAGTTGTTCTATTTTCCGCTCCCAGGGTTGAATCCGATTTGTTTCATCATCCGGCAACTTATTGAATTTAAACCAATATGGTACTTCATGATTAACAATTCCGGATAACCTGCCAACAGCTATGTTATTTGAAAAACTTAATTCCGGTGAGCCAGATAAAAAGAACATATCCCCATTAAAAATTTGTGTCTTAGGACGCTTAACAGTGTAATGCAATAACAGATTTCTTGCTGAATTCAAATGGTTCTTAATACTGTCTTTGGTTAATGGGATGTATTTAGTGCCTGAAGTAGTTCCAGATGTTTTTGCAAAATATTTAGGAAGCCCTTTCCATAAAATATTTTCTTTTCCTTCACGGATCTGATTAATGTATGGAATAAAGTCTTCATAGTCTCTAACCGGTATGCGTGCTTTGTAATCCGCGTGATTTTTGATGGATTTAAAATCGTGATCAAGACCAAATTGTGTATTTTTTGCCTCATGTAACAAATTGCTAAATTGCCGATCCTGAAGCTCAGTCCCATGCAAGTAGTTGCGATTCAAATTTTTACAACTTAAATTGGCAATTAAATAGATGAGATTGTCTTTTAAAAACATGGGCCCAAAGATATAATCCTTACATAAATGTAACGAATAATTAAAATTTTCGTGACGATTGAAGCAGGATTATTCAAGGATGAATAAGTGATATTCAAAGAGGACTGCAATTCTAAATGCGTTCTATTCTTCTCTAAGATCCTCTATGTGCACTCCTTTCAATGCATTGGTATTTAATTCAAATGCTGCGTCATCTATTAATTTAGACGCAACAGTCTTTGTAAAGACAACAATGGTTTTACTGCCTCCTGATTCTAGCCATTCAGCTTTTTCTATAAGATTTGATTTTTCAGATATGAATAAAGTTATTTTTGAAATGGTCTCGTCTTTTGACAAAGGAATTAATTCAATAACGTGATTATTTTTTCCTTTTGTTTTATTGAGCTTGATGTATTTTGCCTGGTGCGTCCCGGCTTTATGAATAGCTGCTAATTGCGATGGTTGGTATTTGTTGTCAGATTCTTCTGGGTTTGTAATTTGAACTTCTTTGTTTCGTTTTAAATAGGTGTATTGGGTTTTTGAATTATTATAAATTTCAAAGTCTTTCAGGATCAGACGATATTTATGGTCTTTCGATAAAAGTTGACCTTTGTTTTGTCCTGTTGATTTTCCCTTTTCAATTTGTTCGTAATCAAAAAAGATTTCCATTCCTCCCATTTTCTTGTATTGAGATTGCGTTTTGTCGAGTATCGTTATTGCTTTTGTATCAGGATTGAACAATACAAACAAATTACTTAAAATGCCGATCAGACTAAATATCATGTGCTTCTTTGATTTTAATTAAAACAGCTGAATGGGCGAAATCATTTTAATAACTTTGTTAAGCATTCGTTAAGTTAAACATACAGTCGAATAGTGTATGGATTTAAAGGCTCTTCATTATAAAAATAGACTGTATTTTTATATAAAGTAAAGGCTGATTTTAAATTCATTTAAATTTTAATATGAAAGTCAATTTTGGAATTTTAGGAATGATGCTTATGAATCTCATTTTTTCACAGGCGCAGTCCGGTTATTTGGACCCATCTTTTGGAAATGGGGGTTGGGTAAACACTGATTTTGGCGGAAAAGATCAATCGGGCTGTGTGGCTGTACAACCGGATGGCAAATTATTGGTTGGTGGACGTTCCAATGCTTTTTCAGGTTCATTTGATTTTATTGTTGTGCGTTACCTTGAAAATGGTCAACTGGATTTAAGTTTTGGAGATCAGGGCAAAGTAGTTTTGGACTTTGGCTCGACACAGGAAAATGTAGAATTCATACATTATCTGCCTGAAAATAAAATATTAATTGGTGGTTATTCAAATTTAAGCCCAAATACAAGATCCTATGTTGTCAGATTGTTTGAAGACGGGCGGATTGATTCATCATTTGCAAATCAGGGAGTCCTTAGTTTTAAATACGGTCGTTCAACGGGTATTTTAAACATGGATTTACAGGAAGATGGCAAATATGTTTTTGGATGCATTGGAGTCATTGACACCCTGGATGTAGATTTTCTTGTTACCAGATTTCATCCGGATGGACAGATTGACACTAGCTTCAATCATACGGGATGGACTTATTATGATTTTATGACTCGTGAAAACATTCCATTTGATATGTTTGTACAAAAAGATCATAAGATTTTTTTAAGTGGTTGTTCGGGTGTGTATCCGAAAGCCAATTTTGCTTTTGTCCGATATAATGAAGACGGAAGTTTGGATTCCAGTTTTGGTACCAACGGAAGTGCGCAAACGGATTTCGCTGGAAACCAGGATGTTGCTTATTCCTCAATCATACAGGAAGACGGAAGTTTTTATACTTCAGGTACAGTCAGAGACAGCATTACCAACTATGATTTTGCACTTGCAAAATACAATCCGGATGGAAGTTTGGATCAAAGGTTTGGGATAAATGGTAAACGGACTTACGATTTTAAAGGTCCTGTTGATTTTGGCTTATACATGAAGCAACAAAAGGATGGAAAGTTGTTGGTTTGTGGTGAAAATAACGTCCTTACTAAAAATAGTTTTGTCGTTGTACGATTTGACAAAGAAGGAACCATTGATCCAACATTTGGGGTGAATGGAATAGCTGCTTTAGATGTGGTAAATATCCTGACAGATGATACACCGAGTTTTACATTGCAGCAAGATGAAAAAATAGTTATGGTTGGTAATTATAAAGATGGGACAAATATCAATTTTTTAGTGATGCGTTTTCTCAATGACGATATTTCTGCTAGCCATGAAGGTATTTTCAACTTGCTCAGAATTGCTCCGAATCCAGTTGATGAGAAGCTAATTTTACACAATTCATCAGGTGATACGAAGTATAATATAGCAATTGTGCACCCGAATGGAAGCATATTACAACAGAATACAATTCAATTTGATCATGAATATTACGAATTGCAATTGTCTAATGTAAAAAGCATGGTCCCAGGGGTCTATTTTTTAAAATGGGAAAATGATAAGAAGCGTGGAGTCCTCCCGTTTGTTAAAAAATAGTACAATTACTTAACCTTTACTGTCATCAGCTTTTTAACGACATCTTTGTCGATTTCCATTCCTTTGTTAATTGCAATTTGTGCATTTGGTTTGTCACCCAAGCGTGTATATGTTATATACAGATTGGCCCAAACCGATGCTGATTGCGGATTGATTTGAGAAGCTTTGGTTAAATACTCCAATGATTTTAATAAGTATCCAAGCTCCGCTTCTGCACTTCCCAATAATTCGAGTGCCTGGTCGTCGTTTGGATTTAACTTTAAGGACTTTATCAGGACTTGTTTGGCTTCTTGATTATTATGTTCTTCATGAAACAAATAACGGCCATATTCACGAAGTGCTTTTTGGTAATTTTTCATTATAGACATGTCACCTGGTGACATGGTAATGTATTGCTCATACGTAGCGACAGCATCCTTGTGATCCTTTATTATATAATAAGCATTGCCGAGCAAATAGATGCAATCTGTGTAGTTCGGATAAATTTCCAATGCTTTCTTTAAATGAAAGATGGCTTGATTTACCAAATACTTATTTGCTTCCTTGTCGTCCGATTTTCGATAATTTTCCAACAAGGTAAACCCAAGGGATGAGTTTAATTTTGCGCTGTTAGATGAATGTTCGTAATCTGAATTAAATAAACTAAAATTATTCTTCCAGACTGTATTCCGCGCGATCGTACGGGCAGAAAATGCAATCAATAAGATCGGCAATAAATAAATACTCCAGGAATAACGAGGTTGCAAAAAGCGAAGTAAAAAGGCAGCCAGCATAATACAAATTCCAAGAGAGGATACAAATACAAATCGTTCACCCATGTAAGCACCAATTGAAAAGAATAAATTGGAGGTTGGAATAAGTGCAATCATAAATAGTGCAATAGACCAGGTATAAATTGGTTTGCTTGTTCTCCATTTTAAAGCAAGGAAAATAGCAGTTCCTGCCAATGCAATTGCAAGAATTGGGAGAGGTGAAAATAAATTTACTGAGGCAATGCTTTTGGGTGCATAATCATGCGTCAATGGGTAGGGTATAAAGTTTAAGTAAACATAGCGCAATAAAGTATAAAATATAGTTCCGTATTTCTCTGCTGGATTTATTTCTACAAGGCGTTCGCCTCTAAATTGCAACCAGGGGTTTTCTAGAAAATTTCTGGAGCTATTTATAAAACTTGCTCCCAATACCCAAATTCTTATTCCAATAAAAAACGCTGCAGAAATTAAAAGTGGACTGTACACGAACCAAGTTCTTTTTATTTCTTTTGGAATGAATAAATAAATAGCTAATGGCATCAAGGCAAGAAAAACAATGGCATTTTCTTTAGAAAATAAAGCCAGTATAAAAAATATTCCTGATGCAATTCCGTGGACTAACTTTTTAGTTTCAATTGTTTTAAGTAAAAAATACAGACTGGTGAAAGAAAATAGCAAAGACCAAATTTCATCCAGACCTTTAATATTTGCAACAACTTCTGTATGCAAAGGATGAATGGCAAACAACAAAGCAGCTATAAATGCAATGGCCTTTGCCTGTTGTGGATAGCGGTACGATAACAATTTAGACAAACAGATAAATACGATGCAATTCAATAATCCATAAAATAGAATATTAAATAAATGGGCAGTAAATGGATTGTTCCCATTAACTTGATGTTGAACTGCAAAGAAAGCGAGTGTCAGAGGTCTGTATCGTCCGCCGCCAACCGTACTTTTTCTTCCTGAATCTTTAAAATATCCGGCAAATGTTTCATTGGAGAAAATCTTGCCGATGCCATTTAAGCCATTTTGAACAAATTGATTTTCAGTAAATACAACCCGATCGTCCAACACAAATTCATGAAATAGGGTGTTGGCGTAAAGGGCAAAAGATATAATGAAAATCAAGTATATGCTCCAGCTGCTTTGAATTAGTTTATGTATCGAATCAATCATGAATGCTAATTGCTAAGATGAAGGGCCAAAGATAAGGCATTCAGGCTAATCGGGATTCATTTAACGGAATGCTAACAGGGTACCGGGATTCAATCTTATCCAAATACAAGAAAGCCAGGGCAATAAATGTAGACATGAAACCAACAATCCACCATAAACTTTCAAACCCATAATGGTCTGCTATGGCACTGCCTGAAAAACTACCACATATATGTGCTACACTGTATGCCATTGTGTACAAAGAGGCATATTGTCCGATGTTTGAAGGGTTGCTGCGTTTCATAAAAAATACCAACATAAAAGGCATCGCTAAAATTTCTCCTACAGAAATAATTGCTGATGATAAAATCCCAAGATGAAATCCTTCCATGGATACTAGATTAAATAATACAAAAGACAATCCAGTAATAAATGTTCCCATTGCAATCAATCGAAGCCTTCGGACATTTTCTAAAGAATATACGGCAACCATCTCAAAAGCTGCAATAAATAAACCATTGATTCCCAATACCCAGCCGATTTGACTTTCTGATAATGCCAATTCAGTTTTTAAATAAATTGGGAGGGTTGTAAATATTTGGAAAAAGCAGAGTCCAAATAAGCAAGTCAACAATATGAAATACAAATAAAATCTATCTTTAAATGCTGATTGTTGTATTGTTTTATTTTTTGCCGTCCCTTCTTTTTTAGGGTTTACATCAAGTCTGGGTAATTTATAATAAATCAAAACTCCAGCAAGTATATTGGTAATTCCATCTACATAAAACAACAACTGATAATTGTGGGATGCGATCCATCCGCCGATTGCTGCTCCAAATGCCCATCCTAAATTGACAGATAATCGAACCAGTGATCCACTTCTTGTTAATGTATCCGGATTGCTGTAAGCCGAAATCGCAGCCATGCTTGCCGGCCTGAAACTTTCATTTATTACAGATGCAATAAAAGTTGCAAGACAGATTAAATAATAATTTTCGAAAAATGAAATAAAAATATAAGAAAAACCTCCGGCAACCAATGCAAAAAGCATTAAGTTATAAAATCCGATTCGGTCGGTTAATTTGCCTCCAAAATAAGCACCTACAATAGAACCCAATCCAAAACAAGTCATCACGACGCCAGCTTTTGTAATACTTACCCCAATGTGCTGCGTCATATACATAGACATAAAGGGTACTACCATGGTGCCTGCACGATTTACCAATTGAACCAATGCAAGCAACCAGGAATTAATGTTTAATCCTGCAAATGAATCCCTGTAAAGATGGATAATGCGCATGGTCATATGCAAATTAACTAATATTAAATGCGACCTTTTAATTTGAAAAGGAGATTAACAACAAATTATCAACTGTGAATTAATTTAAGTTTCTTTGTTGATGAATTCAATTTTATGCATTTTAGTTATTGGTTAAGCAGTCTGTTGCTTTTATATTTTGGTGTATTGCTTTGGATTGCACGTGCAACCTCCAAAGACCAATCCAATGAAAGCTTTTTTATCGGCAAACGAAATTCGAATTGGTTTGTAGTCGCTTTTGGAATGATAGGAACGTCTTTATCTGGTGTTACATTTATTTCAGTTCCCGGAACAGTTGGGTCTCAAGGCTTTTATTATTTACAAGTTGTGTTGGGTTATTTTCTGGGATATATAGTGGTTGCTTTTGTTTTACTCCCAATATATTATCGAATGCAGGTTAGCTCGATTTATCATTTTCTGGATCAGCAGTTGGGGCGCATTGCATATAAAACAGGTGCTACTTTTTTTATTGTTTCGCGCACCATCGGCGCAACAGCTCGTTTATTTTTAGTGATCAATGTCTTGCAACTTTTCTTATTAAACGATTTGGGGATATCATTTTATTGGACTGCATTCTTTATTTTGTCTATGATATTGGTATATACCTTACAAGGAGGTGTAAAAACAATTGTATGGACAGATACCTTGCAAACATTTTTTATGTTACTGGCTTTGGTATGCTGTATAATTATTATTCTGAATCAGTTAAATTTAGATTGCTTGACTGCAATTGACCAAATGCAACAAGCCAATTACCTGCGTTGGTATAATGGAGATGTCAATGCTGGTTCCAATTTTTGGAAGCATTTGATCGGAGGAGCATTTATCACCATAAGCATGACCGGTATGGATCAGGAAATGATGCAGAAAAATATCAGCGTTCGCACACTTAAAGATTCACAGAAAAACATGTTGAGTTTTAGTGTAGTGCTTGTATTTGTGAATTGTTTGTTTTTAATATTGGGTGCTTTGCTTGCAATGTATTCTAATCAAAATGGATTGGGGGTACAGGGAGATGATCTGTTTCCATTGATTGCTTTGGATAAGATGCCTGTTTTGTTTTCACTTTTATTTGTAATTGGTCTGATATCTGCTTTGTTCCCAAGTGCTGATGGGGCAATAACTGCTTTAACATCTTCTTATTGTGTTGACATTTTGGGATTTAATAGAAATACACAACTTACGGAACAACAAAAAATCATCAAACGAAAATGGGTGCATGTTTCCTTTGCAATAATCTTTCTATTGTTGGTTTTTATCTTTAAATGGGTAGATAATAAATCCATCATTGATTTAATTCTTAAATTAGCAGGGTACACGTATGGGCCCCTTTTGGGTTTATATGTATTCGCCTTATTTTCAAAACGTGTGTTGCCAAACTCCATGCTCGTTTGGATACTTTGTTTTATTGCTCCTGTTGTGGTTTTTATTATTGATCGCAATTCAGTTAGCTGGTTTCATGGGTTTTCTTTGGGATATTTAAACCTTCCTTTAAATGGACTGGTTACCTACCTGAGTTTATTAGCCATTTCGAAAAAGAAATTATGAATTTTATCCGATTGACAGAAGCTGAATCCTTGTACCATGATTTGGAGCATAAAAGCAGCTTAGAGTTATTGGAATGCATGAATGCAGAGGACCATAAACCTGCACAAGCGGTGAAACTTTTGTTGCCTCTTGTTGCTGCATTTATCGATCAGACTTTGCCAAAACTTCAAGAGGGTGGACGGATTTTTTATATTGGAGCAGGAACCAGTGGTCGTTTAGGTATTTTAGATGCATCCGAATGTCCCCCCACTTTTGGAGTAAGTCCTGACCTCTTTAATGGGATCATCGCCGGTGGAGACGGCGCCATACGGAAAGCCGTGGAATTTGCTGAAGACGACCCCCAAAAAGCATGGTTGGATTTAAAATCTTTTTCTGTAGGGGAATTGGACACAGTTATTGGTATAACAGCTAGTGGAACAACTCCTTATGTTGTAAATGGACTCAAACACTGCAGAGCGCATCGGATTGCCACTGCCGGCATTACATCCAATCCGGGAAGTCCGCTGTCTAAAGTGGCTGATTTTTCATTTGAATTGCAATTGGGACCTGAATTTATTACTGGTAGTACCCGGCTTAAAAGTGGAACTGCACAGAAAATGTTGTTGAATATGATTTCAACCTGCCTGATGATTCGATTTGGGAGAGTGATGGATAATAAAATGGTTGATATGCAATTGGCTAATCACAAACTTATTGAAAGAGGTATTCAGATGGTCATGCAAAGTCATTCTGTAAGCAAAGAAAAAGCCCGGGAGCTTCTATTAGAATTTGGAAGTGTCCGGGAAGTATTGAGATTTTTATCGAAAAATCAGTCCTAATTTTTAATAAAGCCTGATCAGTTTTTTTAAAATTCCAGAGCTAAAAATTTAAAAATTCCTAAAAATCATCAAAAAATCAGGGTAAACCCTGATAAAAAATCAGGGTAAACCCTGATAAAAAATCAGGGTTTACCCTGATGACATTCAGGCTTTTTTTGTAATATCTTGCAATATGAAAATGAGATACTTCAGGCAGCGAATTTCAAACCTGAAGTCTCCCATTAAATACATGCTTTATTAACCCTAAATTCTTGTTTTATGAGTTCGATTAAACCGCAGGCACACACCAATTCTTGGATGGATCAATTCGAAGCCGAATTGAATTTGAAACCAGGCTGGCTTGAAAATTACAGAAAGCACCTGTCCTGGATTCGAACATCTAAATCAAATCATGATGAGGATGAAATCCTAAAAGATTTGGCAACAGAACTGTAAACAATTTTAATCAAAATTGTTAACTGAATGATTTACAGAGTTGATTTCTACAGGGAGAATCAACTCTGTAGGTCTTCGAAAAATGAATTTTCCGAAGCTTTTTCTGCTTTACGTTCTGCAAGTGTTTTATCAAATACATCGCGCTCTAAAAAATATGTTTTTGGAGTCCGGTCTTTTCCTTTCCATTCATAAACTACTTCTACTTCATCGTGCTCTCTGAAATTTCTAAAAATAAAAGCAGTCCACAAACCGGCAATCGCTCCAAATATATGACTCTCCCAGGAAACCCGTTCTTCAGTTGGAAAAAATCCGGCTAAATAACCACTATACATGATGACCATAATGGTCATTAATACAATTGATTTAACATTCCTCCTGAAGATCCCCGAAAAGAAAATAAATGAAATTAAACCATAAACCAATCCACTTGCCCCAATGTGTGAATAATTTCTACCAAATAGAAAAACCATAAATCCGGTCAACAACAAGATTAGGAAAAAGCCTGCCCATCCAATACTTCTATAAAAATAAAACAATACCAGACTGCTTACAAATAGGGGAGGAAGATTGGAAAACAAATGCCCCCAGCTAGCATGAATAAATTGTCCCGTGAAAATTCCATACCATTGATGGATGTCTCTGGGATATACACTCCAATCATATTTTTGTATGGGAAAAACTAAAAATAATATGTGGACTAAGATACATGCCACAGAAAATAACAAAGCAACAAAAAGAGCGTAAATGAATTTTTCTTTTTCTTTGGCTAATTCAAGCATTAGGAATATTTCCGTTTGATCAATTTAATAAACCACTGAGCCTTTTTAATCCGTTTTTCATCCATCCAATCATATTGGGGAATTAATTCATCACTTAAGTAATTTCTGGCTTCTTCAAAACTTTCAAGTGAATTTAAACGTTGCAGCGCATTATCAAATGAATTCTTATCACCGCCAAAAAGTTCATTTTGAGTCAATATTCTTTCATTTAATCCCATAGCTTTTTGGATGCTGCTGATAGGGGTAGAATCCAATTGTTCCGATAAATCTTCAACTTTCTTAAATGTAAACAACTCTTGGTAACGAGTGTTTTCGATAGTTGCAGGTTTGGTTGCAGTGGGTTCAATTACAGGCTCTTGTTGACGTTTTTCCGGTTTTGTTTTGGGGGCCGGACTTTCCTGAATATCAGACAGTTCATTATCTGAAATGGCTTCATCCTCCACTTTAATTGTTAGAATGGCCTCCTTTATTTTTTGATTGTAATCAAGCAATAAATTTTTTTCGGACTGCGTAAAACTCTCTTCTTTTGAATAGACGTCCAGGATGGTTGTCATCTTTTGCATCCATTTTCTGACATTGTTAAATTCCATAGCAAAATTTTGTTGGCTTAAAACGGTTTTTATGTTATAATTATTTGCACAAAGGTATTCGAATTTAGCGGCAAGACATATTGAAATTTCATATATATATGGAATTGTATGATATTTGCAGCAAGAATGTTTTTAGAACCAGCCTACAAGTCACAACGCTCCGGATGGATAGAGGTCATCTGTGGCTCTATGTTCAGCGGAAAAACCGAAGAATTGATCCGGCGTCTAAAGCGTGCCCGGATTGCAAATCAAAAAGTTGAAATTTTCAAGCCTAGTAAAGATACCCGGTATGATGAGCGAAAAGTAGTATCTCATGATGAAAATGCTTTGCTTTCAAAACCTATTTTATCGTCTAAAGAACTGCTTGCCATTCAGGAAGATACTGAAGTTGTTGGCATTGACGAAGCCCAGTTTTTTGATGTTCAACTACCTGAGATTTGTCAGGAACTCGCTGTCAAAGGCAAACGCATCATCATTGCAGGTCTTGATATGGATTTTAGGGGACAACCCTTTGGTCCAATGCCTGCATTAATGGCAGTTGCTGAATACATCACCAAAGTACATGCAATTTGCCCACATTGCGGAAATCTTGCAACACATTCCTATCGTTTGAGCGAAGAGAATGAAACCATTGTGTTAGGCGAAAAAGATAAATACGAACCTCGTTGCAGACTTTGTTTTACAATGGGTGCAATCCTACAATTTAAATAAGCTCATGAACGCTAAAAGAATTCACTCCGCATTAATTTCTGTGTATAACAAAGATGGGCTTGATGAAATTGCTACTCGATTGCATAGCCTGGGAATTGTGATTTATTCAACCGGCGGGACCCAGGCTTATCTTGAAAAACTAGGAATTCCGGTCGTAGCTGTTGAAGATATTACCGAATATCCATCAATTTTAGGAGGCCGTGTAAAAACATTGCATCCGAAGGTGTTTGGAGGGATCTTAGCAATTCGAAATCCGGACCATTTGTCCCAATTGGCCCATTTTGAAATTCCTTTAATTGATTTGGTGATAGTTGATTTGTACCCGTTTCAGGAAACCCGTAAAACAAGTACAGACAATCAGGAAATCATCGAAAAAATTGATATCGGTGGCATATCTTTAATTCGTGCTGGAGCGAAAAACTATGAAGACGTAGTAATTATTCCTTCTGCAGAGCAATATCCAAACATTTTAGAAATTTTAAAAAACAACGCCATTTCCCAATTGGAAGAGCGGAAATACCTTGCAAGTGCAGCTTTTAAACTGAGCAGTTCTTACGATGCGGCAATTGCAGATTATTTTGATGCCGGCACCAAGCATAAATGGCCACTTAGGTATGGAGAAAATCCGCACCAACAGGCATATTTTGAAGGTAATTTAGACGAATGTTTCGAAATACTATCCGGTAAAGAGCTTTCTTACAACAACATCCTTGACTTGGATGCAGCATGCAATTTGATGGCGGATTTCTATGAAGGGCCAGCATGCTTTGCTGTTATTAAGCACACCAATGTTTGTGGGATTGCTCAAAGAGAAACAATATCTCAAGCTTGGCTGGATGCCTTGGCAGGTGATCCGGTTTCTGCTTTCGGTGGAATTCTTATTTGTAATAAGACCCTCGATATAGACACTGCGCAAAAGATTAACAATCTATTTTATGAATTATTAATTGCTCCTGCCTTTGAACCCGGTGTGGTGGAAATGCTGAGTGCAAAGAAAAATCGCATCCTCGTTTTATTAAAAAAACTACCGCATCAAGCCTGGAGCAGTCGAACGGCTATCAATGGGTTTTTGAATCAAGAAATGGACCTTCATGTCCAGAAACCGGAAGCCCTTCAAAATGTTACCAAAAGACAAGCAACAGAATTAGAAATTAAGGATCTTTTATTTGCAACAACGTGTGCAAAACATTTAAAGTCAAATGCGATAACGCTGGTGAGTAAGCAACAATTAATTGGAATGGGATGTGGTCAAACTTCGAGAGTAGATGCTTGCAAACAAGCCATAGAAAAAGCCAGGTCTATGGGTTTTGACCCGGCAGGAAGTGTCATGGCTTCTGAAGCGTTTTTCCCTTTCCCGGATTGTGTTGAATTAGCAGCCAATGCCGGTATTACCGCAATTATTCAACCGGGTGGATCCGTCAATGATGATAAAAGCATTCAAAAAGCGGATGAATTGGGAATAGCAATGGTATTTTCAGGAATCAGACATTTTAAACACTGATTATGGACAAACTGTGTGTGGACATAGGCAATAGTCGGATTAAATTGGCTTTGATGGAAAATGGCAAGGTCAAACGCTATACGGTACATGGGTTTAATGAGGAAGCAGCCATTATCGAATGGCTTCAAGAAGCGGAATTTGAAAGTGGAATTTACTCAAGCGTTCTTGCCAATGATCCGGATTGGTTGTTGGCTTTTAAGGAAAAAAGAAAACTGCTTCGCTTGAATTCCACAACCAAATTGCCCTTAAAAATTCATTACAAAACTCCGGAGTCACTTGGAACAGATCGAATTGCTGCTATGGCTGGAGCTTTGGCCTTATACAAAAAAGGAGCGTTGCTGGTTGTAAATGCTGGAACCTGTATAACCTATGACCTGATAAACAATCACGGTGAATTTATAGGGGGTAATATCGCTCCCGGATTGGAAATGCGTTGTAAAGCAATGCACGATTACACCTCTGTGTTGCCACTTATTAAAGTTCATGACCCTGGAAATTCTTTTATTGGGTATGATACCGTTAGTGCCATGGAAAATGGTGCCCTTCAGGGAATTGTACTGGAAACAGAAGGATATTTTACCAGGCTACGTAAAAACTATCCGGAGCTTTACGTCGTTTTAAGTGGTGGAAATGCTCCTTTTTTGGTAAATCACCTGAAAATCAGCATTTTTGCGGAACCTTACCTGGTCCTTAAAGGTCTTAATACCATTTTAGATTATCAATGATGTACATCAAATCGCTATTTATACAATTTGTTCTTATACTCTTTGCACCCCAACTAATTGCACAGAATAATGAAAACTCTCCATTATCTCGATATGCTTTGGGCGATCTTCGAATCGCTAGTACCGGTTGGATGGCCGGAATGGCAAATGCAGGTACCGGATTTATTTCCGAGCAATTATACAATCCACTAAATCCTGCAACCACTGCTTTTTTGAAACAAACAGACATGGAAATTGGTGTATATGCTCGTCAAAATAAATTGGAAGAGGCTTCAGGAAATACGCTAAAAGATTGGTCTGGAAATATCAACAACATACAATTGGCAATTCCTCTTCGCAATGCAATCAATGAATTGCTGGATCGTAAGAAATACACCCATACGTATGCAGTTCAAATTGGTTTGTGTCCATATTCTTCAGTTGGATATCGTTCTGAAACTGTGGATTCATCTGATAAAAACAATCAATTAAATCGAATTGTACAAGGAGATGGACTCATTCAGAATTTTCAATTGGGCTTTGCATATCGTTACAAAGATTTGGCTATTGGCTTGCGTATGAATTACCTTTTTGGAAATTTAAATTTCAATCAAAATTTATATTTTAATAGTTTGCCTGCGTCCTATGATTCTTATTTAAATGATAAAGTGCACCTTAGTGGATGGCAACCGGTACTTGGTTTTAGTTACCGAAAAATATTAAATCAAGCACAACTTAACAAAGACAATAGCTTGCGTCGCCAAATATTTTCTGCAGGATTGGTTTTTGATCTTCCAGTAAATTATAATTCAAGTTATTCTGCTTTGCATCAAACAAGATTTGAAGATAATTTGGGTGTTGTTGATACAGTATTGTATGTTAATGAGTTGACTGAAAAGGGCAAATTGCCATTTGGCCTACAGGCTGGAATTGCATACGCTCATAAAGACAAATACGGCTTAATGGCTTCTTTTCATTGGACAGACTGGAAGAATGCGAGCTTGACGAAAGGATTGATTGGAACAACCAAATCATCGAATCGTCTTGCTGTTGCAACATGGCTTAAGCCTGGACAAAATAGCTTTGATAATTTTATAAAGAAATCCACGTATCGCTTTGGTGCCTATCTTGAAAATGATTACCGGACCATAGACAATGCTGAAATTAAAGGATTGGGTTTAAGTGTGGGTTGGTCATATCCAATAATTTTCTTAAGACAAGATGCTATGTTTCATTTAAATGTTGATTTTGGTCAACGAAAATTAGAAGAACGCTTAAAAGAAAATTATATAAACATTCATTTTGGAATCAGTATAAATGACAATGAATGGTTCTTAAAAAGAAAATACAATTAAGGGCAGCTGAAAATAAATTTGGGGATATGTGTTAGTTTAATGTTGAAATTAGGAAGTTGCATCTTTTCCTCTTTTCCTCTTAGCCTCTTCTCAACTTTGATTATACAAGCTGACAATTTGTGCTACCAGTTCCTCAGCAATTCGTTGCTGAGCATCTAAAGTAGAAGCGCCAATGTGAGGACTCACAGAAATTTTAGGATGATTAAATAATTGCGTATTTACCTCGGGTTCATTTTGGAAAACATCCAATCCTGCTCCGGCAAGTTGCCCTGTATTCAATGCTTCCAGCAAAGCAATTTCATCTAAATTTTCACCTCGTGAAGTATTGATGACACATGCCGTTTTCTTCATGAGTGCAAACCTTGATTTTGTGAGTATCTGATTCCCATCAAATGGAGAGTGCATGCTGATGTAATCAGCTGATTGCAATCCTTCTTCAAGAGAAACCATTGGAACAGGGATTAAAAAGGTCTGCCCTTGAATATCAAAATTTAAAGAAACCTGATTAATAAATGGGTCATGAGCCAATATTTGCATCCCGGAACCAAGTGCCAGCAATCCTAGTTCTCTTCCTATGCGACCCATCCCTATAATCAATAAAGTTTTTCCTTTTAGTTCGGTGGCTTTCGATAGATTTTTTTTAAGCTCAATAAAACTACTTTTATCGTTCAAGTTTCGGTTGCTGATTTGCAAATTTCTACTCAAATTATAAATATGGGCCATACTCAATTCTGCAACAGATCGAGAAGATGACGCTGGAGTATTTATTACTTTAATGCCATTTGCTCTGGCTGCATCTAAATCGATATTATCCAAGCCCACACCCGCACGTGCTATAAATATTAAATTTGGACATTTATTGATAAGATCCTCGCGCAATTTAGTGGCGCTCCTTACAATAATTCCTTGATAATTCGGTAAAATGTTCGCGAGTTCTCCGGCTTCTAATTTTTTAAGGTCTACTTGAAAACCATGCGATTGAAGGGCTTTGATGCCAGACTCTTCCAGGCCATCGGTAATAATAATTTTCCAGCTCATTGGTCAAAAATAAAAAAGGAATCCAATGTGATTGGATTCCTTTTACTAAAGGGTTTAAATTTTTATTATTTCAGTCTTTTTGCTCTTTGGGCAGAAACCCTTTTTTCGGTTTCAAGACTCAACAACTGGTGCGCTGCAGTATGACCTGCATCTTTTGCCAAGTCGCGAGCACATTTTCCCATTTTGTTTTCATTCATAGGGTTGGCACCAGCAGTCAACAAAGTCTCAATGATTTCAATGTTGCCGCCCATAGCAGCAAACATCAATGCATCTTGAAAATCTGTTTTCTGGTTTACCTGAGCTCCCCGGTTTAATAAAAGATTGACCATTTCTGGGTTTGCTTTCATTGCGGCATATGCCAAAGGGGTCATTTTTTGATCGTTGACAATGATGATGTTATTTACATCATGTCCAGTGTTAATCCATTCTTTCACAAAACGGGTATCGGTTTGTTCAATTGCGGATTGGATGGTCTGCTGACTGTTTACATTCAAGACCAGGCTAACGAGCGTTAAAAAACTAAGAAATGCTTTTTTCATTTTATTGCAAAAGATTTAATTCTACACCACTAAGATACCACAAGTCTGAGAAATGCTGCTCATTTAACAGTATTTTCCATTAATTTAACCTAGAATTGTCATTTGGCCTTCTTTTTAGTGCCTGGAGAAAAACATGCTTTTAAGAGATGATAGCCAGATTTTGGCTGGAAGTATCAGGATCCATTTGCAGCTTTAAACAAGCATTGACGGCTTGCTGAAGTTCCGGATCTCTTAATAATATTGCCTCGGCCAGTTTGCGGGCTTCTATCAGAATTTTCTGATCTTCAACAATATCTGCCACTTTAAGTGCGATCAATCCACTTTGTTGGGTACCGTCTAAATTTCCTGGACCTCTTATTTTAAGATCTTCTTCCGCAATTACAAAGCCATCATTGGTCTGGCACATGATCTGAATTCGGTTTTTTGCATCCGGACTGAGTCGATCTGCAGTCATTAATACACAATAAGATTGGTCTGCCCCTCGTCCAACCCGACCGCGAAGTTGGTGCAATTGTGCCAGTCCAAATCGCTCAGCGTTTTCAATAATCATGATTGAGGCATTGGGCACATTAACACCTACTTCAATAACGGTAGTTGCAACCATAATTTGAGCTCTTTGTTGCACAAAACGCTGCATTTCAAGTTCCTTGTCTTTAGGCCTTAATCGTCCATGAACTACTGCAATTTGATAACTGGGCATTGGAAAAGATTCTAACAATTTTTCATATCCCAGTTCCAAATTTTCAATGTCAAGTTTTTCCGATTCTTCAATCAAGGGAAACACGATGTAAATTTGACGACCCAAGCGGATTTGCTCCTTCATGAATTCAAATAATTTACCGCGGAGAATTTCTGTAAAATGCAAGGTTTTAATTGGCTTGCGGTCCGGTGGAAGTTCGTCAATTATGGATACATCTAAATCGCCATATAAACTCATTGCTAAAGTGCGAGGAATTGGAGTTGCTGTCATGACAAGAATATGAGGCGGAAATGAATTTGATTTACCCCATAGTTTAGCACGTTGTTCGACACCAAAACGATGTTGTTCATCAATTACAACCAAACCTAAATTTTGAAACTTAACCGGGTCTTCCAAAACAGCATGTGTGCCAATTAAGATTGTAATTTGACCTGCTGCCAATTGACTAAATAAAGTTTCACGTTCTTTGCCCTTTACATTCGAACTCAACAAAGCACATGAAAATTCAGTATCCGTTAATAAGTGTTTGATGCTTTGAAAGTGTTGATTGGCCAATACTTCAGTAGGAGCCATAATGCAAGCTTGATAGCCGTTTGTTCCTGCAAGCAACATGACCAGGAGCGCAACAATTGTTTTACCACTTCCTACATCGCCCTGAAGCAATCGGTTCATTTGTTTACCGGTACTTAAGTCTGATGTTAATTCATCCAATACTTTTAACTGTGCCCGGGTTAATTGAAAGGGGAGCCGAGTGATTAAAAAATTTAAGTAAGCTGATTTGTGTAAATCAAACTTGAAGCCTGTGCTTTTACTTTTTCGTAAATGCATTGCACGGATCATCCGCAACTGCATAAAAAACAATTCTTCAAATTTTAATCGTTGTCGTGCAAGATGCAAGTCCTTGTCATTAGACGGAAAATGGATAGTTAATAAACAATTGTAACGAGCTGGCAATTGATATTTGCGAAGGATGTAGTCTGGTAAATTTTCAGATATGGAAAGTGGTTCCAGATTTTGAAATACATGAAATAGTATCCTGCGGATGCCTTTGCTATCGAGTCCTTTAGCTGTCAGTTTTTCGTTGCTGGAATACACAGGATCAAATCGCAATTTGGTTTTTGGTATCGTGGGATTTACTTCTTCCAGTTCCGGATGAGCCATTGATTTTTGAAATCCATTTAGATTTAATTTTCCATATATAATAAATTCTTTCCCTGTTTCGAGCTTTTGACGTATCCATTGATAATTTTGAAACCATATCAGTTCGAGAAAACCAGTGCCATCTTGGAATATTGCAATTAATCGCTTTGATTTGCCAAAGCCTTTCTCTTCTAAGCTTTGAATTTTACCGAGTAATTGATAATAGGCGGCTTCCTGATTGATTTCATCAATTCGATGAATGATGGTTTTGTCAACGTAACGAAACGGAAAATATTCAATCAAGTCTCCTAAAGTTCGAATGTTGAGTTGTTCCTTCAATGCAATGGCCTTTTGTGGGCCAACGCCTTTCAAATATTCAATTGGACTGTCTGGAAATAATTTTGATGAACTCATAATCAATGCCACTGCAAAATAAGAGGGATTCTGATAAACTTTCGATCCTTTTGATTCGTTTAATTGACTATGGATTCAATCAGGCAAAAACAAGTATCTGAGCTTTTAAGACGGCAATTCAGCTATGTACTTGCAGCTGAAGGTGCTTATATTTATGGAAACAGTGTTTTGGTTACCATAACAAGTGTTTCTATAAGCCCGGATTTTAGCCTTGCGAAAGTGTATTTGAGTATTTTTAATACAGACAACAAACAAGCTGTGATTCTTGAAATGGAAGAACATTATGCGCGTTTAAAGCAAGCCTTACATCAACGAATTAAAAAACAAATTCGAACCATGCCTGAAATGAAGTTTTATATAGACGATATGATGGATGAGGTCTATAAAGTGGATGCGCTGTTTAAGAAATTCGAAAAATAGATTGCTCGCTTTATTTAGGAATTGGTGAACCGTGTGGATCAGTTTCCGGATACCCCAATTGCTCATCCAAACGATTTAAATCATCTTCTGATAAGTGGTGTTCTATAAATTCAGCATCTTCATGAATTTGATCCGCATTTAAGCCCAATTCTTCGACCAGAAAAGTTTCCCACAATCTGTGGGCTCTAACAATCTGATTGGCACGTAGCCTTCCAAGATCAGTAAGTTGATATCCATTTGTATGTGTAATCATTAAACCCAGCTTCTCCAGTTTTTTCATCCATTTTAGAAGTTGGGATGTAGTTTGGCCGGTTATGGATGAAAATTGATCAAGGGTGACCGGCTCATGAATCGGATTTTTGGATGCCCTTTTTAATATGTCCTCAATTAAAATGCGTTGTTGTAAATTTTTACGAGCCTGCCAACGTGGAATAAAGCCTCTTTTTGGGGCAAATAAAGCAATTACACCATAAATAAATGTCGTCATGACTGCCATTGAAGGACCTACCGGAAAATCAAAAGCAATGGACAAAATAAGGCCTAATATTGCCGAAAGCGAACCCAATAAACTAGCCCAAATCAGCACCTTTTGCAGTCTGTCAGCAATCAACAAAGCAGCAGAAGCAGGCGTAATCAACATGGAAACTACCAGAATGACCCCTACACTACGAAGAGATGCAACAACAACCAATGATAATAACAACATCAATAGGTAATGCATTGCTGCAGAATTGATTCCCATGGTTCCGGCAATTACTGGTTGGAAGGTTGTAATAAATAAAGGCCTGTAAAATAAAATGATGATAAAGCTTACCAGCATGAGCATTAGGATGCTCATGTAGAGATCTTCTTGAGAAACCGATAACAAATTGCCAAAAAGGAAGTCTTTTAAATCTAAATGCACGCCTTGCTTGCCACTGATCCAGGATATTCCTATGATTCCAATGGAAAACATAAAGGTGAATATGATCCCAATGGCTGCGTCATTTTTAATCCGAATTTTTTGCTGCAACCAGGTAATTAAAAATGCGGAAAGCAAACCCGCCATTACCGAACCGACAAAAAAGCCCAGGGTAGAATAACCTGCTACCACAAAAGCCAAAACTATTCCAGGCAAAATAGCATGTGAAAGGGCATCACCAATCAAGGCCATGTTTCTTAAAACAATAAAGCATCCCAGCATGCCGCACATGGCACCGACCAAAATAGAAATGATCAGTGTCCGTAATCCCAGATCGGAACTAAAAAAGTCAAATAGATACCTAAATATATCTTGCATATTTAAAATAAAGTTCAAATATATCAAAATATTATTTTAGACAAGACTAAAATAATATTTTTTTACACTAATAGTCCAAATCTAATAATTATGATCATCTAATTTTTCGGTATGGTTCCAATTTAAATAAAACAGTAAATAAAATTTAAAATTAAAAACAGTTAATGCAGATGTACCTTGGATTTGAGGGTATAATAGGCCCAATAAGGATTAATTGAACCGAAATTGCAATGGCTTAAATTGAAGATTCGAGAATCTGGGCTAATAGGCACTACCTGAATATATCCAAACATAAAGTATTGAAATTCAATTCTTTGAATTTCAAATCGTATTCGTAATTAAAATTTGATTGGGGTTTATTTTCTACCCATGGTATCCTGACTGGACTTGGCTTTCAGGAAATTATTAAAAAAGTCAACTCCTTCGTTGCTGATTTGATTTGCTGCCACCGGTTTGTTGTCTTTGTCCATAAATACCAAGGCGTTGCATCCATTCTGGTAATAAAGATCCATCTCCTGAAAAACTTCCCCATTTCTTTGACAAACTAAGTGTGCTTCTGGTAAACACATATTGGTGAGATTTGCTTTTTCTTCAGTTACAAACGATAAAATAATTGCTACCGCTTGCTGGTTGTCAAAGCTCATGGACACATTGACCTCTTTTTTTAATGAAATGATATCAATGCTGGTGCATTCCTGGCGTAATCTGGTAAGTTGATCAGGATTGACCCCTGGGTATTCGATTTTTTTGCCGGAAGCAGCTCCTTTTGCGGTACTGCTTTTAGTATCACTTTTACACGCTAAAA
Source organism: Saprospiraceae bacterium (assembly GCA_016787575.1). GTDB lineage: Bacteria > Bacteroidota > Bacteroidia > Chitinophagales > Saprospiraceae > Vicinibacter. The sequence continues at coordinate 204,522 of JAEUUO010000010.1, read as the reverse complement.
TCAATTGAAGGAAAATAAATAGTATTAAGGTAGTTCTCAAAATCCACATAATTTAAGACTTTAATTGAATTTGTAATTGAGGCCCAAAGATATAAAATAACTAATCATTTTGATTTCCCGGTTTCCATCTGAATAGATATAAATAGGGAGTATGGAACGGGTGTAACGCGCAGTCAATGCCCAGTTTTCAGAATAGAAATACTTTAATCCTCCTAACCAACTAAAATCAAAGGGTTTAAAATCTTTATCCACGCCACTAAAACTGCTGCTGGAGATGAGTTTCCCTACAGAAAAGCCACCAAAAAAGTGCATTCTATAATATTCTTGATCCGCCTCCACATTTATCCAGTCCTTGACTACAAATAGAATAGGAACATCCAGATAGTTTAAATTAAACTTTATATCATATAAATCATTTTTAGTACTTCTGCTGCCCCTTTGATTGTAAGAAAACTGGATTTCTAGGTCTGTAATTTTTGAGATCTTTGCATTTCCATATACAGCCAATTGATATCCAGGTTTATGGAACCCAAATACTTTATCCCCATCAATTTGTGACAAACAACCGGAAACTTGTAGCCCTCCTCCAAAGGTCTGACTTTCAAGGATATTGCTAAATAACAGCATCCCCACAATCACGGGAATCAAGGTTTTAAACATCCTCAAATGTATTGCTTTTTGGAGATTCATTTTACAGACCTTTTAAAATATGTTTTTTTATTTAGTTTTTCTATATACATTACCCCTATACTATTAAGCAATAACATATTTATTTTTTTTATATTGATTAAATTCTTTATAGCTTTACCCCTCGGAATATAGTTTATCTTACATGAAATATACCCGGAACAATCTCAAAAAACTCGAAGACCTCTGTGCTGCTCTTAGTTATAAGGTCCGTTACGAACAAGGCCATTTTCAATCTGGTTATTGTGTTGTTTCTTCTAAAAATATAATTGTCATCAATAAATTTTTTGATATAGAAGGACGCATGAACTGCCTGATTGAACTACTCCCTGAATTAAAAGCAGATCCTGATCAATTGGAAGATGATTACAAAGAATTTTACAAAAAACTAATTTCCATGCGATCCATGCAAGAAATTGAAATGTGATTGATTCAAATTAACGAATCAATGTTATCGTACCACTTTTCTTAATTTCTGTGCCATCTATCCGAATGGCAACTACAGAATAAATAAAAACTGCGGGATTCATGTGTTTGCCATTGAAATTACCGTCCCAACCTGCAGCAAGATCATTTACCTGGAAATGCTGATTTTCAAATACCAGATTTCCCCACCTGTCAAACAATTGAAATAATTTTATTTCCTGAATGCTTTCACCACCAAAAACGGTTACCCAGTCATTGATTTGATCTCCATTTGGAGTAAATACATTTGGAATGTATATGTCTGTTTGATTGTCTACAAGAATTTTTATTTGAGCCTGTACCTCGCAGCCATAAGAATCTGTAAAAAATACCGTGTATTCAATATCCTTAAGGGCTTGTAATTTTGGTTCAGGACAATCTGAACAACTTAAACCTGTTGAAGGCACCCATTCAATGTGAGCCGGATTAAAGTTTAATAATGGTTTTAAGGTAATTTTATCTCCTAAGCTCAGCTTTATTTCAATTGGCAGGTCAGCTGCTAATTGTTTCGGTTGTAACAATACAATCGTATAGTTGGATTCGCAACCTAAGGAGTCTTTTATATATAATGTATAAGGTCCAGGTTTTAATTGATCAAAAAGTGATTTTTTACTATAAGTTGAAGTATCATTTAAAGCAAACAAAAATTCTTGGATTCCATGGTTCGCCTTAATTTCAATTTTGCCATTGTCTTCACCAAAACACAAAATAGAATCAATTGCCAATTGTGCACTTACTGTATCAACAAACAAATCCGTAAAAATTAAACTATCACACCCAAATCGATTAATTAAACTGTCAATGTATTTTCCACTTTTATTGTAAATGTTTGCGCCTATCTGAACAAATTCTCCTTTGCATTTAAAGAAATTTAATTGTTCCTGATGTTTTGGATTTACAAGCAATTGGGTATAAATTATACTATCACAGCCTTTAGCAGTAGTTAAACTGTCTGTGTAAGTGCCACTGCTTGTATATTGGTGTGAGCCAATTTGGATGGATTCACCTTGGCAAATTGTATACTGAAGCATTTTATTGGAAACTGGGTATACTGTAAGTTCGGTTTGAATGATGCTGTCACAGGAATTGATGGTTTGCAAAGTATCTAAATAAACTCCTGAATTTGTATAAGTTTTGGTTCCCACTTTAATAAATTCACCACTGCAGATCGTGTGAATATTTGTTTGGTTAAAGCGAGGATTAACTATTAAATTTGAAATTAAAATACTGTCGCAACAAAATCTATTTTTAAAAACATTTGTATAGGTTCCGCTTTTAGAATATTGATTGCTTCCAACTTGAATAAATTGTCCTTCACATAAACGATAGTTTTGAGTATCTTTTGTTATTTGCGAATGATCTGTTACATTAAAAAACAAGGTGTCTGAGGCACAACCAAATTCATCTCTTGCAATGAGCGTATGCGCTCCCGCTTGAATGGAATCAAATGCACCGGATGCAGTCCAGGAATTTTGATCCAATGAATAATAATAAAATGGAAAGGAGCCTCCAGCACTTACATGGATGAATGACCTGGGATTGCAACAATCTATTTCAAGATCTGCGCTGTCTTGATTTAAAGTTAATTTATTAATGAAATTAACAATTTGAACCGTTCGTTGCACACTGCAGCTGGTAGAATCACGAATATCTATAACATAATTCCCTGGAAGCAAGCCATTAAAACGACCCTCATTTTGCCACGCATTTCCGTTGATGCGATATTGATAGGGCGGAATTCCTTCCAGGCCGGTAATTACAATTCTACCTGAATCTTTACAATTTAAACCCTGGACCCATAACAAACTGTCACGAAGTTTGTGTTTAAATTCACCCACTTCAATTATTTCAGGTATAATGCAATTTCCAATTTTAGCATAGATGGTATAATATCCGGCATAAGGGAGTTCATAATAAATTTGTTTCCAAAATCGATTGCCATCCATTGAATAAACGGCATCTGAATCTTGTGGATTTTCCAATATATGTAACAATGCACCTGAAAATGAACCGCAACTATCTGTCAATCGAAGATCATAATTCAATTTTAATTTTTTCACAAAAACAGTCAATGAATCATGATAGTCAAATCCACAAAAGTCCTTGTAATTAATGTAATATTTTGTTGTGCTGTCAGGACTAAAAATTGGATTCTGAATCGTTGGGTTGCTGATTCCTTTTGATGGAGTCCATTGATATTTTTCAAATTTTGGACTTGCCGCGATCTGGATTGATTCTCCCTCGCAGATGGTGTAGTCCGGTAACTTATTAATTCCTGTAATATAATTTAAACAGATTTGCTGCACATTAATGGCACCGCCGGTTGCTGCTGTAAAACCAAAATAGACATTTGGATCATTGTTGAAAATGGACCTGATGATATCTCCGGAATAACGCAAACGTAAATTGCAATCAATGTACACTTCAATGGTTTGATTGGAAGCACTCCATCGAATCAGAGCCTTGTGAAATTTACAGTCTTCTGCATTTCCATTACCAGGAAACATGCCAACCGGTCCAGCAAGATTATCCGAAGCCGCATGATCTACATTTCCATTTCTCATGATCGAAACGTGATCGTAAAATGGATCTGAGAAATTTGCATTTTGCCAGGTATCAAATTCAACTGCCAAACTGGGAATGACTCCCTGATAGCCAATTCCACCGCCAGTTACACCAATGGAAGTTGAAATTGGTTGAAATACAAACGCAATGCCATCGGCTCCATTGGCATCAATGCAACCTAAATTCAAATCAAAGTAAATGTCAAAACTTTGGAATAGACTCACCTTGTCTTCATACCAGATGGAACCTGTTTGATAATTTCGCTCTTCTGTTAATAAATAACAATCGTTCCCAAGTTGTCTTGCATCTCGATTGGTAATAAATTTTTTATTATTGATTACCTGACAACTATCCGGTACCGTAATTTGCAAATTGGTTTGACAATTATGTGTATCAATAACAGTTAAATTGTAATTACCACTTAATAGCAATTGAAAATAGGGAATGGTTTGTGAGCCATTTCGCTTATCTAATTTAAAAATATAGGGCTTCGTTCCACCACTGGCATGTGCAGCAATTGTGCCATCACTGATGCAATGCGTTGGCGTGATGCTATCTAATGCCAAATTAAGTTGTGGATACATTTCAAAATCAAGTGAAATGTTGTTGTTGGAAAGGTAAAAATCAAGTTGATTGTCTGGATTTCCAATAACAATCTGCAATTGATGTTTTCCAGGATTAATTTTAATACATGGAATATTCAATACAACGGATTGAGTTGGACTTAACATACCAATCCATGTAAAAGATGGTTGAGGGATTCCATCCAAACTATAATTAATTTGGACTGAAGAAAAACTTTTAGAACCATCATTTCTCAATTTCAATGTGGCACATAAACTATCGGCGCATAAATCGTTGGTAAAATTTAAATTCAATGCAGCTGCATCGTAATCGCCTGGGGGCAAACATCCATTTGACTGGATAAGAGATTTTCGGGTGGATTCCAAAGCTGCAATCATTCGGATCCGTTGACCATCAGTAAAGTGAACCGGACTGCAGGAAGTATAATCCATGTAATTGGTATTGTCATCCGGTAAATCCGGTATATCCGTATTACAGGAATTGGTATTGCAAGGGGCAAATGATGCTGAATTATCCGGTGGAGTATCACAAACTCTGTCTCCATCTAATAAACAGTTGCCATTGGTACAGCCTCCGTTAAACGTATGGTTTAATGAGAAATAATGCCCCATTTCATGTGCAGTAACTACGGTGCCACCAACAGTATTCCAATACCTGCTTTCCTGCACAATGCCATCCACTGAACATGGCGCGCCGGGAAAATAAGCATAGCCTGCAAGTCCACATCCAAAATTGGTATTAAACAAATCTGTGACCAACCAGATATTGATGTATTTGCTACAATCCCAATTGTCTAATAATTTAAGGGCCGCGTCGCTTCCTGCATCCGTTCCTGGATTGCACATGGCCTGTGCAACCAAATTACTTGAAGTCCGTGTGATTCCATTGGTAGGTTGGCCATTAGGGTCTCTTCGGGCCAAACAAAATTGAATCCCACAATCCACTCCATTACCTGTCATAAATGGACCTGCGTTAGAAAAAGCTTGATTGAGATAATCCAGTCCCAATTCTACCTGGGCATCGGTCAGATTGTTACCTTGTCCTATGGCTGTCCCTGGTGGTACGATAAGATGAATTGCAACCGGTAAAATATAAATGGGTTTCGAACGACTTTTTGTTGCTTTGCTTTGAAAGGACAAACTGTAATTGTAGATCGCCTCTTCCATTGCCTCTACCTTTTTTTTATATAATTGGTCTGTAGCTAATAAGCTTTGATGCATTTCATCAAATCCACAAACTTGTGACATTCCTGAATTGATCCAGGTAGCAATGAATATAAGTATTAAAGAAAATGATTTATACATGTGTATAGGGTATTTCTTACATTAAGATACAAGTTAAGGCTATAATGCTGTACATGAAAACATTTTTTTTAGCTAGATTACTGAGAAAGTCCACTTAATATAAACTGAGAATAAAGAATTTGAACTTAATGAATTTATGAAACAACGCAAACCAGGGTGCAGCATTGCATTCATGGTCAAGGAAAGCAAAAGGGCTTTTGTCCCGCATTCTTCATAAAAAATTAAGTAAATTGGGGAAACATTGGATAAATAGTAATCAAAGCAACAATATCTAATGCGGGTCAGAAAGGCTAAATCCAACTCAGATTGATTCAATTGTTGTGAAGACTTTCTCTTCTGCCTACCTTTGCATTTATGCGCATTAGCTTTCTCGGTACAGGAACTTCTCAAGGGATTCCGGTCATAGCTTGCAATTGTCTGGTTTGTAACTCTTCTGATACACGAAATCAACGATTGCGTTCTTCGGTTTGGATAGAAACGGATCATCAATCCATCTTGATTGATATCGGACCTGATTTTAGACAGCAAGCGCTTCGCCATGGAATAACTCGTGTAGATGCTATTTTAGTGACCCATGAACATGCAGACCATACTGCCGGGATGGATGATATTCGTCCAATTAATTTCAGTATGAACCAAAAAATTCCACTGTATGCTGAAGAACATACGTTATTAGATTTAAAAAAGCGATTTTATTATATTTTTGGTCCAAATGAATATCCCGGTTTGCCACAACTTGAATTGGTTGAAATTATTCCCAACCAATCATTTCAAGTGGGTATCGATCTTATTTTTCCGTTTCGTGTTCGCCATGGGAAAATGAATATTATAGGGTTTAAATTGAATCAATTTGTATACATTACAGATGCCAGTCAATTGGATCCCATTGAAATTCAAAAAATAAAAAACTGTGAATGTCTTGTAGTAAATGCATTGAGACATAAGGTACATCACAGCCATTTTAATTTGGAGCAAGCCCTTGATTTAATTCATCAGGTACAACCAAAACAAGCTTTCCTTACTCATTTGAGTCATCAAATGGGAACACATGAAGAGACTGAAAAAACATTAGCTCCTTCCGTTCGTTTAGCTTATGATGGATTGCAAATCCATCTTGAATCATGAACGAATTGCAATTTGAAACCAGTCCGTATTTAAGACAGCACAAAGACAATCCAGTGCACTGGTACGCTTGGAATTCAGCAAGTTTGGCAAAAGCACGCCATGAACAAAAGCCAATTTTAGTGAGCATTGGTTACAGTACTTGTCATTGGTGTCACGTTATGGCACACGAATCCTTTGAGGATCCATTGATTGCCGAACTGATGAACGATTATTTTATAAATATTAAAATTGACAGGGAGGAGCGTCCGGATCTGGATAATTATTTCATGAATGCAATCCAGGCAATGGGAATTTCAGGAGGGTGGCCACTAAATTGTTTTTTAACACCAGATGCCAAACCATTTTATGGTGGAACTTATTTTCCTCCATCACCAAATTTTGGACGGGCTTCCTGGAAACAAATACTTATTGCTGTTCACGAGGCATTTATTCAAAAAAATCAAGAACTTAATCAACAAGCCAATGAACTTTCAAAGCATTTGATTCAACTCAATGAATTGAGAATATTGGAAACATTGGATAATCAAAACATAGATTTCGAAAAACTTTTAATACAATTAAAAGCATCTTTCGATTTGAATCAAGGTGGTTTTGGAAATCAGCCTAAATTTCCACATGCAAGCTTGATTCGTTTGTTGTTTCAGTTAGGTGTTTTACGATCCAACAACTCTTTTATACATCACGGACTTTTTAGTTTAAAAGCAATGTCTGCCGGAGGAATTTTCGATCATCTGGAAGGAGGATATTGTAGGTATTCAGTTGATGGACAATGGGATGTTCCGCATTTTGAAAAAATGCTCTACGATCATGCACAAATCTTACAAGCATTGGCTGAAGCATGTCGAATTTCAAACGATGCATACCTCAGGGAGCGTGCCAGGCATTCGATTCAGTTTTTCGAAAGGCAAATGCAAGATGTTTCGGGTTTGTTTTATGCAGCCATGGATGCTGATTCAGAAGGGCAGGAAGGAGCCTATTATGTTTGGACCAAAGCACAATTACAAACTGTACTTGATGATAAGCTTGCATCCTTTATGGAATGCTTTGGGTATTCAAATTTGGATCACCACCATACCGATCTGAAAGTGTTGCGGATACGTCCTGGTTTGCTTTATTCTGATCAATTAATTCATTTACTTACAGAACAGGCAAATGCGTTGGCTGCTTTGCAAGAAGTACGCAGTCATCGGATTAAACCTTCCATCGATACGAAACTAATCATTGGTTGGAATGCAATGTTAGCATCAGCATATTGCGCCTGGTTTCTAGCCGATGGAAATGAGCTCGATTTAGCTGCTGCTCAAAAAATTGTAAATCAGATCATTTCAAAGGGTTTTAGAAACGAACACGAATTGTATCGATACCTAATAGACGGGTCTGGAGTTGGGCAAGGCTTTTTAGAAGACTATGCATTGTTTGTAAAAGCTTTGTTGGATGTCTACAGTCTGACAGGTAGGGATGAATTAGTTAGAAAAGCTGAATCCTTAATGGATTTTGTCTTGTTGCATTTTAAAGTAGAAGAAAGCTTTGTATTAAAAACCAGTGCGCGTTTTCATGCAGATGCAATTGCACAAGTTGCAGATTGGGGGGAGAGCAATTATCCGAATCCCAATGCCATCTTGTCCTATTGTGGCCGATACCTGAATGAAGCTTTAAACTCATTTAAATACCAGGCTTTTGTAGAAGGACTGTTGAGTCAAATTCAGGAGCTCGCACTAAAACATCCTGTTTCCATGGGTGGATGGTTGGAAGAACTGGTGTCATTTAAAGAATCAGTACCGCTTATTAAAACCAATGCTATAGAAAAATTATTACCTTTTTTAAGTACCACCTATATCCCAGGTCTCATGTTGATTCCAAAATCAGGCGAAGACGGGTTTCAATTGTGTGAAAAAGGGCTTTGTTTTCAATCGGTTGATTTGCCTGAAAAACTCTTACCTTTATTAAGTAAATACAGTTGAGTTGTTTGTGAGACCACTTATATATAATATCATCTTAATTTTCCAGGCTGCGGCTTTGAGCAGCCAACAAACATCACTAATCAGTCAGGCTGCCAGGGATCCTTATTTTGTAAATGCAGCATATGCTGGATTGGAAGGGACTTTGGTTGCTTCAGCGCATTATAGAAACCAATGGATTAAATTAGATGGGCATCCAAAAACGATATTGATAGCCAGTCATTTTCCCATTTATAAAATTAAAAGTGGGTTTGGATTTTGTATAGGACAAGATCAAATTGGATTGCACACCGAATTTTTTATTAAACCCAGCTTAAATCATGTTTGGAAGGTAAACGACTGGCTACTTTCAGGTGGATTGCAACTGGATTTAAAATCCCTGTCATTTAATGCCGACAATGCCAGGACACCGGATGGAGAGTATTCAAACGGACAAATAGATCATCGGGACCCAGAATTAAGCAATGTTGATCTAAATAGTGGTTTTATAGATTTGGGAGCATCCATTTTTATCCAGCGAGCCAATTACAAACTGGGATTCAGTGCAGATCGATTGCTGGAGTCCAGATCGACTAAACAAGGCCTCCCTTATAAGAATAGCAGGGAGTTTCGTGTTTTGGGTCTATCTGATTTTGAATGGGCTAATATTAAAGTGAGGAGCGGAATCATGCTTTATACCAATTTAAATCGGTTTCAGACTGATTTTTTTAGCAACTTTGAGCACAATGGCAATATTTTTGGAGGACTTCATGTTAGAGGCTACAATGGTAACTCGATGGAATCTTTAGGGATTACTGCTGGCTTTGCATTGACAAGAAAGCTGCAATTAGCATATACCCATGAGTTTTATTTAGGGAAGATAGACAAAGGGCAAGTTACAGGAAGCCAGGAAATGGGTTTATATTACAATTTAGGGAGGGCAGTGGGGCTTGGTAAAGCACCAAGAATCATTCACAGTCCCAGGTATTCTGACTAAAACTTAGAATTTTTCAAATTAATTTAAGAAAAATACATAAGATTTAAGTTGGAACACAATAAATTACAGATAATTAAAGTTCGCATTTTTACAAGATGGCCTATCTATAAGCTGAAAAAATATTTTTTTAGGGAATCTTTTTAATGTCTTATATTTACGCCACTTTTTATAAAAGACAAAGTAGGTAAATTTGTATGCAGATGAGAAAATTGAATCTCTCAATCTATGCCCTTTTGCTATTATTATTAGCATCTTGCGGCAAGAAACAACAGGATGGGCAACTGGTAGGAGCTCAGGACCGACCAAAATGGGGTGGTATAAATCCTTACGGTATGGTGTATGTTCCAAGCGGAACCCTGACCATAGGTCAAAGTGATCAGGATTTCTTTCATACCCTGGTCCAGCCCCAAAAATCTATTTCAATTTCAGGTTTTTACATGGATGACACGGAAATCACTAACAATGAGTACCGTCAGTTTGTGTATTACGTCCGTGATGAATTGGCCCATAAAGCTTTGGGACATTTCGTTGAAGGCGAAGACGGTCAAACTGAAGAAGTTGACTGGGAGCAAGAAATTGATTGGGAAGATGAAACCTTAAATGACATGTATTTCCAGGGTGCAGATGCCTATAAAGGTGTTAAGGAACTTGACAGCCGTAAATTCGTTTACGAGTGGGAGTGGAAAGACTGGCAAAAGGCAGCTCATACCCGTGATATCAAAAGATCAGCGATCATTAATAAGGTTAAGACAAATATTTATCCGGATACTTTGTGTTGGGTTAGAGACTTTGCCTATTCTTACAATGAGCCGATGACTCGTAATTATTTCAGCCATCCGGCATTTGATGATTATCCGGTAGTAGGGGTGAATTGGCCACAGGCCCGTGCCTTTTGCTATTGGAGAACCAGCATTTGGAATAAGTTTAAAGGAGAAGATGAACCGAATTCAGAAGAATTCCGCTTACCAACAGAACACGAGTGGGAGTGGGCAGCAAGAGGAGGACAGGAGCAAGCTCCGTTTCCTTGGGGTGCATATTATCCAAGAAACGCCAAAGGCTGTTTATTGGCAAATTTCAAACCAGGCCGTGGCAATTATCCGGAAGATGGAGGATATTATACAGTTAAAGCAGATGCATACTTTCCAAATCAGTATGGTCTATACAATATGTCAGGAAACGTTGCTGAATGGACAGAATCAGCATATTCAGACAATGCGCATATAATTATGCACGATCAAAATCCGGATGTTAAGTATGACGCAAAAGCAGAAGATCCAGAATCCTTTAAGCGGAAAGTAATTCGCGGTGGAAGCTGGAAAGATGTTGCCTATTACTTGCATACAAGTACCCGCAATTGGGAATTTCAAGACACAACTAAGTCCTACATTGGTTTCCGTTGTGTATTGGCATTTTTAGGTAGATCTGAAGGCGATTTTCATTAATTGAAATTAAACGCAATCCATATTATAATGAATGAACTTCATTATGATGTTGACGGTTATCAAACAATTTTTCTCTTAACTCATAAAACTAAAAACAATGGCTATTTACAAACAGAATTGGTTCAAATACCTTAAAAACTTAGTGATTGGTGTGGGTGCATCCATCGTTATGCTTGGTGCTCTTTTCAAAATCATGTCCTGGGAAGGTGGTGACATCATGATCACTGCAGGTCTGGTAACTGAAGCAATCTTGTTCTTTATCTTAGGCGTTATTCCTCCGGATAAAGATTACTATTGGGATAAATTATATCCAGGATTGGGCGATGCGGAAGCAAAAATCAATCCTTTGACTGAAGGCCCAATGAAAGGTGGCAGTCGTCCTGCTAACGGTGAAGTGGTTGAGAATCAATTAGCCGGAATGTTGGGTGAATTGCAAATCATGTCAAAAAGTCTTGGATCATTAAAAGCTTTACAAGAAGTTGACTTTAGCAAAACCAGTGATCAGGTTAAAGCTATGGGTAATTTCTATGCTAGATTGAATGATGCCATGTCAGAAATGAGTGCTTCATTGGATGATACTAAAAAATACAAAGAGCAGGTTGCCGCTTTAAACAAGAATTTGACAAATTTGAATTCAGTTTACGGAAATATTCTTTCTGCATACAAAAACATGGGTGGCGGAGCTGCTCATTAATTTGTAATTGAATAGAAATTTAATTGATAACCAATAAATAGAATAAAATATGTCAATTCCTAAGCAGCCGCGCCAGCTCATGATCAACATCATGTATCTGGTGTTAACAGCGCTCTTGGCTTTGAACGTTTCCGCGGAAATTTTCAATGCATTTAAATTGGTAAATAACAGTCTTAAAGATTCTAATGCAGCATTGGATAAATCAAATGATGCACTTGTACCTTCTATTGATAAAAGATCAAAAGCAAAACCTGAATTCGCACGATTTGCTGAGCGGGCCCCAATGGCTGTTCAGTATGGAAAGGAATTTACGGATTACGTGAATACTCTATTGGACGATTTAATTGACAAATCAGGAAATAAAAATGGTTCCGTAGATGATGGCGATTACATTGTTGTTGGAGATCACAAAGATCTTAAAGGTAAAAAGAATAAAGACGTTACCACAAGAGAGATGGTAAATAATAAAAAGGGTGTAGAATTAAAGAATAAAATTTTGGAGTATCGTACCAAATTTTTGTCCTTAATTGATGACTCATTAAGAACCAGCATGGAAGCTGAAATTTCATTGAATATTGATGATGAAACATGGAAGCACAGTAAAAACAAGCACAGTTGGGAAGAATTTACTTTCAAACAAATGCCACTTGGAGCTTGCTTGCCCATTTTTACCAAATTTATCAATGATGCCAAATCTTCTGAAAATGCTGTATTAAATCACTTTAGTAAGAAATTGGGTGGGGAGGATGTCGTACTTGATAAATTTACGGTAATCTCTTCTCCTAAGAAAAACTATGTGATCAAAGGAGAGCCTTTCGAAACAACCATTGCTCTTGCAGCATCTACTTCGAAAAGTACCAGTACTAAAGTTGGATTATCTGTAAACGGTTCTAATCTGAGTGTTAGCGCAGATGGAGAAGCAATTTGGAAAACAGTTCCAAATGATGTGGGTATTAAAAAATATACCGCTGTGGCTTCTGTAACAAACCCGGTTACCAATAAAACAGACACCTATCGTAAAGAATTTGAATTTGAAGTTGGAGAACGTTCTTGTAATGTTGCCGCTGAAAAGATGAACGTATTTTACATTGGTGTTGACAATCCAGTTTCAATTTCCGCTGCAGGTATTCCTTCTGCCCAGTTAAATGTAGCTGCTTCCGGCGGTGGCATTAATATGAATAAGCAGGGTGGTGGCAAATACATTGCAAATGTTAGTACTCCAGGTGAAGCAACTATTACATTAAGCGGTGGTGGCTTGCAAGCTACTTCTTTCAAATTCCGTGTAAAAAGAATTCCTACTCCAATTCCAATGCTTAGTGATAAGCGTGGGGGTGCAATGCCTAACGGTGTATTTAAAGCACAGCAAGGTGTTATTCCTGTGTTGGAGGGTTTTGAATTTGATGCAAAATGTACCATTCAAGGATACAATTTGGTACGTGTTGCTCCTAGACAAGATGCACAAATTGTTGCCAATACAGGTGGACGTTACTCTCCTCAGGCTCAAAATTTAATTAATGCAGCAAAACCGGGTGACCGTTATTTGTTTGAATCAATTAAAGGAAGATGCCCGGGGGATGCTGCTGCCCGTGATTTAGGTGACATGTCCTTTCAAATTAAATAAAAATAGTTTTCATGAATCAGTTTAAGATTTCATTCTTGGTTTTCTGTCTTTGTGCTGCGTTTAACATCAGTTTAATGGCACAAACAGAAGAGGAAAAAACGGAAGCCAGTGAAGAGGAAGAGGATTCCGGTTATCTGGATGATATTGTAGCTCGCAATCTGGTAAAAGATCAGCGGATCTTGGATTACCAACCAATTCGGGAAGCCGATATTGTGTGGGATAAAAGAATCTGGAGGGTTATTGATGTAAGAGAGAAAATGAACTTGCCATTTGTTTATCCGGTAAGACCATTCTTTCAGATCCTCATCCAAGCTGCTGAAAACGGCGACATTAAGATTTTCCGCGAAGATAATTTTAAGAAATTCCTGACCGGAGAAGAACTGGATAAATTACTGCATCGTGTAGATACCGTTGTAGTTATGGATCCGGAGACTTATGTGGAAACCGTTCAAATTCGTAAATCTGACATCGACTTTAACGATATTAAAACATATCGCTTAAAAGAAATGTGGTATTTCAATAAGCAAACATCGCGTTTAGAGTGCAGAATTTTAGGAATCGCACCTATTAAGGACGAATACGATGATCTTGGAAACTTGAAATATACCTTACCGATGTTTTGGATTTATTATCCTGAAGCAAGAATGTTGTTGTCAAGAGAAAAAGTGTTTAATGATCAAAACGATGCTGCTCCAGGTACCTGGGCCGATGTTTTTGATTCTAGATTTTTCTCTAGTTACATCATTAAAGAATCCAATGTATTGGACAATCGTTTGTCTGATATTTTCAAAGGTGAAAACGACGGTGTTAAAATGTTGTTGGAATCTGAAAAAATCAAAAATGAAATTTTAAATAAAGAACATGATCTTTGGACGTATTGATTTATAGGTCCATATAAAAATAAAAAGGCTGCCTGTTTACAGGCAGCCTTTTTATTTTTATAAGTAATTTATAAATTTTTCCAAATTCCAAATTTAAATTCATGAACAGTATTTATATCAAGCCTTATGTATTTTCATTTTATTTAATTCAAACAATAGTACAATAAATACAAAGATATATTCCATTGTCACCAGAAGTGATTCATAGGGTTCAACTGTTAAGTCATAGCGTGCATACGAACAAAATACGAGAAAACTCCAAGTGAATCCGGTTAACGGCAAATAAAAGCATGATAAAAACACAAGAGTCGTTAAATACCAAGGATGTACTGTCGAACTTAAAAGCAAATAAGTAAAAATTAAATACCAGGCTGTTTGGAAACTAAAATTGCTATGTTTGTTAAAATACCCTTTTATAAATAAATAAAAAGCAACAACCAAAAAACAAAGCATCAGATAGAATCCTACCAGCTTTTTTGCATCGTACAATTTATTTGAATCACAATATTCAGTAAGATGCCTATACAACAAAGAATTAAACTCAAATTGATGGAAGTATAAACCTAAACTTGATTTATATCCTGTAATGCCTGGGAAAATAAACCAAGCTGCAGCAGTCAAAGGAATTATGAATCCCAATGTTAAAAGAAAATTCTTTTGTATAAAATTAGATTTACTTAGAAATAAGGGAGCAAACAAAAAAGAGTTTAATTTACTGATAACAGACAGTCCTAAATTAAATCCGCTTCTGAATAGTTTTGATTTATTGTAATTACTAATTGCAATACATAAAAACAAAATTAAAAACAATTCAAAATGCAGGTTCCCAATTAATTCAACAAAGCAGAGAGGATTTGCATAGAAGAGCAAAATTCGTTTTTGAGGATATCCTGTTTTAATTAATAAGTTAAATAAAAAATATAACAGTATAAGGTCAGCCACAAGATAAATGCATTTTAGTAGAATGTTGAATGCATAGAGGTTGCTACCGGCCATTTTACTGCATAAACCAAATGCAAACTGACTTATAAGTGGATATACCGTATGATAGGGCTTTGAATTTAAATAAGGGTAAAGCGTAGTTAGTTCGATTTTAAATTCGCCAGAATATGACTTTATAATTTCGTCTGGCGTGTTTATGTATGGATTAATGCCATTCGAAACTAATACTCCATCCCATTTAAAGCGATAGATGTCATCAGATAAATTTGGAAATGCAAATAAAGAGATGAATTTTAGAGCTAATACAAAAAAAATAAAATGCTTTATTTGTTTTGGCTCATCTAAACTTTGATATAAATAAACAAAACTTACAACCGCAAGTGCCGCAGGACAGATAATGGAAAGCCATTGTGATTGCTCAGAAAAGAAACACAAATAGAGAAGTGAAAGGCTATACAAAATTCTTGCAGAGATCATCGGATCTCAAATATAAATCTCTAATTGATTTGTTTTGTTAAAGCAGCTAAAAATGAATTATCAAAAAGATAAATAAATGAAAACTAATTATAGGTATGTTTCAATTTTACTTAAAGCTTAAATGCCTTACAGAATAATAAAAATTTAACCCAAAGCCATACATCAATAACACGTGGAACAGCAAGAACGAGTAATATTCTATATAAATAGCGAGTGCAATTGCAAAAATAAAATACAAACAGATGAAAGCTTCAATCCATGTTTTCATGGTAATCTTTTGAACCAAATACCGGTTTTGAAGTATTTTATCCTTTAAAGTTGTTAAATTAAATTTGGGAGTCCGGATAAAAGCAGATTTCTTTCCAAAATAGCCCTCCAATACTGCAATGCTGTTGTGAAAACTGAATCCCATTGAAATAGCCATGAACGTTGGAAACAAGGTCATAAACCTCCAAATTCGATGTTTTACGTTTTTCTCTTTCCAACACATCATGTTATTGGCTTCATAAAATACTGACATAACAGCCAGCGTGCCTAACAGACAAAATCCTAAAAAGGTCGCTTTCAATTCCATGTCATCCATTGCATAAAGAACCGGAACACTAATCAGGGCAACCCAAAAGATCATTAAAAAGATTCCGCTACTAACCAGATGCATAAATGCATGAAACTTTGTAGCTAATGGAAGATTTGATTTTAAAATTACAGGAAGTAATTTACGGGAATTCTCAGCTCCACCTTTCATCCATCTGAATTGTTGAGATTTTAATCCATACATTTCAGCAGGAAGTTCAGCAGGACAAATAATGTCTTCGACGTATTGAATTTTCCAGCCTTTTAACTGTGCCCTGTAACTTAAGTCAAGATCTTCAGTAAGCGTATCTGATTGCCAACCACCTGCTTCATCGATACATGTTTTGCGCCAGATTCCGGCAGTTCCATTAAATTGAAGAAAATGACCTGCAGCACAACGGCCTGCCTGTTCAACTGTGAAATGGACATTTAACTGAAAAGCTTGCAATTTTGTTAGAAGAGAATAATCTTCATTGATATGTTCCCAGCGTGTTTGAACTACGCCAATGTTAGGATTATTAAAGTAGGGCATGCTCTTTTTTAAAAAATCAGGCTCCGGTAAAAAGTCTGCATCAAAAATGGCTATAAACTCACCTTTACAAACTTTGGTGCCTTCTTTTAGGGCTCCTGCTTTGAATCCGGAACGATCGGTCCGGTGAATGTGGTGAATATCAAAGCCAAGTGCCTGATACTGAGCTATTTTGTTTTTTGCATGCTCTTTGGTTTCATCTGTAGAGTCATCGAGTACCTGAATTTCCATACGATCTTTCGGATAATCTAATTTGGTTATATTATCTAAAAGCCTGTCAATTACATACAACTCATTAAAAATGGGAAGCTGTATTGTAACGAGCGGATGATAATCCGAATCCTTTAATTCAGGAAGTAATACTTTATTCTTTTTCTGTTTTCGATAAGCCTTCAACAAATTGAGTTGAAGAAGAGAAAAGCTGGTTATGTATAATAGACATGCGGTATAAACGCATATCAGGAAAATCTGCAAGTTGTCCATATCTATTGCAAAAATAAAAATGTCTTTGGAGCCTTAACGCATGTTGGGTCTAATTTTTTAACACAATTTTAACCTTTAACATATGTTTTGAAAATTGTCAACAGAATCTTTGAAGCTGCGCCAAAAATGCCCTTAATTGTGCCGGAAATTTTTGATTTTCCAATACGTTTTCGATAACTCACAGGGACTTCACCAAATTTCATTTTACGCATTGAAGCTTTAATTTGCATTTCCACAGTCCATCCGTAATCTGGATCTTCCATTTTCAACTCCAATAGCTTACAAAAACGGATTGCTCGGAATGGCCCAAGGTCTGTAAATTGGTATTTGTAGAGCATCTTAATTAAAAAACAGGCCAGTTTATTTCCAAATCGCTGAATTATTCCAAGAGAACCGATCTCAGAATTTCCAAGGACTCTTGATCCAATAATTAAATCCATCTTGGGATCCTTAAAGGGATCTAATATCAAAGCCAACTCTTCAGGATAATCCGAGTAATCTCCATCAATAAACACCAAGATATCTGGATACAATTCCTGGGGTTTCGTACAAATGTGTTGAATGCCTGTAAGGCAAGCTGAACCATAGCCCCTTCGAGGAGCAACTAATACAACTGCCCCATGTTTTTGTGCAACATCAGCCGTTTTGTCCTGGCTTCCATTGTCACATACATAAATCGTTCTGATGAGATTTTTAGGGATTGCTTGAATAACCTTCCCGATGGATGCTTCTTCATTTAAAGCCGGTATGATAACATCTACTACCGGATGCATGAGCCTGAATGATTGCTTAGTTTAGACTAAAGCGCTTTTAATGCCTTGGTTAGATAGGTTAAAACGAAGGGAAGCCCTACCCAAAACCATGCAGGGAAATAAACCAATAAGAAAACGGTGAAAGCGGTAGAAATCAAGAAGTAAAGCCAATCACTTTTTTGGGAGGTATTATTTTCTGACATGCGTAAGATTTAATGCGCAAAAATAGTATTATTTTATAATCTAACTTTAGGCGATTTTATGAAAGGAAGGATTTTAAATACGATAGGCCTCATAATAGCATTTTTTGGCTTGCTTTGGCTAATAGCAGCTTGTCATGAAGAAGAATTTACCCAAGATCCTGCAGCTAGCTTGCGTTTTGAACAGGATACCTTAACTTTCGATACAGTTTTTACTTCGATTGGATCTGCTACCCGTTTTCTAAAAATATATAACCCAAATAAACAGTCCATCCGAATAAATAGAATTTACATCCCGGGATCCAACCCATCTGAATTTAATTTTAATATTGACGGCCTGCCCGGAAATGATGTTTTAAACCTTGAAATACGAGCTGAGGATAGTATCTATCTCTTTTGCGAAGTGAAGGTGAATCCAAACGATCCGCCAGAAATCAGTCCGTTTATAAAATTTGACAGCATTATATTTGAATACAATCAAAACACGGATCGAGTCTTACTTTTGGCATTTGGTCAAAATGCCAATTATTTTCCATCGAAAGCATTTAAAGGACAAGCCGGAATAATAGACCTACAAGGGTCTACTTTAATATGGGATGATCCAAAACCCTATATATTTTATGGTGTAGTTTATTTTGATAATGGAACACTGCTCCTAAAAGAAGGAACCCGCGTGCATTTTTGGGGAGGTTTAACAAAAACAAAGGATGCAGATGGGCATGATGTTTTTTATAATGATGGGCGATTAATTATTGGGGCTGCAGCCAACTTGCAAGTCCTGGGGACCAAAGAGCAACCGGTAATTTTTGAAGGAGTAAGATTGGAGTCACAATTTAAAAATCTAAGCGGTCAGTGGTCGGGTCTTTTTTTTGACAAAGGCAGTAAAGGAAATTCAATAACGTATGCCGAAATAAAAAACAATCTGGTCGGTATGTATTTCGATTCACTGGCTGAATGTAAAATTGCAAATACTAAAATTTACAATAACAGTTTGTATGGGGTTTATGCTTCATCCGCAAACTTACAACTGACAAATTGCTTATTTTATAACCAGGGTCAAAGCAGCGTTAACATTGAAACTGGAGGAGATTACGAAATCAATTATTGTAGTTTGGTAAATTTTGGTAATACAGAACCTGCTCTTTTTTTAAGCAATGCCCGATGCATAGACTTTCCCTTTTGTGAAACGGTGTATAAATATCCGCTCCATGCAAAGATTCAAAATTGTGTGATTACTGGATCCGATCAAGATGAATTGTGGATGGTTGTGAATGACAATATTGAATTTAAGCCTTTTTTTAAAAATTGTACGTTTCGTATAGATGAATTGAGTAAAGTATTTCCAGGATTTAGTACAATGTACACCGATGCTTGTGAAATTTATCCAGTATTTGACAGATTGTTTAAAGATATATCATCAAACGATTTTCACCTGGATACCTTATCCTTTTTAGAAAACAAAGCCTTAATCATTCCTGGAATTGATAAAGATTTGGATGGGGTAATTCGTGATGTCGATCATCCAGATATTGGGTGTTATGAATTTGTGCCACGTTAGACTACCAGTCGTACAGCAGATTTATTGACTTTTTGAAGGATGATACCAGCCATTAGAAAAAATACAAACAATGCCAATACACTGCTGCGCATACTTCCGGTATATTGATTTATAAATCCAAATACAAAGGTTCCAAAAACAATGGACGTATAATAAATTGAATCATAGAAGCTGAAAAAGCAGGTAGTGTCCGGATGATTTTTTGGAATTATTTTAGAATACGTTGATCTTGAAATGGCTTGAATGCCTCCCAAAACCATTCCAACCATAGCAGAAAGCAAATAAAATTGTATTTGTGTATTTACAAAATAGGCTGCAATGCAAATCAAAGCCCAAATTCCAATCATTATTTTTAGTGCAACCAGATTGTGTGTTTTACGGGAAACCAATGCAAAGAAATACGCACCGATGATAGCAACTAATTGTAAAATAAGAATAACTAGGATCAGTTCAGCAGATTCAAAATGCAATTCTTTTTTTGCAAAGGACGATGCCAGATAAATAACAGTTTGTACCCCGGCGCTGTAAAAAAAATACGCACTTAAGTAAAATTTGGAATCGCGATCGTTGCGTGTAAAATTCCATGCTTTTTTTAATTCACCTATGCCATGAAACAAATTGAGTTTTTTTTGAGGATCTCTTTCATCTTTAGGAAGCCATAGAAACGCAAATTGTGAAAAGCCCAACCACCATACCCCAACACTTAAAAAAGACAATCGGGCTGCATATTTTCCGTCGCTTAAACCAAACCATTCTGGATGTTGGATCATCAGGATATTCAAACACATCAAAATCACCGATCCGATATATCCAAATGCATACCCTTTCGCACTTAGTTTATCTGCACGATCCGGTGGGACGAGATGCGACAGATAAGAATCATAAAACACCAGAGATCCTGCATGACAGGCAGTTGCCATTAAAAATCCTGATATGGCAATCCAGAGCGATTCAGGGCCATCAAAAAAATAAAGCAGCATGCAACCTATGCTACCCATGGTGGTAAAAAATCGCATGAATCTTTTGCGATATCCACTGTAATCAGCAATGCCTGATAAAATGGGCGACAACAAGCTGATGAATAAATATGCTAGACTTACAGAAAATGCATAGAGTGAAGCATTTGTGAGGTTTAAGCCTCCTATTGATACAGATGCAGGTGAATTGTCTAAAAAGTAAATTGGAAAGATAGCGGTAGATATAACCAATGAATAGGACGAGTTAGCCCAATCAAACATGACCCAACCGAATTCTGCTTTTTTATTTTTGTTCATAAAATTCTTTATATGCTAATGAGATTCCAAATTAATGGATTTTCCTAAAATCAAAATAAAGAATTACTTATGCTTGGCTTTCATTAATTTATTGAAATAGCAATAACTATTCAATCCAGAGCCTGAATTTTATAAAACAGATTCATTAATTTAGCTGTAAGCCAATTTTTAGTATTCACTTCTTAGCTCTGAATAAATTCTTTTTTTATATTTAAATCTATTCAAATATAAAATGGCTAATTTGTCGCTTTAATTTTGTACAAAGAAACAGGAAGCGAAGGAATGAGAATTTTAATTTTATCCAGAAATGCATCACTTTACAGTACTCAAAGTCTGATATCTGCAGCAATAAAACGAGGACATCAGATACAAGTGGCAGATCATTTGATGTGCAATTTAATTATTGAGAAGGGAAATCCTCAACTTTACGTTGGATTAGACCCCATTGGCCCTGTGGATGCAGTAATCCCTAGAATTGGGGCATCTGCGACAGAGTACGGTGCTGCAGTAATTCGCCAAATTGAAGCAATGGGAATTTTTACCAGCGTTTCTTCGGAAGCTTTGCTTAAGGCTAGAAATAAATTGCATTGCATGCAATTATTGAGTCAAGCAGGTCTTGATATACCAAAATCTGGAATTTCCGGTGGGGATTTGTGTGCAGGACTTGTTTATGAACAAATAAGTCATGAAAAGGCGGTTGTAAAATTATTATCAAGTACCCAAGGTTTGGGTGTAATTTTAACACAATCTAAAAATCAGGGAATTTCTATAATCGAAGGTTTTCATAGAGTAGGGCAAGATGTTATGATTCAAGAATTTGTTTCGGATGCGAAGGGTTCTGATATACGGGCTTTTGTGGTTGATGGTGAAATAGTTGGATCTATGATTCGGCAAGCAGTTCCTGGAGAATTTAGGTCAAATATTCATCGGGGAGCTTCAGCATTTATGGTGGAGCTGACAGATCAGGAACGGCATGCGGCCATTACAGCAAGTAAATTATTGGGATTGTCAATTGCAGGAGTTGATATTTTACGTTCTTCACGAGGGCCACTAATCTTGGAAGTAAATGCATCACCGGGTTTAGAGGGCATTGAAGGAACGACAAAAGCCGATATTGCAGGTAAAATAATTAGTTATATTGAACGCCATGTTAATAAATAAAATAAATTTAAAATTCAATTGATGTCGGCATTTATATTGCAAGGGCAGGAGTTTCCATTGGGTAGTTCAGGATTGGTGCGTATCAATGCTGGTAGACTTCCTTCAGGAAATCGAATTTCTATTTTTACCTATATTTTTAGAAGTAAGAATCCAGGCCCAACTGTTTTACTATTAGGAGGAATGCATGGGGATGAAATAAATGGTGTAGAGATTATAAGAAGAGCCATTGCGGAGAAATTATTTCACCAACTCACAGCAGGTACTGTCATTGCAATTCCACTATTAAATATTTTTGGTTTTATAAATTTTTCACGTGATGTGCCAGATGGCAAAGATGTCAACAGGAGTTTTCCGGGAACCGGTTCCGGATCACTGGCTTCTCGGATTGCTAAGATTATCACCAAAAAAATTTTACCCTTAGTCGATTTTGGAATTGATTTTCACACAGGTGGTGAGCAACATTATAATTATCCTCAAATTCGGTTTTCATCAAAGCATGAAGAAGCGAAAGCATTGGCTTTGAAATGCAATTTCAATTTAATGGTAGAAAAGGTATTGGTTGCAAAATCCTTACGAAAAATTGCAAAAGACATGAAAATTCCTATCATTATTTTTGAAGGTGGAGAATCCAACAAGCTGGATCCATTTTCAATTCAACAGGGTTTAAAATTAATCCGGGAATTATTATTTAAATCAAATATGCTGGATCAGGGTTCAAAGCCACAGGGTATTCGAAGATTGTTTCGAAAAGCAAGTTGGGAACGAGCTCATGAAGGTGGTATTGTAAGTTACAGAAGAGAATCTGGAAATTTTGTAAGTAAAGGCGAACTGCTTGCAATTATTTCAGATCCATTTGCACAAAAGGAAACCAGAATGCACGCTTCTAAAGATGCTTTTATTTTAAGCCATAACAACGCACCCCTTGTAAATGTTGGTGACGGTATGTTTCATCTCGCATATGAAGAGGAAAAATATGCAATTTTATAATCCCAGAATCATACTGCAATTATGTATCATTTGTTTAATTTCTTCAGAAATTAAATCTCAAACATTACATTCAAAAAGACATTTACACAAAATAACCAAGCAGTTTGTTCAAAATGATTTATTGAAACATGCCAGTATTAGTTTTCAAATTTATGACCTTAAAAAAAAGAAGTCGATAGCTTCATTTGATGAACATCGATCGTTGGTGCCTGCATCTATTCAAAAAATTCTTACCTGCGCCATGGTTCTTAAAATTGCAGGGAATGATTTTCAATTTAAAACACCTGTTTATCTAGTAGGTAAAAAGTCAGATTCTATTGCCTTTGACGGAAATATTGTTTTGTATGGTTCGTCCGATCCTAGTTTTGCTTCTGCATTGATGCCTGGAGCTCGTTCTATTGAATCTATAGCGGATTCTATTTATAATTATTTGAAGGGAATTGGAATTGAGAAGATTCGTGGTGATGTTGTTGTCGATGAAAGTTTCATTAAAGACATTCCTGAAAATCCGGAGTGGCTCTATTACGATTTGGCAAACTATTATGGCGCCGGATGCTTTGGTTTTAATTTTATGGAAAATCGTGCAAGAATTGTATTGAAACCATCGGTACAAGACAGTGGCATTTGCAGTATTGATAATGTTAGGCCTGAAATTCTTCGAGATTATTATGAATCCAAATTAATGGGTTTAAAGGATGTCGGCGAAACAGAGGTGTTTGTCATCGGTAGCTCGAATTCTTGCATGCAAGAGATTCGTGGTAACTGGAAATGTTGTATTTCCGATAGTTTAATAATTTATGCAGCACTCAATAAGCCTTCTGCAGTTTTTGTAAGTTTACTAAAACAAGAACTACAGAAACGTGGAATCCAATTTGAAAGAAATCAATTACAAACAGAGCGGGATACAAATACCATTGGATCGATTTTGTCACCGAGTTTGGACAAATTGTGCAGTAGGGCACTTGGTAAATCTGTCAATTTATATTGTGAAAGTTTTTTGCATCAGATTGGATATCAATTAAATCAAACTTCAGACCGAAAAACTGCTATTCTGAGTCTTGAAAATGCTTTAAAAAAATTGTTTTATTGGGAGGATGCCGATGGATTTGTATTGGAAGATGGAAGTGGCTTATCTCCTAAAAATATGTTATCAGCTTGGCAAATGAATCAATTTTTGTTGTGGTTGGAGTTTAATTCTGGGTTGAAGTCGTTTTGGACCCTTTTGCCGGATGCTGTACAGGATTCTAAGTTAAAAAATGGCATACGCTTAAATAAAAAATTTAATTTTGGGCTTCGCCTTAAAAGTGGTTCTATGGAACGCATTAGAAGTTTTGCAGGATATATAACTGAAAATGGAAAGCCTCGTTATTGTGTTAGTATTTTGATTAATCATTATTCATGTTCAGGCGATGAAATGAATACATTGTTAGGAAGTTTTTTTAACCAATTATTGAATTAAGAAGATGAGATATATTTTGGGTATTTGCAGTATATTTTATTTTATACAGTGTACGAATTCACCCAAACATTTATCGTATGAAAATCTCAAAAATCATTCAGACAGTATTGGGATTAAAGAGATGGAAGATGGAGATGGTGATATACGGGATCGAACCATTTGGCAAAAACCCTATGAAGTAATTCATATGTTAGGTTCGTTGGAGGGGAAAACAGTTGCTGATATTGGGGCTGGAAGTGGTTATTTCTCGTTTCGATTTATATATGAAGCGGCCCATGTAATTGCAATCGACATTGAACCTGAATTGATTCAATTAATGAATCAAGAGATTAAATTTTACAAACAAGATTTACAAGATAAAATTGAAGCACGTCTGGCTACTCCAAATGATCCTAAATTGAATCAATCTGAAGTTGATATTGTTTTTATGTCAAATACATATACCTATTTACCAAATCGGATCAATTATCTGAAAAATCTAAAATCCAAATTTAAGCCTGGAGGAAAAATAATGATCATTGATTTTAAAAAGAAGTTAAGTCCAATCGGACCAGCTCAAAAAAACAGATTGGCACAATCAGAAGTTGAACAAGATTTATTAGATGCTGGTTATCGGTTGTTGATTTCAGATGACCGAAAGTTAGAATATCAGTACATAGTCATCGCCGAACCTAAGCCTTGATTAAAAGCAAATTAATTCTTCTCTTCCTGGGCCGGTAGATAAGTAAGATAATGGAATGCCTGATTTTTTTTCCAAAATTTTAATGAATGATTTAACTTGTTCCGGAAGCTGATCGGGTGATTTGCAATTTTCTAAAGATTGAAGCCAGCCATTCACTCCGGATTCATTAACCTGTTTGATCTGTTGCAAATCAAATGGCCATTCTTCAGTAGTTAGATTGTTTTTTAAAGTATACGAATCAACCCATTTGATTTCTTCAAATGCGTTTAAGACATCAAGTTTTGTAATGCATAAATCACTAACTCCATTTATCATACAGCTGTAATGCAATTGCACCAAATCAAGCCAACCGCATCTTCTTGGTCTGCCTGTAGTTGATCCAAACTCATTGCCTTCTTTTCTCAAACGCTCCCCGGTTTCATTCAACAACTCTGAAGGGAATGGACCTGAGCCAACCCTGGTACAATAAGCTTTAGCTATTCCAATTATTTTTCGGATACTTTTTGGGGCAATTCCTAGTCCGGTGCAAATTCCTGCTGCTATGGTGTTTGAAGATGTCACATAGGGATATGTTCCAAAATCAACATCTAGCATAGTTCCTTGAGCACCTTCTGCCAGTACATTTGCATTTTTTGACAAAAGTTGATTTACCCAAAATTCACCGGCACACAACTGGAGTGATCTGATTTGTTCAATCGATTCAAACCATTTGGTTTCTTCTGCTTCAATTGGGAACTCAGTTTCGGGAAATAATTTTAAAAACTGTAAATGTTTTTCTTTAAGATTAAAATAGTCTTGTTTAAAATCAGGTGATAATAAATCTCCAATCCGCAATCCATTTCTACCGGTTTTATCCATATAACATGGACCAATTCCTCTTAATGTAGAGCCAATCTTATTTTTACCTTTTGATACTTCAGATGCAAGATCAATCCAGCGATGCGTAGGTAGAATTAAATGTGCTTTTTGAGATAAATACAATCGATCTTTTAAATCAGGAATGACCTGATCTAACATGTCTAACTCTTTAACTAAAGTAGTTGGATCTATGACGACTCCATTTCCTATCAGGTTTAAAGTGTTGGTTCTGAAAACACCCGAAGGGAGGGTATGAAGAACAAATTTTTTACCATGAATCCACAAGGTGTGTCCTGCATTTGGTCCACCTTGAAAACGACAAACTGCCTGGTATTTATCAGCCAGGAAGTCAACAATTTTTCCCTTTCCTTCGTCACCCCATTGCAATCCTAAAATGGCATCTACCGGCATTATTTAAATGTATTGATTCGCTGCGAAGGTACTATTTAGATTAAAAAAAAATAAATATGTTTTTAAGAAAGCCTAAAAACATAGTTTTTTAATCCACAATACAAATTGGAAATTTTAATAACCAAGTTAAGTATGGTCCAGACGATATACACTGGAAATGCCATCCAGTTGCGACAAAGCAGTAATGATGTAATTGAGATGCGATCGATTGTTTACGGTTAGACCAATTTTTCCCTCAAAAGTGCCTTGATGACCTTTGATGCTGAAACTGGTGATGTTGACACCCAACTTGGTTGAGATGTGATGAGAAAGGCGTTCAATTACACCAGGTCCATCATCAATGCCAATAATTAATAATTCGGCATTGAATGTTTCTTCTAATTTATCGGACCATTCAGCTTTTAGAATCCGATAACCGTGATTCACCATAAGATGTTCGGCATTAGGGCAATTCGAGCGGTGAATACGCAATCCGCTATTGGTTGTGACATAAGCAAATATTTCATCTCCATGCAATGGATTGCAGCAATGTGCCAGGGTATAATGATATTGGCGTGCATTTTCGCCGTTAACTAAGATGCCTACGTTTTGTTTTGCAGTTGTCGGACTCGATTTAGCAATGGGCTCTTTATCTTCAACCGGTTCAGGTTTGTTTTCGATTAAACGACCTTTGTCAACATGAAAAATTTTCAGGCTTTCTGTAACGTCGAGACGTTCTTCTCCAATTGCACAATATAAATCAAAACGTGTTTTAAAATTAAAGGTCTTGGCCAATAAATCCAAATTCTCATCCAACAGCAATTTGCCATTTTTAAATTTTCTTTCGAGGATTTCTTTGCCCATATCTGCAGCTTTCCGCTTTTCTTCTTTTAAAGCTGTGCGAATGCGTGATCTGGCTTTACCAGTTACAACCAATTGAATCCAGTCCTCGGTTGGTTTTTGATTTTTATTTGTTAAGATTTGAACCTGATCACCGCTTTCCAATGCTTGTCCCATCGGAACCAATTTATTATTTACTTTAAATGCACTTGCGTGATATCCAATATCCGTGTGTATTGAAAAAGCAAAATCTAACACAGTGGCTCCTTTGGGTAAAACTTTCATGTCTCCATTTGGAGTGTAGATGTAAACTTCTTCCCCATATAAATTGGCTTTAAAGTCATTTAAAAACTCGATGGCATCGTTGTGGGGTGTTTCCAATACATCCCGTACACTATCAAACCAGTGATCGTACACACTTTGCAAACTGTTTACCTCTTTGTATTTCCAATGAGCTGCAAATCCTTTCTCTGCAATTTCATCCATGCGTTTAGAACGGATTTGAACTTCAACATATCTTCCACCCGGACCAATGACCGTAGTATGTAATGATTCATACCCATTTGATTTTGGAGTGGTAATCCAATCTTTTAAACGCTCTGGAATGGGTCTGTGTACATCGGTAACAATGCTGTAAAATAACCAACAAGCTGATTTTTCCTTTTCCAGAGGCACATCCAAAACAATGCGAACGGCAAACAAATCATAAATTTCCTCAAAGGCTACTTTTTTAGTTTTAATTTTATTTGAGATGGATGAAATTGTTTTGGGCCTCCCAAATATTTTGTAATTTAAATGAAGTTTGTCTAGTTCAACTTTAAGCGGTTTGATGAAATCATTTATAAATTTATTTCGATCTTTTTGAGTTTGTTTTAGTTTGTTATTGATTTCATTGTACAATTCAGGTTCTGTTATTTTTAAGCACAGATCCATGAATTCTGACTTTAAATTATACAAACCCAGTCTGTGTGCAAGGGGTGCATAGATGTAACTGGTTTCAGCTGCAATTTTTAATTGCTTATGCCGTGACATGATATCTATGGTCCTGAGGTTGTGAAGCCGGTCGGCCATTTTAATAAGGACCACCCTCACATCTTCTACAAGCGTAGACAATACCTTTTTAAAATTTTCGGCTTGAGGGCTTTCTACGTTGTAAAGTCCATCTAATTTGGTAAGTCCGTCAACAATTTTAGCGATTTTAGGGCCAAATCGATTTTCAACATCACTTAATTCAATCGGGGTATCTTCAACGGTGTCGTGCAAAAGGGCGGCAATGACAGCAGTTGGTCCCAAACCCATTTCTTCGTAACAAATTCTTGCTACTTCCAGGGGATGGGTGATGTATGGTTCGCCCGATTTTCGACGCTGACTGCCATGTGCTTCCAAGGCAAACTCAAAGGCATTCCGGATTTGATCTCTGTCTTCTTCTGCAATTTGGCCATGGCCAATGGCTCTTAATAAACGTCTATAGGCAGCTCGAATCAGACGTTGATCTTTTTCTTTTTGCAATTGCAATTGGAGGTCTATTGTTTCCGTAGCTTCCATATCTGAATGACAAAGCTAAAAGAAAATTGTTGATAATTTACAGGTTTAGACAATTATTTTTATCTACTTTATTTGTTATTAATGGATAACATATTAAATAAAATAGTTATATGAATTAAAAGTAAAGATTTTCTGAATTCCGCTGATTGATTAACTTTGCCGGGCTTTTGCGGGCGTGGTGAAACTGGCAGACACGCCAGACTTAGGATCTGGTGCCGAAAGGTGTGTGGGTTCGACTCCCTCCGCCCGCACTCTTTAAAACCATAAGGGATACTTTCTTGTTATTTACCCGATTTTCATAATTTTCCATTTGATTGATGAATACACGTTTCGAACCGATATCTGAGCAACACGGCTATTTAAATATTACTTTAGACCAGGTTGATTACATGCCTCAGTTTAATGAGGAATTGAAAAAAATAAGGAAAAATGCCAGCATTAAGGGATTCCGCCAAGGTGCAGCACCAGAGGGAATGTTGCGCAAACTTTATGGTGACGGTATTAAAGCCGATTTGTTGCAAAAAAAGTTAAACCAACTCATTGAAAATTATCAAATAGATCAAGAAATCAGGTTTTTAGGTGATTTAATACCAGTTCATACGGATGGAGAAAATCTTCAAAATGAATCCATCGAATTTAAATTTGAAGTAGGGATTGCTCCTAAGCCTCAATTGGAACAATTGATCCAGGATTTTTCCATTGTTAAATTTAAGGTTGAAATTCCGGAAGATCGAATAGACGAAGAAATTGACCATATGCGAAGTCGATTTGGAGAATCTATTGAAACGGAAGAACCAATTGTTAAAGAAGACTTTATTGAAATCGAAGCACTTGAAATGGAAGGCGGGTCAGTCAAAGAAGCAGGATGGAAAACACAATTTCCGGTTTCACTTGGTGAACAGATGCACGAATCGTTTTTTGAAAAAGTTAAAGGTTTAAAGAAATCAGATTCGTTCATATTCAATATGGATGAAGTTGAGAAAAATCTTTCGGAAGAGGATGTAAAAAAATATTTGTTAAAAATCAGTCCTGAAGACAGCCAGAAGCCTGGAAATATATTTGAAGGCAGAATAATAAAAGTAATGCGCCGTCAAGCTGCAACATTGTCGGAAGATTTTTATAAAAAAGTATTTGGTCCACAATCAACAATTAACAATGAAAAGGAATTGCGGTCAAACATTCGGACCAATCTTCAATCTTATTTTGATGTGGAGTGTACTAAGCTTTTGGACATTGAATTGGTAAAACAAATAGTCCAGCGGGCTGCATTGAATTTGCCGGATGCCTTCTTGATAAAATGGTTACAGCAAAGTTATGAGGAATGGCGCAATAAGGATGGCCATGATTTAGATCATTCTATGCTGCATTTTAAAGAAGGAATGGCATGGAATCTAATTCGCGATAAAATCATTGCAGATAATAAAATTCAAGTAGAAGTTTCAGATATTATCGAATTGGTTATTGGAGAAATGAAGAATCAATATCCAGGAGTTCAATTGCCTGATGAGTCCTGGCAAGAACTTGCAAAACGAACTTTAGGAAATAAAGAGAAGGCAACTCAATATTATGTAGAAGAACAAAACCGCAAAGCACTTGAATGGATGAAACAACAAATACAAATTCAGGAAAATTTAATTAGCCTGGATCAATTCAGAGATAAAGTTAAAGCACTCAACGAGCACCATCACTAATAATTAATATCTAAGTTATGTTTTCAAAAGATGAATTTAAAAAATATGCTACCAAACACCTTGGAATGGCATCTATGCATTTGGATAAATATATGGAGCATTCGGTTCCAAATATAAAAGGTTTTACCCCGACTGTTATTGAAGAGCGGCAAATGAACGTAGTAGGTATGGATGTTTTCAGCCGTTTGATGATGGACCGTATCATTTTTATGGGAGTTCCGGTAAATGATTATGTAGCAAATGTCATTCAAGCCCAATTGTTATTTTTAGATTCTGCCGATCCAAAACGAGACATTCAAATGTACATCAATAGCCCAGGTGGATCCGTAATTGATGGCTTGGGGATTTATGACACCATGCAATATGTAAATCCGGACGTGGCAACAATCTGTACGGGTTTGGCTGCATCGATGGGTGCAGTTTTATTAGCAGCAGGCACTAAAGGGAAACGAACGTGTTTAAAACACAGCCGTGTTATGATACACCAACCATCAGGCGGAATGCAAGGTCAATTTAGTGATATGGAAATTTCTTATCAACTTATCAAGACCATGAAAAAGGAACTTTATGAAATTTTAGCTTACCATACCGAGCAACCTTATGATAAAATTGAGCAAGATTGTGATCGTGATAATTGGATGGTAGCCAGCGAAGCAAAAGAATATGGTTTGGTAGATGAAGTATTGGTTAGAAATCGTAAGTAATCAACATGGCCAAAAAAAGGTCTGATAGTTTGCAGGATGAAACCTGTGTTTTTTGTGGCAAAACCCAATTAGAAGTTGGAATTTTGGTTCAAGGTGAAAATGCATCCATTTGTGATGTATGTATTCTTCATGCTCATCAAATTGTAGAAGCAGAATTATTAAAAGGAAATGCTAAAAAATCAAACAATAAAGCATTTCAATTGCCCGAGCATTTTTCGCCAAAGTTTATTAAGAATTATCTCGACTTGTATGTTGTTGGGCAAGATGAAGCTAAAAAAACATTGTCTGTGGCTGTTTACAATCATTACAAGCGACTTACCGAGCAGAAAGATAATGATGTGGAGATTGAAAAATCCAATGTCCTATTTATTGGTCCAACCGGCACTGGGAAGACGCTGATGGCAAAATCGCTTGCTAAATTATTGGATGTACCATTTGCTATTGTGGATGCAACTTCATTTACAGAAGCTGGTTATGTAGGAGAGGACGTGGAAGGAATGCTGAGTCGTTTGTTACAATCTTGTGATTACGATATTTTACAAGCAGAAAAAGGAATTATATACATTGATGAAATGGATAAAATTTCCCGCCGCTCTGAGAATCCATCTTTAACAAAGGATGTCGGTGGAGAAGGAGTGCAACAAGCGATGTTGAAAATCATTGAAGGTGCTGATGTCAACGTTCCGCCTGCAGGTGGAAGGAAACATCCGGAGCAGCAATTCTTAAAGCTAAACACTCAAAATATATTGTTTATCTGTGGAGGTGCATTTGACAGCCTTGAAAAAATAATAGCAAAACGATTAAATACGCACGTAATTGGTTATTCTCAGGTGTCTGAAAGGGTGGATGCAAATGAAGAAAGTTTAATGAAGTACGTAAACCATCAAGATCTTAAAAAATTTGGCCTGATTCCAGAATTATTAGGTCGTTTGCCGGTTCTGGCTTATTTGGAATCCTTGTCCAAAGAATCTTTAATGGAAATTCTGACTTTGCCTAAAAATGCTATCATAAAGCAATACCAAAAGTTGTTTGCTATGGACAACATCCAATTAGAATTTAAAAAAGAAGCTGTATCGACTATTGCCGAATTGGCATTTGAAAATAAATTGGGAGCCAGAGGTTTGCGCTCTATTTGCGAGTCTGTATTAAAAGAAGCGATGTTTGAAACAGATCGCGATAAATCAAGTCGAAAGATTACTATCGACAAGGCTTATGTCTTAAAAAGGATTGATAATCAATTGATTAAAAAGTCCGCATAACAAAAAGTACCTTAAATCCCTGTAATTGCCTAATTTCTATCTGTCAAATTAAGCTTTCAGCTAATTTAATATGAAATAAATTCATATATGGAAAATATGAATTTGATCAATTTGAATTATATTGCAACCAATTAATTATTTAACCTTCAAAACGTAAAATCATGAATGCATTTATTGGAATTGGAAAGTACTTGTTTGCATTACCCATTGCTGTTTTCGGAATCAACCATTTTTTGTATGCCGATCTAATGGCCGGTTTGCCACCTTTTGGAGGCCTTGTCATGGTCTATTTGGTCGGTGCTTGTTTGATTGCTTTTGCTGTAAGTGTATTTATTGGGAAGTACGACAAGTTGGCAGCTGTTTGTTTGGCAGTTTTAATGATAGTTTTTGTTTTGATGATCCATCGCGGAGCTGCAATGAGCGGTGACATGGGCAATTTCTTAAAAGACTTGGCCATTGCTGGTGGTGCTTTGATGTATGCCGGTGGATATGCAAAAGACAATAGTATTATTGGATAATAAAATGAAAGATATTCTTCAAAAGGCCGGTATATCCGGCCTTTTTTTTTGTTCCCGTTTTATAAATTGTAAGTTTGAGGTGTCATGCGGATTGTATTAAAACTATCATATCGAGGCGATCATTATTTTGGATGGCAAATTCAACCCTATCAAAGTTCGATACAGCAATTGATCCAGGATAAAATTAAGGTGCTGACTGGAGTAGATATTTTATTGACTGGATGCGGGCGAACAGATACAGGAGTACATGCCCGAAATTACTTTGCACACTTTGATATTCCAGACGAACTGTGCTCCAGGCTTCAGGTGAAGTCTTTAAATGCATTACTACCTGATGATATTGCGATTCAAAATGTATATAGAGCTCCTGACGATTTTCACGTTCGATTCGACGCGATTTCAAGGACTTATATTTACAGATTGCAATTGGTTAAGGATCCGCTGAAAAGACCGGAATGTTTTTTTTTTAAAGAAAGTTCCCATTTGGATTTCCAAAAGCTTCAAGAAGCTGCTCAACTGATTTTAAATCTTACAGAATTTGATTCTTTTGCAAAAACCGGAAGCAATCTTGAAAAATTTAATTGTTCGATCATGGATAGCTTTTGGTTAAATCCAAAACCACATTACTTTGAATATCACATCAGGGCAAATCGATTTGTAAGAGGAATGGTGCGATTGATTGTAGGAATGTCTGTCAATTTGGCCCTTGGAAGAATCACAAAAGAAGAAATCGAATCTGATCTTATGCTAAAAAGAAAAATAGTAAAATCATACAGTATAGCAGCAAAGGGATTGTGTCTTGAATATATTGAATATCCCTCTGAAAAATTAAATCAATTAGTTGATTTGGACTTCCGGATATAGAGGGAAATTTTCCATGTATTTATTGATTTGAATTCGAACATCTTTAATTTTTGATTCGTTATCTCTGACTGTTATCAAATAATTTATCCAACTTGCCGCTTGCATAAATTCTGATTCCTTAAAACCTCGGGATGTTAATGCTGCAGTACCCAGACGTATTCCAGAGGTAACCATTGGTGAAGCCGGATCATTTGGGATCATGTTTTTATTTGTAGTGATATCTGCCAGAATCAATAATTGTTCCGCATCTTTTCCTGTAATTTGTTTGCGTTGAAGGTCTACCAAAAACAAATGGTTGTCTGTGCCATCTGAAACAATGTTAAATCCATTGGCTTTCATAGCATCTGAAAACGCTTGTGAATTGCGAATTACTTGTTGTGTGTAGTTTGCATAATCATTGGTCAATGCTTCCCGAAATGCAACCGCTTTAGCTGCGATCACATGCTCTAATGGACCTCCTTGTGTGCCTGGAAAAACGGCACTGTTTAATAATTGGGACATTGGAAGTAACTTTCCTTTTTTATCGGATTTGCCAAGTGGATTTTCAAAATCCTTACCCATTAAAATGATACCTCCTCGCGGACCTCTTAATGTTTTGTGTGTTGTAGAAGTTACAATATGGCAATGGGGAATTGGATCGTTTAATTGCTTGCTGGCAATTAAACCGGCCGGATGGGCGATGTCTGCCATAAGAATCGCTCCACAGGAATCCGCAATTTCCCTGAATCGTTTGTAGTCCCAATCTCTAGAATATGCAGATGCTCCACAAATTAATAATTTGGGTTTGTGTTCAAGTGCTTTTTTGCTTACAGATTCCATGTCAATACGTCCTGTGTCTGGGTGCAAACCATACGACACTACCTTAAAATATTTTCCGCTAAAATTTACCGGAGATCCATGTGTTAAATGACCTCCATGTGCAAGGTCCAATCCCATTAATGTATCTCCTGGTTTTAATAAACTCAATTGAACCGCCATATTAGCCTGGGCGCCGGAATGTGGCTGGACATTGGCATATTGTGCTCCGAATAATTTACACAAGGATTCTATCGCTAGGGTTTCAATTTCATCAATGACTTCGCATCCTCCATAATATCGTTTACCGGAATAACCTTCGGCATATTTATTATTAAGCCAGGTACCTATGCATTTGATAACATCCAAGCTTGCAAAATTTTCAGATGCTATCAACTCAAGTCCTCTGCGCTGGCGATTTAATTCTTTAAAAAGCAATTCGTTTACAAGTTTGTCTTTAATCATGTTCTATGAAATTGTGTGTGAAGGTAATTGAAATTAGGATTTTTATTGTGACCAATTAAATGAACGAATTTTAAGATTTATTATTCATTTAGAATAAAATTAATTTTCCTTTGGAATTCCAAGAAAATATTTAAGTTCCTTTTTAGTAAAGTGATCAATTGTAATTGCTTCTGAAAGTTTGATTATCCCGGATGATTTTGTTTGAATCATGATTTCATCTTCAAATGGGTTGTAAGCCTGAAATTCTAAAGGATTTTCATACACCAGCTTGGATGAATGGGTTTTAGAAATCAATAGAGAAGTTTCAGTTTGTTCGCGATATTGGGTAATTAGCTCATTTGAAAAATTGCTTTGATTGTAAATTATTTTAAAAAATTTTCGACTCAATAAGCAATTTGCCAAATATGCAATTAGTTTATCGGCTGAATGAATGCAGTTTTTTAATAACATTTCTATATCGTTGTCGTCAATATTTTTAAAAGCATTTAACAAAGAAGCGGGATCTTCTAAATTTCCTTTTTGCTTCTTTTCGTATAGAAAATAATGCAAGCCTTTAGGTGCCAATGGGACCATTTCAGCTTCAAGTTTGCATAAGCTTAGTAAAACCTGAAGCATGTGTTCTGCCATTAAGGAAGTTTTGTGCATATATACTTGCCAATACATAAGTCGTCTTGCAGAAAGATAACTTTCAATTGACAGAACTGCTTTTTCTTCAAAAACCAGTCGTTCATTATCAATGCCCATCATGTTCAGGATGCGATCGTACCCAATAGTTCCTTCAGCGACTCCAGTAAAAAAACTATCCCTGTTAAGATAATCCATGCGATCTACATCCAATTGACTAGAAACCAATTGACTCAGAAAATATTTAGGATATTTTTTCTGAAATATTTGAATGGCAAGTTCTAGTGCACCATTGAATTCTTTATTTAGATCTTGCATGATTAGAAGTGTGAGGTTCTCATGGTCAACAGGCACCAAACTGTGCTCCAAAACATGAGAAAATGGACCATGGCCGACGTCATGCAATAAAATTGCAATTTGGGCAGCTTCCATTTCTTCAGGGGTAATTTTATAGCCTTTGAGTTTTAATGCTTCAAGGGATTTTGTTATTAAATGAAATGCTCCCAATGCATGTTGAAAACGTGTATGTACGGCTCCTGGATAAACAAAATGACTCAATCCGAGTTGTTTTATGCGGCGCAATCGTTGAAACCAGGGATGGTCCATTAAATCAGTAAGTATTCCTTTTGGAACCATAATAAATCCATAGATTGGATCATTTATAATTTTGACTGGATTTGTCGGCATGGATTTAAATACTATCTTTTCAGTTTGAATCGTTTCTTCTAAAAGGCCATCAAATTTATGGATAAAATAAGGATACTTTGGGCGGATGATGAAATTGATCTGCTAAAACCACAACTTTTTTTTCTAGAGAAGAAAGGATATCATCTTACAACGACTACAAATGGGCACGATGTTCTTGACATCTTAGACAAAGATCCCAAGTCGGTGGATTTAATATTTTTAGATGAAAGCATGCCTGGGATTACTGGATTGGAAACTCTGAACAGACTAAGACAAAGAGGGATTCAACAGCCTGTGGTCATGGTTACCAAAAATGAAGCTGAAAATATAATGGAGGAAGCCATCGGCTCTGAAATTGCAGATTACCTCATTAAACCGGTAAACCCAAATCAGTTGGTTATGACCATTAAAAAATTAATGGATAATAAACGACTGGTATCTGAAAAGAATACCATGGATTACCAGGTTGCATTCAGGAATCTCTTTATGGAAATAAACAGCAATCCGGATTATAAAAGCTGGGTTGACATTTACAGAAAACTTATACAGTGGGAGTTAAAATTTGATCAAAATGCATCTACGGAAATGCATGAAATATTAATAAACCAAAAGGCGGAAGCAAATACAGAGTTTTCAAAATACATCATTAATAATTACCAAAAATGGTTTGAAAATCCCGGCAAAGATCAGCCTGTCTGGTCTCATCAGCTCATGTTAAAAAAAGTATTTCCTTATCTTAAAGAGGATCGTCCGAGCGTTTTTGTTTTGTTAGATAATCTCCGCTATGATCAGTGGAAAATTATCGAGCCGGTTATAGCTGAATTGTTTTCTATTGAAGAAGAGGATTTTTCATTTAGTATTTTGCCAACAACCACCCAGTACAGCAGAAATGCATTGTTTGCAGGATTAATGCCAGCTGATATTGAAAAACACTATCCGGATTGGTGGCTCAATGATAATGAGGAAGGTGGCAAAAATTTAAAAGAGCCTGACCTGTTTGCTAACTTGGTAAAAAGAAGCCTTCAAAAAGATTTAA
This sequence comes from Saprospiraceae bacterium, assembly GCA_016787575.1. Lineage (GTDB taxonomy): Bacteria > Bacteroidota > Bacteroidia > Chitinophagales > Saprospiraceae > Vicinibacter. The sequence continues at coordinate 166,866 of JAEUUO010000010.1, read as the reverse complement.
AATTTGAGTATTTTAAAGTTACAAATGCAAGCCACGGTAAGAATTTAGTGGATTCAGCTCACAATTTATTGCAAAACAATCTTAGTTTGATTGTTTATAATTTTATAGACATGTTGTCCCACGCCCGCACAGAAATGGAAGTTTTGAAAGAATTGGCTTCAGATGAAAAAGCATACCGTTCCTTAACTAGAAGTTGGTTTATGCATTCTCCACTTTGGGCAACCCTGCAAAAAATCAGTCAACAAAAAGTGCAGTTATTTATTGCAACCGATCATGGAACCATTCGTGTTAAAGATCCAAGCAAAGTTATTGCAGACCGTGAAACAACCAGCAATCTTCGATATAAGGTAGGTAAAAATCTGAATTACGAAAAAAAGGATATCCTTGAAATCAAGGACCCAAACAAAGTGGGCTTGCCACGTCCCAATTTATCTTCTACTTTTATATTCGCAAAGGAAAATTATTATTTTCTATATCCTAATAATTACAACTACTTCCAAAATTATTATAAAAATACATTTCAGCATGGAGGGATATCGATGGAAGAAATGATTTGTCCGGTAATAAGGTTGGAGTCAAAGGGATAAATGTTTAAATGTTGCAATCCTAACTTATTCAATGTTACAAATTTTCACCTGTGTCTTTATTAAATGTATTGAATGATTGCAGTGCAGAATCTTTTAACATTTTGGCAAATTAGGATTGTGGCATTAAAGGATTTTACTATTTCAGTATTACCCTTTTGAAAATAAAACATTTAGGTTGCTTTGCTATTATCGAGGCACGTTTTAAAATAGGTTAAGCGTGCATCATCACAAATAAAACGAATTTTAGTACCTAGGCTGCTTTTAAAAGACAGTTTAATTTTTACCCGCTTGATTCCAATAACTGAAAGGATTGAAATAGATTCAACTTGTGCTAAAGGAACTTTAATTGTTTTAAAATAATTCGTGATGTATAGATTCGCATCATCCAATTCAATGCGTCTGAGTTGAAATAACAAATAGTAGATCCAAAATCCAAAAAATAAATAAAAGCAAACAAATCCAATTTTAAAAGGTATTGGATTTGAGAAAGGCAAATCTTCCGGATCTTGAAAAACAAAGAACAAACATAGGCTTCCAAAAAAAACAAACCAGAATACAGGTATGAAAATGGATAAGCCCAAAGTTAAGGATGAAGAAATTCGAATCATGTCAAAGGCTTTGCTTCTTTTGGATAATTATAAGCAGCGACATAAATACTCAATTCATATAACAATAACAATGGAAATGTAACAACCAACATGGAAGTTACATCCGGAGGTGTAATGATAGCTGCAACAATTGCTATCACAACAATCGCATGTCTTCTATACGTGCGCATAAATCCGGGACCCATGATCCCAAGTTTGGCCAAAAAATAAACGACCAAAGGCAATTCGAAAACCAATCCTGTAGCCATGGTGTACATAGTCATCGAATCCACGTACGAACTTAAACTTGCAGAACTTTCTACTAAATCACTGACGTTGTAAGATGCTAAAAAAGCTATGGAGAAGGGTGCTAAAATATAATATCCAAAAAGAACCCCGGATATAAACAGCAAGGTGCACCAAAAGATAACTCCAGTTGTTGCTTTTACTTCTTTATCATACAAACCTGGTTTTACAAACCGCCAGAATTCCCAAAAAACCAGCGGAAATGCCAGAATTAATCCTATAAAAAAACTTACTTTAAGGTGAATAATCAATTGCTCGCTCAATTCTCTGGTAAACAATTTGATATTTCCGGGAGATATGCAGGTTAATTCTGATAAATTGCAAAAAAAACGATATGTGACAAAATCTTCATGAACCGGGCCTAGAACCACGGTATCAATCACAAATTTTTTTTGAGTAAAAACTACAACAGCTGCAATACAAATGTATGCGGCTGAACGAAATAAGTGACCACGAAGGGCATCGATATGATCCAGAAAACTCATTTCCTGGTCTGCAGGAATGGTTTGTACCTTATTTCTAAACAGTCTTGCTAACATAATGGATTCGAAGCAAAGGCAAAACTACATATATTTTTATACCCACTTTTAGACCTTTTTCAAAAAACAAGGTTTATTCCCTTAAGGAATTCATAATTTTGAGTCTTTATGAATCGGACACTGTTTTTTATACTTTTTTTACCGCTTTTGCTACCAGCTCAGCAAAAATTGAAATTTAGTTACACGTTTAACCAATGCTCGTTAACAGAACTTTCACAACAAACCAATCCTGCTTCTACTTCAAAAGCTCCGGTTTGTATATGTGGATTGGAAAATGAAGCATTGGAACTTAATAGCCAAGTATTCAGCTTGCCAATTCAAGCGGATACGTTTTTTTACGGGGACTTCAGCTTGGGTTTTTCAATAGCCATTCAACCGGGGATCGGGAATTTTGATATTCTTTCTAAGATGAAAAACTGCAATGCAGATACCTCATTCATGATTGTATACCAATCTAAAGATTCAACTTTCGTTTGTTCCTTGCAACAAGGGTTTGATAAATTTATTCAATTAGTTGGAAAGGCTGATGCAGGTCAGTGCTGGCAACAAATCGTGCTTACCCGGACTGCCGGGCAATTTCGATTATTTATAAATGGTGATTTAAAAGATGAACAGTCTTCAAATTTTATATTGAGATTGAATAACAATGTGCCAATTAGTTTTAATGGTTCTCCCTGTAATTTTGCTTCTAAAATAAATGGCTTGTTGGATAATGTTTATGTTACAAACTATAGTTTGAATAGTTCACAGGTTAAAAGCGAACAATTTCTTCAAGATCAAATTTTAACATCTGATAGCCTGATTTTTGCAGGCTCCTCTTTTACTATGAGATCTGAAAGTAATTGTGCTACCAATATTCAATGGACTCCATCCGGTGGTTTGAGTTCGACATCAATTTTAAACCCTGTTGCAAGTCCTTTGCAAACAACAAAGTATTTTCTCAATGTTAAACATGGGTTTTGCAGTGCGACAGACAGTGTATTGATAAAAGTCATTGATACGTCTAAAATTGATTGTTCACAGCTTCGCTTACCCACCGCTTTTTCACCCAATAGCGATCAAGTAAACGATGTGTTTTTTATTTCCAATAATTATATTATTGAGTCATTACACTATTTTGATATTTTCGATAGAAATGGTTCCCTAATTGTTCGATATGAAGATCCTAAAAGTCAATGGGATGGTACTTGGAATGGCAAAGTACTTACACCCGGAACTTATTATTATCGGATTTCTTATGCATGTAAAAATGTGGACTACAAAGTTAAAGGTAGTTTTTTTCTATTGAAATAGAATTCGCATTTAGAATAGGAAATTGCTAAATCCGTTTTTGCAAATTTGAAATTAAATTTAGTATTATCTAAGCAAACTTAAATCTCCACGATACACGATTGTTGTTCCATCCCTAAATAAGACTTCAATCAGATACACAAATACTCCTGGATTCATATAATCACCTGTATTTCCAAATCGCCCGTTCCAGGTATTGATTGTTCCATTACTAATGTCCGGATTTTCTTCATTATATACTTTGTTGCCCCAGCGGTCAAAAACCTGAATTGATTTAATGGCATCCACTCCAACTCCGGTTGTAATTGTAAAAAAATCATTGATATTGTCACCATTTGGAGAAAATGCATTTGGTACATATAATTTGCGCGCATTCCTCACAATGATTGTGATTTTATCACTTGCCTCACAGCCGTTTTCATCTATAACTGTCAATACATATTCAGTATTTCTACCAGGCCGGACAAATGAACTTGCATTGCCGGGGGTGCTTACTGAACCTGACGGATTCCAAATTATTGAATCAATTAAAACATTTGAATTTAATCTTCCATCAAGAAAAATACTATCTCCTAACTGAATAGTATCTATGTCCTTTCCAAAATCTAAACTGAGAAAATTTGTAGGATTGCTGATGCTGATTGTAGTATCTACATAACAATTGTTCTTGTCATAAATCCGGACCATGTATGAGCCACTAAACAAAGGAACGGTTTCATTTAAGTTATTGGGTGCGCCATTATCTACTGTAAAGCGGTACAATGGTCCACTACCTCCATTTGCCTGAAGTACGCTGAATAAAATTTGATCATTTGTACATCTAGGGGTGTCTAATGGACTCAATGTAAATTGAAGAGGTGGAGGTTCCTTTATATTGTAACTGGCAGTACCGGTGCAGCCTTTAATATCTGTCACAGTCAAAACATAATTTCCAACGGGTAGATTGACTGCAACCGAATCTTGATTTAAATTTGGATTCCAACTAAATGTAGCTTTGCCTCGATTTCCACCCGTCCATGCCGTTGTGATTCTTCCATCATTTCTTCCGGAACAACTGATATCCAGGGTTGCCCCTAAAATAACATCCACCCGAACAGAATCCGGTTGTCTTAATCGAATTGAATCTTGATGAATGCAATTGAAACTATCTTTAATATTAATGTAATACATACCATCTCCCAGATTGCTCAGGCTTGGTGTATTTACCATGGGGTTGACCCAACAATATTGATAAGGTCCTGTCCCTCCTTTTGCTTTAATATTAATTTGTCCATCATTTGATAAATAACAACGCGGAGGAATGATGCTTAAACCAGGAGTATCAACACTAATAGGAATTGCAGCAGGAACATTAAAGAAAAAAGTATCCGCACAAAATCCGTTGGTTACAATTACGTATTGATTTCCGGAACATAAAGTATTGGTAGTGTCTGAGTTTATGAATACCTGTTCTCCATTTGGCCAGGTTATAGAATAGGTCGAATCTTTACCTGTAGCCAATATAATTGCTTGTGCATCACAAGTCCCAACAGTGGCACAGGTTGGTGCTTTAATCGATGAAAGTTGGATAGCAGTTTTAATTGGATCAACCAAGGTAAAACAGGTGTCTAAAGCAGGGCATCCTCCCATATCATCAACATGCAAACAATAAGTACCTGCATTTAAATTGGTATTTACAGCATTTTGAATTCCATTATCCCAATTGTAAATTAAAACACCCTGACCACCTGAAACATTGACAATGATAAAACCATCATTTTTCCCAAAACATTGTGGATCTCTGATATTGGTAGAATTTATTTTAATTGCATTTCCCGACACATCTAAGGTTACAGAATCTATGGCTTCGCAACCATTTTGGTCAGTAATTGTAACATAATAAGTACCGGCAGCCACATTATTAATTACTGAAGTATTGCCGGGTACATTCCATTTGAATGATTGAATGGGTCTCGATCCGAGGGTATATACTACTTCAATTCGTCCCGTTGCATCGCCTGGACAAACTGGTTTTATAAGTTTGAAGCTGTCGATAACAGGTCCATTTGGTTGAATCACCTGATAGGATTTTGAAAGTGTACAACCATTTACATCAGTTACTGTGACGGTATAGTTTCCTTGTGAAAGATTGGTAATCCTGGAACCAATAAACGAAGTATTCCACACATAGGAATACCCGGCTACACCTCCAAATCCGCGTATATCTATAAAAGCATCCTTTCCTGGTAAACAGGATTCAGTAGTATCAATTGAATTTTCAAGAATTTCCAATTTGCTAGGTTCTGCTAAAACAATCGTATCAATCCGTTCGCAGCCAGCATTATCGGTTATTTTTAAATAGTATGTCCCTTTAGGGATTTTAGGACTGATGTAGGTAGAAACTCCATTTTGTCCCCCAAAAACTGACTGGTTTAACTGATTGGTAAGCTGAAAAAGACAGGGTGTATTTAAAGTGCCAGATGAACTAATGTATGAATAAATGCGGCCACTATCCCCAAAACACTTTATAGTATCAATTACCAATGAATCCATTAAATTTCCGGAAAACTTTACCTCAAAATACTGTGTATCTCTGCATCCCCTGCAATCTTCAATAATTACAAATTGATTTCCGGAAAGACTGTCATTGATGCTCACGGTATCACAAATATTATCACTGGTATTTTGACTCCAATAAAAACAATATCCTGTAACTGGACAGGGGTCTCCTCCTGTAGCGCGCGCTAAAACAATTCCATCATTTTTACAACTTGCGTCTTTTACAATATTTGCCTGGCCAAACAAAGTATCTGCAAATAGCGTAAAACTATCTTGGGCATAACAACCAACAGAATCTTTTACATTCACCATGTATGTTCCAACAGGCAATTTATTAATAGTTGTTACCCCATATGAATTTAATGGACGCCAACCAATAACATATGAACCAGTTCCTCCTGTAATTCGGATAGAAATTGAACCATCGGAAGTATTCCAACAAGTAGGATTCTTGAGACCGTTTTGAAAAATAGCAATGGGGCTGGCCAGTCCTATAACAAGGTTGAGTATAGTGTCTTTACCAGTTGCGTCCGTAACCCGGATCTGGTAATTTCCGGGAAAAAGATTGTTATATATTACACAATCTCCACTTTTTTGAAGAATGTCTTGTTGCGTTGGTGCCGTTAATTTATCTACTGTGTAAGGTGCTGTCCCTCCATAAGGTTTTATAGTTATCGTTCCAGTATTTGTAAAGGTTCCGCAAGAATAACTAATTACACATAAGTCGACAGGTTGACCAATGCAAATTTGATTATCACCAGGGTTTATTTCTTCAAAACAATATTCATCGGCATTGCAATCCAAAACTTCATTTTGAATGGGCGATTTGTTGAAAAAATTAATATTTGTGCAACTTCCAGGTTCTCCAATCAATTTAAACTTGATCATAATCAGGGTATCTCCGTCTTTTAAGCCGGCACAATTTCCATTTGGATTTGCCCAAAGGAAACGAACAATTTTACGGGTATTGTCAAAATTGATATTATTGCTGGTGTCAAGCCCAACCAAGCTGTTGTTGGCCCATCTGGCTACAGGCATGACCAGGAGTGGATCGTATGCAATTCCAAACTGAACAGACAGAATGGTGTCAAATCGATACACTCTGACGGGTATCCAAATACAATCTCCTTTTGGGGCGGATCCACCTATAAGGTCAAATTGCACACATTTGGCTTGCGCGTAAAGAGACTCTGGTTGATAAAGGCAAAAAAAGAGAATAAAAGGCAAAAAGTGTTTACATAGTATTTTATAGATCATCTTCAGATCATTTGGTCCGCAAAGATATTTAAAAAAAAGTAATATGAAATTAAGGAAGCTCAGCAATTACAACGAAGTTTTTGCCGAAAATGGTTTGCAAAACTAGTGTTTTTATTTAGATTATTGCCTGACCTTGGATTAAAACCCGGTCAATCCAGTTTGAACCAAATGAATATGGTAGAAAAGCCAGGCTAGAAACCGGCTTAGTTATGATGAGATTGGCCAATTTTCCGGGTGTTATGCTTCCCAGCTGATCTTGGATTTCAAGGCTGTAAGCAGCATTTAAGGTCATGGCATTAAGTGCTTCTTCCGGACTTAATCTCAATTGTATGCATGCCAAACTTAAAATGAAGGGCATGTTTGAAGACGGGCAGGTTCCGGGATTAAAATCGGAGGCTAAAACGATGGGTAATCCCGCCTCTATCATTTTTCTTGCAGGTGCATGTTCCTGGTTCATAAAGAAAGCAGCACCCGGAAGCAGAACAGGTAAGGTATTTGAATTTTTCAAAAGTTCAATTTCCTCACTATTGCAGACTTCAAGATGATCGACACTTACAGCCTGATGGCGGATTGCTATTTCAATCCCACCACTGTTTGTAAATTGGTTGGTATGAATTCGGGCTTTTAATTGATATTTTGATGCGGCTTCAAGGATTTGGTCTGTTTCTTCCGTACTAAAAAAGTTTTGTTCACAAAAGACATCACAGTAATCAGCCAATCCTTCAGCGGCTAGTTGGGGGAGCATAACTTCTGTAATTTGCCGGATATACGCTGGATGATTTTCCCTGAATTCCAGTGGATACGCATGGGCAGCAAGAAAGCTAGCTTTTATAGGTATGGAAAAATTTTCTTTGAGTTTTTTAATGACCCGTAAGATTTTTAGTTCGTTTTCCGGGTTCAAACCGTATCCGCTTTTAATTTCGATGGCTCCTGTACCGCATTCAATGGCTGCTTGCAGACGGATGGCAGCTCGTTCGTACAGCGCTTCTTCTGAAAGCAAGCCCAGTTTTCTGGCTGAATTTAGAATGCCGCCGCCTCTGCTGGCAATTTCCTGATAAGTCAATCCATGGATTCGATCGTTAAATTCTCGTTCGCGCCATTCTGCAAAAACCAAGTGTGTATGGCAATCAACAAAAGCAGGTAAAACAAGTCCATTCTTTGCATCCAATTGTTCCCCTGAATATTCAGGAGCTTGGGAATCAGGGCCAAATGATTTTATTTTCCCGTTTTCGATTTGTAAATAACACTGATCCAGGCATGGTAATTTATTTAAATCGGCACCTTTTTTAAGTTCAGGATACTCTTTAGAAACTCCAACAAGTTGTTTTATATTCCGGATAAGTAAAGAGCCAGATGCCATACAATTGTTATTGGTTTAACTTAATTGGCTTTTACAACACCTGTAAAATGGTTTTTTTGCATGTATGCTAAAAACACATTGGCTTCTTCTTCGGAATCAAATTCTCCAATTCTTACTTTGAAGGCAGTTTTAGCATCTTTCTTTTCAGTAGCAATCAGTATTTGTTGATTAAAACTTGCGGCCAATTGAATGGATAAATTGTCTGCATTGTCACGGCTGGTAAAAACACCTGCTTGAATATGGTATAATTTATTTGCAGCCAATACTTGTTGCGATTTAGTCTCCATAGTATTGATTATTGGATTGCTTGAATCAGTTACCTGGGTATCATTTTTATTTGATTCTTGATTTAATTTGTCAGAATCAAATTCATCCAATTCCAAATAGGGTAATTCTATTTTTACATTTTCATCATTGGATGCTTCCTGACTTTGATTTGCAATGGATTCAGGCTTAGGCATTAAATTTAAATTTTCCTCCACCCAGGCAATAAATGATTCTGCATTAAAGGATTCCTCTTTTCTCGAAAGGATTTTACCGGAAGCTTTCATCAGGATGATCGTAGGCAACACTTGTATTTTATATTCAGCCTTCAGCTTTTTTTGTTCGTCAATATCTACCTGAAAAAAGATTGCATGCTCTGCTATAAATTGTTGAACTTTTACATTGTTGAAGACTGCTTTTTCCATGTCTTTTGCCGGAATACACCATTTAGCGGTAAATTCCATGATCACAATTTTATTTTCCTGACAAGCTTTCGCTTTGGCAGCATTGATTGTTTTTTCTGTTGGAAAATTGTTGGCATGAAGTTGATGACCGAAGATCCCAAGTGCCAAAAATAAAATGGATGTGATTGTTTTCATGTTTTTGAGTTTTTTGGTAATGAATAATATCAGAAACAGAAGCAAAAAACAGACCAAAAAATAAATTATAAATAATAAAAATATGTAAATTAATGAAATACAATAAAATACACTTTAAAATATATTTTAATAAGTTAATTGAATTGTTTTTGATTTCTGATATCCATGTATCTTTACAAGCTCAAATCAGCAAACATGGCCAAATTATTAGCCTCAATCAAAGGCATCCAAGGATACGTGCCCGATTACATTCTAACCAACGCTGAGTTGGAAAAGATGGTAGATACTACCGACGATTGGATTACCACAAGAACAGGTGTTAATGAGAGACATATTTTGAAGGAACCAGGTATGGCTACATCTGATTTAGGTAAAGTCATGGTTGAGCGACTTCTTGAAAAGACGGGCACAGCTCCTGAAGAAATTGAATTATTAATATGTTGTACGGTAACCGGAGACATGCGATTCCCAGATACAGCCAGTGCCATTTGCTATAAAGTAGGTATAAAGAATGCATTTAGTTATGATATCAATGCTGCTTGCTCTGGATTTTTATTTGGCTTAACCACAGCTTCAAAGTTTATTGAAAGTGGAACGCATAAGAAAATCATCGTTGTTGGTGTTGATATGATGTCTTCAATCATCGATTATACAGATAGAGCTACCTGTATCATTTTTGGAGACGGTGGTGGTGCTGTGTTGCTGGAACCTGATGACAGTGGAAATGGAATTATTGATAGTGTGTTGCACGTAGATGGAGCCGGCCGTGAATTTTTACATATGAAAGCCGGCGGATCGCTTCGTCCACCATCTCACGAAACCATTGATCGAAAAGAACATTATGTATATCAGGATGGAAAACCGGTTTTTAAAGCAGCCATCAATGGAATGGTGGATACAATCCAAGAAATAATAAAAAGAAATCATTTAACTTTAGATGATATCAATTGGTTAGTCCCACATCAGGCAAACATTCGGATTATAAACGGGGTTGCAGAAATGCTTGATTTTCCTAAGGAAAAAGTCATGATCAATATCCAAAAATACGGGAATACTACCTCAGGTACAATTCCCTTGTGTTTATGGGAGTGGGAATCCAAATTAAAAAAAGGAGATAATTTGTTACTATCTGCTTTTGGAGGTGGTTTTACCTGGGGCACAAGCTACTTGAAGTGGGCTTATTAAGATAATCATGCAAACAAGGCTTACGAAATTATTGGGTATTCAATATCCGGTATTGATGGCTCCCATGTTTTTGGTTTCGAATGTTGCAATGGTAAAAGCTGCTGCAGCAAACGGGATTGCAGGATGTATTCCAGCTTTGAATTATAGAAGCAATCAGGAATTGCGGAAGGCGATGACGGAATTGCAAGCTGCTGAAATCTGTTATGGCATTAATTTAATCGTAAATAAATCAAATTATAAATTTCAAGACCAACTAAATTTAGTACTTGAATTTAAAGTGCCTTTTGTTATTACCTCATTGGGAAATCCATCTAAAGTCATAGAAGCATGTAAACCGAAAGGGATCATTGTATTTTGTGATGTTTCTACCATTGAATATGCCCACAAAGCAGCGGCATTAAAACCAGATGGACTTATTGCGGTAACCAATCAAGCCGGTGGTCACTTAGGACCTTTAGCTCCACAAGAATTAGTTCCTGAATTAATTCGATTATTTCCGGATCTGTTGATCATTTCTGCAGGAGGGGTAGGTGATTATAAATCTTTAAATGAGAAATTGGAATTAGGAGTTGATGGAGTTTCTATCGGTACAGTATTTATCGCTTCAGAAGAAGCAGATGTCTGCATTGAATACAAACAGGCATGTGTAGATTATTCCGCTAAAGACATTGTTTGTACCAACAAGTTAAGCGGAATTCCCTGTACTGTGATTAACACAGAATATGTTAAAAAAATTGGAACCCAACAGAATGCTTTACAGAAATTATTAAGCAAAAATAAAACATTAAAAAAGTGGTTTAAACTTTGGACATATAAACGGGGCATGGATACACTTTATAATTCAGCATTTGATGCAGGGTATCACAATGTATGGTGCGCCGGTACAACGATTGAATATATTGATGCAATCCGTCCTGTGAGTGAAATAGTAAAAAGGATCGTTGGGAAGAAATAAAAAAGCCCAACAAAACAATCCTAAATGAATCATTTTGTCGGGCTAATAATAATGTAAGGTTTACTAAGTCAATTAGCTTAGTAAGTAAGTTTCTTTAAATATTTATTTTAAAAATTTTCGGAGGTGCTCATCAACACCATTTACGCATTCATTCCAACTCTTCCAGAAATTATCATAAGATCCTGCACCATGTACGGATTCATAATCTTCTTTAAATTTAATATCCATATCAAAATCTGCATAATGATCAAAATTATAAACTATAGAAGCATCTTTTCCGGCAGTATTCCAAAGTTCATTGTAAAATACTCTTGAAGAAAAAGGATATTTTTTAGCTTCCCAAACGGCTTTGTTTTTTTTCATCAACTCTGCAAATAAATAGCGCATACCTGGTTTTATATCCACTACCCAAACATCAATATGACTTGGATTGTAATTTGCGGGAGTATAAGACAGTTCATCTTTCAATTTCCAAAAATTGGATTCACCATATTGCTCAACGTGCACATCTACATTTTTATCCCAATCATCATCATGCTTTGCATCTCCTTGTGGTAAATGATCCATATCAGTATACGTTAAAGGTCCCATTCCCCAAACATACCAGCCATCACTGTTGTCGCCTTCGGTGACAATGGCTAAACTTGCTTTCGATGGTCCTGAAGCATGAAACATAGCATTGTGTGCTTTTACTCCTTGTTCAAATTGTTTTTCATGCCCTCGTTTCGGTTTAATGAGCATGTTGTTAAACATTGAATATTGAGGCTTTGCTGCTGTTGCTTGTGAGATCAATGCATCTGTGATCAAGCAAATTGCAATTGCAATTAAAATCATTCTAGACATAATTTGTATTTTAAATTTTAACAATTTGTAAATGTAACAAAATTAAGGATTGCTAGCTAAAAAGATAGCCGTCGGAGGAAATGCATATTTCGATAAAAAATAATGGAGCTCAATTGTATTCAACCTTTAGAATTGTCGAATAATCGCAGTACCTCAAAGGAAATTGGGGAACACAAATGATCTAAAGACTTCAGACCTAAAGACTAAGAACCCTTAATAATTAAAAAATTTTTCATGTGCTACTAAGTTTATCTCACAAAGCTGCAAAGGAGAATTTTCAACCTTAACTTCAAGTAATCAACTATCCGCTAACGACAACCAAAAAACATGAATCAAGTTCTAGGCTGTACTTGATTTTGAAAATTAGTGTCCGGATCATAGCGTTCAGAATTTTTAAGTTTCTTTTTGCCTTTGGTTTTACTGGCTAATTTTACAGCTTCATAACTATTGATCATTCCACCGGAAACAGAGATGTCTGAAAGTTTAGCATCTGTTTTAATTCCGGGTACGGTTACCTTGTTGGTCTCTTTGATTGAACTTTTAATTAATATTTCACGAACCTGTTTGGCAGTTAAATCCGGAAAATAGGAGCGGATTAAAGCTGCAACACCAGCAGCTATTGGACTTGCCATAGAGGTTCCTTGTTCATTTTTGTATTTATTGTCCGGGACCGTTGAATAAATTTGTACTCCTGGCGAAAATAGATCGACTGACTTTTTGCCATAGTTTGAAAATCCGGCAATTGATTTAGGGCTGTCCTCAAATGACAAGGCTCCAACTTCCAGCCAATTTGATGCTTTATTGCATGCTAGAAATTTTTTCTTTTTAAAATACTTATTTGGGTAGTTAGCTACTTTGTCATTGTTTTCTGCAGAATTGCCAGAAGCATGCACTAACAAAACATCGTGTTCTTGTGCATATTTTACAGCAGCGTCTACAGCTTCTTTATTGGGAGAATGTCCTTTTCCAAAACTCATGTTGATAATAGAAGCCCCATTATCGACTGCGTAGCGTATGGCATTGGCAACGTCTTTGTCACGCTCATCGCCATCAGGAACACAACGAACAGACATTATACGTACATGATCTGCTACTCCATTGATGCCTATTCCATTGTCTCTTTTTGCAGCAACCAAACCGGCGACATGGGTGCCATGAGAGGCGTCCGGACCTTCAACATCATTGTTCCCATAAAAGCGTTCATTGACATCGCTGTAATTGTCTCCAACAATGGTTCTGGGATTGTATTCCGGATTGAATGCATAGTTTAATTCATTGTTGTAATGCGTTTTGCCTGATTCAAAATCATTGACTAAAAAAGATTTCAATTCAGCAACATTTTTAAAATTTGAATTTTCAGCTAAAATTTGTTTAGTCATTGCAATACTCATAGACAAGGATTTGGAATCTTTTTCGTCAATGTTATTGACATTTTCCATAGTCAATGCTTGATCACCAAGAGCTCTTGACAAAGTATCCAATAAGCTTAAAATCAATTTTTCAGTATGTTGAATATAATCCAAATTGGTTTGTGCACTTTTTTGGCGACTTTCTGTATCAGTTTTTAATTTAATAAATTGATCGTATTCTTTTTTTTGCTTGTTGGTTAATTTTGAGCGGTCAGCCTGTTCGTATTTATAGCGGAGTTGGGCATACAAACGGGTGGATTCATAAGTATCATAGGCTACGTTTCCATTTTTTCCGCCTATAAAATTCCAACCATGAATGTCATCAATATAGCCATTCTTATCATCATCAATGCCGTTGCCGGCGATTTCTTTTGAATTGGTCCACATTACATCTTTTAAATCATCATGGTCTGGTTCTACTCCGGAATCCAGTATCGCCACAACGATGGTTTTTGCTTTTTTTCCGGTCAATAATTCTTTGTAAGCTTTTTCAGTGGAGGTTCCTTGCAAGCCATCCTGACTTTTATCTAATAAATGCCAATTTCTGGGTAAGGCGTCCTGTCCGCTCAAGATTTGATTGCATAACAGGTTGATAAACAGAAGTAAAGTAAATACTAAAAAACGCATATAATTACAGTTTATAAATTTATTTAATAAATAAATGCTTATTAATCAATATTTAAAGTATAATATATTAAATATTTTTGAAATATGTTTGTATTTTTGCCTTGCATTGAAAGGTTTAAAGATGAGAATAACAGTTTTAAGTATCCTAAGTTTATGTTGGCTTCAAGGCATAACGCAAAATATAGACTTTGGAGTATCTTTTGGTGCTTCCAATTACAGTGGAGATTTGACAGAGTCTGTAAAAACCTCCATACAACAAAGTCACCCTTGTTTTGGAATGTATGTGCGGGCTGAGATAGATCCAGTTTTTAGTCTGCGTCTTCACTTTATGCAGCTAAGCGTTAGTGGAGATGATCGATTTTCCACAAGACCTGGAATCGACAAGAGAAACTTGAAATTTGATTCAAAAATTCAGGAAATTGGACTGAATGGTCAATTTCAACTGTTGAGTTTGTTTTTGGAGAGGTCTCCGCGTTTAAGTCCTTATCTTGAATTTGGCATTTCAGCATTTCATTTCAACCCAACAACTGGTTATTTTGGAAATAAGGTTGTTTTACGGGATTTAGGGACAGAAGGGCAGGGAATGCTTAATTATGACCCAAAATACGCGCTTTACAGTTATGCTTTGAATTTCGGATTTGGATTGCGATACTTTATTTCAAGCACTTATTCTGTTAGTATGGACATGCTGGCCCGACAAACAAGTACAGATTACCTGGATGATGCTTCCAAAAATTATGTATCTTACCAAGAGTTGTTGGAAAATAATGGCCCTGTTGCTGCGGCACTTGGCAATAAAATTAAGGCTCCAACCGGTGCACAAAGAGCAAATCCTGCAGATAAAGATTGGTATCAATCGGTGACTTTGGGATTTTCTTACCATTTCGGTAAAAAATATCATTATTTTAATCCAAGTTTGCAGAAACATCAGATTCGCTGTCCACATTTTTAACAACACCCGATTCATTGGACCCTAAGGAGGTCCTCCAGAAATACTGGTCATATCCGGATTTCAGATCCCCTCAAAAAGAAATTATTGAATCAATACTTGCAGGCAAAGATACGCTTGCACTTTTGCCGACAGGAGCAGGAAAGTCACTTTGTTATCAAGTTCCTGCACTATGCATCCAAGGGGTATGTGTCGTCATTTCACCTCTTATTGCATTGATGCAAGATCAGGTGCAGCGTCTTAAATCATTAGACATTCAAGCTGCAGCCATTCACTCTGGCATGCATTGGAAAGAGATAGAAGCTGTCTTATCCAGAGCCCGATATGGGGATTTAAAGTTGCTTTATCTATCACCGGAGCGATTGGAAGCAAAAGACTTTATCGAATTTTTAAATTCTATTCCAATCAGTTTGATTGCAGTCGATGAAGCGCATTGTATTTCCCAATGGGGACATGATTTTAGACCGGCTTATCTCAAGATTGCCAAGCTTCGAGAATTTTCAAAAGCACCGATTCTAGCATTAACTGCAACAGCAACCCGCAAAACAAGTGAAGAAATCATCACCCATTTAAATTTAAAGAATCAAATTGTTTACGAAACAAGTTTTCGACGAGAAAATTTGTCTTTGTTAATTTATGAAGAAGAGCAAAAAATGGATGCTTTAATGCACTTTGTAAAGCCGATCAACGAAAGCATTATCGTCTATTCTAGAAACCGAAGACAAACTATCGAGCTTTCCAGGCATTTGAGGCAAATGGGAATCTCAGCAAGCGGATACCATGCGGGCTTATCTGCTGTAGAAAGAAATCAAATACAAAAAGACTGGATTGATAACAAAATTCAGGTGGTTGTTGCAACCAACGCATTCGGAATGGGAATTGACAAGCCGGATGTTCGCTTGGTTTTACATCTGGATTTGCCACAAGGATTGGAAGAATATTTTCAGGAAGCAGGAAGGGCTGGTCGTGATCAGAAAAAATCGTATGCAGTGTTATTGTACCATGAGCAAGATGTAAGTCGATTGCAACAGCAATGGATAGACCAATTTCCTGATGAGGTATTCATTCGTGAAGTATATCGTTGCCTTGCTTTACAATTTGAAGTTCCAGAGGGAGCGATTGCAAGCGAATCTTTTGATTTTGACCTGGTGGATTTCAGTAAACGGTTTAAATTTAAACCACTGATTTGTTTGAATGCATTGAAAATTCTGGAACAAAACGAGCTGATTTCGCTGACTGAATCAATTCAAACGCCTTCACGGGTTCACATAATAGCAGATATGGAAACCTTAAATTCCTATAGGAAAAGCGACCCTAAAATGGATCAATTGATTCAAGCACTT
The DNA here is from genome assembly GCA_016787575.1 of Saprospiraceae bacterium. Taxonomy (GTDB): domain Bacteria; phylum Bacteroidota; class Bacteroidia; order Chitinophagales; family Saprospiraceae; genus Vicinibacter. The sequence continues at coordinate 150,228 of JAEUUO010000010.1, read as the reverse complement.
TTAAGAAATTATGAAGGAATTTTTTCTGTTGCTGTTCAAATTCAAGAGCAAAGTTTGTCTTCTATTTGTCAATTGGATAGAGAACAGATTATTCAATTTTTAAAATACTTGGATGCCGAGCAAGTTCTAGTCTACAAAGCTTCTAGTTCACTTCCACAAATACTGTTTGTTAATACGAGAATCCGAAGTACAGAACTTAAGATTAATAAAAAATTGTACCAACAACAAAAAGATCGAATGCATGAAAGGATTCAATGTATGTTGGATTTTATAAGAACCAAATTATGCAGACAAGCATTTATATCAAAATATTTTGGGCAAGAGCCGGGCAGTGACTGTGGCTTATGTGATAATTGTTTAACGAAATCATTGGGCAACCCGGATAAAAACCTAAAAATCAAATGGAAACAACTTATATTGGAAGCATTGAAAGCAAAATCAACTATGAATTATCGTGAAATTTTGCATTTATTTCCGATGAATAAAAAATCCTGGGTAGAGATTATCATTTTGGAAATGCTACTAGAACAAGTAGTTATAAGACAACATGAAACATTTCGTTTATTTGCAAACGGCAAATCAGCTGAATGAAAGTTATTATTACAGTAACAACAGATATTCAATTTGATCAACGTGTACGTAAAATTGCCAGCAGTTTGACAAACGCAGGGCATGATGTTCTTGTAATTGGAAGGTATAAAGCAGCATTTGAACCCAAACCGGATTCTTTCAAAAAGCAATGGATTTCCTGTTGGTTTAAAAGAAGTGCATGTTTTTATGCAGAATTTAACATCAGACTTTTTTTGATATTGATGTTCAAATCATTTGATAGGCTTTATGCTTGTGATTTGGATACTTTATTGGGGGCAGGGCTTGCAGCAAAAATAAAAATAAAAAAATTGATTTTTGATGCACATGAATACATGGAGGAATCGGTCGAACTCCGGAAGAAAAAATGGATTTCTTCCATTTGGTCATTTATTGGAAGATTAAGCATTCCATGGACAGATGTGCGACTAACAGTTTCTGATTCATTGGCAAATGAACTTGCCTCAAAATACAAGTTGAATTTTTTAGTACTAAGAAATGTTCCATACATACAAAAAACTCAACCAGATGGTTTGCATAAAAAAATTATTTGGTATCAGGGAGCAATAAATGAAGGTAGAGGACTTGAATTGGTCTTAGACTGTTTGATTGATTTGCCGGAATATCAATTTCATCTTGCAGGTACAGGAGATATTTTAGAATTGCTTAAAATGCGGACGCTGCAATTGGGATTGGAAGGTCGGGTACAGTTTTATGGTCGTTTGAGCTATGAAGAGATGTTGAGGCATGCGAGCATGGCATTTGTAGGCATTGATTTATTAGAATCAGATAGCAAAAGCTACTGGTTTTCATTGAGCAATAAAACCTTTGATTACATGCAAGCGCAATTGCCCATTATTCAAATGAATTTTCCGGAATATAAAAAGATCCACAATCAATTCAATACGGGTGTATTGCTTGAATCCTTTACCGACATAGACTTTATAAATGCGATTCGACAATTGGAAGATCGTGATTATTATCTTAAATGCAAGCATAATAGTAAATCAGCTAGTGAATTTTACAACTGGGAAAAAGAGCAGAAAATCTTATTAGCTGTTTTTGATTGATTTTACAATATGCCTTCGTTCTTTCTAAAGAAACCAAAATCTAGCCTTACTTTTATAACTTCTAATACATTTCATGAACCAAAACCGGAGTCTTTTTTTACACGCACTAACCTATTCCTGGGTACTATTTCTTATAGGAATTGCCATGTTGGCATGGTTTCATGGCTTGGGATTGGATCGTAAACTCAAAGAAAATACTGCTTTAGCAATTGAATTGAAGCAGGGTATTAATAAGGCTCAAATACAGGAGTTTCGAATTTGGCTAGAGCAACAAGAACAACTAATTCCTTCAAGTATCAAGATGATTGAAGCCAAAGACTATCAAAGCCTGATTGATAAAGAAATGGTGACGCAGGATTCTTCTCTGGAATGGGGCTCATTAATGCCAGTTTTAATCATTTTTAAACTTAAACAAGAATTTTTAGATAAACAGCGTTTAATTTCTTTTGAAGAAAACGTATATAAACATTCAGTGGTCAGTCATTTTAGCTATCAAAACGAAATCACAAGTAAATTAACAGACGTTGTGGATCGGATCAAAACGCTGTTTTTGGGATTGACCTTCGTTTTTATGTTGCTTGGATTGTTAATTAGTGATTACTTGGCCCAGGTTTTTGTAGATTCCAGAGCGAGTATCATTCGTTCATGGAATGAATTGGGTGCTAATCCAAACATGATTATAAAGCCTTATTTGAAAAGGGCATATTTATTAGGTTTGGCGAGTTCGTTTATGAGTGTTTTTATTATGGGGCTTATCATTTTTCCAATAAATTATCTGCTTCCATGGGCTGTAGAATGGATTGAAACAAAAAAATTCTTATATGTTTTACTTATATTATTGATTTTAGGTCCAACTTTGCAATATATATTAGTAAAACGCAAAATACTGTCAGTTATAAATTATTAGAAAAATGGGAGAATCCAAACAAAAAAAATCAAAATCGCCTGTACAGGCACCTACCAACATCCAGGAAAAAATGAGTGGGGAAAAGCGTAGTTTTTCAAAACCTGTTCAGGAAATGACCTACGGTTGGGCACAATACAAATGGATGCTGATCGGTTTGGGATTTATTGTTTTGGGCTTGATCTTAATGTCCGGAGGCTGGATGCCAAGTCCGGAAGTTTGGGATGAAAGTATCATATATAGCCCCAGACGACTGGTATTAGCTCCAATTAGTTTAATTATTGGACTGGCTTTGCAAATATACGCCATCTTCAAGTTGGACTAGATTCTATTAAGTTATTGACATTTAAGAGATTGGATCGATTTTCGAGTGATCAATTAATACATTCATTTGTTGCATATAACTAAAAGCAATCTTCATCTTGCTGATTTTTCAGAGGGATGCATGTTATTGATCGATAAACCATATGGTTTTACTTCGTTTAAGGTTGTCCATAAAATTCGCAGCCGTATTTCCGATCGGCTAAAAACCAAACTTAAAATTGGGCATGCCGGCACCTTGGATCCTTTGGCAACTGGACTTTTGATTCTTTGTACCGGAAAAATGACGCGTCAGATTGATAATTATCAAGCTTTAGTAAAGGCTTATTCCGGAATTTTTACTTTAGGGGCTACCAGACCAACTTATGATATGGAAAGTGCTATAAATCAAGAGTTTGATTGGAGGCATATTGAACCAGACCAAATAGAATCTGTCAGGCAAAGCTTTTTAGGAGAACAATGGATGACACCCCCAATCCATTCTGCGGTACAAATTGAAGGAAAACGTGCCTATGAATTGGCTCGAAAAGGTTTAGAACCAAAATTAGAACCTCGATTAATTTGCATTGATTCGCTGACATTAGATGCATCCCAAATGCCCAATATTCATTTTAAAGTCGTTTGCAGCAAAGGAACCTACATTCGAAGTCTGGCAAACGAATTTGGTAAACGGCTTGAATCGGGTGCTTACCTAGCTGAATTGCGTCGGGATGCCATTGGCGATTTTGTAGTGGATGGAGCCTGGAAATTAGATGAATTGCTTGATTTATTGAATTAAGCAGATTGGATGCCCAACGTTTTTTGCATTCTTTCGTTATACCTTTGCCGATCATTTAAAATGAACTATGTCAATTCAACTGCATAATCTCACCAAGATTTATGGTACCCAACTAGCAGTTGATCACATCAGTTTTTCAGCCGGTAAAGCTGAGATTGTAGGTTTTTTAGGGCCCAATGGTGCCGGAAAAACAACTACTATGAAAATGATCTGTGGTTACCTTACCCCAACGGAAGGGGACATAGAAGTGTGTGGTATAGACATTAAAGAATTTCCGATTGAAGTAAAACGCAAAATTGGTTATTTGCCAGAACACAACCCACTTTATAAAGACATGTACGTTCGGGAATACCTGATGTTTTTTTCAAAGCTTTTAAAAATATCCAATCCTAAGCAACGCGTTGAAGATTGTATTGAATTGACTGGACTGGGACAGGAGCAAAATAAACGCATTGGATCCTTGTCAAAAGGATACAGGCAGCGAGTTGGCCTTAGTCAGGCATTATTGCACGATCCGGAAGTATTGATTTTGGACGAGCCAACCAGCGGATTGGATCCTAACCAATTGCTTGAAATCCGACAATTAATCAGAAGCATTGGCAATCAAAAAACTCTTTTATTGTCAACCCATATCATGCAGGAAGTTCAGGCTTTGTGCGATCGCGTACTCATTATTAATAAAGGGAAATTAATTGCCGATGAAACCATTGGGAATTTATTGAATATACAAAAAAACAAACGGGTTATTTCTGTTGAGTTCTCATTCCTCATTGATGGCAGCCAATTATCAAGACTTCCTTTTGTAGATTCTGTACAGAAACTAACGGATACTAAATATCTAATAAGCTCTGCATCCGATAAAGATATTCGTCAGGATTTATTTAAGTTATGTACGAATAATTCTTGGGCCATTCTAGAAATGAAAGAAGAGCGTTCAAATATGGAATCTGTTTTTAACGAATTAACCACTTCTAAATAAAATGTGGACACTTGCAAATCGTGAAATCAGAAGTTTTTTTAGTAGCCTCATAGGTTATATGGTGATCGGTATCTTTGCTGTTATCATGGGATTGATCCTTTGGGTGTTTCCTGATTTTAGTTTGTTAAACTACAACTATGCTGGATTGGAACAATTATTTTCATTGGCTCCCATGATGTTTATTTTTTTAATTCCTGCAGTCACCATGCGTTCATTTTCTGAAGAATTGCAAAACGGTACTTTAGAGATATTATTGACAAAACCTCTATATGAATTCGAGATTGTATTAGGAAAATTCATTGCCTCTCTTTGTTTGGTTGGAATTGCATTGCTTCCAACCGGATTGTATTATTTTTCTATTTACCAATTGGGTTCCCCAGTTGGCAATATCGACAGTGGATCGGTAATTGGTTCTTATATCGGATTGCTTTTTCTCTCTGCTGGCTTTACTGCGATCGGGGTTTTTTGTTCCTCTTTTTTTAAAAACCAAATTGTTTCATTTTTAAGCGCATTGTGTCTTTGTTATTTGATTTATTTTGGTTTTTTCTATATTTCAAAACTTCCTGTGTTTTTTGGAAAGACAGATGATATCATTCAGCAATTGGGAATGGATTATCATTACAATTCAATGGGGAAAGCACAATTGCTTTTATCAGATTGTGTATATTTTATCACATTGGCCGGACTTTTTCTATACTTGACAGTTGAAAACATTAAAAGCAGAACATTTTGAAAGCCTTTTTTGCTAAAATGGAAGTTGGGGTGAGAATGCTTTTGGTTCTTGGAATTTTGGTTTTTCTAAATATCCTTGCATCGCTTTTTAATTTTTCGGTTGATTTGTCAGAAGACCGTAGATTTTCACTTACGCCGGCTACAGTACATACCATTCAGACAATTAATGACAACATTTATATTAAAGTATTATTGGACGGAGAATTCCCAGCAGGTTTTAAAAGACTTAGACAAGGAGTTAATGATTTGTTGTTCCAATATAAAAAAAGAAATGGCTTTGTTTCATTTGAATTTGAAAATCCAAATGAAGGGAGTGTCGAAGAAATTAATAAGCGCAGAGAATCTCTTTCAAAAGATGGCTTGGTTCCAATTAATTTGCAGGTTCGGAGTGGAACGGAAAAGAATGAGCAATTAATTTATCCATATGCTATATTTAATTATGGAGAGCGAAAGATTGCGGTCAGTTTATTGGAAAACGTTCCGGAATTGGATCAGGAAGAAAATCTTAACAACAGCATTTCACAACTCGAATATAAATTTTCTAATGCAATAGATAAATTATTGCATCCTGACAAGAAAAATGTCTTGCTTACCAGTGCCAATGGAGAGTTGCCTACTGAAGAAACCAAAGCAATTGAAACCATGTTGCGGCCATTTTACAATGTGGGACGGATTCAATTGGATAGTGTGTATCAAATTAAAAAGGAAACGGATGTAGTTTTAGTGATAAAGCCAATAAAACCATTTTCTGAAAGATCGAAATTTATTTTGGATCAATACATCATGAATGGAGGAAAAATGATGTGGTTTATAGACGCACTAAAAATGAGTTTGGACAGTTTGGCAAGCCGGGCTGAGTTTATTCCTGAACCATTAGATCTTAATCTTGGTGATCAATTGTTTAAATACGGCGTTCGTATTGAATCCAACATGGTACTGGATATGGAATGTTCAAGAATTCCGCAAGTAATTGGTAAAATTGGTGATAAACCTCAAATAGAATTATTTCCCTGGTATTATTTTCCGATTCCTGCACCGCGGACAAATCATCCAATTGTTAATAATATTGATAGAATATTAATGGATTTTCCTGCAAGTATTGATACCCTGAAAACCAAGCAATTTGTTCGTAAAATTCCATTGATCGTTTCTTCAAACTACAGCAGATTTCAATTGGCTCCGGCAAAAGTAAGTTTTGATATATTGAGGTATAAACCGGAGCCTGATAAATTCAATAAACCCAATTTAATCATGGGTGTTTTGTTAGAGGGAACTTTTAATTCTTGTTTTGAAAACAGAGTAGAAGAAAGTATGCTACAATCCCTAAAATCCATCCAGGCAGATTTTAAAAGCAATAGTCCAGAAACTAAAATGATTGTTGTTGCTGATGGTGATTTAGTTAAAAGTTTTTATGATTTTAATACCAATAAATTTTCAACAATAGGGTATAGCAAATTTGAAAAAACAGCCTACAATGGGAATAAAGAGTTTTTTCTGAATGCTATGGAATATTTAACGAATAAAGAAAATATTTTAGAAGCTCGATCAAAGCAATATAAAATCAGATTGCTTAATCAAGTTAAAATTGATGAAGAACGTAGTTTTTGGCAGATATTGAATCTTGGACTGCCCCTTTTGTTAATTGTTTTATTTGGATTTTTAAATACGTATTGGCGTAAGAAACGTTATACAAAAAACAATTCATGAATCGCAATTCACTTTATTTATTGATCCTTTTATTTATTAGTTTGGGAGGTTTAGCATGGTATGTGTTAAATAAGCCGGATGATAAAATGTCAGCCTTACTAAAAGATAGGGATTTTGCAATCGAAGATATTGATAATATAGGTAAAGTGTTTTTGGCAAGCAGAGATACCAGTCCAATAAGTTTGGAGTTAGTCAATGGCTATTGGATGGTAAACGGAAAATATAAAGCAAATCCTAACGCAATTCAAAATCTGCTGGAGACAATGCGTGATATTAAAATGCAATCAATACCACCTAAAGGACATATTAAGGGAATTATGGAAGGCATGGCAGTTTTTGGGATTAAAGTTGAAATTTATTCTAAGAAGCTGGAGAAACTCAAAACCTATTATGTAGGATCCGGAACACATAGTGAATACGGCACGTATTTTTATATGGAGCACGGTATGCAACCTTATATTATGGAAATTCCCCATTTTTCAGGCAACGTTAGGGAGCGATATGATTTAAGTGAATTAGATTGGAGAGACCGCAGTGTAATGGATGTTCCATATCAGGATATAGAGGAAATTCAAGTTAGTTATTTGGATGAAAAAGAATCGTCGTTTTCCATTCGTAAAATTGAAAACCGACTTAGCCTGTTTGATGCAAACAACCAGGAAATTTCATTGAACTCAAAATCAAAAAAGACTATTGAAAATTATTTAAAAGAATTTCCAACGGTAGGTGCTGAAGCCATCCAAAACGAACATCCACAACGCAATCTTATTGAAGCTTTGGAGCCTTTTTGTGCTATTAAAATAAAGCGAACTTCGAATCCGATCCCAATGACCTGGAAATTTTACCCGATCGAAATCGATTCCGTTGGAGAAGCTTCCAGTGAAGTCAAGCAAACTCATTTGAAAAGAGCGAGCTTTTTCAGAATGCATGTAATTCGGAGCGATGGAGATTTTTTGCTGGTCCAGTATCCGGTTGTAGAAAAATTATTTCGAACAGGCCAAAGTTTCCAATAGATTTTTATAAATTTGTAATGTTAACTGGATTGCACCCATCCTGTTAACTTTCATCAAGGGCTAATTTATTGATTTAGAAAAAAATTGCAGAAGATATCGCTTCTGATGGGGCATCATATTGCGCGCAAGTTTGAAAATGTAATTATGCTTCATCTTGTGATTGAAACACAGTACAAAGCTGTAGATAAATAAATTAGCGTATCAAAAGCGACTTAATAAATTTGTGTTTTTGAAAGCCATTGTTTGAGTTGTGTGGTAACAAATTGAGGAGGTATGTTTAGCGTTTTCTGAAGCACCTTAAAAAATTAATTACACATGAGAACAGGTCTTATTTTTATTGTTGTCGGAATTTTGGCTTTCCAAGCGACCAGGAATCAGTTTGTATGGGGTTTTTTCGGACACAGACTAATTAATCGTTTGGCAGTTTTTACTCTTCCAGAGGCAATGATTGAGTTTTACAAATCACATTTGGATTACATCACAGACCATTCGGTAGACCCTGACAAAAGGCGGTATGCTGTAAAAACAGAGGCCATATGTCACTTTATCGATCTTGATAAATGGATTTATGAGAATCACGGTATACCGGATAAAGATTATCTAAAAGCGATTTTAAAAAACAGTGCAATTTATTTAATTTCAAAAGATTCAAGCACCTTGTTATTTGATACAATTTATTCAAAATTCAAAGGTGCTGATTCTTTATTTTACTGCAAGTATTGGATGGATTCCGGATTGATAACCAATGGCGGGATTGAATTGCAAGCAATTTGCAAAGCAATAAAATTGCATAATTTTAATTTATTTGATGGAAAGGATTGGATTTTTCCTGCGAATTATTTTGAAACAATAGTTCCATTTATTCAGGTTGATGATATGATTGAGATTGTGGATCGATTTTCAAATCATGGTATTTTACCTTACAATTTAGAGCGCTGTTATAATAAATTGGTAAAAGCTTTTGAAACTGAAAACGTAAATGCAATAGTAAGATGTTCTGCGGAAATAGGACATTACATTGGCGATGCGCATGTGCCTTTGCATACCAGTATGAATTACAACGGACAATTGACCAATCAGCATGGCATTCATGCATTTTGGGAAAGTAGAATTCCGGAATTATTTGCAATAGAATCATTCGATTTTGTTGTAGGTAAGGCTAAGTACATTGGAGATGTAAGAGAACGAATTTGGGAAGTAATTCTTGAAAGTCATCAAGGCGTTTCCATGGCATTGGAAATGGAACGTAAGTTGAGTGTTTCTACGCCCGATGATGAAAAATATTGTTATGACACGAGATTGAATGTTGTTGTAAAAACACAATGCAAAGCCTATGCTAAAAGTTATATGGAATTATTAGATCATCAAGTGGAAGAGCGCATGAGAGAAAGTATCCTGACTTTAGGAAGCATTTGGATGACAGCCTGGTATGAGGCTGGTCAACCTGATCTTAATGCTTTATTAAATAAACCCTTAAATACATCTGAAGAAGAACAAGATAGCTTCATGCTTTCCAAGTCTGGAATTTTGGATCGTGAGCATGAATAATTTACGATTTGAATGTTAACTGTCGTTGGAAAAATAGAAGTGTTGATTAATCTTTCCCGTTTATAAACAAATAGACATAAGCGGCTAATACAGCGCCAATAAATTCGCCAACAAAATAAATCCATAAATTATTAAAGCCTGAAATTTGACTTATGCCTAAACTAAATGCGATAGCTGGATTGAATGCCCCTCCTGATATGCCACCCAATGAAAAACCACAGGCGGCAAACGCCAAACCAATGGCAACTCCGTAAAATGAATTCCCTTCGGTGTCTTTCGAACTAGCAACATTTAGAACCACCCAACACAATGCAAACGTGCCCAATGCTTCGGCAAAAATAGCTTGAATAGCGTTTGTGGAAAGGTCTAAACCGGCTCCCATCTTATTTATCAGGAAACTGTTTACAAGCAAAGAAGCAATGCTGGCTGCCAATAATTGAGAAAAAATATAAGCTGGAACATCCGCTGCAGAGCATTTTCCCCTTAGAAATACGGCTATCGTGACCGCTGGATTGTAATGGGCACCTGAAATATGTCCACCAGCAAAAACCATCGCAATTAACATTAAGCCTGCGGCCATAGGCATTAGTTGTGATGTACCGTTAAGCGCACAAATGTGAATGGTACATACCAAAAAGAAAGTTCCAATAAATTCAGCAATGAGTTTTTTGATTTTCATATACATTTGTTCGAAATCCAGTATAAATGTATTCTAAATTGTGGATGTGCCAAAACCATGGATGAAGTTCGCGCTGAAAAATACTTGTCTTATTGTTTTTACCTCGCAAGACTTGGGAGTGGCTCCGTTTCACCAAATCCAAAAGTTGGGGCTGTCCTTGTTTACCAGGATAGAATCATAGGCGAAGGATACCATCAGCAATTTGGTGGGCCCCATGCTGAAGTCCTAGCAATTGATTCCGTGAGGCCAGAAGACAAGCATTTAATTTCGCAATCAACACTTATTGTGAGCCTTGAGCCCTGCAATCATTATGGCAAAACAGGTCCTTGTACTGAATTTATTTTAAAAAATCACATTCCTGAGTTGGTTTTTTCTACACTTGATCCCAATCCACTAATGTCTGGTAAAAGCATTCATTTGTTAAAAGCAAATGGAGTAAATACAAACGGGCCTTATTTAGAACAAGATGGGCAAGAATTAATTCGTGAATACAGTTGTGGTATAAAAAACCAAAGACCGTACGTTATTTTAAAATTTGCTCAAACCGCGGATTATTTTTTAGGTGCTTCAGATGAACAAACGAAAATAAGTTCGTTTGCATCAGATATTTGCGCACACCGCTGGCGGGCTGAGGTAGATGCCATTGTTGTTGGTAAAAACACAGTGTTAATCGACAATCCAACATTAAATTCAAGGCACTGGAATGGAAAAAACCCGATTAGGATAGTGTTGGCAAGATTTGGAATGGAACAAAGGAGCCATTTAAATGTATTTAATCTGGAAGCGCCTAGCTTTGATTTAAGTGATTTGGGTTTAGGAGAATTTTATACTGCAAATCAGTTACTATCTAAGTTGTATGAAAAAAAGATTGGCATTGTCTTGGTGGAAGGAGGGGCTAAAACTCTGAAGTTTTTCTATGAATCTGGGCTGTGGGATGAAGCACGTATCATTACGAATACAGAATTAAAAATTGGAAAGGGGATTTCCGCTCCCTCGATTCGCGGACAATTGGTCAAAACGGTCACATTAAATAAAGATACCATACATTATATCGCGAAAAACAGTGATTATTAGTTAAAGTTGTTTTAAAGTGGGCTTATTTAAAACCCCTTCCCTTGTTAAATCAGTTACTTAATCGTTATTTTGTTGTCTAAATTAAATAAAATTAAGTCCGATGAATCGTAGATTTTTAAATGCAAGCCTGTTCGGAGCGCTCACACTTGTTTTAATATTCGGATCATGTGGTCCAGCCCAATCCCAGGAAAAAATTAATTGGGTTAATTGGGACGATGCCCAAAGTTTGATGAAAAAGCAAAAACGCAAAGTACTGGTTGATGTTTATACCAATTGGTGTGGATGGTGCAAGCGCATGGATGCATCTACGTTTCAGGATCCCAGAATCGTTAAATATGTAAATAAAAATTATTACGCCGTAAAATTTAATGCAGAACAACGAGAAGATATTAATTTCAAGTCAAAAGTTTTTAAATATATGTCTCGTGGAAATAGAGGTGTGCATGAATTGGCAATTGAAATTACAAACGGCCAATTATCGTATCCAACATTTGTATTTATGGATGAAGATTTCAATACCATTCAACCATTACCTGGATATCAGGATGCAGACACTTTTGAAATCATTACAAATTATTTTGGTGGAAATCATTATAAGACCACACCATACCAATCATTCCAGGAAAATTTTAAAGCTACTCCAACTAAAGGAAAGTAAGGTTTAGAAATTGCAATATTAATTTATACCTGGTTTATTAATAAAACCTCGAATTATTGTATTTTAAATTCCTGAAGTTTAAATAAATTTAAATCAATGGGATAAGTTTAGCTAATTAAAACGCCCATCAAAACCAAGATTTCCTTTTACGTGGAGCAGTTGTTTTAATGCCAAACATACCCAATAAACCACGGGTTAGTTCACGGGCAACAGTTCGTCCAACTTGTCTGGTTACGGTGCTATCAAATACTTTTTGTAAAACAGTTTTGCCACGAGGTTTAGATTCAACCTCTACTTGTTGCTCTTGTTGTTCGGCGTGCTCTTCATATTTTTGTTGTAGAATTTCAGCAGCACTTTCACGATTTATGGATTCATTGTAATAATCTGCAATTTCAGAAGATTTTAAAAGTTGTTGAATTTCTGATTCGGTTAGAATATCCATTCTTGATTCCGGTGCGCGCATCATAACATGCGCCAGTGGTGTTGGAATCCCCTTTTCATTTAATCCAGTGACAAATGCTTCGCCTATTCCTAATTCAGTAATCAATTGAGGTACATCGTAAAAATCTGTCTCAGGATAATTTTCTGATGCCATTTTAATGGCCTTCCGGTCTTTTGCTGTAAATGCCCTAAGTGCATGTTGTATTTTTAAACCCAATTGGGCCAGAATGCTTTCAGGAATATCAACAGGATTTTGTGTAATAAAAATCAAGCCAATGCCTTTTGACCGTATCAATTTGATAACTGCTTCCATTTGATCCATTAATGCGGAACTCGCTTCATCAAAAAGCAAATGGGCCTCATCAATAAACAACATCAATTTCGGTTTATCCAGGTCGCCAACTTCAGGAAATTTAGAATAGACTTCTGCAAGAATCTGCAACATAAAGGTGCTGAAAAATTTGGGTTTGTCTTGAATGTCAATGGCACGTAAAATGCTGATAATACCATGTCCCTGTGAATTTTTTCGAATTAAATCTTCTACTTCAAAACTGCGTTCGCCAAAAAATAAACTTGCTCCTTGTTGTTCTAATTCTATGATTTTACGCAAAATAGTGCCACTTGAGACACTGGAAAATGCACCGAATTCTTTTTCTATCAGTTCTTTGCCGTCTTCACTTATAAATTGAATTACTTTTTTGAGATCCTCTAAATCAAGCAAAAGCAGTCCATTGTCGTCACAAAATTTAAAAATCATGGACAACACACCTTCCTGGGTATCATTCAGTCCTAAAATTTTAGCAAATAGAACGGGGCCAAATTCAGAGACAGTAGCGCGCATTCGAACACCCTGCTGACCAGAAATACTCAATAATTCAACTGGATTGCTGTGTGCTTGCCAATTCAATTGAATGGCAGTGTGTCTTTCATTAATCTTCGGATTTTCAGTTCCTTCGATTGCAATCCCACTTAAATCTCCTTTGATATCTAAAAGCAAACAGGAGACTCCTTGCAATGAAAGCTGCTCGGCCATCACTTGCAATGATTTTGTTTTGCCAGTACCTGTAGCACCTGCAATGAGCCCATGCCGATTCATCATTTTTAAGGGCAATCCAATCTTTAAATCAGGGATTACCTCTCCAGTTAAAACAGCAGCCCCCAATGTTATGAAAGGACCTTGAAATTGGTATGCGGGTTTTAGTTTTTCTATAAATGCGTCCTTCATATGGAGTTCCCTATTTTTCTTTTTTAAAATAATTTTACTTAAACAAAGGTACAAAGTCCACCATAGAATCAGCTCCTAGAATTTCAATCAGGAATTATGCTTATAGAATAAATAGTTTACAGGATTCAATAAAACTACAGAAATACAACTTGTATTATCGGTAGCTTAGCATGGCTTTGAGACTCCCATTCCTATTCGTTCTTTTATGGAATTGTCCTTTGACAGCACAATATTCCATTTTTTATTCATTTGTGACCAGTGAGGCAAGGGGTACCGGTAAAACCGGTATCTGTTCCTTCCTGAGTGAATCCTCAGTATTAAACCCGGCAGGAATTGCTAAAATTAAACAAGCTTCTATTGCGCTGGAGTCTCATAACTATTACTTAGTCAAAGGATTGTATTCGAGTTTTTTATCCTATCAAAAGCCTTTTAAAAATTCCGGAATTTTTGGCTGTATTGGATCGGATGGCAGTGCTGAATTCAATGATTTCTTCACAGCATTTGCATACAGCAGGGCATTGAGTCAAAAATCGCACATAGGAATGACTGTGAATTATATTCATAGTAAGCGATCATTTTCTGAGGAAACTAATCATCTTGCCTTCAGTTTGGGTTTTCAATCCAATTTGCTTACAAACGTGCAGGTAGGCTTGGTTTTTCAAAATCCGATTCAGTTAGATCAGGAGTTCCAACATTTTAATAATTCTATCTATAAAATTGGCTTGTGTTACCAGTTGAGTAATTTTACAGAAATCAACATAGAGTGTCATTTAAATAATTTTAAGACAGAGTCTGTTCACATTGGTTTTAGGTATGCAATTTATAAGCAACTTGAAGCTTTAAGTGGTTTTCAAACAAATCCAGTTGAATACGGTTTTGGCTTAATTGCAACAATAAATAAAAAGTGTAAAATCACAAGTTCCTTTGAGAATCATTTACTTTTGGGTTGGAGTCCGTCATTTGCTATAAAATGGATTCTTGAATCAAAATCATGAAAATACTTTTAGTCAGTGCAACTCAAGCCGAAATAGCTCCGGCCATAAGTTATTTAAATTCAAATGCGAAAACGATTAGTTTTTCTCAATATGAATACAAGGGCATGACCTTATTTCCATTGGTATCTGGCATAGGTAGTACCATGATGGCATTTGCACTGGCAAGATTTAAAGGACTTCAAAATTTTGATTTAATAATTCATGCAGGTATATCTGGATCCTATCACCCACATATAAATATTGGAAGTATGGTAGAGGTTGTTTCAGAACAGTGGGGTGATTTAGGTGCAGAAAAAGCTGATGGAGATTTTTTAAACATTTTTGAAATGGATTTAATGGATCCCAATAGATTCCCATACCATAAAAGTGTTTTATTAAACTCAAAGCATGTGACTCAAACAGGATTTCTTCCAGTAAAAGGTCTTACAGTAAATCGTACCAGTGGTTCAAAAAATACAATTTCCCGTTTAAAGGAAAAATTTGAGTGTGATGTGGAAAGTATGGAAGGTGCTGGGATGTTTTATGCTGCAAAAATCCTAGATATACCTTTTGTGTCATTGCGTTGCATCTCAAATTTCGTTGAGCCCCGTGATAAATCAAAATGGAAAATTCCGGAAGCTATCGAAATATTAAATGAGAATATTATTACATATTTGAATAAATTGTAAGTCAATCTTTCAAGGACAAAAGTATATGGATTTGGAATAAAATTTGGAAACTTCATTGCAATCGATTGGTAGAAGCTTCATCCAATAAATCAACACATCAAGCCAGAGACGTATTCACTGAATCATTCATTATAAAAATCCTCTTGATTTTTCTTCTTGTAATTTATCAGCATTGGAATCAATTCTGTATATGATTTTTGTCCACTTTGGATCCCATTTTTAATTAAATACCATTCATAAAACCAGTTGCGAAAATTAGGAAGAAATTCCGGATAGCGATTATTGGCTTCATGAATTGAAAGCAAATCACTTTTTACTTTTAAGGGTATTTGTGAAATGGTTTGATTATAAATTTCCGAAAAATTTCTGGATGCATGGCTTAACAAATACCGCCAATAATTTAATTCAGCACAATATCGAATGTAGGGATTTTTACTATTCCGACATGCAAGGTAAGCTATTAAATTGCAATCTCCTTCATGCGTCCAACCCATTCCATGACTTAGTTCATGTGCAATTGTAAATGGCTTTGAGTAAACCGATAAACCAGCATCTATTTGGCTTTCACTGCAAAACGGAAGGTAAACACCAGATGCTGCCCAAATCAACAAGAATCCAGATGGTTTTAAGTCTCGGCAACGAATTCCTGAGAAACTTAAAAATCCATGAGATTCCTGAAAATTATTGATTAGTTTTCGGACCTCTGATTCTAAAGCCAAAGGATTTTGCATTGGTGCATCTAAAATTATTGAATCAGCAATTCTTAAAGTACCAACCAACTGTGTTTGTTCTTTTAATGCTTCGATAAATTCATTCTCAGTTATATCCGAGTACAAGTTCCAGCGAATTCCTAATTGGATCCGGTTGTAATTGTAACCCCAAGCCCAATAAAACCAGCAAATATGTAGTGAAATAAAACATAACAAATTGATAATCAATTTTGTATATTTTACTTTATTTTTAAAATACTGGTAAAAGCTGTAGAAGGTGTATGTGAAAACAAATGCCAACCAGATGTATATAACTGGCAAGGGTAAAAAAGAAAAACTATGATCCCAGAGCCATCTAAAATTTGAATAAATCAACCTGTAATAAATTTGTTCAGTTAATGCACTGTTACTATTAAAAAAAACGGACGCTGCTAAGCTAAAGGCCAGAAAACCAAAGCAATAAAAATGACATACCGACACGTTCGATTTAACGTTTTTTAAGATTTTACTAAGAGTTTTCATTGAACTAATTCGGGATCATGGCGTTATAATATAAATCAAAATTAATAAGATATGGCTTTTGAATTTACAGATACTAATTTTCAGACCGAAGCTTTAAATCCAAATGGTGCAGCAGTAGTTGACTTTTGGGCAGAGTGGTGTGGTCCTTGTAAATTAGTTGGACCTATTATTGATGAGCTTTCAACAGAATTTGGAGAAAAGGTGAAAATTGGAAAATTAAACGTCGACACCAATCCAAGTGTTTCTATGCAATTTGGAGTGCGGAGTATACCGACCATACTTTTTATTAAAAATGGTCAGGTTGTTGATAAACAAGTTGGTGCAGCGAGTAAAGCAACTCTAAAACAGAAACTGGAAGCAATTATTTAATAAGACAAATTAAACCAGAAGGCTCTTATCTTTGCAGGTAAGGGCTTTTCTTTTTTTTATGGGATTCTTTGATCAATATCCGGTACAAGCATTTAATCATTTGGAACTCCTGGCAAACCAGGTGGTGGAAGGATTTATTATTGGACTCCATAAATCTCCTTTTCATGGTTTTAGTGTTGAGTTTGCAGAGCATCGATTGTATAATCAAGGGGAATCTACCAAAGACATAGATTGGAAAGTATTTGCACGCACGGATAAATTATTTTCTAAAAAATTTGAAGAAGAAACTAATTTAAGATGTCAAATCGTGTTGGATGTTTCAACTTCCATGTATTTTCCTGAGGAACAATTAAAGTCAGGCTTGATTTTAAATAAACTGCGATTTGCCGCTTTAGGTGCAGCATGTTTAATGAATGTATTACGGAGGCAACGGGATGCATATGGTTTATCTGTTTTTGATGACGAATTGAGAATTCATACGCATGCTAAATCGAGTACTTCCCATTACCAATTGTTACTAAGTTATTTGGAAAACTACATTGAGCATAAACAAATTAATAAGAAAACTCAAGCAGCTGCTGCATTGCATCAGATAGCAGATCAAATACATAAACGATCACTGGTTGTATTGTTTAGTGATATGTTTGATGATCGTGAAAATCTGGATGAGTTGTTTTCTGCCTTGCAACATTTGAAATACAACAAACATGAGGTTGTTTTATTCCATACTCTTGACAGAAGTTTGGAGCTGGAATTTAATTTTGAAAACCGTCCCTATCAATTTGTAGATATGGAATCGGGAGAACACGTGCGTGTGCAGGCTCACCAAATTAAAGAGCGATATTTAGATAAAATCCATGCATTTCACCAGGAATTAAAAACGAAGTGTTTGCAGTATCGAATAGATTATCATGAAGCAGATATAAATGCTGGTTATGATTATATTTTGCAATCGTTTTTTGTAAAACGCAAAAAAATGTACATTTAAATTTAGCGTATGCCAAAAGTAATCTTATCAAAAATTTCAACAAAAGCGCCAAAAAATGCTGATAAAAAAAGCGTCGTAAAAAAAACAGCTGAGCTTGCAACAAAAATTGGCAAAATGAGTGAAATGCTCTGGGCGGAAAAAAAGCATAGCTTACTGGTAATATTGCAAGGCATGGATGGAAGTGGTAAAGATGGGGTTGCAAAATCAGTATTTATGGCTTGTCCAGCATTGGTAATAGATGCTCATGCTTTTAAGAAGCCCTCTGAAGAAGAGTTTGCACATGATTTTTTATGGCGCGTTCATAAAAATGTACCCGCTAAAGGGCAAGTAAAGCTTTTTATACGGAGTCACTATGAGGATATTCTCATCCAACGCGTACATCAATGGATAGATGATAAGAAGGCTGCTTCCCGGCTTGAAGCAATTAATAATTTTGAAAAATTGTTGGTTGAAGATAATGAAACAACCATTTTAAAATTTTATTTACACCTTTCTCATGAGAGGCAATTGGAAAAGCTGGAAGAACGAAGAATAGATCCTGAGAAACAATGGAAATTCAATCCAGCTGATTTTGAAGAAAGTAAATTGTGGGATAAATACATGCGGTATTATGAAGCTGCGATTAATGGTTCTGTAATCCCATGGAACATAGTGCCATCTGATTCAAGATGGTATCGAAATTATATAGTTGCTCAAAAAGTATACGATACCTTGAAAAAACTAAATCCGGCATTTCCACTGCTTTTAGAAAATGGAAAAAACAAGACTTGATAAATGGCTTTGGTCGGTTCGTTTCTATAAATCCAGAACATTGGCTTCGGAGGCTTGTAAAAATGGAAAAATAAGCTGTAAATCTATTCCATTAAAAGCGGCCCATTTTGTTTTTGTTGGAGATTTACTTACAATTCGTAAAAATGGGTTTCAATTTTTAATTGAAGTACGAAAAATAATTGATAAAAGAGTCGGTGCTGCTCTGGCAGTTGCATGTTATGAAAATAAAACATCAGAGGAAGAACTCAATAAGTATGCAGCTTGGTTTACCGGCAAGGCTCAGGCAGAAAAAAGAGAAAAAGGTACAGGAAGACCAACTAAAAGAGAACGACGCGAAATAGATGATTTTAAGACAATTGTTTTTGATGATTTTGACAATGATTAATCAGCTAATTTCTCGATGTCTTCAGGCGTTGGGCTAAAATTAATTATTTTGTAAGCACCAACTTTCCTGCAAATACCTTGTCTTTAGAGCGTATTTGATACAATCCTAAACCACGGTATGGAAGCTGTAATTGGATTCTGTTAATTCCTTCCGTCAATACATGTTTGGATTGGTGCAATATATTTCCATCCAAACTAAAACAGCTCAAAGTAATTTCTCCTGATTCTGAACCAATAAGTGTCCATTCAACGGTGTTTGCTGCATTTGAATTGTTTTGATAATTTACTTGAATCAAATCAAAACCTTCAGTTATGTGGCTGTTTGAACGATCATCTAGCTCAGATTTCTTTTCGACTGGGTTGATGAGATTGCCTACTCGAATCGCAACAATGTTTTGATTTTCAAGGTCGTGGTTTTTTACATTAACAGGAATTGAAAAATTGTGTATTTCTTGCAATGGATTGGAACTGTTTTGAAATACAAAATCTGAAGAAATGTATTTCCAGTTTGTTGGAATTAATTGCGTATTTCTTGCATTAATAACCTTTCTTAATAAATTGTAATCTAATTGATTTAATTCATGATCTGAATTCACATCAGCAGCAAA
The DNA here is from genome assembly GCA_016787575.1 of Saprospiraceae bacterium. GTDB lineage: Bacteria > Bacteroidota > Bacteroidia > Chitinophagales > Saprospiraceae > Vicinibacter. The sequence continues at coordinate 130,496 of JAEUUO010000010.1, read as the reverse complement.
ATATTGATACGGAGTAGTTAATTTGATTTGTCCATTAATAATTTTTCTTAAATAATTTAAATCATTGTAATCTATAAGCTGGTCTTCTTTATCCATGCAATTTAATGTCAGCGTGTAGTCCATTTTAGAATTTAAATCATTAAATGCATATTGAAATTGAGTATTTGCATGCAGCATGAGTTCTCTGGTTTCTTGTGTGTTGATCAACTTAAGTTGCAACATTCCGGGGGCTGGAGTATTAAAAAACAAAACTTGACCCTTAAGACTTCGTTTTCTCCCAGTTAAATTACCATCACAATTTGGAATGGCTGGGTTGTTATTTTGAATTTCAATGCTAGTTTTACAAACATCTTGATTTCCAAGAGTGTCTGTTACCCAAATGTCAACATCCTGAATTCCTACATCTTTACAAGTATAGATTCGGAAGCGATCGTTAGGGTCCTTTGAAAATGAGAAATTTAATTTCTGTCCAGGGCAACTATGCCAACTGCCTTTATCCAAATCAGAAGCCCATACAGTAATCATACCTTCATCGATTGTACCATCCTGATTTTGATCTACAGGCATTAAAGTAACTATTGCGCCGGTTAAGCAATAGGGGGTGGGTTGAATTTTATTTCTTACATCAACTGTTACCTCACATTTGATTTCAGTTCCACAGGCGTATTCCGCAATATAGAAAAATTTAGTAATCCCGTTAGGATAGTAACCACTTGCATTCGCTCCAGGAAAACTGGCATATTTTGAAGTGTTGTAAATCTTGTGAAATACTGGGCAGGATGATTGAAATATTGCTGAATCGAGATTGATATAAAGAGTATCACAACTGCGGTTGTTAAAAACAATGGTATCTTTTTTACAGGTCAGCGCCAATGTATCTGGAGTACTGATCAATTTAATAACTTGGGTATAACTAAAAATGCCTCTTCCCGGATAATTAATAGGATCGTACTGACACCAATCTAAAATCTTCCATTCGCGTACAATTTTTTCGCAGCCTTCATCTACTCGAAAGCGAGTATCCTTGTATGAAACCATTGGCTTGGCGCATTTAGGTCTGGCCCAACTTGGTTCATCATAAGGCGCTTGCAGATTTTTCAAATCATTTTGGGGATTGCAAGACCGGATCACCAGTGATTGAGGCCATGTAATATCTGCATAGGTAAATCCTTGGATGTTGCTAATCGTTATGACTTGAGTGCAACTCAACCATTTCCAGTTTTCAGGATTTTCAACACCCCAAACCCGTTTAATGGTGCCTTTCCCGCAATCGTCTATTTCTATAGTAGTTTTACAATCGTGCTGATATTGAATAACGCCATTGTAATCGGTATAAGCTCTTCCAAAAACGTTAAGATCATGCAGATAGTCTTCTCTGCAGCTAACTGTAACATCGGGGGGGCAAATTAGGGTGAAATCTGCAAAACTTTGACTTACAACAGTTAAGCTAATTAGCAAAGAAAAAATTAAATGACGTGGTGTGATTATCATAGCCCTGTTTTTGGTATTAAATTGTAATTTTTTCGGGTTTCGGGGGCAAGCAAATATACAAAAAACAAACTATTTTCACATTTTCAGAAAAAATTCTGATTATCAGCTTTGTTTAAAAACCTAAGCCTTGTTTTAGAGTTCACTTAATAGACTTTTATGCGGTTTTTTATTCGCTCACGATTAAATATTTGTTTTTATGTCCCAATTGCAAAAGCCCAGCATTTACGCTTGGATTTTACTAATTATACTGACATTTATCTGGGGGTTTAGTTATTATTTTATTAAACACAGTCTGGTGGCGTTTAATCCATCACAGGTTGCGAGCTTAAGGATGGTATTTTCTGCGCTTGCATTAAGTCCATTTTTATTTAAGGCACTTAAAATGATAGACAGAGCAAATTACCCAATGATATTTTATGTTGGTTTTATCGGCGCTTTTTTACCGGCATTTTTATATCCATTTGCACAGCAAAAGATTTCCAGTTCCTTGGCCGGAATAATCAATGCTTTTACGCCAATTTGTACTTTTGGTATTGGGGTATTGTTTTTTAAAGTTAAAAATGAACGGTCCAAATTAATTGGAACTATTATCGCATTGATTGGCGCTTTTTCATTGATTCTTTTGAAACCTAATGCAGAAATTCGAGCAGAAGGTTTGTATTTATTAGTAGCATTTGCTGCTCCCGTACTTTATGGAATAAATGGCAACACCATAAAGTCCAAACTTGGCAAGATTCCTGGTATTCAAATGACTACGCTTATGTATTTTTTCATGACCTTGTATTGTTTGCCATTATCATATTGGAATGGTGCATTACAGCAAATACCGTCTGCCATTAGTACGGGAAGTGCATTTTATCATTTAATTGCTTTGAGCGTATTGGGAAGTGCTGTGGCTATGGCTTTGTTTAATGTGCTAATTCAAAAAGTTCATGTGATGTTTGCAGCCAGTGTAACCTATTTAATGCCATTGGTATCATTGTTTGTTGGATTTGCGGATGGAGAAACACTGGGGATCAATGATATTATTGGCTTGTTATTTATTTTATCCGGCGTTTTAATTATGAATGGAATTATTAGATTTCGTTTTGATGAATCAACAAATTAATCGTACCTTATATCCAACCATTGTTGACTATTATTGATTTTTATTTTGTGACTGGTTTAAATTGAATCACCCAACTGATTAAAACCAATGAAATGAGTTCATTAATTGTTCTTATTTTGTGTAAAAACCACCATCGATCACGTAAATCAGTCCAATCCTGAGGGATGGTAGATGAGGTCCATGTCAACATTTGGGATTGGATTGGAGAGTTTCCAAAGCGAGAAATTAAAATACAACTGACAAATGAAGCAGCTGCAAAAAACAATAAAATGGATGCTGTTTTTTGTTTGCGATTTAAAAAGCTATCAATCAGCGTTAATAATGTGCCAAGTATTACCAGGGAAATCATTAACGAATTTAAGGAGGTTACCAGGTTTTGTTGGAATTCTACATATGCTGTAGGCGAAAATTTATTAGGATTGAATCCAACCCATAATCCAAAACTTGTTCCTGCTAATAATGCAGCGACAATAATTGATAAGAATCGAATAATTGAATTCATTTTGAATTAAGGTTTTGATTTCCAAATTTTATCTGCTTCGTCTAGGTATTCTGGCAAAGCAGCAGAGCCATTCCAAATATAAGATTCTGGCAATAACAATCCAGCTGATATTGCTGGGTCTGTTTCCAGTAATTGTTGTGCTTCTTCAAGAGTCGGTACATTTAAAATGAATAAACCTCTAAAGTCATTTTGATTTTTCCTAAAAGGACCTGCGACAATTAACTTCTTTAATTCAACCAATTTACCCATATTATTTAAATGGCCTGCAAAGCAACTATCAACAAATGATTTTGTTGAAGTTTTATTTGGTCCGGTTTTTAAAATCACGAGCACATATTTTTTCATGCCATAATGGTCCGCTTGAAGTTTGCTAGCCAATACTGAATCATATGCCGGGTTTATTGTTTGGCCAATTCCGTATTGAAAAAATAATAATACAACTAGACTTATTATAGTTTCTTTCATAATTAATAAGTTTTATAATTTCTATATTTATTGAGGCACCTTAATTTTATTATTTTAAAAATTTGATACCCTTATTTATGTAATTTGTTGGTTTAAACTTCTTGTACCTTTTGCAATCCCAGTTCGAAGGCTTTTTCATTCATTAATTTCAATGCAGCTTCTCTAGTATTAGGAATCTGATTGTCAAGTATTGCTTCACGTATAGCTGTTTTAATCAATCCTATTTCTCTGCCGGGTTTAACATTGTATGATTTCATGATGTCTTCACCAGTGACAGGAGGTTGCCAATTTCTGATTCGATCTCGCTCTTCTAATTCATATAGCTTTTCCCTTACGATCAAATAATTATTTAGATAACGATTTACTTTGGTAATGTTTTTAGAAGTGATATCAGCTTCGCACAACAGCAGTAGATCTTCCAAATCCTCGCCAGCTTCAAACAACAAACGACGCAATGCAGAGTCAGAAATTTCTTCCTGTGTCAATGCAATGGGTCTTAAGTGTAAACGAACTAATTTTTGAACGTATTTCATTTTATGATCCAAAGGCAATCGAAGTTGCTTGAATAATTTTGGAATCATGTTTGCGCCGAGTGCATCGTGTCCGTGAAATGTCCACCCATGTTCCGGATCAAATCGTTTCGTTTGTGGTTTTGCTATGTCGTGAAATACCGCAGCCCACCTGCACCAAATATTTTGGGTTTTTAATGCAAGATTATCCAGTACTTGGAGTGTGTGGTAAAAATTGTCTTTGTGGCCTTTCCCGTTTTGATATTCAGCACCATGCAATAATGCAAGTTCAGGCAAAATTAAATCAAGTAAACCTGTTCTAAAAAGCAAGTCAAAACCAATTGATGGCTTCTCGCAGGCAAGTATTTTTTCGAGTTCAGCAGTTATCCGTTCTCTTGAAACAATTTTAATTCGATTTTTAGATTGAATGATTCCTTCATAGGTACGGTCTTCAATTTTATAAAGTAATTGATTTGCAAATCGAATGGCACGAAGCATCCTCAGAGGGTCATCAGAAAATGTTTGTTCTGGATTATTGGGCGTCCGAATAATTTTTTGTTCGATATCCTTTAATCCATTAAATGGATCCAGTATTTCGCCAAACGATTCTGAATTTATGCTGATAGAAATTGCATTTATGGTGAAATCTCGTCGAAGTTGATCGTCATTTAAACTGCCACTAAACACAGTTGGTTTTCTGGAATCTTGATGATAGGATTCTTTTCGGGCCCCCACAAATTCAATTTCCATTTCTTGGTGTTTGATCATGGCTGTTCCAAATCGACTAAACACATTTACGGGTGGCAAAGGATGTAATTTAGAGGCAACGTGTTCAGCTAAAAGAATTCCATCACCAATACAAACGATGTCTATGTCTTTTGATATTCTACCAATAATTTTATCCCTGATAAAACCACCAATTGCATATGACTTTAAATTTAATTCTTTGCTTGCCTCAGATATAATTGAAAGAATTTTTTGTTCGGATGGATCGAGCTTAAATATCAAAGATTGATTCATTCTTGCAAAATGAGATTTGGTTCTGATGAATAACTATTTTCAAGCTCATTCAGAATTTCTAATAATAGGTCCACATTGGATTCAGTTACCAATTGCATTCTATATTCCTTAATATTGGGCATGCCTTTAAAATAATTGGTATAATGTCTTCGCATTTCTAGAATGCCAAGTTTTTCGCCTTTCCATCGAATAGAATTGATAAGATGCAGTCGTGCTGCATCAACCCGCTCTTTTGTGGTGGGTGGATTTAAAAGGGTTCCTGTTTCAAAATAATGCTTTATCTCTCTAAAAATCCATGGATATCCAATACTGGCTCTTCCAATCATAAGGCCATCAACTCCATACCGATTTTTATATTCCAACGCTTTAACCGGATTGTCAATGTCTCCATTTCCAAAAATTGGGATGTGAATTCTTGGGTTATTTTTAACTTTTGCTATCCAACTCCAATCTGCTTCGCCTTTATACATTTGAGACCTGGTTCGGGCATGGATCGTAAGTGCTTTAATTCCAATATCCTGGAGTCGCTCTGCCACATCTTCAATGTAAATCATTGAATCATCCCAGCCTAGTCTGGTTTTAACGGTAACCGGTAAACTGGTAGATTTTACTACGGCTTCCGTAAGTTTTACCATTTTAGGCACATCCTTTAGGATGCCGGCACCGGCCATTTTGCATACTACTTTTTGCACCGGACAGCCATAATTAATATCTAATATTTCTGGTTTGGCTCTTTCAACAATTTCGGCAGCTTTCATCATAGAATCGTACTCAGCGCCAAAAATTTGGACGCCTATTGGCCGTTCTTCAGGATATATATCCAATTTTTGAATTGATTTTTGGGCATCTCGAATCAATCCTTCTACTGAGATAAATTCAGTATACATCAGATCACAGCCCTGTAGCTTGCATAAAGCTCTAAATGGGGGATCGCTTACATCTTCCATCGGAGCCAGGAGAAGTGGGAATTCCGGAAGTAAAACGGGCCCTATTTGAACTGATTTTTGCATGGACCTGCAAAGGTAACCAGAAGCTTTGAATCTTTAAACGCATAGGTGTTGTTTAGCTAATTTGACATCTTGACTGTTTAGTAGCTTGTGAGACCTTTTTTTTAATTTATCATTGAATTTACTGAAATGTTTTAGGATGATTTTTTGGAATTAAAATAAATTACTGATAATTTAAATTGATTATAAAAAATTGACCATTTAATTTATAATGTGTGTATTCACCAATTTAGGCATCCAATTTGGAGTAAATACACTATTTCTAAATCGGAGAACAGTCTTTAACTGTTCAACAAGTTTTGTTAAATTTTAAATTTACTTTACAAAAAAATGGACTAGATTCTTTGTCAAGGCTGTATTAACTTGCCAAAAATTTGTTCTATGATATTAGCGGTAAGTCTAGTTTTTTTAATTGGCTATTTACTTATCATTTTTGAGCACGTTGTAAAAATAGATAAAGCAGTCAGTGCTTTACTTGCAGGAGTTATAAGCTGGATTGTGTTATCTTGTTATCCCAATGCAATAACGGCAGCCGGAGAAGATGTTTCAAGTGTTCTGATTCATCAATTTGGGGAAATATCGTCCATTCTTTTTTTTCTTCTGGGGGCCATGACGATTGTTGAGTTGGTTGATCTTCATCATGGATTCAAGCTGATTTCAAATTGGATCAAAGCTGATAACAAATGGATCTTATTGATTATTATATGCGTAATTACATTTTTTCTTTCAGCTGCATTGGATAATTTGACCACGACAATAGTTATGATCTCATTGATTCGTAAAATTCTTAGCAATCAGGAAGATAGATTTTGGTTTGCAAGCTTTATTGTAATTGCTGCAAATTCTGGAGGAGCCTGGTCTCCAATAGGGGATGTTACAACAACGATGCTTTGGATAAATCACAAAGTAAGTACTTTGCATTTGATAGAGTTTCTGATTATTCCATCGATTTTAAGTATCGCTATTCCAATTGGTATTGTGCGATTTAATAAAAGATTTCAACAGATCATTGAATTTCCTCCTAAATCCAATGAGTCTTTGCCATTGGCTTCAAAAGTCTTCTTGTTTCTAGGAATTGGCTTGTTGATTTTAGTGCCAGTGATAAAAGCAGTTACACATTTACCTCCATTTATTGGGATGTTGGGAGCATTGGCTGTAATTTGGTTAGTGTCTGAATTGGAATGGCCAACTCTTTATCCGCCACAGACTGGTTTTACAAAGCCAACCATTCGAAATGCTCTTTCCCGTATAGAAGTTCCAAGCATCTTATTTTTTTTAGGAATCTTATTAGCTATTTCAGCATTGGATGTAATTGGTCAACTTAAAGCACTTGCTGATTTTTTAAATGTCTATTTCCATGATACGGCTGTCATAGCATTGATATTGGGAGTTCTTTCTGCAGTGATTGATAATGTTCCATTGGTGGCAGGTGCCATAGGGATGTATGATTTACCTTTAGATCATCATTTCTGGCATGAATTGGCATATGCTGCTGGAACAGGAGGAAGTATTTTAATCATTGGCTCAGCTGCAGGTGTAGCTGCAATGGGTATTGAAAAAATAAGCTATCAGTGGTATTTTAAAAGAGTTAGTTTATTGGCTTTAATAGGATATTTAGTTGGATGGGTTTGGATTTATTTTATGATTTAACATTTTTCATTATGCAAACAAGATTTATTTTAATAGTTTATTGTCTTGCGATTTTTTTTAATACGGATTCATTTTCACAAGTTAAATGGGATGAAAAGTATTACAAATCCATGCAATGGAGATTGGTGGGACCTTTTAGAGGAGGGCGCTCTTGCGCTGTAGTTGGCATTGAATCCAAACCTAATGAATACTACATGGGAGCAACTGGTGGAGGAGTTTGGAAAACTAGCAACAGCGGTTCAAGTTGGAAAAACATTTCTGACGGATTTTTTGGAGGAAGTATTGGAGCTATTGAAGTAAGCTCTGCAGATCCTAATGTTATTTATGTCGGGGAAGGTGAAGAAACCATTCGTGGAAACATGAGTTCGGGTCATGGAGTTTGGAAATCAGAAGATGGTGGAAAAAATTGGAAAAATATCGGACTTATAAATACAAAGCAGATTGTCAGAATACGTACACACCCAAAGAATTCAGAAATTGTCTTGGCTGCTGCATTGGGAAATGTTTTTAAACCGGGTCCGGATCGTGGTATATACAAATCCACAGATGGAGGAAATACCTGGAGAAAAGTATTGTTTGTCAATGACAGTACAGGAATCAGTGATTTAATTTATGATCCTGAAAATCCACGGATAATGTATGCCGGAACCTGGAATGTTCAACGAAATGCCTATCAGTTATCTAGTGGAGGGAATGGATCTGGCTTATGGAAAAGCACCGATGGAGGTGAAACCTGGAAGAATATTTCAAAAAACAAAGGCCTTCCAGAGGGGATCTGGGGAAAAGTAACGGTGAGCCTAGGCTCAGCAAATCACGATCGCATCTTTGCTATGATTGAAAATGAAGCTGGTGGTTTGTTTCGATCTGATGATGGAGGACAAAATTGGACACTTGTCAACAGCAATCGTGATTTGCGACAACGAGCATGGTATTTTTCGAGAGTATATGCAGATCCACAAAATGAAAATACGGTTTATGTTTTAAATGTTTCTTTTCATAAATCTATAGATGGCGGGAAAACATTTGTTACAATGCCTTCCAATCATGGCGATCATCATGATCTATGGATAAACCCTTCAAATTCTCAGAGAATGATTTTAGCAGACGATGGGGGAGCTCAAATTACGGATGATGGAGGACGACATTGGTCAACGCTTGACAATCAACCGACTGCTCAGTTTTACAGGGTGAGTACAGACAATTATGTCCCTTTCCGGATTTATGCTGCTCAACAAGACAATAGCACCATACGCATAGCACATCGTACGTCTCATTCTGCAATTGGTAAAGATGATTGGGAGCCCACGGCTGGAGGTGAATCTGGACATATTGCTGTAGACCCACTCAATCCCGAAATTGTCTATGGGGGTTCATACGGTGGTTATCTTACACGATACGATCATTCTAGAAAAATTTCAAGGAATATCAATGTTTGGCCAGATAATCCGATAGGGCATGGAGCTGAAAAATTGAAATTTCGGTTTCAATGGAATTTTCCAATTGTATTCTCTCCACACAATCCTAAAAGATTGTATTGTGCTTCTAATAAATTACACGTCACAGAAAACGAAGGTCAATCGTGGACAACCATTAGTCCTGATTTGACTCGCAACGATTCTTCTAAATTAAAATCTTCTGGCGGACCGATCACAAAAGACAATACTTCAGTTGAATATTATTGTACAATTTTTTCAATCGTTGAATCCTCTTTAAAAGCGGGAATTATTTGGGTCGGATCTGACGATGGTCTGGTGCATGTAACAAAAAATGGAGGGCAAAGCTGGACAAATATTAGTCCGGTTAATATGCCTGAATGGATCCAAATTAATAGTCTGGAAGCAGATCCCTTCAATGAGGCCGGATGTTATATGGCTGCAACTGCATATAAGAACGGTGATTTTAAACCATATTTATATAAAACGGAAGATTATGGTAAATCATGGAAGTTGATAGTCAATGGAATTGCTGCAGATCATTTCACTCGTGTAATTCGCGCAGACAGTAAAAGCAAAGGTCTTTTATTTGCTGGTACAGAATATGGAATGTATTTTTCAATAGATGACGGTTCAAATTGGAAACCATTTCAATTAAATTTACCAATTGTTCCAATTACTGATTTGAATTTGCGTGAAGATTTTATTATAGCAGCGACTCAGGGTCGTAGTATTTGGATGATAGATGATATAAGTCCTTTGCGCCAATTAAAAACCATGAATTTGGTAAACCCGGCAAGCATCTTATTTAAACCAAAACCGATGATACGTATGGGCGGTGGATCCTATGAATCATTGACAAACGGGACGAATCACCCAAATGGATTGATTCTTTATTATTATATCGATTCAGTATACCAAAAAGATACTTTTAAATTGTATTGTATTGACCAGAAAAATGATACAGTAAGTATATTTTCAAATTTCCCTGAAACGAATGAATTTAAAATAGATCTAGTTTCTGGAAGCAATCGGATTATTTTAAATCCAAGAATGCAATCAGCGAAATCATTTGATGGGATGGTTATGTGGGGTGCTGATTTATCAGGGCCTCGTGCGCTTCCCGGTAAATACAAATTGCAAATTGAATCCAATAAAAATCGCGATTCAACAAATTTTGAAATTTTACCGGACCCGATCTATCCGGTGTCAGAAAGCGCAATCCAATTGCAGTATGAATTTGTGAAAAAAGTTCGCGATCGCCTGGATGAAGCTCACCGATGCATCATCCAAATTCGTGATGTCCGGAAGCAATTGTCTGATTTCACGAGCAGCCTTGCAAAAAACAAGGATACAGATCCTCTTTTTAAATTAAAAACGACTATTGATAGTAGCCTAACAGCAATTGAAAATGAATTGTATCAAACGAAGAGTAAAAGCAATCAGGATCCAATTAATTATCCTATCAAATTGACAAATAAATTGGCGCACCTTTCTGATTTGACTGCACATGGATCGTATCCGCCCACAGATCAGGCAGAAGCCTGCAGATTAGAGTTAGACAAACTCATTGTTGATCAATTGGATGCTTTCAATGCGCTGAAAGCTCAACAAATCAAACAATTTAATCAAACAATTTTAGAAATGAAATTAGAGGTAATAAAGCCTAAAGAAATTAAGTAAATTTTGAAAAAAGTTAAAAAGCATAAAAACTTTATTCCACAACCGGAATTTCTAGGAGGACCAAAGGGAATAACTGATTTTATATATAGGGAATTGAAATACCCAGATGAAGCAATGCTGCATAAAATTGAAGGGACTGTAGTATTGAAGGCAGAAATAAATTACAAAGGTGAGATTATTGATGTTAAGATCATTTCAAGTTTACATCCCGTCTGTGATGAAGAAGCCAAGCGAGTTGTTAAATTATTAAAATTTAAAATTGAGAAAGTTCGGGATATAAAAGTTAGTTTTTTTAAGACATTTAATATTAAGTTTAAAATGCCTCCTAAATCAAATGAATTGCTGCTTAATTACTCAATTGTACAAAGTGATAAAAATCTAACTAACCCTGCTTCAAAAAAATTAAACTATAAGATTACTCTAGGTTAGGGCATTGCTTACTTTTCTAGATAGAAAAGACCTTGAGAATAGAGTTGAGAATTTAAATTTTAGTAAAGGCTTCAGATTTTAAAAAAGCACTTCTGCGCGTCAAGTAAAATGGAAGATAAAAAAGTAAAAAGAGTAAGGCCATTAAAAACTGACCTGTTAGCAAATACCAGGGCCAGGGACCTAAATAATCAAGCATTGTTGCGGCATCCGGTTTGCGCATTGAAAAAAAATAATTACCTCCGGTTGTGCCATTGACAATCAGCGAAAAAATTAAATAAACATTGGCTCCTATCAAGGCGTTTTTTAAATCCGAAAAATATATTTTCCATTTAAATACAATTAGTCCGTAGAATAGCAAACTAATTAACCCACAATGAATCCACCAATAGCGAAAATAAATAAAATGAGGAAATTGCTCTTTTAAGTCAGGGGTAATTACGGCTTGTAAAGTTCCTGCTAAAACCCAGAAGTATAAAATTCCAAAAAACCAGCGAGATCTAAAATACAAGGCAATTGGGAAAACCAGAGTTAATAAATTACACAAATGAAATGGTAGGTCTTCACGAATGTCAAATTTTCCATTCCACCATCTAAATGCCATCCACCAAATAACTGCAATCGCAAGTGATATAGAAAACCACCAGGCTGATTTGTATTGTATTGAAACTTCTTTTTTTAGAGCCCACTGAATCCAAATCAAACTCATTATGATAAAAAATAGAATTGGGATCAGATGCTGTAGGCCAAAAGGTTGAAAGCCAGAACTACTCCCAAATACAAGATCGTACCATCTCTCCATGCCTAAAGATAATTTTTATTCTTCTTTTAGCAAATCAGGCCTTCGTTCAAGGGTGCGTTGTAGGGATTGTTCCATTCGCCAGTTTTCTATCTGTGCCTGATGGCCACTTAATAAGATTTCAGGTACTTGGAAGCCGCCATATTCAGCCGGACGTGTATAAACTGGTGGTGCTAACAATTGGTCTTGAAATGAATCGGTTAAAGCCGAGGTTTCATCATTTAAAACGCCGGGAATGAGACGTCCAATTGCATCGGTTAATACACAAGCTGCTAATTCTCCTCCGGACAATACATAATCACCAATTGAAATTTCACGACTTATCCAGTGATCCCGAACGCGTTGATCTATCCCTTTATAATGCCCGCATATTAAAAGCAGATTGTCTTTTAAACTTAGTTGATTGGCAATTGATTGATTCAATAATTCACCATCCGGACTTAAGTAAATAATTTCATCAAACGATCGTACTGATTTTAGGGATTCAATGCAATTAACCAAGGGTTCAATCATTAGTACCATGCCTGCGGCACCTCCATATTGATAGTCATCTACTTGTTTGTAAGCTCCAATCCCAAAGGTTCTTAAGTCGATGAGTTCAATACTAAGAATATTTTTATCTCGTGCTCGTTTGAGAATTGAGTGCTCTAATGGACTCCGAAGTAATTCAGGCAAAAGACTAATGATAGAAATATGCATGGTTTAGCTTAATAATTCAGCAATCCTCAATTGGAATCCGTTAATTGTATCAAAGATATTTAAAATTTTAATGGCCGTATTGTACAATCGGTGTAAAGTACAATACGGCCAAAATATTTATTATAATTGCTTTAGGGAAGTTTCAAAAACCCCCTGCACAATTATCGAAATCTATTCGATGCCTAATAATTCTACTTCAAAAATTAAAGCAGAAAAAGGCTTAATGTCAGCACCTGCTCCACGTTCGCCATACGCCAGGTTGTAAGGTATATACAATTTGTATTTAGAGCCGACATTCATCAATTGCAAAGCTTCTTGCCATCCTGCGATCACCCCATTTACAGGAAAACTTATAGGTTCGCCACGCTCTACACTGCTATCGAATACAGTACCATCAATAAGCGTTCCATGATAATGCGTTTTAACTTTTGAAGTTGGACCTGGTTTGGCACCATCTCCCATTTTAATAACCTCGTATTGGAGTCCGCTGGCGGTTGTTGTTACGCCGGAACGTTTTTTGTTTTCCGCAAGAAACTTTTCTCCTTCTTCTTTGGCTCCTGCATTTTTCTTGGCCGCGATTGCAGACATCGCTTGTGAATAAATCTGAGTAGCTTGTTCTTTGGTTATGCTTGTTGGTTTATTATTTAGGATAGCTTCTAATCCATCAGAAAGATCTTTTGAATTGATTTTATCAAGACCTTGTTGTTTGAGACTGTTTCCAAATAAAATTCCAATACTGTAACTGAGTGAATCCATGTTTGATTTGTTTTTTTGTGCTTGTAAGCTGAAGCTTAAAATCACGCCGATAAATAAAATGCTGTAAAATTTTTTCATAAGAAATTTAGCTCTTTTTGGTTTCTGAATAGTTTTTGTAAAAATGTGGAATGGTTTCAATGCCTTTATAAAAATTGAACAATCCAAATTTTTCATTTGGTGAATGGATGTTATCTGAATCCAATCCAAATCCCATCAATACAGTTTTTATTCCCAATACTTTTTCAAACAGAGCTACAATTGGTATGCTTCCACCTCCGCGGGTTGGAATGGGTTTCTTTCCAAATGTGGTTTCAATTGCTTTAGCAGCTGCTTTATAGGCCGCACTGTCAGTAGGGGTTACAGCAGCTTCACCTCCATGCAATTCAGTCACTTTAACTGTTACATAAGGGGGTGCAATTTTCATGAAATGCTTTTCAAATTGCTTTGCAATTTTTTTAGATTTTTGATTGGGTACCAGACGCATAGAAATTTTAGCATACGCTTTCGATGGGAGAACTGTTTTAGCACCTTCACCAGTGTATCCACCCCATATACCATTTAATTCCAGTGTAGGTCGAATTCCGGTACGTTCCAAAGTGGTATACCCATCTTCACCCCAAACTTCCTGGATGTTTAAATCTTTTTTGTATTCGTCTAAATTAAAAGGTGCATTGTTTAATTCTTTTCGTTCAGCAGCTGTCATTTCAACAACATCTCTGTAAAATCCACTTACCTTAACTTTGTTGTTTTTATCGTGAAGGGATGCAATCATTTTTGCTAGAATCGTAATCGGATTGGCTACTGCACCACCATAGACACCAGAATGCAAATCGCGATTTGGTCCGGTTACTTCAACTTCCATATAAGTTAATCCACGCAAACCGGTTTCAATTGAAGGATTTTCCATGCTGATCATCGAAGTATCACTTACCAATACGATATCTGCTGCAAGTTTCTCTTTATTAGCTTTTAAAAATTTATCAAGATTTGCACTGCCCACTTCTTCCTCTCCTTCAATAATGAATTTTACATTGCAAGGAAGACTGTTTGTTTTAACCATGCATTCCAATGCTTTTACATGCATAAATACTTGCCCTTTGTCATCACAGGCACCCCGCGCATAAATGTTGCCATCTTTTACAACAGGATCGAAAGGGCCACTGGTCCATAAATTAAGTGGATCTGGGGGTTGAACATCATAATGCCCATAAGTTAATACTGTGGGTAATTTTGGATCAATTATTTTTTCAGCCAAGACTACTGGATGGCCTTTGGTTTTACAAATTTCTGCCTTGTCGCATCCAGCTTCAAGAAGCGCTTGTTTTACAGCTTCAGCACAACGCTTTGTGTCCTCATTGTGGTTTGAATCAGCGCTTACAGATGGAATTCTTAAAAGTTCCAGCAATTCATCTAAAAATCTTTGTTTATTAGATTCTAAATATTGATTTGCGTTCATATTATTTTATTTTAAGTTTATTAACGTGAATTAAAATGGATTATTTTAAAGTTGGAGTAATCTTCATTTGCGAAAACATAAAACTCAATATATCTGCTGCTTCATCAATTCGTTTTGATGTAGGTTTGCCCGCACCATGACCGGCACTTACATCAATTCTAATTAACATGGGCAAAGGTCCTTGTTGTGCTTTTTGCATCGCTGCGGCAAATTTAAAGGAATGAGCGGGAACTACACGATCATCGTGATCTGCTGTAGTAATCATTGTGGCTGGATAGGATGCTGGTTTTGCATTGTGAACCGGAGAATATTTGACTAAATAATCAAAACCTTCTTTGCTTTCACTGGTGCCGTAATCTGTAGCCCATGCCCAACCAATTGTAAATTTGTGATAGCGCAGCATATCTAAAACTCCAACCGCAGGAAAAGCAATTTTACAGATATCTGGCCTTTGGGTTATGGTAGCACCTATAAGTAAACCGCCATTTGAACCTCCTTGAATTGCCAAATGATCACGATCCGTGTATTTTTCAGCAACTAAAAAATCTGCAGCTGCTGCAAAATCATCAAAGACATTTTGTTTTCGCTCTTTGGTGCCTGCTTCATGCCAGTTTTTACCAAATTCACCCCCGCCTCTTAAATTTGCAACAACAAACAACCCGTTGTTTTCTAAAATTGGCAATCGGGAAACTGCAAACGAAGGGGTTAGGGATATATCAAATCCTCCGTATGCATATAATAGGCATGGGGCCTTGCTTTCTTTTTTAAAATCCTTTTTATGTGTGATAAACATAGGAACTTGAGTTCCGTCTTTGCTTTTACACCACACTTGCTCAGTTGTATACAGGTCCGGATTGTATCCTTTAATTTCAGAGGCATATTGCAAGGTGGATGTATAGCTTGTAAGATCTAAACGATAGATCGTGTTTGGTCTGACAAATGAAGAAAAAGAATAAAATGCTTCTGTGTCATTTTGTTCTCCACTAAAACCACCAATTGTTCCCAGTTCGGGTAATTGCAACTCATTCAATTCTTTGCCGTTTAAGTCAAAAATTTTAACAAGACTTGTTGCATTGTGCATATACACAGCGATGAGCTTTCCTCCAATAAGATTTACGGATTGCAATACGTCTTTTGATTCAGTAAGCACTGGAATCCATTTGTCTGGCGAACTCGCATTCATGCTTACAGCAAATACTTTCCAATTTGGACTTTCATGATTTGTATGAATAAAAAGAGTATCTCCTGAATTTCCAATTACATTGTAATCGCTTTCAAAAGTTCGCACCAACCATTGAAATACACCATTCTTTTTTGAAAGATCTTTGATTGCTAATGAATTGCCACTTGTGGATTCAGATGAACTCAAAATTAAAAATCGTTCATCATCTGTTAAGCTTGCATAGGAGTTCCGTAACGGATTTTTTGGATCGCTGTATATTAAAGCATCCGATGATTGCTTGGTACCCAATTTATGAAAGTAAACACTGTGATTTTCATTTTTTGCCGATAATGTTCCAGTTCCCTTTGGTTCTGGATAACGACTGTAATAAAATCCATCTTCTTTCCACGATGCACCGCTAAATTTTACCCAATGAACCGTATCGGTTAAATCTTTATTTTGATCCAAATCTTTTACAATTATTTTGTTCCAGTCCGAACCGCCTTCTGAAATTAAATAAGCCATATATTTTCCATTTTTTGAAAAACTGTGGCCACTTAAAGCAACAGTCCCATCTTTTGAAAATGTATTGGGATCCAATACCAGTTGCAAACTATCATTTAAATTTTTAGTCCGGTATAATACATCTTGATTTTGCAGTCCATTGTTTTTGAAAACAAAATAGTTTCCAGATTTTTTTTCAGGTGTTCCAAATTTTGTATAGTCAAATAAAGTTTCAATGTGTTTTCTTAAATCATTCCGAAATGGTATTTTATCAAGCACTGAAAATGTCAATTTATTTTGCGATTTAACCCAGTCCATAGTTTCAGCCGAATGATCGTCTTCCAGCCACCTGTAAGGATCGTCAATTTTAGTTCCAAAATAATTATCGGAAACAGTATCCATTCTGCTCTCTGGATAAATAAGCTTCGATTCAATTGCCTCAGCGTTTGAATTAGCAGTTTGTTGTTTGCAAGCCCCAAAAATTCCACACATCATCAACATGCTATTAAATAAATAAGTCCGTTTCATGCTAAAATGTTCAAGTTTTAGAAATAGAGGCCAAAATTAAAGGATTACAGGGATCTTTCACTAAATTTGTAAGAATTTCAAACATTCGTGTGCTTGCAATTTATTTACATTCTAAGCATGTTTATCTCAAAACTGCTATTTTAATATTCTTCGGAATTAGCCTCAGACTTTCTGCGTCCGGTTCATTAGGCGATTCGATCAATCGTCTGGAATCACGTTTGATTAAAGGCATTAACATTTCAAGAATTAATATAAAGGAAACCAAGGATCTCCAAGCGCAGATTAATATGCAATTGACTGATTCGCAACTAACTAAAAGGCGAAAGTCTGAATTAGAGAAAAAATTAAAGATTTTAAACAGGAAGAGATCAGACCTGATTAAAATCGAAAATGCGTATTTAATGCTCCTGTCAGAATCCAGAAAATTGGTTTATTTAAAAGATCAATCTGCTTCAAAAAGCTTGAAGAAAATTAATAAGGCCCTTTTAACTCTTGAAAACAATCGAATTCCTTCTGGGTCAGAATATAAAGTATTGGAAGAAAAACCTCTGCTTGGCTTGCCAATTCAGGTTTACGACCATTTTTTAGAATCTGCTTGTCAACTTACTCAAAATGAGGATGGTTCAATCTGGGCAAATGAATTTTCTCCATTTTTTGAATACACAGATCCCAGAATTGGCAATTATTTTAAGGAAGGTGATTTTTTAGAATGCTTGGCCCGATTTATTAAATCCAGGAAAAAATATTATCTCGAGTTAAAGTTTGTCTTACATTCACCAAAAGCTGCCCAGCTATATGGAAGTATTGATCCCTCAAATCCAGCTCGATTGGATTTTTTAAATGGTGATTTTATTTATTTGGAAACCTTTGCATTAAATACTTCAGAATTGGAAGCCTCCACTGGAAATACTATCATTACAATCCAATATAAATTGGATAAAGAAGATTTGAATTATTTGTTAAAAAATGAAGTAGATGCGTTTACAATCATTTGGACCAATGGTGCGGATCGCTTTGAACTAATTTATCTGGATGTTTTAAAAAACATGCTGGAATGCCTCAAAAAAAGGAACTAACGAAACTAGGATTGCATTTGCCATCAGATCCTCGTTGGACGGATCTTGCTTCCATGTCATTGGAGGATATTTTATCTGATCATGCATATTGCGAACAAAAGGCGGCCAGTTCTTGCATTTCATTGGTGCAACAATATCCAGATAAAGAGCTTTTAGTTGATAAAGTTTCTCCAATAGTTACTGAAGAATGGGGGCATTTTCGAATGGTTGTTGCAGAAATTAAAAAACGCAATTTGAAATTGGGGTTTCAAAGAAAGGATGAATACGTTCATGGGTTGATGGGATTTTTAAAAAAAGGTGGATCCCGGAACAATAGATTGATTGAACAATTGTTGTTTTGTGCATTGATAGAAGCAAGAAGTTGTGAGCGATTTCGTTTATTATCAATTGAATTGAAGGATCCTAATTTGCAAGCGTTTTATCATCATTTCATGGTTTCTGAAGCAGGCCATTATAAAATGTTTCTTGAATTGGCAGAATTTTATTCAGATAAAGAAATTGCGCGCAATCGTTGGCAAGAATTTCTGGCTTTTGAAGCCAATTTAATTAAAGGTTTACAAGTACGTGGGGATCGGATGCATTAAGCCAAAATTGCCATTGGGATTCATATTGAGAATTAATAGATTACTAAATAGTACATTCCATTCAAGAATTTTAGGTAGGACTGAGTTATTCCGGACAATTAGGAAAACAAGTCAATGATTTCATTCACTAAGCCAGGAGTCAAACAATACTATGTTTGGTTAATTTAATTATCAATTTTATTCCGTATAAAGTTTGAGAAGAATCTAGTATTTGAATTTGCTTGATTCGTGCTATATTTCAAATAACAATGTTGGTTTATTTTGTTTTTGAATCATCTTTTGATTCTTCACTCAATTGAATCAATCTGGTTAATATATCAACACATGATTGAACCAACGGTCGAATGGTTGCAGCCTGCTCTTCCTGTGATTTGGAAATTATTTGCGTGTAATCTTCAGGGCTCATAGCTTCTGTGATCCGATCAGTAGCACAGCTACAATAATCTTTTACTAGCTGAGGATATGCTTCTGCTGTTTTTTTTCCATTTTCAAGACATTGTTTAGTTAGTGCATCCCGGACACTTTGTTCCCAATAATATACTTTTTTGGGACTGTCTGAATTTTGTATTGGTTTGGATGCAGTCACTTTTTGGCTAGGCCAGACTAAATACAGGCCTAAACAACACATGCAAATTGAAAGTGTCCGCACTATAAAATTATCGACTTTTTGAGCCTCAATCGGTTTGTTAGAAACCGAATTTTTATTTATTATTTTGAAATTACTCAATAAAAAATAAATTCCTCCTAGAATACATACAACACCTAAATAAAATAGCATATTAAAAATTAAACCTGTACAAAATAAATCTATTTATTAAAAAGTCCGTCATACGCATTTCCTTCTGAGTCATTCTTTTCTACTTTAATGCGCTCTGGAATTTTACTTTCCATTTTGAATTTGTCATCTTTTCCGCCCATTAAAAGCAATTTGCTCTTTTCGTCATAATCCTGTAGCATTTTCAAACCTTCTTCCTCAAAAACTCCATTTTGTAAATCAACACTATTCATAAAGTTTTCTGATAATTCCATAAAGCGTTCCATCTCACCAACTTTGTAGGCAACATCATCGGCAATATGTTCGAGGGCTTGATCAAATAATACACGTTGATCCGTATTTCCACTTATAACATTCATGGCTGATTTCATAGCGCTGTGTGAAGCTCTGATAGCTTTTCGCTCTTGTTCTTTTAAGCTTACTTGATCTTTTGTATCTGCCAACAAAATTTCTGAGTTTTGATACATTTTAACGAGCACCTTGTTCAGGATGTCCATTTTGCTAAGCAAATGATTGTATTTTTCGTTGGTCTCCTGAAGCCGAGCTGCTTTCCGAGTTGACAAAACCATTTGAGGTTCCTGATTTTGCGTTCTTGCAACTTGGGCCATTCGCAATTGGGTTTCTATTTCTTTTGAATTTTCAGATACATTGTTTTGTAGTTTTTTAATTTGTCCTTTCAATACACCAATTTGTTCACTCATTTTTGACAAATTGTTTTCAAGGTCACTGATGTAATTTTTTAAAATACCAATTGGATCAATGGTAACAAAAATACCTGTTATCCATCGCATAATGCTTTTGTACATATAGCCAATCAGCGTGCGCATCCGAGGGTCTAAAACCATATAGATGATCGCGCCCAAGACCAATAACATCCCTGCCAGATATACCATATTTTGGGTGAGGCTGATCAAATAGGGTAGGTATTTATAGAGGATCGCTCCTCCGCCTATCAATAAGCCTGCTAAGACAACGGTACCTGTTACGCCTTCGGGTTTGCTCCAAAAGCCTTTTGGTTTTTCCATTCCTGGTCCTGGATTAATTACTGCCATAATTTCTGGTTTGTATGAAATTTAATATTAAACAAAAGTATTGCTATTCAGATAAAAAATGGGATTTAAACCTATAAATGTATTTATTTCTTCGATTGACCGCTATACAAAATCGACATCTGGTAAATAGGGGTATCTCATTAGAAATTGAATTGCTTTTTCAAGATCCAACTGATCATACACTACGCTGTATATCATGTTGATAATCGGAAGGCGCAAATGATAATGTTTGGCTAGCTGGTTTGCAATTCTGACCGTGCGAACACCTTCTACTACCTCATCTACAGATTGTATGATTTCCTGGAGTGTCTCTCCCTTGCCCAAACGGTATCCAAAGCTAAAATTTCTGCTTTTCGTGCTGGTAGCGGTTGCAATTAAATCACCAATACCTGCGGTACCTAAAAAGGACCTTGAAGTAGCGCCAACGCTTCTTCCCAACTCAATCATTTCTCGGAGACCACGTGTAATTAACATAGCTTCAAGGTTTTTTCCAAGTCCTTTCCCAGCCAACATGCCGGATCCAAGTGCAATAATATTTTTAAGTGCCCCAGCCATTTCAGCACCAACCAAATCATATGATCCAAAAACATAAAACAAACGACTGCCAAGTACATCAGAACCAGCTTTGATTACTTCATCATATTCACTTGCTATTACAGAAGCTGCGGGTTGTTTATCAAGTATTTCTCTGTAAAGATTCGGACCAGCTAAACAACCAACCCGGATGACGGAAGTTTCTTGCCGAATGACTTCACTCATGGTATGGATATTTTTGCGAGAAATATTGACCATTGCAAGATTGGCAATTGGAATTCCTGCAATGTCCAATCCTTTTGTTGCATGAATTAAAATATGAGCCGGTGTTAAATGAGCTGCCATGTTTGAACAGGTTTCCCGGAAGTTTTCTGAGGGAACAACTGGGAAAATAATTCGGGTTTCTCCACAGATTTCTTCAAAGGAATTTGTAGCACGAATGCGTGGACTAAGATCTACATTTAAATTGCTGTGTTGCGTATTAATTCTATCAACAATTTCTTTCTTGCGTGCATAAATTAAAACATCTGTGTTGTGAGCAAGCAAAGTTGCAATGGTAGTACCAAAACTACCAGCACCAATAACTCCTACAACTTTATGTTTTTCTGACATGCAATCGAAATTGCTTAATGGCAAGTTTGTGCTTACCGATGATTAAATAATTCTTGAAAATGTGCTTCGATAAATATTTCGAAATCTTTTAATTCTTTGGGTGCATGATGGTTGTCTATCACAGATTTTCGAGTACCTGTTTCTTTTAATGTAATGATGGTATTAGGTAAATCTGGGATGTAAAGTTCAGGTTCTATAGGATATACCGGAGCAAGTTTATAAAAATCAAATTTTCGCAATTCAGATTTAACGGAAACCCACCAAGAATCTGTGGCCAAACGATAGGCCGTACCCAGATGGTCAACATGCTGGATTCCATCATATTTTACGATGCCATTTTGATAAATTGTAAAATCAAACGTTGGACAAAAGCCGAAACATGCAGAACGGCGGTAAAATAGCAAGGTATCTGTATTCAAAAGCAGGGTGTCTTCAGGATTAAAAACCTGTTTAAATACAGGTAATGCTGATGGCAATTCAGGTTCTGTTGGCTTTTTATTTTTATGTGTGCTTTTTCTGTTGCAAGAACTTGCACATAAGAAACAACAAAAAAGTAAGAATGATATTACAAATTTCATTTTTTGGTCTTTTTCTCCCGTTCAAGGGCTTGTCGTTGCTGTTCTTTCATCATGGTTTCCAATCGTTCTCTAAAACCACCCTTTTTTCGAGGTTTGGTTTTGTTCAATTCAAGTTCGCCTCGTATTTTATCTGTATCAAAGAGCAGACTTCTGCCAAGTATGGTTTGACCAATATTCAATAAGTTACTAAAAAACATATAGCAAGTCAAGCCGGCAGCGGTTTTGTTGAACATAAACCAGAAGATCACAGGCATTAAATATTGCATGTATTTCATTGCTGGATTTGCTGAAAAATCCATGGATTGAGCGGAGTAATAAGTAAAAATTAAAGTAGAAATCATCCATAGAAAAGCAAACAATGAAAGTGTATTGCCAAACAAAGGTAAGTTAAATGAAAGATGAATAAATTCATCAAAAGAGGTCAAATCAGCTGCCCATAAAAAGGAAGCCTGTCTAAATTCAATCGTGGCTGGAAAAAAGCGATACAAAGCAATCCAAATTGGCATTTGTAACAACAATGGAAAACAACCTCCGAGAGGATTCACACCAAACTCGTTGTACATTTTCATGGTTTCCATCTGTTGCTTTTGCATATCATCTTTATGCTTGTTCCTGACTTTTTCGATCTCAGGTTTTAAAGCAGTCATTTTTGCTTGTGAATGCAACATTTTATACGCCAATGGAAAAACAAGCAGCTTTACAACTAAGGTCATTAATAAGATAATAAATCCTTTGTTGCCAATAAAATTAGAGAGAAATACAAAAAGTGGTCGAATTGCATATCTGTTGATGCTTCCAAATATGCTCCAGCCATAAGAAATGATATCTTCCAATTCTACATTAAAAGCTTTTAATCTTTTAAATTCATTGGGTCCAATATACCATTTCAATTTAAGCTCTTTTTGTTCAAGCTCACTCGCAGGAATGCTTACATCGGTTATTAGTTTTTTTAAATCCTCTGATTTAGGATCAAGCAAAACAGTTTCATATCGACCTTTGCTAAAGCCATTTTCAGATATTAGACTGCTGTTAAAAAATTGATTGGAATGAGATACCCATTGAACACGTTTGTCATTGGTTTCAATTTTATCATCATTGCGACAAGAACAATAATCTGGATTCTCTTCTTTTTCTTTGAAATAAACCGTGCTGGCATATTTCTCATAATCCGTATTTCGTTCCAGTTTATCTAAATAATTTTCCCAATGGATAATCAGATCTTCTTTTAATTTGACGTTTTCTGTACGGATGCTATAATCAAGTTGATAGTCTGATGGCAATAAACGGTAATTAATGATAATGTTGCCTCCAGTATTTAATTGAGTTGTAAAGCGAATTTCATTGGAACTGACTTGATTGATTTCGAAATTTAAATTTTTTGTAGCAACGTCTCCTGCTTCGGTTTTAAATCTAAGGTCATATTCATTCTTTAAATCTTCTAATAGGGTTAAGGGTAGCTTTTGCTCTGAACTATCTTTGGCAATGTGGATTTTATAATGATTTTTAATGGTAGCTTCTGTTATTCTGGCACCTTTTGAACTGAACTTAACTTTAATCAATTCGTTTTCGAGAACCACTTCCTTAATTGGGATTTGAACTAAACTATCATTCAATGGATTTGCAGTGTTAGTATCTGAAACCGGGCTGGTATGCATTGCAGGTTCAGCAGCAGGCTTTGGACTTTGCAATTGACTGAGTGAATCTTGATTTTGTTTTTTTCTTAGTTGCTCTTGCATTTCAGGTTGGAAAAAATATTGGTTCCAAAGAAACAAGACAGCAATAATTAGCAAAATTCCAATGATGTGATTACGCTCCATAAAATTCAGGAAGGGTTAAGGGGGGCAAAGCTACAATACTCTATGTTATTCTAAGCAGAGGAGTCTACTCTCAATTACAGCCAATAGGTGTTTTAGATACAATGTCAAACTTTCAACGATATAAGGTGCCTAAAAAATCCCTGATTCTTTGAAAAAAACAATTTAATGGGATTAAAAATTAATTAATTGCAAAAAATTGGCTTATAATCAAAGCTATATATATTAAATTATAAATTAATATTAAAGAAATTGGTGAACTTAATTCCATAAGCAAGGATAGAGCCTGCAAGCAGAAGTCAATTGACTAATAGCCAAAAAGCTTTCTGTAAAAAAAAACTACCCGTCCCCTGTGGGCGGATAGTTTCTAAGACAGTAGTAGGTAATGTATAAAATTTAAAAAAATCCTTAATCAATATGCTTCAATACCCGGGATATTGAAGCGAACCTTACCTATCACTACCTTTTAATTCAGTAAATGATAGATTAGGTTTTAATTTCATTTATTCAAACAATTCCACATAATAACCGGCTACATTCTAAAGACCCGTTAAAAGTTAAGAATGCTGCTTTTAAATGAACTTTTTTCAATATTTTTTTTATTTTTTTATAATCTGCTGTTTTACAGTGACATATAACTTACGTGAGATTGGCTTCAATTAAGCATGGCAACGAGTTATATTAAATAAATAAATATATATAAGGTCTTTATTATTAATTGCAAATTATATGTTATCGCAATTTAGTCTTTATTTTGAATGCATTATTTAGAGTAATTTTGCAGTCCATTTTAGTAAATTTTATGCAGGATATTCGCAACATAGCTATTATAGCCCACGTCGATCATGGAAAAACTACCCTGGTTGATAAGATATTACACCAAACTAAGTTGTTTAGGGAAAATCAACAAACTGGAGAATTAATCCTGGACAACAATGAATTAGAGCGTGAACGGGGTATTACCATTCTTGCAAAAAATGTTTCTGTCAATTACAAGGGCACTAAAATTAATATCATTGACACCCCTGGACACGCGGATTTTGGTGGAGAAGTTGAAAGGGTGCTTAATATGGCTGATGGCGTATTGCTCTTGGTGGATGCATTTGAAGGTCCAATGCCTCAAACCCGATTTGTCTTGCAAAAAGCGTTGAGTTTAGGAAAAAAGCCAATTGTAGTAATCAATAAGGTGGATAAACCCAATTGTCGCCCTGAAGAAGTACACGATCATGTTTTTGAATTGTTTTTCAATTTAGATGCTACCGAAGAACAGTTGAATTTTCCAACAATTTATGGCTCCTCAAAGCAGGGTTGGATGGGTATGGATTATAAAACACCCACTGAAGACGTTACGCCGCTTTTAGATGCTATAATTGAACATATACCGGCTCCAGTGATTCCTGAAGGCAATTTACAAATGATGATCAGTAGTTTGGATTATTCAAACTACATTGGCCGAATTGCCATTGGCCGAATTTTAAGACAAGGGATTAAGATTAACCAACCCGTATCTCTTGTTAAACGGGATGGCTCTATCATGAAGTCTCGTATAAAAGAATTGTATACGTTTGAGGGCTTGGGAAAGAGTAAAGTAGAAGCAGTAGAAGCTGGAGATATTTGTGCAGTATTTGGATTGGAGGATTTTGAAATAGGGGATACCATCGCTGATTTTGAAAATCCGGAAGGCTTAACTCCGATCAAAGTAGATGAACCCACCATTTCTATGCTGTTCACCATTAACAATTCACCATTTTTTGGAAAAGAAGGCAAATACGTCACTTCAAGACACATTCGCGAACGATTGGAGAAAGAATTGGAAAAGAATTTGGCTCTTCGCCTGGAAGACACCGAGAGTCCGGAATCAATCCTTGTTTATGGAAGAGGGATTCTTCACCTATCGGTTTTAATAGAAACCATGAGACGGGAAGGCTATGAGTTGCAAGTTGGTCAGCCTCGCGTAATAATAAAAGAAATAGACGGGGTCAAATGCG
Organism: Saprospiraceae bacterium; assembly: GCA_016787575.1. Lineage (GTDB taxonomy): Bacteria > Bacteroidota > Bacteroidia > Chitinophagales > Saprospiraceae > Vicinibacter. The sequence continues at coordinate 104,285 of JAEUUO010000010.1, read as the reverse complement.
AGCCCATTGAAGTCATGACGGTAGATGTTCCGGAACCATTTTCTGGAAAAGTCATCGAATTGGTTAGTCAGCGCAAAGGTGAAATGTTGGTGATGGAAACACGAGGAGATCTGATTCATATAGAATTTCAAATTCCATCAAGGGGTTTAATTGGCTTGCGAAACATGCTACTCACAGCTTCAGCTGGGGAAGCCATCATTGCACATCGATTTAAAGAATTCCAGGCATGGAAGGGAAATATCCCATCCAGAACAAATGGGGTACTGGTTTCAAAACTAGCAGGTATGGCAACTGCATATTCGATTAGTTACTTACAGGATCGGGGCCGCTTTTTTATTGACCCAGGTGAAAATATTTACATTGGTCAAATCCTTGGAGAGCAAATTCGTCCGGGTGATCTTGTTGTGAATATCGTGGAAGGTAAAAAATTAACCAATATGCGTGCTTCTGGATCGGATGGTACCGTACAGATTGTTCCTAAAATTAACTTTTCTCTGGAAGAAGCGCTTGAATACATTCAGGAAGATGAGTATGTTGAAGTTACTCCAAAATCTATCCGCATTCGGAAAATCATATTAGACGAAAATGAGCGCAAGAAAGCTCAAAAACGTACAGAATCTATAGAAGCAATGGCTTAATAAGAATCCCGGAGTGATAACACCCCGGGATTTTTGTTTGTTAATAGACAAATTTGCAATCAAGGTTTAATAGTAAATTCTATTTTAGAAGTTACTTCTTCAATTCCATCTTCATGACCCCAGACCTTTGCTTCTAATACCCATGAACTATTTGCACTGAAACCATTTGTTGCATTTAGTAAGATATGGTCTGTAAACTCAAAGGAACCACTTGGATCATCCACATGTTCATTTGTCGGTTTGGAGTAAACCTCAATGCCTGTTGCTTTATTTGTAATTCGTACATTGATGTGATGTACGGTTTCACCGGTATGGCTTTCAAAATTTATTTGAATTTTAAGACTGTCGCCTAATTGATAACTAGTCGCAGCTGGTTGTTCAATATGTGCATGATAATCATAAATTAATTGATTGTCATCATCAGAGCATGCAAATAAAATTAGATTGATAAAAGCAATCAAAGTCAGAAATATTTTCATTTTTAATTTTTTTTAAAATAAATAAGTTAATTGAACTGAATATTTGCTTCCCAATTTAGCAGTGCCTCCGGAATACTTTTGGTCAAGTGCAAATGCATTTGAAAAGCTCAGTAGAAAATTTGTATAGTTGAGATTCATTCCGACGTCAATAAAATGACCCTGACCTCCGGTGCCTTCGACTGTTCGTTTGTTTTTATGATGATCAGCGCCAATATGCTCAAAATAATATCCGGCAAATGGGATTATTTTAAACTGTTCGGAAATAGTGGTTTCATAATAATACAATGTTTGAAACTGAAATGGATTTCCAAATTTATAGCCATATTTTGAATTTGACTGAAGGATATAATTAGCATTTATCACAAGTCCGTTGATTGCATTCGAAAATGCACATCTGGGATTTAGGCCAATGCCCCAAGCTCCGTTTGACAAATTAAAGTTCTCAGGCAAATTTAAATCATGTAAATTGGCATTGTATTTTCCAATTGGAATTTTAATTTGAGAAGCAATCTCGAAATAAAATTTATAAGAATCATTGAATAATTCCCTGTTTACTAATTCGTACGCAAGACCCGCTTTTAGATCTCCAATGCCATGAATGGAATTCTTTTGATCGGATTCAATCCGTTGATTATTTTGGTAAGAAACATCTGCATAAAATCGAAGTTTGTTATGAAAATAATATGCTCCATTTAATTCATAAGCCTGAAAACGATCTTTTATTTTACTGCCGGATAAAGCTGCAACTTCAAAGGAGGTATTTGAAAATCTACAACCCAAACTATTTCGATGCAAATTTGTCAGTAAACCCATATTAGAATGAGGGATGCTGCAACCGCAAATATCACAGGCACTTAAATAAGAAACGCACAACATAGAGCCCAGCCAGATTGCAAAAATCTTTCTGTACATAGGACTAAATTTAATTTTTAGAAATAAAATTAAAAATTCTTGATACCACTAAAAATCTCTTTGAATCAGTGTACCATTTTTAATAACCAATTATTTCATTGAAGGAAATGATTGTTTAATAAAAAATATGCAACAAAACTAAAAGGGATATTAATAATTGCATTTATGCCTTGGGTGGTTCGTCAATTGCAGCGTGATACAGTATAGTATGTGGAAATAGATAATTCGAATTTAATTTACAAATAGGAATTTCTAAATTTATTGATTGTAGTGTAGCTATTGGTGTAAAAAGAGTAAGTGAATTGGTTAATTCAATCCAATAGCTTGTTTGGTTTTGTTTTTTCTTCTGCTCAAGCAATTTTTTCTTAAGGTAACATTTGCCATGGCATTTTTTCTGTGGCTTGTTTTTGTTTACACAGACTGTCTGCTCGATTGTTTGTTGGTTTAGTTTATAGAAGCTAAAAGCAATAAAACCTTGCATGCCTGATGCAATCATTAGAATAGAAAACAAGAAGGCAAAGGATTTATTTACCATTTATTCTTATTGTTCCAAAGGTATAACAAAAATTCTTTTGAAAGAAACTAAAATTATTACAAGGAAGAATAATCTTGCTTAAAAATTTGTAAAGCGCTCACTTTCTTTCCAACTAAAAAACCAAGTCGCAATCCTTCTTCACAATCCATTCTAAAATGTACCCCTAATGGAATTCTAGAAAATGCATTTTCAAAAGCCATTTCATAAAAAGAATGAAACTTTCTGGGAGTGCCCATAAATTCATCGCGACCTTTATGACTGTTGTCAATCATAGAATAATTGCCACCAAACATTGAAGTTAAAACTTCAGAAGCGGCTGCACCAAAAGTGGAATGTCCTGAAGGATAGGATGGAAAGGGAGGTGTATGAAATAATGGTTGCCAATCTTTATTAAATACTTTGTGAATGTAGGCTTCTGGTCTTTCCATATTGTAAATGTATTTTGAGTTCCAGCACGATATGGATGCGTCGTACAGAGCAATGCCTAGTTTTAAATAAGTTTCAAGTGTTTTTTCAATGGATGGCAATTCTTTACAAATAACCTGATTTGCAATTGAAATCCAACGAGAACTGGGAGTAAATGTTAATCCGGGATGGTCGTCACTCCAAAATTCAGCAATCCATTTATTTTCAAAGGAAAGCGGAGAACTAATTGTTAAAACTTCAAGTGCTTCAGTGTAATATTCAGATCCTGCTAATGTTGAATATTCTGGCAAAGGCTTTGCAATAAAATCCTTAAGGTTAATTACAAAAGGTCTGGCTTTTCCCCAATAGGGTAGGAGTGGTGGCATTGGAATTTCTTCTGATATTTTCCATTTACCTTCTTCTTTTGATGAAACAAATTGTTTGTCGTAGATGTGTAAATATGCTTGATGCCCTATAGAATCTGAGGAAGAGAAAGCATAGATTGAATTTGCTATCGAATCACCATATAGCTTTGAGTTTTCAATTTGAGATTTGGTGTAATGTTTTAATAAGTAATTTTCCCATTTTAAAAACAGTGCTTCGGAATGCTTGTATACATCAGGAGGAGCAGTGAGGTAAAATTTTGAATACATTTTACGGTAACAAGCATTTAAGGCCGCTTGTAAAACGAAGGGTTCTTTTTCATTAAAATGAATACTTTGATATCCGGGTAAAAAAATATCAACAGGGTTTAAATCACCTGCAAATGCTGGACGTGCACTTTCAATGCCCGCTAACCCAATAAAGCCAAAGGCTCTTGCTGAATTTGGTCCTCGGTATCCTTCAGAAAATCGATCTGCTTCCAGGAAAAAATGATACCAATCAACGATGAGTTCCGTTGTTTTATCTGAATAAGATTTATTTGGATCTAAACATGCATTCCAAGCGATTGCTGATAAAAATAGCACGAGAGATACACCAAGAATAATCGAGCTGCGCCAATTTATTTGTAATTTTTGTTTTATATTGAAAAGATTATACACAGGCGAAATCTATTGTTTAGTTGTATTGCAATTCAAGTTGTGATTTTGTTTGATTAGCAAAGGTCTTAACAGGATTTTCAACTGTCGGATTCACTACTGAACTAAACAACAATCTAAATATTGTTCCGCTTTCTTCTCCAGGAATTACATTCATCTGGATTTTATGTATCTTTAAAATGGAAGACACTAAAGATAATCCAATACCTGAGCCTTTGACAACTGAAGTTTGAGGACTTCGATAAAATGGTTCAAAAATATAAGGCAAATCCGATTCACTAATTCCTGGGCCATTGTCTATGATATCAACTTGGATTTGTTGATTAATTTGACAATCCATCAAGACTTTAATTTTGTGATCCGGACTAAACTTACATCCATTTTCCATTAAATTTATCAGGGCCGTTTTTATTAGTGCTTCATTTGCTTTAATAACCAGATTTCGTTCGTTTTCTGGCAAATTAAAAATTTCGAAATGAATTTTATAATCAGGATGTGCTTTCACTAATTGCGATTTTACTTGCCAAACCAATTCATCAATTCGAATTTCACCAAATTCAACAACAGTATGATCGGCTGTTATGCGTGCAAGTTGCATGAGTTTATTGGAAACTTCGTTCAGATTTTTTGTATCTTCCAAAATAGAATTAAGTGTTTCTTTATACTGCAATGTTGTTCGTTCGTTTTGAAGACTCACTTCAATCTGGCTGATGATTACACTAAGCGGATTTTTTAATTCATGAGATATATTAGACAGAAATAATTTTTGAGTCACAAAAGCTTTTTGAATTCGGTCCAATAAATTATTAAATGTTACAACCAAACGAGACAATTCATCATTTTGATTGTGGATTTTCAAACGATGGCTCATGTCAGTGGGAAGGATGGCTTCCAACTCATTCATGATATGATTAACAGGAGCCAAAGCCTGGCCTGCAAAAATCCATCCGCCAATTGCAACCAAAACAATGAATAAAATAAAAACGATCATTAATATTTTAGTCAAATCATTGAGATGTTCTGATTTAAATACTGCTTCTGCTACAACAACATACTCATTGTTTGATTTGTCTTTATAAACCAATCCCAAAGCGTTGAAAGCATCTCTGTTAAACCGGTATTCATTCGAATTTTTAATTGCTGCCAATTTTCCGGCATCCAGTAATTCAGAACCAGGATTAAAGCTGTAAATCCTTTTGTTTTGATGATTGTAAATGGTTATGTTTTCAGTATAAATCGATAAAGTTGGACTGGTTTCATTCTTTTTTTCATTGTACAGTGTTTCATGGCCGGCTATCATATCTGCAGTCATGATTGCTTTGGATCGAAGGTTACCGTAAAAATCATCCCGAACTTGTTCTTCAAATTCAAAATGTATAAACATCAAAGCAAATACCATGATGATAGCAACGATTAATATAAATTGTATTGTAAGCCTTCTGCGAATTTGCATGTTAGGGAATCGTTTAGTGAAATGGATTCAATTTGAGATTAATGTTCCAATTTAAATATATATCCGGCACCAAATATAGTGTGTATCAGCTTCTTATCAAAAGGTCTATCCATCTTATTTCTTAGATAATTGATGTAAACTTCAATCATGTTGGTATTGGTGTCAAAATGAATGTCCCAAACTTTTTCAGCTATTTCAGCTTTGGAAATTACCCGTCCCTGATGCCTTAAAAAGTACTCCAAAAGAGCAAATTCCTTAGGGGTGAGATCGATTTTTTTATTGGACCGGTAAAATTCTTTGGCATCAATATCCATTCGGACATCTTCAAAAATCAAAATTTGGTTGGACTGAGCTCTGCCTTTTCCTCTTCGGGAAAGGGCTTTAACCCGTGCAAGGAGTTCTTTAAATTCAAAAGGTTTTACTAAATAATCATCTGCGCCTGCATCTAAGCCTTCAACTGTATTATTGGTACCTGCAAGCGCGGTCAATAAGATTATTGGGGTACTTTGTTTTTTTTCACGTAAAGACTTAACCAGTTCAATTCCATTTAGATTTGGCATTACGATGTCGGATATGATTACATCGTAATCATTGTCCAAAGCCAATCGAAGTCCATTTAATCCTTCATGGGCTAAATCAACAGAAATCTGATGTTCTTCAAATCCTTGTTTTAATGCCTCAATAGCTTTAAATTCATCTTCAATTACGAGTACTTTCATGGAATTTATTTCAGGGCGAAAACCAAATATCGCCATAGGAACTCAGGTTTTCAAATGTTAAGCTGATTTTAAGGAAATTCTAATTAGATTCTAAAAGCTTCTTAAGTCCTCCGGTTTATATGCCTTTTATCTTTGTCACCCGAACGAAATATTTTTTAATATCATTTCTAATCTATGAAAATCAAGCAATTATTATCTTTATTTCTTCTTGCTTCAAGCTTCGTTTTGTTTTACGGATCTTGTAGTAAAGATGACGACAAAAAATCAGATTCAGAGAATCTTGTTTCAGATTACGATGCAAATGCATCTCTGGAATGGAATAAAATCTTCCTAGAAATTGAGCGTTATGCTGCCGGTTACAGACCTGGACCAGCTCCAAGATCTCTTGGATTAATGGGGCTTGCATGTTACGAAGCATGTATTTCTGGCATGCCGGAATACAATTCTTTGGCTAGCCGTTACGCCGGTTTAAATATACCTAAGACGGTAACAGGTAAAAAATATCACTGGCCAACGGTTGTTCATGCTGTTTATACAACCATGATTCCTAAATTTTTTCCTGACATCAAAACGGATGTTAAAGTTCGCGTGGATGGTTTGATCAAAAGCCAAAATGATAAATTTCTGGCTGAGGCTGGAGAAGAAGTTTTTAAAGATTCTAAGGCTTTTGGTGATGAGGTTGGCCTGGCAGTTTGGAATTGGTCAACTACCGATTTTTATGGCCACGATCATTACAAAGATCCATTTGGGACTTACGATTGGTCTGCTCATTACAGAGGACCTGGAGATTGGAAACCGACTGTTCCTGGTCCAACAAAACCAATGGGATCAGTTTTTGGAAAGGTGAGAACATTTGCAATCACTGAAACTGAAAAAATTTGTTTGCCACCTTCAGCATATTTTATGCAATATTCAGAAAGTCCAAATTCTGAGTATTATTCACAAGCTTTACAGGTTTACACTAAAACAGCTTCAAATTATCAGACAGAATGGGTAGGCGAATTTTGGAGCGATGATTTGTTAAACCTTACATTCAGCCCTGGTCCACGTTGGATTGCTATTGCAAATCAAATCATCCAAACTGAAAAATCAAATCTCGAAACTGCAACAGTGGCCTATGCAAAATGTGGCATGGCCTTAAATGATGCAGCTGTAGGCGCATGGAACTCTAAATATTACTACAATGTAGAGCGTCCAGCTACTTATATTTTAAAGGTTATTGACCCTAATTACAAGCCAAATTTGGATAATCCATTAACTGGTGATAAAGGGTTTACACCTCCTTTTCCTGCATATCCATCAGGTCACTCCACAATGGGTGCTTCTGCTGCTGAGGCATTAGCAAGTGTATTTGGATACGCTTATTCTATGACAGACAGATGCCATGAAGGAAGAATAGAATTTGAAGGTAAACCAAGAAGTTTCGGTAGTCTATACGAAATGGCACTTGAAAATGCTTGGTCTCGCGTTTTGTTGGGAGTGCACTGGAGAATGGACTGTGATGAAGGTGTTAATTTCGGTACTAAAATTGGTAGAGCAGTTAACAATCTGCCTTGGAGAAAAAAATAAGTTCGTAATTTTTTGATCATAAATAAAAGAGCTTGGATGATTCATCCAAGCTCTTTTTATTAAAACTTTCTGCCTGTTGTCCTGAGTCCTATTTGTTTGTATTTTTATTCCGAATTCAATTATCGAAAATGACATTGCAACCTCAAAATATAAAACAGAAAAATCCAATTTTATGGTTTGTCCTATTGGCTTGCTTATTGATTAATTGTAAAAAAGACGCTAAAGACGAACTGCAGTATTACGGGAATGGGGCTATCAGTAAAAAAACCCATTTGATAAATAATAAAAAGCAGGGTGAAATGATTGATTATTATGTAGATGGCAAGGTCAAATCTGTAAGACTTTTTAAAGATGACTTTCAAACGGGTAAAAGCACCTTTTATTATCAAAATGGATCTATTGAAGAAGTTCAATACTTTGAAAAAGATAAGCAAAATGGGGGAGATACCAGCTTTTATGAAAATGGTATTGTAAAAATGATCGTTGAATATAAAGATGGCTTAAAAAATGGATTCGTTCGCAAATTTGATACCACTGGCACGCAGTATTTTTTTGCAAAATATGAAATGGAAAAGCTTGTTGAGGTGAATGGTATTGCGCTTCAAAAATAAACGATACACAATTATTTATCAGGATTTAATTTTATTCATAATATCATTCATCATTTCTATTTGTAATTTTTGAATTTCTATTAATTCTCGTTGCTGATGCAAGATTAAATGGTCTAATTTTTCATGCAACATCCGAATTTCAAGCTCCGATTTTAAATTAATCATATAATCTTTTTTGGATCGTTCCCGGTCTTTTTCTTCTTGACGGTTCTGACTCATCATGATGATAGGAGCTTGCAAGGAAGCGACACAGGATAAGATTAAATTTAACAATATAAATGGATAAGGATCAAATTGTTGATGTTTAAACCAAAATATATTGACACAAATCCAAAGGGCAATAAATCCTAAAAAAGTGAGAATAAATGTCCAACTTCCTCCAAAAGTGGCTACCAGATCAGCCAGCCGTTGCCCTTTGCTCAATGAGGTGTTGTCTTCTTTTTCAATTTGATCTGTTAAGCTGGTTTCGTCTTTAATAGCATGCAAAACATTTTCTCGTAGATCGGCGAGATCATCTACTTCCTGGATTAAAGTATTTGAAATAAATCGTTGACGGTACGAGTTTAATTCTGAAATTGAAATGCTGCTTTTTTCGTTAAAATCAGCCTGGTCCTTTTGGATTAAATCAAAAATTGATTTGCGAATCGTAGAGGCTGGAACCCGTTCCATAATGGAATACTCTTTACCGCTTAAATCTGATTTGAATGAATTTTGCATAATTTCTGAATATTAAAAAATTTCAATAAAAAAGCCGATGCGTAAGTCATCGGCTTTTTTTATTTTTTTAGAATACACTATTGTCGATACAGTTTTCCATTTTCTTCAACAACTAGATAAGCCTCTTTGAAGCCTCTCGTTTTTAATTTATCCATAACTTCTTTAGCTGTCTGTTCGGTTTTGTAATTTCCTAAAACAATGATGGTCCAACCTCCTTTTGTCCAATGTTCGATGTTTCCTAAATCATTGATTTTACTAACATCAAACCAATCAGGGGCTTTGTATTCTGAAACGCGAATTTTAAATTTGCCTTCCTCAAAATCACTCGTCTTAGTTGCTGTGGTTTCTGTATTTGCTGTGGCTTTTGGAGATGATGCAGTTGATTTAAATAATAAGTTAGTTCTTCCACTGTCAAGGATATCTGCCACGATGAATGCGTCTTTTAATCCATTTTTCTTTAATAAATTCAATACTGCGATTGCTTCATTGACATCCTGAAAACTTCCGATACGGATCTTGGTAGCTCCGTCAGCTTCAACTTTATAAACGTCTCCATAAGCAGCATATTTACTGAATCGATCTGTCATTTTATCGGTATATTTACTTAAGGCAGTAATTTGGATAAAATACAGCTTGTTTGCCTGTGCTTCAGCTTTGCCGGAAATTGCAGGATCATCAAATAATAGAACTTTATCAGTTGCCATTAGACGAACATCGGTTAATTCTTGCAAGCCTTCTAAACTGGAAGATGGTTCATCAATGATTGATGTTTGTTTTGTTTGTAAAATTTCAGCTTCAGGAGCAGTCTTTTTAGCAATAGCTGCTTTAGGAGTCAATTGTCCGGAAGTATTAGCTGTTTTTAATTCGGCTTCAACCGGTTTTGAGACCGTTTCTTGTCTTTTTATCGATGCATTTTGATTTGGCTGATTAGCGTCTCGGTTTTGCGAAACAAGATCAGAAATTGGGCTGACAAGAATCAAACCCAGTGAAATAAGAATTATTTTTTTCATAGTTTCAATTTTGGTTACCTTGGCAGGCGTCTGTTATTAAAGCGCTAATATATTAAAAATATTTATAATTTATATACAGATTACTAAAATATTTAATATATTTTTTGATTTGTGCTTCGTTTTCTAATATTGTGTACCTTTTCACAGGTTTAAATACTTCAAATGATCCATTTTTGTCGAAATTCAATAAAGCTTGTTTTTGCTTTTGTTTGTTTTTTAATGGCTGATAAAGTACTTTGCCAAGCACTAAGCTATAAGCAAGGAGAACTTATCGTACAACTAGCTGACGGGCTTGATTTTGACAATTTAAAGTCACAATCAATTTCAAAGCGCACTAAATCAGTTTTAAACTTGCTTCAGCCTGTTAGAAAACTTGGTCCGGTTTGGAATTTTTGGCTACTTAAGTTTGATTACGTTCAACACAACGAAACGGCACTTGTCAATCAATTGCTTCAAATCCCTGAAATCTTACATGCTCAGCGAAATCATTTGATTCAAGAACGCCTGATCCCAAACGACCCCTTTTTTAACAGGCAGTGGCATCATTTAAACGATGGTTCCAATGGCAGAAACCCTGCCGCTGATTTTGATTCTGAGAAAGCATGGGACCTCACCACAGGAGGGTATACAGAAAATGGGGATACTATTGTTATTTGTGTAATTGATGATGGGGTAGATTGGTTTCATGAAGACCTTTTTGATAATCTTTGGCTTAACTTAAAAGAAATAAATGGCAACGGTGTTGACGACGACCTAAATGGTTATGTTGATGATTTTCATGGCTGGAATACCTACACCAACAACGATGTGTTTGAATTAGGGAAACACGGATCTCCTGTTATGGGCCTCATTGGGGCCAGAGGAAATAACCTAAAAGGAATCAGTGGAATTAATTGGAACGTTAAAATTATGGTTGTTGCCGGTGGAGGCGATGAGGCCAATGCTTTGGAATCTTACGCTTATCCATTTCTGTTCCGACGCCAATACAATCAGTCCAACGGTAAGCAAGGAGCCTTTGTGGTGGCTACCAATTCATCCTGGGGAGCAGACAATGCACGCCCAGAGGATGCCCCATTATGGTGTGCTATTTATGACAGTTTAGGTAGTGTTGGGATTTTAAACGTTGCTTCTACAACTAATCAGAATGTAGATGTAGATATTGAAGGTGACCTTCCAACAACCTGCGAGAGTGATTACCTCGTAGCTGTAACCAGTATGAATGATTTGAATAAAAAGGATAACAATTCCGGCTATGGTAAAAAATCCATTGATATAGCTGCATATGGAGAATCTGTTTATACAACTTATATAAATAACACTTACAGAACTTTTAGTGGTACCAGCGCAGCTTGTCCGCAAGTTAGCGGCGCCGTTGGCTTGATCTATTCTTTGCCATGTACGAATTTGGCAGCATTGTCTAAATCAAATCCTGCACAGGCTGCATTGGAAGTAAAACATATTTTGCTTAATTCAGTGAAGCCAAACGACGATTTAACAAATATTACTGTTTCCGGTGGGGTTTTGAATTTATACCAAAGTCTTCTGTACGCCAGTCCTTTAAACCTGACTCATCAAGGTCTTAATTCACTGTTATTTGAATGGGAATCGATAGCCATCTATCCAATCAATATTAGATACCGCATAAAAGACAAAACAAGTTGGACGGATACGATAGTCTATACTGGAAATCAATTGTTACTGAGCAATCTGGAACCATGTACTGAATATGAGTTGCAACTTAAAAGTGCTTGTCAACGATATGAGTCATTTTATTCTCCCATTCGAATTTATAAAACGGCAGGTTGCTGCGAGTCTCCATATGATTTTCGAATAATTAGTAAAACTGATCAAGATGTAACCCTCAAATTTCGGGATCCCAGTGGTTCTGGACAGATTACAGCTCTGTTGCGCTTAAATGGTTCTCAAAAATGGGATACATTTGTTGTCAAACCAATCAATGATTTGTTTTCAATTGCAAATCTGCAAGCTTGTTCGCAATATGAATTGCGTTGTTATAGTTTTTGCAACAACCATCCAAGTCCTTTAAGCGATGTTTTACTTATAAATACCGATGGATGTGCCCAATGCAGTGATGCAGACTATTGCAAGCGATTCAGGCCCTCAAGCAGTCTTGAGTGGCTTCAGTCAATTGTTGTGGACAATGTTGCCTTTGTAAGTGGCAATAATGCTGGTTATGGAAATTTTATTGGTACCAACCAATCGTATGTTTTTGAGAAAGGCTCCAATCATAATTTTAGGTTTAATGCAGGCTATCTCAGCGACAGCAGTCAAGTTGTTGTAGCAGCATGGCTGGATTTTAATCATGATGGATTTTTTGATTCCGCTGAAAATTTTGCAGACCCTACTGAAAAATTTATTTATTCCAAATCTTACAATCTAACGGTGCCACTAAATGCCAAAAGTGGATTAACCAGAATGCGCATTTGCATGAAATATGCAGAAGTATCAGATGCAACCCCGCTGGCCTGTTTTCAATCCATTGAATTTGGTGAGTACGAGGATTATTGCATTTGGATCAATGAGGGGCCTTGTGAAGCTATTCAATCTATTGTACCAAATTATATCAGACAAAACAATGCATCTTTTACAGCGATGTTAAACAATTCCCGGCCAGTCGATTTTGCGTATCGTAAATTGTATGATGCATGGTGGACTTTTGGCAGCAGTGATTCACGAGACATTCAATTGATGAATCTGGATAGTTGCAGTTTGTATGAAATTCAGGTACACACAAAGTGCAATGATTTTGTAACACCACCGCTTGTGTTGAAATTCAGAACTCCTGGCACAGGATGTATAATTAAAAACAAAGAAACTGTAAAGGAAAATTTGAAAGTATTTCCAAATCCATTTGGTGATTATTTGTTATTAGAAAATCCTGACCAGCAATTTATTTCTTACGTTCAATTTTACAAATTAGATGGAACTAAGGTACATCAACTAACGGTTCAGTCCACTGATCGAATATTAAACTTACCAACAGAATTAACTCCTGGAATGTACTGGCTTTGTGTTCATTTATCAGATTCAAATTTCCGGATTATTAAAGTCATTCGCAATTGATCAGTGAATTACCTTAGCGAGAATAGAAACACACCGTTCAATTTCTTCTGAATTTGTTAAATGTGAAAATGAAAAGCGAATTGCTTTTCCCGGATGATCCGGACGAATTTGACTGATTACATGGCTTGCTGTTTCAGCTCCGGATGCACAAGCACTTCCTCCAGAGACACTCAGCCCTTCAATGTCTAATTTGATTGTCAACAGTTCAATTCCTTCAAAATATGGAAATTGAACATTCAATATTTTCGGCGAAGATGCATGCCATGGGCTGTTTATTAGTATATCAGGAAATTGTTTTGAAAGCAAGCTACGAAGCTGTAAATTTAGTTGTTCCAAATGGGTCATTCTGTTTTCTAAATCCGCGTAACAATATGACAGGGCTTTAGACATGGCGCCAATTCCAATTAGATTTTCTGTGCCGGCGCGAACAGATCGTTCTTGTGAGCCTCCATGCAACAATGGTTCCAGTATGTTTTGATTGTTAATATATGCAAAACCGCAGGACTTGGGTGCATAAAATTTATGGGCAGATCCGCTGGCAAAATCAATAGGAAGTTCAGAAAAATTATATGGAAAAAAACCAATGCCTTGCACAGTATCTGTGTGAAACAATGCATGGTGCTTTCTACAAATATGTCCCGTTTCTTCCAGATTCAACATGGTGCCCAGTTCGTTGTTTACATGCATTAATGAAACCAGCGTTTTCTGAGAATTATCGTGCAATAATGATTCCAACTCTTCCAGATCAATTTGTCCAAATTCATTAACTTTAAGAAAATCTACCTGAGTCTTGTATTCTTTCTGAAGCCATTTAAAACATTGAAGATTGCAGGAGTGTTCAATTGGACTGCTTATGATTCGTTTAACTCCCAAAGTACTAACCGAAGATTTTAAAATCAAATTGTTAGATTCCGTTCCACAACTGGTAAAAAATAATTCTGAGCTGTTGCATTTCAATAAACTTGAAATTGTTTTACGGTGTTCTTCAAGAAAGCTTTTGGCAATCCTTCCTTCAGCATGAGTTGATGATGGATTTCCAAAAATAGTTTTTGCAATTTCTGAAATGTAATCTATGACCTCTGGAAGAATTGGGCTTGTTGCTGCATAATCCAGATATATTCTCTTGGCTTGCATATTTGCTTTAGAATGAATCAATTTTCGATTTAATCGTCAGAGCAAGCTTCTCTGCTTCTGCGGATGTTTTAGCTTCTGTATAAATTCTGATGATGGGTTCTGTATTTGATTTTCTTAAATGAATCCATGATTCTTCAAAATCTATTTTCATTCCATCTTCAAAATTTAGTTGCTCTTTTTGAAATTCTTTCTGCAAATAGTTTAGCAATTCTGTATATTTTAAATCAGCATCCAATTTGATTTTATCCTTGTGCATAAAATAAGTAGGATAGGATTCTTTTAATTGGCTGAGGGATTTGTTTTGGTGACACATATTTGAAAGAATTAAAGCGATTCCTACTAAGGAATCACGCCCGTAATGCAGATCAGGTAAAATGATTCCACCATTTCCTTCCCCACCAATGCATGCATTTGTTTCTTTCATTTTTTTAACAACATGTACTTCGCCAACCGGACTTGCAAAATAGCCGAGGTTTTTTCTGGCGCATAAATCACGCAAGGCTCTGGATGAAGATAAATTTGAAACTGCATTTCCAGGTTTTATTTGCATCATAAAATCGGCTGCACAAACCAAGGTATATTCTTCGCCAAAGTATAACCCGTTTTCGTCAACTAATGCCAAACGGTCCACATCCGGATCGACTGCAACTCCTAAATCAAAGTTATCTGAATTCATTAAATTCATCAATTCAACAAGATTTTGGGGTAAGGGCTCTGGGTCATGTATAAAATCACCGGTTAGTTCCTTGTTTATTAAGACAAACTCAATGTTCAATGCTTCAAACAATATAGGAAGTGCCAATGCTGCAGTAGAATTAATACAATCAGCGGCAATTCGAAATTGTTTCTTTCGGATCTCGTCTACAGGAATAAATGGGAGATTCAAAATAGCATTTACATGGCGTTGAATAGATTGGCTATCAATTTCTAAATGGCCTAAGGTATCAACTTCAGCATATTCAATTTGAGTGTCCTGACTCCATTCCAATATCTGGATTCCTTCTTCAGCAGAAATAAATTCTCCTGAAGCATTGAGCAGTTTTAATGCATTCCAATTTTTTGGATTGTGGCTGGCAGTTAATATGATACCACCATCTGCTTTGTGAAAAGGTACCGCCATTTCAACGGTAGGGGTTGTGCTCAATCCAGTTTGAACTACGTCAACCCCTAATGCTTGAAGACTAGCACAAACAAATTGAGATACAATTTCGCCACTCATCCGACCATCTCTTCCAATAACAACTTTTGGCCGTTTAGATTTTAATTTAAGCAAACGCACATAGGCTGTAGTGAATTTTAAGAGGTCTAAGGGACTTAAATTGTCGCCTGGAAAACCACCAATGGTACCTCGTATTCCCGAAACTGAAGTAATTAAGCTCAAGGCTTTGATTTTTTTTACCCTGCAAAAGTATTAATTTCGGGCTTCAATTCGCTAAAACAATACATGAAGGAATGGTTTGAAGAGTGGTTCGATACAGCATTTTATTACAATTTGTACTATCAACGAAACGAACACGAAGCAGATGCATTTGTGGCAAGGCTGGTCAAAGCGTTGGAAATTCCACCAAGTTCCCGAATTTTAGATGTTGCCTGCGGGAATGGACGACATGCCCTTGCATTTAATCAACTGGGTTACGATGTTACCGGAATTGACCTGTCATTTAATAAGACGCGTGAAAATCTCCGTTTTGAAAAAGAGAATTTACATTTTTACCGCCACGATATGCGTCAGTTATTCCGAATCAATTATTTTGATGTGGTTTTAAATTTATTTACCAGCTTCGGATATTTTAAATCGCATTACGATGAATTAAATGCAGCGGCGGCTATTGCGGCAAATGTAAAAGAGGGGGGAATCTTTGTAATTGATTATCTAAATACAGCATACATTCGAAAACATTTGCTATCTGAAGAGCAAATTGAAACTGGTGGATACCTTTTTTTAATTTATAAAAAGCTAGAGGACCATTGGATTTCCAAAAAAATATGCGTTATTGAAGAAGATAAATGTTCTATTTTCCATGAAAAAGTTCGACTGTATCAAATTCAAGATCTTGTAAATTTATTCAGTCAATTTGGATTGAATGTATATAAAAAATTTGGATCTTATCAATTGGACACCTATGATCCAGAGCACTCAGAGCGAATGATTTTAGTATTTAAAAAATGAAAAATGATTAAATATTTTAGTCAATTAGATCATGAGCTCTTTGAATGGATTCAAATGCATATGCGCAATTCGTTTTTAGATCCAATCTTTCTAGCTGCTCGAGATAAATTATTTTGGATTCCTTTATACATTATTCTGATTTCCTGGGTTGGATTTAAATTCGGCAGGCAAGCCTGGAAACTATTTTTGTTGATTTTAATTACAATAATTGTAACAGATCAAATGAATAGTACTTTATTAAAAAAATTGGTTCGCCGGGATCGACCTTGCAACGAAGTTTATTTTAAAGATCAATTTGTTCCGGTTCTGCCTTGCTCTGGTGGTTATAGTTTTCCTTCATCGCATGCAACCAATCATATGGGAATTGCTGTAATGATCATTTTAACTTGTGGCAGGTATTTGGGGCCATTTAAATGGTTGTTTTTAGTTTGGGCATTGCTGATCGGATTTTCGCAAATTTATGTGGGTGTTCATTTTCCAATTGATATAGCAGTGGGGTTTTTAGAAGGCGCTTTATTGGCATTTACAATCTATTCTATGAGCCAAAAAACCAAATTCTTTAAACTCAAAGAAGAATACTAAAGACAATTGTTGAGTTTGATTGCATTTAAAGCTTAGCTAAGCTTATCAAGTGCAATTCTGATTCGTTTAATTGATTCAACGATGCGAGCTTCGGATAAGGAATATGAAATTCTAAGACAATTTGGAGCACCAAATGCAATTCCATTTACAACAGCAACTTTTGCTTCTTGAAGTAAATAAATTGCTAAATCATCTGAGTTTTCTATAATGCCAGTGCCATATTTTTTTCCAAAACACGCGTTTACATTGGGTAGCACGTAAAAAGCACCCTGTGGTTTATTGACATGCCATTCTGGAATGGATTTTAATTCCTCAAGTAAGAGGTCACGTCTTTTTTCGAATGCTTTGCGCATTTCGTGGGTAGGTTTGAGATCAGATTCTAAGGCATGGCAAGCTGCTTTTTGACTAAAAGAGGCAGCTCCGGAGGTAAACTGGCCTTGAATTTTAACACATGCTGCTAGAACATCGGAAGGTGCACCCATATAGCCAAGCCTCCAACCGGTCATTGAGAATCCTTTTGAAAAACCGTTTATAGTTGCAGTTCTATGATTCATTTCTGGTAAAGAACCGATGCTAATATGTTTTGAATTAAATTGGATGTATTCATATATTTCGTCTGAAACCACAAGAACATTCGGAAAATCTCTCAATACTTCTGCGTATAATTCAAGATCATCCAGGCTAAATACAGTTCCTGTAGGATTGCAAGGACTTGAAAACACGAACATTCTGGTTTTGGAGCTAATAGCATCCCTAAGCTGTTTAGCAGAAGGTTTAAAGTCCATATCTACATCAGCAAAAACACAAACCGGTGTTGCTCCTGCTAGTTTTATAATTTCAAAATAAGAGACCCAATATGGGGAAAATAAAACAACCTCATCTCCTGCCTCAAGCAGGGCAAAGCATAAATTTGAAAAACACTGTTTGGCGCCATTGGATACCATAATTTCATCCGGGCTGTAATCCAACTTATTATCTTTTTTGAATTTTTTTGAGATGGCTTGACGCAATTCCAGTGTTCCTGCTACTGGCGTGTATTTGGTGTATCCGTCTCGAATTGCTTGAATTGCAGCTAGTTTTATATGTTCAGGGGTATCAAAATCGGGTTCGCCCAAACTTAAATTGATGACATCATGGCCCTGAGTTGTCATTTGCCTGGCAAGTTGTGCCATTTTTAATGTGGCAGACTCGGTCATTAACTGAGCTCTTTGCGCTATTTTAAACATCGTGCAAATGTCTGAATAATTGCTGATACGATCCTCCTAAAATAAAAAAACCGGGAGCAAGCCCCGGTTTTAAAAGAAATAGGATCCAAACGATTTTTATCGTATATGGAAAAACTTATAAGTCTTTGAATCTGTAGCGTTTTTAATTCGTATAAAGTACACATTCGTACTTAAATTTTCAGTTGAAATTAAAATTTCATGCGGTCCCGATTCTAAGGGTATAATTGGAATTTGTTTACTTTCCAAATTAAACAGTTCCAATTTGAGATCTGATGGAATCTCTTGTTCAGAAAACAAGGCAACTGTGCTGGATGAATTATTTACAATCAATTGTTTAATACTGAATTTTGAGGGATCATTTGTTAAGCAGTCAATAGTGCGGAATTCAATAACAGAACAACATCCTGGGTTGTCATTCTCACAAATTTTTATAAAGTCAAAATCCCGACCGCTTTGCTTGAAATTATTAATTATCAATGGCAAAGAATCAAATTTAAAAAAGCCTATATTTTTGGTTCGGTCAAATACATCAAAAAATGAATTGGTCGTGCCTTGGTATTTGAAATCTATTTTTAAAGCATACTCATCGGGTCCTGTACAATTTAATGGAGTTGCTTTAACATCATAAATACGGCATGGTTCACCCTGAGGTTTACAACAGGGTCTTTCAATATATCGATCTGTAAAAATGGTAGTGTCTTTTTGGTCTCGGATTCGGAATTTATAGATAGTATGGCAATCTGCTTTAAAAGGACCTAAAACAACAGGGACTTGGTTGTAAGCATAATTTTTAAACAAACTTCCATTTACAAAAATCTGGAATGAATCAGAAACATCTCTGTAACGAAATCCAAATTTTACATTAAATGTGGAGTCTGGTTCGCAATCCGAGCGAGTCATTGTTAATTCATAAATTTTAGCATCTGCTGAATCACAGCAAACCTTTCTTAAAACTACCTCAGCCCTGCATTCATTTTTCCTGCAATCCTCAATTACAAATTCATACGGCGTATTGCAGTCAGCAGTAAGTGGACCAATTTTAACAGGTATGTTTGCATAACGGAATTCGCCATAATCATGTCCATTTCCACGAACTCGGAAACATTCAGAAGTGCCGGTATAATTAAATTTAAGAATTGCATAGAATTTTCGCTCACCTTCACAATGGGTTCGTGAAACGCTAACATTTGATATTTTACAATCTGCAGTATTGCAACAGACAACACCTAGTTCTTTGATTAAGGAACAATGGGGGTCTTTGCAATCTACAATTAAAAACTCATAGTCTGTGTGGCAGTCGCCAGGCAACGGACCTAATTTAACCGGAAGTTGGCTGTATTTGAATTCTCCATACGTTTTTCCGTTTCCTTGAATTTTAAAACAATCCGAAGTGTTTTTGTGATCAAAATCAAAGGAAACATAAAAATTACCATTTGGATCACATGCAGATTTTTCAAAACGCAATTCTGATAATTTGCATGGATCAGGAGGGACACTGTCGCAGCAGACTTTGCCTATAAATTTTTCCAGACCGCAGCGTTCATCTTTACAGTCTTTAATTACCAACTCATATTCTGTTGTACAATCACCCGGTAATGGCCCTAACAATAGGGGTAAAGAAGAATAAGGGAATTCTCCGTAATTGTGTCCATTTCCGGAAACTCTAAAACAATCGGAAGTATTGTTATGACCAAAATTTATTTTAAAGAAAAATTGTTTGTCATTGTTGCATTCCAAACGAGTAACATTTAAATCATACAATTTGCAAGGTTCAGGGGGCACAACGTCGCAACAGACTTTGCCAATAAATTTTTCCAAACCACAATGTTCGTCTTTACAATCTTTAATTACCAATTCGTATTCTGTAATACAGTCTCCGGGCAGAGGTCCCAACAACAAAGGCAAAGATGAATATGGAAATTCACCATAGGTGTGACCATTGCCTGTAACTCTGAAACAATCTGAAGTATTTTTGTGGCCAAAGTTTATTTTAAAGAAAAATTGTTTGTCATTGTTACAATCCAGGCGTAAAACATTTAAATCAAATAATTTACATGGTTCTGGAGGAACACTGTCGCAACAGACTTTGCCAATAAATTTTTCGAGTCCGCAGCGTTCATCTTTACAATCTTTAATGACAAACTCATATTCAGTAGTGCAATCACCATGAAAGGGGCCTAATTTTAGTGGAAGTGTGCTGTATGAAAATTCACCATAGAATTTTCCATTACCTGTTACTTTAAAGCAATCAGATGAATTCTGATTTTTAAAATTAAAAAACACATAAAACAATTTATCTGGAGTGCATGCGGTTTTTTCTGTAATTAAATCATACAATTTACAAGGCTCTTGTGTGATGTCGCAACAAACAGGACCCCACAACGTATCTGTTGCACAGGATGGATCTTTGTGATCAGCAATGAGAAAATTGTATTTAGTGACACAATCACCCAGGAAGGGACCTATTTTATAAAAAGCTTCCCCATATTTGAATTTCCCCATAAAACGGTTATTTGCTTTTAGATAAAAGCTATCGGAAACTCCACTCGCTTTAAAAGCAATTTTTGCATAAAACATCTTATCAGAATCGCAAGGAGTCCGTTCTATTTTAATTTCTGATATTTTGCATTTTTCAGGACAACAAACCTCCGGAATTTCGATTCGTGCTTGACATTCGGGTTTTGCACAATCCACAACTGTAATAAGTCTTTTTGTAACACAATCACCTTCAAAAGGTCCAAGATTAAGTGGCAAAGCGCTGTATTCAAATTCACCGTAATTGTGGTCGTTTATTTTTAATCTGAAGCAATTGGATGCGTTTTGATATTTGAAATTAAAAAGCAACTTAAAGCGATTGTTAGTGTCACAATCTGATTTGTCGTATTTCAAATCAAAAAGTTCACAATTTAATTCACAACAAACCTTCCCCAATTCCTTAGCGATGTGGCAGGATTGATTGTTAACATCGGTTATCGCAAATTCATAAACTGTAGTGCAATCGCCTGGTAATCCATCAATTATAATTGGAAGTTTCGAATAGGAAAACGTCCCATAATTTTTACCATTTCCAGTAATTGTAAAGAAATCTCCGGCATCCCTAAAGCCAAAATTGATTTTTACAGCAAATTTCTTATCGGCATTGCAATTTGACTTCGTAATGACCAAGTCGAAAAGCTCACAAGCAAAGAGAGGCTTGCTAAAACCTAAGAAAAGTAATAAGACGCCAATACTTAGAGTAAGATTTCTGAATCGCATGTTGTGATTTTTAATCAAAATATAGTTTTTATATGACTGAGTACGTAAAAGTAAAGCATTCAGTTGCTTTATTCTCCATTTTTCATCAAAATCTGTCTTATGGTGCAACAGGCTGTATTTTAAAAAATTATATATATAGTTTTCGATATATCATCCGAATAAAAAAAGAAGCTAATAATTTGGTATTTCAAAATGCTGTGCTATTTTTGCTAGGTGATAGGAGTCTGTTAAGTCAGATCCTCTTATTTGATTTTTGATAGAGACGAAGCAACTCTTCCAAAATCAAGACTGTAAATTATTATGAATCAAGGCCTTAGGCAATTGAACTTCGGTTTATTTGTTAAGGTTTTTTGATGTTTAAGTAATTGTTTTAGGTGTTCCGAATGCTTTCGGAATTGCCTAAGGCGAAGCTTAATTTTAAAAGATATGGTATTAAAGACGAATTTATTTAATAGAATAACCAAATTCATGAAACGTTCAATTTTGTATTTAAGCTTATTTCTAGGGATTCTTGTAACCCAAACAAGTATTGCCCAAGATTGCCAATTCGCAGCTTTTCCGCCGCAAGGACTGACTTCCAGTTGTGCCGGAAAGGTGGCTTTGGAATGTCCGGATTTTGTTTTGCCAGAATGTGGTTGCATTCCGGATCCAAATGCCAAGCCTGCTATTGTTAAGAAGCATTTTGAATTGAATTTCCAGCCGTTTCCGCCTGGAGGAATTCATTTGGATTCAACCTTAACAATTTTCGAAACTGTCCCAGCTGCAGGTTGTGCGGATGTAACCATCATTATGACAGCGATTGGGGACTTGAGCGCCAGGCCGTTTGAGGATTTAGTATTGGTTGACGAACATGGAACTATTATCTGTAGAGTCGGAGGACTTGATTGTCAAGTCGTAGAGAGCAGCTGTACCATGTCATTTTGTGAATTCAATTCACAAATACAAGGAGGCTTGCGTTGGAAAATATTGCCCAATTCTTTGATAACCAATGGTTCTTCTTTTCCTTTTTGTCAGGAAAGTTGGGTAGATATTGAATTGAGAATCCCTCAATCTAACATCCGTGCAATTAATGATATCAATCACTTATGTGGAGGCGAAGTCGAATTGCCTAATGGAATTACAAAGATTAAATGGACAAGTATAAATAAATACACCTGTGAAGAAATTTCAACAGTTCAGGAAATCAATGTAAATGACCGAATTCCACCTGTTATTTTAAATTGTCCAAGCAAAGGGATTACTATCAATTTAGGGCCCGGTGAATGCGAAGCTGCTTGGAATGCTCCAATGTTTATGGCTATGGATGACTGTCCATTTCCAATAGTATTTGGCCAAAATGCATTGTCTGGAGGATGCAATCAGTTTTTTCAAAATTTCTGCGGAATCAATGCTTGCGGAGACAGTGGTGGTTACTTTTTTGATATCAGAAATAAAAGCAATTGCCCAATTTACATTCGTGGATTTTCATCAGCTTTTACAGGTGGTTCTGCCAGTAATTTTGGGACCTATGAGGTATATACCAGAAATACGGCAAACACATCTTGGAGGGCAGCACCAACAGGTGGGTGGCCTGCAGCTGGAAATACTTGTTTAAACAACATGCCTAAATCTGCATGGTCATTAATAAAAACAACCGGAACTGCTGACTCAGTGCGCACTTCTGCATGGACTTCAGGAACAGCAGGATTGTTTAAAGACACTATTTATCTTTCTAAACCGGTTGTTGGAAATCGCACAGCTCCAATTTGTAATAACTCAGGTGCAATTTTTCAACAAGCAAATGATGATAAGGGTATATTGTTAAATCCAGGTGAAATCAGAGGATTTGGAATTTTAGGAACTATCGGTTCAGGATATAGTATGAATCTTCCTGGTTTTGGTACTTGCGCAGCTGGAAATTTTGGAGACAGCATTATTGCAATCAATCCATTGCATAATACTCCAGCGGGTAGCGTTGGAGTTATCTCAGTCAACTTAGCCGGTGCAAATTTTGGTATTGCATGCAGTCCTTTTGGTTTTCCAGGCGATGTATTGTATTCCAGAATTGATCCTGCAACATTAGGGATGGTACCTGTGGTTCAAACTTGCGGTCAGCCATATGGTCCTGGTTCCTATTTCCCGGTTGGATGTAAAACACTTTGCTACCAGGCAACAGATGCCGCAGGCAATACTTCAACATGCGTATTTGATGTGTGCGTTCGCGCATATCCAAATACAGTTACCCAGTTAACATGTCATGATGAAATTCAAATTAGTTTGGATGAGAATTGTTTTGCTACCATCAGTCCTGATGAAGTGCTTTCTGGTGGTCCTTACAAATGTTATGATTTATATATTGTAGAATTGAGAGATTGGATTACAAATGTCCTGATTGATCGCCAGCCGAATGTACCTGGTGTACAAGTTGGTGTACAAGATATTGGAAGAGAAATTAAAGTAACGGTTAGAGATCCTGCAACAGGCAATTCATGTTGGGGTCATTTGACAATAGAAGACAAGATAGCACCTATTTTAGTGTGTGCTAGAGATACCTGTGTTACTTGTGGAACTACTGAATTAAGTCCTGCATTTTTAGGAACAACCAGAGTTACAGAAAACTGTGGAAGTTATTCATTAACCTATAAAGATGCTGTAACACAAGGTGGATGTGCGGTTGGTTACGAAGAAAGAATTGTTCGTACCTGGACGGCCATTGATGGTTCAGGGAATAAAGCAGTATGTGTTCAAACAATAACTGTTGGATTGGCTACTTTAAACAGTGTTAGCGTTCCAAAAAATTACGATGATCTTGAAGAACCTGCTTTAGGTTGTGATGAAAAAATAAATACTACTAAAGATTATACACCCCATTATTTGGCTTACCCATATTGTGTGGATGGATATATTCTGGATTCAGCCCATTGGTTTGCTACTGGTGGATTTTTACCAAGTCCAAATGGTGATTTAGCAGGAGAGCGTTTGCCAAGAGTACTCGGATGGAATTGTATAGATACAGGTTTATATGTAGGTCATCCAAGTCCATGGCCAATCTATTATCCAGCACATCCTAGCTGGAGACCAAACAATCCTGTTTGTTGGGGTCCTGACGAGGTCGTTATGTGGGCAGGTACCGGTTATCCAAGCGGTAGCGGTTGTTCTAATTTAGGTATCAATTTCCAGGATATTGTAATTGATATTGCTAAACCTGGATGCGATGCAGGGCCGATCGGATGTTACAAAGTATTGCGGAAATGGACTGTTTTGGATTGGTGTACTTCTTTGATTGGAGGTCATAATCAGGTTATTAAAGTTGTAGATAAACATGGACCTCAGGTATTGTATCCAGATACAGTTAATGTAAACATGGAAGTTTGGACTTGTACCGGAAAATGGGAAGTTCCAAAACCTTGGTTGTTGGACAATTGTAGCAACGAAATTCATTACACCGTTGAAATTGAAAATGGTACTGTATTAGGCGATGAAAATGCAGGATATATAATTATCGGAATTGAACCTGGTGTATGGAATGGTTACATCGTTGCAGAAGACTGTTGTGGAAATATAACAAAACACAGAGTCGCAGTTAATGTAGTCGATAACGTGCCTCCAGTTGCAGTTTGCGATCAAAAAACGGTAGTTAGTATAAATGGCAATCAAAGTCCTGGTGAAAATTTTGGAAAAGTATTTGCAAAAGATTTGAACCAAGGAAGTTTTGATAATTGCGCTCCTCATATTTTCTTTAAAGTAATACGCATGGAACAATTGCGTGGTACAAATAATGGTAGCAATGCTAATCAAGCAGATAATGGAAATAATTGTGCTGCTGTGAACGGAGATGATAATCCAGTTTTAGATGGAAATCAAATTTATTTTGATGATCACGTAAAATTCTGTTGTACCGATGTAGGTAAATCTATAATGGTCGTGTTGAGAGTATTTGACCGTGATCCCGGAACAGGACCAATAGCACCTAACAGGATGAATCCAGGTGGACCATTATTTAATCGCTTCAGCGATTGTATGATTGAAGTTGAAGTTCAGGATAAAAGTGTTCCTACAGTTGTTCCTCCTCCAAACATTGTTGTAAGTTGTTGGTTCTGGTTTGATGTTGATAAATTAACCGATCCAAATGATGCAACTTTTGGACGTGTAGTAAATGATTTAAGTCAAAGACATAAAGTAGTTACCAATGATTTGGTTTGCTATAATTATTGTGTACGCAATGATATAACTGGATATCCAGGTTATGTGCCAGGTGCACCACCTTCAAATCCACCTGCATGGAATCGTGCATGTGAGTATTACCGTTTCTTGTTTGATACGGCTCATTATGATAGGAAATATGAGCTAGTGTGGGGATTTGACGGTACAGTTTTAGGTGCATGTGGAACCAATTACTCAATTTCTGTTAACGACAATCGTGAATGCGGACAGGGTCAACTTACCAGAACCATTGTAGCGAGAGGTCCAAATGGAATCAGCGTCACAGGTACCCAAATCATTTGGGTGGTTGATTGTGATCCATTTTATATCAATCGTACAGACAATTGTGATCCGGATGATGACATTACCTGGCCAGGTAATTGTACAGGTCAAGCTACTACCATCGATGGATGCGGTGCCGACATCAGTCCTGACAATCCATTGTTAGGTAGACCGGTTATCGAAAACAATGCTGATGATCTTTGTGCCCTTATAAGTATAGAATATACCGATGAAATATTTACCATTGAGCCGGATGCTTGTTTTAAAGTCTTGCGTCACTGGACAGTAATTGACTGGTGCCAATACGATCCAAGCATTGATCCGTTAAAAGGACGTTGGTCTTATTTGCAAATTATAAAAGTACATGATACAGATAAACCAGTAATTAGTGTAGAAATCGGTGATTGTGAGCCTGCAGTAAAAAATGCAGCAAACAACATTTGTTACGGTCATATAACTATAACCGCAGATGCTACTGATAATTGCAGTCCGCTTGACTGGTTATCTTACGATTACAAGATAGATATCTACAACGATGGTATTGGAGTTCATTCAGGATATGATTATGCAGTTGGTCCACTCACTAAAAAAGAATATGCTGCAGGTCGTACCCCGTTAAAGCATCACAATCCATTAGCGGATGATGAATTCAATCCATTTGATGCGAGCGGAAGTTATCCAATTGGTATCCATAAAATCTGTTGGTTTGTAGAAGACGGTTGCGGAAACATTGCTGCAAATTGTCAGTTGTTTGAAATTAAAGATTGCAAAGCACCAACTCCTTATTGTCATGTAGGTGTAATCACTACAGTAATGCCAAGCAGTGGTTGTGTAACGCTTTGGGCAAGAGATTTGGATGCAGGTAGTTATGATAACTGTACAGATCCTGAAGACTTGAGAATATATTTTGATGATTTTGGATCTGACAGTGTAACAATCTGTTGCGAAGATTTTGTCTCAAGTAAAATCAATGATGAATTAATTATACCTGTTACAATTTGTGTTGAAGACGAAGAAGGAAATAAAGATTGTTGTAAAACCACGATTGTAATTCAAGACCCACATAACGTATGTCCTGATGTTGGTTCATTTGGTAGAATTACCGGTGAATTGAAAACATTGAACGATGAAGGAACTCAGGATGCAGAGGTTCAATTGATTGAATCAGCTGTTATGAAAAAACAAATGACTACTTCCAGCAATGGATTGTATTTATTTGGTGATCTGGATTATGGAGTTGCTCAAGAGTATGTTGTTAAGCCAAGAAGAACTGATGATCCGTTGAATGGAGTTTCTACTGCAGACATTGTTAAAATTCAACGCCATATTTTAGGCATTGAAACATTAAACAGTCCTTATAAATTAATTGCTGCTGATGTAAATAACAGTTCTTCAATTACTGCTGCTGATATTTCTGAAATCAGAAAGTTGATTTTGGGTGTTTCGAATCAGTTTAGTAAGGTTGATTCATGGACGTTTATTCCAAAGGATCATTTTATGGATGCTCAAAATCCTTGGAATGCGCCAAGAGAAATAATCGTTCCTATGCCAACCGCTACTGAAAAAATTGAAGACTTTATTGCTGTAAAAATGGGTGATGTAAATAACAATGCCCGTGGACACAATTATTCAGGTACTACCAGTAGAAACAATGGCCAACTTCATTTTGAAGTAGATAATAATCCGTTAGTTGCTGGAGAATTGTATAAACTGCAATTTAAAGCAAGTGATTTCTCTAATATTTCCGGATACCAGTTTACATTAAAGTTTGACGCAAAGCTTTTAAGCTATGTCGGAATTGAAGCTGGTGCACTGGCAGTTGATGAATCTAATTTCGGAATCAATAGGGTAGAGTCAGGAATTTTAACCACAAGTTGGAATAGTAAAACTCCAATAAGCGTTGAATCTTCAGCAGGTTTATTTACAATCGTATTCCGTGCAGCAGGCTCAGCTCAAATCAGTAATCTAATTGCAATAACAAGCGACATTACAATTGCTGAGGCCTATGATTCACAGTTAAAATCAAAAGATGTCTTATTAAGTATTCGTACGGAAAAAGGCATTGTCGAAAGTGGAGTTTTTGAATTGTATCAAAACACGCCCAATCCATTTGTGAAAGAGTCTGTGATTAATTACAGATTGCCAGCAGCTGGTTTAGCCAAATTGAGTATCTATGATGTTACAGGAAAGGTCTTAAGGGTTTATGAATTGAATGGAGTAAAAGGACTTAATTCAGTTAAAATTAATCGTGACGAATTAAACACCAGTGGTGTTCTGTATTATCAATTAGATGCATTAAACTTTACAGCTACAAAGCGGATGTTAGTAATGGATTAATTTGTGGATTAAACTTTAAAAAATAAAGCCAAAAGGGCACAAGAATTATCTTGTGCCCTTTTTTTTATGTGTTTGTGCTTGATAATAAGTCATTTGTGTCAAGTGAAGCCTCTTCAAATAATTTGGGTATTGATTTTAAAAAGCCTAAAAAAACTTTTTATATAATTTTTTTTTCCCCATCTATATTTTAGTTAAAGTATAAAATCAAGTTTTCAAGTAACTAATATATTAGAACAAATAGTAATCTATTTAAATTAGATTTATTCAATAAGGGTAATAATCCGAGCTCATTTTTTGGAATGTTAGTTGTAATTATTGAAGAGAGAATCGGAGACAATCCCTTATGAGGGAACTCTGAATTTCACCTACCCCCCACCCAGATTTACACATAAACGGTTTCAGGCCATTTGTGCCTGCATTACTTATTAATGAGCAAAAACGAATTTTATAAATATACGGATATGAATAAACCAATACTTACACGAGACACTAGGTTTGCCTTGGAAAAGTATTTATTGCAATTGTTACTAATAGTTGGTTTTGCAGTAAATGTTTCCAATGCTCAACAACCTTGCGGGAGTCCTTCTCCATTAACAGGCGTTACATCAGTGGTATGTAATAGTGAAGTTGATACCTTTAGATTTAGAGTGGGCACTTACAATGCAGCCTACACGTATCAATTATCAATTGCACCGATTGGTGGATATACTTCAGCAACTTTTGATCCTGCAATTCCTGGATTTATTGTTGTTTGGGGTAATGTTCCTGGAAATTACAATTTGTATTTTCAAGTAATAAACCCTCCGGGCAATGCGTGTGCGGATACATTTAATATACATCTATCTGACAGAGCAGCGCCTCAAATGAATTGCAATGATACCGTCAATGTATCATTGGATGAATTTTGCAGTGCATTGATTTATCCTAGCATGTTTTTAGAAGGTCCTTTTGATTCAATGGATTATTCAATAACAATTGTAGATGCGGTTACCAGAGTTCCATTGAATTCAAGTCCGTATGTAAATGGATCTAATATTGGAAAATATTATATTGTTTATGTAACTCATATATGTTCTGGAAATTATTGTTGGGGATATATTTTAGTAGAAGATAAAATCAAGCCTAAATTGGCTTGTTCGACATATACCATCAATTGTGATGCGCTTTATGCTCCTGAAAATATTGGCTTTCCAGTTCCTCCAGGTGGTACCAATCCTTTAGCAATTGGGATTCGAACGTATTACACTACCAATTCTGCATATGATAATTGCGGACCTGTAACATTGCGTTATACGGACCGGTTAGTACATGCAAATTGCCCTCCACCGGTACCTTATATAGATACTGTATTTAGAGATTGGACAGCAACAGATTCTTACGGAAATATTACCAATTGTTCGGATACTATCTTGATACGCATTGGAGATATAGGTGCAGTTATATGCCCACCCAATTATGACAACATACAGCATGCAGCATTAAGTTGCAGCGATCCTTATTTGCGGGATGCAAAGGGAAATCCTCATCCAGATGAAACTGGTTATCCTAGTTTTGTTCATTGCCGTAATTTGGATTTTACATACAATGATATTAAACTAAAAGTATGTGAAGGAAGCTATAAAATATTGCGTGAATGGATAATTGCAGATTGGTGTACCGGTCGTACAACTACTTGTATACAAGTAATTAAAGTATTGGATGATCGACTGATCTTAACCTGTTCATTAAATCAGACCATTGTTACCTTGCCTAATAGCTGCGAAGGTGAAACTACCATAGCAGTACCACAGGCTTTTAAAGAGTGTTCGCACATTACCTGGAACGTATTAATTAAAAGAGGTGTTCTGGATCCTAATATTCCACCTTCTGCACTGGATGCATCTTCCGATGGAATAATTAAATTAAATGATTCGCTTTATAAAGTTAAAAACATACCGGTTGGTTTATCATGGGTATTATTTATTGGCACAGATAATTGTGGAAATATTGATACCTGCGCAACTGAAGTTACTGTGATTGAAAAAACAAAGCCAATTGCTGTTTGTGATTTGGAAACTGTTGTAGCATTGACAGATGATGGATCTGCAAAAGTTTATGCAGAAACCTTTGACGACGGCTCGCATGACAATTGCGCCATGGGAGGATTTCGGGTTCGTAGGATGACACCTGGAAATTGTCCAAGTCCAATTAAGGCAGATGATCAATACGGTCCGTATGTAGAATTTTGTTGTAACGATATACCAAATAATCCAACCTTGGTTGTTTTAGAAGTAT
The DNA here is from genome assembly GCA_016787575.1 of Saprospiraceae bacterium. Classification (GTDB taxonomy): domain Bacteria; phylum Bacteroidota; class Bacteroidia; order Chitinophagales; family Saprospiraceae; genus Vicinibacter. The sequence goes on along the minus strand of JAEUUO010000010.1, from coordinate 73,671 downwards.
CAGACCTTGCAGGAAACACCAATGAATGCATGGTGCGTGTAATAGTTCAGGATAAAAAACCACCAGTGGTAACTTGCTTGCCTAATATTACAATTAGCTGTGAATTCGATTATTCTAATTTAGGCGTATTTGGTACATACAGAAGAGATGCAGCTGATCGAAGATCTATAAAGTTATTCGATCCTACTTATGATAAATTTGTACAACCACATTTATGGGGTTACGATGGATTGGTCATTGAAGATTGCAATCTACACATAGATTCTTCTGTTAGTTATGCTTTAAATCATTGCGGAATTGGAAATATTCTACGGAGGTATACCTTTTATGATGATTTTAATGCTCCATATACTTGTGATCAGTATATTACTGTAGTTGATTCAACTCCATTTAATGGTGCTATTTCATGGCCAGCATCTCCTATTGAAGTAGATGGATGTCATGCTGCCATAGATCCAAATGTAACAGGAAAGCCAAGCTGGCCAACGAATCTAACTTGTTCAAACATATTGGCAACTTACGATGACCAGGTATTTAGTATTGTGGAAAATGTATGCTTTAAGGTTTTGCGCAAATGGACGGTAGTTGATTGGTGTATATATGATAGCAAAACCGGTTATGGTAGATGGTCGTTTACTCAAGTAATAAAAGTTAAAAACTCTATTGCGCCTACTTTCACTAGTAGTTGTTCAGATGTTTCATTTGAAGGCATCTCATCAGATTGCAACGGATTTGCAACATTGGTGGCAACAGCAATTGATGATTGTCAGCCGGCTCAGTTGGTTTATAATTATGAGATTGATTTAGGAAATAATGGTTCTATAGATTATACAGGAATTGGAAACAATGCAAGTGGAACATATCCTGTTGGAACCCACCGGATCAAGTGGACTGTAACAGATCAATGCGGAAACGCTACAAGCTGCACTTATTTATTTACCATACTTGATAAAAAGAAACCATCTCCTGTTTGCGTGACGGGTATTGTAACTGTGATTATGCCATCTAATGGTCAAATCACAATATGGGCATCAGATTTCAATTCTAAAAGTTTTGATAACTGTACCCCTCCACAACGATTGAATTACTCATTTTCATCGGATCCATCAGATCGATCCAGAACCTATACTTGTTCGCAAATTGACAATGGAGTTTCTCAATCGTTTGATGTGCGTATTTACGTTTGGGATGAAAATAATAACTTCGATTATTGTGATACGAAAGTAATTATACAGGATGGTTTGGGAAATGCTTGTCCGGATCATTTGACTGGAGGAGGTTCAACTGGAAATCTTGCTGGAAATATTTACAACGAAGCTAATAGCAAGGTTGAAAATGCTATGGTGACTTTAAATGCAAATATGCCAAGCATGCCAAAGTATGAAATGACGAGACCGGATGGACAGTATTCATTTATACAAATTCCATTAAACGAAAATTATATATTATCTGCTGAAAAGACAGATGATCCATTAAATGGAGTAACTACACAGGATATTGTATTAATCCAAAGACATATTTTGGGATTGCAACTGTTGAATTCTCCTTATAAATTGATTGCTGCGGATGTAAACAATTCGCAATCAATAACTGCGAAGGATGTTTCCGATTTAAGAAGATTGATTCTGGGAGTTACTACTGATTTTATAGATCACAAATCCTGGAAATTTGTAAATGCAAGTCAGGTATTTACCGACATCAATCATCCATGGCCTTTTAATGAAAATAGTACTATCAACCAATTAGGCTCAGATAAATTAGACAATAATTTTATAGCAGTCAAAATGGGTGACGTAAGTGGAAATGCACGAACAAGCCAACTGGGAGCTATACAATCCAGAACTGCAGGTGTAATGGAAATAGCAGTTCCGGATGTAAATTTCTCTGTAAATGAATTGGTACGTGTTCCTGTAAGGATTAATGCAGCGCGAACAATTTATGGCATGCAATCAGAATTTAATTTTGATCCATCCAGTTTGAGCTTTGTGGATATTGAATCCGGTGCAGTTAAATTGGATGCTTCCAATTTTATCAGCAATGGTTTTGCAAATGGAAAAATGCGTATGAGCTGGGAACATGTAAGTGGTGTAGATGCCTCAGAAACATTGTTTACTTTGGTTTTTAGAGCAAACCGCAAAGGTGATTTGAGCAGAAGCTTGACCTTGATGAACAATAATTTTAAAGCAGAGGCTTATGGTGAAAATACAGAAGCATTTGATCTTGCTTTGAAATTCTACGACAATAATAATGTATCGATAAATGGATTCTACTTGTTTCAAAACCAACCCAATCCATTTAGCCAATCTACCAATATTTCATTTCAACTTCCAAAAGATGGTGAAGTAAGATTGAAAGTAACAGATGTAGATGGGCGTGTACTTATGAATCTAAGCCAATTCTATAAATCAGGTTTTCACACGGTGGAAATCGATAAGCGGGAACTAAACAGGGCTGGTGTACTTTATTACCAATTAGAAATGGAAGGACATCGAGCCATACGGAAAATGCTTCTTATTGAATAAAGAGATCGTTTTCAAATTATACTCCCGTTTTTACCCCCATATTTTAATAATCAAAACTCATTATACCCTCAAAGAACCGTTTGAGGATCTCAAAAATTGTCATTCAAATTGTAAAAAGATAAATACTAAAACAAATAAATTATTCAAGATGAGCAAATTACTTTACCCAAAGCAATTATCAATCTGGAGCCGCGCACGATGCTTGTTTCAGATGAAACAAATGATTGCAGTCTTGCTGTTTACATGGGCAGCCACGCAGCAAGCCGATGCTCAGTGTTTAGATTTGACAAAAACATTGATTGGTGTTGCACCTGCTTCCAGTGGAATCGCTGGTAATATTGATGTCACTTATCATTTGCATCTGAGAAACACATGTCCTGTAACTACAAGTGTGGATGTTTTTGATGAACCATCGCTACCATCAAATTTAGGTTCTGCCTTTATACGAGTGGTTGGAACACCTGTAATTGTTGCGGCAACCAATCCATTTAATGCTGGAACAATTAATCCTGGTTTTACTGGTATTGCACCAAATCACAATTTAACCGATGGATCAGGGATATTTTTTAATATTCCGGTTGGTTATGAAGAAGTGACTTACAGTGTTACCTATGAAGTAAATCCTAGAATCTCTGGTGCTCCATCTCCTTTAAACAATCAATTTAGCGTTAGTCATGGTCCGACAGTTCCTGAAACCATCATTAATTCAAATATTGTGAGCATACCGGATTGTTGGACTAATTGTCAATTGGCATGTAATAATCAGGTGCAAATTTCTGTAAACAGTGTTTGCGAAGCGCAAATACTTGCTGCAATGATACTAGAAGGCGAATATGCAGATTGTGCTGATCTTGGATTTTTTGAAGTTACTATCTATGATGGTACTAAACGGATTAATCTTCCATTAGATCAATCGTATTTAAATAAGAAATTAAAAGTTAATGTAAGAAATATAGTTTGTAACAACAACTGCTGGGGATACATGATTTTGGAGGATAAGACTCCACCAGCATTAAATTGTCGTTTGCGCGACACCATTAGTTGTGCAGCAAATACATCTCCACAAGCATTGGGATTTCCAGTAAATAGCTCATTTGTTGATCAAAGTGTCTACCCTTATATTGTAAGACACATAGATTCATGTGGTATTGTATATTTAACATACCAGGATAGTTTGGTTAAATATGATTGTTCAAATGATTCATTGAGTGCAACCATATTTCGTAAATGGTGCGCAAGAGATCCAGGTGGATTTACAGCTTGTTGTTATGACACCATTGATTTGCGTAGAGGAACACTTGCTGATATAACTTTGCCACGTCATTACGATGGGCAGCCTGGCAATTTGCCAATGTTAAAATGTGATGGAAACTGGACCAAATTAAGTAATGGATTTCCGGATACTTCTCCATCTGGTACGGGTAGTCCATCAGGAGTATTTTGTGGAAATATACAATTTGATTTTACTGATGATACATTACAGGTATGTAAAGGTACTTATAAGTTGTTGCGTAGGTGGGTCATTTTAGATTGGTGCAATCCATCATTTAGAATTGACTGGATTCAACAAATTAAAGTTGTTGATGATCAGCAACCATTGGTTACATGCCCAAAAAATTATACAGTCAATACCAATCCATGGTCTTGTACAGGATCTTTGATTCTACCTGTACCTATAGATTGGACACCGACTACAGCTATTGATTCAAATACGATCCCATTGGTGATTGAAAATTGTTCAGGCTGGACTTATTATGTTAAACATTTGCCTGCCACCAATCCAAATGATTGCACACCCATACCAGGTCAAGGAGATACAAAGAATATCACAAAACTTGCAGATGGCCGCTATCGCGTAGACAACATGCCATTGGGTTGTAATTGGATTTATTATGTAATTACGGATGGATGTGGAAATTCTACTGTTTGTCAGTTTGATATTGTGGTTGAAGATAAAACGCCTCCGGTTGCAGTTTGTCAACAGAAAACTGTCATTTCATTGGGATCAAATGGAAAGGCAATTGTTCCAGCTTCTGTGTTTAACGATCGCAGTCATGATAATTGCGGTCCGGTAACTTTTGAAGTACGGAGAATGGATCCTGGACCTTGTGGAACGACTTCATTTAGGGCAGATCAGGAATTTTGCTGTGCAGATGTTTCTTCTACTGTTCCTGTTAGAGTGGTTTTGAGTGTAATTGATGCTTCAAGAAACAGAAGTGAATGCATGGTGGATGCTTTTATTCAAGATAAATTGCCTCCAAAAATTACGTGCCCTAAAAACATAAGTGTAACATGTGGTACAGACTTAAGTAATTTAAATGCATTTGGTGTTGCTACTGCTACTGACAATTGTACTGTTAGAATTGAAACCAGAGTTTCTAACAATCTTACGAGTTGCAATGTTGGAACAATCGTTCGCGAGTTTATAGCAATTGATAACGGCGGACTTCGGGATTCGTGCGCACAAATTATAACAGTGTACGATAATAGCCCCTTTACAAAGAATGATATTATTTGGCCAGCAGATATTTTGTTGACTGGATGTACAGATAGTCCGGATCCGAGTGTAACAGGCAGACCTAGTTATAAAAACAGAGATGCCTGTAATCAACCGATTTCTTCATATACAGATCTCTCGTTTAATTATGTTGAAGGAGTCTGTTACAAAATATTAAGAACCTGGACAGTAATTGACTGGTGTACCTACAATCCAGCAGCATTGCCAAATCCTACAGGTGTTTGGTATCATACGCAAGTAATTAAAATTAACAATACAGATGCGCCTACATTTACAAGTTCATGCGACAACAAGCAATATTGCATTACTTCAGATTGTTCTGTAAATGTTTTACTGGAGGCAACAGCTACTGATAAATGCACTCCTCAGGATGAATTGCGGTGGACCTATCAGTTTGATATAAATAATGATGGAAGAGGAATCATCACAGGTACTAATAACAAGTTTTACTATGATTTAGTACAAGGTGAACATAGAATTAGCTGGACAGTAGAAGACCAGTGCGGAAATAAGTCAACCTGCAGCTATTTGATTTCAGTAGTAGATTGTAAGAAGCCAACACCATATTGTTTGCCTGGTATTGTTACTGTATTGATGCAAAACAATGGCTCTGTAACCATATGGGCTAAAGATTTTAACGCTGGATCATTTGATAATTGTACAGAGAAGCCTGAATTGAGATATTCATTTTCAAGTGACACCAATAATATTTCACGCGTATTTACATGTGCAGATTTAGCAAATGGAAAGGCAGATACTGTAGAAGTAATGATGTTTGTTACCGATTTAGCAGGTAATCAAGATTTTTGCAGAACGAATATTATAATTCAAGATAACCAGGATGTATGTCCAGATGTACCAACATTTGGAAATTTAGGAGGTGCCATCAGAGGCTACAATCAAAATCCTTCCCCAGATGTATTGGTGAATGTACAATCTGCAGGTAGTGCAATAACTTCAGGTAATACAAATGGTACTGGTTCTTATGTATTTAATAATTTAAATATGCACAAGGATTATATACTAACTCCCGAGTATGATAAAGATCCATTAAATGGTATTTCAACTAAGGATATTGTAAAAATTCAGCGTCATATTTTAGGATTGGAAATATTGGATTCACCGTATAAGTACATTGCAGCGGATGTAAACCGTTCAGGTAGCATTACTGCAAGGGATATCAGCGAATTGCGTAAGCTTATTTTAGGAATTGATACGCATTTTGAAAACAATAAATCCTGGAATTTTGTGGATGCAAATTGGGCAATTACTGCTGATAATTTTGCTTCATACAAAAATCAGATTCAACTAAATGATTTTAATCAATCTGCAACCAATGTTGATTTTATTTCAATCAAGACTGGAGATGTAACAGGTGAAGCAAATACAGGATTGCAAAATCAAACTGCAGCTATCAGAACAAATAATAGTCTTGTGTTTGAGATAGGAGAAGCCAATTATGTAAAAAATGAGATAATTAAAATTCCAATTCATAGTATTAACAATGACATTAGTTTAATGGGAATTCAATTTGAACTGAAATTAGATACCAGACAACTTGAATTTGTTAAAATTGAATCAGCTGGCTTGGAAATTGAAAATTCTAACTACCATATATTGGTTGATGGCACAATTCGATTAAGTTGGAATGCAAACCAAGCTAAATTGATAAGCAACTCTGAGAATCTATTTTATATAGTTTGTCAGGCGAAGCAAGATGGCCAGTTAAACTTCAATACACTTCAATTGAATCAGGATGAATATGCTGCTGAAGCCTATGTTGAAGGTGGAGATTATGAAATTGCTTTGGTTTACCGATCAAGAAATAATAAAGCAGACGAATCATATGAGTTATTCCAGAATATTCCAAATCCTTTTTACAGTGAAACGAATATCTACTTCCGTGTTCCGGAGGAAGAACACGTAATGATTGGATTTTATGATATTTCCGGGAAGATGTTGAAATCTTATGAAATAGCTGCTAAAAAAGGAATCAACACGCTAAAAGTTAAAAGTGAGGACTTTAATTCAAATGGAGTGCTTTACTACAAGCTGGATGCTGATCGATTTAGTTCAACACGAAAAATGATTATTTTAAAATAAACGGTTCTTGGGTAATTAGGCTGATTCCGGGAACAGTAAAACGTTCCCGGATGAAAGCCAAATACCGAATCAATCAAAATTAATTAAACGATATAAAATTTCTTCATCATGACCAAGAAGTTACCATTAAAAAATAGTATTATGAAAGAGATATTCCAAACTCTTCAAGGGTTTTCTCTTCTAAATGCGCTGTTCAGCAAGATGCGTTTACAAGTAGCAATCGGTTTGTTGTTTGTTTATGCAAGTACTGGAACCGCGCAATATATTAGCGGAGACACCAGTGTATGTCCTGGAACCACTGTAAATTACAATTTCAGTGGAGGACCATGGACCATTCAATTACTGAATGGTGGTGGCACATTGCTTTCACCTGTAGGTCCAGCAAATAGCTTTATGATCGCCTGGGGAAATGTTCCTGGCATTTATTTAATGCGTCTTGACAATGGAATCGGTGGATTTTACACCCAACGCGTTCACGTTGAAGGAGATTATTCACTGGCATGTGATGATCTTGTGAATGTTTCTTTAAATGGAAATTGTCAGGCATTAATTACTCCTGATGTAATGTTGGAAGGTGAATTGTATCCAGACGATTCGTATTTGGTTACAGTTTATAATGTTAATAATATTCCTATTCCAGGAAATATTGTTGATTACAGTCATTTAGGGAAAACATTGAAAGTGCATGTTAGACATTTATGTTCAGGTGTTGCCTGTTGGGGAAGAATTTATATTGAAGATAAGTTTATACCTGAATTAACTTGTAACCCAAGTCCATATATAGTTGCATGCAACAGAGATTATTCACCTGATACAATTGGATTTCCGTTGCCAATAGGAGCGACCCATACACCGCATCCAACACACCAACAATGTTTTGTGGTAAAGAATTTTGACTTATGTTGTGATGTAGAATTGTGTTACACAGATTATTATCAAAAGAACGGATGTAATAATTATCCATATGCTCAAGTTGAGCGTAAATGGGTTGCAACAGACTGTAAAGGAAATAAATCAACTTGCACCGATTCTATTTATATTATACAGGCTACTTTGGCAAATTTAGTTTGCCCTCCAAATTATGATGGATTTCAAAGACCACCATTGCAATGCGATAGTATAGAGTATCCATTTGCACCTTACCCTGCAGGTTGGAATGCTTTGGATAATGGCAATCCTTCACCTTATGATTATTATAGAAATGGTCAACTAATATGGAGAGGAACTGGTTTTCCTGCGGGAGTTAGTTGTGATCACATTGCTGTAACATTTAGAGATATTCGAATTCCTGTTTGTGGTAATTCTTTTAAGTTATTGCGCAATTGGAAAATATTTGACTGGTGTACAGGGACTTTGACTGAATGTGTTCAATTTATAAAAGTAACAGATGAACGTGCTCCAATCGTTTCTTGCAGCAGAAACTATATAACATTCCCAACTGACTATTACGAATGTACGGGAACAGCAACAATTCCCCCACCAGATTTAATTACAGATTGCTCAGCGACCACTTTTACAGTAGAGTATAAATTAGCAGGCCCGGATGGTAAGCCTGAAGCAGGCGATTATCGCACAGATAATATCAGTTACCAGGGAGGTAATGCAGTAATTACAGGATTGCCTCAGGATACAACCTGGGTACAATATGTAGTTACGGATGCATGTGGAAATAGTACAAGATGCCGTATTGAAGTATTAATCGTTGATAGATTGGACCCTGTTGCTATTTGCGATCAGCATACAGTAGTTTCTATAAACGATCAAGGTGTTGGTGAATTGTTTGCTACATCAGTAAATCAAGGCAGTTACGATAATTGTGAATTGGATTCAATGGCGATTCGCAGAATGAATGACTGGTGTGGTATTTCAAACAATACAACATTTGGACGCTACGTAACTTTCTGTTGTGAAGATTTAACTCGTAATCCACACATGGTTGTATTTCGGGTATGGGATAAAAAGGGTAATTTCAATGATTGTATGGTTCAGGTTACGGTACAGGAAAAAACTCCGCCTGCAATTACATGTCCAAATCCAATAACAGTAGATTGTGGAACTGATTTATCCAATCTTACACTTTTAGGTCGTGCTACAGCTACCAATATTTGTTCAAATACAACCATTACTTATAGAAATGATACACTGACATGGAAATGCGGTACAGGATTAATAAGAAGACGTTGGACTGCAACCACTGCCGGTGGGATTTCAACCTTCTGCGATCAATACATCACTGTAATTGATCAGAATCCGGTTACCAGCAATTCAATAATCTGGCCAGCTGATATTATAATTGACGGATGCAAAGCAGCAGATGCACATCCTGATTTTGCAGGCAAACCAATTCCACCTACTAAAACAGCTTGCAGCAATTTAATAAGTGGTTATACAGATGAAAGATTTTACAGTGTTGGAGGATATTGTATTAAAATCATTCGTCATTGGAGAGTTATTGATTGGTGTTTATATGATGTGAATAATCCAGCAAATGGAGGATTGTTTACCAGAGATCAATTGATCTATTTGAGAAATAAAGTTGCACCTACTTTGGAAAATAGTACGTGTTCAGCAAAAGAGGCATGTGCTAATGATTTAACCTGTGATGGGAACATAGAATTAATTGGTCGTGCAACAGATGATTGTACTGATGCCAATAAATTAATCTGGTCCTATAGGATTGATTTAAACAATGACGGGTCGTTTGGACCTTCTAATCCTGGAAACAATGCAAGTGGAAAATACCCGGTAGGAACCCATAAAGTTGAATGGACGGTCGCAGATTCATGTGCAAATACAGCAACTTGCAATCAATTGTTTACAATTAGAGATTGCAAAGCGCCAACGCCAATTTGTAAAGTAGGTGCTATTACAGTTGTTATGCCTTCAAATGGATCTATTACAGTTCCTGCAAGAACCTTTGATCAAAAGAGTGAAGACAATTGCACGCCGCAAAATTTATTGAAATTTTCTTATAGTACAAATCCTTCTGATTCATTCAAAACTTACACATGTGCAAATATCAGAAATGGTAAACAAGACTCTGTAATAGTAAGAATGTATGTAACTGATTTATTTGGTAATCAGAGTTTCTGTGATACTAAATTATTCTTACAAGATGGAAGTCCTGGTGTTTGTCCAGATAAATTTACTAATGGTGGTATTATTTCAGGATTGGTAAGTACTAACAACAGTTCGGTGTTGCAAAATGCCCATATGGATTTATTTAAATCAGATGTAATGTTTGGTTCAATTAATTCTGAGAAAACGGGGACATTCACTTTTGTGGATATTCCTGAAGGAGGAAACTATAAATTGACGCCAAATAAGAACGACGATGTAGCAAATGGAATATCAACTGCTGATATAGTATTGATACAAAAACATATTTTGGGTGTTCAAAAGTTTGCTTCAGTGTACCAATACATTGCAGCCGACGTTAACAATTCAAAATCGATCACTGCAGCAGACGTTTCAGAATTGCGTAAATTAATTCTTGGAATCACCGATTCGTTTAAGGATGGTGTAAATTCATGGGCATTTGTTAAGAATAGCATGACATTTACAGATCAGGAGAATCCATGGTTGAATTATCCATGGGATAATCAATACGAACTTAAAGATTTGCAAGGAGTTAATGCTTCAATGGATTTCATGGGTATTAAAATGGGTGATGTTAATTACAGTGCAAAAACTACTGATTTAAATACATCCAGCGAAAGTCGCTCAGGGGACCGCTTGATTCTAGGATTAGATAAATCAAATTTAACTCCTGCAGCATCTGTACAAATTCCGGTTTATGGAAGTTGGCAGACCCAATTAAATGGATTCCAGTTTGCATTGCAGTTTAATTCAGATTATGCGCAATTTATCCAATTGCGTTCTGGTGAACTTGAAATAAATGCTAGTAATTATAAAGTAATTGAAGGTCAAAATGCACAGGTATTAATTAGCTGGAGCAGCAACGTAGCATTGAAATCAACCAGCAAGCCATTGTTTTATATGGAATTTAAAATTGTTAGTCCATGCAATGCCTTACAATTATTGGAATTAAATCCAAATACCTTAAAATCCGAAGCATATGATGATCAAATTCATATCATGAATATTGCAATTGCTCAAAGAGGAACAGATCCAAACCAATTGACATGTGAATTGTATCAAAATCAGCCAAACCCATTTAGCGAACAAACGCAAATTGGTTTTCAGGTTCCGGAAAAACAATTGGTGGTCTTGAAAGTATTTGATGTAAGAGGAAATATTATATTAAAAAAGGAATTTGTAGCAGAAAAAGGCAAAAATAAAGTGACATTACAACAACAAGAGATTGGACGTGCGGGTATTTATTATTACCAGCTGGAAACAGACAATTTTGTTGGCACACGAAAATTGCTTTTGACTAATTAGAGATTTTTTTATATCGGTTTAATAATTAAAAGTGTCCCTTTCGGGGGACACTTTTTTTATTTTTGCAATATGAGAGCAGTACAATTAGTGTCAGAAACTCAGGGATTGCAACTGGTAGACTGGCCAATGCCCGATCCCAAAGAGGGTTTTAACATCATCCAGGTGAGTCATGCGGCTTTAAATCACAGGGACTTATGGATTAGTAAGGGCCGTTATGCGGGTATTAAGTATCCGGTCATATTAGGATCTGATGTTTGTGCTTTTGATGAAAACAAGCGACGAGTTATTGTCAATCCAGGATTTAACTGGGGTGATGATCCCCGTGTCCAATCGAAATCTTTCCATATATTAGGCATGCCGGAACATGGGTCATTTGCTGAATATGTTTCAGTGCCAGTGCAACATATTTATTCAGCACCTGCACATCTAACAGATGCACAAGTTTCTGCTTTGCCTTTAGCAGGAATTACTGCATATAGAACTTTGGTGATAAAATGCAAGCCCCAGGCGGGTGAAAATTTGCTAATTACCGGAATCGGTGGAGGAGTCGCTTTGATGGTATTGCAATTTGCATTGGCCCTCAAGCTGAATGTCTATGTTAGCTCATCAGACCATTCAAAAATTGAACAAGCGATCCAATTAGGAGCAAAAGGTGGTGTAAATTACCTTGATTCAAAATGGGATGTTGAAGTTTTAGATCAATCAGGTGGATTTGACATGATTGTTGACAGTGCAGGTGGCGAGTCTTTTTCTAAATTTCCAAAAATCTGTAAACCAGCAGCGCGCATTGCTATGTATGGTGGTACCAATGGTGTTATCTCAAATTTGAGCCCTCAGCAATTGTTTTGGAAACAGATATCTATTTATGGATCTACGATGGGCAGTCCATCTGAATTTGCAGAAATGTTGAGTTTTATTATTCAATTTAAAATTATTCCTATCGTTGATAGCATTTATGAACTTGCTGATTTTAATTCAGCGTTTAATAGAATGAATTCAAAGCAACAATTTGGTAAAATCGTATTGAACGTTTCTAAATGAAACGCATTGGTTTACTTTCGGATACACATTCTTATTTAGATCCAAAGATTTTTGATTATTTTAAAGAATGCGATGAAATATGGCATGCTGGTGATATTGGCTCTATCGAAGTGCTAAATAAACTTAAGCAATTTAAACCCGTGCGCGCTGTATTTGGGAATATTGATGGAACAGAAATTCGAATCAACTGTACAGAGATGCTAATCTTTGAAATTGAAAAATTCAAAATATTAATTATCCATATTGCAGGAGCTTTTTCCAAATATAAGCCAGAAATTAGAAACGCTTTGCAATTTCATAAACCTGATGTATTGATTTGCGGGCATTCGCACATTTTAAAAATAGCCAATGACCCAGTCTATCGTGTTTTATATATCAATCCGGGAGCTTGTGGAAAATCTGGATTTCATAAAGTAAGAACGATCGTCCGATTTACCATGGATGGTAAATCTTTTAGTAACATGGAAGTAATTGAATTACATGACGCTTAGAGCCTGCTTTATATCGTCTAGAATATCTTCAACGTGTTCAAGTCCAATTGAAAACCGAATCAAAGAATCTTTGATGTCGTATTTTAATCTTTGTTCTTTTGGAATTTTGAGATGACTCATGGTAGCAGGATGCAATACCATGGTATCAGTTTCACCAAGGGAAGGAGCCATAGCACAATGTTTTAAAGCATTGCAAAAACGAATGGCATCTTCCAATGATTCGCCAACTTCAAAACTTACAATGGCGCCAAATGCTTTCATTTGTTTTGATGCCAGCGTATGACTATTATTTGATGGCAAACCCGGATAAAACACACGTTTTATTTTTGGCATTAATTCCAGGGCGGTTGCCAATTGCAAAGCGTGTTCGGATTGTTTTAGCATTCGTATACTCAATGTTTTTAAACCGATATTTATTAACCAAGCGTCAAAAGGATTGGAATTGCTGCCCGAGAGTTTTAGGCAATCCCAAATCCGTTTATGCAGATTGAAATCAGTAGTTACGATGGCGCCTCCGGTTGATGCACCATGACCATGCAAATATTTAGTTGTTGAATGTACAACTACATCGGCCAAAAATTTTAAGGGTTGTTGAAGAATGGGTGTAGCAAAAGTATTGTCAACAACAAAGTAATAATTAAATTTTTTGCAAGCCTTTCCAATCTCTTCTAAATTATAACATTGGAGCGTTGGATTTGCTGGAGTTTCTATATACACCAGTTTTTTTTGTTTAGGATCCGTTCCTCCCAGTTTTTCAAGTTCTTCTGGATTGTTAAAGTCTGAAATAAGGGTTTCGATTTGATTTTTTCCAAAAACTTTTAAAAACAATTCTGTAGTGCCACCATATAAATTCCCTTGAGTAATTATTTTGTCTCCTGGACCAAGTAATGTTTGGAGTGTCAAATTTATTGCAGCCATACCGCTGCTGGTTAGCAATCCAAAAGCAGATTCATTTAATCCAAAAGCTTCCAAATCTGCAATTTTTTGTGCCACGGCTTCGACAGTTGGATTTCCATAACGGGTATAGACGTGATCCCCTGGCTGGTTTTTAAATATTTCTATTCCTTCTTCGATAGAATTGAATTTAAATGCCGAACTTGCAACAATTGGGATTTTGTGAGCTGGGGTGCTTAGTCGTATTTTTGCCTCCGAAGCGCAGAGACTCTCTATGTGCTTAAAATTAGTTGATTCCATAAATTACTACAAAGTTCAAATTTCTATAATATTGTTGAATTGATATGAGTGAAGTACCTGAAATATTTGAATTAAATGACGATGAAAATTTAGATGAAATAAGCATTGAGGTCGATAGGGGACAATCAAGCATCCGCTTGGATCATTTTCTGGTGACCCGATTGCCAAAAGTATCCAGAAATCGAATTCAAAATGCGATTGCAGCCGGTCTGGTTTTAGTGAATGGCAAGCAAATAAAGCCCAGTTATAAAATTTCAGGTGCGGAAACGATCTTATTACGTATACCCAAAGTACAAGATCATTCTGAAATTATTCCTGAGAACATTCCTTTGGATGTTATTTATGAGGATTCTGATTTGATGGTAATAAATAAGCCCCCAGGGATGATCGTTCATCCTGCTCAAGGGGTTTACAGTGGGACCTTGGTAAATGCATTGGCTTATTATTTTCAGGGACAGAAAAATCAGGATTCCCATGTTGAAAAAGAGCGATTTGGCTTAGTACACCGAATAGATAAAGAGACTTCTGGTCTATTGGTTGTAGCAAAATCTGATTTTGTACATACACATTTAGCTAAACAGTTTTTTAATCATACCATCGAGCGGGAATATTTGGCATTGGTATGGGGAGAACCCAATCCGCCTTTCGGAAGAATTGAAGCCAATATTGGGCGTGATCCTTCGCACAGACAACGTCAATTCGTTTTTGCAGACGGATTGTCGGGTAAAGAAGCTGCCACAAACTATGAATTGGTTGAAAGTTATTATTATACGAGTTTAGTCAAGTGTAAGCTCGAAACAGGAAGAACGCATCAAATCCGTGTACACCTGAAGTTTATTGGTCATCCGTTGTTTAATGATGAAAAATATGGAGGGGATACTATTTTGAAAGGCACTGTATTCAATAAATACAAGCAATTTGTATTGAATTGTTACAAATTACTTCCTCGATTTGCTTTGCATGCAAGAAGTCTGGGATTTATTCACCCGGTAACTTTAAAAAAAATACATTTTGAATTGGAGCCTCCTGAAGATTTTAAATTGCTTTTGGACAAATGGAGAAATTATACAAACTCAAGAAAAGAATTGGTTGAAACGGATGAATAATTTTAATCATTATAGCAGAATGGCTGATTTAGCAGGCTATTTAAAGGACTATCTTTTAAGTGCAGATGTTGAATTGGCTAATGCTAAAACACAAGCGCAATTAGAAAATCCTTTTTTTACGATTAAAGAAATTAATCGAATGATCGATAGTATCCAACTTAATTATTTAAATATAGATAAGTTAGAAAATTGGTTTAATTCATTTCCTGTTGATTTTAAGGATTCAAACAAAGTAATTGGTATTATAGGTGCTGGAAATATTCCTTATGTGAGCTTGCATGATATTTGGTGTTGTTTGGCGGCAGGATTTAAAATTGTGTTTAAACCAGCATCAAAAGATCGCACATTACTTATAAATTTAATCGAAAAAATAAATGCATTTTTAAGCGAAGATGACAAACGAATACAAATTGTCGAGAAACTGAATCAGTTTGATGCCGTTATTACAACGGGTGGGCATCAGGCCACGCAGGTTTTTAAATCCTATTTTGAAAAATATCCTTCACTAATTCGGGGCCATCGCAATTCCATTGCTATTTTATCGGGAGAAGAAACAGAAGCAGATTTGTTAGCTTTAGGGAATGATATTTTTTCATATTATGGTCTTGGATGTAGAAACGTGCACCACTTATATGTACCCATTGGTTTTGAATTTGCTAGATTATTGGATGTTTTTGATGCTAATTTTTCCTACGTGAAAGAATGTGTAAAATATTGCAATAATTACGATTATTATTTAGCGTCTCAACTTTTGGGAAAAGCTCATTTTTATCAAGCTGAAACTATTTTATTAATCGAAAGTACTAAACTAAATCCACCGATTGCCTGTTTGTACTTCTCCTATTATTTAGATATAGATCATTTAAAATCTATGCTAGTAAGCAAAAATGATCAGCTTCAATGCATATGTGGTGATTCTAAATGGATTTCATTGCCGCTCACTCCATTCGGCACTAGTCAATTCCCGGAATTGACTAGCTATCAGGATAATTTAAATACAATTGCCTTTCTAGCTTCATTGTAAGATGGCCAGAATATCTTCAAAAAATAAGGCCATTCAAATTCAAACTATATTGGATGATTTATTTCCCAATCCTCAAATTCCTTTAGTACATAAAGATCCTTATACGTTATTAATAGCAGTGTTGCTTTCTGCTCAATGCACCGATTTGCGTGTCAATAAGATAACGCCTGAATTATTTAAATTGGCTGACAATCCATTTGATATGATGCAAATTCCGGTGGATGTGATTCAGGAAATTATAAAACCTTGTGGATTGTCAGGGGCAAAATCTAAAGCGATATCCAATTTGTCTAAAATATTAGTCAATGAATACAATGGAATGGTTCCAGACGGCTTTGAACAATTGGAAGCACTTCCCGGAGTAGGGCATAAGACAGCGTCTGTGGTAATGTGTCAGGCTTTCGGGCATCCGGCATTTCCGGTTGATACTCATATTCATCGATTGGCCAGGAGATGGGGCTTAAGCAATGGTAAGAATGTCATACAGACAGAATTCGATTTAAAAAAGATATTTCTACCTGAGGTCTGGAATAGAATTCATTTGCAAATGATTTATTATGGCAGATTGTATTGCCCTGCCCGTTCCCATAATTTGGAAAACTGTAAAATCTGCCAATTGTATAATCCGACGAATAAAAATTAGAAGGGATAATCAAGGGCAATATGAATGGTATAATTTTCAAATAAATTGCCAATACTTACAGGATAAGTATTTGAAAAAATCCAATGTCTGTTTTCAGTATTTAAATAGGGGTTTCTGAGTTTAAATCCAATATCTACCCTAAATAAGAAATAACTCAAATCGAAACGAAGTCCAAAACCGGTTCCAATTGCGATTTGATCTAAGAAATTAGCATTTAAAAATCCATCTCCCCTCTGAGTTCCAGTTTTTGGTAATAACCAGATGTTGCCCGCATCCAGAAACAAAGCTGCTTTTAATCGCCAAACAACATCAAAGCGATATTCGATACTGCTTTCAAGTTTAAAATCACCGGCAGCATAATAAGTTTGTTTGTTTTTAAGTGAATCGCTTAAGTTTAAATTACCGGGCCCAAGTTCTCGGATATTCCAAGCCCGAAGACTTTGCGGACCCCCGACGTAAAATTGCTTAATATAAGGTACGGCATTGCTGCTTCCAAAAGGTGATACAAAGCCTATTGAAAAACGAGCTGCAAGTTTGCTTTTGCTGGTAAACGAATAGTAAGCACGGTAATCAAATTCACTTTTAAAAAATTTTGAAAATTCATAATTTCCAAAAGAGAATGTATCTTTTTTATTGGTAGAAAGAGAATACAATTGATTGGCAAGATTGATCTCAAAGCCTGAAATGTTTGTGCTCGTGATAAATGAATTTTGAAATTTATTTTTAATTTTCCCTTGATAATAGAAAGTTAAATTGTCAAGCAGAAAGGAGGTGAATAAACGTCTACCAATAAAGCTATTTTTCAAGAATATATTTGAGTCCAGGATTGCATTAAAATATGGAGTTGTCTTAGGTAAATACAATGAAAAGCCAATGGTATTTAAGGAAATTCTCTTTCGTCTTTTAATTTGCCAGTCGTAACTAACATTTGTATTGAATGACAAATATTGATAAAGTTGAACAAGGTTTTCATAGTCCAATCCTGCAACAATATTGGTACGGCTATCCGGTTTGTTTTTAAATTGAGCGAATGGTCTGGCTAGCCAGGAGGCTATATGCAAGCTTCCGGTGAGATCATAAAAAGATGGAAACGATAATTCATTGCTGAAGTGTATGTTTAAAGAATTGAAATCATTTAATTTAAATACATTTAATTCAGTTCCAATTTCGAATCTTGTAGTAAAGCTTTCGGCTCCTCGAAATAAATTACGGTTTTTCAAAAAAGCAAAACCGGAAATTCCAAAAAGTGTTTTACTCGCTGTTTTTATTGAGGTATAGTTTATATCAGAACCATAATCAAATACCCACTTTTTACTGGGAGTTAATTGTATGTTGTAATTTATTTTACTTCTGTCAACGCTATCAATTTTAGCTTCAATATTTACAAATCGGTAAGCTCCTAATTTGGATAATTGATTGTAAGTTTCGTCAACCAAAGATTTATTTGAAAGCTGACCTGGTCTGAATAGTATTTTTGAGGCAACCGCTTTAGGTCTTATAAAGTTGTTTTCTGGATTTATTTGAAAAATCAACGAATCATATAAAATATTTATTGGAGGAATGGAATCGTTTGGAGTGAAAGAAGGATTGACTGAAATGTAATTGACTGAATAACGTGGATGATTTGATTTTCCTTCCGGGTTATTTATTTTTAATATAATATTTGCTTTTAAATGAACAGTGTCAGCATCTAAATTTTGAATATAAACAGGGTTAAACTCAGCAAAGCCATTGTTAAAAAGCAAATCGCTGATTCGCGCTTTTTCATTTTGAAATAAACTATTGTCCAAAGGCTCTCCGGGAACAAGAAAACTTGCATTTGAATTATTAATTAAAATGTCCTGAATAGTTTTATCATCAGCAATAAATTTTACGTCATTAATAAAATAACGTTGACCTGGATTGACTCTATAAATAACATTTACTTTGAAATTTGATGTGTCTATTTTATATGTTGATTTAGCATTAAAATAGCCTTGGTTGTAGAGGTAGTTATAAATATTTAATTGAGTAGCCCGACATAAGCTAGTATCCAGTACAGATGGTTTTTCGCTTTGTTTTGCCAGTGAATTCGAAATCCAATTTGATTTTTTCTTTTTTATCACATATCTGTAGTATAAGTATTCTCTTGGAAACACCAAGAAAAAGTTGCGATTTGGTTTCTGTTTAATCAGGGTAATTAATTGCTGATTAAGATTTAGTTTGTTTTCAATGCTTTGTTTACCTTCAATTTGAATTTTGTTTGCGTGAAGCAGGCGTTCTTCAGGTTTTAATACTTTGCTGGTATTACAAGCACTTAGTAATAGACCGATTCCAGTTAATATGATAAATTTGCGAATGTTCATGCATGTACCCCGACAAAGATGCTAAGTAAATCAGAAAAAATACTAATAAATTCGCTAAAAGATAGGAAAACGAGGCTATTGGAGAAATTGTATTTGGCAGAAGGAAGCCGGATAGTACTGGACTTAATTAATTCAGTGCCGGACCAGGTTTTTAAATTAGTTGCTAGTCCTGATTGGTTATCTCGAAATGTCCAAATTTCTAGTCACTTTGAGAATGTAATTATTGAATTGCCTGAAAATCAGTTACAGGCAGTCTCCACATTAAAAACGACCACGGAAGTTTTGGCTATTATGAAATGGCCGAGTTTTAATCATTTAATAAATTACAAGGAACCCTATGTGTTGTATTTAGATCGAATCAGTGATCCTGGAAACTTAGGAACCATCATCCGGACAGCGGATTGGTTTGGATTGTACCGAATTTATTGTTCTCCGGATTCAGTTGATGTTTTTAATAACAAATGTGTACAAGCGAGTATGTCGGGCGTCAGTAGGGTAGAAGTAATTCAAAAATCGTGGAAAGATCTTGTTGAATTGTTTCCACGGCATATACGTTATGCTGCAATGTCAGACGGGCAAGCATATTTTGATTTTAATAAAGAGAACATACAGCTAATTTGCATTGGAAATGAAGCCAACGGGCTTTCAGAAGAAATTATTAATTCCTGCAATTATAAAATAAGCATCCCAAAGGCAAAAAATTCTAAATCGGAATCCCTTAATGCTGCAATAGCCGCTTCCATTTTTATGTCCTGGAAAAATGTTTGATTGTATCAATCTACGGACAGGAAACTTATAAATAAACAAAGGCATAAAAATTAGATATTTTTATGCCTTTGTTTATAAAATAATTAAAAGGTCAAATAGTATAATAAAGCCCTATTTAGAGCACTTTCAGCACTTCTTCTTCGAGATTGTCTCTTGGATTGACAGCAACAATTTTTCCATCCTTTCCAATCAGGAAGGTTTTAGGAATTGATTGAACGCCATAAACTTTTGCAGGATCGCTTTCCCATTTTTTCAAATCACTGACATGCGTATCCCATGCCAAATTATCTTTTTCAATAGCAGCTACCCATGCTTCTTTTGCACGATTTGAAAACTCCTTTACTTGTGCTTCAGAACCCAGTTGTTGTTTGGTTCTGCTATCTACGCCATCCAAGGAAACACTGAATACAGTAAAACCTTTTGATTTGTATTTATTGTAAATTTCAACCACATGAGGATTTGCTCTTCTGCAAGGTCCGCACCAGCTAGCCCAAAAATCAAGCAATACCACTTTTCCTTTTAAATCAGAGAGTTTGTAGTTTTTTCCTTTAGGAGAAGGAAGATTGATATCCGGTGCGGGCATTCCAACTTTTATTGATTCTGAAGCTTCTTGGGAAGCCATCATTTGTTCAGATTGCTTTACAAATGTATCGTAGGTTTTTGTGAATTCAGAATCTGGATATTTTGACTGAAGATTTTTCAAAATGTCTTTGTGAGTCGCAAGAAAATCCGGGCGAAACCCTAAAAACTGAATCGCAATAAGGCCTGCAGCCAGTGGACTTTTGATGGTGGTTATTTTATTTTTAACACTTTCAGCATTGGGTTGCGATGCAGTCAATTCAGAAATAGCATCAAATACTTCATCGGATGCATCAGAACCTTTAACATTTACTTTTCCGCTTCCTAATTCATTAAAATTGCCATTAAAATCTATAGCACTTTCAGATCCATCTAAAACAAAAATTAAATTTTGCTGGCCCATTGAAATTTTATAAAGACCTGGTTTTGGGCTTTCTTTAAGACTGAATTTGAATTTGCCACCTTTCATGTCACTCTTATCAATTGGAGTGCCTGAATTATCTAAGCCAATACGATCCAAGCTGACTGACAAGTCGGGTGCATTGTTAAAATTTCCGGTAATTTGTTTTCCTTGACTGCAGGATAGTAAAGCAATCAATAAAAAAATCAATGAAAAATGTTGTCCTCTCATTTTTATAAAAATTATTTTTCGGTTAAAACTGATTTGAAATTGATTTTGTGTAATGTTCAAAATAATCTCTGGTTGTGCCAAAATTTTGGTCGTTTATTACCAGATTGCCTTTTGTAACTTCACCTAAATAATGGAATTTTTGTCCATTTTGTTGCAAAAATAATTCAAATTCTGCTTTGTTTTCAGGTTTTATACTTAAAACAGCCCTGCCTTGGTTTTCGCCAAACAGAAACAGGTCTTTGCGGTAATTGTTTGGGATTTCTATGGAAAATCCTTTTAGGTTTTCAGAAAAACAGGATTCTGCAAGGCAACAGAATAGTCCACCTTCAGATACATCATGCGCAGATTGAACCCAAGATTTACGAATGACTTGTTGAATGGTTTTGTGTAATAAAAATTCTTCATCCAGGTCAAAATATGGTGCAGGAGCATGCGTAATTCCATGGATGATGTGCAAATATTCAGAATAGCCAATGAAATTACTTTGGACTCCCAATACATATATCAAATCCCCCTCAGCTTTAAATTCAAGGGTAGTTGCAAACTTTTCTTGTTCCATGATTCCCAACATCCCAATGGTTGGAGTTGGAAAAACAGGTTCTACACGATCTTTGGAAACTGTTTGATTGTAAAAACTGACATTACCACCTGTAACAGGAGTGTCAAATTTTAAACAGGCTTCTCCCATGCCTTTTAGTGCATGTTCAAATTGCCAATAAACTTCCGGGTTGTATGGGTTTCCGAAATTCAGACAATTCGTAATAGCTACCGGAATGCCTCCCGAACAACTGATGTTTCGTGCACATTCACTAACGGCGATCATTCCCCCTTTGTGTGGATCTAAATAAACATACGCTGAATTGCAATCGGTTGTCAAACACAATACCTGAGAATGCCCTTTAATTCGAACCAATGCAGCATCTGCTGATTGAACTGAAGTCATAGTTCCAGTTCGTACCATTTTATCATACTGTTCGAAAATCCAATTTTTACTGGCTATGTTTTCAGAAGCAATCAATGTTTTTGCAACATGGACTAAATCCTCAGGTTCTTCAATTAAAGTATTTTCAAAGGCATCAATGAGTTCAAAATATGCCGGTTTAACAGCTTCCCGCACGTAGATGGGAGCACCGCCTCCCAGAACCAGACTTTCAGCCGGAACATCCGCTATTTTTTCACCATGCATGAAGTATTCCAGACGGCCGGAATCTGTCACTTCACCTATTTGTACACATTCCAAATCCCATTTATCAAATATTTTCAGCAATTGTTTTTCTCCACCACGCTTACAGACAACCAACATGCGTTCCTGAGATTCTGATAGCAGTATTTCAAAAGCTTGCATATTTTTTTGACGGGTGGGCACTAAATCCAAATTGATTCGCATTCCAGTCATGCTTTTGGCAGACATTTCCGAAGTTGAACAGGTGATTCCGGCAGCTCCCATATCTTGCATACCAACAATTTGTCCGGTTGCAATTGCTTCTAAGCTTGCTTCAAGCAATAGTTTTTCCTGGAAAGGATCGCCAACTTGAACAGCTGGTAAATCAGATGCAGAATCTTCTGTCAAATCTGCAGAAGCAAAAGTAGCTCCATGAATTCCATCCTTACCTGTGGCGGAGCCAACGATGAAGACTGGATTTCCTGGGCCATCTGCTCTGGCAGAAACCGTTTTACCAATTTCAACAACGCCAACTGACATGGCATTTACAAGAATATTCTGATTGTAACAATGATTAAAATAGACCTCTCCACCTACTGTCGGGACACCAAATGAATTGCCGTAGTTTCCAATTCCTTTGACAACCCCTTTCATTAATTGTTTGGTGTGGTTGTTATGTAAATTGCCAAAACGCAAAGAATTTAAAGCTGCGATCGGACGGGCACCCATGGTAAAAATATCCCTGTGAATGCCTCCAACTCCTGTTGCAGCACCTTGATAGGGTTCTATTGCAGATGGATGGTTGTGAGACTCAATTTTAAAAGCGCAAGCAAGTCCATCGCCAATGTCAACCAGTCCGGCGTTTTCTTCTCCGGCTTCAACCAACAATCGGGATCCCTTGCGTGGTAATTTTTTTAATTGAAGGATAGAATTTTTATAAGAACAATGTTCCGACCACATCACCGAATAAATACTCAATTCAGTGAAATTGGGTTCGCGTTCTAGAATCTGAACAATTTTTTCATATTCTGTTTCAAGTAATCCTAGCTTTTTAGCAGTTTCAAGTCCGGTTGAAGACATTAAAATAGTTTTTGTTCAGAAACCGCAAAGATAGTTTAATCGACCTAAGAATAGTCGAAAATATCATAAAATTCTAATATGTGTTTTGAGCGATTTTATCCCTTCTTTTTAATGCTGCAGCCAACCGCTTTTGTAGTATTTGGATTTGGATCTTTTCCAGATTCAATTGCCGCAATGGCATCCTCCACATAGCGAATCTGCACTGCAGTCTCATCTTTTGCATTGTCGTCAATTGCCCCAATGTATTTAACTACTTTGTTTTTGTCAAGAATAAAAACGTGAGGGGTTCTTGTTGCACCAAATTTAGGATACACTTTTTGGCCTTCGTCAAATAAGTAGGCAAATGGATATTTCTTTTTATTAGAGAGCTTTTGCATGCTTTCAAAATTATCCTCAGGCACAACTTCCGGGTCATTTGGATTAATTGCAATCACAGGATATCCTTTTTTAGCATATTTTTTATGTAGTTCAATAATTCTTTTTTCATACATCTGCGCATAGGGACAATGGTTGCATGTAAAAACAACGATAAAGCCTTTTGCAGCAGGATAATCAGATAGGCTCACCATTTTGCCGTCCACATTTTTTAAACTAAAGTCTTCTGCTTTTTGTCCAATTTGATAGGATTGAGCATCCAAAGCTGATGTAAACAATGTAAGGGTAAAAACACAGAATAATAATGATCTCATGATTTAAAACGATTTATAAAATTTTTAATAAAATCTTGTATTTGTTCCGTTGAATCAAACGATGATTCTTGAAAATGCTTTCTCCCTTGAAAGCTTAATAAAGTAGCAGGAATTGAGCCTGACCAACTGGAGTCGATCTGGTTTATCCAAACATTAGGATTTCCACCATCAAATACAATGACTTCGGACTGGATGCCTTTGTTTTTGATGAAAGGTTTTAATTTTCGTTTGATGCTTTCCGGAAAATCCAAACTGATTAAATAGAGTTTTTGCTTTTTATTAAAATTTTGAGCATTTACCTGCTCAAAATATGGAAGCTCCTGCACACATGGCTTACACCAAGTTGCCCAAAAGTTAAAAATGCGCAAAGTGTCATCTTGTTTGTTAATCAAATATTGAAGTTCATCCCTTCCAATAATATTTTGTGATTGGACTTTTAAACAAATAATGCTTATCAGAAAGAATGACAATAAAAGGCGCATGAATAATTAAACGAATGCACAGTAAAATAGTTTCCTTAAGAATAAAAGAAAAGCCTTAAAATCATTGATTTTAAGGCTTTTTTAACGATGTCTTCTTTACAGATTATTGTATAGAAGCGATTTTATAAGTTGCTCCACCATTGGTAACACTTCCATTTTGAACTGGAGCCGATTGCAAATAATGCATTATGCCTGCAACGTGAGGTGAAGCCATGGAGGTTCCACTCAAGGTTGCATAACCGCCTTTTTTATAAGTTGAATAAACAGAAGAACCTGTAGCGATCCAATCTGTTGGGGGAATTCCATAATTGGAAAAAGAAGACCAGGCTTTGGCACAAGTCATTGAGGCGATCGTATGAATGTTGGAGGCATTGATACAAGCTGGAGTATAATAGCTTGCGTTGTCAGAACTGTTACCTGCAGCAATTGCAATGCGCGTGCCTGAATTGCTTAAATTGGTTAATGCTGTTACATAGCTGGATTGTGAGCTGCAATTTGCCCCCCAGTAACCGCCTAAGCTCATGTTTACAACATCGCCGGGTTCGTCATTTGCTGCAACGTGATTTAAGCCATTTAAAATCCAGGATGTTTGTCCGGAGCCTTGACAATTTAATACTCTGACAGGAACCACACGCGCACCAGCAGAAACGCCTACAACACCGATAGAATTATCCTTGGCGGCAGCGATTCCGGCACAATGCGTTCCATGTCCGTGACAGTCATCCGGTGTATTTTGACCGCTGGCAAATGATTTTGCATAGGCCGGGTTGGTTTCTACATTTAAATCGGGATGATCAAGATCAATTCCAGTATCTACAATCCAAATCCATTTAGACGAAGCAGACCCATCTTTTGGACCGGCAGCATTGGTAATTCCACAAGGTGTGGTCTGGGCTCTCATGCCACTTGGACCAGGAACTACTGTAAAATCCGGAAGATGCACTTCCATGTCATTTTCAATGGTTTCAACGCTGTTGTGGTGCAGCAGACAGTTTAACTGGTTTTGATCAAGCGTTGCTGCAATTCCATAAAATAACTCGCTATAATAACTGTTGACAGCCTGTTCAGGAATGCCACAGCCTTCCAAGATTGCTGCCAGTTTTGCTTTAAAAAAGTTCAGTTTAACTTGTGCTAATTGAGCTGATTCTTGTCTGCTTTTTGCGACTTGGTCTACTTTGTAATCATGCATTACAGCTTGCTTGAATTGCACAATGTATTGATTCGGGATTACACCGCTCGCAGGAGTAAGAAGGGTAGCCTGCCAAACATCCTTGCCTTCTTGATTGCAAGCAAAATGGGATACAGAGGCTATTCCAAGAGTTAAAAAGACTGATCTAAAGTAATTTTTCATGTTTTTATTTTTAAATAATTACAAATTTATTGTTTTTTAGAAAGTCCAACTATCTTTTACTTAATTTTTATTTTGAACAGGCAGTGGCAAAATTTACTTGATTTTCAAACTATTATTTTGCCAGATTGCTTTTTTCAATCCTCGATTTTGGCTTGAGAGGTTCCGTTCATGCTTTAAATGCTTTGTAAAATCAATCTCGGCAATTTTAGTTGAATAATTGGGAGGGTTTTAAAAATGCCCGATCTTTACAAATCCAAAACAGGAACCTGGGTATTTTCAATTTATTTAAATTTTATAGAATTGTCAAATCAAGCGCAAATCTTTGCTTTTGTTCGTTACATTTATAAGTCATTTTATTATGAGAAAAACAATTTGTTTACTAATTGCCCTAATTATCTTATCAAAAGAATCCCAATCTCAAATATTCGATACAAAAGAAGTTACATTTGAATCCTTTGACGGCAATCCTTTGCGTTTTGCCACAGTTGGAGGGATCGACAATGTCCAGGTCAATGAATTTGATATAGATATGGATGGCATTATTGATCTGGTGCTATTTGACAGGGCCGGGGACTTGTTTCTGCCGTTTCGATACGATCCAATAACAGGCTTGTATGAGTATAGTCCAAAATTTAAACGCTTGTTTCCTAAAATGAAGGATTGGGTCATTGCAAGAGATTACAATCAAGATGGAACGATGGACCTTTTTGGCAGTTGTTTTAATACTGAAGGAATTCCTGGAATAGAAGTTTATAAAGCAAAAAAAGACCAGGGTCAGTGGGCTTTTGAGAAATTTGATATGAAAAAGCAATTCAAAGCGCTTTACTTTCCAATTGGGAATAGCAACGTTCAGATTCCTGTTGATTATTCCGACCTTCCTGCTTTTGACGACGTTGATGGTGATGGGGATTTAGACATTGTGCTTTATGAACCCGGAAATAATAAAGTGACTTGGTTTCAAAATGTAGTAAAAGAGCGAGGTTTTTCAATGGACACGCTTGCTTATGTTTATTCTGACAATTGCTATGGTCGTTTTGTTGAAAGTGGATTTACATCAGAAATTAAGTTGAGTGGATCATCAGATACCTGTGCAAATTTATTTGCTCCTGTAATTACTTCGCGGCATGCAGGATCAACCATTGTAAGCCTGGATTTAAATGGAGATGCATTGCGAGATGTATTGATTGGGGATTTGACCAATACAGGTTTGATTGCTTTGTACAATGGAGGCAATAAAAATCAAGCGTGGATGAGGCAACAATTAACACATTGGCCTTCTTCAATAGATTCTGTGAATATAGCAATTTTTCTTGGTGCATTTGATGTAGATGTAGATCATGATGGACTTCGGGATGTTGTTGTAGCTCCTAACCAGCGTGGGATTTCAGATAATATAATTAATTTATGGTATTATAAAAATACAGGCACACCAAATAAACCCAACTTTCAATTGCAAACAAAAGACTTGTTTGGCGAGCAAATGATCGATGTTGGTTCTGGCTCAGATCCCTGTTTTGTTGATTACAATCAAGATGGGCTGATGGATCTTGTGATAGGCTCAGAGGGATTTTTTGTCAGAGGAACCAATCTCAGAGATGCCAGATTGTTTTTATTTGAAAATATCGGAACTAAAAAGATACCAAAATTTAAATTGGTAGATTCCAATTATCTTTCTTTTAATCAGTTTTCTTTAAATGCTGATGCCCATCATAGTTTTATGCCATCTTTTGGTGATCTGGATGGTGATGGAGATTTAGATTTAATTGTTGGAGAAAATCAGGGTCAATTTTTTTATTGTGAAAACATTGCGGGAGCAGGTAAAAAATTCAATTTTAAAAAAGCAGTTTATCCTTATCAGGATCTGAGTGTTAAAAGCAACAGTTCGCCATTTCTTGTTGATTTGAATCGGGATGGATTTATAGATATCGTGAGTGGCACTAAAGTAAACACCAACAATATAAACAATCAGGCCTGTGGAAGTTTCTATTATTTTCAAAATCAAGGTAGTAAAAACAGTCCTGTTTTTGATCCTGATTATTACAAAGCTCCAAATACCAATTGTTTGGGAAAAATTATTATCAATTCAATTTCATCTAAATCTTATACCTGTCCTGAAATTGTAGATTTCAATGGAAGCTATCGTTTGTTTAGTGGAAATATTTACGGCGAGTTAAAAATGATTGGAGCTATTGATGGTAATTTGGACGGAAGCTTTAGCATGTTGAATCCTAATTTTGGTCAAATTCATGAAGGGGAGCGATTGACGGTAAGTTTGGCTGATCTTGATGATGATGGAGTTTTAGAAATCGCAACCGGGAATTCACGTGGTGGTATTTCAATTTACGGGAGCAATCTAAAAACAGACGGAACAGTATCAAGCAATAACCAGAGTCAGGTAAAAATCAGCTTGAGTCCAAATCCATCTTCGGGTCTATTCGAATTAAATAGTCCGGAAGTATTAAAAGGAAGCGTAGCGTTATACAACATGGAAGGAAAATTAGAATTCAAGTCAATTTTAAATAGTGAAGCGAATGTTCGTTTTAATTTTGAAAAGCTTGAAAAAGGTATTTATCTCGTAAAACTTATTAATAGAAATGAGCTGTTTTGTTTTAAGTGGATTAAAATTTAGTTTATGAATCTGAAATTTACATTTGCATTCGTTGTATGTAGTAATTTTATCCAATCTCAAAGTTTGGTAAAAATTAATGCAGATTCCAATAGTGCTATTCAATTTTTAGAAATTGCTGGGAGCAGTTCATTTGGTAGTTTGGGTGCAGCTCCATCTTCTAAAATGTATACTGTCAATGTGCTTAATAAGCAAAGTAATTTAACAGAAGCATTGTTGTTGAATTTCCATAATGCAGGAGATATTAAATCTGGACAGCTTATCAGTCAAAAATCAGGAAGTGTTCAAATTATCAAAACTTTAGCTTCCGGTTCAGATGAAGTTTTTTTTATTGGAAACTTTTTAAATGGTAGCGGAAATTACCTGTTTGTAGGTTTGTATAGTTTTAAAATCAAGGCTTTAAAATATGTGAAAATTATTTCTGATATAGCAGATCCTAAAGTTTTAAATCCAGTAGATGTCATCAACATACGAGGAATTTATTATTTGCTTCTTGAAACTGAAATCAGCTATTTAGGAGTTCAAAATAATAAAATGGTATTAATGGCATTTGATGGTTCACAAATTCTGTGGTCGCGAATTTACAATGGGGTAGCTCCCATTCACGCAGAATCTCCAAATTCGCTTGCATTGGGACCCAATGACAATTTGCTGATTTCAGGAACCGTTCGAACTGCCGGTGATAATTTTTTTCGGATGATGTTAGCAGAAGTAAATACCGATGGAGAACCGGTTGCTCTAAAAATGGTAGAGTTATTCAGTGCAGATGGCTTATACAACCACCGATATGGAAAAACTTTTCTAAAACCTAAAGGTGCAAACATCTTTATGTTTTCGCAGTCTGTTGTCGGTCGGTCTGAACCGGGGCCTGTATTGATTAGTTGGTTTGATGCATCACTTACACTTAGAACGTGGAGAAATTATACAGCGCCCATTCGGATTGAAGCAATCAATTCAGATGGGTTTTATTTTTATATTGGAGGACAAGCACCTGTTGAGAATGGGTTTATGGGTTATGCACTCATGAAAATAAATTCTAGCAATGCAATCGTTGAACAGTACAAATATTTTAAAGAGGGTTTGCAAAATTCAAGCATAGCTACGAGTTCAGCTATAAATTACGATCGGGGAAATGATAAAACCTGGACCTTAGTTCAACCCAACGGAAGTTTGGAAAATTATTTGGTATTGTTGGAAAACAATGGATTGATTGATTCAGATTGCAGCGAAGATTTAACTTATACAGTAGCCAAGGATCCAATAAAGATAACAGATCTTGTTTTTAATTCAAAAGCAATAAACCTCCAATTAGCAGATTTTGATTGCAGTTTAAATGAATTAAATTTAGTTCAAACAGATTTGTGTCGCGTGACAAATACATCAAATGATGCAACTAATTCTATTTCCATTTATCCAAATCCATCAAGTGGCAATGTAAGTATCGCAGCAAAACACAATATCGAGTTGGTGAAGCTATTTGACCTGAGTGGAAGGCTTTTAAAAGAATTTAAATCGACCCATGCTGAAGAAAATCTGGAGCTTGGATTGAAATCAGGGGTTTATTTTTTAAATATAAAATTAGCTAATAGCAAGCAAATTGTCCAAAAATTGGTAATAGCACCTTGAGATTTTCTAGGAAAATAATTTACTGCCTATTCGAACCATAGTAGATCCTTCTTCCAATGCAATGGTATAATCCGAAGACATGCCCATGGATAGCTCATTAAATGCTGTAAATTGAGGGAACGCCTTTTTAATTGATTCAAAATTTAATTTTAGATTTTTAAATTCCTTGTGTATTTGGTTTGTGTCATCCGTAAACGTAGCCATGCCCATCAATCCGCATATTTGAATCCTGTTTAAACTTTCCCAAGGATCAGTTTTTAATGAGTCTAATAGTTTATTGATTTCAAAGCCATGTTTAGCAGGTTCAGAACTAATTTTTATTTCAAGTAGAATTGGTATGATCCGATTGTGATCTGCTGCTGCTTTGTGTATGGACACTGCCAAATCAAAAGAATCAACAGAATGAATCATATGAACCCAGGCAACTATTTTTTTGACTTTGTTCTTTTGAAGATTCCCAATTAAATGCCATTCAATGTCTGAAGGCAAACGCTCTTTTCGTTCCAAAAGTAATTGAACTCTGTTTTCTGCAAACTTCCTTTGTCCGGCCTGATATAAACTTTTTATTGCTTCAAGGGGCTGATTTTTACTGACAGCAATTAATTGTGCATGATAGGGTTCAAGCGTTTGAAGAATTTGATAATAGTTGCTGAGGTCCATCTTATTTTATTGATTATATAATCAAATTCATTGAATATTCATTGGCAGAATCCAAAGAATTCATTGCATTTATCAACTTGAATTTTTTAAATAAGTTTAAATGTTTTAGTTGAATGGATTCTTCGTGAATTTTCCAGTCTGCCAAAAGGGAAGCGCGCATGGTTCCTTTAAGCAAAGGTGTTGCAGGTGTAAGCCAACGATACCCATCGTAGAATGTCAAATTGCTAAGGCTTGAATCTGTCAACATTTCATTTTTAACAATGAGGATCTGATGGTCAGATGGAATGGTTCGAAGATATTGATCAAAGCACGATCTGTCTATGTATTTGTATTCGTAATTTATTTGATCATTGTAAACCAGATGGAATTTTTTATAACATTTTGCTTTGTAAGCCAGGCAAAAAAACTGGAAAGCCGTTTCGTTATAGCTGAACTTGCATTTGACGAATGGAAATCGGGCGTGTACATTTTTTGATATGAGATAATCCAAATGATGCGATTGCATTTTTGGATAAAACTGTTTAAATGTGTGGTCAATCCGAATTTGGTGGAAATTCAAATTCTGAGGAATTCCATCAATGATAGATATGCTTTCAAAAAATCGGAACATAGACTTTGTGTATTAGTTCCTGATATTCTTGTTCTGCATTGGAATGGAATGTAATTCCTCCGCCACTCTTAAAAACAAGGCCTTCTGATGTTTTTTCAATGTATCGAATCATGACTGCGCTTTGCACTTCTTGATTATTATACACTCCAAAAACACCGGTATAAAATCCCCGGTCATAATTTTCTGTATTTGAAATAAGCTCCAATGTTTTTTCTTTTGGTGCTCCACATATGGATCCTGCAGGACAAATTTTATCAAACAAAAATCCAGGATGTTCTAAATAATATTTTTGTAAGGTCCCCTGTATT
Organism: Saprospiraceae bacterium; assembly: GCA_016787575.1. Lineage (GTDB taxonomy): Bacteria > Bacteroidota > Bacteroidia > Chitinophagales > Saprospiraceae > Vicinibacter. The sequence continues at coordinate 41,708 of JAEUUO010000010.1, read as the reverse complement.
TCAGAGCTCATTTGCCATAATTCATCATTGTGAGTCTTGATTTTTTGGAGAAATTTATAACGTCGAATTTGAACATCATCAGCTACCAAACTGAGGTCGTTGCGCAATAAATCAATGATCGTGTTGTGTTCGGCTGCTTCTTTTGTGTCATTCATTAAAATAGTGCCATCAGGATCATCTGCAAGTCGTTTGGTGCCTTTCATTGGAAACGTATGGATTTCAGAACCTTTGATTGTTACAAAGGACTCCGGAGAAAATACCACCAGCAAATCTTTAATGAACAGTTTGTATGCTGCTTTTGTATGTTGAAAGATTGACTCCAAACTTAAATCTGTTTCAATTTTACTAGCTTGAGTTAGGTTGCACAAATAACTATCACCGTTTTCGATGGCATGATATACCAGGTCGAATTTTGATTTATAAGAATTGTAATCAATCGGAATGCTATTAAAAGTAAATGCTTGTTTAATGTGTGGTGTCTTATTTTCTTCTAGTATAGTATATTGAATGAAATCTGTATCGAGCAGGTCTAATGGTTCACAAATGCCGTAGGTTTTGGAATAGTCTATCACAAACAAAAAAGGTCTTTCCTCTTGTTTAAAAGTGTTCATGCGCTCTATAACTGAAGAATGCGCTCTAAATGGCTGTTGCAATCGAATCTTTGTCTATTTTCGTCCGAAAGTTATTAGCTTTTATTGTGTATTCAAATAAAGAGATCTTACTTATTGACAACAGGGACTCCTTTACCTACAATTTAGTTCACTTATTGAAAGCATTAGAGGTCAATCCTTGGATCGTAGATTCTCTAAATGTTATTGATAATGAAGTAGTTAAGTTTCAGAAAATTCTATTTTCACCGGGACCCGGTGTTCCAGATCAGTTTCCTGCTATGAAATCAATTTTGACAAATTACCAAAGCAATCAAAGCATTTTGGGTATTTGTCTGGGGCATCAAGCCATTGCAGAATTTTATGGAGCCACGCTGTTTCGACAATCTCAAGTGCAACATGGGCAGGTAAAGCAAGTCTTTAATAAAGCCATTCAGCTAAATTCAATTTTAAGCAGTATGCCTCAAGTATTTGAAGTTGGATTGTATCATTCCTGGGCAGTGAATGCAGAAAAATTGCCCGATAGCTTGCAAATTACTTGCATATCAGAAGATCAAATAATTATGGGGATCAAACACAAAACTTTAAATATAGAAGGCATTCAATTTCATCCGGAATCATTTTTAACAAAATATGGTAAGGAGCTAATACAAAATTGGTTGATGGCATGAGGATTTGGATACTTTTCTTTTGCTGGTTTGTGTTTTTAGGATGCTCAATTGCCCAATTAAAAGGCAGGCTCACTGACCAAGAGGGGAATCCACTGGCTTTTGCTTCAATTTATATTAAAAATACCACAAAAGGCAGTATCAGTAATAAAGACGGTTCTTATGTTTTGGAATTGCCTGTGGGAAAAAATCGAATTGTATTTCACTACTTAGGGTATCAAGTTGAAGAACGGGAAGTTGAGTACCATGCTCAAGTGATTGTTTTGGATGTTGCATTAAAACCATCTGCATATAATTTAGGAGAGATTGTCATTTCTTCTGATCAGGAAGATCCTGCATATCCGATCATTCGTAAAGCAATTGCAAAACGTAATGCATATTTTAATGGAAAGGCAGACTTTGCGTGTAATGCATATACCAAGGGATCCATTAAAATTCTTGATATCCCGAAAAAAATATTGGGAAAGGAAATCGGAAATTTGGATGGCAATCTGGATTCAAATCGCAAAGGAATTATTTATTTATCAGAGACCGTTTCAAAGCTAAGTTTTAACAAGCCGGATCACTTTTATGAAGAAATGATTTCATCCAGAATATCCGGTCGCGACAATGGTTTTTCATTCAATCGTGCATCCTCGGTATTATTTAATTTATATGAAAATACCAATGAATTTGGGAGAGCCATTGTATCTCCAATAGCAGATTTTGCATTGGATTATTACAAATACAGTTTGTTGAGTACGGACACTATTGCTTCTGATTCATTGATATTGCATCGGATTCGAATCACTCCAAAGAATAACAGTTTACCTGCTTGGTCCGGCGTTATTACTATTCAGGAAGGTAGCTGGAATTTGTATGAATTGAATTTGCACATCTCGGGTAAGCAAGTGCAGCAGGAGTTATTTGATAGCATCTATCTCAGTCAGGTATTTATTCCCGTGGAGGGGTTCGAAAGATATGAATTGCAATCACAAGTTTTTGGCTTTAAAGCAGCTTTGTTTGTAATCAAGTTGGAAGGAAAATTTGCAGTGGTTTTTTCAGATTATAATTTTAATTCAATTTCTAAGCAACAGGATAATCGTGTCTTGTTGCGTATTCAAGAAGGTGCCAATACCAAAGTCGTGCCTTATTGGGATTCAATTCGTCCGGTTCCATTAACTGCTGAAGAAATTACGGACTACCGTTCTAAAGATAGTCTTAAAATCATCCGTGACTCTAAGGTTTATAAAGATTCAGTTGATCAACTTAAAAATCAATTTAAGACCATAAATTTTCTCACCGGTTATACCTACCACAACAGCTATAATAAACGATCCTTTGGGATTTCCTCGCCATTGGAAATTATTCATTTTAATCCAGTACAAGGATGGAGCTTGGGAACTAAAATTCGCTTTAGCCAACAACAACATGCAAAAAACGAATATAAAGAGTACAGCATTGAATCCAAATTGGAGTATGGTTTTTCAGAAAATATTTTTAGGCCTACATTAAGGTATACCCAACGTTTTAATGAATTTAGAAAGTCTGAACTAAATGTCAAAATCGGAATTGATCTGGAAACGTTTGATCACAATCCGGGATCTCTTTTGGTTCATGAAATTTCGAATTTATGGTTAAAGAAAAATTACAATAAGTATTATGAAAATAGGGTTTTCGGATTGAATTACAAGCAATATTTGAGTTATGATTTTTTATGGTTTGGTGAGTGGAATTACAATATCCGATCTATCCTGAACAATCATTCAAATTACAGTATTGCAAAAAAGGATCGCTTGTATTCTCCAAATTCAGTAAGCGAAAATTTTAATGATAGTTTGTTTATCCAGCAATCAGATTATATGAGTTTTACAAATCGGATTCGCTGGAGGCCCGGCACCAAAGTATGGTTGGCTCCCAATGCTACAGAATATCTCGAAAGTGATTGGCCTGTTATAAGAATATCACACACCTGGGGATTTTATCCAAAGTCAAAACAGCAATTTCATGTAATTGGTACCAGTCTATACAATGAACAATCTTTACAAAGTTGGGGACATTTAAGTTATTTGGTTAAAGCAACTAAAATTGTTCATAAAGAGCCAATAGATCCATCTGAATGGATCTTTCAAAAAGGAAATCCATTTGTTGTTTACAACAAGCCAAATGATCCGGATGTATTTTTATCTTTAGAACCTTATGCCCACAGCACTGACAATCAAATGGTGTCCTGGTTTATGGAATGGGACTTACAAGGCAAGTTATTGGATCGAATTCCATTGATAAACAAATTGGGACTCAAGGAATTGATTCGTTATTCGTCGGTAGTAAACGATCGGAATAAACCATACGCGGAATATTCGATTGGATTTGGAAATATAGGCTATAAAGTATTTAGAATATTTCGCTTTGATTGGGTGCATTCATTTGAAGGAAGTTCTTATTTCGGTTCAAATTTCCGATTGGCTTTGCTGAGCAATATAGGAGGCGGTAAATAATCAATAGATTCCTGGCGAGATTTACTATTTAAATTAATTTTTATTAAATCAAAAGTAATATTCAAGTAAATTAAAGGAATACGTACGAATCATCATCTTCCCAAGATGTCAGCAAGATTAATCAGATCATTATCCGGAGATTTTTGATGTTGAACGGCTTGATCAAAATCTGTGAAAACAATTTTATCATTAACGATCCCGGCCATGCAATTTTGCTTGCCTTTCAATAAAGCTTCTACGGCAGCATGTCCCAGGCGACTGGACAGGATCCGATCTGCTACACTCGGGGAACCGCCCCGTTGGATGTGGCCTATTATGGTCATTTTAATTTCATATTCTTTGACGCGTTCTTTTAATAATTCAGCGATGACATGAGTAGGGCCTATTTTATTTCCTTCTGCTACAATAACCAGACTGAATAATTTTTTGCGCTTTAATGATTTTTTTATTTCATCTACCAGTTGATCAATGTTTTCATCGTGTTCTGGAATTAACATGGCACTTGCACCAGAAGCAATTGCCGTGTACAATGCAATATATCCTGAATGTCTGCCCATAACTTCTATTAGAAACAGCCGATCGTGTGAGTCGGCGGTATCCCTTATTTTATCTACCGCATCGATAGCAGTATTGACAGCAGTGTCAAAACCTATGGTAAAATCAGTGCCGTATAAATCATTGTCAATTGTGCCAGGTAATCCAATCATTGGAAAACCAAATTCCTTATAAAATACGGAAGCTCCTGTAAACGTGCCGTTGCCCCCAATGGCAATGACTGCATCCAGGTCGTTTGCCTGTAGATTTTCAAATGCTTTTTGACGATTTGCTTTTTCTAAAAAACGACTGCTCCGTGCAGTTTTTAAAATGGTCCCTCCTTGATGTATGATGTTGCTGACATCGGTAGTTTCAAGTCGTAAAATTTCGCCATCAATCATTCCTTCAAATCCTCTAAAAATTCCGTACACATGCAAGTCGTAATAATTTGCAGTACGTGTTATGGATCGTATGGCAGCATTCATACCAGGCGCGTCACCACCTGAGGTAAAAATGCCAATGCGTTTAATGGGTTTCATATTTTAAGTGATAAGCTAATAAATGTTGAATTAATTTCTGACTGCAATTTCCAAATATTAAACCGTAACTATCCAAAGAAGTTCTGAATTCATCCCGTAAAAAATAGCCAATAGAACCACAAAGGTGGACAGGTAAATGATCATGTTTGTAAACTAAAATCCTATTTTCTATAAATTCTTCAATTCCAAGTTTGATGATTGGTTTTAATGTTTCTGTATTTTTATGTTGAATGACAAAGCGTGCGAAATCAGCCAGTTTTGAAGCCGGTTTTTTAGAATGGTACAATTGATAGATAAAATCATGATTTAATTCCGGATACTGTTTTTCAAATTGCTGTTTTAATTCGGCATCCATTTTATTTAAAAAATAGAGTTGTAGTAGCTTTTTGCCTAAATAATTCCCTGAGGCTTCATCCCCAAGCAGGAAACCTAAAGAAGGAAGTTGATGGACTATGACATGGCCATCGCAGCGGGCTGCATGACTTCCAGTACCCAAAATAGCAACAACACCTTCCTGGCCTTCACACAATCCCCGTCCACAGCCTAAAATATCAGAATGGACAACAATCTTAACCTTAGGAAATTGCTTTGCAAGCAATGCGGTGAGTAAATCCTTGGCTGATTGTGAAGTGCATCCTGCGCCATAAAAAATTATGATATCTGGATGATCCGGACAATGGAATTTGGTTTTTTCCAATACAGTCTCTAAATAACTTGGATCTTGAGTTGTTGGATTGATTCCTTCGGTCTCAAAATGGGTGCTCTGTGTTTCTCCAAAAAACACCCAATCGGTCTTGCTGGACCCCGCATCGGCTATTAATTTATAACGCATGGTACTGCAAGATAGGATTTATATTTTTAGCCTACAATTTGTTAAATCGTCTCCAAAGCATTTACTTTGCGCGCATTATTCAAAATTTATGAAAAATATCACAGTTATCGGAGCCGGAACCATGGGAAGTGGAATTGCTCATGTATTTGCTCAATATGGTTATGAAGTAGTATTAAATGATATTTCTGCTCCTGCATTGGAAAAAGCTTTGGCTTCCATTACCAAAAACCTGGATCGGATGGTTGAAAAAGCAAAATTGACCGGTGAGGACAAAGTCAATACGCTCAATCGGCTTACATTAAATTCAGATCTTGAATCCGCAGTTGAAAATGCAGAATTAGTTATAGAAGCTGCAACAGAAAATGAATCACTTAAACTAAAAATATTTACAGATCTCGAAAGGATGTGTGGGCCTAATACAATTTTAGCTTCCAACACATCGGCAATTTCATTAACTAAAATTGCATCCATCACCAAGAGACCTGATAAAGTAATTGGCATGCATTTTATGAACCCGGCACCAATTATGAAATTGGTTGAAATTATCCGGGGTTACAATACATCTGATGAAGTTTGTGAGCTTATCATGAATCTTACAAAAGCGCTTGATAAAGTTCCGGTTGAGGTGAATGATTATCCGGGTTTTGTTTCCAATCGTATTTTAATTCCGATGATCAATGAAGCCATACATTGTTTGTATGAAGGAGTTGCTGGTGTAGAAGAAATTGATACAGTTATGAAATTAGGAATGGCACATCCAATGGGACCTTTGCAATTGGCAGATTTTATTGGTCTGGATGTTTGTTTGGCAATCTTGCGGGTTTTAGAAGATGGTTTTGGAAATCCAAAATACGCTCCATGTCCATTATTGGTTAAAATGGTGACTGCCAATAAATTGGGTGTTAAATCGGGTGAAGGATTTTACAGTTACACCCCTGGTTCTAAAGAATTGGTTGTCGCTCCAAAATTCAGCCGTTTTCCTGCGACTTTAAGTAATTTGAGTTAGAGGAGATTATCAATTTTTACCTTCTACATGAATGATGTGGAAAAAGCGGTGAATGATGGGAGCAAAGACAATCGTTACGCTTGACAAAAAAATGATCCCGCTGTACATCGCATAAAAAGAAGCAAAGAGTTTTAAGGAATCGCAAGGATTTTCTACAGCCGGGCCCATACCGGTTAAAATCATGCTGGCATTGTATAAGCCGTCAATCCAATTTAAATCACCAAAGTACATATAACCCAAGGTTCCCATTATTAAAGAAATTGTAATTAAGAGGGTTCCAAGTATCCAAAATTTCAGCAGTCTTCTGTAAAATATACTGGAATGTGCTACTGCATTTGATTTGTGCTCAAACATAAAAGTCAGATTACAATGTTTATCATTCTATTGGGAACAATTATTATTTTTTTAATTTCTTGTCCTTCCAGCCATTTTTTAATTTCGTCTAATTGCAATACTTGTTCTTGCAATTCGGTTTGATTCATTGATTTAGAAACAATCCATTCATAGCGTTTTTTGCCATTGATACTAACCGGGTAATTCACTTCATTTTTTATTAAATGGTTTTCGTCAGCTTGCGGATACTCGCTGTGATGGATGCTTCCATTAAAGCCTGCTGTATGCCAAATTTCCTCTGTAATAAATGGTGCAAAAGGTGCAAGTAATTGAGCCAAAGGAATCAATACTTCTTTTTTAGTGCATCCGATGCGTTTCAATTCATTGACACAAATCATAAAAGCACTGACAGAAGTATTAAATGATAATTGCTCGATGTCTTGATTGACTTTCTTTATACAGCTGTGTAGGAACTTAAGTTCTTCGGCAGTTGCTGGTTCATCAGTTAGAATAAACTGATCGTTTGCACTGTAAAACAGATTGTAAAATTTTCTTAAAAATTTACTTACGCCATCAATTCCTTTGGTATCCCAGGGTTTAGCTTGATCGATGGGGCCTAAAAACATCTCATACATCCTAAAGCAATCGGCTCCATATTCTGCAATTACATCATCTGGATTAACGACATTGTGATAGCGCTTGGACATTTTGCCGGTTTCTGAAAGTGTATTGATTTTGAAGTCATCAGAAATTTCATTCAGCAAATAAGAAGTATCTACATTTTTAAATAAACTTCCTGCAAATTCTGGTCGCCATTTTACAAATTCAAGAATGCCTTTTTTATTAAGATGCGAATGATCCGTATTGTAATCACTGACATAATCAATATGGACCGGAATACGCGCCAATTGATCATCTGCATAAGCTGTTTTCAAATTGACATCAATAAAGAGGGGAGGATGACTGTCTTTTACTAAAAGCAAGGATTCAATAATGCCTTGAATCATCCCTTGATTAACTAATTTCTTAAAGGGTTCGGTTGTATTTACAAGACCACAATCGTATAAAAATTTATGCCAAAACCGAGAGTACATCAAATGTCCGACTGCGTGTTCTGTACCACCTATATACAAATCAACCTCTTTCCAGTAATTTATATTTTCTGTTGACGCAAATGCATTTGGGTTATTGGGATCCATATAGCGTAAGAAATACCAGGACGAACCGGCATACCCGGGCATGGTATCCGTTTCACGGGTATAGTCTTGAAAATTTACCCATTCTGTTGCAGCTGCCAATGGTGATTTTGCAGATTTTCCAGGCTCAATTTGTTCAAGATGAGGTAATTCAAGTGGTAAATTGTTTTCATCCAGCTGGTAGGTATGTCCTTGTGCATCGTAGTATATAGGAAATGGTTCTCCCCAATAGCGCTGTCTGCTAAAATTTGCATCGCGCAACTTGTATTGAATTCTGGTTTTTCCAATTCCTTTAGATTCCAAAACCTGCAATATGTCTTGAATTGCCTGATAAACTTGTATGCCATTTAGAAAATCTGAATTTACCATAATTCCGACTTTGTCTTCAAGATCAGCATTTGAAAAATTGCTTTGATCTACCACTTGAAGAATGGGTAAATTAAATTGCTTTGCAAACAGTTGATCTCTTTTGTCATGACCGGGTACAGCCATAATGGCACCGGTACCATATTCTATTAAAACATAATCTGCAATCCAGATTGGAATTTTCGCATTGGTAAATGGATGAATGGCATAGGCTCCGGTAAATACACCGGAAACAGATTTGTTATCCGATTGTCGTTCTCGTTCTGTTTTGTGATTGCTGTGATTTATGTAGTTTTCAACAAATGTTTTTTGAGTGGAACTCGTGATTTTATAAACAAGAGGATGTTCTGGTGCAAGAACCATAAAACTAACTCCAAATATGGTATCAGGGCGTGTTGTAAAAACTTCGATGGATTCATTTTGATCTTCAACAGCAAAAAATAACTGTGCTCCCACTGATTTTCCAATCCAATTGCTTTGCATAATTTTTAATGAATCAGACCATTCCAGGGTTTCCATGTCTTTTAGAAGGCGCTCAGCATATGCTGTAATTCGCAGAGCCCATTGCAACATAGCTTTTTTCTCAACAGGATGTCCGCCTCGTTCGGATACACCGTCTTTAATTTCGTCATTGGCCAATACAGTTCCTAATGCTTCGCACCAATTGACATATGCTGATTTCCGATAAGCCAATCGATAGTTCATCAATATGCGTTCTTGTTCCAAACGACTTTTTGATTTCCATTCAATGGCATCAAACAAACTGTCTTCAGAATGATGGGCAGGTATCGAGTGATTCCCAAATCGTTCGAACAAATGTATTAATTCGTCAATGGGTTTTGCTTTTTGTTCGCTTGTATTGTAATACGAATTGAATAATTTTAAAAAGATCCATTGCGTCCATTTGTAGTAGCCAGGATCACAAGTAATCACTTCACGGGACCAATCGTAATTAAACCCGATATTATCTAGTTGCTCACGATAGCGTTGTATATTTTGGGCTGTAGATACGGATGGATGTATTCCTGTTTGGATCGCATATTGTTCAGCTGGCAATCCAAAGGCATCAAATCCCATTGGATGCAAAACATTATAGCCGGACATACGCTTATATCTGGCAACAATATCTGAGGCAATGTATCCAAGAGGATGACCGACATGCAAGCCTGCACCGGATGGGTAAGGAAACATATCAAGCACATAAAACTTAGGCTTGGTAAAATCATCCAGCACTTTATAAGTTTGATTCTCATTCCAATAACGTCTCCACTTTTCCTCTATTTCCCGATGTAAAAATTCCATGTCTGTGATTTGTGCAAAGTTAAGGGAATGTTTTACAGATTCAATGCTTCCGCCCCTCTAAGACAAAATGATTTGTTAATAAGACAAATAGATTTATCGGTTAATTTGAATTATTGACGGCAATTTTTATTTGTTTTCTCTCTAGATACATTTGAAAACACCCAAAAAAATTAATTTTCAAAATGCAAGTAAGCTTTGAAGAAACCAAATCATTATTGAAGGGTTTAGTCATCAGCCATGAGGGGACCGATCTGTAATTTAAAGAAACTGAACTCCAGTTAAAAGAAACCATCGGAAATTAAATATAACGATCCACCAATTTGAATTTGACATCGTTGTGAAGAATGGCATTGAAATGTTTATTGGTGATTCAAGCCCAATTAATTTGAAAGCCATAAAAAAATTTAAAAGTGTGATTCATGCAAAGTAATGGTTAGATGGATATTCCAGCTATAAAAATTACGGTGCTAATTTCTATTTGAATGCCAGCGAAGGAAGTCCAATCAGTGCTGAACATATTGGTTTTGTTTGTAATTCGCACATCGTGGTGATCTACAATAATTACAAATTCGGAATTAATGTTCAAGCATGTTGGTGAGATGATTTGTAATATGGGCTGTAAAGCTAATTAGCTTTACAGCTTAACAGTAACTCCCAACATTGAACCAATCGATCTCCGGGTTTGTTTGCTTTACTTAAGAGTTACTTATGACCAAAATTCCTCAGTCCAGACATCGCATTCGGTTTAAAGATTGCGACCCGCTTGGCCATTTATACAATACCCGATTTATTGAATACATGTTGGAAGCGCGTGAGGACCAAATCCTAGAGCATTACCAATTGAATTTGATGGAGTATGCCGAACAAACAAAAAAATCATGGGTATTGGTAAAACATGAAATAGCCTATTTGCAAGAAGCAAAGCGCAATGAGTATGTTTGGATTCGTTCAATGATCATTCGTTGTTCGGAAAAAGATATTTTAGTAGAATATCAAATGTGGAATGATGATCAGTCAAAACTCAAGGCCTTGTTGTGGTCTAGATTCTTACACATTGATTTAATGTTGAAAAAAACAACGGCACATCCAACTGAAATTCAAACCTTGCTTGAAACCAATTTAGTTCAAATTGAAAAAACAGGTTTTGATGATCGTGTAAAATCATTTGTTCAAGTGTAAATATTTTTAGTATTAATAAATTGATTCCTATCAATTCAGGACTAATTTTAAATGCCATCCTGTCAATCTGGATTTTTGAAAGATTGAACTATTTGTAAGTTTTTATTGTTTCTCCCTTTACATTAACACTAAATTTAATGGGTTTTCTTATTCCCCTATTGATTGTACTGGCAATCGATTTTTATACCTTTCAGGGTTTAAAGACCCTGATTTCCAGTTCTGTGCAACATGTAAATTATATATACCTGAGTTATTGGGTGATTTCTATCCTGCTTCCTGCATTGTTTATTTACGGAATGATGGAAATGCGCAGAAATCATCAAATGCCAGCCGCTTGGGTTACTTTAGGTAATATCTGGTTTATATTGTTGATGACCAAACTCGTGTTTATTTTAGTATTATTTGGGGAAGATATATACCGTTTTTTTGAAGCTATTTATTTTAAAGTAAGCAGCTATTTCAGCGACGAAATTACAGTTGAAAGTCCTTCTATGGCATCGCGCAGAAAATTTGTAAGCCAAGGTGCATTGTTATTAGCTTCTATACCATTTATGTCCTTGACATATGGCATGATTCGAGGACGCTATCAGTATAAAATTCATAAGCAGACCATTTATTATAAGGACCTTCCGGAAGAATTTGATGGGTTTCGAATTTGTCAAATTTCAGATATTCACAGTGGTAGTTTTGATGACAGGGATGGTGTATTAAAAGGATTGGATATGATCAAATCTCTGAATGCTGATTTGATTGTATTTACCGGAGATCTTGTAAATACTTTTGCATCCGAATTTGATCCCTGGGTTGCGGATTTTAAAACACTGAAAGCACCTTATGGTCAATTTTCTATTTTAGGAAATCACGATTATGGAGAATATACCCAATGGGAAACGGAAGAAGCAAAACAACAAAATTTTGAAGCCGTTAAAGCACATCATGCCAAAATTGATTTTAAATTGCTTTTGGACGAGTCGGTAAAAATTGAAAAAAACGGACAATCCCTTCGTTTGCTTGGCGTTGAAAATTGGGGTGTTGGATTTGGAAAACGAGGCAATCTTGAAAAGGCATTGCATCAAGTTAATGCTTCAGATTTTAAAATATTGTTATCGCATGATCCGACACATTGGGAAAATGAAGTAAAAATGCACCCTCAGCACATACATCTTACCCTCAGTGGACATACACATGGAATGCAAATGGGCATTGAAATTCCAGGTTTTAAATGGAGCCCAATCCAATATCGATATCCGAAATGGGCTGGCCAATATGAAGAAGCTGGTCGAAACCTATATATAAATCGCGGTTTTGGAGTTTTGGGATTTAGAGGTAGGGTAGGTATTTGGCCGGAAATTACAGAAATCACCTTGAAGAAAGGAGAATTGAGTCTTTAGAAAAGAAGTCTGAAGGGGAATGCTGCAATTTTGCAATTCTGCAATACTGCAATTCTACAATGCTGCAATTTTACAATGCGGCAATGATGAAATTCTACAATGCTTCAATGTTGCAATGAAGCTTAGATTAGCAATAATATAAAATTCTAAAACTATTACTCTTTTGTTAATTTGAATGGACCAATTTTACCTTCATCCAATAAATAATTTCCAGTAATGTAGCCATCAATATTGCTGGAATCATCAGAGTTTGTTGAGTAGCTAATGGGAAATTGAATTTGAGCGCCAAGTTGATTTTCCAGGGCACTGTATTGCGTTTGGGAAAGCATTCGATGTGCTTTCTTTAAGTGCTCTTTTGCCCATTCTGTTGCCAGAGGGCGGGACGTTTCAATCCATTGAACGAGCCGATCTGATTCGGTATTAAATTTCCATTGTTGGTTCATGGACTTTGCTTCCAGAATTGTACCGGGATCTATACGCAGAGTAAGCAGGGTGTTTCTGGTTTGCCAGGAATCTGCACGTTGCCAATGAGGCAATGGAATAATATCTCCAAATTCACTTCCTATGGCTTTAGGCTCCATAATATCAATTGCCAATCCATAGTTTTTTGTTTTAAGCCAAGTTTGGAGTATAACAATTAATTTTTCAAGTATTTGAATTCGATTTTCCGGAGTTGGTTCTTTGAAAAGTAATATTCTGGCATAAGCATTTGTGATGGCGCAACTTATAGATGATAATCCTCCTTCTTTAATCAAATTGAACAATTCACGCGCATCTGTTAACTCAACTTTAGATCTGGTAAGCATGTCATTGACCTCATCCAAGGAAATTCCTAAATCATCCACTCGCTTATCCCACCTAATTACAATCTGATGTAAACTATCATCAGTACTTGCAACCACAGAGTTTTTAACCTTAAAGCTTAAATGTTTTATAGGATCTGATGTGCTGGTGTTTAAAATTTTCAAGCGGCCTTTATAATGGGTATTCAGCCAGGCTTCAAATCCGTCAGTCGTTTTCTTTTTGCCAAAACAACTGTACAGAAAACTAATAATTGCGATTGCTATGAATATTTTTAATAAAAGACCCATGATGTAGTTGGATTTGATGCATAGTATAATATTATGCAAGTTAAACGATGTTTTTTGATTTTAATAATTTAGCATTTATAGAACTAATATTTGGACAATCCTAAATGCCAATTAAAATCATATAAAAATTAAATATTAGATTGATTGATTAACCAGGAATTGAAGTTCATCTCAAATTTAATTTCACTACTTCCATGCATGCCAACTTCATTCCAGCCTGCTTTCTTGTAAAAAGCAATTGCTCTGGTATTTGGTGCGGTGCCAAGCCATAGTGTATACTGTGTTTGCTCAAAGTACCAATTCAGCATGAGTTTGTGTAAATGTTTTCCAATTCCTTTGTGTTCAAAATCAGGTTTGACAAACAATGCCCACACATTAGATTCTTTCATATCAACTATTGAGAACCCAACAAGTTCCCGTTTGAATTCGCAGACCCAGCCTTTGCCTCTTGCAGTAATAAATTCTGCACAAGCTTCATCTGTTACTAAGCCGGGATCCGACAATCGGTTTTCAAAAACAGAATTTCGAACCGTTTGAATTTGAGGGATGTCTTCAATTTGAGCTGTTCTGAATATCATTTTACTTATTAACCAGAAGCTGTCTTATGCTTGCAAAATGTGAAAACAACACCAATGGAACAATGCAGGTAGGTAGCCAATTATAAGGAAAGTAGAGAACCGCAACATTTGGCTGATCAAAGGCAAGTTGTTGGAATGGAAAAGGCGCCGACAAAATTGCATGGATTACAATATTAAAGAGAAGTCCGATACAAATAAAATTCCATACAAGGATAACTGTTCGATTAAGTTTCTTTTTCTTGAAGCCATAGTAATAAATGATTGGAGCTGAAATACCTGATAAAATATCGTAATTTCTGCCTGCAAACGTCATAAGTTCGGGGATGGTCTGATGAATAAATAGCAAATACAATACAATTTCAACTGGAATTCTTACTACATGCAATAAAGTCAATTTTTCAATGTCAAGATTGTCGATAAATTCTTTTCCAAAAGGAGTTGTAATAAGCAAGATTATTGCAAGTACAGGGACCAGCACAAAAAGCATTAATCTAGGTGGCAAGGAAGTTGTTTCTAAATAGTATCCATTCTTACCAAGAATAGTCTGGATTAACAACCAAATTATAAGAACGACAAGAATTCTATTTGAATACGCACTTGCAGAATAAAAAATGCTTATTGCCAAAAGCGTAGTCATTCCAAATAGCAAACCGATATAAACAGGAAGCGTTTCCAAAATATGAAATTATACTATTCAAAATTAATAAAACAATTAAATATTGGGCATAGATTTTATAAAAACAAATTTTTATTAATGGCAGTCTGGATTTAATTCCGGTTTAATTCTCCAACCATTAGGAGCAATTCTGTCTCAGCGTTTTTAGCTTCAAAAAGACTATTGGCCAATCTGCTGATTGAAGCTTCATTGAGCTGTTGGGCGTCTTTTAATTCCAATGTAGTTGCTTCACCCAATTTAAATCGTTGAGTTATAATGTTTAGGTTTTCGGCAGCCAATTTGTAATTTTCCTTTTCTAACTTGGCCAAGAGGATTGCATCCTGATTTGCTTGCCATGCAGAGATTATTGTGGCTTGTAAGTTTACTTTCGTTTCATCGTATGCCAATCGCACATTTTCTCTTAATAGTTTTGTGTTTTCAACTTGTTTGCGTTGGATTCCATTGTATAAGTTCCAATTGAGACTCAAACCTACCAATGGACCACGACTTTGATTGATTAAAAATAAACCCTGCGTTGACGAACTGTTTAAAAAATTATAACCAGCATTGAGCTTGATCATTGGCAATGCATGTGATTTTTGTTCCTTGATTTCATGGGTTCTTTGTTTTTCAAGTGTTTGTAAAAGTTTCAATTGTGTATTGCTGGCATCCAATTTCATTAGTATCTCATCTAAGTTTAAATCTTCTTTGAGTGTTAAACTATCGGTCACCTCAAATTCACGGTTTAGCGAACTCATCATCAAAGTATTTAAAACAGTTTTGGCATTTTTTATTTGAGATGTTAGTTTTACTAAATTATTTTTTTGAACATTGAGGTCAATACTGGCTTGCAATAATTCAGAACGCGCTGATTTCCCAATTTTCAATTTTGTTTCTGCTAATTTAACACGTTCTTCATAGAGGGATAAATTATTTGTTGTGCTTGTCAATAGGATTTTTTGTTTTACGATTTCAGCATAGGCATGGATGACTTGAGCAATGAGAGTTTCAGTAGTGTAAAGCACATTGAGTTCGCCCATTTCTTTCAAGGTCTGAAGTTTCTTGTAGGTAGCAAACATTTTCGTTCCATCAAACAAAGTCCAACTTAGCAGCAATTGCCCATTAATGGATTTCGTTGCAACTCCAGTTTTACTGATTTCATTTCCGGTACTAAATTCTTGTGTAAGCTTGTTATTTGAATAATTGCTTCCTGCATTCAAATCTAAACTTGGAATCATGCCCGCATTTGCTCTGCTCAAATTGTTGCTGCTGATTTTTGCATCGTTTTTACTAATTACTATTCCCAAATTATTAAACAGGGCAGTATCAATTGCAGCCTGCAAACTCAGTTGCTCTTGTGCCTTGGTTTTGAGATTTAAGCATATTAAACCGAGGAGGATGATGGGAAGTTGGATATTTTTCATATGAGTGGCAGCACGTAATTAATTTAAATTGTGATATTCTTTAAGGAATTAATTTTCAACCAATGATTTTTTATTTGCGATGTAACTGTACATTGACGGAATGACAAATAGGGTTAGAAGTAAGGAAAACAAGAGCCCTCCTATTACAACAATTCCCATTCCCATTCGGCTTTGAGAAGCTGCTCCTAATGATATTGCAATTGGCAATGCACCCAAAGAAGTTGCTAAACTCGTCATTAAAATGGGTCGCAATCGACCAACAGCAGCTTGTACGATGGCATCTGATTTTGCAATACCTTTCTCCTGTAGTTGGTTTGCAAATTCTACAATCAGGATTCCATTTTTAGTCACAAGTCCAATCAACATAATGATTCCAATTTGACTGAAAATGTTTAAAGTTTGATTGAAATACCAAAGTGAAAATACAGCACCGGCAATAGCAAGTGGTACTGTAATCATGATGATCAGCGGATCGCGAAAACTTTCAAATTGGGCTGATAAAATGAGATAAACCAATAGTAATGCCAATCCAAATGCAAAAGCTAGACTGGATGAACTTTCTGCAAAGTCACGTGAAGGCCCACTTAAGTCTGTTGTAAAAGAATCATCCAATGTTTTATCTGCAATTTCTTCCATGGCAGCAATTCCTTCACCGATTGTTTTACCTGGGGCTAATTGAGCACTGACCGTAGCTGACATGTATCTGTTGAAATGATACAGCTGTGGTGGGTTACTGCTTTCAGTTATCGATACAATATTGTCTAACTGAATTAATTGGCCAACATTATTTCTAACATAAATGGATTTTAAATCCATTGGCTGATCTCGGGAGGCTCTTTCAAATTGTCCGATGACCTGGTATTGTTTTCCATGCATATTAAAATAGGACAATCGTTGTGGACTAAATGCCAATTGCAGTGTTTGCGCAATGTCTTGTACTGACACTCCAAGATCGCGTGCTCGTTCTCTGTCAACAGAAACATTCAATTCGGGTTTATTGAATTTTAAATTGGCATCAACAACTTTAAAGGTTTTGTTTTTAGATGCTTCTTCGAGGAATACTGGAAGTTTTTCTTTTAGTTTTTCAAAATTGGGAGCTTGTAAAACAAATTGTACCGGCAAGCCACCAAAACCTCCGGTAGAAATAGTTTGTTGTTCGACAACCAGAATCTTGGCCTCAGGAAACAAAGATGATTTTTGTAGTATATATTGAGCGATTTCTTTTTGACTCCGTTTACGCTGGTCCGGTTCATGCAGTGCCAATCGCACAAAAGCTGAATTCGGAGAACCCGTTCCAGCAAAATTTGGTGCTGTAACAGTGAGACAAACTCTTTTCTCGCTGATTGAATCCTGAATAAATTTTGTCATTTTATCAACCACAGCGTCTGTGTATTCAAACGTCGCGCCTTCTGGAGTACTCATCAAAAGACGCATCCAACTGCGATCTTCTGTAGGTGCTAATTCAGATTTTAAGCCTGAGCCAAAAAACCATATCATCACACCACAAAGGGCAATTAAAATAAATGCAACCCAGCGAAAAGACAAAAATTGTTTTAATGAATTGTGATACCCTGTATTGAGTTTTTCAAAATAGGGTTCTGTCAATTGATAAAATTTACTTTTTGTATTTGACTTACGAACCAATTTGGCATTCAGCATAGGTGTAAGTGTTAACGATACAAAAGCCGATATCAAAACGGATCCCGCCAGCACCACTCCAAATTCCTGAAACAAACGACCCACAAATCCTTGCATAAAAATTACCGGTAAAAAAACAGAAGCTAGTGTGACAGAAGTAGACAAAACGGCAAACAAAATTTCATTGGATCCTTTTTTAGCTGCTTCAATTGGAGACATACCATCTTCAATTTTTTTAAAAATATTTTCAGTAACCACGATCCCATCATCAACAACCAAGCCGGTAGCCAACACAATGGCTAGCAAGGTCAAAACATTGATAGAGTAATCCATGGTATACATTATAAAAAAAGCACCAATCAGAGAAACCGGTATATCTATCAATGGTCGAAATGCAACTATCCAATCCCGAAAAAACAGAAAAATAATAATGATTACTAACAAGATGGCAATGAGGAGTGTTTCTGCAACTTCGTTGACTGCTTTTTTTACAAACTTCGTATTGTCCAGGGCAATGTTGATATTAAAATCTTTTGGCAAATCTTTTTTAAGCTGCTCAAATCGCTTGTAAAATTCATTGGATATATCAATAAAATTTGCGCCGGGTTGTGGCACCAACGCAAGACCAATCATGGGAATACCAGATTCTTTCAACACCGTTTCTTCAGCTTCAGAGCCGAGTGTTGCTTTTCCCACATCACGAATACGGATGCTGTTTCCATTGACATTTTTTATAATAAGATTATTAAAGTCTGCTTCGTCTTTTAATTTTCCTTTTGTATTTATGGTCAGTTCAGTATTGTCTCCTGCAATTTTTCCACTGGGCAATTCTACATTCTCCCGATCCAAAGCTTGTTTGATGTCTAATGGTGTTAGACCTGCGGCTGAAAGTTTTGTAGGATCCAGCCAGATCCTCATGGCATATTTTTTCTGCCCCCAGATCTGAATGGTACTGACACCGGGAATGGTTTGAAGTCGTTCAGCAATCACATTTTCTGCGTAATCGCTGACTTCCAAATGACTCAGATTTTTACTTTGCAGAGTCATTGATATGATTGCATCCGCATTAGCATCTGATTTTGTAACAGAAGGCAAAGCATCAATATCCAGGGGAAGCTGTCTAACCGATTGCGAAACCTTGTCACGCACATCATTAGCTGCAGCTTCCATGTTGATGCTGATGTCAAATTCCACAGTGATCACACTGGATCCCTGATTGCTGCTGGAAGAAATGGATTTAATTCCGGCAATACCATTCAATCCTTTTTCAAGTGGTTCTGTAATTTGACTTTCAATGATATCTGCATTTGCACCTGAGTAATTGGTGCGAACGGTAATAACAGGTGGATCGATGCTGGGATATTCCCGAACCCCCAAATATTTAAAACCAATCACCCCAAACAGAATGATTAATAAATTCATTACGATGGTTAGTACGGGCCGATTGATGCTGGTAGTTGATAAACTCACATTGTGTTATTTAATGATTCTTAAATCAGAACCTGGACGCAAACCCATAATTCCTGTTACAATTAAACTATCACCGGCTTGAAGGCCAGAAAGAATTTCAACTTTTGTTTCATTGCGCAATCCCGTTTCTACAGCAACGGCTTCTGCTTTATTGTTTCGACATACAAAAACCTGTTGTCCTTTTAGTATGGGGATGATGGACTGTGTGGGAACCATCAATGCTTGATTGTTTTGATTGAGTACCAATTCAATTTTTGCAAATGATCCGGGTAGTAATTTATTTCCGGGATTCAATGCCTTGGCTCGAATGCGGAGTGCTCGTGTTGAAACATCAATCATGGGGTCAAATGCATATACACTTCCCTGGTATTTATTATTGGATCCTTCGGTGTTAAAGAGAATGGCATTTCCAATTTTAATCAATCCGGCATATCGTTCCGGAATTGAAAATTCAATTTTTACCGGATTGAGTTGTTGTATGCTGCATACAACCTGTTGTGGCGTAATATAGCTCCCTACACTGATGCTTCGAAATCCCAGGATTCCGTCAAAAGGTGCGGTTATTTTAGTTCGACTGATTTGAACTTTTAATACTTCTGCATCCGCTTTTAAAGAAAGCAGTTCATTTGCAGCTGAATCAAATTCTTCCCGACTCAATCCATTGATTTCTAATAGTTGTTTGGATCGATTCAGTTTTTCTTCTGCCAAACGGATGGATGCATTCAATTTATTTAATTGGGCTCGTAAGTCTGCGTCGTTTATTTTTACCAGCAAGCTTCCTTTACTTACAGGAGCACCTTCCTTGATGTTTAGCTCAGTAACTTTTCCTGAAATTTCTGGTTTTAGTTCGACTGTTTCATTAGCAAGAATGGTTCCACTGGCAAATAAATTATTGTCGAGTGTTTCTGGTTTAATAACATAAATACTTACCGATGCACTTGGAGCATTAGGTTTTGCCCCGGGAGCAACTGCATTGGCTGCGGGACCGCTTTTGTCGTCTTTTGCTGCAGGGAAATAATAATGCTTAATGACCAATAAAGCAATGAATATCAGGGCGATCGAAACAAGACTTTTCATAGATTAGATTTGGTACTCTATTAATTTAAATGAATAATTCGTTATCTGTAAACTTAAATATAGCTCACTAAGCAAATATGCTTTTAATTTAAGATTTTTCAAAGGCAACAAATGGGGCTCTTTCTTAACGCGTTCATCATCATCCAATTTGTCAAAAATCTATGAAAACAAATCACAAAAATGCTTTAATGCGATTCACCAATGCCTGAAAATAAGCTGTTCGTTGATTAGAAAATGGCATTTTATATTTTCGAAATCAGTTTTTTTTGCCGGAATCAGTGAAATTAATTAAGCTGTTGTTAAATCAAACAGTAAACGTATGAAACGGTTTAAAGGTGGCGAGAAGAGGAAAAGAGGAAAAGAGGAGAAGAGGAGAAGAGGAGAAGAGGAAAAGAGTAGTAGAAGGCTGAATGCCTGTTGAAAATTAGCATAACAGTTTAACAGCCTAACAGTCTAACAGTCTAACAGCCTAACAGACTAACAGTCTATCAGTCCAACAACCATACAGTTTAAACCCTCACACTCACATCCTAAAAATTAATGATAAATATCTTAGGGCATACTGATAATAAATGTATGGAGCTTTCAAACTATCTTGATCAATGAGCGTTTTAATTTATTGGGTTTCTGGATACATACAACAGGCAAACGTGGATTTGTTGGGAACCCAATTATAAAATTGGTTAACGTTTCAATTTAAGAACAATCAATTTGAAAAATATTTAATCTAATTAAAACGAAATTTATAATGAGCGAAGAAAAAAAATGCCCTTTTACAGGTGCAGCTAACAAACAAACTGCAGGCAATGGAACCAATAACCGCGATTGGTGGCCAAATCAACTGAAATTAAACATCTTGCGTCAAAATGGAGTGGAGTCAAATCCAATGGGCGAGGCATTTAATTATGCAGAGGCATTTAAAACTTTGGATTTAAATGCATTGAAAAAGGATTTGTATGAGTTGATGACGAAATCTCAAGCCTGGTGGCCGGCAGATTACGGGCATTACGGGCCATTTTTTATACGAATGGCCTGGCACAGTGCTGGGACTTATAGAATATCCGATGGTCGTGGAGGAGCTGGTTCCGGTACACAGCGATTTGCACCTCTCAACAGTTGGCCGGACAATACAAATTTGGATAAAGCACGACTCTTGCTTTGGCCAATTAAACAAAAATATGGTAAGAAAATTTCTTGGGCAGACCTGATGATACTAGCCGGCAATTGTGCTTTGGAATCTATGGGATTTAAAACTTTTGGTTTTGGAGGTGGGAGAGAAGATGTATGGGAACCAGAACAAGATATATACTGGGGTTCTGAAAGCAAATGGTTGGATGACAAAAGGTATTCCGGTGACCGTGAATTAGAGAGGCCCCTGGCTGCTGTTCAAATGGGATTGATTTATGTTAATCCAGAAGGTCCAAATGGAAATCCGGATCCTATTGCAGCTGCTCGCGATATTCGCGAAACCTTTGCCAGGATGGCAATGAACGATGAAGAAACCGTTGCCTTGATTGCAGGAGGTCATACTTTTGGAAAAACTCACGGCGCAGCAGATCCATCCAAATACGTTGGGCCAGAACCGGCGGCAGCTTCTATAGAAGAGCAAGGGCTTGGTTGGAAAAATACGTTTGGTACAGGAAATGCCGGAGATACAATAACATCCGGACTTGAGGGTGCATGGACCACAACACCTACAAAGTGGAGCAATAACTTTTTCTGGAACCTGTTTGGTTACGAGTGGGAATTGACTAAAAGTCCGGCTGGTGCCCATCAATGGAAACCAAAACACGGTATGGGAGCCGATTCTGTGCCAGATGCACACGATCCATCCAAACGCCATGCTCCAACCATGTTGACCACGGATCTTGCGCTTCGAATGGACCCTGCTTATGAGAAAATTTCAAGGCGGTTTCATGAAAATCCTGATGCATTTGCAGATGCATTTGCACGTGCCTGGTTTAAATTGACGCACCGGGATATGGGTCCGATTGCACGATATCTGGGGCCTGAAGTCCCTAAAGAAACACTTATTTGGCAGGATCCGATTCCGCAAGCAAATTATAAACTCGTTGAACAACAGGATATTGAGGTTTTGAAAGCTAAGATTCTGGCATCCGGACTTTCAATTTCCGAAATGGTAGTAACAGCATGGGCATCCGCTTCTACTTTTAGAGGTTCGGACAAAAGGGGTGGTGCCAACGGAGCCAGGATACGTCTTGCTCCACAAAAAAATTGGGAAGTCAATCAACCGGAACAATTGTCAAAAGTATTGACCGCATTAGAACGTATTCAAAAAGAGTTTAACGAGACTCAGACCCATGGTCAAAAAATTTCATTAGCCGATTTAATTGTTCTGGCTGGTTGCGCTGCAATTGAAAAGGCAGCTCACAATGCCAACCTGAAAATTAAAGTGCCTTTTACTCCAGGGCGTTCAGATGCAAGCCAGGAACATACAGATGTGGATTCATTTGCAGTGCTTGAACCATTGGCAGATGGTTTTAGAAATTATACCAAGGAAGCATATCGGGAATCTGCTGAAGAAATGTTGATTGATCGGGCTCAATTGCTGGGTTTGAGTGCCCCTGAAATGACTGTATTGATTGGAGGAATGCGCGTTTTAAATGCCAATTACGATCGATCAGAATTGGGAGTGTTTACCAAAAATCCTGAAACGTTAAGTAACGATTTCTTTGTAAACTTACTGGACCTGAATACAAGCTGGAAATCAATGGATGCATCAAAGAAAATATTTATCGGTACTGATCGTAGCAATGGACAATTAAAATGGAAAGCCAGCAGCGTTGATCTGATCTTTGGTTCTAATTCTGAATTGCGTGCACTTGCAGAAGTTTATGCATGCGATGATGCTAAAGAGAAGTTCGTAAATGATTTTGTAGCAGCATGGTCTAAAGTGATGAATCTAGATCGATTTGATTTAGTGAGGTGACGCTCCTCTGGAGTTTGATTTATTATTATATTATTACATTAGCCCCAGTTGGGCTAGTGATAATTCTAAAATTAAATCGGTCCATTGAAGTTTGGTTTATTAATGTATTATTTATATAGCCCCAGCGGGGCTATATATTAGGAGCAAACACAATAGGAATAATTCAAAGCTCCGTAGGAGCGACACCAAAATCTTCCAATAAATATTCTTCCTTAAAATTTATTTCATATTCAGTCAGAAGCCTAATAAATTCTTTTCTAAAGCTCACTTCTTGATGGTGCACTTCCTGGTTTGCAATGTAATTAGCTACAGCATTTAATCCAGATTTACTTACTGAAAAAGCACCAAAACCTGATTGCCATTCAAATTTGCTTTGAACAAATTTATTCTCATTGATCCATTTTGATGAGTTGGCTTTAACGTCCCTTACCAAATCAGAAAGAGCACAATCCGGTTTTAATCCAATCAGTAAATGCAAATGGTCTGGCATGCCGTTAATAATCATCAATTTCTGATTTTTATTGGTGATTATTCCTGTAATGTATTTATAAAGATTGTCCTTCCATAGATTTGAAATAAGAAGTCTCCGAGCTTTGACAGCAAAAATTACATGTACATATAACTGGGTGTACGTATTAGGCATAGTGGATTAGGCTTGTTCCAATTGAAACTTGTTAATTTTTCATCCCCCCTCTGAGGCAAATCATCTTCTTTTTTTAAGGCTTGATTCGTTTTTACCGGATATGGATTATTTACCTGGTTGAGGAACAATACGGAGATAGGGTTTCACTGTTTTCCATCCTTCAGGAAATTTTTCTTTGGCTTCTTCATCAGATACAGATGTAACGATGATTACGTCATCCCCATCTTTCCAATTTACAGGGGTTGCGACTTTGTGTTTGCTGGTTAATTGCATGGAATCAATGACCCGTAAAATTTCATCAAAATTGCGACCGGTGGTCATAGGGTAGGTGAGCATCAGTTTGATTTTCTTGTCCGGGCCTACAATAAATACCGAGCGTACGGTTTGATTGGTTGCAGCAGTTCTTCCTTCCGATGTTCCGGTTTCTTCTGCTGGCAGCATGTCAAATAATTTTGCAATGGCAAGGTTTGGATCCCCGATCATAGGATAATTAACAGCGCATCCTTGTGTTTCTTCAATGTCTTTTTCCCATTTTAAATGACTTTCAACAGGATCTACACTTAAGCCGATAACCTTGCAATTTCGTTTTGCAAATTCTGGTCCGAGTTTAGCCATGTAGCCCAATTCTGTTGTACATACCGGGGTAAAATCTTTTGGATGTGAAAATAAAATTCCCCAACTATCACCCAGCCATTCATGAAATTGAATTCTTCCCTGGGTGGTTTCTGCTGTAAAGTCAGGTGCGGTTTCGTTGATTCGTAATGACATGTGTGTATTTATTTTAGAATATATAAAAAAGGGTTTGCCATGTAAATATATGATATTAGTTGATAGTTGATGTTGTTTGTTGTTAGGTTGATTTTTGAGGTTCGAAATACTGCACCCGGCGGACATTTTCAAAACAAGAGTCATTTTATTTAAAAATCAATCCAATATATAATGTATATGTCACCGCTAGGTGGCTCAATACACGAAAATTTCATTATCTATTAAGATTGCACCCTTGCGGGGCTTTGCCAATTATTAGCAATCAGGAGTAAAATTTAAAAATAAGAATTCGCTAGTCGTAGACTTAGCATAGGTATAAATACAAATCGAAAAATGTGCAAAAGAAAATTTGATAAAATGTAACATTTACGATATATAAATTTATTGAAAAATAACATATCAGCATGTAGT
Organism: Saprospiraceae bacterium; assembly: GCA_016787575.1. Taxonomy (GTDB): domain Bacteria; phylum Bacteroidota; class Bacteroidia; order Chitinophagales; family Saprospiraceae; genus Vicinibacter. Next base: position 16,572 of record JAEUUO010000010.1, on the reverse strand, counting down.
ATCTTGCATTGAAGTGCAATTGGATTTAACTATCCCATGTTTGCTTTTATAAATAATTCTCCATTAAATAGTTTCTTTTCTAATAATGAGCCGAATTACATATCCAGTTGCTACTTAAAGTGCTTTAACTTCAATTAAGTTCTTAAATATATCTTGAGCTATTTCCATTGTTTCCGTAATTATTTTTCATTAGTACAACTAATGATTGTAAGTCTTCAGATGATGCTAAATAATCGCCATGCCGCAATTTTCTATATGTATTTTAATGGTCCCTTCTATGATATTACAAAGGCCAATTTTTTAATTAAACTTCCTAATTGTAATACCCAATAACTTTTCCTTATTGCCACCGAGCTACTTTTTACGGTTACCATATAAAAGTTAATTTAAATATTTTCTGCCAAGCTTGAAATAAAATAATCCATGTGACATGGATGAAATACTATTTTATATCTGCATGCTGTGTGTCCAGTGTTACCCCAATTAGTAATTATTCTCTATGATGTTGTGAAATTATTTAATTAATTATCTATGAATAATGACTTTAATAAAACTGATAAAAATTATTCGAGGCAGTTGTTTGGTTTACTATGATTAGATAGTCACAGGTTCTGTTTTTATATATCTTTTCTTTATATAAAGCTGGTTTCCTTTTAGCCAAATCCAAACTATAGACAGCGCCAATTGAATGAATGTAAAAAGTTCTTGGGGTCAGATTTCTATTTAGTGGTGATTTAATATTAATGATGATATAATTTAATGAATCGGGCATTATTTGTGACCCAAATTTATTCAAGTCTGGGCTAATATAAAAATTTGTAAATTTGAATATTTTATTTTCATATCGATTTGAATCAGTATCAACAGCCCGAAACGTTCCTTTTTTAAATTCAAATAAAAAATTAGTGTATTTTTCTGAATAGTGTTTTGTTAAAAAGTAACCGACGCTTTTGCGAGAATTGCTGTATTTCGAAATGTGTGAATTATGCGCCCAGATAATAAATTTAGAATTTGGAGAATAGTGATCAATTATTTTAATCGTCAGATTAGCAAATGTATTTTCTCTGAATTTATAACGTGCTCCACCTTTCAGCAAAAGTGATTGTAAAGTTTCAAAAATATTTGTCATTTTTATTGAATCAATAAAGTTATCTAATTTTGGCATTGATTTTCTAATTGTGTTAAGTAAGGCAATTTTATATTTTGTTGATTTAAGTGTATCGGCGTAAATGTCAATTAAGTTGTTTACGAATGATTTGGATAGTGTGTCAGAAAATTGATTCTTGTAAAATTTGATTGAGCCTTTATTTCCAACATCTGAACCAAAGAAGTTTATTGGTTCTTTTTGGTATAAATTATAATTTCGCATCCAAACTAATATATCGTAAAACTCGGTAGTTGCCCAAGGCCATGGTAAACCTTTAAATAAGTTTAAGGAGTCGTCACTTTTATTTTGAATAAATTCATTTATTTTAATACAATCTGTGTATCCTGCTTCGAGTATAAAATATTTATAGTTATAATGAGTTACAAGTATTTTTACTATATCTGATTTGATTTCACTAAACTCCTTTGTCCCATGAGTTGCCTCACCCAATCCAATTAACTTGGAATTTAATGCCGGTTTGTTTAGGAATTCTTTTAGTTCATTAGACTTAATAAGATTAACATTATCCGGATTTAAGTTGTATTGGCTAAATAGGTTAAATGAATAATTTAAGCTGATTATTATTATCGCAATTTTATATGAAAGAGGATTTAAGTAAATTAGAAGAATTGTGTACATACAGGTCAGCTTGTTGAAGTCGTCTAATAATTGCATCTAATTTTTATTTCCTGTCGGTCAAAATTAAAAAAATTAGTTTCGATTTAGCCTGATCAAATGTATGCTATAATTATTTCGATCCTCCATGATCCAATCTGAAAATTAGCTACTTAATTATTTCTATTTATTATTTCTTTTAATCGAATTTTGTATGGTGTATTACACATTTTTGGTTTCAACTTCTACGAAATACATATCAATTTCGCCCTTGTTCTTAGCCTGAATTTTGCCACGATGCAAACATGTAAATTTATCTTTCACCAATTCAAAGGTTCTTCCACTAATGTTCACTTTTCCGACCTCGCCACTTGACTCCATTCGGGAAGCAATATTAACCGTATCCCCCCAGATGTCGTAAGCGAATTTTTTTACACCAACGATTCCTGCAACCACAGGACCTGTGTGAATGCCAATACGTATTTCAAAAATTTCCTTGCCTTCATTTTTTCTTTGCTGCAAATGATCGGCCATAAATTTTTGAATTTCGAGTGCTGCGTAAATGACATCCTCAGCATGCGTATTATTGGATACAGGCAAACCCCCTGCGCACATGTATGCATCGCCAATGGTTTTTATTTTTTCGATGTGGTATTTACCCATAATATGGTCAAATGTCTTAAAGCATGTATCAATCTCTGTCACTAATTCTGTTGGTGAAAGTTTTTCTGAAATCTGAGTAAAGCCTTTAAAGTCAGTAAACATGACTGTTACATCATCAAATTGTTTTGCATCGGCACTTCCTTTAGTTTTTAATTCCTGAGCAACTTCTGCAGGCAGAATATTGAGCAACAATTCATCACTCTGCTTCTTGCCGACTTTTATCTTATTACGCTGACTAAAGAATACTCCTGCAAATAATAAGACGACAGCAAATCCTCCCATAAATCCATTACGCATCAACTTTTGCTTTTGTATCTCCTTTTCAGATACCGCCTTCGTTACTGCTTCCTTTTTCTCATACTCATATTGCACACCCTGCTCTATAATCTTTTTTTCATTTTCAGATGAAAAAATTGAATCCCGAATTGTCTGATAATTAATATGGCATTCCAATGCCTTTTTATAATTCCCCAGGAGCTGATAGGCCGACAACAATTTCAAATAACAGGTGCTCATATTTTCAAGGTCATTGATTTCTTTGCATAGAGTCAATGCCCGCAGCGTATAATCAATAGCCGATGATATTAACGCTGTTTTCCCTTTCGGGATTGACAACGATGAATTAGATCTGTAATCTTTGTGTATTGCATCATCATTTGATAATGTGTCATTGACAATATCCAGATAGGTTGTTCCAATACCGCATAAGTTAATTAGCATTCCGTATTTATCCCCTAACTCCGTGGCCAGGTTTAATGCTTTTTGTTTATACTCAAGAGCCATTATATATTTTCGCTGCTCACTATAGATAGCTCCAATATTGCCGGTTGCCATAGCCATTAAAGTTTTATTCTGCAAATCTTCATATAACTTTAAACCTATCATATAATTCTCCAAAGCCTTTGTTGGTTCTCCTTTAATTTTATGGATGTAGCCCAGGTTGAGAAGAATGTTCCCCTCGAATTCCTTATGTCCAATCTCTTCAGCCATTTTTAATGCTTTAGAAAAATATTCCAATGCTTTATTATAATCTGCCATCATAGAGTATACCCTTCCAATATTGCAGTTGGCGGCGACAATAAATTTTTTATCTCCTAACTCTTCATATATTTTCAAGGATTTAAAATTATTATCATTTGCATTAGGGTAATCGGTTTTGCTGTGGTAGTTAAGCCCAAGCTGGCTATATGCCATAGCTATGCCTTTTTTCCAATTTAGTTTTGTAGCTAACTCTAATCCCTGCTGTCCGTATTTAATTCCTTCATCAGGAGAGATTGTCGCATTATATCCTGATAGTTTCATGAATAACATTACCTTATTGGTATCTTCCTTTTGATTAGGCAATTGGATGAGCAGGCTGTCAATGAGTGCTTGCCCTTCCACTTGAGCGTAAAGTTGGATGCAAGTCAGAGTGGTCAACAGAATGCAAATTGGTTTTATTAGATTCATATTAATATTATTAAGAAACAAAATACATATCGATCTCCCCTTTATTCTTTGCTTGAATTTTTCCTCTGTGAATGCAATTGAATTTATCCTTCACCAATTCAAAGGTTCTTCCACTAATGTTCACTTTTCCGACCTCGCCACTTGACTCCATTCGGGAAGCAATATTAACCGTATCCCCCCAGATGTCGTAAGCGAATTTTTTTACACCAACGATTCCTGCAACCACAGGTCCGGTGTGAATGCCAATACGTATTTCAAAAATTTCCTTGCCTTCATTTTTTCTTTGTTGCAAATGATCGGCCATAAATTTTTGAATTTCCAGAGCTGCTTTAACAACATCGTCAGCATGTGTTTTATTGGATACCGGCAAACCCCCAGCGCACATGTATGCATCGCCAATGGTTTTTATTTTTTCGATGTTGTGTTTTGCTATGATATGATCAAATGCTTTAAAACACTCGTGTATTTCATTTACCAATTCCGCAGGAGAAAGTTTTTCTGAAATCTGAGTGAATCCTTTGAAGTCGGTAAACATCACAGTTACTTCATCAAAGTGTTTTGCATCAGCACTGCCTTTTTCTTTTAATTCGTCAGCAACTTCTTCCGGTAAAATGTTTAATAGTAATTCATCACTTCGTTTTCTTGCTTTTGAAATTCTATTTCGTTGAGTAAAGAAAACTATTGCAAACAGCATCATCACTGCAAACCCTCCGACGAATCCGTTTCGTACTAATTTTTGTTTCTGAATTTCTTTTTGAGCTATTGCATCTTTTATAAGCTGTTCTGCTTTGATTGAATCCTGCTTCTTTTCGAAATCATAATTCATTTGCATTGCAACAGTCTTTTTTGTGTTATCTATATTAATTAAACTATCGCGCGCAGCAATAAAAAGTTTATAATACTCTAATGCTCCTTTAAAATTACCTTTTGCACTATCCAATTCAGCAAGATTATTATAGCTGAATTTAATCTCTTCCATGCTTTTAAGATTTTTTGAAAGCGATAAACCTTTATTCAGATATTCAGCTGCTTCTAAAAATTTATTCTGCTTGGTATATATTTTTCCGATATTATTATATCCAGTGGCAATGCTTTTTTTATTTCCTAATTCTTCTGCTATTTTTATGGCAATATAATTATTCTTCAATGCATCGACATAATTGCCTTGTTTCATATTTATTATAGCAATATTTTCGTAATTAGCGGCAATTGTTCGTTTGTCGTCTGATTCTTCAGCTACTTTTAAAGAAGTATAATAATTCTTCAATGCTTCAGGATAATTGTTCTGGTTGTCATATATAATTCCGATGTTGTTGTAAGATGCGGCGATGCCTTTTTTATTTTTGATTTCTTCCATTACTTTTAGGCATGCTAAAAAATTCTTCAATGCATCCGGATAATTGCCCTGAGAACTATAGATATTTCCAATATTGTTTAGGTTTTGAGCGATGTTTTTTTTAGCTCCTAATTCTTCATTTATTTTTAATGAAGTGAAATAACATTTCAAGGCTTCAGGATAATTGCCCAGTCTTTTATAATCATTTCCTAAATTGTTATAAATTCCAGCCATTCCTTTTTTGTCACCCTTTGCTTCTTTTATCTCTAAACCTTTTTTATTTAATTCAATAGCTGCTAAATAATCTCCTTTTTGATGAGTTATCCAACCAAGGCTTTGATAAGCACTGCCAATTCCTTTTTTATACGCTATCTGTTCTGATAATAGCAGACTTTGATTTGCATAGTAGAAGGCTGTGTCAAGGTTGGTGTCCAAATAATAGGTGGAGAGTTTTAATAAAATATTTGCTGCAACAGTATCCTGTTTGTAAGCTTTTAATTCATTTTTTAATGAATCAGCAGTGTTTTCGTTTTGTGCTGAAATTGTGCGTAACGAACAAGAAGCAATAATCAACAAAAGGATGAGAATTTTTTTCATTTTATGAACATTGACTGCAAGGTAAAGAATATTATGAAAAACAACTGGGTATGTTTGGCCTAGTTTGACCTTTTTTACTGCTGGTCCGGTGCCTGGAATTATCGTAAAGTTTGCATTTTGGCAATTTGATGTTAGCGGCTGGTTTTCATTGAATGTGTTTAATGTTCAATGCACTTTGAATAGGTATGTCGCTATGTAGGTTGCTGTCAGTCAGTACAGCATGTATTAACTGACACGAAATACTGTCAAAATGAAACTACTCTTTTGCTGAAAAGAGCCACCAGAAAAATATGCAGCTAAAAATAAGGTCACCAACTGATACCGAAAAAGCCCGAAAGCTGATCGTGTCATTTGTCCAACAGAACAACGATATAAGAAATATACCAAACTTGCCGATGGCTGATAAGGTAAGTAGTGGACGGTTAATTACTTTTTGCAAGGCTAGCCAAACGTAAACCACACCGAAAGTGGCGACAATAAAGGAGAGCAGGTAGTTATAAAACATCGAACCTGGATCAGGCAATTCAAACACTTTGCCTAAAGTTGTGGCAAATGCCAATATAACTGCGGCAAAGAAATTGAAAAGTGCTCCAATATATAAGCTTACACGAAGGGCTTTTGTTTCCATAAAAAATCTCTTTCAGACATCTAAAATAATAAATTTCCCAATTTGCATGCATAAAATTAAAACTAACTTTTTGCGGCTTTACATGGTTTCCTATTTTTAGCACAAAAGTTCAATCGAAGTACCGCGCTTGAATCTAGCGCAAAACTGATATACAAAGCACTGGCCACGCCTTTGCCTAAAGCCATTCTTGTTGGCTAGAATTTTTATTTCTGCCTTTTGAGTATTCTCTCGTATCTTCAAGTGACAAAACGCATTCAACATGAAGACAAAAGTAAACAAATGGGCATGCAATGTAACCATGGGTTTGTGCATGTTGGTTAGTCTACCGGCTAATTCACAATTTACATTCACCCCTGAAGGAAGGCTTGCGCTTACCGGAAAGATCTGGGGATTTATAAAATTGCATCATACTGAAGTCAAGGCTAAACGGGTCAACTGGGACAGTGTTTTGTTGGCAAACATCAATCAGCTTGAATTTGCTGCTACACTCGAACAATTTAATGATGGGATCGCAAGCATAATTTCAGCTGCTGGTATAATGCGCCCGACGACAACTCCATCTGTTCCTGAGACTGGTTTGAATGTTGATTTTGAATGGATTAAGGATCCAATGCTCAATTCGTCAAATATCAACCATCTCAATTATATAAAAGATCACTTTGTAGCCGACACCAATGCGTGGGTTTTTATTGATCCCAACATTGGTCTAAACTATATAAGGATGACCAATGAGAGCAATGCAAATCTAACACAGGCATTACCCAATAAAGCCTATCGGCGATTGATGCTTTTTAGGTTGTGGAACCTTGTCAATTATTACTTTCCATACAAACATGATATGACCATTCATTGGGATCAGTCTTTGATGGATTTGATAACTGCGTTTGACACATGCACGAGTGCATTGAGTTATCATCTTGCACATTCATTATTTGCGACTAGACTTAACGATTCTCATGCGGCATATGTGAGATCCAATTTATTGTACAACCACTGGAAGTTTAATACAAATCTTACGCAACCGCTTTATCTGAAACGAACTGAAAATAAAGCGATCATCTACAAAATATTTGGGGACGTACCCGGTTTAAATGTGGGTGATATCATACTTAAGATCAACGGTATGGATTTTGATTCATTGCGCATTGAATACCGTAAGTATTTTTCTGCTTCCAATGAGTCTGCGGCTGACCGCAATGCTTTGTTAGATATGATGACCACTTATGGTGTCCCTAGTGCGGTTTTTACAGTAGAGGATGCTAAGGGCAATGTAAAGGATGTATTTTCAGATATAAACATATCGGCAGGGACTTTTAGCGATTCAATTTATAAATGTTCTTGGTGTGGGCCAACATACGGAATAACCAATTGTGGATATGGCTATGTCAATATGGGTAAATTATTGCAACAGGATGTAACACCCATGTATGAGCAACTAAAGAATACACCTGCAATAATCTTTGATATTCGTAATTATCCCAATGGTACATTATATGCAATTGGTCAAGCCATGTATTCACAAAGTGTCCCATTCGTAAAATTTCATACTCCTGTAGGTTTTTTTCCTGGGGATTATTATAATGAGGTGTATGAAAATTTTGCAAACAATGGAAACCCGGAAGCATACAAAGGAAAAGTCTATGTGCTGGTCAATGAGATCACACAAAGTCATGCAGAATTCACCACCATGCATTTACAAAGCATGACAAATACAAAGGTGAATACCATAGGCAGTACAACTGCAGGTGCAGACGGAAACATCACCTCGTTTGCATTGCCGGGCGGCATTACCTTATCATTTACAGGACTTGCTGTTTATTATCCTGATGGAGGCAAAACACAACGAGTTGGTATCCGTTACGATACCCTTGTGACGCCTACTATTAAAGGAATTCGCGAAGGAAGAGATGAAGTATTGGAAGCGGCCATGGATTGTTTGACCAAAACAAATGAATCGAATAACGGGGAAGAAAATATCAGTGTGTTCCCTAATCCTTCACAAGGTCAAATTATAATAGATCACAAAGGCAAATCACTTCAAGAAATTTTTAACGTTTCAATTTTCAATGTGGAAGGAAAAAAAGTGGATCAGCTTATAATGCATTCATTACCTGCAAATTTGAATTTGCAACATCTTAATGTTGGCATTTACGAACTTAAACTTAATTCCTCAACTAAAAGCTTTAATTTAAAATTGGCAATTACACATTAAGATCATATGAACGCTGAAATAGTCTTTGGTGTGCCATGGTTATGACATGCTAATTGGGACAACAAGTTTAATCTATCATATGATACTAATTAGCTTATAGGTTTGAGCTTTTTAAGAGCAATTTCTATAATCTGATCTCCTCCCTTAAATCGGTAACAATTTAAAATGGAGTTTCAGGTAAGGTTTGGCAGCTACAAGTAGTTGGCATTTTGAAACACTCGACTGTCTATAACCACAAATGTGAACTTAATGAAATCATGTTTATTACGCACTTTCCCGCCAGTTACTAATAGATGCTGCTAGTGGTAGTTATTTTGTTTCGCAACAAGGCAACAAGTCCAAGTATAGGTCCAATTGAAAGGAGCATATAAACATATTGCCCGGTTATTTTGTCAGAAGCCAAGTTAATAAGTTGAATACTTACAATTGTGATGGAAAACCCAATGCAGTTTACAATAGTTAGAGAGGTGCCTCTAGACTCTTCAGGTGCATTTTGTGCCACCAAAGTTGAAAATAAGGGAGAGTCAGCAATGACTGAAATACCCCAAACGAATAAAAAAGTAATAAATAAAAAAGGTGAATCAGAAAATAGAAAAAGGGGAGAGAGGATGCAGCATGAACAGGATATAAGCAACGACAAGGTAGCTACTTTTTTAGTCCCAAAATATTGAGACAACCAACCGCTAAAGGCGCAAGCTAATCCGCCGGAAGCAATTACGAAAAAAGATAACATGGAAACATCAAGATGTGTTACAGAGGAATGTTTATTATATGCAGACAGTATTATTGGTACAAACGCCCAAAAGGTATATAGCTCCCACATGTGTCCGAAATATCCAAATGCGACAGAACGGAAGTCTCGCTTTTTGAAACCTCTCATAAAAGCTGTCAGTTCTATTTTTTGTCCAGATTTACGATAAGGCCCGTTCGGTACAAATAATAAAACACAAAGACCGCCTATAATAGAAAGAATTGTAGTAGAATACAAAACATATTTCCAAGGAAAGGTAGAAATAAGATTTTTTATAAGATGGGGGAATGCTGTCCCAATAACCAGGGCGCCAACTAAAAAGCCTAACGACTTTCCTAGGCCCTTTTGATAATAGTCAGAAGCTATTTTCATGCCAACGGGATAAATTCCAGCAAGAAAAAAACCTGTTAAAAATCTGAACAAAAGTATTTCTGATGAGTCTATATTATTAACGCTAATTCCAAGATTGAAAAGTCCTGCGAGTATCGAGCTAAAGAAAAAAACTTTGGACGGTGAAAAGCGATCTGAAATTGTGAATAAGGCAAAGACCAAAGTACCTAAGATAAATCCAAATTGGATTGCACTTGTAAGATGTGCTAAAAAGTGATTGTCAAGATTCAGGTCTTTGGCTATGTCAGATATAATTGAGTTGCCCGCAAACCACAGTGAAGTGCAAAAAAATTGAGAAACAACAATGATTGGTAAAATTAGTCTCATGTAGCTATTGTCTTTGTTATATTACCGCTAACGAAGAAAGGAATAACGAGGCAGAAAAAGAATGGATTAAAAGCACTCCTGTTGGTTTGTATACAATGCTTAATGAAAGCTCAACTTTTTGTTTGGCTATCAATGAACTTCTTTTTATTAGTTCGTTAAATTATAATGTTAAAGCTTTGTCCAACTCCGTTCACGAACCAGTCATATGTGAAGTCCTTACTATTCCTTATTAGAAGTTCGTTACTATTACCAATGAACCCCATATACTAAAAGCCGATTGTAAATAATTGTTATAACAAATGCAATGATAATGACTGGTGAAATTTTACAAAGATGATTTAGTGTTTTGTTTATTTTTGGACCAGAATATTCAGCATCTAAGCAATATCCATAAGACCAAAGCAAATTGAGTGGACTACACAAAGGATAAACTAAGCTTATAAATGCTGTTACAGGTAAATTGAGTAACGTAGTTATAACAATACCAAAATATAAAGGGAATTTAATCAAAGTGTTGAAAAATGCTCTTCGCTCCTGATTGTCAATTATTATATCCGGTGTTGCCATTTCAACAAAATAGCAGCTCAATTTTTTCATTGTGTAAAACATAAAGGCAACGCCTCCCACTGCAACCAAAATGGTAAGCCAAATTGGGAAATTCAAAGCGTTACAAATAAAACCAGTGTCGCCATTGGAGAATAAGGGAGCAATCATCAAGTAACCACCAAAAGCGATGTACCCAAATGCACTCATGTAAAGCAAGAAAAGAAATAGTAAGTTTCTTTTTGAATAGAGAGTGCAAAGGATGTGAAAAAAAATTCCTAACAGTAAACTCAGAAAAAGGCCTCCTGCCACAGTTATTAATTGAGCTTGTAGAGGAAGTTCTTCTAGAGTATATGAAGCATAATTATGATGAAGTGAAGCATTTTTTGCATGGACTAATAAAGCCGCCATAAAATGTCCTCCCTCGTGAAGAGTCATGGTAGCAATGGTTGCAATGCAAAAAAGCAAAGTAGAGTTGGTAATGAGAATATTTTTATTCATGGTAAATTATTGTCTGTTTGTTTTTGAGAAAATAGTCAATGTTAATAATGGTGCGGGCAATTAGATTAAAGCCTTTTCATGTGTAAATAAAGATTTGATGATCTTATAATTAACGGTTTTATAAGTATGAAAATTAGTTTGCTTTTGCAAATATTAATTTGGTAATTTGTTGATTGTAATGAATCAATTCCATAATGTAAAAACCAGGTTCTAAATCAATTATCGTTTGGGCTTTTAATGATTCTGTCAGAGAAAAAATTAGGAATAGAATAAAAATCGAATAAATTAAAGCTTTCATTGGGTTTTATTGAATGAATCTAAATTAATTACAATGTCTCTGGATTTGCGTACTAGGTTTTGGGGATTTGCGATGGCGGGTAATTTTATCACTAAATTTTGTTTGGAGGGCTGAAATTTAACCTTACACAAATGTGTCTGCGAAGCGTGGAACCCCCTCTGGTGCATGGCCCCAGTTAGAGGCTGTATTACTTTGCTAAAAGGGAGTATTCGATCAAATCCATCTTCTCACATTGCATTTGTAATCTAAAAACTCTTTTCCAAAAGCACGTTCAAGATAATTTTCTTCTTTTATTATAACCAGTTGATTAATTACAAATATTACGAGAGGAATTAAAATAAATGTCCACCAGTTCCCTTTAATTAAGCCAATTCCTGAATATAAAAAAAGCAGGCCTAAATACATAGGATTGCGTGAAATCGAATAAATACCTTTTGTCTGAAGTGATTTTGCGGGTAGAATTGTTACAAGTGTATTTTTTGATTTAAAAAAAGTTATTAGTGCTGGTAGAATCGACAGAGCTCCAAGTCCAATAAGAATAGGAGCAAGATAGTGGCTTACATAGCCTTCAAAAAAATCATTTGAAATTGAAATGTAGTGTTGCAATAGAATAGAAAAGAAGAAAATTACAACATAGAAAAGTGGTGGTGGCGGATAAACTCCTGGGCTGTCTTTTTTTGGTTTCATTATTTTGTGTTTTGCAGATACTTGTTTGTAATTGTTAATTGCTGCCAACGGATTTGGCATAGACACTGCACCGCCAATTATTAGCTGCCAAATTTAAGAAATAAGTTTTACATTGCCTTAAAAATTAAAAGCGAATGAATCTGGACTCCGGCGGTGTAGTGTCTATCCCATGTAAGTAGCGGTTTACAAATCATCTTTATCTACCTAAGCTTATTTGGGATGAGGAACTTATAGATGATAAATGGGATATAAGTTAAGATCATGGCGATATAAACAAAACCATTATAGTAATTATGCCATAATAATTCTTGAAATTTGGAGTACGAATTTGGCCAAATTTGAAAACCTTCAAATAAATAGTAATTAACTATTGAGATCACGGAAATGAATATTATCAAGTTAATAAGCACCAACAAGCTCCGATAATAAGAATCTATACTACTAAGTTTTATTAGTAAATAAATTAGTATAAAATAAAACGGAATCTCAAATAAGGCCAAATTAATAAGGGACATCATTAAAAAGTACCAAAACATGAAGATTTCTCCTGTAAATATACTTCCCATTAAGCCGCATATTAAACACCTACAGACAAGTATGCAAATCGAATATTTAAATGCAGTCTTAAACATTTAGTTTCTATTCGTTGAGTCGCCACTAATGGTCTGCGTATTTGCGCTGTGGCGATTTCGGAGCACTGACCTGTCTACCTTTACTTAAGTTTAATAGATGCTTAACTGCTGATTTACCAAGGTCACCCGTCATAGTCGCAAATAAACTATTAGTACCTGATTTTTGTCTCATAAGTCTGAGTAGTTAGTAAATGTTTGTCCGTCATAACGACATAAGCCGGTATTCCTTGTCCCGAACCAAATGTTTCCTTCCTTGTCGATTATCATACACATAACATGGTTGTGATGCAGTCCATCCTTAGTTGTAAATAATTTTATGGATTTACCATCATATCGCCATAGTCCACCATCTCCACCATTTTTGATATTGTCGCTGATATGGCCGAACCACAGGTTTCCGTTTTTATCCTCTATTATGGAAATAAGAGTGTCGTTTTTAATTACAATGTTTTCGGTGAGATTGGAAAATGTTTTTCCATCATATAAATAAACACCATTAAATGGGCTTAGAAACAACAAGTCTCCATTCTTTCTTTTGATAATTGACCGGAAGGAATAGGTACTGTCAGGAGTAAAGTTATTCAGCGACTTTCCATCATAACGTATAATGCCTTCGCCTTTGTTAGCTGTCCAATAGGGCGACACGAACCATATATTCCCGTCTCTGTCCTCTAACATACTCGTTATATTTACTAATTGCAGATGCTGATTGTTGATAAGGCTCTCGTTGTCTGAAAAGCGTTTGAAAAGCGGCCCAACACGATCAGTGTCTATGGAAGGGTTGTGTATATAAATTCCTCTTCCTGTCCCGAACCAGATTTTTCCCGACTTGTCTTGCATAATGCTCCAAACAAAATTATCTCCAGGCTGAAGAGTATAAGCTAAGCGGGTGCGAGAAGAATTGTTAATCGTATTTGCTGGAATTAAAATAAGAGTAAAGTCTTTGGCTTTTGGTTTGTCCTTGGTTGGGCTGTACCGTATTAATCCCCTTCTTGTTCCAAACCAGATATTGCCATTTATATCTTCCATGCAACAAAGAATATCATTGTGGTTCAAATCTTCTTTGAGGGAAAAGTTAATAAAGGATTTATGAGTGAAATTTACAAAGGAGTCTCCGTCATAGACATAGATGCCATTTCCAGCTGTACCGAACCACATATTTCCCTTCGTATCCTGCAAGCCGCATTGTACAAACTTATATTCTTCCGCTAGTTCGGGTAAGAAATTATTCCTAATAATTTTTGGCTGTCTGCCCTTGATTGGTCTGTTGTTGGTAGGGTATGTGTTTACTTGTCCTCTACAGGACGAAAAGGGAATCATCAACAAGAGAAATATTGCAGATATAGTTGATTGTCGTTTTATCATTTGTACCTTATAGATTGGTGCTAACGATTTTGGTTTACATGCTGCACCGCCAATCTATTAGCAATCAAAACTAAGAAATAAGTTTTCATTATCGGAAAAAATTAAAAAAGAATGATTTAGGATGCCATGCGGTGTAGAGTCTATGCCTTGTTATAGACCGTATTATTAGTTTAAAAAAATAATTTCACTTATTTGTGAACAATTAAAAATAGTTTCAGGAAGTAAAATTGAGTCTTTTGAAATCAGATTAACTGTTAAATAAATTCGTTTTTGATGTTGTATTGACTGCAAAACCATGCACTTTATTGTATCAGAACTAGAATTGTATAATTTTACACCGGAATGCAGTAATATTGAGTCACAGTTATTTTTAATTTGGGGAATTTTCCAAGATTTAATTTCGATGACTTTACCAACAGTTTGGTTAAAGTATTTCGAATTGGGATTATTGTTAATCCAACTACATTCAATTCCAGAGATAATTTTGAATAAGTGATTGCATGGTTTATCATCATTGGAACTACATCCTATAAAGATGGTTAGAGTAACTGTTAGGAAAATCAATTTTGTAGTTGACATGTTTTTATTTTAAATGGCCTATAACGGATTAGGCCTGACACAGTGCCGCCTGACCGCAAGCATGAAACAAATGTAATTTTTCAGGGCATCATTGTGTCAAGCTCGTGTTAGCGCCAGTTTATTTAATAAGTTTCCAAGTAATTCCTGAAGTATCTCTAAAAGCTAAAAGTCCAATTTCATTATTATAATAGTATTTATAAATTGGTGTGGAATATTGCGAAACATCATTACTTACGACATTATTATAGTTTGTGCCTAATATTTCTATGTTTGCATAAAACTCTTGATTGAATTTATTTGAAAAGCTTAAGGAACGCTGCGTAACCACAGAACTAAAGTCTACAAAATAACTGCTAGGCTCTTTTTTTCTGAGAATTTCAAGAATATCTCCAACATAGCCTATTTTGGTTAAATTAATATCTGGAACAGTTTTTAAATTTATCATCAACTCTAAACCTATAGACTCGGCCTTAAGATTATAACTCACTTGATCGCTAATTATGCAGTAACCTATTGTTTTCATACTGTCTAATTGACATTTTTGAAATGTATTATAAGTAATTGCATATTTTTTATTCTCCTTATGTTTTAATGTGAAGATGATCTCTTCTCCAATATTGTTTTGGTAGATGAAATTACTGCCAATTTCTTTGCAGAACAAGGGCATATACTTTTTACTTGATGGATCTAGAGTATAATTTCCAACAGAATAGACTTCGCATAAATACATCATAGTGCCTGCATTATCACATATTGGAAGTCCTCCTAAAGGTAAGTCTGCAGTGCTAATACAATTTATTGGTTGCAATAATGTATCATTATCTTTTGAACATTGAAAGAATATAATTGTAATCAGTAAAATAATCGTATTTTTCATAACACTTTTTTTTTAAAAAAAAATTGGAGCTAGCGGTTAAGTGCACACGCTTTGCTGGTCTTTAGATTTACCGCATTAAAGTTAAATTATTTATTTTACGTGCCGTGTGCACTTTGTTATCGTCATTTCCTTTACATTAATGTTTTTACTGTTTGCCAATCATTAAGTTTTTTGTATTTATGAATGTACTAGAATTTCCAAAACCAAGGGTTGCATAAAACTTTATCGATTCAAATGAACTTACTTTTAATCCATATAAATGTAATGTATTACATCTTGGAAATGAAACAATAATTTCGTATTTGCCACTTGACAATTGAGCTGAATAATTTCCATCGAAGTCAGTTAATGCTGAAATAGTAGTATTTGTTGTTAAATTTATAAATTTCAAATTTGCCTCAATAAATGGTTCGATATTTGATTCATAATCGATACTATCTTGCAAGTATATCTGTCCAGATATAGTTGATTGAGCCATAGAAGAATCTATAGAAATTATTAAGCTATCTAGTTTGCTATCTACATTATACATGGGCCCAGTATATGTTACACAAGCCCACCTTCCCATTTTTTCTGATTGCATCATAAATGTGTCAAGTGGAATCTTAAGAGCTATTAATTTTATTTGTCGTTTTGTCACATTTGAAATGTCAATGTCTTTTACGCTTTTTAACTTTTCATTTACGCCTTTCAATCTAGTTGATTTACATGAAAGTAATATACAACATATTGAAAGCAACAAGTAGAATATATTCATACCTTAAATTTGAATTGCCGATAACGTTTGACATATGCGGCGGCCTGACCCAATGGGAAGGCTGATCGTCATATGCTTTGTTATGTAGCGTATTTCCATTTATAAATTCATTGCTAATATTACCCCTAGTCCAAAATAATGATTGTTTCGAGGCACATCTCTTACAACTTTGTTAATTCCATAGTATCCTTTCAATCCTGTTGAAAATGATTTACTAC